>NZ_JBWCDC010000002.1:0-514726 GCF_056279785.1 Rhizobium sp. USDA 3886 | reverse complement strand
CTCCGCGGGCTCGATGAGGCATGTCTGATCGGAGACCTGCTACGCCTCGATCGTTCTCCCGCAACGGCCGTCCGCAACTTTATTCCCCTGCGCACTGCGTTCGCATTCCTCGCGAAACAAGAAAGCCGCTCCCGGCCGCCCTCCACTTCGTTTCGTCCCCTTCGGGGTGCGGTCCGATCGTCCCCGATCCTTGCGACAGCCATCGAGGCCGCGAAGGGCGCGGCCCGAAACAAGCGAAAGGAACCTGGACATGGCTACCATCGGCACCTTCACTTCCACCGAAAACGGCTTCTCCGGCTCGATCCGCACCCTCGCACTCAACGTCAAGGCCCGCATCGCCCGCGTCGACAACCCCTCAGACAAGGGGCCGCACTTCCGCATCTACGCCGGCAATGTCGAGTTGGGTGCGGCCTGGCAGAAACGCTCCAGCGAGAGCGACCGCGACTACCTCTCGGTCAAGCTGGACGATCCGAGCTTCCCCGCTCCGATCTACGCCACCCTCGCCGAAGTCGGTGGCGAGGACGGGCTGCAGTTGATCTGGTCGCGCCCCAACCGCGACTGAGCTCCTCGAGGCTCCGCCCGCCGGGCGGGGCCTCCTCGTTGTGACTTCCGCCGTCCATTAGTTCATATTGGATGAAAATGGATGGAAAAATGGATCTCGATGTGCCATATCCCATTTGGATGGAAACGGATGGGATAATGGATGACAGTCCTTAATCTTGCGAAATTGCGTATCACGCCTGAGATCCTGTCGTTGATCGCCGAGATCGACGAATTCAAAGGTGCGTGGCGAGCGCTCGGCCGCATCGCGCCCGACCGGTTGTCCAGTTTGCGGCGGGTGGCGACGATCGAAAGCATCGGCTCGTCGACCCGCATTGAAGGCGCAAAACTAAGCGACCGCGAAGTCGAAAGGCTGCTCTCGAACCTCCGTATCGGCTCGTTCACCAGCCGCGACGAACAGGAGGTCGCAGGCTATGCCGAGGTGATGGAAACAGTCTTCTCCGCCTTCGACGCGATCCCGCTTGACGAAAATCACATCCGCCAACTCCATCGGGATCTGCTTGCTCACTCGACCAAGGATGAGCGACACAGGGGAAACTGGAAAACCCTTGCCAACAATGTCGAAGCCTTCGACGAAGATGGACGAAGCCTGGGCGTCGTCTTCGCGACAGCTTCCCCCTTCGACACGCCGGGTCGAATGTCGGACCTGGTGGCCTGGCAACAGGCACAGGAGAAGGATGGCACCTTCCACCCTCTGCTCATTGTCGCTGTCTTCGTTGTGGTTTTTCTGGAAATTCATCCTTTCCAGGATGGCAATGGCCGCCTATCGCGAGCCTTGACCACTCTGCTCCTCCTTCGGGCGGGTTATTCCTACGTGCCGTACAGCTCCCTGGAAAGCGTTATCGAGCAGAACAAGGAAGCCTACTACCTCGCGCTTCGTCGAACGCAAGGCACAATCCGGACAGACCAACAGGACTGGAATCCGTGGGTCGAGTTTTTCCTCCGGAGCCTGCAGCGCCAAAAGCAGCGGCTCGAGCGCAAGATCGAGCGTGAACGTATCCTGCTGGGCGACCTGCCGGAGCTGTCGGTCGCGATCCTCGAACTGGCGCGTGAGCGTGGGCGGGTTACGGTGATGGACGCGGCCAAGGCCACAGGCGCAAGCCGCAACACCGTCAAGGATCATCTTCGGGCGTTGACCGAGCAGGGGCATCTTACCCTTCATGGAGCGGGTCGCGGGACCTGGTACGGCCTGAACTAAGGCCGGAGTGATTGGTCCGCAAATACGCCGAGACCAGAGCACGGCCCAACTGTGTGCGGCGGCCATTGCCACGTCCCTTTGCCTGACGTTAGCGGCGCTCCCTTCTGCGGGCTCGATGAGGCATGTCTGACCGGAGAGCGGCTTCGCCTCGATCGTCCTCCCGCAACGGCCATCCGAAACTTTCTTCCCCTGGCGGCGGCGCCGCCATTCCTCGCGCGGCAACAAAGTTCCTCCCGGCCGCCCTCCATTTCATTTCGGCCCATTGGGTGCGGTCCGATCGTCCCCGGTCCTTGCGACAGCCATCGAGGCCGCAATGGAGCGGCCCGAAACAGCAAAAGGAACTTGGACATGGCTACCATCGGCACCTTCACCTCCACCGAAAACGGCTTCTCCGGCTCGATCCGCACGCTCGCCCTCAACGTCAAAGCCCGTATCGCCCGCATCGAGAACCCCTCCGACAAGGGCCCGCACTTCCGCATCTACGCCGGCAACGTCGAGCTCGGCGCCGCATGGCAGAAGCGCTCGGAACAGACGGACCGCGACTACCTCTCGGTCAAGCTGGACGACCCGAGCTTCCCGGCTCCGATCTACGCAACGCTGGCCGAGGTCGAAGGCGAGGACGGTTACCAGTTGATCTGGTCTCGCGCCAATCGCGACTGAGCTCCTCGAGGCTCCGCCCATCGGGCGGGGCCTCTTCCACCGAAATGTGAAGCCGGAACCAGGCGTCGAGCCCGGTCCCGGCATTTTCGGCGCAATACGGAAATGGGGATAGCCGCTCAGATCGCCGATGTTGCCGGGCCGGGGTGGCGGGGTCAAGGACGAGCGGTTACCCCCAATTTCGCACCGCCGCCTGTGGCGCCAACACGAAATCGGCTCCCCCACCCGCCGCCTCCGGCGGTCGCATTCGCGATCCCTGACCCCGCCAGCCCGTCCCGCCCTGCAGGTCGTCTTTCACGAACTCACGGAGATGAGACCATGACGATCGAACAGCACATCGAAGAACTACGCGCCGAGCTGAAGAACACATGCGACGCAGCCGAGCGCCGCCAGATCGAGACCGAACTCGACCTTGCCCGGGCCTAGCTCGCCGTGCACCTGGCCGAACAGGTCGGTGTGATCGAGGCCGAGCCGCCCTTCTGAGGCGGCTTCTTCCCTGCCCCAATTCAAGCACTCGCCGTAGAGGGCTGACCGAGCCGTCGCCTCTCTCCTTTCGACGGACTGTTATCTGCATCTGGGGATGATGCATCCCCTTCGTCAGGACGCAACCTTACGCCGCCAGATTTTCCCCGCCGCAGGCGGCTCCTCGCCCACTCAAAACTCAGGCGACCAGGTTCTCCGCTCCCGCTTCGACCGTTCCGGTGCCACCCTCCTTCGAGGTCTGCAGTCGATCCCCGCGATATCAGCAATTCGAAAGGAGAACCCACCATGCGACAACTCGCCCAGTTCCTCGCAGCCACGGGCCGCCGGCTCCGCAATCTCGGGAAGGTGATCTGTCATTTCTTCCGCAAGGGAAAGCTCGGTCTGAAGCTTTCGATTAAGATCCCCTTGTTCATCGAGATCGACGTTTCGTTCGAGACCGACTGGAACCGCCGCAAATGACGCGCCGGGGCCGCTTCAGCGGCCCTTTGCATTGTTGCGCCGCGGGCGTCATCGTTGGTCAGCTGACGGCAGCTGGGCAATGGTCCTCGGTCGATAGCCACGGGCTCTCTTCTGTCGTGTCAGATCGAGGAACAGCCTGACGGCCTCTTCCTCCCGCCCGAAATGATGGATCATCATTTGCCCCGATGTCCCGATCCTCCCCCAGCGACGTATCAGGCAGGTTTCACCGAACAGCGACATGGAAATCTGCATGGCATAGAAGCGAGCCATGTTCTTCGCCTCGTCAGTACGTTCGATGTAGAGCTGGTAAGGCTGTGCGATCATGTTGACATCATCGCGGCATGCCCCTGACACGTCCAACGACATATGTGAATCGAACAATTGCGACCGATTCATTTCCGTGAAGAGTCGGGCCCGGGCGAGGCGCCGACGCGCACGGCTCTAGTCGCGCTGCGATCGGAGTCCGCACGCCCAGTCGGGTCACGATCCTCTCGCAGCAGGAAGCATGCCTCAGCAAAATATCGTTGTCCGGAGACAGCCGGAAAGTCCTACGGCCATCGGAGATGGCAAGCGGTCGCGTCCCTTCAGGACGCGGTTCTATCTCTCTCTGACGTCCAATTGTGCACCCGCCGTTCCGGGGTCAAGCACATCGCGGCCCCTCCAATATTGCCTGCACCGCAAGCGGCACAGACAAAATCGGCTCCTCCGCTTGCCGCTCGGCGGCCGCGTTCCGCGGTCCCTGACCCCTCACGGGCTACGGTGCGGACACCTTTCGTCAGAAACGAAAAGGAGACTCCTGATGACAAAGCATCAAATCACTCAGCCGATTGGCGAAGACCAGGCAGCGGATCAACGGCCGGATTGGCTTGAGCGTTTTGCGCGACGATTTCGATGCGGAAGTGCATCTGCCCGCCGATATCTCGCGCGAGTTTCTGTCTGCGGCGCTGCTTCGGGCAATCGACAACAGGGTCGATTTCGGATTGTTCCACGAGGCGGACAAGATCATCATTGCGCACTTCGGTGGGGACGAGATCTACCTCCCGTCGAGGTGGTCTGACAAACGGTGGCATATCGGCCATGAGGACGGGGAGCCATTTTTTCGACCCGGGCGAGGATTGAGCTCCAGATCAGAGGCGGCTCGCCGCCTCTGATCTTTGGCTACCTGTGAGCCGGTCCCGCCGGATCGACCGGCCGGATCGGCTCTGAAAGGGTGGCTCTGCCGCCCGTCTCACCTCACCCCATGAAGGAAGGGCGAGCCCCTCCTTCAAACTTCCTCTCAGAGGAAAGAGACGGTTCCCTCCACCCTCTCCCCAAACCCCTATCCCTCTCCCGCGCAGAATAGCCGTAATCGCTGTCACTGGTCCTGGCACCATCCGTGGCGCGCGCCGTCCCATGAGCGTGCCAGCCCTTCCTTGATCAAAGCATCGCCCAATGAATGGCCCGCACGAGACACGGTGCGAAGTTTGCGACCGTACTTGTCTTCGTCACGGAACCCGGCCACCAGGGAGAATTTTCCAGCGTTGAGCAGCGACATCAGGCGGGATTTTGCCGCTTCACCTTTGATCCGTTCAGCCTCGCAGCGGGGCGGGCTGAGTTCAGGCGTATCGATATCGGCGATGCGGATTTTCTCGCCCCCGAACCAGAAGGTGTCGCCATCGACGACGCAGTTCATGCGACGGCTGTCGCCGCAGAACACGAACGACGCCGATAGCGCATCTTGTGCCGGCGCTTTGGCGAAGACAGCAGCGCTGTCGAGATGGCCATTGTGATCGAGGTACAGCCAGCCGGCGGCGCCGATCACCACGGCCCAAACCATGGTGATCGGAATGCCTCTGCCACGACCGCCACGGTGACGACGTAACGTCGATCGCGACGCATTGATGCCGGGACGATCATTCGCGACCTTCCGATTTTTCCTGAACGGTATGACGTTCTTTTGCGCCAAGCTTTTCATCCCTCTTCGCCGGCAGACGTTACAGTCGGTTTGGTTTCATTGGCTTTTACCGCAGGCGTCGAATTCGAACCTTCCTTCTCCCTTCCGCCCATCGAATAAAACCGGTTCTCGCCAACGCATGACTTCATATCCTCGCGGCGGAACCAGATGGCGCGGCCGCATCGCAGCGGCGCGTTGCCGGCTGTGAACACGATCTGCTCGTCGGCCCGCATGCGTAGAACTTCGTGCGGCTGGATGAGCGGTCGTGCCGCGAGCTGCTTCGAGCGCGTTCGAGACGATCCCTTTGCCTGGAAGTTGCGGCTGACCTGGTCGATCTCGACCGTGGTCATGCCGCAGCGTCGGGAGATGTAATCGGCGGTCTCGGGATCGTTGATGGCCGCGAACGAAATCCAGCTGGCACTCTCGAACCATTTGCTTGCTGCGTCGCGGCCGCCATAGGTCTCGCGCATCTGGCCGATCGACTGATAGATCATCGTCAGCGTGATCCCGTATTTGCGGCCGGCGTCGCGCGCGGTCTCGATGATCCGCATGTAGCCGAGGCGGGCGACCTCATCGAGGAGAAACAGCGCGCGCCCCTTTATTTGTCCGTCGCGATTGTAGATCGCATTCAGAAACGAGCCGATGATGACCCGCGCAAGACCGGAATGGGTCTCCAACGTCTTAAGGTCGATGTTGATGAAGACGTCGGTGTTTGCCGCCGCGATGTCGCTGGTCGAGAATTTCTTTCCCGACACGAGGGCGGCATAATTCGGATAGGAAAGCCAGTGTGTCTCCTTGACGGCATTGGCATAGACGCCGGAGAAGGTTTCCGGCGTCATGTTGACGAAGGCTGCGACGTTCTCCTTCACGAAATCCGAGCCCGAATTATCGTAGATGTCCTGCAGCCGTTTGCGCAGTGTCGGCTCCGGCTCAGAGAGATTCATGCGCACCTGCCGAAGCGTTTGATCCTTCTCGTCCGTGTGACCGGACAGGCAGACGTCGGCGATGAGTGCCGTGAGCAACTGGAGAGCTGACGCTCGAAAGAAGTCGTCACGGACACCGCGCGCGCCTCCGTTGTCGCTCATGATCCATGATGCGACCGAGGCGATATCCTCTTCCTTCGTACCTTCAAAACGGCCGACCCAGTCCAGGACATTGAAGCCGCCGTCCGGCTTCCTTGGATCGAGGACGAACACGTCCCTCCCCGCTCCGCCGCGATGCGCGGAGACCATCGGTGCGACCTCGTTCGATGGATCGAGCACGATCAGCGTGCCGCCCCATTTGAGCGCCGTTGGGATCGCCACTGACGTCGTCTTGAAACCGCCGGAACCGGCAAAAACGATCCCGTGCGACGAGCCGAAGGAGCCATCAAAGCACAGCAACGGCGACTTGCCACCGGCGCCCCACGTCTCAGCGCTATCGGCTCGAAACGCTTGGCTCGCGACACTGTCTTTGTCGACGCGATAGCGCTCGCCGATGACGATGCCGCCAGTATCGGGAAACAGCTTCGCCGCCTCTGTGAGCTTCATCCAATCCGCTTCGCCATGCAGGGCTCGCTTGCCCTGAATGCGCTTCGGCTCCGCCCGTGCGAATGCCGCATTGCCGATGAGCGCGACGCGGAGTGCGAAGCAGGCACACATGAGTGCTACGCCCGCTCCGATCGCCGTTGCTGGATCGAGATAGGCCAAGACCGACCTCTCGTCGTTAAGCGACTTCGTGAAAGCGGCAAGGGGCACCGTTTCGCGTGCAGCCGCAATCAGGATCGTCCCACTGCATCCGGTAACGACACCCCAACCTGCCTGCTTGATGTCGATCGCGCCGGCGCTCGCAAACAAGAAAACAATCCCGATCGCCGCACTGGCGACATAGCGCAACGCGATGCCCGCCCGCCCCCATGCCAGTCGTGCGGCCTCGGTCTTTCCGAAGCCTGAAAGCCACTGCTCGATCCCGTTCATTCCGATGACGACCAGGATCATCAACGCCGCTGGCCCGACAACGAGCGCAATCCTATTGATCGTCATTGCCGAAGGCCTCCACGCCGATTGCCGTGAGCCTGGAGCGCTCGCCATCGTCACCCTTGATGCGGCGCGCTGTATCGATCAGCGCGCCCAGCAACAGCGCGCGCTTCTCGTAGCGCAGACCGGCCTTGACGATCAGGCCGCCGAGCTCGATCTTTTCGCGCGTGTCCTTCTTGCGGGCGTCGGATGTCAAAGTCCTCGCCATGCGCTCAAGCCTCGCCAGCCCTGCCCGCATTCGGGCCAGACTCGACCGCCGTGGTCGACGTTGCGCCGCTGCTATCGCCTGCGCCCCTTTTCCCTCCGGTCGTACCGCCCTGCCCTCCGCGAAACCGTTTCGTCAGTTGCTCAAACGCAGCCTGAAACTCCGCCTCGTCGATTTCGATCTCACCAAGGCCGGCCTTAAGCGCAATCCGGCCAATCCGCTCTGCTTCCCGGGCTTCGGCAATCTTGAGCTGCTCCTGCAGTTTGGCAATTTCGTCGCGGATTTTCGCGGAGGGCTTCTTCATGTCCGATTGTCTCCATGGCTGAGAAAGCGTGTCTTTCGAAGCCAGTTTCCGGAACTTCAGTAGCGAACGCACTACTGTGAATCCTACAATCGCCAACGGCGATGCTTTGGTGAATGATCCCGGCCGTTCCGAAGGAGCGGCTTCCAAGGGCGCAATTATACGTCGCTGACGCGACGCCCTTGCTGAGGCCCGGTCCGGGTCTCTCGCTTCTGACGAACTCATTGATTTTGTTCGCAAGCGGGAAGGAATTTCGCCGTGGCCGTCCCTCACTTCTCCGTCAGCGTCGTCGCCCGTGGCTCCGGCCGCAGCGCCGTCCTGTCGGCGGCCTACCGGCACTGCGCTAAGATGGAGTTTGAGCGGGAAGCCCGGACGATCGACTACACCCGCAAGCAAGGCCTCCTGCATGAGGAGTTCGTCATTCCGGCAGACTCGCCCGAATGGCTGCGTTCGATGATTGCCGATCGCTCGGTCGCCGGGGCATCCGAGGCCTTCTGGAATAAGGTGGAGGGCTTCGAGAAGCGATCCGACGCGCAGCTCGCCAAGGACGTCACCATAGCCCTGCCGCTCGAGCTGACGGCCGAGCAGAACATCGCGCTCATGCGCGACTTTGTCGAGCGGCACATCACTGCGAAGGGCATGGTCGCCGACTGGGTCTATCACGACGCTCCAGGCAATCCTCATGTCCACCTCATGACCACATTGCGCCCGCTGACCGAAGACGGTTTCGGTTCGAAGAAGGTCGCGGTGCTCGCCCCGGACGGCAAGCCGATCCGCAATGACGCCGGCAAGATCGTCTATGAGCTATGGGCCGGCAGCACTGAGGATTTCAATGCGTTTCGCGACGGCTGGTTTGCCTGCCAGAACAAACATCTGGCGCTTGCTGGTTTGGATATCCACATGGATGGCCGTTCCTTCGAAAAGCAGGGTATTCCGCTTGAGCCGACCGTTCACCTCGGCGTCGGCGTCAAAGCCATCGAGCGCAAGGCGGAGCAATCCGATCGGCCGCGGGAGACCTCGGCGAGTAAGCTCGAACGCGTCGAGCTTCAGGAGGAGCGCCGCAGCGAGAACGCGCGGCGCATCCAGCGCCGTCCGGAGATTGTGCTCGACCTGATCACCCGGGAGAAGAGCGTCTTCGACGAACGCGATGTTGCGAAGGTGTTGTATCGCTATATCGACGATGTCGCTCTGTTCCAAAGTCTGATGGTCCGCATTCTGCAAAGTCCGGAAGCGCTCCCGCTCGAACGCGAGCGGATCACCTTTGCGACAGGTATTCGGAAACCCGCGAAGTACACCACGCGCGAGATGATCCGGCTTGAAGCCGAGATGGCCAATCGCGCGATCTGGCTCTCCGGTCGCGCCTCCCATGGCGTCCGTGAGGTGGTGCTGCAGGCGACCTTTGCGCGGCATGCCCGTTTGTCGGATGAGCAGCGAACTGCCATCGAACATGTCGCCGGGGCCACGCGGATTGCCGCTGTTATCGGCCGCGCCGGCGCCGGCAAGACGACGATGATGAAGGCTGCGCGCGAGGCGTGGGAAACGGCCGGCTATCGTGTGGTCGGCGGAGCATTGGCTGGCAAAGCCGCCGAAGGTTTGGAGAAGGAAAGTGGCATCGTTTCCCGCACACTGTCGTCCTGGGAGCTGCGCTGGAACCAGGGCCGTAACCAGATCGACGACAAGACGGTTTTTGTGCTGGACGAGGCCGGCATGGTGTCGTCGCGGCAGATGGCGCTGTTCGTTGAAGCCGTCACCAAGGCCGGTGCGAAACTGGTTCTGGTCGGCGACCCCGAACAGCTTCAGCCGATCGAGGCGGGTGCCGCCTTCCGCGCGATTGCCGACCGGATCGGCTATGCCGAACTCGAAACCATCTATCGTCAGCGGCAGCAATGGATGTGCGACGCCTCGCTCGATCTGGCGCGCGGCAACGTCGCCAAAGCGGTCGATGCCTATCGCGCAAATGGGCACGTCAGGGGGTTGGACCTCAAGGCGCAAGCGGTCGAACGCCTCATTGCCGATTGGAACCACGACTACGACCCTTCGAAGACCAGCCTGATCCTCGCACACCTTCGCCGCGACGTCCGAAAGCTCAACGATATGGCCCGCGCCAAGCTGGTCGAGCGCGGCGTCGTCGCAGACGGATTTCCGTTCAAGACAGAGGACGGAACCCGCATGTTCGCGACCGGCGACCAGATCATGTTCCTCAAGAACGAGGGCAGCCTTGGCGTCAAGAACGGCATGCTCGCAAAGGTGCTTGAAGCCGTACCTGGCCGGATCGTTGCGGAGATCGGTGACGGCGAGCACCGCCGTCAGGTTACGATCGAGCAGCGCTTCTACAGCAACCTCGATCACGGCTATGCGACCACGATCCATAAGAGCCAGGGCGCGACCGTCGACCGCGTGAAAGTGCTGGCCTCGCTGTCGCTGGACCGTCATCTCACCTACGTTGCTATGACACGCCATCGCGAGGATCTCGCCGTCTATTACGGTCGCCGCTCCTTTGCCAAATCCGGTGGCCTTATCCCGATCCTGTCGCGCCGGAACGCCAAGGAGACGACCCTCGATTACGAGAAGGCGTCGTTCTACCGGCAGGCATTACACTTCGCGGAAGCCCGCGGCCTTCATCTCGTCAACGTCGCCCGCACGATCGCGCGCGATCGTCTCGAATGGACCGTCCGGCAGAAACAGAAGCTCGCCGATCTCGGCGCCCGTCTTGCCGCCATCGGCGCGGCGCTCGGACTGGTCCGCGGCAGCAGCAAGCAAGCAATCCCGAACACGATCAAGGAGGCCAAGCCCATGGTGTCAGGCATCACCACCTTCCCGAAATCGCTCGAGCAGGCTGTCGAGGACAAGCTCGCCGCCGATCCCGGTCTGAAAAAACAATGGGAGGACGTCTCGACCCGCTTCCATCTCGTCTACGCGCAGCCGGAAGCGGCCTTCAAGGCCATCAATGTCGATGCGATGGTCCAAGACCAGTCGGTGGCGCAGTCCACCCTCGCAAAGATTGCCGGCGAGCCAGAGAGCTTCGGCGCCCTCAAGGGCAAGACAGGTCTTCTCGCCAGCCGCGCCGATAAGCAGGATCGAGATAAAGCAGTTGCCAATGTGCCGGCGCTCGCCCGAAATCTTGAACGCTACCTTCGTGAGCGGGCCGAGGCCGAATTTAAACATGAGACGGAGGAGCGCGCGGTCCGACTCAAGGTTTCGGTCGACATCCCGGCGCTCTCTCCAGCGGCCAAGCAAACGCTCGAACGCGTGCGCGATGCGATCGATCGCAACGATCTTCCGGCAGGCCTCGAATATGCGCTGGCCGACAAAATGGTGAAGGCCGAACTCGAAGGTTTCGCTAAGGCTGTGTCCGAGCGCTTCGGAGAACGGACATTCCTGCCTTTGGCTGCGAAAGACACTGATGGCAAGACCTTCGAGACCGTCACAGCAGGAATGACGGCCGGCCAGAAGGCGGAGGTCCAGTCTGCGTGGAATTCCATGCGTTTGGTCCAGCAACTTGCCGCTTATGAACGAACGACGGAAGCGCTCAAGCAGGCCGAGACGCTGCGGCAAACCAAGAGCCAAGGGCTCTCGCTGAAATGACCGGGGCTGCAACCCGCCGGTCGATGACCACGCAGCGACGACGAGCCATTGTGGTTCTGTCGATGGCGGCGGTGGCCGCCATCCTGCTGGTGGTGACTGCCGTCGCCGGCGGCTACCGCATCAATCTGACACCGAGCGAGCCACTCGGCCTGTGGCGCATTATCCCGCTCCATCGACCGGCAGCAGTCGACGACCTCCTGTTCATCTGCCCGCCGGAAACCGCGGCGATGCGGGCAGCGAGGGCACGAGGCTATCTCCGTTCTGGTTCCTGCCCAGGCGGCGTCGCACCGTTGATCAAGACAGTGATCGCCGTTGCAGGACAGCATGTCGAAATCGGCGTCAGCGTGAGCGTAGATGGGCGGGAGGTTTCCTCTTCCAGTCTCGCACTACGAGATGGAAAAGGCCGGCCGTTGACGCCCTTTCCGAGCGGCATCGTACCGCCAGGATATGTCTTCCTGCATTCCGCATTCCCCGGCTCCTATGACTCCCGGTATTTTGGCCCGGTGCCGATCTCCGGCATTCTCGGTCGGGCGCAAGAGGTGTTCACCTATGAGCCGTGACTACCTTCGGCCGGCGCTGTTGATTTTCGCTTCGATCGCGATCGGCATGATGGGCTGGAGCGGCTATGTGTTGCTCCTTCCTGTCGCACTGGGGTTTCCCGTTCTGTGGTCGATCGCGCGAACGAGATTGGTGGCGGCACTTGTCTCCGCCGGATATTTCCTGGCCGCATCACGTGGTTTGCCGCAAGGCGTAGCGGCGTTCTATTCGTCGGACGTCTGGCCGGGCCTTCTGCTCTGGCTGTGCGCGTCTTTGAGCTTCGTTGCCGTGCATACGGTCCTCTGGACGAAGAACAGCGGAGTTCGTCCGTTTCGCTATCTTCTGGCAGCCATCATCATGTCGATTCCGCCTTTCGGTGTCACGGGCTGGGCTCATCCAGTTACGGCTGCGGGTGCTCTGTTCCCGGGATTGGGATGGTGGGGCCTTGGCTGCATGACAGCTGGCCTTGCGGGCCTCGTAACCCGCATTTGGCCAACTGTCGCCATCACCTTCGCAGGCCTTTGGCTGTGGTCCGCC
Source organism: Rhizobium sp. USDA 3886 (assembly GCF_056279785.1). Lineage (NCBI taxonomy): Bacteria > Pseudomonadati > Pseudomonadota > Alphaproteobacteria > Hyphomicrobiales > Rhizobiaceae > Rhizobium > Rhizobium sp. USDA 3886. The sequence goes on along the minus strand of NZ_JBWCDC010000002.1, from coordinate 502,255 downwards.
GCATCGTGGACAGAGCCGGGTCTACCCAATGGCTGGCGCGGTGTCGACCTCGAATTGGGCCCTTCGCTCGGTCGGAACGCCGGTCTTCACCGCCAGCGTGACCTGATCGCAACGGTGCGGAATGCGGCCAGTGATGGCGCACGCTACGTGGTGCTGCCGGAAACTGCGCTCGGTTTCTGGACACCGACCGTGGCGCGGCTTTGGACGAGCGCGTCCGGCGATACCGATGCGACGGTCATCGCCGGCGCAACGGTGCTCGATGCCACCGGCTACGACAATGTCCTCGTCGCGATCGACGGGAAGGGCGGAAGCAGCATCCTCTATCGCGAACGCATGCCGGTTCCCGGTTCGATGTGGCAGCCGTGGCGTTTCTTGTTCGGGGAGAGTGGCGGTGCCAGGGCGGATTTTTTTGCGAACCCGGTCGTCCCGATCGGTGCCAGCCGGGCAGCGCCGCTGATCTGCTACGAGCAGCTGATCGTTTGGCCGATCCTGCAAGCCATGCTGCACGATCCGGACTTTGTCGTCGCCGTCGGAAACGGCTGGTGGACCGAAGGGACCTCAATCGTCGCCATCCAGCGCGCCGCTACGACGGCCTGGGCGAAGCTCTTCGCAAAACCGCTTGTTGTTGCCTTCAACACCTGAGTGCTCAGGAGACACCATGATCGACGCAGCCCTGATAAAAGAATGCGCAGACCCTTCTCTCAAGCCCGCGATCGTCGAGCAGTTCGTGATGGCCGCGGGCTCGGCCGATCCCCTCGCCGTCACCGTCAAATCAGGCGGCCGATTGATCCTCGGTCCGAAAGCGGCATCGGCCGAGGAGGCGATGGCGATCGTGCGCCAATATGCTGGTCAGGCGGTCGTTCGCGTTGGGCTGACCCAGTTCCCCGCTGGCGTGGGAGTCAAGGAACCGGCGGATCTGAAACCCGACCTTGTCGATGCCTGCCAAAACCTTCGCAAAGGCACGGCGATGTTCGCCAAGGTCCTCAGGATCGTTGCGAAATGGTATGGCAACCCCACGAGCAAAGACGTCCTCCCCCAGATTTTCGAGGATGCGGTCTATGCGTGGAAGACCGGCGAATTTGAGGGCGTCAATGTGTTTCAAGCGGAGGATCCTGGCGGGGCACTCGCCAACCAAAGGAAACCGCGGGACGAAGAATCGAAGGCGGATACAGTCGATACCTGGGCTCCGCTGCCGACTGAGGGTGAACCTTCGGACGAAAAGAAAACTGGCACTGCGGGGATACGGGTCGATCTGTCTCGCATTGGTGGTCAGCAATAGCGTTGAGTTCGTCTTTTTTTGCATGTTCGGTCGAGCGAAAACTCATCGCGAGTCCAAAAGCATGAAATTAGTGTGTTTCCGACGCATGAACTTAGTGTGAGCCAGATAGATAACGTCGGGGCATGGGATCCGGATCGATCTGTCAAGATTGGCGGGAATTGATCTTCACTCTGGCAGTGCATAGCGCGTCAGCAGAGCCTCGCCCTCTTCGATGGCGATCTCGATCACCTCGTTCACCAGATCCGGAGAAGCGGCGAGTTCCTGCAGAACGAGCGTGAACAATTCCCGCTGCTGTCCCGGCAGAACTTGCGGCACGATGATTACCAGGCCGGCATGCAGATCCTCTCGCGCATAGAGTTTCCTGAAGTCACGGGCATTGTTCGTCACGAAGGTAAAATCTTCCGCGACGATCCGAGGCATCAGATCCCAATCGGTCTCGCCGCTAAGGCCTAGCCAATTGACGTGAAAGCAATCGTGGCCGTGATGTTGAGCCACGGCCACGAGCGATGTGTGCAGGCATTCATCGACGAGAAACTTCACGAAGCCGTGCCCGAGGGCTTTTCGGTACCGGCCTTTCCGAGAGGCAAGCGCTTCACCGACTTCACTTTCAGTCCCTGCTCCGACAACTTTCGTGGCCGCCCACGGGCAGGATGAGCCGCTACCCAGATTTCGGCGAGGTCCACCATGCGCGCAGTGAGAGCCGGATAGCCCTCGACGATCTCGTCCGTGGCAGCGCCTTGCAATTTCATCGCAGCGATTGTTCGGACTGGAACGCGCGTGCCTTTGAAGACCGGCTCGCCGCCAACCAAGCCTTTCACGCTGTGGATGATCTTGTCCGCTTCCCTGAGTGCTTCGCCGCGCGCGGCCAAGTGCTCCCTCGCTCTTGCGACGTCGACGATCAGATAGTCGTCCGCTCTGACCGTGTCGGCTTCAGGATTTTCGTCGATGGCGGCAAAGAGGCGTTTCCGGCGCTCGGCGGAAAGGATCGAACCGACGCCGAACCAGAGCTTCAGGCGCAGCAGATCGTCGTCAGTGATCGCACGGCTTCGGTGGCTGGTAGAGGGTCTTCCAATGATCCGTTTGTCGATCGCGTTGTGTACCGACTTGATGCCAATCTCACTCACGGCAGCCGCCTCAGTGGGTGTGTATTCGCGAAGTGCTGCAGCCATAATTATTCTCCTTCGAAAGAATATATATGATGCGTGGGCATTTGCAATGTGGATCGCACAAATGAATTCTCGTCATTGCCGGCTGGGCATGAACCCGGCAGTCCGCAAGACAACTTCTCTTAATCGTCAAGCTCGGTGGTTGGCATCTGAGGCTCCTTCGGCGGCCGCTTCAGCATCAGTCGCCGACGGCCTATGCGCGGAGACTAGGCGAAGAACGAGCGGCACGCCCGTAGCATCACGGAAGTTACCGGTAGGGAAAGCTGCTAGCTATGGTCGGGCATGCGCCTATGGTCGGGCATGCGCCTCTAGTCAGGCGGCGCAGCGGCCGCGCTCGCGATCGCTGCCTCCACGCCGTCCGGTACTGGTAGTCCCACCTTTCGAAGTCCTGAAGCCAGGCGCAACTGGTCCTCGGGCCGGTAGTTTCTTATCGTGAGCTCAGCCAGAATGTTGCGGATAAAATCCGGACGCATCCGCATGAACGTCTCGCCCGCTCGACGGGCCCCATCCGGCATACCGGCCTCCGCATAGATGACGGCGGCCACGACGTGGAAGAGCGGGAACCTCTGGAGGTCGGCCTGTTTGATTCCGGCAGCCGCTGCCGGGTAGTCTCCAAGCATGTAGGCCGCAAGGGCGCGGATTCCGTGATAGTACCCGCCTCCGCCCGGATTGAGCGTGATTGCCCGGTCCAAAAGCTCCGCGCTGCGAATGTAAAAATTCGTAGCCGCCTCTGGGCTGAAAGTCGTCTCGGCATAGGTGATTTCAGCGACATTCATGCAAAGAACGCTGCAATCGTCATATTCAACCCTTCCCTCGTAGCAACGACCGTCCAAAAAGGACATCCGGTCGGCTGGCGATAGTTCTGCCCAGAACCCGTCCGTCGCGACCAGCAGCCTCCCCGCCACCAGATCGATGTTCGTGACTTCCGGCGCAACGAATCCCCTGGAACGGAAGCTCCGGACGAGACGGTGGCGTGCAGGAAATTTGGCGAGTTCGGGAACGGCACTTTTGCCAAGGCATTCGCAAGTGTATGGGGTTCTGTTCGCCACTGGATTTCGGACTTGTCAGCTACTTCGCCGAAAAGACAATCACCCGCATGTGTCTTGGCTTTTCATTTCAAGTGTCCGCTGTCCTAGGACTGAGGACAGCAGGCCACACTCCACGCAGGTTGTCAAAACCAATGAAAGGCTGCGCGCCGCTACTACACCTCGCACTGCGATGAGGCCGTCATCCAGATTTTGTCACAAGCTCGCCGGGGTCGACACCCAGCGCCTCGGCGATCTGGCCGAGGACCGTGACGCTGGCGGAAACATCGGCGCGCTCAATCGCCCCGATATAGCGCGCGCTCAGGCTCGACCGGTCCGCCAGTTCTTCCTGCGTCAGTTGCTTGCCATGACGTATCCGACGCAGATTAATCGCCATGACCTCCTTGAGATCCATGACGCGAGCGGAGCCTGAATAGGAATGATCGTTCCAGGAACGATAGTTCCGATTCCGCACGGCACGTGATATTGCTCGTCCAGCTGATCATCCACGCCCTTCGGATATAGGGGCATGATCGTCTGGAAGTCAGGCAGTGCACTCATCGCTTAAACCGTATATGCGGACGAGGGCGTTGTTTTCGAGCAATGAGAGAATAAAGTGAGAGGAGAAACGGATGAAGGGCGTGGACTCATCCGACGCGAACGACAAAAGAGATGTGAGAGAACCTCCCTGCAGTTCGATGCAAAAGTCAGAATTAGAGGCGTTGGCAGTCGCTGCAATCCTCGAACACCGCCGGCTGCTCGTCGCGGACGAAGCTGTCTATGAAGAGTGGACCCGCGCGACCGCCGTCCCGACGACTTCCAGCGACGTGCTCAAGAGCCTGCAAGACGAGTATCTCGCGCGTCAGAAGAAATCCGAAGCTCAGCAGGAGGAGCTTTCGGAAATCATCGACGCGCTTGGCTATGTCCCTGATGTTGCCCTGGATGGCGAAGAATGACGCTCAGACCAGCCCGTGGTCCTTAGCGATCGCTACGAGTTGCGGAACGGTCGCTGCTTCTAGCTTTCGACGCGCGCTGTCGAGATAGTGCTGCACTGTTCTCGGGTTGATTCCCGTGAGCACGGCAGTCTCCGGGGCATTTTTGCCCTTTGCTGCCCACATGAGGCACATCGCTTCCCTTGGTGAAAGTAACCGCTTAGGGGCGACAATTGTCGCCGCAGCTATGATCTTCAGCCGATAATGGATCGTCAGGACTGCGCGCATCGCTTTCTGCGGATCCTGCAATTTTGAAATTTCAACCTTCTTCTCCGACGAGGCAAAGGTCAGCATCATCGTGGAGCCGAAACTTCCTTCGACGGGAATTGTCACCCCGCTGCGAATGCCGTGTTCGATCGCTTGGTCTCGAAAGCGCTTGAGCTCGGAGGTTCCACGGGCTTTCCAATCATCAGCCGTCCAGGAAAACACCTCCATGCGACGCTTGGCTTCCGTGACCACTGGGTCGATGCGGGAATATTGGCTGCCGAGGTAAATGTCCTGCCAATCATCGGGATAGGAGTTGAAGGTACAGATCGCTGCGCCTTCGGTTTGCAAATACGCGAAACGCTCAAAACCAGAAGAGTTCGCAAAGCTTTTCAGGGCGCTTTTGATCATACGTTCATCGTGCGCGGCTTCTGCCATGTCGATGAGAGAGCGAAGGTATCCGTCCACTGACTTTCTCCTATCTTCTTTCGCAGTTGCGAGCCCTCCCAATCCGCGGCACTTTCGCGCGCCGCTTATTTATGTGATGTGACGTCCGGCAAGATGGAGCCAGTGAGGCTTCGAGTCATGACCCATGATACCGCTCTTCCCGAGGCTTACCCAGAGTGTTGCACGATAGATCGACGCACGTCTACATGGCATTCAATTTCTCTGAATAAAAAGATAGCCGGAGAAAGATCTGCGCCGCCACCTCATCGTGGCCGCATAGCAGGGACTAACCAAACGCGACGAAATAGCGCCAATCTGAGACTCGTAACCGAGCTATCGGCCGCTATAGGAACCCGGGAAAATAATATCCTGATCGACTAGGACGTTGAACTTGTAGCCTGGCCTGATACGGATCGTCGGCTGCACGTTCAGATTCTTCGAAATCGTTTGTTCCGCGACGCGACCGAAGCTTTCCGCAAAATTCCGCCTCGCGGCATCCGAGGCCGTATCCTGCGTCGCAAGCGTCGAACTTTCGGGCAACGACATATCGATCCCCGTTCCGATAATCGCCACCAGGGCCGCTGAACCGAAGGTCCGCCAAAGATGTCGGTCGACCTTGTCCTTGAAGCCGCCATAGCCTTCGGCATCCGTGCCGGCCATCCCGCCGATCTGCAACGTCGAACCGTTCGGGAAAATGAGGTCTGTCCAGACGACGAGAACCCGTTCCTGGCCAAAGGACACCTTGGAATCGTAACGGCCGAGCAGCTTTGCGCCCTGCGGGATGAGCAGACGATACCCGGTGGCGCTGTCGTAGACGTTCTGGCTGATCTGCGCGGTAATGAGCCCCGGCAAGTCAGAAATGAGGCCGGTGATCAATGTGGCAGGGATGACCGAACCGCGCTTCAATTCGTAGGGCGACATCTGCGGTACGACCTGGTTCGGCAGGTAGCCAAGGTCCTTGACGTCCTGATTGAAGAAATCCTCCTTCGATGTCTGGGCGTTCGGATCGACATTCTCACCCATCAAGCCGGATTTCATCGCGGCAGCATAAAGGTCCGACGCATTGTTTATCGGGGCCTTTGTCGTCTGACGGCCCGTGCTCGTGGGATCTGAGGCCTTTTCGGCATCGGACGCGTCGACTTTCAGCGGCGAATCGAGCGCCGTGGCGCGGGCCTGGAGGCGGGCCATCCGCTGGCGCTGGGCCTCGCGGATATACTGCTCATCCTGCTCTCGCTTCAGGCGCGCTTTCCACTCCTCTTCGGATTCGAGCCTGGTCCGCTGCTCCTGCCCATCTGTGGGCCGGCGTTCAACGACCGGTTCTTGCCTCTCGACTTTCTGCTCAGTGACAGGCGTCGGCTGGAAAGCCTCGCGCTCAAGCGGATCCCCGATGATTCCATCCGATATACCGCGTTTGAGTTGGTCGCCAAAATTTGTCGCTGGGGTGTTGGACGCGCTTTCGATGTCGTTGCCACGGTTGAACGAGAGCCCGCGCCAAGACAGGCCAATCACGACGACACCGAAGAACAGCACGATGACGATGATGGCAACGATGATTGGCAGGCGATTGAGGCGGCGCATGCCATTCTGATCGTCGGCCTGGTTGGACGCGCCAAGCTGGAGCGATTGGACCATATTCGTCTCCGTCAGTTGCGCTGCATGACCGAAAGCGGACTAGCCGGCACAGCACCCGCCGCAGTCGTCGTATAAGCACGGCTAAGGGCGATCGAAGGCGTCGAAAGCCGCGCCAGCACCTGCCCGTCAAAACCATCAATTGCATAGGCAAGCTCGACCGGTTTGATGTCCTTGGCGACTTTGCCGTCCGTGATCACCGTGTAGCCCCACCCCTTCAGGGCCGCCTCGAGGGCTGTCGCGAACTCGGATATGTCCTTGTCCATCTTGATCGTCGTCGCAGTACCGGCCGGGCCGATCTGCTCGGCGAGCCGGCTTGCCATGTCGCCGGCAATGGCGCTTGCGGCCGGCCCGGTGACGGCTACAGGCGTTGAGCTGGTGGTCATTGCATCGTCAGAAGTTTGGCAACCGGTAAGCAATGCCGCGGCGATGACAAACGGGAGAAGCTTCCGCATCGTTCAACCTCCCCGCCGGATGGTGATCTTCTGTTGCCGCCAACCCACCCCGGAAACGAGGATCGCCTTGTCGACCGCATAGTCGACGATCATCATGTCGTTCTTCATACGGTAGTTGACGATGCGGTTTTGGCCGCCGGAGACGACGAACAGCACCGGCGCATCCTGACCGGAGATCGACTTCGAAAACTGGATGTAGGTCTTCACCCCGTCCGAATAGACCCGCTTCGGCTTCCACGATGCGCCGCCGCTGATCGAATAGGAGAAGTTCAGCTTATCCGGCGCCGTGCCGGGAATGCCGCCGGTCTCGAGGCGGGCATTGATGTCGGCGAGCTTGGTCGATACGTCCTCCGGATATTCGAAACCCACGCGCGCCATGTACTGGCTCGGATGGGACTTGAGCTGGATATGATAGGTTCGCCGGGAGGTCGTGACGACCATCGAGGTGAGAAGGCCCGGTTCGGACGGCTTGACGATCAGATGTATCGCCTGCCCACCTGCCGCCCCGGAGGAAGCAGGCTCCACCTTCCAGCGCACGGTGTCACCGACGAGGACATCGCGAACAACCTCGCCGCCCTGCAACTCAATATCGCAAACCTGCAGCGGCGAACAGACGACGGAGGGCTGCGTTTCGCCGAACAGGAAAATGACCTTCCCATCCGGCCCTTTCGTGACGAGACCCGGCGTGCCGCGCCATTTGCCCGAAAGGTTTGTGCCCTTCACCTCGTTCGTCGTCATGCTCTGCGCCTGCGCGCCGACCACAAAGACGAGGCCGGCCATGCAGCCGATCGCTGCGAATAATCCTGTTCTTTGCATGTGAGTACCCCTGCCCCTAAAGCTGCGCCGTCCAGTCGAAATCCCGGACGTAGAGGCCGATTGGATTGAGGCGGATGATCGCCTCGTCCTGCGGCGTGGTCAGCGTCACCGTCGCGATCCCGCGGAACCGGCGCGTCCCCGTTTCCTTGCCTTTCCGATCCCTCTCGTACTCGGTCCAGTCGATCTGGTAGGTCTCGTTCGACAGCGCCACGATGTTGTTGACCTCGATGGCGACCGTCGATGTCTTCGCCTTCTCGAATGGCGAATTGCCGCGGAACCAGGCGTTGATCTTCTGGGTCGACGGATCTGAGGTTCGCAGCAGCGCGTAGGTCCGGTCGATATATTGCTTCTGCACGACGGCATCCGGCGTGATCGAACGGAAGCTGGTGACGAAGTTGCCGAGCGTCGCGCGCACCACGCGGGCATCCGCATATTCGATCTGCTCGGGAAAGCCGGCCGTGACCGCGGTTCCGAGCTTGTCGACCTCGACAACATAGGGCACCAGCTTGACCTGGGTGCTGAGATACATCGCATAGCCGAAGCCGATGACCGCCATGGTCAGCCCAAGGATGCCGACGATGCGCCATGCGGCCGCAGCCTGAACATGGGAGCCATAACGTTCGGACCATTCCTGGCGGGCGGCAAGATACGGATTTTCTGGGGCGCGGTTCGCGGCCATTTATACTTCCCTTGTCTCGATTATGGTTTGTCGTTGCGTTCGGGATGAGGCTTCGGTCCGCTATGACCGCTCCGCTGTTCATCGAGCTTGGCGTTCGCCAGACCGAGGATTGAACCCGCATAGGCGCCGGGAGACCCGATCGCCTTATCCTTTGCGGCCGATCCCGTCGCTTGCGCGCCTGAACTGACGCCCGCACCGATGCCACGAAGAGCGGCACCTGCGACCGAGGAACCCGCGGCGCGGGCGGCTTGAGCCGCTGCAAAGCCCGCGCCGGCGGCGCCAGCGGCAAGGAAGCCCGCCCCGGCTGCGAAAGACGCCGCTTGCCCGCCGTGGCGGATCGCTTCCATTCCGCCGGAAACCGATGCGCCCTGGACAACGCCCTGCATGATGCTCGGGACATACATGGCGATGATGAAGACAACGACGGCGATACCTGCGATTGCAAGTGCGGTTTGAAACTGGTCGCCGATATCGGGCTGGTTGGCGAGGCCAATCAGCACTTCGGAGCCGATGCGCGAGATCATGACGAGCGCCATGAGCTTCATCCCGACCGAGAAAGCGTAGATCAGATACCGGACTGCGAAATCCTTGGTGTAGGACGAACCGCCGAGGCCGAGCATAATCATGCCGGCGAGGAGCCCGATATACATTTCGACCATCACGGAGACGAAGATCGCGGCAACCAGCGAAAAGGCGATGACGGTGACGACCATCGCAAACGCTGCCGAGATTGCCAGTGCGTTATCCTCGAAGAGGCCGAACTGAACCCTTTCCGACATCTTGGTTGCTACAGCCAATCCGGCATTGAAGACATCAGCGGGTGAGGCTGTGCCGCCATCTGCGCCCAGCTGGAAGAGGCTGTCGACGACCGCCTTGGCGAAGGTCGGACCCTGCGCCAGAACGAAGGCGAAGAAGCCAACGAACATGATCCGCCGCACAAGTTCGGCGAACCAGCTGTCAAGAGAAGCAGCCTGGAGTGCCAGCCAGACTGCCGCGATACCGATTTCGATCGTTGCCAGGATCCAGAAGAGAGACTTGGCGGCGTCCATGACAGTGGTTTCCCACCCTTTTGCCGCAGTAGTAACCTGGTTCTGAAGCGCCGTCAGGACGGAGCCTTCCTGTGCAAGTGCTGGCTGAGCCGCCGCCGTGACGATGACGGCGAGCAGCATTGCGGCGCGCAATTGCCGAAGCGACATTGTGTTCCTCACCATTCTGGCTTCAACTTCTTCCCACCGGATGTCGGGAACTCCTTGGTCGCACCAAAGAACTCTTCCCGCCGTTCCTGGGCGGCTTGCTTTTCGGAAATGAGGAACCACACGCCTGCGGCTCCAACCGCGAATATTGCGGCAATGGCAATCAGGATGGCTTTCGTTCTCACCACTCTATCCCCATCTTCTGGCCTCCGGACGTGGAGGGGGCGATGGCGTTGAAGAACTTTTCCCGTCGCGCTTGCGCCAGGTCCTTGTCGGTCTGTTCGGTCTGGAGCCAAGTTCCCATCATCGTTATTTGCTGGGAAACGAGACCGCGCAGCTTCTGCATCTGCGCAACTTGCTGAGCCGCGATTTCGTGTCCGACCTGCAGGGCCTTCATCTGGCCGTCAGCCGTCTCGGACATCGACCGCAACGAGAACATCGTATCCTCTTCGCTATCGAGCTGGTCGGCCGTGAGGCTCGCCGCCTTCAGCGTGCCGGCGATCGTGTCGCGGTTCGTGTCCGACCAGGTTTGGTATGTCGAGGAGAAGCTCTCGGCATTCGGAAGATTGCTTTTGAGGTCGGCATAACTCTTGAACCTCTGCTGGAGCACGTCGTCCGCGTTCCCCATCGAAAACGAAATGCTCTGGCCCTGATCTACGATGCTTCGGAGTTGATTGAGGTCGCTTTCGACCTGTCCCCAGACGTGGCTCGGAAGCTGCGCAGTATTCTGCAGCATGTTCTCGTAGATCTTCAGCTGGTTCTGGATCTGCTCGGCGAGCTGGTTGATCTGCGTGATCTGGTTCTGGATCTGCTCACCGGACTTTCCGACTAGCGAAATCAGCTCGCCGTTGTTGAGAACTTGCGTCCATTCAGTTGCAGCACCCGCGGCCGTGCCGGCATGGGTCGGTGCCACGGCGCCCATCGTCAGAGCGACGGCCGCCAGGCCGGCGGACCATTTATTCGAAGTTGAGCAGCGATGCGGCATCGTGGACTCCTCTCGTCTGTAGCCAATGGATCGGCCAGTCGAAGCCATGTTCGGATCTGAGCGCGCGGATCCTCTTGAGATCATCCTTGCCGGACGCGCCGACGAAGCTGAGTGCTGCGGGGCCGAGTGACATGTCGAAGAGACGCCGGCCTTCGGGCGTGGCGACGTAGTATTCGCGCTTGGGGATCGAGTTGGAGACGATCTCGATCTGACGTTCGTTGAAACCGATCCGCTCGTAGAATTCCCGCGTCCCTGGCTCACGGGCGGCGACGTTTGGAAGGCAAATCTTGGTTGGGCAGGATTCCTTCAGTACGTCGATAATCCCGGACCGTTCGGCATCCGAGATCGACTGGGTGGCGAGGACGACTGCGCAATTCGCCTTGCGCAGTACCTTCAACCATTCTCGAATCTTGCTGCGAAAGACAGGATGGCCGAGCATCAGCCAGGCCTCGTCGAGGACGATCAGGCTCGGTGACCCATCCAGACGCTTCTCGATTCGGCGGAACAGGTAGGTCAGCACTGGCACGAGATTGCGCTCACCCATGTTCATGAGCTGCTCAATCTCGAACGTCTGGAAGGCACCAAGCGACAGGCCATCCTCCTCTGCGTCGAGCAGCAGCCCCATCGGCCCATCGACGGTATAGTGATGGAGCGCATCCTTGATCTCGCGCATCTGCACGCCGCTCACGAAATCCGAAAGCGAGCGACCGGCCGCGCTGGCCATCAGGCCAACCTGACGGGAGATTGCGTTGCGATGGTCGGGCGTGATGGTGACACCCTGCAGGCCGACCAGCATCTCGATCCATTCCGTCGCCCAGGCCCGATCAGCGTCGCTTTTAAGGTCGGACAAAGGGCAGAAGGCCAGCGCCTTCCCCTCTCCCGCGTTGTCGCCGCCGATCTCATAGTGATCACCGCCCGCGGCAAGCGTCAGTGGCAGAAGCGAGCTTCCCTTGTCGAACGCAAAGATCTGCGCGCTTTCGTATCGGCGAAACTGTGCAGCGATCAGCGCCAGGAGTGTCGACTTGCCGGAACCGGTCGGACCGAAGATCAGCGTGTGGCCGACATCATCGACATGCAGGTTGAGCCGGAACGGTGTCGAGCCGCTCGCAACCTGCATCAGCGGCGGCGAGTTCGGTGGGTAGAACGGGCATGGCGCGACGGTGTTTCCCGACCAGACCGAGTTGAGTGGGATCAGATCGGCGAGATTGCTGGTGTTGATCAGTGGCTCGCGAATGTTGCAATACCAGTTGCCCGGCAGACTGCCGAGAAAGGCGTCGGTGGCGTTGAGCGTTTCGATCCGCGCCCCAAAGCCCTCTGCCTGGATCAGCCGGCGGATTGCCTCCGCCTTCTCCTGCAGCGCTTCGCGATCGTGATCAAACAGCACGACGACCGGCGTGTAATAGCCATAGGCAACCAGCTGCGACGAAGCCTGCGCAATAGCATCCTCGGTCTCGGTCACCATCGTCATCGCGTCTTGGTCAAACGATCTGCTCTGCGTCTGAAACAGCTGGTCGAAGAATGGCCGGACCTTCTGTTGCCATTTCTTGCGGGTGCGTTCGAGCTTCTGTCGCGCTACCTCGGCATCGAGAAAGATGAAGCGCGATGACCACCGATAGGTGAGCGGCATCAGGTCAAGGCTGTTCAGAATGCCCGGCCAGCTTTCGGCCGGGAGGCCGTCGATCGCCACCACACCAAGGAACCGGCTCTCGATCTTCGGCGTCAGTCCGTGCTCAAGCTCGGCAGTCGCGATCCAATCGAGATACATGGGAACATCCGGAAGCCGGATCGGATGGCTCTCGCCGGTGATGCAGAAGCGGACGAACTGAAGCAGCTCGTCATAGCGGGCAATCCGCTCCCCTCCCCTCTCGACGGTTTCGCGGGTTTCCATTCGCCGGACCGATAGCGTGTTCGCAAAATACTGCTCGATCTCTCGGACGGCGTTCTTAAAAATGAAGAGCACCGTGTCCGCATAGGACTTCTTGCGGCTTTCCTCGTCCGAGTAGATATATTTGCTGAGCGCGGTCGTTTTGGACTCGAGCGGCCGGTAGGTCAGGATCAGTGCGTGCTTGCTCTCGAAATGTCCCTGTTCGCGTGCGAAATGCGCCCGGCGCTCGGCATCGATCGCGCGGGTGACCGGGTCGGGAAAATGGCAACGGTCTTCTGAGGGATAGTCGACCGTCGGAATGCGGATGGCCTCAACCTGGATCATCCAGCCGCTTCCAAGTCGCGACAGGATCGCATTGATCTGCCTCGACAGCTCATTGCGTTCGAGGTCAGTCGCACTTTCGGAATCCGGGCCGGCAAAGTACCAGCCGGCCATCAGGCTTCCATCCTTCAACAGGAGGACACCATTGTCGACGAGGCCGGCGTATGGAACGAGATCGGCGAAGGATGGGCCCGTGGCCCGGAAGCGTTTGAGAGCTACCACGGCCGTCTCCTCAGTACCGCCGCCACGGCGAGGTGGTCGCCTTATAGGTCGGCTTGTAGGAAATGTGCCGCACGTAGACCTGCCGCATGAGCGGATCGGACTTCGCCATCATCCTGAGCGCCCCGACGATCACGATCCAGACAGCAACACCGAAGAGCGCTGAATAGACCGTGAGCACCACGAAGATCAGGATTACGGCCGCAAGACCGGTGATCAGCACCAGCTCCCGGTCGGCGCCCATCAGGAGATTCGGGCGGGACAGAGCGCGGTGGATGCGGTTGCATCGCAGGCCGGATAGGGAGTCAGCCATGAGCCCCCTCCCCTTCTCCGTTCGAACCGATCGACGTGAGCTGCTCGTCCGTCAGACCGATCGACGCGCCGGTTGCGCCGAACAGGCCGACTATGGTGGTGGCGCCAAGCAGGATGCCGGCGACGAGAACGACGTAGACAAGTCGCCGTGCGAAGTCGTTCAGTTCCCCGCCAAAGATCAGCATCCCACCGGCAATGGCGACGGCCGCAAGCGCGATGTAACCGGCAACCGGGCCAGTGATCGATTCCTGAATTTGCTCGAGCGGTCCCTCCCACGGAAGGCTGCCGCCGGAACTGGCCATCGCCGGCGCAACAGATGCGAAAAGGCTCGGCACTGCACTGAGTGCGATGGCGATGAGTGCATATTCACGCGACATGGCGCGCCTCCTGTTCTTCCGTGAGCTGGTCGGACTCGATCTCGTACTGGCCGCCCGCGAACCGCTCGACGTGGATCACATCTCGAACACGCCGCCCGCGCTGCGTCCGCTCGATCGAGATGACCAGGTCGACGGCCTCCCCGATCACCTCATGCATCGGTTGCTGGCTCGCTTCGGCGGTCAGTTGTTCGAGGCGACGCAGCGCCGACATGGCGGTGTTCGAGTGGATGGTCGCCACCCCGCCCGGATGGCCGGTGTTCCAGGCCTTGAGCAATGTAAGGGCGGCGCCGTCGCGGACTTCACCAACGACGATCCGATCGGGACGCAACCGCATGGTGCTCTTGAGAAGCCGCGCCATGTCGATCGTATCGCTGGTGTGCAGGAGAACGGCGTTCTCTGCCGCGCACTGAATTTCCGCGGTGTCTTCAAGAATAACGAGGCGATCCTCCGGCGTCGATTTGACGATCTCGGCGATGACGGCGTTCGCAAGCGTCGTCTTGCCCGAACCGGTCCCCCCGGAAATGATGATGTTGAGCCTGGAGGAAATTGCGCTGCGGATCGTCGAGGCCTGAGATTCGGTCATCACGTCTGCACGGACATAGTCCCCGAGCGGAATGAGGCGGGAGGCGCGGCGCCGAATGGTAAAGGCAGGTCTGGCGACGACGGGAGGCAACAGACCCTCGAAGCGGTGGCCGCCGATTGGCAACTCGCCGGAGACGATCGGCTGTTCCGTGTCGACCTCGGACTGGAGCGCATGCGCCACGGTTCCGATCACCATTTCTGCAGTAGCAGAGGACATTTCTCCGGCGGGCGCGATGCCGTGGCCGAGCCGTTCGATGAACAGCTTCCCGTCCGGATTGAGCATGATTTCGACGACATTCGCGTCGTCCAGAGCAACGCAGAGCTGATCGCCGAGCGCCTCCTGAAGTTTGCGGACAAGCCGGGGATGAGAGCGAAGCTGGTTCACGGGTTTCTCCTTACGCTGCCTAGCTGATAGGGAAGAGTTCAGAACGGTAGTTGGAAGGGCGGAGCCTTTGGAATGCGTCCGCATTCGCGGGCAGCGTGCCCGCTACGGCCATCGTCACGCCGATCTTCCTGGGCTCGCCCAAACGATGCAGCGGCCACCCAACGCGAGCTAGAATCCGCTCGAACCGGAGATCGGTGACCGTGACAATCTCGGTGTAGCCATTCGCCATGCACCATTCGATGATGCCGGCGAACATGGTCAGCGTCGCCTCATGGACTGAGCCGCCTCCCCTTCCATCCACGAGGCTTGTATCAACGCAGAAGCGTGAACTCTCGATCATGAAACAATGGGCCTTCAATCCCTCCTTCGGGAGAAGCGAGGAGAAGACGTCCGACACCATGGTTGGGCCAAGTGCTGGAAGGAGCCTGGCGCATCCTACCACCTGGTCGCTGTCCGACACGGCAATGATGTAAGTTGGCTGAAGTGCATCGAACGCGTCTTCTTCCCGGCCGTCGAATACATCGACTTCCCAACCGAGCCGATCGGAAAATACCTGAGCTCGAAGTTTGTGATGTGCTTCGAGAAGTTGTGGTTCCGGTATGCCCTGTCGTGCCGAAATCGCGACTACCCGCATGTTTTTCTCCGTCGTTTAGGTCTGCGGGAAATGAGCACGGATCAGAATCGCTGGGCAGTTGTAGAATCCGACAAGGTAGCTGGAGGTGAATCGGGCGCTGCGATGTGGAAGGGATTACTGAGGTCGCCCGATGGCTAGCTTGGATTTGTAGGATTCACAGGAGAACAATTCGGGATCTAGAAGCCGGGTGTGTTTGGCTAACCCTCAGAGTGGTAATACAAAAAGCCGAAAAGCCACTTGTGGGTTCGCTCAGGAATTTGGGTTTCGTTAACCTTTTGTTAACCCTAAACTTCTGGACCGGTCGAGAGAATCGTGTTCTATCTTTGGCGGGCAATGGCCGGTAAACCGGCACGAAGCCGCCAAGAGGGAAAGATGGCGATAGCACAACGGGTAGAATCGGTGGTTGCTTCCAAGGAAGATGCTGGCAGCAAGATCACGCGCCATGCGGGCCTCCTGTCTCAACAATTGCAGCAACTTCGAATGCGCATGTATCCGCCGAAGTCGGAAAAGACGTTGCGGCAGTTCCTTACTAACGAAGTATCCAAGTTGACGTCGATACCAGATTCGACCTTGAAACTGATGTCCAGCGAAGGGCGCGGTCCGAGCCCGAGCAGGCTCGAAAACAATCATCGCGTCTATACGCTTCCACAGATCAATGAGTTGCGTGAACTCTTTGCAAAACAGAAGCCAGCTGATTCACTGCGCTTCCTTCCCCGCCGGCGGGAGGGAGAGCATCTGCAGGTCATAGCAATCGCGAACTTCAAGGGTGGGAGCGCCAAGACGACCACCTGTGTTCATCTTGCGCATTATCTTGCTCTTCATGGCTATCGGGTTCTCGCCCTTGACCTTGATCCGCAAGCTTCCCTTTCGGCCTTGTTTGGCGCTCAGCCTGAAGTCGATGTGGGAGCGAACGAGACGATCTACGCAGCCCTGAGGTACGACGAAAGCGCTCGGCGCCCAATACGCGACATTATCAGGAAGACCTACTTCGACGGTGTCGATCTCATCCCCGGCAATCTTGAGGTCATGGAGTATGAGCACGAGACACCTCGTGTTCTGGCGAACAAATCGAGTTCTGGGGCAATCTTCTTCGAGCGGCTCAAACTCGCTCTCGCTGAAGTCGAGGCGGACTACGATGTTGTCATCCTGGATACGCCCCCGTCGCTTGGGTTCCTGACCCTGAGTGCGATCTACGCTGCGACGAGCATGATTATCACGGTCCATCCAGCGATGCTGGACGTGGCCTCAATGAGCCAGTTTCTTCTCATGATGGGAGACCTGATCAGTGTTCTCAACGAAAGCGGAGCTCAGCTCGATCAGGACTTCATTCGTTATCTGATTACGCGACATGATCCGAATGACGCACCCCAGTCGCAGGTGGTTGCCATGATGCGCCACCTCTTCGGAACAGACGTGTTGCTTCCGACGGCAATCGAGAGCACCGCGGTCGAAGCCGCCGGGCTGGCCAAGCGATCGATCTATGAACTCGAAATGGGACAGATCGGACGTGATACCCACAAGCGAGCACGAGAGGCAGTCGACGCCGTGAACGAGGCCATTGTTCGCCTGATCAACACGAGCTGGGGGCGTGAATGAGCAAATCCCCCCGCAAATCTATTGTCGCAAGCTTCGGACTGCTTTCCGCGGAGCTGGAAAGTGATCAGGCCGCGGATCAGCAGCAGCCGTCAGTGTCCCCTGCGCCTTCTGCTGTCAATCGCGTCGGAGCTGGCGTGATCGGAGCGGCCCATCGAGCCATCGATGACATCCGGACGGAGCGAGATCGTTTGAAGGCTCTCCTTGAGGCGGGAGGCGGTTCGGTTCGAGATGTGGACCCATTGCTTATTGACCCCTCCCCCTACCCGGACAGGCTGCCTGACGACGACGCAGGCGACTTCGAGGCGTTCAAACGTTCGATCGAGACCGATGGACAGAAGGTGCCCATTCAGATCCGGAAACATCCGTTATCACCTGGCCGCTACCAGGTGGTCTATGGCCATCGGCGCTGGCTTGCTGCCATGCAACTTGGCCTGCCCGTCCGCGCGATCGAGGTCGAGATTTCCGATGTCGATCTTGTTGTCGCGCAGGGTATCGAAAATGCCAGCCGTCAGGACCTGACATGGATCGAGCGCGCCTTGTTTGCTTTCCGCATGGATGAAGCCGGAATCAAACCGCGGGATATCTACGCAGCGCTTTCTATCGAGGACGCGGAACTGGCTCGGATGCGAAGCGTCTATCGATCCGTCCCTGCTGATGTAATTGAAGCCATCGGACGGGCGCCAAAGATTGGGCGTCCACGCTGGCTTGATTTGGCCAAGACGGTTGCGGGCGACTCAGGAATGCTTGATGCCCTACGGGCGGCGCTGGTTAAGAAGGGGGATGCGGCTGAGACCTCCGATCAAAGATTTCAGCGTGTGTTGAACGCCATCAAGCCAGAATCGACCGGTCGCCGGGAGCCAAGCCCGATTACTGACAAGGGCGGGACTAAGCTCGGCGCCTTGCTGATGTCCTCGAAAGAGGTTCGAATTTCGGCCGAGGGTTCACTCGGGATCGAGTTTTTGAAGTTTGTTGAGGCGGAGATCCCAGCGCTTACGGAGCGCTTTGCCCGCCTAAGACACGAAAAACCCTGACAGCTGTCAGAGTTTTAGAGGCCAAGAAAGGAAACGCTGCAAAAGAAAAAGGCCCCCTAAACGTTGCCGTCGTGGAAGCCTCTCTCTCTGTGTGACAACTAGAGAATCGCATTTCCCCGAATCCCAGTCAAGAGTCTTTGGCACCGTAATTTGGTGAGCAGGTTTCTTTTGCCTCTTTGAAGGTGAAGAAAATGCAGATTGGAAGTGTGACGACGCCGTTCGGGCGGCGGCCGATGACGCTTGCCTTGGTGAGGCGGCAAATTGAGACGAGCGAGATCAAGCCAGGCAAGTCGGCCGACAAATGGAAGGTCTTTAGGGACGCCTCCGAAGCGAGGGAGTTGCTTGGATTGCAGGACCGCAGCCTAGCCGTCCTCGACGCACTCTTGAGCTTTTATCCAGACAACGAATTGCGCCAAGATGCGCAACTCATTGTTTTCCCATCCAACGCGCAATTGACACTTCGGGCGCACGGTATCGCCGGCGCTACGCTTAGGAGACATCTGGCTCTTCTCGTTGAGGCCGGACTTATCGTTCGTAAAGACAGCGCGAATGGGAAGCGCTACGCTCGGAAGGACAAGGCGGGTGCGATCGATAACGCATTCGGCTTTGATCTGTCACCGTTACTCATGAGAGCCGAGCAGCTCGCCATGATGGCGCAACAGGTCGTTGCCGATCGTTTAGGGCTCCGGCGGGCGAAGGAAAATTTGACAATTTGCCGCCGCGACGTCCGAAAGCTCATTTCGGCCGCGATCGAGGAAGGCGCCTCAGGGGACTGGGAGAACATCGAAGCGATCTACATCGGCCTCGTGAGCAGGATTCCGCGCTCTCCGACGCTCAGCGACGTGAATTCAATCCTGGACGAGATGGAACTCCTGCAGGGGGAGATCATCAACGTTCTGGAAATGCAGCAAAAAGACGAAAATACTAGCACCAATGATGCTCACAATGAGCGTCACATACAGATTTCAAAAACCGAATCCACCTATGAATTTGAACCTAGCTCTGAAGATGAGCAGGGCGCGAAGTCGGTGGATGATGATCGGCCGAAGCGGGAGCCGATCCGTAATTTTCCGCTTGGCATGGTGCTGCGAGCCTGCGCAGGCATCTCGATGTATGGGCCGAGCGGGGCCATCGGCAGTTGGCGCGACATGATGGCCGCCGGGATCGTCGTGCGGTCGATGCTGGGCGTCAGCCCGTCGGCCTATCAGGAGGCCTGCGAGGTGATGGGGCCGGAAAATGCTGCGACAGCGATCGCCTGCATCCTTGAGCGGAGTGGACATATCAATTCGCCGGGAGGCTATCTGCGAGACCTCACGCGCAAGGCGGAGCGGGGCGAATTTTCACTCGGACCGATGCTGATGGCGCTCCTGAGGGCGGCCAACGATAGCGGGCTCAAGGTAGGATAAAATGATGGTGAGAAAGCATCAGCATAAAAACCCTGACAGCTGTCAGGGTTTCGTGGGCGGAACCGGATTGCAGAGCTGATTCCCGATCGTGACGTGAAATGGTCCGAACGGCCTTCAAGAAGGGGGAAATGAACTATGAGGTATCGGCTACGGAGGAGGGTGCCTCGACGGGATCCGGAGTATGTGTGAAGTGCATTTTAAGGCTCTGTTTAACTGAATATTTTGCGGCGTTCGGGCAAAGGTATTGCACAATGGAGATTAGATCTTGCTGCTCAGCCCCTTTTTCCAATCGAATTGGAGAACCCGTACGCTACACGCCACCGCGAAGCGATATCCAAATACCTTAGCACCTTCCGTCGAGATCCTTCGAAATTACTGCGCGAATAGCCTTCCGTCCCTCGTGAGCGACCCATACGAGGGTTGGATCGATCAGTTTGAAGCACTCGGCTACGACCTCGCAAAATTTGTCCCTCAAGATCGGTCGGGCTACTATTATCTAACGTTTCTCGAAGCCCAATCAGGCTTCGCCACCCAGGATTGCCTGTTGCCGTGCCATGAAGATGGCTTGACCGCCCTATTGAAGAGACGAGTCATCGACGCGGTAGCCAAGCTCAACGTAATGTACTCTTCGCAGGCCGAGGCCTCTGGGCACCCGACGCTATATATCGCCGATCTCAACGTACGAGGTCGCGAGCGTCGGACGGGCGGAGATATTGCGTTCGTATTCGACGTTGGAAGCCAATATGTCTGTCATTGCTTTCAAGCGAAACGAACGAATATTGCCTGTAACGATCCCGTAGACATCAGGAGAGGTGAGGACCGTGATCATGATGGCGGGGATCAGCTCCGACGTCTTTCTCGCCTCGCCGAAGTTGGGGTTCTCAGCTCCTATCTTTTCTACAACAATGACTTCGAGGATCGTACAGAGGAACCGTCGGCGCCGATCGCAAAGTGCATCGCCCATCTTCTTGTCAATGAAGAAGCCGCTCTCGATGTATATCTCAATACCGATTGCTGCGACATGGCGTCATATATTCTTCGATCGGTCGGCGGTGACCTCCCCGAAGCCAATCTGCTGGATTATCGCGACCTCGGAGCTGTCATTGATGCGCTGGTTCGCGAAGATGTCACGCACATCGTGGCTGTCGGGAATGACAGTAGATCCTTTGATCTGGTCTGCGCTTTGGCCAACGATCGCGGGCTCGTGCAACGCCCGATCGCATCCTTGAGAACCGGAGAAATCGATTTTCAAGCCGTTGCAAACGCCGCGCAGATTAACTGGGATATCGGAATGGCAGACGCGGATAACGTGGCCACCTTGAAATTCAGGTAGGTTGGCGGCTCTCGATGGAGCCCGCGGTCGCTGTTGATGTTCAACTCACTCATCAGCGCATCGTACTGACGTGCCCCGTGCGCTCCCGTGAACCACATCGTCACGGCATCAAAAGGCGCGAGCGCAACAATCCAATCTTCAAACTCAGGGTCTGCGCGCAGCATATCGGCTTGGATGAGAACAACAGGGGCGATTGGCGGCAATCGACCGGGAACAGGTTCTAGCTCGTATGCGCGAGCGCCCAATTTTTCGCTGAAGTCGCGGAAGAGGGGCTACAGCGCCTAGCAGTTCGGCTGCAGCTGAGAGACACGCAGGATTCTCATCAATTCCGATGAGAAAGGTGGATCCCTTTCTCGAGAGAGCTTTCAGCGCCGCGAGACCTTGGCCCCGACCGCAGCCAACATCGACTACACGACCGACTTGGCCGAAGCTTGCAAGATGTTGAGCGATCAACCCGTAAAGCCCCTGCTCTTCCAACGCAGAGCGTATTCTTGATGCCCGATGGCCAAACGATCCTCGTCCGGGGCCTCCATGACGGGTTGATGGCACTCGCTGTAGGGCAAACTGCTATTGCACGGGCAGGGGTGATGCGGATCGGACGGTATTGTCACATGCTCGCCAAGGAACGGCTGAAACCACGGCGCGGTCTTGCAAGCAGATCAGCTGATTGCGCAACATTATTTAGTGTAACCGCTATCAAATTGCGACTGTCGAATGTCAGCCCGTTTCCCGGGTAGGCGGATACCGTATCGACGGGTAATCAGAGGATGCGGCTCGCTCTACCGCTTCGCCGCATGGCATTGTTATAATAGCTCGAGGCTTGCTGAACGGAACGATGGCGTGACTGCTCCATTGCCTCCGGGAGAGGAATTCCCTGATTCGCCGCCTCGGTGAGATATCCCGATCGCAGCCCATGCGCGGAAAACTCCCCGCTATCCAATCCAGCCATTACCGCCCGCTGCTTGATGATGGCATTGATCGACTGCGGATCGATCGCCCGCCGCGACACCGTCCCCCAGCGCCCGATACCCCGAAACACGCTCCCGCTCTCGATCTTGGCGGCCGTCATCCAGGCCTTGAGCGCGTCGACCGGTCGGCCGGTCAGATAGACGATATCGTCCTGCTCGCCGGAGGTGGTTTTGGTGCGGCCAAGACGGATGGCAAGCGAGGGGAGGGGAGAGCCGTCCGGCACCTCGATCGGTGGCTCGACGGTCAGTTGCTCGACGCGCAATCCGGCGATTTCGCTACGCCTTCGGCCACCGGAGGCAAAGGCGACCATCAGGATCGCCCGGTCGCGTAGATCCCGCAGGCTGTCGGTCGCGCAGGTCGACAGCAGTTTTGCCAAGACGTCGCCGGTGACCGCCTTGGCGCTCTTGCGACGACGCGTCCGAGGGACGGCGCGCACAGCGAGGCGGATCGCCGATTTCACAGAAGGGGAGGCGAAGGTGCCGTCGAGGCCGCGCCATTTCGTCAGCGTCGACCAGTTCGCCAGCCGCCGGCGCACCGTCGCTGGCGCGTGCGGGCCGATGGATTTCAGGAAGCCTTGGTGGCGGAGGTTTTCGTCGACGTCGGCCGGCATGCCGTGATCCGGATCGGTTTCGCGGCGTTGCGGGTCCCAGAGATGATGGGCGACGAATTTCAAAAGCAGCGCCTCGGGTGCCGGCCAGGGCAGGGATTTTCCGGTCGCCGCCATGCCCCAGGCTTCCAGATAGGCGAGATCCGAGGTCAGTGCCCGCAGCGTGTTGTCACCCATGCCCTGGTTGACGAGATGGCGCAGCGTCTCGACATCCTGGTCGGTGAGCAGCTCGGCGAGCTCGTCGCGGCGTTCGACCGGCAGCACGGCGGCAATGGTGTCGAGCTCTTCGGCGCGACGATCGACGGCGGATTTTTTGGCAGGTGGTGTCAAAGAAGTCTCCAAAGCCGTGCTCGCAACGGCCGAGCAGCCGTCCGCTGACACGGTTTTCGGTGATTTGCGCCTCGAAATCAATCTACCATCGATAATGGATAGTTATCGATGGTTAGAGCGCCAACTACCAATCATACCATGTGGCGAACCGTAATATCGCTATAGAGTTCCTTTAGCAAACCGTTTACCATAAAATCAATGACTTACGATCTCGCGAAAATCAGCATGACAGCCCTGATGCGGCCGGCTTTTGACGCCAGTATCGCGCTTACGCGTCTGGACGAGCGGATCGCACGTTCGCCGGTCGGGAAGGGATGGATCGAGCGCACCCAGTTCACCGATGCCTGCGCCTCGTTGTGGATCGACGGCGAACTCGTGCATCTCGAAGACCTCGTGCTGCATGACGCCGGCGCCGACATCCGCGCCCCGACCCACGAACTCACCATCGCCCGCGACGCGCTGCGGACTCGTCGGCGGATTGCATCGCAGCCGCCCGGCTGGGCACTCAGCGCCGACGGTCTGCGCAGCCTGCGCGGGCAGGCGTGGCCTGCAGCATCGCATGGTGCCGACAGCGCCGTGGCGATCGGCGGGGCCGAGGTGGATGTCGACGGGGCCGAAGAAGGGGAGGGGGAACAGGGCGATGATGACGCCAGCCCACTCGACGCCGAGTTTGCGGCCATCGATGTGGTGCTGGCCCGATCGGAGGCCGCGATCGAGGAGGCGAAGCGGCCCAGCCTGGCAGACGCCCGAGAAAAAAACCCGCTGGTCTATGATCTCGACTGGGACGAGGACGAGAGACTGGAGGAATGGCGCAGCGTGCTCCGGCAGGCGCAAGAGCTGCCGCCGGTGCTGCAGGCGATCGTCGCCCTCGATGCTTGGAACGAGCTTTCGGTCCTTCAGCACGCGCCCTGGCTCGGCCGGCTGTTTTGCGCCTCGATCCTGCGCCAGGCCGGCGTCACCACCGCGGCACATCTGGCCGCCATCAATCTTGGCCTCAAAACCGTTCCCGTCGACCGGCGCCGAAATCGCGACCGGGAGACCCGGCTGCTCGCCATCGCCCATGGGCTTTTGGCGGCCGCCGAGATCGGGCTGAAGGAGCATGACCGGCTGGCGCTGGCCCGCACCATGTTTCAGCGAAAACTGGACGGGCGCCGGACCTCTTCAAAACTTCCGGAACTGGTCGATCTGGTGATGGCAAAACCGCTGGTGTCGGCCGGGATGGTTGCCAAGACGCTGGAGGTGACGCCGCAGGCGGCGCGGCGGATCGTTTTGGAGCTCGGCCTCAGGGAGATGACGGGGAGGGGGAGGTTTCGGGCGTGGGGACTTAACTAATCTGCCGGGGTGTATTCGTTGGTTGTGGAGAACTCTTTAGATGTGAATACAAACGGTTGTGACTAAAATTCGCGAAGATGTTCGGGGAGATGAGCAGATAGCTATTCTTCGTCGCGACCCAAACAAGGCAGGTGGATCCGTGCCGGCTACGGGTTCGGTTCACGACAGCCCGAGCACCGACGGTGCGATGATGATTTCATCCCCGCCAATTGCTATGGATCATCGGAACGGAGGGGCGGACACATGGCAAAGACGGATATCGGACTGCGGCAGGCGCACAGGATTGCCAACATGCCGGCCGACAAGCGCACGGCGTTCGTCGCCGAAGGCCTGCCCATCCTGCTGGAAAGCGCACGCGGCCTCTATGCCGCGTCGCAGAAGGTCTCGGACATGCCCCGTGAATCTAGTGTACTGAAGGGTCATGCAGAAGAGGAAGCGGCCAAGATCCTCATCCTCATGGACATTGTCCGCTGCCCCAAAAAGCGCATCGCCGGCAGGATCGGGACGTTGATGAGCTGGTACTACGACCATCTTTCGCGGCGTCTCTATGCAGAAGCCTGCCAATGGCGGCCGGTCGATCTGAAGGAATTGCGCAAGATCATCGATCAGCGGCGCGTGACGCATTACCTTGAAGGCGGCATGGGCGAGTTCATCGCGCCGAACGATCTTATCTACCAGCGGGAAACCCGCCTCTATGCCGACATCGAAGGCCTTGATGACGGCACCCTGCAGTGGGTCGCACCTGGTGGCTACACCAGCATGTTCGATTTCAAGCCGAATGCGCTGATCGTCGCCGAGGCACTGTCCGCCGTTGGCGCCTTCAGCATCAAAGGGATCAACGCCGTGTCCGCTGTATGGGACGAGGTGGATTTTCAGGATGCCACGACCTGCAATGAAAGCGACCGGCTCATTCAGGCCATGCTCGAACGGCTGATCGAAGAGAAATTGGTCACGGAAGCCGCCAGTGACGACCATGTCGGTCAACTATACAACCGCTGGCAAATGCCGCTCTACGCGCTGGACATGAAGTCCAAGGTGGTGGAGCGCTCGGCACTGGAGGAGGAGCAGGAACGCATGCTCTGGGCGGAGACTGGCGTCACCAACGAATATTGAGCCTACCGCTTGAGTGGGCCAATCGCGGCATAGGTGTCAGGAAATTCGCTTTCCAGCAGTGCCTCTTTCATATCGTTGAGTTCCTGCAGCTTGCGCACTGTCTCCTTGCTGATCGTGGAGAGGCTATGGGCGATCACGATGCCAAGCAACATCCCGAAATCGAGGCACGCCAGTAGCGACCGATCATACTCGAGGGAACCACGGGGATGAAGCGCCGTGAGGTTGATCTGGATATGGGTGCCGATATCCTCCGGCGCCTCCATGTGGTGGTGGATCGAACGCGGATTGGGATGGGCACCCCAATCGATAGCGCCCTGATAGGCCAGATTGATCAGGTCCGCCTTACCTGTATTGGGTTCCGCTTTGTCGATCGCGGCCGCAACGTCCTTGACGGCCGACGTGAAGGCCTTGCGAGCCGCCTTCATGTCGGCTTCGCTGTTGTGGCGATTCAACCATAGAGCCTCGACCGCCGTGTCCGATCTCATCAGATAGCCATAGGATGCCGACTCCAACGCGGTGCGGAGCAATGGATAGATTGCGACCGCGTGACCGGTCAGGGCGGTGGCGATGCTGCCTTCGTAAAGCATGAAGCTGTGCATGAGCAGGAAGCCCGCCGTGGGGGTAAGTTCCTGCTCGCCGGTGAGCAGGTCTTTCTGAAAGAAATCGCAGAACCGTTCGACGCCGGCGAGCAAGCGGGAGGGCTTTGCCATGGACTCGGTCACGTTGCCCTGAGCGATCCGGATATAGTCGCAAGCCCTGCTCGGGTTTGAACAACATAAAGATCGCGCCGTCGGTTCGGTTGTATTGCGGAGAGCCTAGCGCAATCCTATGTAAAGCAAAGGAGCGTTTAGCCTAACAGGCTTAACAGGTGCGGGGGCAGTTCCCGCAGCGGCGTTCTGTGCCGTTGGCCTCTTCCTTCTTCTGCCCCTCGTCGGGGTGCAATTCTACCTGTTCATGAATCTAGAGAGAAAGGGTACGCCTATGACCACAGAGACGACAACGCTAACGACCGGAACCAACCACTTTTGGAATGCAACCTTGCAGACTATCGTGGCCTTCGGCACGGGCGCCGCGTCAGGGCTTACCCTGTTAGGCTAAAAGCTTCGAACATCGACGGCGGCGACATCAGGGGATGCCACCATGACCGATACGTATAGTCCGCCGGCGATCGAGGATGCCGATTGGGTCGACTGGCTTGTGATATTCAATGATCGTGCCCGCGATTTCATTGGCGAGTTTGCGCAGGAAACAGCCGGCAGCGACGATCCGAGGGCCCTGTCCGCGAAGTTTGCGATCGCAGCGCGGGCTTTGACACTTATCCGTTCGGCACTGGTGCTGCTGCAGAACGAGGAACAGCTTGCCTTTCGCATCATGGCACGTGGCATCATCGAATGTGCGATGCACATGGAGTCGGCGTGCACCACGGCAGAATATTTGCCGATCCTTTATGATGACGACCAGGCCAGCCGGATATCGCGTGGCAAGCTCCTCCAGAAGACGACGGAACTCTCCGAGGAAGCCAATCGCGAGCTGCAGCAATTCGTCATGGGCAATGGCGAGACCAAGCCCAAGAGCCTGAATATCGGCGAGCTGAGCAAAGGAAGCAATTTCCCTCGTTTTCAGCTTTTCTACCGGCAGATTTCCGCCGATGCAGAACATGTAACATGGACCTCACTATGTCGGCATCCGCAGGAAAAATACGATAGGGTATGCCTTGAACTCGATCCGCAGCTCGAAGATGAAGAAATGTTCGACACGATTGGCCTCATCGCGCTTGCTGGCATGACGGTCGTGTTGCATCTACGTCATTCGCTCGGGATCACACAGAACGAGGCCGAGTTCTCCGCGCTCGGCCGCCGTTATATCGAGCTGTATCGCGAAGGCGTGGCGGAGTTTCGCGATCGGCATAGGGATGCAGATGCGATGCCTCAAGAAGCGCCTTCTCCTTCTGCGCATTGATCCAAGAACGTGTCGATGCTTCGCTCTCATAGGCCAAAGGCCAGGTCCGATTCGGCCGGATCGATTTTCCATTAACAGCCAGGTGGCGTTGCCCACGGCGTGAAAAGTTTAACCGCCGGCTCGAATCGATCTCGTCGACGGTGCCCCCTTACCGGTTGTTGGCGAGGAGCTTGGATTTCTGTTTCAGACGCCTCACACCGGAGGGAGTCCCCGACACGGAAATGATGAGGGAAGGCGAAAGGTCAGCTGGAATGTGACGAGACCCCTAGAGGCGCTCTGCGTAGGACGCGAAACGTGCGATGATCTCTCTCAGGCTTGGCCTGCCGTGATAGTAAAGCGCCGCGGTCCGCTCGTATGCGCGCTCGTAAAGCCGGAATATATCGGGGTCGGAGAGGCCGAATGCCGGATTACGGCTGATGTCGGGATCGTCGAGTTTCGGGAAGCGGCGTTCCTTGTGCGCGAGATACGCTTCCGTGCCGATGAAGGCCTGCACGTCCGCTTGCTCCAGCAGGCAGTAGACGTCGTAATAATGCCGGAGGAAGTTGACAGAGAACTGTCCGGTTTCCTGCTGCTTGCGAAATTTAGTGGAAATGGTCTGGAGCTTCTCGACCAGTGTGTAGCCGGGTTCGTAGCAGGGCACAGCAAACGCGCGATTATCGACCAGCTCGACGCGCGATGACGCGTAATCGTAGGCCCAGGAGCTGATCTCCTTGTCGATGTTGGGCGCCACCGTATCGAAGCCCGCTTCGAGCAACACGCCGTCCTTGAGCACCGACGATGTGCCGGTCGTCTCCGGATAATAGAGGCGGATGCCGCCACTGCGGTAACTCTCGTTGTCGAATTCGGTATCGCGTTCGATGCTTTTGATGCCGTCGATCGTGATCGTCTCGGCCAACCAGTCATAGAAGGCCTTGCGGCCTTCGCGATGTGCGGGCTTGTCATGATTAGGACCCGTCTTGACGCCCATCGCCTCGGGAGGCTCGATGCGGATATCGATATCTTCCGAGAAGCGGTTGATGATGCGGTAGCCTTTGGAGAGCGAGGTGCCGCCCTTCAGCTCGAACCGCATCTTCAGCTGCTGCAGACCGTAAAGGCAGTGCATGATCCAGTAGTCTTTTTCGACAAGCACCGGCTGCACCTTCATCTCCTCGGCGACGATGCGCAGTAGTGCCCCGAAATCCTTATGGTTATGGAGGAAATCAGTTGGCATGCGCGTCCGCTACGAGGCCGTTGAAGAATTTGCGTGTGCGCACCATGCCGTATTCCTTGGCGGCACGGGTGAGGGCGCTGCGATTGCCCTGCAGGGCACGTTCTTTTACGCGGGCCAGCACCTGTTCGCGGTTTTCGGCCAGATGGTCGAGATTGTTGACCAGGTCGACCAGCAGGAACTCCTTGGTCAGGGTTTTAGGGAAGGCTGGTTTCTTGCGGAACTCGAATTCCCGACCACCCAGAGTGAAGTTGCCGTGACGCTTATGGTTGTAGACGACGGTCTTGTTATAGAGCTGCGTCGTTCCCACACCCAGGCTGTTATAGGCGTTGGGCGAGGTGACGAGATAACGGTCGTCCTTCAGGAACGCTTCGACGAGAGCATCATCTTCCGCCGGCGCCTTGCCGAACGCGGTCTGCTTCGGCCGGTGATAGACGCCGGTCGATAGTTTGGTCAGGTACCCCTCCGCCAGCAGCTGCTGCAGGTGCCGGTCGACCGAAGACGACCATTGGACGAGGTCCTCCCGACGGTAGACCTTGCCGGACTGAAGATGCTTTTTCAGTTCCTGTAATTTCGTCATGGGATAGCTCCTGCACTCACTATAGCGACATATGGGTGTGAATGCAATTTTTTCCAAATTTCATGCAAAATGCGAAGCTCTATGGAAACGTAATACGCTGGAATCTCTTATCAATATGGGAACTTCCTTCGAGATTTTCCCTATTTGAAAACGGTAAACCCTGTAACGACCTCTTCATCGGCGGGGTCGTAAACCACTGCCAGCTCATAGCTCGCGCGGGTAAGACCGACATAAAGTTTCGCGCGGGTTTCGGCTTTCAGCGCCGATTGAGCATTCTTCAGCCAGTCCATCATTTCTTTCGTGGGATAGATAATGACACGATCGAAACCGAGGCCCTTGGACCGTCCGAACGTTAGCGCCGGCAGATCGGCAGATGCTATCTTGACGGTAGAGCTCCATCGGAGCTGCACCGGTCGTCTCATCTCAAGATAGCGGGGCAGATCCTTTCGCCGGACGATGAAGAGACCCGCATCAACAGGGACCGGTTGCCTGCAGCCAGGACATTTACATGCAGTCGCAGCAGCCAATTTTGGATAAAGTTTCGACGATAATTCGCAGATAGCCGTGCTATTGCGGTGCGATGTCACGAGGCTGGTTACATCGATATCGCATGCAACTTTTCGGGGAAGTTCCGCCCGAATGAAGTCGGCAATGCCGCCGTCTCTATATTTTTTAAGACGGGCCTCCAGATGGGTGACATAGGTGACCTGTCGGGGATCACCCACCATGACGACGTTGGCAGGGCTTTTGAAGAGCTCCGTCAAAATGTCGAGGTCGTGGCCTGCCAGATCCTGCACCTCATCCACGAAAATAAAGGGATAGATACGGGAAAGCCGCTCGATGACAGCGCCGTCCGATGCCTCGTTGCACCGTATCATCAGCTTCGACAATTTGTCTGAATAGACGCGATTTCGACGGTCGAAGTAGCAGCGCCTGAAATCTTCTTCACCCCAATATACGGGACGGCCTTGCCGGTCGCGCCCTCGAAAACCGGATCTCTGCGAAACCAGAAGCATGCCGGCGACATCCCAATCGAACAGCTTGCCTTGAAAGGGCTTGATGCCGTGTTCGATCAGCAGACTGAACCAGGTCTGGATATGCACGTTGCCCGGAACCGAGCCATGGATTTCGAAAAATTTGCGCCGGATCTCTTCTTCGTTCGATTCCGTGTAGGTGGTGATGAGGACGCGTTGTTCAACCGCAAGCGCCTGCCTGACGAGGTAGGTGGTCTTCCCCGAGCCTGCCGCAGCTATGACGAGCTTGTTCGGCCCCATCATTTGGCGATCGCATCCAGAATATATTTCGGGTAACTGATTTTTGTCTTCGCCGAGAAAATCGCCAGCGCGCACTCGGTCTTGTTGTTCTTCATGTAACGATGAAGGTCATCGAGATTATGCTTCGTACCGAACAGCGTGTTGAAGGTCTCGACGCTATTGGATTTGACCAGTTTCGGCTCGAGGGTGTTGTAGTTGAAGGGCTTGTCGCCGAGGACCAGGTCGCCCTTATCCACCACAGGATCATAGCAGATTGTGATATGATCGACGTCATCGTATTTGGCGTACTTCTTTTCAAGTGCGGCAATATCGCCGTCATTGTCGGTCGCGACCACGACGGGGATTTTCAGCGCCGTCGCCAGTTCGAGAAAACGCAGGAACGAAAGCCCGACCGAGATGACATCGATCTCGTCGTCGATCGGCAATTTTCCCCCGTTGGTATCCATATAGGCCCGTTGGACGACCAGCTCGTCCGCATCGCCCTCTACAAGGATCGACTTCTGCGACAACACGAGACGCAGCGTGTCGTAGCCAGGCAGCTTATGGAAGAAGTCGCTCGCGTCCAGACCCTTGATCCGTGTGACCTTCGCTTCCCGTAACAGGATCAGGTGGTCGAGTCCGAGTTTGTTCGCGACGAAGCTGCTATGCGTGGTGATGATGACCTGCTTGCCGCTATTATCGGTGCTGATATCGCTGATGAGCTGGTTGAGCTTCGAGTGCGAGAGGTGGTTTTCCGGCTCCTCGATCAGCAATACGGTCGCTTCGCTGTTCTTTTTGCTGCTCAGCGCGAGGCGCGTTTTGACGATGCACTGCTCGCCCTTGCCGATATAGTGGAAGGGCACATCCTCGATATAAGTCATGAGGCTGTTTTCCCAGGCATTATGAGACGACATATCGACCGAGATGCTGACCTTTTTTCGGCTGATCTTCGCCGCTTCCGCCAATCTTTCATTGATGGCGCCGACATTGCCGTCGGCCTTGAAGGTGTCTTTCAGTTTGCGGTGGGCTTGGGATATCGCAACACGTTCCTTGTCGTCCAGAAACTCTCTGACGATGCGGGAGATGTACATATCCGAACCGCTCTGCACACGCGTGCTTGTTGAATCGATGAGGGCCGATTTGATGGGAATGGTGCGAGACATCGCCGGTTGGCGGGAGAATTCCGACCATTGCACCTGATAGAATTCCAAGGGTATCGAGTTGATCTCCCTGTTCTTCAGCAACTCGGTATAGGCACCGTCATATTTCTTGTCGAACTCGATCGAGAAGAGAAGGCCGCGAGCCTTGTCGTTTTTCTCGGAGTTCCCGTTTCCGCGCAGGTCTTCTAACGCATCGCCATCACCGCCGAGAAACAGCTCGATCTGGATCTCCGGCGGATCGAGAGGTTCTTTCGCGGCGATGCTGTCCAGATACGCCCGCTCGACCTTCCGGTTAAAAAGATAGGGAGATAGTTCGTTGCGCAGGTATTTCCCGTTCAGCATACCCGTCAGGCATAGATGGATAGCTTCGAGCAGCGTGGATTTTCCGGCCTCGTTGTTGCCGACGATGATGTTGACGCCCCGATTGAAATCGGCGGCGAACCAGCCTTCGAAACACTTGAAGTTCTTTATCTTGACCTTCTCGATGTACATCGACTTCCCTATTTCCGGCGAGGCAAGAATTTCCAAATTGACACAGCTTTGGCGCGAACAATACGTTGCAAATGTAGGGCAAGGCGAATCATCGGTGCAACGTTTCGATGCGATGCTTTTACTATCGACAGGCGCGACGGGGGAGGCCTTGAATGTGGGCAGATAATGAAACTGAAAAAGACTTCCTTAATTTTTCGGGAGTGGCCGACACCGTAGCGGAAATCATCGTCCAGGCGCGGGGGCGCCCAATTTCAATCGGTGTTTCGGGATCATGGGGCATTGGAAAATCCTCCATGATAAAACTGACCCAGGCATCCCTCGCTAACCGAGAGAGGAAAGAAGGTGAGAAAGACTTCGTCTTCGTCGAATTCAATGCTTGCGGCACGCATTGTCGCCGCTCGCGCCGATGAACCCTTTGCATCGGTTGACGATGTGTGGCGGCGATCCGGTGTACCCGTCGCCTCGCTCGTAGAGCTTGCCGAAGCCGACGCCTTCCTGCCGTCACTGCGTCTGGAGCGACGAGATGCGCTGTGGGCGATTAAAGCGCTGCGCGACGAGCCGCTGCCGCTGTTCACTGCCGCGGTGGAGCGGGAGGCGCGGGCGATTGCCGAACAGCAGGAGCCGGACGTCGAGCTGCGTCAGATGACCGAAGGCCGCAACGTCGTCGAGGATTACAGCCATACCGGCCTCACGCTCCGACAGCACCCCTTGAGTTTTCTGCGCGGTGACCTCACCAGGCGTCGGATCGTCACCTGTGCCGAGGCGGCGACGGCGCGCGACGGACAATGGTTGATGGCGGCCGGCCTGGTGCTGGTGCGCCAGCGGCCAAGTTCGGCAAAGGGCGTGATGTTCATCACGATCGAGGATGAGACCGGTATCGACAACATCGTCGTCTGGCCAAAGCTCTTCGAGCGGTCGCGCCGGGTCGTGCTCGGCGCCAGCATGATGGCGATCAACGGCAAGATCCAGCGGGAAGGGGATGTGGTGCACCTGGTCGCCCAGCAGCTCTTCGATCTCTCGGCCGATCTGTCCAGCCTTGCCGAACGCGACGGAGCATTCCGGCCGCCGACCGGCCGCGGCGATGAGTTCGCCCATGGCTCGCACGGAAGCGCCGATTCCCGTGAGCGGCCGCCACCCGGACTTCGTGCACGAGAATTGTTCGTGCCGGATCTTCCTATCGACACGCTGAAGATCAAGAGCCGGAATTTTCAATGATTTTGGTGACAGACGCCTAGGTCTGGGCTTGGCATCCTTTCAAGACTTTTAAAAGCTCGCTCGCTGTCGAGCCCACTGCGGACATTTGCGATTAACGCGTTCAACGACGGGTTCGCGCCCGCGTTTCCGTCACTCAGACAGCTTCTACGATTTCCCGAAAACTGCCACTCGGTTTGCGCAGTCCGGATGTCGATGACGGGGTGGAACGTTGTCATCGGACTCGTCAGTGATTATTGTCCGCTTCGCGGCAGAAATGCCGGCATATTGTTTATAATCAGCTCGTGGAAAGTTACGTCCACTATGGCAGCCAAGAATTTCCACCGGCTTTTTGAAGAATGGGGGCGCAATCCTTGAAGAACACCCTAATTCCGGGAGGTCTGAACTTGTAACGCCCGGCGTCAGGAATTTCCCCATATGGCAGAGATCACCGCTAACATTCGGCTCCGCCCGACACGCGTCGCCCTTTTGTCAGCCCAACCGACCGCGCCTCGATCATCCGCTTCATGCGTATCTCCACATGCATGTGGGGCGGCCGATACAACCCCATCATCCCTGTGTTCCGCAAGCCACCCAGGGCATGGGCCGGGGAATTTCAGGGCGACAAGACTGGCGTGGACATCGCACGCGGCTACATACGGTTCTTCGAACCCGACGCCTTCGTGGAGGCCAAGCCCGGCCTGCTTGAGGATCTGGGACTTGAGAGCCTACGAGGAGTTATCGGCAATCGTTCGGTTACGCTTGACGAACTGCTTTCGTCCGATCCGAACAAGTCCTGGGCCGAGCTGAAATTCGGGTTACCCATCACTGATGCGCTCGCAGAACTCTATGATCGCGAAGAGCGCTTCATACGACGCGAGTCGAGGTCGGCAATGGTTGTCGAGAAGCCTCCGTCGACTGGAGCTGCCGAAGCCATGTTCGGCGTTTTTCCCACCGAAGACGACCAGCGATATTTCGCTTCGAGCTACAATGAAGTTTTTAGGCCAGAGCCCATGCCGTGGAGCCCCCAGACTTGGCGCCATGTCTATCTCAAGGGCACGACGAAACCGTTCGACCCATCATCCCACGGCATCGAGCCTGAGCGGAGCTGGCAGCACGGCCTCAAGTTCTTCGTTTTTGACCCATCCAAGACCACGGACATCATCGACCTGTGGAACCTGAGAAGCGAGCCGGCTCCACTCTTACCTCTTCCGATCAGCTGGGTCGCGGAACTCGCTACCGATATCCAGGCGCTTTGCAAAGCGGAATATCGGCCATTGGAGGGAAACCCCTCGGGTATCATGCACTCCGCAACCCTCGAGTTCGCGCGAGGCATCTCCGACGATGCGAGGCAACACACGATTCAGACCCTAAAGCCAGGTCTGCCGCCGGCGCGCGGTCACAACCACTCGCTGACGATCAAGCATTGGCGTGATCGCATTTGGGACGCACCCGGCGAAGGAATGATGAATGCGCCCGAGCGCCTGCGGCTGTTCGTCCACGAAAAGCAGGTGAGCCTGGAAGTGGACCGGTCTAGCGACCATCTGAGCACAACCTTCGAACCTTTGCGTCCCGATTTCGCAGCCCGGTACGGGGCGGGGCACCTTCGGTGGGTAAACAGCCTCAAGGTCTCTAACTACGGCCGAACCAACCTGGCGACGATCTACCCCTACAATACCTACGATCGCTCTCACCCGCGGCTATCCCTCGGTATGGGAGACGTGCTGATCGGCACGGAGGGTTGGAGTATCGGTCAGGAGTACGTTGGTCTCTCCTCATTCCTGCAGTTCGAAACGCAAGAGAAGGCAATCACCGGAATTCTTACCAGGGCGGGCTATTCCGTCTCGTTGTCGGAGCCGGGTCATATCGCCAAACACGTGCTCGATCAGCTCGGCGGTCTTGGGGGAGCCCACCTCATCGCGGATGAAGAGATCCTGCGGACCATGAACGACATGGCGGGCGCCATACGGAGACGGAGCAACGAGACCGAGGAAATGCAGGAGGAATTTCCTCCGCGATCGCGGTCAATCAAGCAGTGGGCCGATCTGGTCAACAAGAGAAAGGAACGGGACTACGGGCGGGGCGACATAGAGCATTTCACCAAGCGGAATGTTATCGTTCTGGGGTTAGAGACCCGCTGCACCAATTGTCTTCATGTCAACTGGGACCCGGTGGACAAGCTGGGCTATGCCCTGTCCTGCAGCCGATGCCTGAAGGAATACCCCTTCCCGCAAAACGCCGACAGCGGCGCTCGAAAGTGGGCATATCGTGTATCGGGGCCGTTCTCGGTGCAGGACTACGCAAAGGGCGCCTATGGCGCAGTCCTCGCGCTCCGGGCGATCGACGAGCTCAATAACCACATCGGATCCCTCAACTTCATCACCGCCGTTCAACTCGTCAGGGACGGTAAGAGTATCGAGGCCGACTATGTCGCGCTGCACCGGGCGGAAGGCTTTGACGAGAAACACGACCCCGACATCATCTTTGGGGAAGCCAAGTCATTCAGCGAGGGCGACACCCTCAAACCCAAGGACATCGTCAGACTGCAGGATCTCGCTCTTCAATTTCCCGGCTGCTACCTCGCGGTATCGGTGTTGAGGAACGAGTTCACCGAAGGCGAAAAGTTGTTGCTGCGACGGCTCGTGCGTTGGACGCGGAAACTTGCGCCGAACGGCGGACCGCGCAACCGGGTTTTGCTGCTGACTGGGCACGAATTGCTTCGGACCTGGGGGCCGCTTTCGAATACGTGGAAGTCGGTCGGCGGAAGACATGCCGAGTTCGCTGACTTTGATCATACAAGGTCGCTCAGGACGACTGCCGAAGCAACGATCTCCATTCATCTGGACATGCCGAGCTTTTCGGCGGCCCGGCATGCGTCTTGGAGCCGGCGGAACACGAGCAAAGAGAAAGGCTTCCTGCACGTTCCTGGGCAATGGGGTAAGATGCTCGGCTCGGCGTCGGGGCCCGACCCTTCGGAGTCCACCGCCGACGCCGACGGCTCGATCAGCTCGCCAGATCGATGATCGATTACTGGGTCGCGTCTTGCTGCCAAAGCGGCCATGACGAGCTCAGCTGCCAATGGCAGTAATGGGTGTCGGCAGCCGCCGATCCGCATTGCGCCTTCATGCCGGTCGTTCACCATTACTTGTACTTGAACCCGCACGAAGAACAGCCGTTCAAGGCTTCGTTCAGCGCTGTAGCGAGGTCTCCCAGAGCGCCAGAAAATGCATACCTACTAATTAGTTTTAAATCTTTTCTAGGCCTTTGTCTCTACCGCTGCTATGCAAAGTTGCATTACTCGATAAGAACACATGGACTACATCATGATAGACGATGCCGCATCGGCAATTCTGAACAGCTTTCGTGATCTTCCAGACTTTTCAGCGTTTGAGGCCTTTGCTAGTGCTCTCTGGCAGAATGAAGCCGCTGTCATGGTCGGTGCGGGCTTCAGCCGGGTTTGCACTCGCGAAACGGATAGCCCAATTCCTCCGCTTTGGAGCACCTTTAAAACGGCGATGGAAGCGGCCTTAGGATACGTCCAAGGAACCGGACCTGATGCCTTGAGACTCGCTCAGGAATACCAGACGCTTCATGGCGAAAACGGGATGGATCAATTAATCCGTCGTCTAATTGCGGACAGCCAGTGGGAGCCAGGACCGCTGCACAAGCAGCTCTTGGAATTTCCATGGCGCGACGTTCTCACGACAAACTGGGACACGTTGCTCGAGCGCACGAAGCCGCAAACGCCTGATCGAATCTATAGCTGTGTGCGGACTGTGCAAGACATCGCACATCGGGCGCAGCCTCGGATTGTAAAGCTGCATGGCTCAATGCCATCCCACAAGCCCTTCATATTTACCGAAGATGACTATCGAACTTATCCAGTTCGATTTGCGCCATTTGTCAACCTCGCTCAACAAGTCATGCTTGAACATGACCTTTGCCTTATCGGCTTTTCCGGCGTCGACCCAAATTTCTTGGCCTGGAGCGGGTGGGTTCGCGACACCCTCAATGTGTCCGCTCGTCGTATTCGGCTCGTCGGAGTGTTGAAACTATCACCAGTTTCAAGGGCGCTCCTCGAACGGCGAAATGTAACTCCTATAGATCTGGCACCACTGGTTAAAGATATACACCGCGATGAGCAGCAGGAGAGGGCGCTCGAACTTCTCTTTGCGGCTTTGTTGGCTTCAAAACCGCCTTCGCCTTACGCTTGGAGTAAGGGTCCAGACAAGTTTTCTCAGTCGGCTGTTGCAAAGGACGAGGATAGACCGACCCGTGCGGAAGTTGCAAAGGCCTGGGCGAAGGAAAGAAGCACTTATCCTGGCTGGATAGTTGGTCCAAATCGCGAAACACACCAGCTTCGCTATAGTTTTCCAACTGTACGAAATACCGCCGAGCCTGCCGAGGCTCATTTGCGCTTTTCTCTGGAACGGATTTGGCGTCACCGGACCGCTGGGATTTGGCTCAACCTGGAAGACATGCGAGATGCGGACACCCATTTTGAGAGTGCAGAGCAAAATTTAACAAAGCGAGAGAAAGTCGATCTTTGCGCTTCGATCGCAGCGGAATGGCGTCGTTATCAAAAATGGGATGAGTGGACGCGTTGGATGGTAAGATTGGAAACAATCGAAAGCAGCCAGGCTACTCTGCATCACGCGTATGAAACAGGGCAACGCGCCCTTTTAGATTGGGATGACGAGATAGTTCTGAAAGCCGCGATTGCACTCAAAAGTGACGAGCCGATCTGGATGATGCGACGCGCAGGGCTGTTGGCAACACTGTTTTGCCACCGTGAGGCAGCAGAGCTGTATCAAGCCGCGCTGCTAGGCATTCGTCAGAAGCTGCTGTCGGCTCCGAAATCCGCCTGGTTGACTTCCTTGGAAGGGTGGGCCGCCATGTTCCATCGAGTTTCCCACTCTGCGTTAAGCGACGATCACTTCTCTTTTCCTGAGGATGAGAGCGACGAAACGCGTATGCGCTACGTTGCAGCAAGAGCCGACCCTTGGGATACCATCTCACGCTTGGAGGTGCGCGCATCGGAAAGAATTGATAGAAATCGCAGCGATGCCGAGCAATGGAAGCTTTCTTTCAAATCTGGTCGCTACAGTCCGGGCGGCACCAGACGCCTTGGTGGCGACGACGAGTGTCCATTCTATGGCCTGCTTGAGCTAATCGAGCGGACAGGTGCCCCCGAACACATAGCTAGTTTCAATGTCTTCTCGACGCGTCTGGAGACAGCCTATCGGGCGATTACAAAACATGATGAAGGCGACCTTCTAACCTTTTTCGCTCGATATCGAGGATCGGAAAAAAAGATACTCGATCGGATCATACCCCGCATGCAAGTCGCTCGGCTGAGCGATCCTGCCGTACAGCACTTTCTTTCAGTGATCCCACGGCGCATAGACAGGCTCAGCATATTGCGGGATCGCTTCGGGGCGGAGAATCATTTGGTATTTCTCCTGGAGCTTTTAGCAAGGGTTGTTGTCCGCGCATCAGCGACTCGGGCCCTCGAAGTCTTTCAGTGGATTGTCAACCTGCTCAATCGTTCCACGCTTTCGTGGATAAGCTACTCGGCCTGTGGTGCGATACTAGAAGGTGCCGTCGAAGCCATGGAGGCAGATGAACGCCAAAAAGCTATGGATCTAGCCCTGCATTTGAAGACGCCAGGTGAGGCTGGGGCACAAGGAATTGAACGAGACTGGCCTGAAGTTTTTGACGATTTTTCAGAGGCAGATGCGCAGAAATTTGACGTCTCTGCGCACAACGCCGCTCGGATCAATTCGCTGATCGCTTTAGTAAGAGACGGGGCGAAACTAGATCGCGGCAGGGCGCTAAAGCGACTTCATATCTTCCATCGAGCAGGAAAACTGACCGAGGATCAGACCAAGTCGTTGGATACCGCGATTTGGGCGCGGCGCGAAGAAGGCGGATGGCCGTCCGATACAGAGCTGCATCCATGGATATTTTTGGAGTTACCCGGCAAGGCGGGCGCGGAAGCCTTGTTTATTGAAAAGATTGTCGGCGGAGTGGTGAGTGGGCAAATCGGTCATGAAATATTGATGAACCTCCGCGCTGGATTGGACAGAACAGAGGCTGTTATTCCAAAGGAAGCACTCGTTTCGTGTGTCAAGAGCTGTCTGGGGTGGACGCCGGCTTCGACAGAAGAGAAGAGTCCAATGATCCGAGATCTGTTGGGAGATGGAGTGCACGACCAAGCGACAGGACGTGAAATAGGTGAGGTCTTGGCGCGGAGTCTGCTACCTCGCCTGGAGGCTGAAGACCTGCCGGAGGATGTCGCTAGACTGTTGAAGGCCCCAGAGAAATTGCCACACATCCCATCCTTGGCCGCAACGGCATTTCAGGTGTCGCGCCTGTGGCCAGATCATCAATCCGTAGCCTTCAAACAAATTCGGTACGCGATGGCCAGCCGAGAGCCGTCAAGCGTGTATCCCACCTTTATTGCCGTCAAGCAGGTTATCAAAAACGCCTCGGCAGACGCAAACTTCCCCAGGGATATCAAAGAGCTGTTGCTCCACGCCTGTGAACAGCGGACTCAACCGGGGTTGAGCTCTACTCTGAATCTGCTGGGTGACATGTTCGAACGTGGCCAACTGAATGGCGATGATATTGAACGCCTTTCAAGTGCATTACCACATGTTCTCAATGAGTATCGCTACGACCAGAAGAATTTGGAGGTTCCCGCGATGGCCGAACTGCCCACTGTGCGCAGAGAGGTGCATCGTCTCTCGAAAATGCTATCGCATCATTGCTCGGAGCTAGAACAACTGAAAGCAGAGCTTGATGAAGACCCATTGCCGGAAGTTCGCTTTCTCAAATGAAAAATGGTGCCGCAAGACGAACGTCAGCTTTGGTCAATCGACTCCCGCAAACAGTCTGTCTCCTTCCG
This sequence comes from Rhizobium sp. USDA 3886, assembly GCF_056279785.1. Classification (NCBI taxonomy): domain Bacteria; kingdom Pseudomonadati; phylum Pseudomonadota; class Alphaproteobacteria; order Hyphomicrobiales; family Rhizobiaceae; genus Rhizobium; species Rhizobium sp. USDA 3886. Next base: position 462,201 of record NZ_JBWCDC010000002.1, on the reverse strand, counting down.
GCCCCTAGCCGGACCCCCTTGACCGGCCGCGATTGGGTGGACAGAACTGGCGCCTTTCAGAGTCGACATAGTCGAAGGCGGCCATTCACTACGTGTCAAAGCCGCTCAGCTTAGGCACCAGCTATTCTGCCTTCCGGGAGGATAGGGATTGTCGGTTATAAACGGCTCAAGTGTCTAGCATGTCCCACTCGTCGCCGAGTACCCAACGAATAGCGGATAGCTTGCCGCTGAGCATTCCCCACTCGAAATCGGTCCATGGGCCCAGTTCGCCGGGATACTGCTCTTCAGCGGACTTCATGGCGGCGATCATGCCGTCCCATATCTCGTCTACGATCATGCCGCGCCGCTCTCCGGGTGTGCCAGCCTCCCAGATCTCCCTTGGAACCCGCTTCTGTTTGCCGCTCTCGACTGCGGCGATGATACCCCACTTGCGGCCGTACCAAATCTGCGTCGTCAACTTGTCTTCAGCTTCGAGCAGTTCGGACAGTGCCCGAGACTCTTGGCTGTATTCTCGGTCGAAGGTGATCTCCTCGATTAGGTCGCTGGCATACTCGTTCAGGAGTGTGCCAAGGTTGGTTGAGTAGAGTGAGTGCGCTCCATCGAAGAGGGCCGCGAGATCCGGGTGCGGTAAGCGCGTGTCGGCGCCCTTCTGACTGAAGTCGTGGATGTTGTGCGTGACAAACGCAAGCACGTCGTCGCCTTCCCGCTCCGCGAATGCGTCGATATATGTCTCAATGATTATAGCGTCGCCGATACCGTTCATCTGTCGGTGGAACGGCGCAACCTTTGCAATGGCGCGGTCCGCTGCACGAGCCTTTACGCTCTCGCTGATGGGGATCGGTTCGGTCGTTGTGAACAGCTTCTCGATCAGGCCAACCGCTTCATTCACGGCTTCACCGCCAGTGGCGATGCGATGATCAATCTCGTTCAACTGCTTGAGAACTTCGTTTCGTTCGTCCTCTGGTGCGAACTGCGCGATTGCGTCCTTTACCCGTTTGAAGTGACTTGACAGGCTGGCGCGGCTGGACGCTATCACCCGCTCCCGATTGCGGGCGAATTCATCGAGGATCATCTGTGGCAGGATCAGTTCAACATCGCCTGCCTTTGTCATCGCGAATAGGGCGTCCAGTAACGGTAGGTGGCGCGGGTCTTTCGTGAGATCCAGCCACACCGACGTGTCGATCAGTAGTTTAAGCTTCATCTTAACCCCGCAAAAAATGATTACGGAGACTAGCGGTTTCCGAGCGTGTTCACCACCCGCAGGCTGTCTCTTCCGAAGTCGTAGCGGAACGGTGGCTTTCCGTACTCTCCATACCAAAAAGCCGATCGTCCGCTCTCGGCCCCAGATCCGCCTCCAGCTTCCAGCTGCGGCCCACCAACCGCGCAAGGTCGTCCCGACTCCGCCAAGGCCGAGGCACGAGCCGCAAAGGCCGCAGAGGATCGTGACTTCGAGCTGGCTGACCTTCTAGGCAGTCTCAGCAGCATTGTTCGCGAAGACATCCAGCTTCTCGACGATGCAATTGCAGATGAACAGTTTGAAGGCGAAGCGTCGGTCGCGGTACGCTAGGGTTGGAACCGGCCGGCTGCGGCTCGGCGTCGTACCGAAATCTCTGACAACGACGCGCACCAAGTCGTCTGCCCCGCCTGATTGACCGAAGACCCCAACCGCACATCCGAGAAAAAAGAATTCGTCACGGTTGCAGGCCGCAGTCGGCCTTTCCACCGTCGGTGCTTACTCGGCGGCCTGCGATAGAGGAGTAATATCGGCCTCCGGCAGTGCAATTCTCACCAGAAACTCGTAGTCGTCCACCATCTGGTGGACATCCGATCCGGTCCTGGCGACGGTCCAATAGTCGCGAGCGGCGCCAAACACCGTTGAAATTTGCACGATCTCCCAGGCGCCTCCGGTTTCCCTGCGTCTTGCCCAGTAGAAGCATTCAGGCTCCAAGGCCGACAACTCAAGCATCCGCGAACTCCCACTTTGCCCACGCTACCATTGAACCGTGCATCGGACCGAAGTCCTACTTGATGCCGGCACCCCGCCGGGCGGCAACCATACATGAGGATCCCTCGGCTGTCATCGCGCATCTGCCTTAGCCAGACTCGCTTCCACCACTAGTTTGCAGGCGTCTCATCGCCGAAACCGGCAGTATTGAGAACCACGGCCTCGCCCCGGCGCGGGCCATTTCTCGGAGCAGCTTACGTGACATCAAACCGCTCAAGCATCTTCTTGAGCTGCAAGTTCTGTCGATGGAGCTGTTCAGTCAGTAGCTTCTTGAGCCGCTTATTCTCTGCATCAAGGGTAGCTACTTCCTCAAGGGAAATCACATCCCGAGCAGTCACGGATTCCGCACTTCGGGGCTTGTTCCTGCCCATCGCAATGGGACCGCGCTTAACATGCTTTCGAGGAGTACCCGTTGACGTTGTCCGAGGCTGCGGCCCTGGTTTACTCTCCGGCACTTGCGCAACAACTTCGGCGGCAAGTACGCTGGCCTCATGTTGATTTGGCACTTCACCGACTGCGCCGTTGCCCGATGGTGTCGCCGTGCCTGCAACGATGGCCTCACTTGCGTGTTCGCTAGCGTTACCCGGGTTCATCGGATCACACGGCATTTCTCGACCTTGGTCAGGCGTACCGGGTGCTCCATCTGAATTGAACGGATGCGGTGCGCTATCTTCCGCTTCACGGGCGAGGGCTTTGAGATCAGTGTCACCCCAAATTGATTTGGTCCGGGCCTTCATCGCTCGCCGACCCGACTTGAATTCAACAACGAATTTCCGTTGTGGCGTTTTCATATGATTTCAACCTTAAGCAACTCGTAGCACAGCCAGCGCCGACTGGCGCCACTGCGTTCCTGCCCGGCGGGGCCTATATATCGCCTCACCGGGCGCTGCAACTGGCCAGCGCGCGAGACAACGACGAATACTTCGCGTCGGCAACCTCGTAGTCAACGGGCTTTGAGGAGCTATCCGCAGGAAATATTCGCCCAGCAATCGCTCGCCCTATCGGCGGGATTTGGAGGCGAGCCCAGTCTCCGGCGTTACGCAATCAGGCGGCCAGTCGAGAAAATGACCGCCTGCACGGCCCCGCTCGTGAATCAATCCAGCCCGAGCCTCTTGCGCAGTTCCGTATTTTCCGCGCGCAACTTTTCCGCCAGACGCTTGCGAAGCTTCTGGTTCTCCTCTTCGAGCTGAACAAGATCTGCCAGCTCATCGCTGGCCGGAGCCGGCTTCTCGTTCTTCTGAACAGCTGGCGTCGCGCTCCGCTTCCAGTTATAGTAGGTCTGCTCCGATATGCCGGCAGTCTTGATCGCGTCCTTGAGGCTGCTCTTTCCTTCGGTGACTGCCGTCTCGATCAGCTTGAGCTTGCCGGTTTTTTCCTGCTCGCTATATGCCCGTGGCTTGGTGACCTGCGACTTTGCAGCATCTGCCTTTGATGCAGATCGCGCCGGTTCGACGGCCGTCGTCGGGCGCTGTGGCGACCTCTGCTTCTTGGCAGCAGGTGTTTTTGCCTCCACCTCCGTCGTCTCAACTGCAGCAACCGGTCCTATGTTGTTCTCATCAGCCATCATTATTTCCCCTCTATTTCATCGCCTGTTCTCGGATGAACGAACTATAGAGTCAACACTACCGCCAGCCTCATCTTTGCGGGTGGTCGAATGTAATTGGGCGGCCTCGGGATGGCATGCAGGAGACAATCTGAACCGCCGTAAGATCGCTGAAGCACAATGCTTTCCATTCGGTCACTCGATCTCGTAAATCGCCGCGTTGTCCTGCACTTCGCGCAGCCCCTTGTATGACGAATGCCGCAGCTTGCCGTCGTGCGTCCATGCCCGATATTCGATCTCAGCAATCAGCGTCGGCTGCACCCAGACAATACCCTTTGATCGGTCCTTGTATTCGACGGGCGGCTTCTTCACCGTCAGGCGATCGAGCATAGAGCGCAGCGGCGATGTCACGTTGTTTGATCAAGGTCGGAACAAGGCGCTTATGTGAGACGTCAGGCGGTTGCGCCGGTCACGGCTTTCCACTGCGCCATTGCGCGGATCCGATGGATGTGGATGGCGAGGGCTGAGTTTTTCTGGTGCGGGGGGACGAAGAGATTTCGGAGTGCCGAAAAGATCGATATGAACCGTTGCAAGCCGCCGACGGATCGAAATCCCTGCATCATCCGCTCCCGTTTTCGAAGCGGCACGTGAGAATTCTCGGCCCGATTGTTCAGGCCCTTGTGCGATCGATGTTCGACGGCGGGCATCACCTCCCGTCTTGCAGCACCATATGAGCGCAATTTGTCGGTGACGATCCGCTTCGGCGTCAGGCCTTGCTTCTTCAGCAGCCTGACCAGCAATCGCCTGGCGGCTTGGGTATCGCGGCGGGCTTGAACGATCTCGTCGAGAACGTAACCGTCTTGGTCAACGGCACGCCAGAGCCAATGTTTGCGGCCGCCGATGGAAATCACCACCTCGTCCAGATGCCAGATATCCTTTCGCGAAGGCCTCTTTCTGCACAACTGCCTGGCATAAGCCGTTCCGAATTTACGACCCCATCTCCGGATCGTCTCATGGGAGACGACGATACCGCGCTCCAGCAGCATCTCCTCGACCATCCTCAGGCTCAAAGGGAACCGAAAATACAGCCAGACCGCACGGGCGATGATCTGCGGTGGAAAGCGGTGGTTCTTGTAGCTTACGGCCGGACTGTTCATCCCAACCCATTACCAGACAACCGTTAAGCCGCTGACAACGTGACATCACCGACCCGAGCAATAGCTGCGTGCGGGTCTCCGTTCGCTGTTGGTGCCATACCGGGCGATGTGAACAGACTGAAGTCGCTGACCAACGCGGAGGGAACATGATCCGGAATGGAATCTCGCTGCACTTTATTTTCTCCTTCTGTCCCACCGACTCATCACCTTGACGGGTGCGAAGTAAGACAATCAAATTCATGCCAATCTCACTGATCAAGACGAGGAGTGATTTAAGGGCAGGACTTCAATGACTTAGCCTCAGGATGATCAAGATGTTATAAAAAAGGCTGTGTCGCGACACAGACAAAACCGACTGAAGCTCTTTGATAGAGTCACCTCACGACGCTATCGCCAGTTTTGCGCTTTGGAGTGTCTTCACCGTTGCCGCGTTGACCAGAGGTTTGGAGACGCAAAACATATCTATAGGCGCGTATCGATCCGCAGTCAGGGTATGCTGAGCCAATCTCATTTCCCGGTATCGCCGGAGCTAAATTTGGCATCCAATCCGGAAATGAGGCTCTTCAGCTGCCGTTCGGGAACCCGTGAAGACGCCTCCGTCGGTGGCAGCCAGATTAGCACGCGTTCCCGACACTCAGGAAATGTGAATCTAACCTTCTTAACCTGCAGGAGATGAGCTTGCACGACGCACTGAATGGAGCGGTTGTTTTTTATCCTCTTCAAATATGTGTAGTACCCGTATGGCTTCTTCTTGGCGTTGCCTCTTACGCCGGCTTCTTCCCACGCTTCACGTTCCGCAACTTCATGCGGCTGCAATCCCTGGATCGGCCAGCCCTTAGGGATGGTCCAGCGGTGCGTTTCGCGTGTCGTGATCAGAAGAACTTCGAGGATCCTGTCAGGATTGGCCCGAAAGCAGATGGCACCGACTTGGTTGGCAACCTTCCCACGCATTATTGCCTCCGCATGCGGAGCGGGCCGCACACCCGCCCGAGCGAGAACAGCGAATTTAAAAGGGCACCAAGGATGCCATAGGCCGATGGATTTAGCTCGAGCGGGTTCATTGACCAACATTCGCTGAGCGCTTGGAAAAAGATGCTGCGATGACTAGAAAAGGTTTGCAGGTCATGCAGCGCCCGGCGCTGGTCTCGCGGGCGCGGGATCAGCCGGGTACCTTGTCCATCGCGCGTGCCAAAGGGGATACGAGGCAGGGGGTCTCCATGGATGCGACAGATGCGTATAGGGGTTCCATTGGGGCGCCGGTACATGACAGGCGATGTAAACAGTTAAATCCGTCACAAAATCGGGGCGGGATATGATTGGGAATGGAAATGCTATCCACTCGGTTTTTACTTTCTCTCGCCACTCATCAGCTGGGTCGTTTTCAGGTGGGGGAGGATCGGTAATCTCGTCAGCGGGCTTCGGCCTCTCAAGCGAACAGCCAGCGAGCGGACTCACCGAGCGGCGGTACTTTCTCAGGCTCGAATGGCGCGATAAAGAAGCCCGATCACGCGCTGGCCGACGGCGACGTGGAACACGGTTCAAAAAGATCGAAACCGGCATCGCAGCGCACTCCAAAATGGATCGAAACGGTGAGATTTTCCTCTTCCATGCAGGATAAGACTCCAACATTTTCCTCTTTCTTTGCTCCATCGCGCCTACCCGTGACACAGCTGCAGGCCCGTAGTGGCTCGCCGCTTTGTGATGGTGAGGTTTCAAATCTCATGCCAATCTGACTAATTAGGCCGCAGAAATGCTTTTTATGACCGCTTTTCAGTTATTTAGGCCTTGGGAAAGTGAGAGGCTGAGGCGACTGGCCTGTGTCGCGGATGCAACAAAAAGCAGGTGCCGGTTTCATTTCGAACGAGGGCAGGAAGGCGCGTCCATCGGCGCAAAAAAGGCGCGATCTGGAAACCAGATCGCGCCAAACCGCACTTGCCGTGCGGGCCCTGGGAGGCATTACTTGGCCGGCTTGGTCACCGGCGGAATGATTTCGATCGGCACCTCGCCGGCAAGCGCGGCCGAGAGCTGCGCTCGATCGAGCTCGCCTTCCCACTTCGCCACGACGAGCGTTGCAATGGCATTGCCGATAATATTAGTAATTGCCCGGCATTCCGACATGAAACGGTCGATGCCGAGGATCAGCGCCATACCGGCGACAGGCACCGCCGGAACGACCGAGAGCGTCGCGGCAAGCGTGATGAAACCGGCGCCGGTTATGCCGGCGGCACCCTTTGAACTCAGCATGGCGACGAACAGCAGCAGGACCTGGTCGCCGAGGGAGAGCGGTGTGTCGGTCGCCTGGGCAATAAAGAGCGCCGCAAGCGTCATATAGATGTTGGTGCCATCGAGGTTAAAGGAAAAACCGGTCGGGATCACGAGACCAACGACCGAACGCTTGCAGCCCGCCTTCTCCATCTTGTCCATGAGGCCTGGAAGGGCAGCCTCTGAGGACGAGGTGCCCAGTACCAGCAGCAGCTCCTCCTTTATGTAGCGGATGAGCGAGACGATCGAGAAACCGTTATAACGCGCCACCGCACCGAGCACGAGGAAGACGAACAGGAATGAGGTGAGATAGAACGTGCCGACCAACATTGCGAGGTTGGCGATCGAGCCGACGCCGTACTCGCCGATGGTGAAGGCCATGGCGCCGAAGGCACCGATTGGTGCCGCTTTCATGAGGATCGTCACCAGCTGGAAGATCGGCAGTGCCAGCGCTTGCAGGAAGTCGACGACTGGCTCGGCCTTCTTGCCCACCATAGCTAGGGCTATGCCAAAGAGAACGGATATGAAGAGAACTTGCAGGATGTCGCCTTCGGCGAAGGCGCCGGCAAGCGTCGTCGGGATGATGTGCATGAGGAAACCGGTCACCGACTGATCGGTTGCCTTCGCCGTGTAGGTGGCGATCGCTTTCATGTCGAGCGAGGCCGCGTCGATATGCATGCCCGCACCGGGCTGCACCACATTCACGACCACGAGGCCGACGACAAGCGCCAGCGTCGAAAAGGTCAAGAAGTAGGCCATCGCCTTGGCGGCGACGCGACCGACCTTGGCGACATCGCTTATGCTGGCGATACCAGTTGCAACGGTCAGGAAGATGACCGGCGCGATGATCATCTTCACGAGCTTGATGAAGGCGTCGCCGAGCGGCTTCATCTGCGTGCCAACTTCGGGGTAGAAATGCCCGAGCAGGATACCCGTGGCGATTGCCGCAAGAACTTGGACGTAGAGATGTCGATGGAACGGTGTCTTGCCGCGGATCTTCGCGGAATGCTCAACGATCATTGCCGAATTCCCCATATGCGTGAACCGTCTACAAAGCCGTTTGCCGAATCGACGCCCAGGCGTGGTTGCGGCCAATAGCTAACGTTAAGCTAGTCCTAATTCAAACCAGTCGCTCATCCCGGTGGTTCGCTTTTCTCAGGAACAAAGCAGCTTTGATATTCCTTACATTCTCGGCAACTGGGGGCCGTGCACATCGAAGAACCCTCGGCCTCGCAAAGCATGCGATAAAGATATTTTTTCCACCTCATGTGATTGGTATTGCCGGCCGCTAGCGTGGGAAAATGGATGGCAAGCAAGAGGCTAAGTTCGGACCTATCGGATAGTCCAAGCTCCAGCCACAGATGGTCGTGGCGCAAGGCGCGCCGGGCGATGATCTTGGCGAAACAAGCGCTTGCTGGGTCGCCGTGTCGAGCATGCGCGAGCAGCAGATCGCGCAGAAGTTCCTCTTCCACACCAGGCTCGGCTTCGCGCACGTTTTCCAAGCCGAACGCCTGCATAACAGTGGCGGGAACACAGCGGTTAAGGATATCTCGCAGTTCGGCACGGGAAAGGCCGGTTGCCTCGGTCGCAGTTGCCACGTCGGCCGCAATCTCTTCCAACACGTGCAAGAGCACGCAGGAAAAGACGTACTGATCGAAGTCCATGTCCAAGTCTATTGGTTGCTTCAGATCCACCGATTGCGATGATTGTGGCAAACCAGGTCGATCGGTTAGGAGGGTCACGCTCCTATTCGACAAATTTCGGATCTGAGTGACGCTTGACATGTTGCTTCCTCCTTCGCTCCATAAGTCGCCACGAGATGATCTGCGGCGCGGCAGCATGCTGCTCGAGGATAGTGTTTCAAAATTCATGCCAGTTGGGCTTACAGAGGATGATGGATCAAGCTTTTGCGGTGTTTTCAAGGGTTAGGTAAGCTCCTCGTTGCAGGCAGGATGGGCACCGACGCGAGAAAACGACAAGTTGGGTGCTGGTTTTGCGCCAAAAGTTGCGGCGCCCCGTTACTAAGACGCTGACAACAAATTCACGGCGTTCTGGCTTTGCAAGACTGCCATCGCACGGAATGCGTCAAGTATATGGTCGAGCTCGCGCCGCGGAGATCTCGCTGCCGCGTTGCATTGATTGTGCCAAAGCTGCGCCTGCCGTCAAACTGCAGAGGGCATGACTAAAAATACCGGCAGCGCTTGCTAAGCCGATGGGAAAGGAAACTCAGTACGCGCCACGCCAGATCCCTGATCCTGCAGAACAACGCAGTGCCGTTACGGACACGATGTCAAATGGCACGGCGCTTGCAGTCCGTTCGAAGCCGCCTAACAGCCGAGCACAGCAGTTGAGGCGACGCCGCTTACGGGTCCGACTATTGTGAGTTTTCTCGAGGCCTTTGGGCAGCGAAATCTTGAAGACACTCAAGCCGACTCGAAAACAAATCCAGAGCCGGAAAGGAGCAATGCTGATGACGATGAAGAAAAGGTTCCCTTCGTTACCTTTCGCACACGTGTTCGCGATGAGACCGTGGAGGGGCCAAATCCGTACCGTTGGGAAAACAAGACTACGGAAGATTATTTTAGCGGTAGGCGCACGATTTTATTTTCGCTCCCGGGCGCCTTCACGCCGACCTGTTCAACTTATCAATTGCCCGATTTTGATAAGCTCTATGAGGAATTTGAGAAGCACGGAATCGAGTCGGTCTACTGCCTCTCTGTCAACGACGCATTCGTGATGAATGCGTGGGGCAAGGCGTCTGGACTGAAGAAGGTCGAGCTAATCCCTGATGGTTCGGGCGAATTCACCCGCAAGATGGGGATGTTAGTCGCAAAGGACAATCAGGGCTTTGGCCTCCGCTCCTGGCGCTACGCTGCCGTGATCAACGATTGTTTTATAGAACAATGGTTCGTGGAAGAAGGCCTCTCGGACAATTGCGAAACCGATCCCTATGCGGTCTCGTCGCCACAGAACATTCTCGAAACGCTGAAGTCTCTCAAGACCGAGTCCACCCCCTGACCAGCGGAACGAACGTCTGACGGCTCTGTGAGAGCAGAGCCTAAATTTCGTTCCACGACAAGCTCGTGCTCTAATTCTTAAGATGTGGCTCTGCGTTGGGTTGGTGCGCTGAATGCGCCCCTACCAAGCCTGGCGTACACATTCGTGTCGATGACTGAACAAACCCAGCGCTAACCAGGAATGGCTCCTTCGAGTTCACGCTATCCCAGCCGCACCTTTGCGTTGTTCGGTCTCGACCGTGTTGGAAATGCGACATAGCGGCCTCAGCTTGACGCTGCGTTAAAAGGGTTTTTCGGTTGGCACGCTAAGTGCATCGTCGAATTGCCAACAAATCTCGAAACCAGGAGAAACGATCCGATGATCACGCTCACCGAAATGGCAATCGCCGCAGTGAAGGCCGCCATATCCCAGGCTCCCGATGTGACCGGCTTGCGCGTCACGGTCCAAATGGACGGCTGCGCCGGCATCAAATATCATGTGGGCTTGGAGAGCAGTTCCCGAGAGGGCGATGCTGTTATTGAGACGGATGGAGTCAAGGTGTTTGTGGATGCGGGCTCTCAACCCCATATCGCCGGCTCGACCTTGGATTTCGTCACGGATCCGGGTTCCTTCGGTTTTATCTTCGATCATCCTAACCCACTGGAGAAGTGCGCCTGCGGCAAGTCCTGTGGCTAATCATATCGCATGCGAACGTCCAAGGGAGAGCCCGCGGCTGCAAGGTTTGCGTCACATCGGTCGTTGAGTGGTACCCAATGAAACCTATTTATCTCGATAATAATGCATCAACACAAGTCGATGCCGAAGTTGTTCAGGCGATGCTGCCATTCTTTTTAAATCAGTTTGGCAACGCTTCATCGATGCATGACAGCGGCGGCGCCGCCAGAGCAGCGATCAAGACGGCGCGGCGGCAGTTGCAAGCGCTGACCGGCGCAAAGTTTGATCATGAGATCGCTTTAACTTCGGGGGGCACCGAAAGCGTTAATACAGCGATCCTTTCGGGTCTTGAGATGGATCGCGGGCGCACTGAAATAGTGACTTCGGCGGTGGAGCATCCGGCCGCGCTGACGCTCTGCGCACACCTTGAGAAGACGCGAGGCGTCAAAGTGCACAGGATCCCGGTGGACCACCATGGCCGACTCGACCTTGATGCCTACGGGACCGCCCTTACCCATCGCGTCGCAATCGTTTCGATCATGTGGGCGAACAACGAGACAGGCACAATATTCCCCGTGGAAAGGCTTGCTGAGATGGCGAAGCAAGTTGGCGCAGTTTTCCACGCCGATGCAGTGCAAGCGGTTGGCAAGCATGCGATGGACCTGAAATCGACGGCAATCGACATGCTGTCGCTCTCCGGTCACAAGCTACATGGACCGAAAGGCGTCGGCGCGCTCTACATAAAACACGATGCGGCCTTTGACGCACTCATCAGGGGCGGTCATCAGGAGCGCGGCCGACGCGCCGGCACAGAGAACACGCCCGGAATCGTAGGTTTAGGCAAGGCGGCCGAGCTCGCATTGGAACGCACGGACGAGGAAAACAAACGGGTAAAATCGCTACGCGATCGATTGGAGAGAGGACTTCTTGAGCGCATCCCCGGGACCTTCGTCACCGGCGACCCGCTGGCACGATTATCGAATACAACGAACGTCGCCTTCGATCGCATTGCTGGTGAAGCAATACAATTTGTGCTCAATCGCCATGGCATCGCTTGCGCCTCGGGCTCCGCCTGCACTTCTGGTTCCTCGGTGCAGAGCCATGTTCTGACGGCCATGAACATTCGCCACGTTACGCCACTCGGGGCAGTTCGCTTTTCCTTTTCACGCTATAACCGCGATGAGGACGTCGATCGAGTGCTCGCACTTATGCCAGGAATCGTGGCGAAGCTACGTGACGGCGCCCCGGTCTCCAGGGGCAGGCCCACTCGCTTACTTGAGCCAGCGTCCTCGACGCGGGATAGATAGGCCTGCGCGCCGAAGAGATCGATGAGGTTCGTGCCACACTGGCTTTTGGGCCTCCCAATCAACGCAAGCCCCGGATAATACCGCGGCTTTCTAGACGAGTATGCGTGAGCGGCGTTGCCGCTGTCAACCGCGTCTCATTCTCAATCAGCGAACCATGCGGCGGCTTGTCGGATTCGAGCGAGTTGTACACCAACAAAGGAAAACGCAAATGAACAGTTGTGCGGGCGAGAGCAATCCCATTGATGTTATCAACGTTCTTGAGCGGTTAAAGCGCCTGTCGGCTGCCGAGGAATTCTTCGAGGTCCTAGGCGTCTCTTATGATGTGAAGGTGCTCAATGTCTCGCGGCTCCACATCATGAAGCGCATGGGGCAATATCTGGCCGAGGAGGATCATTCCAACCTCCCCGACAAGGCGATCGCTGCTTGTGCGCGCGCCACTCTCGCACGCGCTTACGACGACTTTGCAACTTCTTCACCGCTTTCCCATCGAGTCTTCAAGGTGCTCAAGGACCGCGATCCGACAAAGGCCGCCCCGCCGCGTCGCATCTTTGTAGCATTAGGCCCCAACTTGACTTCATTCGAACAGAAATAAGTGTGGCAGGGTTGCGACACCAATGTCTCCGATCCGACAGAACCCGTCGCGTGGCTGAACCCTCACAAAGAGAGCACATTAACATTTTAAGAGGTTTTCCTACCCCCGACATGGTTGGCACGATTAGTGCTTAGAGTAAGAACCGCCAATCCACTTCGATCGGGAAACCAAAGTCATCATGCACATCGTTGTCTGTATCAAGCAGGTGCCGGACTCCGCCCAGATACGCGTCCATCCGGTGACCAATACCATCATGCGCCAGGGCGTGCCGACCATCATCAACCCGTACGATCTCTTCGCGCTCGAAGAAGCATTCAAAGTGCGTGACTGCCATGGAGGGGCGATCACTGTCCTCACTATGGGCCCACCCATGGCAGAGCAAGCGATGCGCAAGGCGCTCACTTATGGCGCCGACCGCGCGATTCTTCTGACCGACCGTCACTTCGCGGGGTCCGACACATTGGCGACTTCATTCGCTATCGCTCAAGCAATCGTGAAGATTGGCGATAGCTTTGGCGCGCCTGATATCGTCTTCACCGGTAAACAAACGATCGATGGCGACACCGCCCAGGTCGGGCCTGGAATTGCCAAGCGTCTGGATCTCCAGCAGCTCACTTATATAACGAAAATCGCTTCTATCGATCGCCATGCGCGCGAGATCACGGTTGAGCGGCGCTCGGAAGGCGGCACGCAGATGCTGAAGAGCAAATTCCCGTGCCTTATCACTATGCTGGAGGGTGTCAATTCTATCCGGCGCGGCTCTCTCGATAATGCTTTGCGTGCAGCCCGGTTCCCAATTCTGAAGTGGAGTGCGGCCGACGCTGGAATTGAGGACCTGGCTAACTGCGGCTTGAGAGGGTCGCCGACGGTCGTGAAACGCGTATTCGCTCCCACCGCCCGAGCGCAAAAAGCTATGCAAATCGACACAACCGACAAAACCGCTGGCCATGTCGCTGACGAGGTGGTCGCATCAATCTTCACCAACCAACCTTCGTTGGAAGGTGAGCTTTCATCCAATGGCAGCGCGTGAGCAGCAAGGAGCAAATGATGGAAATCCAAAAAAGTGAGACGCCGTCTCAAGCCACCGGCCGTGCCGCCATGAAGAAAGAGTTGCCCAAGCATTATCAGGACCATCGGCACGTCTGGGTCTTCATTGAGCTGGAGCGGGGCCAGGTCCATCCCGTGTCCCTCGAATTGCTCGGTGAAGGCCGCAAGCTTGCCGACAAGCTGGGCGTTCAGCTTGCTGGCGTGGTCGTCGGGCCACGGGACGGAGTGGGGACCGGGCCCGCCATTGCAGACGCCTTCGCTTACGGGGCCGATCTCGCCTACCTTATTGAGTCGCCGCTACTCGTAGATTATCGAAATGAGCCATTCACCAAAGCCCTGACAGATCTGGTCAATTGCCATAGACCTGAAATTTTGCTTCTGGGCGCGACCACACTCGGCCGCGACCTTGCGGGTTCTGTGGCAACTACGTTGCAGACAGGGCTAACGGCCGACTGCACGGAACTGGACGTCGATGTAGATGGTTCCCTCGCGGCAACACGGCCGACCTTCGGTGGTTCCTTGCTGTGCACTATCTATACGCTTAACTGCCGACCGCAAATGGCAACAGTGCGTCCGAGGGTCATGGCGATGCCGCAGCGAGTGGCTAAGCCAATCGGCCGTGTTATCCGACACGATTTGATGATGGTCGAGGAAGAGATTGTCACTAAAGTTCTTGGTTTCCTCTCTGACAGCCAATCGGAAGATGCCAATCTCGCCTATGCCGATGTCGTGGTTGGCGGCGGGCTCGGGCTCGGCGCAGCCGAGAACCTACAGCACGTGAAGGTTTTCGCGAGGACGATCGGCGGTGAGTTTGGCTGTTCACGACCGCTGGTTCAAAAGGGTTGGATGCCTTTTGACCGACAGATCGGTCAGACCGGTAAGACGATCCGACCTAAGCTCTACGTTGCAGCCGGAATATCGGGCGCAATCCAGCATCGGGTTGGTGTCGAAGGAGCTGATTTAATTGTCGCCATCAACACCGATCGGAACGCACCGATCTTCGATTTCGCCCACGTGGGCGTTGTTGCTGATGCAATCCGGTTTCTTCCAGCATTGACAGAGGCCCTCACGAGGCGATTGGCGCCGCGCGATCATATGAAGCTAGTGAACTGAGGAAAGTCCAATGAGCGAGGAGAAATTCGACGCCATCGTAGTCGGAGCCGGTATGTCCGGCAACGCTGCTGCTTATACGATGGCTAGTTCCGGTCTGAAAGTGCTGCAATTGGAGCGCGGAGAGTATCCGGGCTCGAAAAACGTTCAAGGCGCCATATTGTACGCCAATACGTTGGAGACAATAATTCCCGATTTCCGCGATGACGCGCCTCTTGAACGACATCTGGTCGAGCAGCGGTTCTGGATAATGGACGATACGTCGCACACAGGAATGCACTATCGATCGGATGACTTCAATGAGCAGAGGCCAAACCGCTACACTATCATCCGCGCCCAATTCGATAAGTGGTTCTCGGGAAAGGTGCGTGAGGCGGGCGGCACGGTACTATGCGAGACAACGGTGACGAAACTTGCCCAGGATTTGAGCGGTAAGGTGATAGGCGTCCACACGGACCGCACCGGCGGCGTGATCCTTGCGGATGTCGTCGTTCTCGCTGAGGGGGCAAATGGGCTCCTCGGCACACGGGCCGGATTGCGCGAGATGCCGAAGCCGGAACATGTTGCACTCGCCGTCAAGGAAATGCATTTCCTGCCGGAAGAGATCATAGCAGAGCGCTTCGGCCTGACTGAAGACGAAGGCTGCGTGATCGAAGCAGGCGGGACAATTTCACGCGGAATGGCCGGACTGGGCTTCCTCTATACCAACAGAGAGTCAATTTCGCTTGGCATCGGCTGCCTCGTCTCCGGCTTAGCTTCAACCATGGAAAAACCGTACGCTCTTCTCGACGCCTTCAAGGGCCATCCCTCGATCCGACCGCTGATAGCGGGCTCGGAGATCAAAGAGTATGCCGCGCATCTCATTCCGGAGGGCGGCTTCAAGGCAATCCCGCAGCTCTTCGGCAATGGCTGGGTCGTCGTCGGCGACGCAGCGCAACTAAACAATGCCGTGCACCGCGAGGGTTCCAACCTTGCCATGGCATCGGGGCGCATGGTCGGCGAATCAATTTTTCACATAAAGTGCCGCGGAGGCGCAATGACCAAGCAGAACCTCTCCCTCTACAAGAGCATGCTGGACAAGTCCTTCGTTATGAAAGACCTGAGGAAGCACAAAGATATGCCCGCCCTCCTCCATACCAATCGTCAAAGCTTTTTCACGACCTATCCGAAGCTGATATCGCAGGCCGCGCAGAATTTCGTTCGCGTTGACGGTACGCCTAAGATTGAGAGCGAAAAGGCGACATCCGCCGCCTTCATCAAGGCACGTTCCCGTTGGGGATTGGTCAGTGACGCGGTCCGTCTCGCCTTGGCCTGGCGCTAAAGGATAATTCAAATGAAGGTCACGGTAATGGAACGCATCGAAGACAAACTCTACCAAAATCGTTATCTGGTCGATACGGGGCGTCCGCACATAAAAGTGCGGCCGCATTTGTCGCCAAGCCCGAACCTGCTTGCGTTAACGGAAATTTGTCCGGCCAAATGCTATGAGGTGAACGATGCTGGGCAGGTGGAAATCGTTGTGGATGGCTGCATGGAATGCGGCACATGCAGAGTGTTATGCGAAGCAAATGGTGACATCGAGTGGAATTATCCGCGAGGCGGGTTCGGGATCCTCTTCAAATTTGGATGATGAGCGCCATCTCCAGCTCAGAGTGCATTGACCGCCTTCTGCGTAACGACGGCAGATAAGTCTCAGGAATCGTCATGACGACTTTCTTATGATTTTATTTTTTCTGCGTTTGCGAATCCAGGTATTAAACTTCCGAATGCTCGAACAATAAAGTTTGCGCATGGAGGGTAGAAACCTCTGGGCAGTCCGCCAACGCAGCTTACATTCAGTATCGATAGAGTTCGGCCGGGAGGCGAGTAATCAGCATGAACATGCATAAGCCGGATATGTGGCGCAGTGGAATCTACCGGATATCGAGAGATCTCCTCGCTTCCTCTCGTCTTGAGATCGCATTTTCTCATGCGCTGAATAGTCTCTCTTCGCTTCTGCCAATGCGCCACGGCGAGATCGTGATTTCAGCTGAGGAACGGGAGGCAGAGATACCGGTGTGCTCCGGCTTCGGCCGCGACACTCCCACGATCGAACCGAAGGCGGCAATAGAGCATATCATCGCTACGGGTGCGGCGCTCGTCGTGCCTGACATTAGGAAATCGGACCTATTCAACACTGCATTGCGACCGTCTCAAGACCGCCATCTTGCCGTTACCTTCATGGGTGTCCCCATCAAGGCCGGAAACATGGTGCTCGGGGCATTATGGATTGATCGCGTTAAGGCTGGCACCGCCAGTGATAACTACGAGGAGGAGATACTTTTCCTGACCATGGTCGCCAACCTCATCGGATTGGCCAACCGGCTCAATCGAGATGTTTGCGGAGATGGCGGATCAATAACCGAGGAACAAGCAGAGCCGATCTCCCGCGTCGGGGGAAAGCCTGGCCCCAGCCCGCGAACGCAAGTCAGCTGGATTGTCGGAGAGAGTCCTGCGCTCAAGGAGGTTATCGAGACCGCTGTTATCGTGGCGACGACCAACTCCGCTGTGCTTTTGGGGGGCGAGAGCGGCACCGGCAAGGAATCTTTTGCAAGGGCGATACACGAATTGTCGCCACGGCGAAAAAAGCCTTTCGTGAAACTGAATTGCGCCGCACTGTCGTCAGGTGTTCTGGAATCCGAGCTGTTTGGGCATGAAAAAGGCGCTTTCACAGGAGCGATCTGGCAGCGTGCAGGCCGTTTCGAACTGGCGGATGGTGGGACGTTGCTGCTGGATGAAATAGGCGAAATATCGCCAGAATTTCAAGCGAAGTTATTACGCGTGTTGCAGGAGGGTGAACTTGAGCGGGTCGGCGGGACGAAGACGCTTAAAGTTAATGTTCGGCTCATATGCGCCACCAACAGAGACCTCGAGACGGCCGTTATGAACAGGGAGTTTAGAGCCGACTTATATTACCGGATCAATGTGGTACCCATTATTTTGCCGCCGCTGAGGCAGCGCGAGGGTGACATTCCGCTTCTAGCGAAAGTATTCCTCAAGCGATTCAACAAGGAGAATGATCGAAACCTTGACTTCTCGCCATCGGCACTGGACATTTTGTCGCGATGCGACTTCCCTGGCAACGTTCGCGAGCTCGAAAACTGCGTACAAAGAACCGCCACTCTTGCTGGTTCAAGTACGATCGTTCCATCAGATTTCGCGTGTCAGCGGGGCCGATGCTTTTCTTCGCTTCTCGGGAAAGGAGCTGCCTTTAACGGTTGCAACACCACGATCAATGACCTCGCACCGGGCAATAGGGTGTCGGTCAGACCACCGGCCAACGCCGGCACTGCAAGCGGTACCGCATCCATAGTCGGCGCACCGATTCTTACGGACCGTGACCGGCTAATCAATGCAATGGAAACGGCCGGTTGGGTTCAGGCCAGGGCGGCTCGTATCCTCGGCCTGACGCCGCGCCAGGTCGGCTATGCTCTGCGCCGGCATCGTATCGAGGTAAAAAAGTACTGACGGCGAGTGACATCATGGACTTCATGAGGATCACTTTTGTCTTCAGTTGGTCTACGCGACGCTACCGTTGTGCGACATGGCCCTGTCGCAAGTTCGACAAAACCATTGTAGCAGCAAGCTCGCAAAACGGACAAGCAAGCTATTGCAGAGAAACATTACCATTTTTTGAACTGGCATTGCTCTTGCGTCTGAAGCTGTAACGCTAACTCGTCAATGGAGCCGTGGGATGCCGCAACCAGTGAAACAGCTTGAGACTACCAGGAAAGGATCCCTCGACGGAGCGCTGCGGGCCGCAAAATCTGGCGGCTGCGCACCTTCGTCCTGCGGCCTTTCGGCCCCGGATGACATAGATCCGGCGATCTGGGAAAGGATCAAGGACCACCCCTGTTTTTCGGAAGAAGCGCATCACTATTTCGCCCGCATGCATGTCGCGGTCGCGCCAGCCTGCAACATCCAGTGCAACTACTGCAATCGTAAATATGACTGCGCTAACGAAAGTCGGCCCGGGGTTGCATCCGAAAAGCTGACACCAGACCAGGCGCTTCGTAAGGTGATCGCGGTCGCCAACGAAGTGCCGCAGCTCTCCGTCCTCGGCATCGCCGGGCCGGGCGACGCCTGTTACGATTGGAAGAAGACAAAAGCGACGTTCGAACGAGTCGCGAGGGAAATCCCTGATATCAAGCTATGCATCTCGACTAATGGACTCGCGCTGCCGGACCACGTCGATGAGCTTGCCGAGATGAATGTTGATCACGTTACGATCACCATCAACATGGTGGACCCGGAGATCGGGGCGAAGATCTATCCCTGGATATTCTACAGGCACCGTCGCTACACGGGGATCGAAGCCGCCAGGATTCTTCACGAGCGGCAAATGTTGGGCTTGGAGATGCTGATAAAAAAAGACATCCTCACTAAGATCAATTCGGTGATGATCCCGGGCGTCAATGACGCGCACCTCGTCGAGGTTAACAAATGGGTCAGGGACCGCGGCGCATTCATGCATAACGTGATGCCGCTGATCTCTGAGCCTTCACACGGTACCTATTACGGACTGACCGGTCAGCGTGGTCCACAGCCGTTAGAACTGGAGGCGCTTCATGATCGCCTGGAAGGCGGCGCCAAGCTGATGCGCCATTGCAGGCAGTGCCGCGCCGACGCTGTTGGTCTGCTCGGCGATGATCGCAGGCGAGAATTTACGCGAGACCACATCTCCAGCGATGTTACTTACAACGCCAGCAAGCGCCACGCCTACCGCCAGCTGGTCGCGCTAGAGTGCGGCGATCATCTGGCGGCACGGAAGGACGCGATCACAGCTGTCACGTCCGCAGAGTCCGACGGACAGCTTCATGTTGCCGTGACCACCAAAGGCGGCGGCCGAATCAACGAACACTTCGGTCACGCGACGGAACTCCAAGTTTACGTAGTCTCTCAAAAAGGGATTAACTTGGTAGGGAATCGCAAGATCGGACAGTACTGCCTCGGCGGCTGGGGCGAGGAGGCCACGCTTTATAGCATCATCAGTGCGCTCGAAGGCATAGATATCTTACTCTGTGCCAAGATCGGTGATTCCCCAAAGAAACGTCTAGCAGAAGCGGGTGTGCGAGCAACGGACGCTTTTGGCTATGACTACATCGAAACTGCGATCGGTGCGCTTTACGCCGCCGAGTTTGGTGTTAAGCCGTTGGTTGCGACGGCTTGAGCCGCCTTCTGACTGAACCAGGAGCTAGAATATGGCCTTCAAGATCATTGCGTCCCAATGCACCCAGTGCGGCGCATGCGAATACGAATGTCCCTCAGATGCAATCACTTTCAAGGGGGAAAAGTACGTTGTCGATCCTAAGAAGTGCACCGAGTGCAGGGGAGAATTCGACACGCAGCAATGCGCCTCGGTGTGTCCGGTGCCGAAGACTTGCGTCCCGGCCTGACCACCATCGATAACTGCAGCACAAAGGATGAGAGGAGCGGCCATGGGTCTTCTACGCGAACAGGAGGTTGAAATCCGTGAGCGACCGCGGTTTACGCCGGGTGAGCGGGTCCGCGCCGCCAGCCAAGTAAGGAATGACGGCAGCTATCCTGGGAAGGACATCGGTGAAAATCTCGTGCGCAGGGGCGATGAGGGCGTTGTGCGCGACGTGGGCACCTTTCTTCAGCAATTTTACATATATGCGGTCGAATGGGTTGATCGCGGCAGCATCGTCGGGATGCGTGCCTATGAAATAACGAGCCTAGATAAGGCTGCAACTCCGGGGACTTCTGAAATCGCCACTTGTCTCAAAGAAGGATAGCGAGATGAAAGTGACCGTTCGTCGAAACGGCGTCGATTTGTCGGTTTATATTCCAAAAAAAGATCTCGAGGAGCCGGTGATTTCAGTCGAGAATGAAAATCTGTGGGGCGGCTTTGTAGTGCTGAGGAATGGATGGCGGTTAGCCCTCCCCAACCTTCCGCAGAACACACGCCTGCCCATTACCGTCGAGGCGAGGAGGCTATCCAATGAAGACTGATAGTAGTATGGCATCGAGTGTAGTCGCGGCGCTTCCGCCCAATCCCGCACATTGATCACTCTCCAGCAAGATGTCGACATCTGACCTATGGAAATATCATCAACGCCTATGCCGATGAGCAATCATCCCTCTGACCTAGATGGCATCGATATGCTGTATCCTACGCTGGACAGAACACAGGAACAACTTCCTCGATGGCTCGAACCTTTCAGATCCAGACGCCATCGTGCGTCTCACTCGATCCAACACGCGGATACGATCACGGCACGCCCGGATCGCCAGAGCTTGCGAACCGCGTGCGGCAGTTGCTGCGCGCAAACGGCATCGAAGCGGCAAGCGCCGGATCGTAACCCATATCCAGTGAAAGCTGGACCACAGGAATATCCTCATCCGGATAGAGCGGCTTCATGATGCTGAAAGTCGCATTGTAGGTGATGTGATAGAGGTATTCCGGGAAGCCGGAATAGTCGTAGACCATGTTGTCGAAGACATTGATCAATGAATAAGAAAAAATGAAACTCCTCTGCAACAGGTGCCCGTCGGCGACTCGCTTTTCTAACGGGCGCCGCGCCTGTCGCGGCAAACTTGCGAAGGACAGACCCCATGACAGATTCTCGACTCCCGACCTATTTCATCAGCCATGGCGGCGGACCCTGGCCTTACATGACCGGGGAGTTCCGCCGCAATTTCGACGTGCTCGAGAAGTCGCTGCTCGACATGCGCGCTGAACTCGGCAGCACGCCAAAGGCGGTCCTTGTGGTCTCGGGCCACTGGGAAGAGGAGGGTATTGCAATCTCGTCGGGCGTCAAGCCGGGCAACGTGCGCGTTGGCCCCGTCGTGATCGGGATGGACGATACAATCGAACGGCGTTGGGGCCAACGCATCGCCGCTCGTGGCATTTATCGTGACCCGGTGCGCTCAAGCCACGGGCACTTCGTCAAGGCAAGCGGCCTGCGCTGGTTGAGCTTCATGGTCCTTTCCCCTGTCCCATGGGCCAAATGCATCAAAGCCCTGCCGGTGTTGACGATCCTGTGCCCCTCTGAGCGTCATGATCAGAAGAAGGGCCGAAAGCACAAGCTGCTGACGGATTGGGCAAGGCAAGGCGTCTTGCAGCTTTGCCGCTGGCTGCCGGACCGCGAAATCATCTTTGTCGGCGATAGCAGCTTTGCCGTTCATACACTGGCTGCGGCTCTGCCCGGCACGGCCACTCTCATCACGCGGTTGCGTCTGGATGCCAGTCTCTTTGCTCCACCGGATCAGAGGCACGAACATACTCTGGGGCGACCGGCGCAAAAAGGCAGGCCATTGCCGAAACTGAAAACGCTCCTCAAAGACACGAAGACCGAGTGGCAACGCATCGTCGCATCCTCTTGGTACGGCAAGCAAACCGACAAACCCTTGATGTCACCTCAGGAACCGGCCTCTGGTATCGGCGTGGAACGCCCCCGAGACCAATTCGCTGGGTTCTCGTTCGAGACCCGTCAGGCCGTCGTGAACCCCAGGCGTTCATGAGCACCAACGTCAACCTTGAGCCCGCTCAGATCATTGCCTACTTCGTTCGGCGCTGGCAGATCGAGGTCACCTTCGCCGAAACCCGTGCGCATCTTGGCGTGGAAACCCAACGGCAGTGGAACGACAAAGCCATCATGCGCACGACACCGTCGCTGCTGGCGCTCTACAGTCTCTGACACTCTGGGCATGCGAAATGCTTGGCCGAGGCGCTCTTCCCTATGCTGCAGCATGGTACAAGAAAACAGAGTTCACCTTCTCCGATGCCATCGGCGCGGTTCGCATGGTCCTGTGGGGCCAGGACATTTATCGACAGTACCCGCCAGACCCGGACGTTCCTCAAATTCAACCAAACCGACTCAAGCGCATGACACAAGCCCTTTGCTTCGCCGCATAATGTACAAGGTCGAGCTCATGGCATCGCCGGAATATCTGGAACGAGCAGGTCGACCCAAAGGCCTCGCCGATCTTAACGGTCACGCGCTGCTTCGTTTCAGCGGGGTCAACCTCAGTGATATCATGGCGCTGGAAGGCCCAGATGGACGGCACAAAGTTACATTTCGTACCGTGATGCTGAGCGAGAACGAGACCATTCTGCAGCTAGCAGCTCTGCAGGGTATGGGCCTTGTGTTCCTGCCGAAATGGATGGCCGAGCAAGACATCGAGGCAGGTCGATTAGAGACGGTGCTTCCAGACGCGATCGGGTTCGCCAATACGCTATATGCTGTGTATCCGAGCCGGAAATATCTTTCCGCCAAAGTCCGCACTTTCATAGACTTCATGACGACGAGCTTGCAGGGGCTACGATAAACACGATTGTGCAGGTACCCTGCCGGATTTCATCGCAAGAGACGAACTCAGACCACTTCACGAACCGCTAAAGGCAGATCCTAACGAGCCCTGAAATCCTTTATGTAGGTTTTCTGCTCCGTTGCTACTCAGACCCCAAAACGGAGGGCGCATGTGCAATGATTATCGGCTGATGGTGGATGTGGCCTCGATCGTCGAGGATTTCGCCGACCTCAATATCAAGATTCGCTTCGGTGAAGGCGCGCCGAACCTGGAGCCACGCGAAGACATCAAGATCACCGATGTCGGCCCCAGCGTCAGAACCATCGACGGGGTGCCCGATGAGGCTGAGCTCGTGCAGCGGCGCTGGAGCTGGCCGGGACCGAACAAGCGGCCGGTGTATAATTTCCGGTCGGATGGCCGGGAGTTCAATTCCAACCGCTGCCCCTTACGAGTTCACAGACCCAAGGATTCGAAAAAGAAGCGCAAGGACAAATGGCTGTTCACCAAGGAGGAAGAGCCGGTCTTCTGCGTCGCCGGCATCTGGCGCGAGACGCCGGAGGTCGGCCAGGCTTTCACCATGCTGACGATGGAACCGGGTCCGGACATCGCATCGTATAACGACCGGCAGATCGTCATCCTGGAACGTAGCGTCTGGGCCGACTGGCTCGATCCGACAATCTCTGCGAAGTCGCTGATCAAGCCCCTCCCGGCTGGCACGCTGGCAGTGGAGCAAGTAGGCTGAGCGATCCGCCCCTTTGAGAGGAGACAACCGAGCATCAAACCGTGAGCCTTGCCTATTCGGACACTCTGCAGTGGGAAAATATAGTTCTGGCCTGTCGCAGCACCCATATGTTTGGTAACCATTGCATGCTGATATCAAATTGTATCGGCTTGCCGAAGCAGAGGTAGTGGTGCCAAAAGTGAACCCGTCCATCCTGAGGTGGGCCCGCGAAACGGCGGGTTTTTCCATTGAGGATGCTGCAGATAAGATCGGTCTGGGCGCTGCGCGCGGTCTGGCGGGTAGCGAGCGGCTTGCTATGCTTGAAGCTGGCGAGGCCGAGCCTTCCCGACCGCTGCTTCTGAAGATGGCGAGCCAATACCGCCGCCCGCTCCTGACTTTCTACCTCGCAGAACGTCCAGTCATGGCGGCACGGGGGGAAGATTTCCGCACGTTGCCAGAGGAATTTGCCCAGCGCGACGCGGCGCTCGTGGATACTTTGCTGCGGGAGGTTCGCGCGCGTCAGGAAATGGTTCGCGCTCTCCTTGAAGCGGAGGATGAGGCGCAGGTGCTGAGCTTTGTCGGGTCATTCGACCAAGACCTCGGAGCTGAGGCCCTCGCAACGAACATCGTGGAGACGCTTGGTTTTGATCTTGAGCATTTCCGTCATGGAAGTGGGCGGGGAAGCACGAAGGGGTTTTCATATCTTCGCGAGCGCGTGGAAGCAGCTGGTGTATTCGTCCTCCTCATCGGTAATCTCGGAAGTCATCACAGCGCCTTGAATGTGGAGCTATTCCGGGGCTTCGCGCTTGCCGACCCGGTCGCGCCCTTCGTGGTGATCAATGATCAAGACAGCGAGCAGGCTTGGTCATTTACCCTTCTGCATGAGCTGGCACATATTTGGCTTGGCGAAAGCGGAGTCAGCGGTGGTCGACCAACGATCGCAATCGAGACCTTCTGCAACGACATTGCGGGCCGCATCCTATTGCCTGCGAACGACATAGCTGGAGAACAACCTCTTATCGGCGCCACGCAAGGAAGAGTCATGGCTCGCATTGCGGCGATCGCGGACGCTCGCCAAGTCAGCCACTCCATGGTCGCCTATAAACTCTACCGGGAAGGGATCATCGATCAGCACATGTGGTCTGCAGTGACAGCGCTTTACCGGGAGCTGTGGCTCCGGAACAGGGCTGCCCAGCGTGACCGCGCGCGCGAAAGCGACGGCGGACCGAACTATTACATCGTCCGCCGACATAGACTCGGAAACCGGCTTCTTGCATTGTCACGGCGAATGCTGGCCGAGGGCGCACTGTCACCGTCGAAAGCGGCAGCGATTCTCGGTGTAAAACCGAACAATGTCTATTCACTAACTGATAGCGCGGCATAGGGGGAACAGTGCACCTCCTCGACGCGAACGTCCTGATCACGGCGCATAACCTCTATTACCCTATTGGGCGCTTTCCGGAGTTTTGGGACTGGCTTGTCCACTTGGCCGAGGGCGGTCACGTCAAAATGCCCGTAGAAATACTTGAAGAGATCACCGAAGGGTCTGAGCTTGCCGAGTGGTTGGACCAGGGGGACAACTACAACGCGCTGTGCCTTGAGGAAGAGGTCGATCCCGATCGCGTTCAAGCGGTGATAGCGCGATACGCGGCGGACCTCAACGATGCCGAAATCATCGCAATTGGCCGTGATCCGTTTTTGACTGCTTACGCCCTGGCGCAACCAAGCACGCGGACGGTGGTGACGGTAGAGGCATCGAAACCATCAACTCAACGTGCGAACCGTCGTATTCCGGACATCTGCAACGACCTCAGCATCCAATGGTGCAACAGCTTCCAAATGTTGGCTGCGCTGAATTTCACAACTAACTGGCGGGCCGCGTCAGGATCTCCCCCGCCTCATCCGCCGTCGTCATAGATACCTAACGGGCGGGCCCCGGCCAATGAGCGCCTTGATGAGATACGAACCAACGGCACCGCCATTCGTCGCAAGGAACGCAACATTCAATCATGGAAGAATCGTGGGCCGAGGGTCGCCTTGGCTAGTTTATTTTCTCAGTGCAAGGAGCTTGGGGAGCGCGAGACTACCCGACGCTCCCGTACATATTAGCCCGCGGGCTTCTCCGGCATAGCAGAGGAGTGATGTGACGAGATCAGCCACTTGCCGTCCTTGAACTCGTAGGTAAAGGTGTAGCGCGCCGGAACCTTGCTACCATCCTTCAAAGTGAAGGTATAGTTGCCGGTGTCGAGCGCTTCGTTGCAGCCAAGCTTGATCGTGCGGCTGTCGATTTCGCCGTACGGATGCTTCTTCAGGAAGCTCACGAAATAGTCCCGGCGCTCGTCTTGCGTCAGGCGCGGTTTGTTCGACAGTGTCGGCAGGAGGACTGCATCAGGCGTATAGTTCTCGACGACTTTTTCTGGATCCAGGGTTGCCAGCGAGGAGGTCCAGCGATCAAACAACTGCTCGACCTGAGGCTTGGTGATCGGCGCACATTCCTCTGCAAGAGCAGGCGTCGCCAGCAGGGCACTAACAAAAGCGGCAAGCAGATGTCTTTTCATTTCAATCTCCATCGTATGACATTATCTCTCCGGCGATTTTCTTGCCGGCCTGTCAGAGATGGTTTGCCGCGATCCGCCGCGCGTCTGCCGGATGGCTGCAATCGCATATGCCGAACGGCCTATGCATTGTGACGGATGGCTTCCTATCTAGGGCATGTCAAACTTCTTAAGGACAGGGAATTCGTGCAAGACAAAGACTACGAGGGCATAGCGTCTCCCATTCGCGAACTGCGGCGTCTCTATCGCGATGCGGAAGCCAAGGCCGCTCGTCTGCGGCTGATCGTGGACGTACGCAAGGTACTGGACCGTGGCCCTTTGGATACGGCGATGTACGAGGCGTTATCCGCTATTGCCGGCTTTGCCGGAGCGAGCACGGCCACGATTCGCTCGCAAACCGGCACAGCTTGGCAATTTCCCACCCGGAGCGCCGCCGGCGAGGAAACGGCTGAGGGGGCCGACCCGGTAGCCGTCTGCAAGGCATGGATAGGCTGCGAGATGCTGGAACTCCGGCTGTCACGTCTCGCCTTCCCCATGAATGAACAGGATCGTGAGGCGATCCAGATCGTGACGGATCAGCTCGCCGCCTTTCTGGCAGCGGAGAGCCAGCGCATTCTTCGCGAGCAACTGACATCCGACCTCCAGGCACGCGAGCGCGACCTGGCGCGATTGATCGAGGCAATGATCGGCGCGCAGGAACAGGAGCGGCGCAGGATTGCCTATGACCTCCACGATGGCGTCGCGCAGTCTTTGGCGAGCCTGCTGTTTCGGTTGGAAGCCGCGGTGGTTGCCATGGAAGATACACAATCGGCAAAAGATGCAATCGAAGGCGGCATCGAAATTGTTCGAACGTCGATCGGCGAGGTTAGAGGCGCAATCGGTGCCCTTCGTCCCGCGGAACTGGACGATCTCGGCCTCGAAGCAGCACTTCGCGCCCGCCTGGACGATATCCAGTCGGTCCAGCTTTGCTTTCATTCGGACCTGAACGGCTACCGCTTGCCCGGCGCGCTCGAGGTGAGCCTTTACAGAGTGGCGCAGGAGGCCTTGGCAAATGCCGTAAAACACTCCGGCTGCAGCCGGATTGACCTGCGGCTTACGTTGGACGAGCCGCAGTTTGTTACCCTCTCCGTCGCGGATAACGGCTGCGGCATCGCTGACGCTCTCGTCGTCAAGCAAGATGGAAGGGGCGTCGGTATGTCGGCCATGCGCGAACGAATGGCACTGATCGGCGGCTCCATATCAATCCGATCGGGTCCCGGCCAAGGAACGGTTGCCGTCGCTCGAGCGCCTATTTCCGGTCCCGCAAAGGAACTCGCTTGAAACGCTACCGAATATTGATTGCAGACGATCATGAGCTAGCTCGGTCGGGTCTTGTCGCCGTGCTTGCAAGCGCTCCCGACCTGGAGATCGTTGGCGAGGCGCCAGACGGCATGAGCGCGGTAACTCTCAGCGAGAGTCTCCGACCGGATATTGCCCTGCTCGACATACGGATGGGCAGCGTGGATGGCCTCGAGGCCGCAGCGGAGATTGGAGTCCGATCGCCCGAAACCCGCATCATCATGCTGACCATGCATGACAGCGTGGACTATCTTGAAGCCGCCATCAAGGCTGGGGCCAGCGGCTATGCATTGAAGGGGTGATGTCACGTTGTCAGCGGCTTAACGGTTGTCGGATAATGGGTTGGGATGAACAGTCCGGCCGTAGGCTACAAGAACCACCGCTTTCCACCGCAGATCATCGCCCGTGCGGTCTGGCTGTATTTTCGGTTCCCTTTGAGCCTGAGGATGGTCGAGGAGATGCTGCTGGAGCGCGGTATCGTCGTCTCCCATGAGACGATCCGGAGATGGGGTCGCAAATTCGGAACGGCTTATGCCAGGCAGTTGTGCAGAAAGAGGCCTTCGCGAAAGGATATCTGGCATCTGGACGAGGTGGTGATTTCCATCGGCGGCCGCAAACATTGGCTCTGGCGTGCCGTTGACCAAGACGGTTACGTTCTCGACGAGATCGTTCAAGCCCGCCGCGATACCCAAGCCGCCAGGCGATTGCTGGTCAGGCTGCTGAAGAAGCAAGGCCTGACGCCGAAGCGGATCGTCACCGACAAATTGCGCTCATATGGTGCTGCAAGACGGGAGGTGATGCCCGCCGTCGAACATCGATCGCACAAGGGCCTGAACAATCGAGCCGAGAATTCTCACGTGCCGCTTCGAAAACGGGAGCGGATGATGCAGGGATTTCGATCCGTCGGCGGCTTGCAACGGTTCATATCGATCTTTTCGGCACTCCGAAATCTTTTCGTCCCCCCGCACCAGAAAAACTCAGCCCTCGCCATCCACATCCATCGGATCCGCGCAATGGCGCAGTGGAAAGCCGTGACCGGCGCAACCGCCTGACGTCTCACACAAGCGCCTTGTTCCGACCTTGATCAAACAACGTGACATCGCCGTCTTGGTCAACGGCACGCCAGAGCCAATGTTTGCGGCCGCCGATGGAAATCACCACCTCGTCCAGATGCCAGATATCCTTTCGCGAAGGCCTCTTTCTGCACAACTGCCTGGCATAAGCCGTTCCGAATTTGCGACCCCATCTTCGGATCGTCTCATGGGAGACGACGATACCGCGCTCCAGCAGCATCTCCTCGACCATCCTCAGGCTCAAAGGGAACCGAAAATACAGCCAGACCGCACGGGCGATGATCTGCGGTGGAAAGCGATGGTTCTTGTAGCTTACGGCCGGACTGTTCATCCCAACCCATTATCCGACAACCGTTAAGCCGCTGACAACGTGACATCACCCAAAGCCCTAAAAGGGCACGTGCTGTATCCATTCGGTGAATGATGACATGCAAAAAGATCATTTTACCGGTTGCGCCAAACCTTAGTAGAACACGTCCAGCATAACCCGGGCATCCGACGGTCTGCGGACAATGCGCCTGCCCTCGGCTACTGAACGGAGAAAAATTTGTCTGACGCAAAACTGCAGAGCGTACTCTCGTCTCTTTCGCAATGGCCATGAAGCTGAATTGTTTGGAGTCCAGCCCAGCACCGGATGCTAGTTGGGTCAAGCTAAACACGAATGAGAACCCCTTTGCATTGCCGCCACCCGTAAGGGCGAGCGCTGTTGCAGCCCTCGAACGACAATATTTGTATCCAGAAGATGACAATACCAGCCTGAGGGAAGCAGCTGCCCATGCCTACGGCCTCTCCAGGGATCAGGTGATCGCCGGGAACGGATCGTCTGAACTTCTCGGGCTCATCTACAGGGCATTCCTTGCTCCGGGTGACGCTGTGGCGATGATGTCTCCGGGGTTTTCGTTCAACCGAAAACTGGCGGTTCTGCAGGGTGCTCAATTTCTGGAAATTGGGTGGGGCGAAGCTCATTCATTGCCGTTAGAGCAATTGCTTCTCGGACCCGCAAAAGATGCCAAGTTTATTCTGCTCGCGAATCCGAACAACCCGACCGGAACATTTGTTTCGATCGCCGACATCGAACGCCTTCTAGCACAGTCGGACCGCTTGATCGTATTGGATGAGGCCTACGTTGACTTCGCCCCTGACGACGCTCTGCGCCTCATTAATCGTTACTCGAACCTCCTGCTCTTAAGAACATTCTCGAAGAGCTACGCGGCCGCCGGTATTCGCATTGGGCTCGGCTTTGGGCATCCTGAGGTCATTGGTAGGCTACGAAACATCCAGAACGTCTTCAATATGAACGTGATCGGCCATGCGGTTGGAATCGGCATCCTTGCGCATCGGTCCGCCTACGACGAAAACCACAAGCATGTTAAGCATGAGAGGCAGCGGGTGAGCACGGCGCTGTCGCAACTTGGTTTCTCTGTAACTCCCTCGCACGCGAACTTCTTGCTGGCCCATGTGCCAGCAGGACGAGACGGGGTCTGGTGGCAAGCCTCGCTGGAGCAGAAAAAGATACTAGTTGCAGTCTTCCCCGATCGAGGTCTGGAACACTGCATCCGTGTTAGCATCGGTACAAAAGCGCAAATGGATGTATTTCTTGCGGCGGTCAGCGACATTCTGGGAGCTGAGCGACCTTGAATCGTGCGCGCAACGTCCAAATACCTCGATGATCTGGGGCATAGCCAGCGCAAAGCCCAAACAAATTCAAGCTAGGCACAAGACCATTTCCACTCAGGAAGAGGTCACGTCTCAGATCGCTTGGATCAACGCCTTAGCTCGTTCATGAAAGTTGGAGATGACGGAATGAGACACACCTTCCCTTCGAAGCTAACCGTCGGCATCTTTGATCACTTAGACGAGGACGGTCGCGACATCGCACAACAGTACGCCGACCGCCTGACGTTAGCCGAGACATGCGATCGGCTCGGTTTTTATGCATATCACCTCGCGGAGCACCATTGTACCCCGCATGGGAGAGGCGCATCGCCGAATTTGTTCTTGTCGAGCGTCGCACAGCGCACTCGGCAACTTCGTGTGGGCCCCTTGGTCATGTTGCTCAGCCTTTCTCATCCGTTACGCGCGTTTGAAGAGATCTGTATGCTGGACCAATTGAGCGGTGGTAGGCTCGAGCTTGGTATAGGGCGCGGCTCTCTCCCGATCGAATTGAATTACTTCGGGATTGGTGCAGACGCGGTGCCGGAGCGCTACATCGAAGCCAGCGAAATCCTCGTGAAGGCAATGAAGGGCGGCACACTATCCTACCAAGGTAAGCATTTTGAGCTAAACGATGTCCCTTTGACGCTGCGGCCTCATCAGCGTCCGCATCCGCCTACATGGATCGCCACCAACCGGCCCGAATCTGCGGCTTGGGCCGCTGCCAACGGCGCAAATATCGCGTGCCTAGGACCCGCGTCTGTGGTTCGCAAAATTACTGATGCCTTCCGTTCCCATCCAGAGCAAAACACTGACGCGGACGACCAAGCGCCTTTTCTCGGATTGCTCCGAATGGTAGTGGTCGGACACTCTGCCGCGCACGCCCATTCACTCGCGGCACCTGCTTACGATCGATGGGTCAGGAACTTCAAATTCCTGTACGATGCCAACGCGATCCCCCTTCCGCCAAACTTGCCGCTGACCTTGGATGCCGCAATCGAGAGCGAGTTGTGCGTGGTAGGAACGGAAACTTTTGCGCGCCGGGCTCTCCTTGATCAGCTGGAAGAGGCGGGTGCCAACTACCTTCTTTGTCAACTCGCGTTTGGAGATCTGCCGCTGGACGCCTCGCAGTACACCGCCCTGGCCATTCAGTCCGGCATTATGGATCGAGTTGATTAAATGCGTAAACACCGGTGACTTTAGGAATGTGGAAGCGCCGCTTGACCTTCCCGTGCAGCCTGCGCTGCTAATAGCAACTATTCTAGTATACCGCTTTGGTCCATGATGCCGTTTGGATCGGGGCGGCGAAGCCGGTCATGCTCCCCGCCGGCGAGAAACGACGCGAAATATAAGGGAGATGTCGGCTCCACCGCCGCCTTCTGTCGGTCGGTGCCATCGAGGTGGACTCAAAGGAGAAGTTCGAAGCACCGGCATACAAAAACGCTAGGGCTTCTACGGTTTTGATGGTTGAACTACCAATGAGGCTCGCCGGCTAAAACGCTGTTCGTTCGCGACGGCATTCTCGTCATATCTTCGTCACTTGCATCACGAGGCTGATTGCAGCTTGACTGCGCGCAGAAGGCAGAAGTGGCTGCATTAATGCGCGAAGCCACCGGTTACTCGTCGCTAGGAGCCGCGTATCCGGCAGAATGGAAGCGATCCTTTGGCCGGAAGGGTACAAGCCTCCCACAAGCGCTTGGCGAATACTCCTCAGATTGTGCAATTGCTCCGGGTGATTGTTTGAGGTATATATTCGAAATCGTTGATGATGAAGGGCACCGTCGCGCGTATGTCGCCTCACACATGTATCGCAAAGCAGATAAACTGATCGTGCTTCATCGAGGTGCGGAAGTCGGCATCGACATATGTCGGATTTGCGACTGGTGCGCAGTCGACGACGACGTGCAACGGGCGAGGAGCGCCGAAACTGGTTGGCTGCATGATTGTTGAAGTGCGCCCAGCGCGCGTTCAGTATGGAATTCGTCCTTCGATGGGGTTGCAGCTGCCAATGCCGCAATCTTGTGCCGCCGCCCCCGGTCATCATTTCGAGCTGACAAGTAACGGTGCGACCGGCGATGTCACGTTGTTTGATCAAGGTCGGAACAAGGCGCTTGTGTGAGACGTCAGGCGGTTGCGCCGGTCACGGCTTTCCACTGCGCCCTTGCGCGGATCCGATGGATGTGGATGGCGAGGGCTGAGTTTTTCTGGTGCGGGGGGACGAAGAGATTTCGGAGTGCCGAAAAGATCGATATGAACCGTTGCAAGCCGCCGACGGATCGAAATCCCTGCATCATCCGCTCCCGTTTTCGAAGCGGCATGTGAGAATTCGCGGCTCGATTGTTCAGGCCCTTGTGCGATCGATGTTCGACGGCGGGCATCACCTCCCGTCTTGCAGCACCATATGAGCGCAATTTGTCGGTGACGATCCGCTTCGGCGTCAGGCCTTGCTTCTTCAGCAGCCTGACCAGCAATCGCCTGGCGGCTTGGGTATCGCGGCGGGCTTGAACGATCTCGTCGAGAACGTAACCGTCTTGGTCAACGGCACGCCAGAGCCAATGTTTGCGGCCGCCGATGGAAATCACCACCTCGTCCAGATGCCAGATATCCTTTCGCGAAGGCCTCTTTCTGCACAACTGCCTGGCATAAGCCGTTCCGAATTTGCGACCCCATCTCCGGATCGTCTCATGGGAGACGACGATACCGCGCTCCAGCAGCATCTCCTCGACCATCCTCAGGCTCAAAGGGAACCGAAAATACAGCCAGACCGCACGCGCGATGATCTGCGGTGGAAAGCGGTGGTTCTTGTAGCTTACGGTCGGACTGTTCATCCCAACCTATTACCAGACAACCGTTAAGCCGCTGACAACGTGACATCACCGGCGCGTGTCTTCGGGAACCGGGGCAGTCTCTTGAGGCTTGAGCGACATTACTATCCTGTGCGAATCTGAGGCCGAGATGGGCTCCGATTCTACAAGCGTCGTATAGGTCTGACTCGTTCTAGATCGCAACTTTAGGTTAGTCGTAACGCCGCATCCAACGCGCTTCGCATGCGCGGCGCTTAGAAATCGAATTCGCCAGCAGTATCAGTAATGGGCGTCCCTACCGCGATATCTAATCCCCGGTTCGACCGGTTTGCCATCACATCTCATCACCCCTCGTTCCAGCTTGCTACCCAGTATCGCCGAACGGCCTGAACTGCTTTCTTAGTGGAGCTTCCCATTTTTTTTCTCTCTCTCTCTCCAGTGCTTCGTCGGCGAGCGGCCGAAGGCAACCCGCGCCCGTCAGTAACCCCGTAAGGTGTGCGAAGGCTCGTGGGGCTGCCCTGCCATGCGTTGCCGGCCATCAGGCCAAATATAAGCGAGGCGCCTTAAAATGCTCCCCTCCGCCTAAAGATTGCCCGAGTGCCCCTTCACCGCTGATGCCGCACGCTTCTCGCGGCGTCGTTGGACAGAAGAGGGGATGTTCATCGTTTCGCGA
Organism: Rhizobium sp. USDA 3886; assembly: GCF_056279785.1. NCBI lineage: Bacteria > Pseudomonadati > Pseudomonadota > Alphaproteobacteria > Hyphomicrobiales > Rhizobiaceae > Rhizobium > Rhizobium sp. USDA 3886. Next base: position 428,376 of record NZ_JBWCDC010000002.1, on the reverse strand, counting down.
TATTTTGCGACGGTGCGTCTGGCGATCTCGACACCTGTCTTCTTGAGGACGTCGACGATGTCTTCGTCCGAAAGCACGTCATCGGCGCTTTCCTGATTGATCATCGTGCCGATGCGATGGCGTACGGACACGGCCGAATGCGCATCGCCGTTTTCCGCCGAACCGATCGAGACCGGGAAGAAATATTTCAGCTCGAACTGTCCGCGCGGGGTGAGCATGTATTTGTTGGAGGTCACCCGGCTCACCGTCGACTCGCTCATCTTGATCGCATCCGCGACGATGCTGAGGTTCAGCGGGCGCAGATGGTCGACGCCGTGGATCAGGAAGGCCTGCTGCTGCTGGACGATCTCGTCTGCCACCTTCATGATCGTCCTGGCGCGCTGATCGAGGCTGCGCGTCAGCCAGTTGGCATTCTGCAGGCACTCGTTGAGAAAGGCCTGTTCGCCGCTGTTCTTCCGGCTGGAGCGGGATATTTCTCTGAAATACTCGCGGTTGACGAGGACCCGGGGCAGCGCATCCGGATTGAGTTCGATGAGCCAGCCGCCATCGGACTGGGCGCGCACCACGACATCGGGAATGTTGGACGCGGAAACACTGGTTTCGAAGCTGGTGCCCGGCTTCGGGTCGAGCTTGCGGATCTCGGAGAGCATGTCGATGAGATCGCCCTCGTCGACGCCGCAGATCTTCTTGAGGCTTGCAAAGTCGCGCCGTGCCAGCAGTTCGAGAGAGCCGATGAGCGTCTCCATCGCCGGATGGAGACGGTTTCGGGCGCGCAGCTGAAGGGCAAGGCACTCCCCAAGTGTGCGCGCGAATACGCCCGGCGGATCGAACTGCTGCATAACATGGAGCACACGCGTCACGTCCTCGACTGCCGCACCCAATCGAGCGGCGGTCACGGCGAGGTCGGCGTGGAGATAGCCGGCGTCGTCGAGCTGGTCCATCAGGTGCTGGGCGATCAGCCGATCGGAGGCAGCGCCAAGCGCGAAGGCAAGCTGCTCGATGAGCGTCTCCCTCAGCGTCTTGCGGCCGGCGACGAAATCGTCGAGATCGTAACCCTCGCCGTCGCCCGCACCCGACATCGACTTCCACTGCCCGAGCAGCTCGGGCGCATCCGCCCGCTGCGGGGTCGTAGCGTCCGGGAAGACGTTGGCGAAGTCGGCGTCGAGGCAATCGCTGAGCCTCTCGCCGGACCTCGACATGGCGCTGTCGACCAACCCATCGTCGAATTCGCTGCCGGCCTCCCCCGGGTGCGGGCCTGAATCCTCGCGCTCCGCTGAGATCGCGTCATCGGGCGAAGGGATCTCGAGCAGCGGATTCTTCTCCGCTTCCTGAGCGATGAACTGGCTGAGTTCCAGATGGTTCATATGAAGCAGCTTGATCGACTGTATCAGTTGCGGTGACATAGTTAGCGACTGCGACTGTCTTAAATGAAGGCTCGCGGAAAAACCCATGCTGACGACGCTCCAATCAAATTCTCCGAGGCCGCGTCTGTTACGTGCGGCGCTGCCCAAAAATTGCTTAATAGTCGGGTTTGGTCAAGCGCTGGCATCACAAGGCGCGCGGAATCAGCTGCCGGTGGGCCGTTCATGTGTATCCAAACCGCGGAAGCTCCGTCCTGTCTGCGCTTTCTGCGCACCCGTCTCCGGATCTCGCTCGTGTGCTTCTGCGTCGCGGAGCACGTGAAGTGCTCGCAGGCCAGATGCGCGACGTCGATGATCGGCTGCAGCCGAGGACGATCTCGAAGCCTGTTCGCTTGAGAGGGATAAGCTATGAAGGCTAGCCTCGAAGATGCTTCGCCAGCGCTGGAACAGCTGGCTCGTCGAGGAAGCTGCAGTCTAGACTTAGACTAAGCGGCCATCCACGTTCGTTTTGGGCTTTCCTACCGCCGCGTCGCACGGCTGCCGTCTTCCTGGTTGCTGCATCCACCAGTTCGCGCTGCGCGATTGCCGTGCCCACTATGGCGCGGGTATTGATTTCCTGTCGGCCTTTCGCCAGCAGTGCGCGTCGCGCCGCCACGGCCTCATGAAGTGTCACCGAGGGCAAGGTCAAATCAGCGTAGCGAGCTTCCACGAAGTTGCCCGAAGGTCGCCGCACGAAGATACGGGCCATGTGCCGCGGGTCGTATTTGACGAGCAGGCGACGGTTCGAGCGACCGACGTCGGTGCTAAGCTTAGGTGGCCAGTAGCGCAGACCAAGCAGATGGATTCCGGTTTGGCCGCAATGTGCGCTCCTGTTCGGGCAGGAACGCCAGCCAGAAACGCATTCGATCCTGCGGCAGTCGCAGCGGAATCTTGCCCTCGTGCTCCCGCCAGACGGCAATTGGCGGGCGGCCCAAGCTGCTGTGGATCGACTGATGGTAGGAGCCGACAATGTCGAGGGCAATGTAGCGCTCGAGTTCGCGCAATGAGAGCGCCGAATGCCACTTGGAATCGTATTCGCCAAGCTCCTGCGCATTGCTGAAAGTCGTGCGCCGGGCAGCAGGTGGAGTTTTCCCATCTGAGTGCCGATCAGACGCTCGATATGGCCACCGAAGCGCGCTCAGCCAGCGGCCGCCATTCGATCGCGATGCCGGCATCCCGGCACCCTCTCTTGAAAGCACGGCTCCTGAAGTCGGCGCCGGCGCAACAAGGCGTTCGATCGTCCAATCGTGACCTCTGCGATTGAGGATCCGCACGACATTGTCCCAACTGTGCTAAGGCCGAAGTTGCCGCACCATCGGCAGCCACGTCTGCGCGGACGCAATGAGCTCGCCGAGATAGAGTTTCTCGCTTGTTTTTGAGAGTGCTTTGATTGCCTCCGGTCGTGGTTCTCGCAGGCCGGGGTTTCCAGGAAGCTTGCCGCGCGCCTTCGCCGCCTTGATGCCGGCTTTGGTGCGTTCAGCGATCAGCGCTCTCTCGAGCTGCGCGACCGCACCGAGAACCTGGAGGGAAAACATGCCCTGCGGGGTCGAGGTATCGATCGGATCGCGGATCGATCGAAAATGAACCCCGCGTTGCTCGAGATCCTCGATCACTGCCAAGAGATGACTGACCGACCGGGCCAATCGATCGAGGCGGACAACGACGAGGATGTCTCCCGCGGTGAGCTCTCCGAGCAGCCGCGTCAAGACTGGTCGGGCGCGCGATGCCCCGGAGCCATGCTCCTGATAGATCCGATCGCAGCCGGCGGCCCGCAGCTCGTCCATCTGGGCATCGTGGACCTGGTCGTCCGTCGACACGCGGGCATAGCCGATCAGCCGCTTTAGAGGCTGTTGGACGTTAACTCTTTGTGGCTTCGCCATCGCGCTTTTAACGGCCTTGTTTCGAGGTGCTTTGTACAGATAAGGAATGCGTAAACGTGTTTTATGGTGTCAATGGAGGCTCACTAGCCTTGAAATGACACCGCAGATGACCGACGGACCGCAGACGGCGACGAAACGGCATCAGCGGTCGTTTTTGGCGGAAATGTCGAGAATCGGCCGGTCTGAAGGGGGCCGGTCGCGTGTGTCGTTTCAGGTGGACGAAGAGACCGAGAAATCGCCCGACTGACAGCTCTGCGCTCGGCCACACGGCTCGGTCCCGTCCGTTCGAACAGGCAGAAGAGTCCACTGAATGTAGCCGAAAAGCGGCGGAAAAGCGGGGATTCCCGGCGACTCCACCGATTCGGGAGGACTGACATCGCTGATTTGCGGGCCCAAAAAATCAATAACCATAGATAAACGGCACCTATCGATGGCTAGCACCATTTTCCAAATCCGGACGACGTGAGCAAACGATCGTTTGTGGCGCTTCTGGAGGAAATGCCCATTGCCTTGATGAGAGACATGGACTAAATATCCTAAAGTATCTATATCATTCAGGATATGAAATGACGGAATGGAAGGTCGAGTTTCACGACCGCTTCAAGGGCGAGATCATGGACCTTCCAGCCGATGTTTGGATCGAGTTGCTCGCGCATTTGGTGCTGCTTCGCGAGAAGGGCTTTCGACTGGCCCGGCCTGAGGTCGACACACTCGAAGGCTCCAGGCATGCGAACATGAAAGAACTGCGCGTCAAGGTGTTGAAGGTGCAATGGCGCTTCGCCTTTGCCTTTGACCCGGAACGAAAGGCCGTCGTTCTCTGCGGTGGTGCGAAGAGCGGTGTGAAACAGAAACTCTTCTACAAACGGCTGATCGATCTGACTGATAAACGATACGACGAGCATTTGAGCGAGTTGGAGAAGAAACATGGATGATCTCGACAAGCTGATACAGACGCTTCCCGATGACGAACAGCGCGCCGTTGCAACGCGGGCCGACGAGCTTGTCACGGCGCACAATCTGCGTGAATTGCGGGCTCTCGCTGGTCGGACGCAGGAAAACGTATCTGCCGGGACCGGTTTCAAGCAGACAAATGTCTCAAGACTGGAGAAGCGCGCCGACATGAAATTGTCGACGCTACGCGATTATGTCGAATCCCTCGGCGGTACGTTGAAGATCGTCGCTGATGTCGCGGGCAAGAAAGTTGATCTTTCGAGCATCGCAGAGCGCTCCCGACACGGCTCCAAGATCTGAGAGGTGCGGCAGGGGAGGGGCAGCTACAACCCTGCCGCTTTCGTCAAGTTGACGCGGAATCGGTCGCGCCGGCGCTGGCATTTGCGGGTCATTTCGGCGCTTGCATGGCCAGCTGCTTCTGGACATGGCGCTCATCAACCTCGGCCGAGGAGGCAAGCCCGGCGCGCAGCGAATGGCCCGAGAATTTGAGTGCGCCCTCACCTTCGCTGAGGTCACCGTGAACACCGGCGGCAAGCCCTTGCTGCCGGCTATCTCGGCCGTCTTCAGAGGCGGCATCTTGCTCGCCGTATCATTGCCGTCGGTCAGCATGATCAGCACCTTTTGCGGCACCGTCGTCTTGTCGAACTTGCGGATGGCGAGACCCAGGGAGTCACCGAGCGCGGTGCGCGGACCGGCAATACCGGGCAAAAGACCTTCGACCAGCGTCTTGACCAGCGCATGATCCATGGTGAATGGAGCCAGCGGATAGGGAGCGTCGCCGAATGCCATCAGACCGAGCCGGTCGCCGGGTCGCTTCGCGACAAAATCGGAAACCACGGCGCGTACGGCATCCACGCGTGCTTGCATGATTCCATCTGGTGCAGCAAAATCCTTGGTATCCATGGACTGCGATAAGTCGAGTGCCAGCAGGATGTCGCGTTGAGGCTCGGTGCGTTGCAGCGGCCGCTCGACATATTGCGGTTGGGCCAGTGCCAGAACGATCAGGCACCATGCCAGCATATCGATGATCGCCTGCGGCCAGGATCGCTTCGGCACTACCGAACTCCGGTCGGCTCGATGCCGGCGGCTGTTGCGACTTCGGCGAAGAACGGAAGGCGGAATCAAGGCGGAGGTCTCGCGATGTGGCGGCATCAGCCACCAGATAAGCAATGGGAGCGGCAGGATCAGGAGCATCCACGGAAGATCAAGCTGATACATGATGCCTCTCGATCCAGCGTCGGGCGTCGGCAGCAAGTTCGTCGGTCAGCGCTGACGTCATCGGTTGTCCGCGTTGATACTCGAGGCCGTTAATGAATGTCCTCAGGGCTTCGCCGACATCGTAGCCGCCATTGGCTTCGAGGAATGCAACCCACTCTGCACCCGAGGTCGCGGCGACTTCCTCGCGCGGCCACGCCGCTAACGCCGTGCGTTTGAGAAGTTCACCGAGATCATTGACCGCCTGTTCCTTGGTATCCGGGTTCCCCATCGCCGCTGCCACCTCGCCGAGCAGCTTGAGGGCCTCTCGGCGGTATGCATTGCGACGCCACCGCCGATAGGCGATCGCGCACCAAAGAAGCACGGCCGTTACCAAAGCCAATGCAACGACCAGCCATCCCCACGTCTGGGGCATCCATGAAACGGGAGACGGTACCGCAATGTCCTTTAGCGCACGGAGAGCGTTTTCCGTTATCGGATCGAGTTTGGGTTGCGGCTCCATTATCGCCTCCACTGTCGCCAGGCGGACTGTTCGAGGAGGCTCCGAGCTGGGGAGCGACGTCTTCCGCCGCGGAAACTGGAAGCATGGGCAGGCCAAGCTTGCGCTGCCAGTCCAGCAGCTCACGTCCGCGAGTGCGCGCGAACGCATCAATCGATTGACGCACGCCAGGCTGCCGCAGGGACAGCTCGGCCTGCAGAGACCCGCCGCTGACGACGATGTCCCCGGATTTCGGCAGTTCGAGAAGGAATGGATCGTAGACGAGCAGGCAGATTACATCGTTGCGGCTCGAGAGCTGCAGCAGGAGCTGGCGGGTCGTTTCCCCATGCCCGTCGAAGTCGCTGACGACGACCACGAGAAAATCATGATGGGCGATGCCCGCGACCTCCCGCAGCGCCTCGTCGAGGGCGATTGGCGAGGGGACGCCAGCGTAGGCTGCGCGAAGCTTGCCGTTCTTCTCCGCGATCTTGTCGGCAAGAGCGATGACGGCGTCTCGGCTGCGATGTGATTTCACCTCGCCGACGCCTTCGTCGTCGGTGGTAGCGTCCGCAAATGGTGAATCACGAACGCGCTCGCCGCAAACCCCCTCCGCCCGGAAAATCTGATCCGGTTACGGCTCTCGACGTGACTCAGAGAGCTGGGAGAAGCCTCTGCGAGACTACAAGTGTAACACCATATTGGTTTAGCAGATCGAGCTTCGGTGGTAACCTCATGGGGTAGCGAACGACTTTGGAAGCTGAGCAATGGATCGCGATAGCAAACGGACACGTGCAGCTGGAAGTTCATCCCGCGGCGGGAGGAGGGCCGAGGAACGCCGTAACCACCTTGGCCTCCTGGGTAAGCTGGAGGCGATCGAGACGGCAATTACGACCATCGCGAGCTACAAGGCTCGTTTCATGCTCATCATCCAAAGCCTCTCGGCACTGACGGGGGCCTATGGCGAGGCTGGCAAGCAGAATTTTCTCAGCAATACCGGCCTGCAAGTGTTCATGGCCACTGCCGATGACGAGACTCCAAACTACATTTCCAAAGCTATCGGTGAATTCACGTTTGAAGCCCAATCGATTTCCTACAGCTAGGCGCGAACGTTCGACTGGAACATAAACGCATCTTTGAAAACCAGACAGGCGCCCTCCCGAGCCGGCACCCTTGATGAAAGCAGACGAGGGCTCTCGGCAGAATCTCAACCCGATGAGCCGCTGCGTGGATTGGCGCAGGACTTTGACGATACAATTTGATGTGAGGCTAGTGTGGACCCGCGAAATAGTAATCCATCCCGTGTAACAGCTTCGTCGCAGGTGCAGGACGCCGGCTTGGAAGAGGGGCAAGCGGTCCAGGCCCGGCAAGTGGGCGTTGAGCAGCAGGTGGCCGAGGCGGTCCGGTGGCCGTTCGATGATCAAGCCGCCTCGTACCCCTTGCCGGATGCGGGCCAGGCGCGGCAAGCGGGCTTTGAGCAGCACGTGGCCGAGCCGCGCCGCGCCGAACCTGTCGCGAGTGGCGCCCGTGCTAGGGGCTATCCCCATCTGTCCGTTGAACACCGGGACCTTATTAATCAGGCGATCGCCCACGCTAGGGATCAGCAACCCTATAGCGAGGGCACGCTCCAAAATTACTCAAATGCGCTTTGCCGATTGGCGAATGATCTCGGCGCTCGCGGCCAAGCGACTGATCTAAGAAATCACCAATCCCTGGTCGATCACGTCGATGCTTTCTTTCCGACAAACGATAATATGAGGACGGCGTTGAGCGCCCTCCGTAGGTATCATGAGCCGGGATATTCGGCGACTGCTGGCGCCCGTGCTACCAGCTTTCCCCATCTGTCCGACGAACACCGGGACGTTATTAATCAGGCGATCGCCCACGCTAGGACTCAGCAACAATATAGAGAGAACACTTTAAAAAAATACACGTTTGCACTTCGCCGATTGGCAAATGATCTCGGCGCTCGTGGCCAAGCGACTGATCTAAAAAATCACCAATCCCTAGTCGATCACGTCGATGCTTTCTTTCCGAAAAACGATGATACAAAGACGGCGTTGAGCGTCCTCCGTAGGTATCATGAGCCGGGCTATTCGGCGACTGCTGACGCCCGTGCTACCCGCTTTCCCCATCTGTCCGGCGAACACTGGGACGTTATTGATCAGGCGATCGCCCACGCTAGGACTCAGCAACACCATAGCGATGATACGCTTCGAATATACTCGAATGCGCTTTGCCGATTGGCGAATGATCTCGGCGCTCGCGGCCAAGCGACGGATCTAAAAAATCACCAATCCCTGGTCGATCACCTCGATACTGTCTTTCCGAAAACCGCTGGTATGAAGGCGGCGTTGAGCGTCCTGCGTGCGTATCATGAGCCGGGCTATTCGGCGACTGCCCGGCGGCCAGTGCCGTCAAAGGCAGACGCGCATATCTTGGAACAAGTGAACAGTGACAGCAGCTTGGCCTCAGGCACCCGTGCTGCCTATGGTCGTAATCTTCGCAGATTTTCTGAGGCGCTTGAGAGTCGGGGCCAGACGATCTCTGGGCTGGATCACGATTCGCGGATCGAATTGGCCAAGAGGTTGTTTCCAGACAAACTCCCTCTCATCTCTGCGCTGGAACGGGTTCGCAATACGGAGCCCGTGTCAAACGGGATTCGCGAGGCGGTCCGGCCGCTGTTCGATGATCGAGCTGACGAGCCGCAAGCCGCCGCCATTCAGCAGCCGCTGAGCGAAATCGGCAATTCAGACACCTATCGCGGTGTTTCGTTGGTCGATCTGACCACCTCCTCCGATGCTCAGATCGGAGCTTTTCCGTCAGGCTCGTCCAACCTCCCCGAGGGGGCGGTTCTCGGGGCCACCCAATGGCTGAGCGACGTCCATATCCAAAGGGATTACCGGTTGCTGGAGCAGGACCTGCAGGAGACCCAGCCAGCGCTCGCCGCCCGAACGCGGCTGGTGAATGCGTCACTCTCCCATCTACTGCGCACTCATGACGTGGACGTGCAAAGTACGTTGCTGTCCATCTATCATCAAAACGACGCCCCAGCCGACTTCGTGTTCCTGCCAGTGAATGATGGCACTCTTGGTGGCACCCATTGGTCGCTGCTGCTCGTAGATCGCCGCGACCCGGAACGAGCGGTCGCCTATCACTACGACTCCTTCCAGCCAAATGGACAGCCTTACAACGACGCGCCTGCACGATTGCTCGCAATAAGACTGGACGCGCTCCTGCTGCAGACACCCGACATGGCCCGGCAGAACAACGGTGTTGATTGCGGCGTCTTCGTGCTGGACGGCACGCGCGAGCTGGTTCATCGATTGGCGAACGAAGAGCGGCCATACCTGCAGCTGGACCTCGACTACCTCGTCGCCGACCGGCAGGCGCTGCAAAACCGACTGAGGGAGCAGCGCTTGCCGCACGAGCTTGCCGCAATCCCCGCCTCGTACCCCTTGCCAGATGCGGGCCAGGCGCGGCAAGCGGGCTTTGAGCAGCACGTGGCCGAGCCGCGCCGCGCCGAACCTGTCGCGAGTGGCGCCCGTGCTAACGGCTATCCCCATCTGTCCGTTGAACACCGGGACCTTATTAATCAGGCGATCGCCCACGCTAGGGATCAGCAACAATATAGAGAGAGAACGCTCCGAAATTACTCAAATGCGCTTTGCCGATTGGCGAATGATCTCGGCGCTCGCGGCCAAGCGACTGATCTAAGAAATCACCAATCCCTGGTCGATCACGTCGATGCTTTCTTTCCGACAAACGATACTATGAGGACGGCGTTGAGCGTCCTCCGTAGGTATCATGAGCCGGGATATTCGGCGACTGCTGGCGCCCGTGCTACCAGCTTTCCCCATCTGTCCGACGAACACCGGGACGTTATTGATCAGGCGATCGCCCACGCTAGGACTCAGCAACAATATAGAGAGACCACGGAAAAAAAATACACGCTTGCACTTCGCCAATTGGCAAATGATCTCGGCGCTCGTGGCCAAGCGACTGATCTAAAAAATCACCAATCCCTGGTCGATCACGTCGATGCTGTCTTTCCGACAAACGATACTATGAAGACGGCGTTGAGCGCCCTCCGTAGGTATTATGAGCCGGGCTATTCGGCGACTATTGACGCCCCTGCTATCCGCTTTCCCCATCTGTCCGGCGAACACCGGGACGTTATTGATCAGGCGATCGCCCACGCTAGGACTCAGCAACGCCATAGCGAGGATACGCTTCAAATATACTCGAATGCGCTTTGCCGATTGGCGAATGATCTCGGCGCTCGCGGCCAAGCGACGGATCTAAGAAATCACCAATCCCTGGTCGATCACGCCGATGCTGTCTTTCCGAAATACGGTACTATGAAGACGGCGTTGAACTTCCTGCGTGCGTATCATGAGCCGGGCTATTCGGCGACTGCCCGGCGGCTAGTGCCGTCAAAGGCAGACGCGCATATCTTGGAACAAGTGACCAGGGACAGCAGCTTGGCCTCAAGCACCCGTGCTGCCTATGGTCGTAGTCTTCGCAGATTTTCTGAGGCGCTTGAGAGTCGGGGCCAGACGATCTCTGGGCTGGATCACGATTCGCGGATCGAATTGGCCAAGAGGTTGCTTCCAGGCGACCGCTATCTCCGCTTGGTGCTGGAACGGGTTCGCAATACGGAGCTCGTGTCAAACGGGGTTCCCGAGGCGGTCCGGCGCGAAGAGCTTCAGCGAGGGCAGAATGATCAAGCCGCCTCGTCTTTTTTCAGCAACCCAGGGATGCCCGCTGTTCCGGATGGCCACAATAGAAGCGTGTCGGACGCTTTCGCAGCGGCCGGCTCTGGGCACGCCGGAGTTGAGGCCGCCGCCCCGCCAGCGTTAGCTGCCAGTCAACAGCAGATCCGGTCCTCGCCGGATGCGCTTGACCAGGGCAACCACCTGCCACCCGAGTGGGTCATCATCAACAATGAACATGACACGGCGCTGTTGAGACCGGCGAAGAGGCAGAGGGCCAATACGCCGCAAGCCGCCGCCATTCAGCAGCCGCTGAGCGAAATCGGCAATTCAGGCGGCCGCGTGCCGATGCAGCCCCCCATGCAGCAGTTGGGTGAATTGCCATTGGAAGGGGTACCGGTTCAAGGGACAGGTTCCGAACACATCGGAAGGCTGCATGCGGAGGCCGCGCCCTCCGCATGGTCTGAGGAGCCCCCCGCTGCGATCGAGGACTCCATAGACGTTTCATTCGCCGTCCCCAAAGGCTTCTCCCATGGGACTCAACGCGTCCCAGACGCGATGCTCTCGAGATTGTACCACTTTGGCTTCTTGCCGGATGCGGAAAAGCCGCAATGGAACTACGAGATTGAAGGTCACGGCTACACCGCCGAGAGGGCAGAAGGGCCCAACGACTTTTTGCTCGTCCATCGCGGTCCGATCAGTGAAGCTGCAGAGGCAGCAGTACCGGCAAGGGCTCCAGGACCCGCCTCGCCAGCGACCGCCAGGCTTTCAGACACCTATCGCGGTGTTCCGTTGGTCGATCTGACCACCTCCTCCGATGCTCAGATCGGAGCTTTTCCGTCAGGCTCGTCCAACCTCCCCGAGGGGGCGGTTCTCGGGGCCACCCAATGGCTGAGCGACGTCCATATCCAAAGGGATTACCGGTTGCTGGAGCAGGACCTGCAGGAGGCCCAGCCAGCGCTCGCCGCCCGAACGCGGCTGGTGGATGCGTCACTCTCCCATCTACTGCGCACTCATGACGTGGACGTGCAAAGTACGTTGCTGTCCATCTATCATCAAAACGACGCCCCAGCCGACTTCGTGTTCCTGCCAGTGAATGATGGCACTCTTGGTGGCACCCATTGGTCGCTGCTGCTCGTAGATCGCCGCGACCCGGAACGAGCGGTCGCCTATCACTACGACTCCTTCCAGCCAAATGGACAGCCTTACAACGACGCGCCTGCACGATTGCTCGCAATAAGACTGGACGCGCTCCTGCTGCAGACACCCGACATGGCCCGGCAGAACAACGGTGTTGATTGCGGCGTCTTCGTGCTGGACGGCACGCGCGAGCTGGTTCATCGATTGGCGAACGAAGAGCGGCCATACCTGCAGCTGGACCTCGACTACCTCGTCGCCGACCGGCAGGCGCTGCAAAACCGACTGAGGGAGCAGCGCTTGCCGCACGAGCTTGCCGCAATCCCCGCGGACGCGATTGCAGCAGCCGGGTCGCAGGTGCAACACGCCGTATTGCAAGAGCAGCAAGCCCGACAAGTCGCGCCAGCGCCGTTTGACCGGCACTTGGGCAAGTCGCGCGAGGCCCAGGACGAGCTGACGAGTACACTTGACAGGAACAACCTCGTGAACAGCGGCGGCGTCATCAACAATGAACATGACACAGCGCTGTTGAGACCGGCGAAGAGGCAGAGGGCTGATAATCCGCAAAGCCTCGCCATGGGGCGGCAGCTGAGCGAAGCAACCACGACGTCCGTCAGCCAAGCCTCCGATCAAGCCCGAGCGGACCTGATGGCCTCCTTCAGAAGCAGAGACCGCTCCGACGCGGGGCGTTGAGCTCCCTGTCTGGGGCCAAGCATAACAGCTCTTCTGACGACAGAGGCGCTGATGCGATCTCCGGACCGTAGGCCTTGCCGAAATTTATCAGGCTGGCACTGTTGGAAGGCGATGTAGGTTTGGAACCCGCCGACGGCGGTGCCGCGTCCGTCCGTCGTTCGCGCCTGGAACCATTGGGCGAGACCGCTCTGCTTTTGGAATCGGAGAAAGCGCCAAGCCAATTGGATCATGCCGCGCCGGACTCGGGCACTGCCGGCGCGCGCCAGCCCCTTCTCGCGGCGGCGTTTGCCGCTCTCGTCCGGGGACCCCGTGAGACCGGCGTAGCGCGCCACCGCCCGCCGATCGCGCAGGTCGCGCGACAGGATCTCATTGACCAGCATGTCCGCCGTCTCGGCGCCGACGCCGAGGACCCGAGCGAGCAAGCGGACCATCGCGTGCGGACCTTTCTTCGCAGCCGGAGCCGCGGCGAGTCGGCGCAGGCGGTCCTGCTCGATCGCGCGAATCTGCTCGCGCACGAGGTGCAGCCGCTCGAGGTAACGGCGCAACTCGGCGCGCGTGTTTTCCGGCAACGGCGTCTCCTCCGCCGTGCGGATTTTGTCGAGCTTGCCCTCGGCCTGCGCAGGGTCGGCTTGAAGGTGCGAATGCCGAAGCGGGCAAGGATCGCCCTCATGCGGTTGATGATCCGTGTTTTCTCAGTGACCAGATTCTCCCGCTCGCGGCTCGGCCGCCGCGCGTCCTCCTCGGCAATCGCCGGGATTGCAGCCATGCCCACATGGCGTTTCTCGCCGCGCAACCAGCCGAGAAAGGCGCGCATCAACAGCTCCGTGTCGAGGCGATCGGTCTTGGCGCGCCGGTGTTCGCGCGACACCGGAACGCTTGCGGGATGGATGACGTAAGCCTCAATATCGCAGGCCCGCAGCCAGCGCGCCAGCCAGAAGCCGTCGCGGCCTGCCTCATAGGCAACGGTGATCCGCTTGATCGAGTGCCCGGCCTGGCTGGCTTCGGCGCGCCACCGCTGCAACAGCTTCAGCAGCGCGGCCGCATCGGCTTGGAGCTTCTTCAGAGGCTGGCGTGCGGGTTTCGGTAATTCGCGGACAGGGGTTCCATTGAATCCCGGACAGCGATTTCACTAAATCCGGGACAGCATTTCCGCTAATTCGCGGACAGCGATTCCGGTAAATCCCGGACAGTCTTTCGGCGATTAAAACATCGACTTTCGCGCGCGCCGTTTTGCCATTCTGAGCCTCGATTTGAACGAGGGGCTGATGAATGGCGAGACGGAAGCAGGCGAGGCTTACGAGTGTGAAGGACATTCGATCGATATTGCGGCTGACGCACGAACAGGGGCTTTCGGTTCGTGCGATATCGGAACGGCTGAAGATCAGCAAAACGACCATTTCGACCTATCTGTTGCGGGCGCGTGAGGCCGGGCTGACGGGCTGGCCGTTGCCGCCTGGGCTTGACGAGGACGCTGTTTTGCAGCGCCGCCTGTTCCATCGTCGCGGCCGCCCGCCCCAGGACATGCACGAGCCCGACTGGGGCAAGATCGCCAGTGAACTGAAGCGAAAGGGCGTGACGCTGACGCTGTTGTGGCAGGAATATCGCGAGCGGCACCCCAACGGTTACGGATACACCTGGTTCTGCGAGCGTTTCGCCGCTTTCGAACAGCGCGCCAGCGCCACCTTCCGCAATCGCCACACTGCCGGCGCGGCGATGCAGACCGACTACGCCGGCCACACCGTCCCGGTGATCGATCCGGCGACGGGCGAGATCCGGTCGGCGCAGATCTTCGTCGCGGTTCTGCCGGCCTCCTTGTACACCTTCGCCTATGCAAGCTTCACTCAACGGCTGCCGGACTGGATCGAGGGTCAGCAACGGGCGCTGAGCTTCTTCGGTGGCGTGACGAAAGCGATCGTCTGCGACAACCTCAAGGCCGGTGTTGCCAAGCCCTTGTGGTTTGAGCCGACCATCAACGCCACTTTTGCAGCATTCGCCGAGCATTACGACACGACGATCCTGCCGACCCGTCCAAAACGGCCGAAGGACAAGGCAAAGGTCGAAGGCAGCGTTCTCATCGTTGAGCGCTGGATCCTGGCGCGGCTGAGAAACGACCGCTTCTTCAGCCTCGTCGATCTCAACGTGCGGATCAGCCAGCTTCTCAACGATCTCAATAACCGGTCGATGCGACGGGTTGGCAAATCCCGACGTCAGCTCTTCGAGGAGATCGAACGCGAAGCGCTTGCACCCTTGCCGGCAACCGCATTCGAATATTCCGAATGGAAATCGGCAAAGGTTCATCCCGACTACCATGTCGAAGTCGACAAGGCTTTCTATTCCGTGCCGCACCGCCTGATCGGCCGCCAGGTCGATGTCCGGCTCACAAGCCGGATCGTCGAGATCTTCCATGATCACCAACGCGTCGCCAGCCACCGCCGGACGTCGCAGCGGGCTGGTCATGTCACCGTCAACGAGCACATGCCGAAGACACATCAGCACTATGCCAACACGACGCCGGCGAGCCTCATCAAGCAGGCTGCAAAGATTGGCCGCAACGCTGCAATCCTGATCGAGCGGCTGATGCGCGACAGGCCCCATCCCCAGCAGGGATACCGCGCCGCTCAAGGCGTTCTATCGCTCGCGCGCCGGTACGGGCCTGAGCGTCTTGAAGCCGCGTGCGCTCGGGCACTGACCATCAATGCGCTCAGCTATTCCTCCGTCAGCACCATCCTCAAATCCGGCCTCGATCAGGCGCCGCCTGTCGCCGAGCCGGTCAAGCCAGCCCCGGCGCATGGCAACATCCGCGGCAGCTCCTATTACCAGTGAAGAAAGGAAGACACTCACATGCTCACACATCCAACCCTCGACCAGATGCACGCACTCGGTCTATCCGGCATGGCGGCAGCTTATCGCGAACTGGCCAATCAAACTGAGGGCAGCGATCTCAACCGCGATGAATGGCTGGGTCTGATGCTCGACCGGGAGATGGCCGTGCGCGGCGACAAGCGCCTGACCAACCGGCTTGCAAGCGCCAAACTGCGCTTCCCCGACGCTTGCATCGAGAATATCGACTTCGCCGCCCAGCGCGGCCTCGATCGCCGACAGCTTCTCTCGCTGGCCCAAGGCGAATGGTTGAAAGCCCATGAGCACCTGATCCTGACCGGTCAAACGGGAACGGGCAAAACCTGGCTTGCCTGCGCCATCGGACGGCAGGCGGCCCGCCTCGATTATTCCGTTCTCTACGTCCGCATGCCTCGTCTCTTCGAGGATTTGGCGCTGGCACGCCTCGACGTCGGTTTCCCCGATTGCTCGACAAACTGGCGCGCGTCCAATTGCTCATCCTCGACGATTGGGGAACCCATGCGCTCAGCGATCAGCAGCGGCTCGATCTCCTGGAAATCTTCGAAGAGCGCTACTGCAGGAAATCCACTCTGATCACCGCCCAACTGCCCGTGGCCCAGTGGCACGAGATGATCGGGGAACCGACGATCGCTGACGCCATCCTCGATCGTATCGTCCATAACGCCCATCGAATTGCGCTCGAGGGAGACAGCATGAGGAGGCAAAAACCACGACCGCTCTTGACCGAAGCGCGAAACGCCGAAATCAATAACCAATGACATCAACCAGGCGAACGAAAGTCGATCCCGCGAGACTGTCCGGGATCTAGTGAAACGACTGTCCGGGATTTACCGGAATCGCTGTCCCGTTAATCCGAAATCCGCAGCTGGCGTTCGAGGCCGGGTATAACCCCGGCGACGAGCCAATTCGATTGACTCATCTCGATAACGACAATGATTGTGCTATCCTGATCAAGGGCGACGAGGAATTTGCTCGCGTCGAAAGATTGTGACATGGGACGCTCCTTCGGTGGTCGGTTCCAACAGCGCCAAGGGTGCCACATCCTCGCCGCTCGCCCCGTGCGAACCACGCCACACTCGTCGCCGGCACGCTATAACATTGAAACATTGAGAAACAATCGGCATTGTCGGAGGTAAGATGCCTTGATCGATCGCTGGAATGCAGAAAAATGTCCTGCCAGCCATTCTCAATTCAACTGCCTAAAATCGTGACGGAATCTCAAGTTAAGTTGCCGACATCGATAATGTCTTTCGTATCGGGAACTTGATGCCAGTCATTACCGCAACTCCAAGCTTCTTCGTCGTTCCCGTGTCTCATGGGGTTCGTTCTCCCTCTGGCGACCGCGGCTAGATACGCTCAGCGCTGCGCGAGCCGGCTTCATTCGATCGCGACGTCGGATAGATTACCAAGACTTTTATAAAGATCGTGCTGACAGTGCTTGGACTATTCTCCGGCGCCTCGATCGGCCGCGAAGGGCCGACGGTACAGGTCGGCGCTTCGATCACGCTGGCGGTGGCGCGCTTCGGCGGCATGGCGCAGACCCGCGGCCTGATCCTCGCCGGCTCGACAGTGGGCATCGCGGCGGCGTTCAACACGCCGCTTGCTTCGTCTTCGCGATCGAGGAGATGAGCCGGACATACGAGTCGCGGGCAAGCGGGCTGGTACTGACGGCGGTCATCCTATCAGGTCTCGCCGCTCTCGGCCTGTCCGGCAGCTGCAATTATTTTGGTTCAGCATCGGCAGCGCCGACGCAGCTCGCCGATTGGGCTCTTGTCCTCGTATGCGGCATTGGGGGCGGCGCGCTGGGCGCGGCCTTCAGCGGCTTTGCCCTTCACTTCGGCCAGCGCATCCGGCGTTGGGCGCAACCCCAGCCGCTGCGGTGCATGCTGGCACTTGCGGGCATCTGCGGGCTTGCAGTTGCAGTCATCGGCGTTGCATCCAGCGGTGCCACCTTCGGCACCGGCTACGAGCAGGCCAGGGGCGCGGTGGAAGGACAGTGCTTCCCTTGCTCTTCTTCATCGAAAAGCTCGCCGCCAGCTTCCTGTCGATGATGTCGGGCATTCCAGGGGCATCTTCGCGCCATCGCTTGCCGTCGGCGCCAGTTTCGGCAGCACCGTCGGCTCGCTGCTCGGAACGAGCATCGCCCTCGCCGCGATCCCCGGCATGGCGGGTTATTTCTCGGGCGTCGTGCAGGCGCCGATGACTGCCTTCGTGATCGTCCTGGAAATGACCGGCGACCATCAGGCGGTCATTTCGATCATGGCCGTCTCGAATCGGCTCACGCCTTCGCTCTCGCGAGCCGCTCTATCATGGACTTTCACGCGTTTTCATTGCGACTGCGATAAGAACCCATCGCGCGGTCAAGAGCCCGTGATCACGCACCGTCATCGTAGGCGGGCCGGTTTAGGCGCGAGCAGGCGTTTGACTTCCTCACTTTTGGCGCTGAACTTCGGTGACACCGCATGCCGTTTTAACCGCGGATTGTAAGCACGCCGACGAGAAAGTCCTTCTCGCTAAAGATAGCATAGCATGATATCAAATGAGTGTCCGGCATTGAGATGATGTTCAACCACTCCGGCCGGTCGCGATCACAGCTGTGGAGATCTAACCGGTTTTCTTGTTCTTCTCCACGGCTGGAAAAAGGGGAGGTCCAACATGTGGGGGATGTTGCGGGAGAAAAGGGCGGCAATGGATCCTGCAGATGTCGTCGCCTTGAGTGTGCTGCTCGATCGATGGTGTCGAATGCAATGCATCGATCACTCACACCCAAGGGCTCATGACACGGCGCAGAACCTCATTGCCTTGCGACAGGCCGGTGCCACTATCGACCACCTGAAACAGTTGCTTGCTTCGAGTGAGGCAGGTTGAAGCTTTTGCTAACGCGAGGCGGAGATCAGCCACTGCGCGTCTCACCATCGCTCACGTGCCTTGCGGCGGGAGCTATTTCTCAACGAAACTAAACAGAGGGAGAGGGATGTACAGATTTCATTTCATAACGAACGACACGGCGCATCTATACCCGGGGCATATCATTCACGTCGGCGGGAGCGCAGACAAGGAGACTGGTGTGCTTCAGATCAGCGATGCCTTTGCCGAACCGGATGAAGAACCTCTGGAGTCGGCAATTCACCGCGCCCTCCTCGTCCGCCAACGAGATGCGCGGGCAATAGGGGTTAAGGATGATGACGGCCTTTGGCCTGACAGGCTTGGCACGCTTGTTTGCTGGGAGCCGTGAAAGCTCGCACCGCTTTTGGGCAGGGGACGCCGCTCGCTAGCCGATCTCTCGCGTAAATAAGGCCGGGGTTACGATCCCCTCACTGGGGCGGAGAACGTCTACATCAAGGCGGCCAGACGGGTCTCGTGCCGCAGTGCCGACAAATCGATATCGGTTACCGTCGGCATCGATCACAAAGTCTCGAATTGCACGCCTGCGATATAACGTATCCATCCGAGCAGGGCCGCGGGATTTTGGGCCCCGCGTGTGGTAACGTCGGTTCATGGAGATCGATGAGGACAAGATCGACGATGCCGTTTTGGCGCTGTTATGGCTGACGCTGCATAACGAGCGTTGTGCCTGGAAGGGCTTCGACTGGGCAACGACGGATCGGCTTCACAAGAAGGGCATGATCGGCGACCCAGTCAACAAGTCGAAGTCATTGATCCTGACCGATGAAGGCTTGGAGCGTTCGGAAGCATTGTTCCGGGAGCTGTTTACGCGACCGCCGCAATAGCCGTCCCTTTGTGCGACTTCCATTGCCAAGGCAGCAGTTCGTGCAGGCGGGAGACGGGAAGATCGGCGATTCGGGCGAGCACATCGGCGAGCCACGCTTTTGGGTCGACGTCGTTGAGGCGGCAGGTCGTGATGACGGAGAGCATGATGGCGGCTCGATCGGCCCCACGCTGGGAACCGGCGAAGGTCCAGTTTCGACGGCCGAGTGCAATTCCTCTCAGAGCGCGCTCGGCAGCATTGTTTGTGAGACAAATCCTGCCATCTGCGAGGAAACGGGCAAAGCCATCCCAACGCTTCAGCATGTAATCGATCGGCTCGATCACCTCGGACGATTTGCTGAGCGTGCCGCGCTCCCGTTTCAGCCACTCGTGCATGTCATCGAACAGCGGCTTGCTCTTTTCCTGCCGCGCGGCCAACCGTTCTGCGGCGCTCAATCCATTGATCTCGCGTTCGATCTCAAACAGCGCATCGTACCGTTGGACGGCCTCCAGAGCGATCGGCGAGATCGGCTTGCCTCTCCGTTTGCGGTCACGGACACTTTTCTGGATGTCGGCCAGTTCAAAGAACTTCCGCCGCGCATGCGCATGGCAAAAGGCGAAGGTGATCGGTACCGCTTTCTTTTCGGCGACACTGAGCGGCTCGAAGCCATTGTAACAATCACTCTGCAGAATGCCACCATACTCGGCCAGGTGCTTCTGCGGATGCTCGCCGCGGCGGTCGCTCGAAGCATAGTATGGCCGCCGGCGCCGCCGCGCCGCCGTAGGGCTGGTCATCGCGCACGTAGGTCCATATTCGCCCGGTCGTGCATTTGCCTTTGGCTTGAATGGGAATGGTAGTGTCGTCGCCAAAAAGGCGCTCGGCCGCGAAGACATGCGCCTCGATCAGATCAAAGATCGGCAGGAGCGCGGCTGTTCCATACCCGACCTGGTCAGCCAGCGTCGAGGTCGAAAGCTCGATGCCCTCGCATTTGAACCGGGTGCTTTGGCGGTTCAGCGGGCTATGCATTCCAAACTTGTCAAAGAGGATCGTCGCCAGCAGATGAGGACCGATGTATCCGCGCGGCGTGGCATGGAACGGCGCCGGCGGCTGGCTGATCGCCTCGCAGTCACGGCAGGTAAATTTCTCCCGCACCGTCTCGATCGTTTGAACCGGCGCGGAACCTCCTCGAGCGTCTCGGTGACGTCCTCGCCCAGTTTCGACAGGCGCGACCCGCCGCAGCATGCACAGGTGACTGGGGGATCGATCACCACGCGCTTACGCTCGATATCCTCCGGCCACGGCTTTCGGACCGGCCGTTTGCGCGTTGAACGAACGTACGCTCGAGGTCTTGGCGGCAGCCGCCTGCGCTGCGGCTTCATCCTCCGTCGCCGCCATCACCAGTTCTTCGAGCTGCAATTCCATCTGGTCGATCAGGCGCGCCGTGCGCTCGGATCGCCGGCCGCGCAGTTCGCGCTTCAGCTTTTCGATCGCCAGTTCCAGACTGGCGATCAAGGCCTCATTGTCCGACAGCATGGCCTGCGCATTGGCGGCTCGCGCCACCGCAATGTCGCGCTCGGCAACAACGACATCACGTTCAGCCTGTAACCTCTCACGCTCGGAAACCAGCGCCAGGTTGGCGCTCGCAAGGTCCGCAGGAAGATCCACAGGCTTCGAAGTCATGAAGCCATTCGATCAGGTTCACTCAATATTTTCAATGCAATAATGCTATCCGACCCGTGTCGGACGCCAGGTTTCCTGCGGATTGCGCCAGTCGATCCCGGACAACAAATAGACAATTGCGCCGGTGAGATCGCTACCGCCCCGCCCTCCATATTCGGCCAGATAAACCGGCCCTTCTCCAGCCGCCGGGTAAAAAGGCAGGCGCTCAGATCATCATGCCAGATGATCTTCAAAATATCCGATCTGCGGCCCCTGAAGACGAAGAGATGCCCTGACAACGGATCATGCTTCAGAACCTCCTGCACCCGAAGCGCCAGAGAGGGAAAGCCACAGCGCATGTCCGTATACCCCGTCGAAAGCCAGACCTTGACCCCTGTTCCCATCGGAAACGGATTCACCGCAGCGCCTCCAGTCCGCGCAGGATCCGAAGCAGCGCTTCAACGTCGACATCGCGTCCCACGATCACACGGCGACCATTGGCGCTGACAACCTCCATAAGCCCACTTTGTGCCGTCGAAGAATTGGTCCGGCGCAACAACCGGCATGCCTGGCTCCGGGACCAACAGTGCAGGAATAAACCCTTCACTCCCCCGGCCATCGCCGAGCCGTCCCTCGCGAGCGGCTTTACGCCAATCGTTCAACTGAAAGCGTGTGATCCGATGACGACGTGCTGTTGCCGTGACCTGACGCGGGGCGGAATAGCTCTCCGCCACGATCGCAAGTTTGGCCTCGTTGCTGAAACGGCGACGCCGCCCGCTATCGACAATCTCCATACGGCCAACTTGCGGCCGCTTCTCTATCGTTAAAACCACGGTTCTCACACTGTCTATATTGACGCCTATATAGACAGAACATCCAGTTCGCCTCACTTCTCAGCAAGGCGCCCTCCTCGGAGGCGTACGGACCACGGATTGCTTCGGCTGTTTCATCTTCATTGTTCCGAGGCCCTAACAATTTCACTTCGCTGGAGATACAACCTAACCAAGAAAAATCTCGATCGTCTTGGTTTAATTATGAATCGATCGTTTATAATCTGAAAATACCACCTTCTGAGTTGACTTCCGCACACCGCACAAAGCCTATATCGCTCCTCTATTATGTAAGTGGAGACTTGCGATGGCAAGAAGTGGTGAAACATACGAAATGCTGCGGAACGATATAGTCTCAGGGAGATATCGACCAATGCATCTCTTTCATCCCAGGCAATTATCCGAGGAACACATGGTAAGCGTTGCCCCTATAAGAGAGGCTATGCTCAGGCTCCATGAACGCGGCCTCCTTCGGTGGGAGCGCAACCGAGGGTTCTTCGTAGAGAAAATTAATAGCTCGACCGCGTTGTTTCATCTGGATCAGTTGGGATCACATTATATCTATGCAATTGGCCGATTGAAAGACAATGGCAATACAATAGAATTGGATATCGAAAGCTGCAATCGAGACAACGTCGAGAATTACAAACGCTGGCAAGATTCGTTGGTTGCTGCAATATTTTCCGATTCAGAACGGGATGTTGTAAGTGGAGCGTGGTACAAAATATGGATTTATCGAAATCATTATTTAGGAGATGCCGAGATTATAAAATATAAGTATAACTCTCATTGAGAAAGCAACAAACATGATCAAAAAAAGAAACTACAACGACGCTATCCAATTAACAGAAGATTTGTTCCGGTATATAATCGACAAAGTTCCAAACATACTATTGAGCTTGAATAAATTGTAGATCATATCAGTGGGCGCTTATCCGTAGTTGTGCGAATGCTTAAGGTGAACTCCATCTCTCCTACCGTGCTTTGATCACTCCCATATGATCGGGGTCGGCGCACGCCCAGACAGGCTCCACACCAGAGTTGTGTCCATAGTGTTCTGCAAATTGGGATCATCGCCGCTGGCATTTTGGCGGACGGGCGCGGCGCCTCAACAACGCAAGCGCCCGGCCCGCCGTCATCGGCCTTGGGTTCGTCCAGCTTGCGTAACATCTCCTTCTTGTGCTCGGCCAGATGCTCCATGTTGAGATAGCGCATGGCCTCCAGCCAGGTCTCATGCGTCTCGGCAGCCAGCGCCCGCACCAGCCGCAGACAGCTCTGCGCATCGGGGAAGATCCGCACCACATGGAAAAGAACTGTTCTGCCTCACCCAGCCATGGAGCTCAACGTCCCGCGTCGGAGCGCTCTCTGCTTCTGAAGGAAGCTACTAGGTCCGTTCGGGCTTGATCGGAGACTTGGCTGATGGACCCCGTGGTTCCTAAGGCGTGCCCGACCACCAGCTCAAACGATATCGGCGCGTCTAGGTGACGACGGACTGAAGCCTCAATAGCCGTTATCCTCCGGTCCAAATCCGGCTCTGCTACACGCTCCGGGCGAGGAATCCCTTCCAGCTGTTGCTGTAGATTGGCGCCGAGAATTAAGCCAACTCGCGCCCTTTGATCTGCATCTAAGTGGCCATACCCGTTGCATATGGCACTATGAGCGGACTCATGGGCGCCGTAGACATTAGGAGCCTCAAGCAATTCAATGGCGCGATTGACAAGGCGATTTTTATCTTCACCATCGAACTTGCCAAGGTCGGTCGCAACCAAGTTGATTGCGACAGCTTGGTTGATCGGATCCAGGTCCAGGATTCTATTGACGAGAGCAGTACGCGTCTCAGGTGGTAGAAAATCAGCTATATGACCGCTTGCTGCAGTTTGATACGTCGATACCCAATCCGAACCGTGCCCGGCTTCGGCCAAGTTTGCGTTGTGCAGATCGTTGGCTGATCGTCCGAGTTGGTTGTTCCGCCTGTAAAATTTCCCGAGGTCAGTTTCTTGCCCATCGGCCGTCCAGACTGCCTGTGGCGCCTGCACGGTTTTCAAAAGCCCAAGATTGCGTGCCGTTTCCCGCGGGTCAGCGGTTATTAGGCGTTCTGCAATATTGGTTACTAGCTCTACTGGAAGGTCAGAGAGGTGAGTGGGTACGGCGTTCTCGCCGTCAAGGGATGAACTTTCAGCTGTACGTGTCCGTTTGCTATCGAGATCCATTGGTCGACTCCGAAGTCAGTTAAACTACTTTATTATGCTAGCTTCGAAAGTTGGTCTGCTAAACCGATATAGCGTTACATTTGTAGTCCTGAAGAGCCTTCTGTTGCCCCCAAGTTTTATCCAGTTTTCAGTTCGCTCCAGCAGTTTTTGTGAAGTGCACCCCCAAATGTGGGTCAGCGGGAGCTGGAATTTTCCGGGGTTATGGCTCAGTTCGGCGGGGATGCCGATGAGCCGTGCCGGGGAAGCCTCCCGAGATTGTTGGGTAAAACCGCTGCGGCGAAGTGAATCAGGTCTCTGAAACCATGGGCGGAGCGCAGCAAAATATGCTCTAATCATACCCATGACGCAGCCCGAGTGAATCGAACCCGCTTCCGGTCCATTCCGTTCGACCAAGCTGGCGTGATTGAGCTGGACGCGATGATGGCTGATCCGGGGCCAGCAGAACTGGACTTTTTCCACCGGAACCATCCCACCAAGCACGCGGAAAACGTAGAGCGAGCCATTGAAAGAATCACTTCCAGCATCGCGCACCAGCGACAGAAGGCTATCTGGGCCTTTGCGGTTATGCGGAGCTCCGCATAAAGCTTATTGGACTAACCCGCTCCGCTACGCCGGAGCGGCAAGGAGGTCAGGTATTCAGTAGGAGCCCCAACTGCGCGAGGATGAGACGGCTGTTTGGGCGATGTCACGTTGTTTGATCAAGGTCGGAACAAGGCGCTTGTGTGAGACGTCAGGCGGTTGCGCCGGTCACGGCTTTCCACTGCGCCATTGCGCGGATCCGATGGATGTGGATGGCGAGGGCTGAGTTTTTCTGGTGCGGGGGGACGAAGAGATTTCGGAGTGCCGAAAAGATCGATATGAACCGTTGCAAGCCGCCGACGGATCGAAATCCCTGCATCATCCGCTCCCGTTTTCGAAGCGGCACGTGAGAATTCTCGGCCCGATTGTTCAGGCCCTTGTGCGATCGATGTTCGACGGCGGGCATCACCTCCCGTCTTGCAGCACCATATGAGCGCAATTTGTCGGTGACGATCCGCTTCGGCGTCAGGCCTTGCTTCTTCAGCAGCCTGACCAGCAATCGCCTGGCGGCTTGGGTATCGCGGCGGGCTTGAACGATCTCGTCGAGAACGTAACTGTCTTGGTCAACGGCACGCCAGAGCCAATGTTTGCGGCCGCCGATGGAAATCACCACCTCGTCCAGATGCCAGATATCCTTTCGCGAAGGCCTCTTTCTGCACAACTGCCTGGCATAAGCCGTTCCGAATTTACGACCCCATCTCCGGATCGTCTCATGGGAGACGACGATACCGCGCTCCAGCAGCATCTCCTCGACCATCCTCAGGCTCAAAGGGAACCGAAAATACAGCCAGACCGCACGGGCGATGATCTGCGGTGGAAAGCGGTGGTTCTTGTAGCTTACGGCCGGACTGTTCATCCCAACCTATTACCAGACAACCGTTAAGCCGCTGACAACGTGACATCACCCAATTACCTGGTCGTCACTCCCGTGCTGCGGCGGTAATTTCGCGCCGTAGCCAGCCATGCTCTCGGTCGCGGTGGCAACGCTCGTGCCAGATGAGCGCCACTTCGTAGGGAGATAGTTCCAAAGGTGGAGTGACAACTGCAAGTGGCAGCACGGAGGCGATTCGGGTGGCAACGCGGCTAGGTACAACCAGCACCAAGTCGGTCGCCGCGATAATAAGCGCCCCCGTCAGTACATTGGAAACCACGATGGGATCACAATCCGCCACGCTCAGCTCGGTCAGTCCATCATAGATCTTATGGAAGCGGTCGTCGTGCTGCGAGGCAATGGCGACGTGGCGCAAGGCCGCGAAACTTTCTAAAGTCCACTCCTGTTTCAGGACCGGGTGGTCGCGGCGAATGAGGCAGCTAAAGCGGTCGGCGTAGAGCCTGCGCCGCAAGTAGCCAGGCGGAGCAGCGCCAATCTGCCCGACCGCCAGATCGATCTCCCCTTGCTCCAGGCGCCGCAGTGCGTTGGCCAAGACCACATCGGTGACCATGTCGAGATGAGGGGCACCCTCGCGCAACCGCGGCAGGAGGCGCGGCAACAGAACTAACGCTTGGTGATCGGGAATGGCCATCGTTACCTTCCATCGCCATTCCCTTGGAGCGACGCTGCAGTTCACCGTTTGTCGAATCGCATCCAACACCGAAGGCAACATTTCAGCTAAGCGTTCAGCCATGAGCGTTGGAACCAAACCGCTCAAGCCGCGAACCAGTAGATCGTCATTGAACATGCCCCGCAGCCTTGACAACGCTCGGCTCATCGCTGGTTGACTCCGGCCAACATGCTGGGCCGCGTGGGTTATGTTGCGGTATTGAAGCAACGCCCCGAGATCCACCAGTAGGTTTAGGTCGATGGACGCCAAGTTCGGCATCTGCGGTCGCTGTGCGTCGTCGCCACCGATGGTCAGGCGCGTCGTATGCGGCCGCTTCCAAGCGGGCTGATCCATGAGTCTCTCCTCGGGAGCTGGTGTCCTCGCGCCACATCCTTAAAGTCGAGGCCGTTGTAACTTTAACGAACGCCGGAGGAGCTTCTTGGCAACGCCATTAAGTTGGAGCGTAGGTTAATTTTTGTGGAGTCCTGGTCACTGACTCTGCTCAGCCGTGCACGGCACCGCGAACCCTTGAGTGAGGCATACGATAGGTCTTGATCGTGCTCGCAGGGAATGGCCTGGAGATTGGCGGCTGACGCCATATTTGCGGAACGGCTTCGAAGCCCAAATGATCCGCTATGAGCCCAACCCACCTTAAATTACTCGTCAGGCCTACCTTGATACATCTGAGGCCGGGATTGCCAAACATATCTTCATTGCAACCGTGCCTGTTGAGGTGTGATTGGCTTTCCATCCTTGCCCTCCGAACATACTCGGCCTTCTTCTAAAGGCATTCGGCAAGTCTGGGAAATCGACTTTTCGCATGATAGCCATCCATGCTTTAGATGGATGCGCGACACCTCGGAAGTTGGCCGATTCAGACCCGAAGGATAGAAACCGCCAGTACCATAGTCGCGTCGCACTTTCTGTCGAGTCGCAGCTTAGTGAATGGGGGCGCCCCTGGTGCACCTACCTACACGGCGTTCTCGGCCATACCCGGAGCACATGATGCCATATGAACTTTGCATGGAAAGAGCGGCAGAGTGGACACTATATGACCGCTCCCCTGATCTAATTACCGGAGAGACGCCAACGATATACGCAGAAATTCGAGCCCAGAACTGAACCGCATCGTCGGCGGCTGATCCTTTTCACGATTGACTGCCTCATGAAGCGATCCGCTGCGGAGCGAATACGAGTACTCACCCGCGACCACGGCAAGGTGGTGACTACGGTTCGGGCTTGAGGCCTGAAAGCGCACCATCGTTCGTCAGGACGTCACTTTATCAACTTGGCGAAAAGGGCGTTTCGCCAAGTTGAGCCAGAACGAGGAAAACGAAAGTATGCATTTTGAAGCGTGGATGCGTGGCAAGCCAGGCACAGTACTATCTTTGTGTCGTAGATGGAATGGTCGTGAACGATCGCACGCTCCGGCAGTGTCATGTCTTGAACAACCCTCCCCGGCAAGCAACGGCACTCTGAGCTCTGACGCCGACGCTAGCACGTCCGGTGGCTCAACCGTCCTTGGTGTCGAGCACGGTCATTGGAATTGTAGTGCCATAGTGTCTGCAGCCGTAGACCGTCATCGCCGCAGGCCTTTTAACGTCTTTCCTGCAGTGGCTGAAGTTGTTGTGTGCATGGTATTAGTCCGCGCAATGGATAAGTCGGGCAATGCGTTTTAAGGGTCTAGATTTAAATCTCCTCGTCGCGCTCGATGCTGTGATGACTAATCGAAGCGTTACCGCAGCTGCGCGCAGCATCAACCTCAGTCAACCCGCCATGAGTGCAGCCATCGCACGGCTCCGCACCTATTTCGGCGACGAACTGTTCATCATGCGGGGCCGCGAATTTATTACAACGCCTCGTGCTGCGGGGCTCGCTTCCGCCGTTCGCGAGGCCCTGCTGCACATCCAATTCTCCATCGTTTCCTCAGATCCGTTCAACCCATCAAAATCGGAGCGCCGTTTCAGAATCATCCTGTCCGACTTCATGACACTCGTGTTCTTTGAGAAGATCGTAGCACGAGTGGCTCGGGAGGCTCCCGGCGTCAGCTTTGAGTTGCTGCCTCTCCACGACGATCCAGGCGAGCTTCTTCATTGCGGCCACGTCGATTTTTTAATTCTTCCTGAGTTGTTCATGTCGAGCGCGAATCCCAAAGTGAAATTGTTCAATGAAACATTAGTGTGCGTCGGCTGCCTGACGAACAAGCAGCTGGCGCGGCAGCTTTGCTTCGAGAAATACATGTCTATGGGGCATGTTTCGGTTGCCTTCGGACGCACGCATGGGCCCTCGATCGAGGAACGGCTATTGCGCGGGCACAGTCTCAAGAGACGTATCGAACTCATCGTGCCCGGTTTTACCTTGATCCCGCCCTTACTGTTGGGAACGAACCGTATAGCGAGCATGCCGTTGCGGCTGGCCAAGCGCTTTGCAAAAACGCTACCTCTTCGAATCATCAAATTCCCCCTGCCTCTTCCTCCGTTCATCGAGGCTGTCCAGTGGCCCGCCCTTTACGACACGGATCCTGGAAACAAGTGGATGCGGGAGATATTGTGCCAGGAGGCCTCACGCATCTAATCTCGACCGGAGCGTCCTTCGATCGCCCTATGCTAAACATTGGCGTGTACCCTGCTAGGGTTATGAGATGGGATTTATTCAAGACGAGCGGGCTTCAGCTTCTAATCTCTCTCCAGAAGGGATATGGATGCTGTATGAGGACTAACCACCATCCAACACGATCGGAGGAGAAAGAATGACACGCAGTCAAAAAGATAAGATGCTTGCGGGCGAGATGTACAATGCCGCGGATCCGGAGATCCAAGCCGACCTGTTGGTCACCGGAGCTTGGCTGAAGCGGTACAATGATACACTAGGGGCGCCTCCCGAGCAGTGGCATGTGCTCCTCTGCGAGCGGCTAGGAGAGGTTGGGCATGGAGCGGTTATCCGTCCGCCCTTTCACTGCGATTACGGATTTAATATCCGGATCGGAGCCCACGCGTATCTCAATTTCAACTGCGTCATCCTTGACGTGGCCGAGGTGACGATTGGCGAAGGAACCACAATCGGGCCCGCTGTGCAGATCTATACCGCCGATCACCCACACGATCCCGAGCAGCGGCAGGCTGGGCTTCAACTCGGACGACCCGTGTACATTGGCAGGGGCGTCTGGATCGGCGGCGGAGTAATCATTCTCCCGGGCGTTACGATTGGCGACCATGCAGTCGTGGGCGCGGGAAGCGTAGTCACGCGAGATGTCCCTGCAGGGGCAAAGGTCGTAGGAAATCCAGCTCGCGCCAAGGGCTGAGAAGGTCCCAGACTGGCTTAGTCCCCTCTTCAGGCTTGTCAGCTTCAATACGCTCGCGGTCCTTGTCGGCCAAATATGTCAATCGCGCACGCCGGTTCGTTGGTTTCCTGGTGGAATACGGGGCGGTGACGCCGTCTACACGTGAGCTGCCAGGTGTAGACCTTCACGAGGTGCAAATTGGTGCTTTCCAGACTTGGCTGAGACGGCATCGGGGATATCCGAGCGCACCGTCCGTCGCCACGGTCGTATGGTCATGGCTGCTTGCCGACCTCGGTCCTGATCCAAAACTGTACGATGCCCGTCTTGTTCGGCAAGTGATTCTTGACGAGGCCCAGCGCAGTTCGCGCGCCAACCTCAAGACGATGACGATGGCGTTGCGAGGCTACCTCAAGTATCTGGCTACCCAGGGTTTGTGCCAACCGGGGCTTGATCAGGCCATACCGACGGTCCCGCAATGGCGGTTATCGGCCTTGCCGCTCTACATCTCCACCGCCGACGTTGATCGGGTGGTTGCGTCGTGCGACGTCACGACACCGATGGGCATCCGCGATCACGCGGTTCTGCTGCTGCTCGCACGTCTCGGCCTGCGCGCCGGCGACGTTTCGAGCATGTGCCTTGAAGACATCGACTGGCGAGAGGGCACTTTATGTGTCCGCGCCAAGGGCCGCCACGAGATCCGGCTTCCGCTTTCCCAGGATGCGGGTTTCGGTAATTCGCGGACAGGGGTTCCATTAAATCCCGGACAGCGATTTCACTAAATCCGGGACAGCATTTCCGCTAATTCGCGGACAGCGATTCCGGTAAATCCCGGACAGTCTTTCGGGGCGATGTCACGTTATTTGATCAAGGTCGGAACAAGGCGCTTGTGTGAGACGTCAGGCGGTTGCGCCGGTCACGGCTTTCCACTGCGCCATTGCGCGGATCCGATGGATGTGGATGGCGAGGGCTGAGTTTTTCTGGTGCGGGGGGACGAAGAGATTTCGGAGTGCCGAAAAGATCGATATGAACCGTTGCAAGCCGCCGACGGATCGAAATCCCTGCATCATCCGCTCCCGTTTTCGAAGCGGCACGTGAGAATTCTCGGCCCGATTGTTCAGGCCCTTGTGCGATCGATGTTCGACGGCGGGCATCACCTCCCGTCTTGCAGCACCATATGAGCGCAATTTGTCGGTGACGATCCGCTTCGGCGTCAGGCCTTGCTTCTTCAGCAGCCTGACCAGCAATCGCCTGGCGGCTTGGGTATCGCGGCGGCCTTGAACGATCTCGTCGAGAACGTAACCGTCTTGGTCAACGGCACGCCAGAGCCAATGTTTGCGGCCGCCGATGGAAATCACCACCTCGTCCAGATGCCAGATATCCTTTCGCGAAGGCCTCTTTCTGCACAACTGCCTGGCATAAGCCGTTCCGAATTTGCGACCCCATCGTGAGCGTCCGGTGAACTCATTTTCGCGTGGTTGAGGGAGCGAAGCTATAGGACGCGTTTCATTTCATCTGCCATGACGCGCTCGATGATCTCGGGGTCGCATTGTTCGTCGACGAGGAACTGGTGGATACCACCATCCCACGTCCTTATGTCGGTTAGGAGATTTTGAAGTTCGTCGATACCATTCTCGGTCAGACGCTTCGTGCCATCTTCACTGCCATCGCTGACGTAAACCAGTTCGCCCTCGGAGATGTTGTCCGAGTTGGCGGTCACCTCTTCGATCAGTTCGAGGTTCTCGCCGATCATGACGGCGACTTGCTTGAGCGTGTAGATGAACCTCGAGCGTGCCATCACGCAACCTCGCATCGGTCTTTCGCTGGCGTCCAGTTCCAGGGCAATAGGTCCTCAAGTCGGCCCTTGGGGTGATCCTGGATCCGGGTCAGGACGTCTGTCAGATAGACCTCCGGATTGTGGCCGTGCAATTTGACCGTTTCGATGATGGTCAGGATGTTGGCGATGCGCTCACCGCCCTTATCCGAGCCGGCGAAGAGCCAATTTTTCCTTCCAATTCCAAGTGGACGCATGGCTCGTTCAGCTATGTTGTTATCGATTTCGACACGGCCATCGTCGATGTAAACGCTCAACGCTGCCCATCGAGAGAGGGCATATCGCATTGCCTCGGCCAGCTTCTGCTTCTGCGGCAACGTCGAAAGCGTCTCTTCGATCCAGACCTTCAGTTCTTCCAGAATGGGCCTGGCGTGTTGTTGGCGCAGTGTACGCCGCTGGTCGGCCGGCATGCCGCGGATACGATCCTCGATATCGTAGAGCGCGCCGATGCGCGATAGCGCTTCGTCAGCGATCGGCGATGGCTTCAGCTTGATCACGTCATGGAACTTGCGGCGCACATGCGCCATGCAGGCGGCCTCGACGATCTGGTTGCCGTAGAGCTTCTTGTAACCCCCATAGCCATCGGCATGCATCACACCGCTGAAGTTTGCGAGGTGGTCAGCCGGATGCATGCCCTTGCGGTCAGGGCTATAGTAATAAGCGATGGCACCGGGAGTGGCGGCTTGATAGCCACTGCCGTCGAAGACGTAGACCCAGACCCTGCCGGTTTTTGTCTTGCCCCGTCCGGGGTCGAGAACATCGACGGGGGTATCGTCCGTATGTATTCGGTCAAGCGCGGCGATATGGGCCCTGATAGCAAAGACGAGCGGCGCAAGCAGACCCGATACGCGGCCGACCCAGTCAGCCATTACGGATCGGGAGATGTCTATCCCCAACCGATCGTACATCTCGGACAGGCGGTAGAGGGGGATGTGATCGTCGAATTTGGCGATCATGATATGGGCGAGCAGTCCCGGTCCGGGTTTGCCGCGCTCGATCGGCAGGGTCGGCATCTCGCCAGCCACCGTCGTATCGCACTCCCTGCAGATCATGCGCTTTTCGACATGGCGGACAATCTTGACCGACGCCGGCACGTGCTCCAACACCTGGACCACCCTGTCGGCGGCCTTCAGGAACGATGTGCCACCACAGGTCGGGCAATTGCAGGGGGCCGCATAGACCAACTCTTCGGTGGGAAGACCATCGGGCAATGGTTTGCGCTTCGGCTTGTCCGGCGCGTCGTCCAACTCCGGCAGAGGAGTTTTCCCGGAGCGCATTTCAGCCTCGGCACGGGAGGCCTCAATCTCCTCCAGCATCAGTTCGAATTGCTCTATCTTCCGGTCGATCTTTTCCGAAGACGCGCCATGCTGCCGGTGTCGGAGCAATTCCAGTTGTGCCCGCAACAGCCCGATTATGGAGTCGCGCTTGATGACCTCGGCTTCCTGGCTCTCAAGTTTCGCCGCCTGTTCCGCGACGAGTGCGCGCAAAGCAGTTAGCTCGTCCTGACTGTCCAGCGGCGCTGTTTCCATACCCGCAAATCTAGCCGATTTGCCCCTGGCACGCCACCAATATACCCCGGATGCCCCTGCAAAATATAGCTTTTATCCCGTTCGACCGGGAGCGGAAGTCCACGCCGGGCGTCGCCAATCGATCCCCTCAACGAGCATCGAAAGCTGCGCCTGCGTCAGGTGCGCCACGCCCTCTTTCGCCGTCGGCCAGGGAAAGTATCCGCGCTCCAAAATCTTGTAGAACAGGCAGAACCCTTGACCGTCCCACCAAAGAAGCTTGATCCGATCAGCGCGTTTTCCGCGGAAGCCGAAGATCGCGCCGGAGCCCGGTGCCTCCTTGATCGCCGTCTCGACCAGCGCCGATAGACCATCAATGCCACGCCGCATATCCGTCACCCCGCAGGCCAGATAGACACGCACATTCCCCGAAGGCCCGATCATGCCGCCTCCAGACAGGCCACCAGCGACATAAGCAGCTTCAGTTCAACGTCAATCGGAACCTTCAAGCACCGACCGTTTCGGAGCAAGATCTCGACAACCGCTGGCCTCGGCAGCGTGGTAGACGCCTGGCTTACGCCCACCTCCTCGGTGATCTCAACCGGAAGGAACATCGCCGGTCGGTCAACATAGCTGAATGACTGCCGCCACAAGCGGATCTGCCCAGGATGAATGTCATGCCGGCGAGCCACATCACCAATGCGAGCGCCAGGTTCATCCGCCTCCGCCAATATCCTCAGTTTCGCCTCGTCCGACCAGCGCCGTCTGCGCTCAGTACCGGACATGATCTCAATTCGAGCCATGAAACCTCTTTGATCTGGTATTAATGTCAGCACTAATGCTGGTTCTAATGCCAGAACATCGCCTGATTTGCCCGATCAGCAAAAACCGCTCACCGGACGCTCACACCCCATCTCCGGATCGTCTCATGGGAGACGACGATACCGCGCTCCAGCAGCATCTCCTCGACCATCCTCAGGCTCAAAGGGAACCGAAAATACAGCCAGACCGCACGGGCGATGATCTGCGGTGGAAAGCGGTGGTTCTTGTAGCTTACGGCCGGACTGTTCATCCCAACCCGTTACCCGACAACCGTTAAGCCGCTGACAACGTGACATCACCCGACGAAGTGATGATCGGCTGCAGCAGTGAGATTATTGCCCTCGGCTCGTATCGGCGTCGCCCGTTCCGACCTACGTCTAACGGTCCCAGCCTGAAGGGTTCAGATCGACTATAGATGCGGCGGACGGTCGGGCGAAAGTCCCATTGTGGAAAAGAACTCGTCCCACGCCTTATAATTGTCTGGTTGATCAGGCACATGGTGCTCCTGATGGACACTGCAGCGCTCTGGGACTGGCCCTCTAAATTCCGAATCATCGTAAGCCCCTCCGATGGCGCGAAAATAGGCGATGTGGAAGCTTGAGTGTCCTAATTTTTCCTCAAGGAGAGTGACCATCTTCTGGAGATCATCTGCTCCAAACGGCTTCCCTCGCTGCTGATCCCCCGGAGAATCTGTCCCCGCAACATAGCGGACGAACAACGTTTTGCGAGTCCGAGCGATGTTGATCATCTTGTTGTATTTGTAAGTCAGCTTCTCGCGACAAGACTGTAACGCCTCCGGTGTGAAAATAACGGCGCCCGACTTCGTTCGCTCAAATTCATGATGGTAAAGAACTCCGTAATTCTCACATAGAGCAGTCGTCCCATTTAAAGCAGATACACGAAGTCCAAATTGTGCTCCATCGTCTGCCAGTATTCTCTCGATGGAGGCCACAGGCGTCACAAGCCAATCAAAACAGCTACTTGGGCGCCCTTTGAAATATCGTATAAAATGGGACGCAGGCCTGCAGTCCGAGCCAAGACTAAAGATTGCTTCGTATGACATTGTACCGGTCCTTACGGGTTCATCAGGAATGAAAAAGGAGTAGGGCGCTTCTCTGAAGCCTGGTATTCAACGAAAATCACTTCCAGAGTATGCGGCAAGATTCCAGATGGCTGCTCCTGCTCTACAGCCGTCGCGCTCGACAGGACAATCGCCCAGTCATACGTCAGGTGATGCTAACGCTCGCAATTCGATTCGTCCTAAGGACGAAATCGCGTGAGCGGTGAGCAAGCTGTCTTCGTTGATGCATCCTGGCATTCCTGCGCACCCGACGGCGAGTGCATTTGTGATGGAACTTTGGGAACGAGAACCGGCGGGCGATCGCGTGATGCTCACTCGAACTGGTTCTGTCGCGCTGCCACGGATCGTCTACGGCTTATTCCCCATTTGTGTCCTGTTCGGGCCTGGTCCGGCCGCTCTCGCCGAAAACTCCGTCAGAAGGTTCTCCGCAACGTTGCCCGCCGGCAGATTTCGCGTCTATCCGTTTGGTTTCGTGTTTGGTAATGAAGCACTTCATACCATCAGTAAAATCGTACGTTTGGATGCATTCCATCCGCGCCATGGATACTAAGCAGGCAACATCGAACTGAGCCAGCGTGAGGACGTGACATCGCGCGCGGCTATGAACCGAAAGGGATGCCTGAATTGCGGCACTAAACACTTCCTTCAGCTCTTCCGGAGGGTGCCGACCTCAAGTCCGTCACAATGACAATCGCCATCACGCCGTTTTCCCTGCAGATGCTCAAACACGAAATGTGGGCTCAGGGCCGAGCCCTCTTGCTGGTCAGGCTGCTGAAGAAGCAAGGCCTGACGCCGAAGCGGATCGTCACCGACAAATTGCGCTCATATGGTGCTGCAAGACGGGAGGTGATGCCCGCCGTCGAACATCGATCGCACAAGGGCCTGAACAATCGAGCCGAGAATTCTCACGTGCCGCTTCGAAAACGGGAGCGGATGATGCAGGGATTTCGATCCGTCGGCGGCTTGCAACGGTTCATATCGATCTTTTCGGCACTCCGAAATCTTTTCGTCCCCCCGCACCAGAAAAACTCAGCCCTCGCCATCCACATCCATCGGATCCGCGCAATGGCGCAGTGGAAAGCCGTGACCGGCGCAACCGCCTGACGTCTCACATAAGCGCCTTGTTCCGACCTTGATCAAACAACGTGACATCGCCGCTCTCGGCTTCCAATCGGCTGAGATAATCGCTCTTAGGTTCCGCGAATTAATTATGATGGGTAATCTCAAAGGTCTTCAAGCTCGTCGTCCAGTCTTGTTTCTAAAGCAAATTCCCAATGTGGATACTCTTTCTCGTCCGACACCCCCCGCAGGCAGCGAGGTGCGTAGAGAGAATTCCTTCGCTGGACTAAGGAGCGAGCCGCTGTCAGCATCAGATATATCCCTCGACTTTCTTCATCCCGGTAGAGAACGGGTAAGCGCCATCGAGCTGCTTGCTACTCTGGATTGCTGAATTGAATGGGTCGACATACCTGCACTTTTTCTAGTCAGCCTTGATCAAGATCAACGAATTTCGCGTAAGGTCCATATGCGAAGTGATCCCGCAACTCTCGGAAATTCCGTACCGTTTCACTCAACGGGCGCGATTCTTGTCGTTGTAGAATGCCGCGACCCCAAAGTTTTAGGGGTGAAACATCAAGGAAATTGAAGACGGTTGCCACACAAGCTCTAGGATCGCGAAGAAGGTCCTCGTATTCGATTTGAATTATGCTTGTAGGCTCGAAGGCGCTTGCGACGCGGGCGTGGAAATCTTCGGCAGCTTTGAAATAGGCCTCGCAGGCGGCGATTGACAATTTCACGGGTCGCGGTGGAGCGGCCGGCTTGTCGGAACTGAACTTAAGCCACCTCCGGGTCTGCCTTGCCTGCACGAGCGATCTGAGAGATTCCAAGGTGTTCCTGCGAACCACAAGGACAACCTTAAGCAGCGGCCAGCGGGCCAGCTCGGAAAAAAAGTTCGGACGCTCGCGAAACTGAGGTTCGTTGATCTTGCAGCCGACATGCGTCACCTCCTTATTTTCTCTCGTCGGGTGGCGCACGAAGGCACGCTCAAGGAGCTCGCAGTCACTACCTGACAGGCGATCTTTATCGCCCCAATTCGCATCATAGGTGTTGAGCAGCTCGCCGTTGCTCAACACATTCGGATGCTCGTTCAGCAGTTCTTCAAGATAATGCGTGCCGGTTCTTGGCATCCCGAGGACTACAAATGGCTCAGGCGAGAGTGTGGATCGGATCGTGCGTGTTCCAATTAGCATCTGCGGTAACTCCAGCAAAAGTCCTGACTGTCATTATGTGCGCCAGCCCGTTCAATCTGAGCTAGCGGTGCTCCAAGAGCCCGGCAAACTTGCTCCGGTTTCAGAAGGGACTGCAAGCTCTGCCCTTGCTCGCGAAGCTGTACTTCGTTGCGCCTGCGCCTCAGCCCTATTTTCTGTTTGGCCATTCATTTCCGTCCACCTGCGGAAACGCGGCGATCACTCGCCGCTGCAAGTGCCTCAAGCGCCGCCGGCCTCGACTCTTGGGTGGCGTCATGCGTTCTGCTAATGTCTTGCACATTGGCCGCGCTCCCGCGCGATAGCCAATCGCTATTGGACAAGGTACACAACGCATAAGCCTTCAAGGGAAGTAAGAGAAAGATGTTCACAAGCGTGTGCAGCGAAAAGCCAATAAATCTTAGTTGGCGAGCGCGACACGCAGCCACGCTGCACCGTATCAGAGTCATTAAGGCGATCATCAGGATCGTCCACCAGGGGAGCGTGCCTGTCAGTATGAACTGCCCCGCTCCTGTGACTACCGACAGGGCGAGAAGCAGTGGTCCGAGGTTCTGCCCGACCACGTCCAACGTGAGATACCGATCGAGCCCAGGTAGGAGGGGAAACGCGAGCAACGTGTCACGGAACGTACTACGTGCCCAGCGCAGTTGTTGGAGCAGATACGGCCCCAACTTGTCCGGAACAACTGTCGCCGCTATGGCGTCTGGGACGTACTCCGTCCGAAAACCAGCCTTCAGCATGAGGATCGTCAGATGGCGGTCCTCACCAAAATCGCTTGGTTTGCCTCGATAAAGCTGCGTCTCGTACTGGTCCAACAGCGAGAGCAGCGCGGATCTGCGGTACATTGCACACGGGCCGCAGCAACACATGACGGCACCGAAGCGAGCCTGTGCCGCGCGCTCTTCGTTGCAGGCAAGCCAATATTCCATGTCAATCAACCGCGTCAGCCATGTTTCGGTCCGGTTGCTGGCCGTCAACTGGCCCATGGCCGCACCCAGCACTAAATTTTGCATTTTGCGCGCAAGTTTGGCGACCACATCAGGCGCGATAGTGCTGTCCGAGTCTACATTCAGGATGAGGTCTCCGCTTGATTGCCTAATCGCGGCAATCTGCGCTTTGCGCTTTCCGACGTTCTTCGGTAGCAAAATGAAGTTGAATCTCGGATCGTATGCATAGGCTTCACGTACAGCCATGACTGCGTCACGGTTCCTGGAACCATCATCGACCACAAAAAATCGCAACTCTCCCGGATAGTTCTGGTCTGCAAGGGACGCTAGGCACGCTGACAGAACGCGCGGGTCCTCATTATAGGAGGGTACAATGATATCCACACTCGACAGAGCACTAGCTTCGACTGTTTTGGCCGGTACCGCTGATCCGTTTGCGGGGCGAGCATAAAGGACCTGCATGCTCTTGTAAGCGGTCGAGAGCAGGGCATACATCGATATGGCGGCGATGCTGGTTGTAGCAAGCAGGGTCATGGTTTCTCGTCGTCCAGTGATGCTAGGGAAGTAACCGAATTGCAAAACCACGGCTGTGCAGCGCCGGGATGAGACGTGAAAGCGCCAAAAGAGTTTGGTCACGCAGACCCGAAAGCCCAACCTCATCGGGAGGACAGCCGTCGTGCAAAAGCACGATTGCGCCAGGTCGAGCAGTAGAAAGTACTGCATCAACAATCGCGTCGACGCCCGGCCGAGACCAATCTCTCGGGTCTGACGACCAGTGGACGGCCTCAAGTCCGGCGCTCGCTGATTTGGAAAGCACGTCCTCGGTCCAAGCCCCGTAAGGCGCTCGTATATGGCGGACCGCAGCCTCGGGACACGCCGAGAGAATGGCTCTACTCGCCTCGTTTATCTCACGTTCTATATCTTGGGGTTCGCAGGCCGTAAGATCGGGATGGGTCATCGTATGGTTGGCGACGTCGTGACCTTCCGCCACGATCCGCCGGATGAGGTCAGGCTGCTCTTTCGCAAACACACCGACCACAAAAAATGTGGCCGGCACGCGGTGTTCAGCCAGGACATCCAATATCTGTGGCGTAGAAAATGGGTTAGGACCGTCGTCAAACGTCAAATAAACGCTGCGATCATCGGCGCCAGCAACGGGCACTTCGCGTAAACAGTCGCGCTGAATCATAGTTCAGGCCCATTTCGTTCTATTATCGTGCCGGACGGCCACTCGCTCATCATGCGCCGCCCTCGAACCGTTCAGCGTGATATGCCCCTGTCGGCCCAAAGGTCGATAGAAAGAGCTCTGAGTGGTCTGATCGTCGCAACTCATTTTCCCAGCATAGCTTCCATTGCACCTTCGAGGACATGCAAAAACTCCTGTTTGTTGTTTTATTATCGGGCACGATCGAAGTAGTGGTAAGATCTGGTAATCTGGTGTGACGCTAGTTTGACGAACTCTTAAGTAGAAAGCGGAACCGTCCTACGCTTCTTAAGCTTGCGTCGACGCCTTGATCACGGAATGTAGTGGGTTTCTAATAGCACCCCGGGAGAGGGGTAAAATTGATTGTTTGAATAGCAATCATCTAAGAGATGGATAACCCAAATGCGTTTCAGGGGCCTGGATCTAAATCTCCTCGTAGCGCTTAATGCTTTGATGACCGAACGCAGCTCACCGCAGCGGCGCAGCATCAACCTCAGTCAAGCCGCCATGAGCGCGGCCATCGCCAGGCTGCGCGCCTATTTCGGTGACGAGCTTTAATAATGCAGGGACGCGAACCTATTCCAACGCCACGTGCGGAAGCGCTTGCCCCGCCGTGCGGGAGGCCCTACCGCATATTCAGGTCTCCGTCATTGCTTGGAATCCAATAATTCCAGGCGAATCCGACCGCTGTTTCAGGATTATAATTTCTGACTTCATGACAATCGTGTTCTTTGACAGGGTCGCGAAACGCGTGGCTCGCGAAGCTCCCGGCATCAGCTTCGAATTGCTGGCTCTCGACGACAAACCTGATGAGCTTCTCCGTCGTGGACTTGTCGATTTCCTTATTTTTCCGGATTTGTTTATGTCACGCACATCCCAAAGCGAAACTGTTTGACGATAAACTGGTGTGTGTCGGCTGCCCTTCCAACAAACGTAAGGGACAAGCTGACCCCATCTGGCGTCGGTAGCGTTGGCCCCTGTATTGCGGACAGACGATTCACAAACTGTGAGCTTCTATGTCTGCGCCTGGCGATGTCACGTTGTTTGATCAAGGTCGGAACAAGGCGCTTGTGTGAGACGTCAGGCGGTTGCGCCGGTCACGGCTTTCCACTGCGCCCTTGCGCGGATCCGATGGATGTGGATGGCGAGGGCTGAGTTTTTCTGGTGCGGGGGGACGAAGAGATTTCGGAGTGCCGAAAAGATCGATATGAACCGTTGCAAGCCGCCGACGGATCGAAATCCCTGCATCATCCGCTCCCGTTTTCGAAGCGGCACGTGAGAATTCTCGGCCCGGTTGTTCAGGCCCTTGTGCGATCGATGTTCGACGGCGGGCATCACCTCCCGTCTTGCAGCACCATATGAGCGCAATTTGTCGGTGACGATCCGCTTCGGCGTCAGGCCTTGCTTCTTCAGCAGCCTGACCAGCAATCGCCTGGCGGCTTTGGGTATCGCGGCGGGCTTGAACGATCTCGTCGAGAACGTAACCGTCTTGGTCAACGGCACGCCAGAGCCAATGTTTGCGGCCGCCGATGGAAATCACCACCTCGTCCAGATGCCAGATATCCTTTCGCGAAGGCCTCTTTCTGCACAACTGCCTGGCATAAGCCGTTCCGAATTTGCGACCCCATCTCCGGATCGTCTCATGGGAGACGACGATACCGCGCTCCAGCAGCATCTCCTCGACCATCCTCAGGCTCAAAGGGAACCGAAAATACAGCCAGACCGCACGGGCGATGATCTGCGGTGGAAAGCGGTGGTTCTTGTAGCTTACGGCCGGACTGTTCATCCCAACCCATTATCCGACAACCGTTAAGCCGCTGACAACGTGACATCACCGTTCTACGGGCTCCCTGAGTAGGCCGATGAAGGATGGAAGCACGGTACGTCAGCGCCTTTTCTTTCTTGTAAAGCGCGAGACAGCCCTCTTGAAGTTCCTGTTTGGGATACGAGTCAAGGCCTTTGAACCGCATGTCTTCAGCTATCCATAGTGTGGATGCGTCAAATCGAAACAAACGATTTTACCGGTTTTGCAGAACGTCGCATATTGACATTTCAAGGAAGCCCCTGAAGGAAGTTGTCGATGTTTGCGTTAGCTCTGAGGAGCACTTTCGGCTCCGCGGAGCATTTTCCGGTGTACGCCTTCCGGTGTACGCCGAGCGTCAACCAAGCCGCATGTCCATCGCGGCTGGGTTCTTCGGTGATCCGCGCAAGCTACGTCGCGTCGGCTCAATGCGACTAGCTCTTCATGCATAGGCGCTTACCTCAAGAAACAGCAATAAAGACGAGGTCTGTCCATGCGCTCTGACGTACGGTGGCGGTTGTGCTGGGAAAACGATTTGCAACTGGCCGACCATGCCGCTCTCTCCGACTTCTTCCGAGAGAGCTATGGACGGACTGGGGCCTTCAATACAAAGCCATTCGAAGACGGCAGCAGCTGGGCCGGTGCGAGGCCGGAATTCCGCGCAATCGGCTACGACGCGCACGGCGTAGCCGCTCATATTGGTATACTGCGCCGCTTCATCAAAGTTGGCGAGGTCGATCTATTGGTGGCCGAACTAGGGTTGTATGGGGTCCGTCCGGATCTTGAGCGACTCGGAATCAGCTTTTCACTGAGCGATGTGTTCCCGGCGCTGCAGCAGCTTAGGGTCCCATTCGCTTTCGGCACGGTGCGGCACGCGATGCGCAACCATATGGAGAGGCTGTGCCGAGGCGGTCTGGCGACGATTGTGTCGGGCGTCCGCGTACGGTCGAC
This sequence comes from Rhizobium sp. USDA 3886, assembly GCF_056279785.1. NCBI lineage: Bacteria > Pseudomonadati > Pseudomonadota > Alphaproteobacteria > Hyphomicrobiales > Rhizobiaceae > Rhizobium > Rhizobium sp. USDA 3886. The sequence continues at coordinate 386,837 of NZ_JBWCDC010000002.1, read as the reverse complement.
TCTCGCTGATATGCGTCTCGACCTGCCGCCCACCCGCGTCGAGGACGTGCTCGTCGTCGTTGTGCCCTTTGGACGCTCGATGGACGAGTGGCCGTCCGGCACGCTGATCGACCGAAACGGCCCGGAACTATGAAGCGGGATTTAATATGTGGACTTCCAAGTGGTCGCCGCCGAGCGCCGTTTGCTTCTCATCCGAAAGGGAATGAATATGGAAAGGCGTGGCTCATCAAACGTTTGGCCTTGCTTGCGGCTTGCCCGCTTTGCGTCAAGACCGCTTATGCAGCGGAAGGCGTGCATTGGAGCTATGAAGGCGAAGCGGGTCCCGAGCCCTGGGTGTCTTTGACAAAGAGAACAGTGCTTGTTCGGCCGGTTCGCAGCAATCGCCGCTCGACATCAGGGCGCGATCAAGGCCGATATCCCGGACTTGGCATTAGACTGGAAAAGTGGCGGCGCGATCCTCAACAATGGGCACACAATCCAGGTGAAAGCCGCGCCCGGCGGCACGCTCCGCCGCGGCGACAAACGTTATGAGCTGGTGCAGTACCATTTCCATGCGCCGAGCGAACATCTGGTGGCCCGGCCGGTGAGCAGACCGCACTCCCGATGTCGATCCGAGCGGTTTGCTGCCGGCGTCACTCAAATATTGGACCTATGAGGGGTCGCTCACCACACCACCCTGCAGCGAGATCGTCGACTGGATGGTAGCGCAGGACCCGATCGAGGTGGACGCGGCCGATATCGAGAGGTTCACTGCGCTTTATTCGATGAATGCGCGTCCGGCACTCGTTTTAAGTCGCCGTTATATCCTGATCTCTAGCTGACGCGAGCTCGCAGCCTCTCGACCGCTCTACGGAACCGATTGCTCGATTTCGGCAGGGCAAAGCTTTGCCGAGATCAGATCACGCCTTCCGTGTTGGAGACTGCGCTGACGGTGTTTTTGCCCAAGCGATTTTGACGGCAGGGCAGAATAATGATGTTTTCGGAGACCATCAGATTGTTGGACGTGAGCCAACTCTCTGGTCCATAATGGGGATGGCGTGCGCATCATGGGCGACGTTTCGCGATATCTCGATCAGATGTAGCCCATCGAGACCGAGACATGGAATTCCTCCCAAAGCCATTTGGCCAGATCGCACCGACGCCAGCGCACGACCCATCGAGATAGGGCGTGGGACCACGCTCGACGGCTTGTGCCAAGGCCGCACGTTGATCGTCGGTTTGCCCGGAGCCTTGCCGTTGATCAAACCGTCGGGACCACGGGCGTTGAACCGCACCACCCAGTGACGCACGATCTGCACCGTGACTCTGCCGAGCCGAGCAGCATCAGCACGAGAGCCCACCATCATAAATCGACGCGCCTGGCTGGCATCCTTTGTATGCCGTGCCAGAAGACGCAACCCGTCCCCGTCCAAGTCTGACCGCAACAAAATCGCTGACCCCATCGCAAACCTCCTGTTTGCGCTATGTATTCAGATTCGTCGGTTTTTGGAATCCCGAGAGTCAGCATCAATGAGGCTCGAATTAGAGCACGTCCACTTTAACCCGGGTCATATCCTGCTGCTGCGAAGTAGTTCGCACATTGTTGCGGTTCGAAGAGCTTGACGATGTCGCCAACGGTGTTCCACAGGGCGTCGACGGAGCGTTCGGCCCTTGCCGCAGAAGCGCCTTGAGCTTTGAGAAGGCGTTGTCGATCGGGTTGAAGTCAGGGCTATAAAGCGGGAGATAGGGTCAGCGTGCAGCCGGCGGTTTCTATGGCCTGTCGGATGCCATCTGCCTTGTGGGCCGGCAGCTTTTCCATGACGATGCCGCCGGGCGTGAGGGTCGGCACGAGAACCTGCTCGACATAGGCCCGGAAAGCCACTCCGTTCATCGCCCCGTCAATGACCATCGGCGCGGTCATGCCGGAGAGCCTGAGCGTCCTGGTGAACGTCGTAGTTTTCCAATGACCGTGCGGAACGCCCGATCGGCAACGCTCTCCGCGCGGCGAGCGACCGCGAAGCCGGGACATCTTCGTGGAAAGACCCGTCTCGTCTATGAAGACGAGGCGGGCTGGATCGAGATCAAGCTGTGCATCGAACCAGTCCTGACGCCGCTTCAGGAGGTCTGGCCGCGCCTGCTCCAATGCATGTGCGGTCTTTTTTTGAATGTGAAGCCGCGCTTGCGCAGCCAGACGTCGAGGGTGCTGCGGCCGATAGAGACGGATCGGCCCTCTTCCAGCCGCAAAACCATCTCGTTCAGCGTGATGTCCTTCGGCGCCTCGATCATGCCGATGATGAAAGCCTCATCATCGTCGAGACGGCAACGTCCAGGTCGACCCTGCTTGGCAGCGCTCACCTGACCCTGCCGGGCGCTCGCGATCCAGGCAATCGCCGTCGAAATCCCGATCCCGAACCGCGCTGCAGCCGACCGCGCGGACATCCCACCAGCCGACGCAGCCAAAACCCGGTGGCGAAGATCATCACTCAATGCTCGGGCCATATTCCCTCCGACAAATCAAAGACAGGAGGAGGGGATCACAGAAGCTCTAAAAAAGAATCCTCACGCGGATTCTGCTTTCATCGGACGCGCTCTAGCTCAATCCATCGCGCGAATGGGTGCTATGAAAACAAACGATTTTACCGTGTTGCTCAATGCAGATAAGACGACTGCACCTGACCTGCATCGATCTCGTCGCGGTTTGATCTTGTGACGAGGCCTATGGGGTTGGGCATGAAGCCCCTATCCCGAAAACAGAAAAGGAGTTACGACATGCATAACCCTATAGACCCAGACTTGGAGGACCTTTTTCGAGAGATTTGGGAACCGTCGCCCGAGGACGCGGTACGGTTGCTCGGGGATGAGCGCTTTGAAGTCCCTGTGGATATGAAGCCGGACGAGTCAGACTTGGAGGACCTTCTTCCAGTATGGAAGTTGCCCGATCCCCGGTCGCTCGACGATGAGGGCTCTGACTTCCCTGTGGACCTCTTCGAATTCAAGTCGTTCCAAACTAAGTCCGCTGCGGATTCCGTGCTGCCGAGCGTCAGCGAGGCTCGGGACTTACACTATCGACTGGGACTGGGCGACGACGCGCCTTCTCCAGGAGCACCCCAAGACGACGGTTGCGAGCTGTGCGCGGATTGGTTCAGCGCACATTCTCACACAGACTGGCTTATCTGAGCGGTCGATCGTGTGGACGCCACCGAGCAGTGCCGAGGCTCACTTCTCGAAATTAGGTCTCGATCCGGTGATGTCACGTTGTCAGCGGCTTAACGGTTGTCTGGTAATAGGTTGGGATGAACAGTCCGGCCGTAAGCTACAAGAACCACCGCTTTCCACCGCAGATCATCGCGCGTGCGGTCTGGCTGTATTTTCGGTTCCCTTTGAGCCTGAGGATGGTCGAGGAGATGCTGCTGGAGCGCGGTATCGTCGTCTCCCATGAGACGATCCGGAGATGGGGTCGCAAATTCGGAACGGCTTATGCTGCGGGTTTCGGTAATTCGCGGACAGGGGTTCCATTGAATCCCGGACAGCGATTTCACTAAATCCGGGACGGCGATGTCACGTTATTTGATCAAGGTCGGAACAAGGCGCTTGTGTGAGACGTCAGGCGGTTGCGCCGGTCACGGCTTTCCACTGCGCCATTGAGCGGATCCGATGGATGTGGATGGCGAGGGCTGAGTTTTTCTGGTGCGGGGGGACGAAGAGATTTCGGAGTGCCGAAAAGATCGATATGAACCGTTGCAAGCCGCCGACGGATCGAAATCCCTGCATCATCCGCTCCCGTTTTCGAAGCGGCACGTGAGAATTCTCGGCCCGATTGTTCAGGCCCTTGTGCGATCGATGTTCGACGGCGGGCATCACCTCCCGTCTTGCAGCACCATATGAGCGCAATTTGTCGGTGACGATCCGCTTCGGCGTCAGGCCTTGCTTCTTCAGCAGCCTGACCAGCAATCGCCTGGCGGCTTGGGTATCGCGGCGGGCTTGAACGATCTCGTCGAGAACGTAACCGTCTTGGTCAACGGCACGCCAGAGCCAATGTTTGCGGCCGCCGATGGAAATCACCACCTCGTCCAGATGCCAGATATCCTTTCGCGAAGGCCTCTTTCTGCACAACTGCCTGGCATAAGTGCGGATTTCGGATTAACGGGACAGCGATTCCGGTAAATCCCGGACAGTCGTTTCACTAGATCCCGGACAGTCTCGCGGGATCGACTTTCGTTCGCCTGGTTGATGTCATTGGTTATTGATTTCGGCGTTTCGCGCTTCGGTCAAGAGCGGTCGTGGTTTTTGCCTCCTCATGCTGTCTCCCTCGAGCGCAATTCGATGGGCGTTATGGACGATACGATCGAGGATGGCGTCAGCGATCGTCGGTTCCCCGATCATCTCGTGCCACTGGGCCACGGGCAGTTGGGCGGTGATCAGAGTGGATTTCCTGCAGTAGCGCTCTTCGAAGATTTCCAGGAGATCGAGCCGCTGCTGATCGCTGAGCGCATGGGTTCCCCAATCGTCGAGGATGAGCAATTGGACGCGCGCCAGTTTGTCGAGCAATCGGGGAAACCGACCGTCGAGGCGTGCCAGCGCCAAATCCTCGAAGAGACGAGGCATGCGGACGTAGAGAACGGAATAATCGAGGCGGGCCGCCTGCCGTCCGATGGCGCAGGCAAGCCAGGTTTTGCCCGTTCCCGTTTGACCGGTCAGGATCAGGTGCTCATGGGCTTTCAACCATTCGCCTTGGGCCAGCGAGAGAAGCTGTCGGCGATCGAGGCCGCGCTGGGCGGCGAAGTCGATATTCTCGATGCAAGCGTCGGGGAAGCGCAGTTTGGCGCTTGCAAGCCGGTTGGTCAGGCGCTTGTCGCCGCGCACGGCCATCTCCCGGTCGAGCATCAGACCCAGCCATTCATCGCGGTTGAGATCGCTGCCCTCAGTTTGATTGGCCAGTTCGCGATAAGCTGCCGCCATGCCGGATAGACCGAGTGCGTGCATCTGGTCGAGGGTTGGATGTGTGAGCATGTGAGTGTCTTCCTTTCTTCACTGGTAATAGGAGCTGCCGCGGATGTTGCCATGCGCCGGGGCTGGCTTGACCGGCTCGGCGACAGGCGGCGCCTGATCGAGGCCGGATTTGAGGATGGTGCTGACGGAGGAATAGCTGAGCGCATTGATGGTCAGTGCCCGAGCGCACGCGGCTTCAAGACGCTCAGGCCCGTACCGGCGCGCGAGCGATAGAACGCCTTGAGCGGCGCGGTATCCCTGCTGGGGATGGGGCCTGTCGCGCATCAGCCGCTCGATCAGGATTGCAGCGTTGCGGCCAATCTTTGCAGCCTGCTTGATGAGGCTCGCCGGCGTCGTGTTGGCATAGTGCTGATGTGTCTTCGGCATGTGCTCGTTGACGGTGACATGACCAGCCCGCTGCGACGTCCGGCGGTGGCTGGCGACGCGTTGGTGATCATGGAAGATCTCGACGATCCGGCTTGTGAGCCGGACATCGACCTGGCGGCCGATCAGGCGGTGCGGCACGGAATAGAAAGCCTTGTCGACTTCGACATGGTAGTCGGGATGAACCTTTGCCGATTTCCATTCGGAATATTCGAATGCGGTTGCCGGCAAGGGTGCAAGCGCTTCGCGTTCGATCTCCTCGAAGAGCTGACGTCGGGATTTGCCAACCCGTCGCATCGACCGGTTATTGAGATCGTTGAGAAGCTGGCTGATCCGCACGTTGAGATCGACGAGGCTGAAGAAGCGGTCGTTTCTCAGCCGCGCCAGGATCCAGCGCTCAACGATGAGAACGCTGCCTTCGACCTTTGCCTTGTCCTTCGGCCGTTTTGGACGGGTCGGCAGGATCGTCGTGTCGTAATGCTCGGCGAATGCTGCAAAAGTGGCGTTGATGGTCGGCTCAAACCACAAGGGCTTGGCAACACCGGCCTTGAGGTTGTCGCAGACGATCGCTTTCGTCACGCCACCGAAGAAGCTCAGCGCCCGTTGCTGACCCTCGATCCAGTCCGGCAGCCGTTGAGTGAAGCTTGCATAGGCGAAGGTGTACAAGGAGGCCGGCAGAACCGCGACGAAGATCTGCGCCGACCGGATCTCGCCCGTCGCCGGATCGATCACCGGGACGGTGTGGCCGGCGTAGTCGGTCTGCATCGCCGCGCCGGCAGTGTGGCGATTGCGGAAGGTGGCGCTGGCGCGCTGTTCGAAAGCGGCGAAACGCTCGCAGAACCAGGTGTATCCGTAACCGTTGGGGTGCCGCTCGCGATATTCCTGCCACAACAGCGTCAGCGTCACGCCCTTTCGCTTCAGTTCACTGGCGATCTTGCCCCAGTCGGGCTCGTGCATGTCCTGGGGCGGGCGGCCGCGACGATGGAACAGGCGGCGCTGCAAAACAGCGTCCTCGTCAAGCCCAGGCGGCAACGGCCAGCCCGTCAGCCCGGCCTCACGCGCCCGCAACAGATAGGTCGAAATGGTCGTTTTGCTGATCTTCAGCCGTTCCGATATCGCACGAACCGAAAGCCCCTGTTCGTGCGTCAGCCGCAATATCGATCGAATGTCCTTCACACTCGTAAGCCTCGCCTGCTTCCGTCTCGCCATTCATCAGCCCCTCGTTCAAATCGAGGCTCAGAATGGCAAAACGGCGCGCGCGAAAGTCGATGTTTTAATCGCCGAAAGACTGTCCGGGATTTACCGGAATCGCTGTCCGCGAATTAGCGGAAATGCTGTCCCGGAGGCGATGTCACGTTGTTTGATCAAGGTCGGAACAAGGCGCTTATGTGAGACGTCAGGCGGTTGCGCCGGTCACGGCTTTCCACTGCGCCATTGCGCGGATCCGATGGATGTGGATGGCGAGGGCTGAGTTTTTCTGGTGCGGGGGGACGAAGAGATTTCGGAGTGCCGAAAAGATCGATATGAACCGTTGCAAGCCGCCGACGGATCGAAATCCCTGCATCATCCGCTCCCGTTTTCGAAGCGGCACGTGAGAATTCTCGGCCCGGTTGTTCAGGCCCTTGTGCGATCGATGTTCGACGGCGGGCATCACCTCCCGTCTTGCAGCACCATATGAGCGCAATTTGTCGGTGACGATCCGCTTCGGCGTCAGGCCTTGCTTCTTCAGCAGCCTGACCAGCAATCGCCTGGCGGCTTTGGGTATCGCGGCGGGCTTGAACGATCTCGTCGAGAACGTAACCGTCTTGGTCAACGGCACGCCAGAGCCAATGTTTGCGGCCGCCGATGGAAATCACCACCTCGTCCAGATGCCAGATATCCTTTCGCGAAGGCCTCTTTCTGCACAACTGCCTGGCATAAGCCGTTCCGAATTTACGACCCCATCTCCGGATCGTCTCATGGGAGACGACGATACCGCGCTCCAGCAGCATCTCCTCGACCATCCTCAGGCTCAAAGGGAACCGAAAATACAGCCAGACCGCACGCGCGATAATCTGCGGTGGAAAGCGGTGGTTCTTGTAGCTTACGGCCGGACTGTTCATCCCAACCCATTATCCGACAACCGTTAAGCCGCTGACAACGTGACATCACCCGCAACACGCATCTGGAACAGGTCGTTATGAGTCTATGCCCTAACCGATTTCTGCCGATTCAGAAACTCACCGGACGGACACTTGATCCGGCGTTTTATCGCAGTTTCGGTGGACGTGAACAGCTCGTGAGGGATGCAACCGAACGAGGCGCTGCTCCCACAGTCGTTGCAGGCCCTTCATCAGACCTTCACGCTTAGCCTGATGCGGCCCAATTGCATCGAGGAGATCTCCAAGCACGGATTCACCCTCAATCCGCATCAGCAGATCAAACAAGTCATGTGAAATTCGCACACTGTCACGGTTGGAGTGGCTCGTACGGATCTCGCAGACTGTCTCCTGACGATCTACCGCTGTATAAGCGCGGACTTGATGGAGCGACATATAAGGCGGCAATGAAACCGCGAGCGCAGTCCAATCCTGCAGCGTTGCGGCCCGCTTTTTGACCAGGAACGGCCCGACCACAAGTCCATCCAGCTCTGTCGTCAAAAATGTGGCAATCGCGTCTGCAACCGAATCCACGATCGGTTCGGCATTGTTGTTAAAGGACGTATTAAGCAAAATTGGGGTGCCTGTCCGCTTCTTGAATGCATTGATGAGCTCCCAGTAAGCGGGATTGGCGTTGCGCGATACTGTTTGCAGGCGAGCCGTACCGTCGACGTGCGTAATAGCACCGAGCAAGGCGCGTTTTGAGTCACGCACGCGAACGACGAAATTCATGAATGGAAATTCGTCCCTGCCATCCGGGAGGTCGAAGAATTCGCTCGCGTCTTCTTGCAGCACAGATGGCGCGAACGGCCGATAGCCTTCGCGCTTCTTGACCATCGCATTGATCCGGTCCTTGTTTGCGGCCGGCCGAGGGTCGGCAAGAATGCTACGGTTGCCCAGCGCACGTGGCCCGAACTCCGAACGACCCTGCACCCAACCGATCACGGCGCCGTCGGCGATCCAGTCGGCTGCACTAGTTGCCACGTCATCAGAGCGTTCAACCTGGAGATGTCCGGCCCATGCATTCAGTTCCTGCTGCACGGCGCAGTCGCTGCCGAGATCAGGACCCCAATAGACCTCCTGCAGTCGCTCTCGGGGCGCGGGACGGCCCATCTCGTTAGACACCATCAGCGCAGCGCCTAAGGCACAACCGGCGTCGTGAGACGCGGGTTGCACGAAGATGTCTTCGAAAAGCCCTGAATACAGCAGCTTACCGTTCATCGTGCAGTTGTGGGCTACCCCCCCAGCCAGACACAACCGCTTCATACCGGTGGCCTCACGGTGATGCCGGAGAATGTGGAACACGATCCGCTCCAGCGTTTCCTGCAGTGATGCACTCACATCTCGATGCTGCTGGGTAAACGGCATCCCCTTTCGCCTGACCTCGATATTGCGGAGCAACGCCGGACCGATGCGGTCGAGATAAACACGGTAGCCACCGTTGGCGGAGAGGTCGTAAAAGTGCTCGAAGAGCTCGCGATAGGGCGCGGGATCGCCGTAGGGGGCGAGTCCCATCACCTTATATTCATCGAACATGCCGTAGCCGAGATAACGGATCGTCTCGAGATAAAACAGTCCAAGAGAATTGTTCTCGGGAAAAGCTTCCAGTTGCGTAATTTCTGTGCCAGCTCCTACTGCCAAGAGTCCCGATAGAAAATCACCACAGCCATCAATTGCTAGAATGAGACTCTGATCGAAGCCCGACATTGCAAAAGCGCTCACGGCGTGCGCCTGATGATGACTCACGAATGAAATACGCGAACCGTCCAACTTAGTACCGAACTCACGCGCTAACAGATCCTGCACCAACACTTTAGCATCCGGAATGGAGAGAATGTCCGGATGGGAATTGGACATCTCACCAACCATGGCGTTGACATAGGGCTCGCTAGCGTAGATCGCGAGACGATCAATGTCGCTGAGCTGAATCCCCGCCGCTGAAAGACAGTATTGAATCGAACGACTTGGGAGCTTGTTGGAGTGTTTGATCCGATTGAGGCGTTCCTCTTCTACGGCGGCTATCACCTGTCCGTCTCGAACGAGCACCGCGGCGCCATCGTGCACAGAGGTGTTCGGAAGCTCGAATCGGTTTTCATGGACTTGGTCAAGTCCGCCGCTAATCCCTAGAAAAAGCATCTGTTTCTCCACATTGTGACGGGAAAGCCAAACTGGCCTCCTCAGACTGTTTCCGTATAAGAAGGCCGTGTTGCCGCTTGCTGCTGCAAACGCCTGTTTCGGACATCATCGGCCTCAAAAGAGGCCTCATATCGGTCCGCCTGGATCCGCATGAGATGCTCGATCGTGGCGCCCGTGTTCCGTGACGCCGAGGAGATTGGGTGCATCTTCGAACGTTTCAGCGGCGGCCGACTTCCTGGCGATGTCGTTTTCATTTCCAGCGCGGCGTCAATGACTGCCGAGTGGCGTTATCGATGCGAACGGGCGGTTGTTCACGAATGATACCGCACCGTGGACTGGCCTGATGTCGCTACACCATCGCCAGGCGAGTGCTGCGCTGGTCGTCTGCTCCCCGGCCGCACCCGATGACGCGTTCTTTTGTGCAGGAACTCGCATAGGGCGTCGGACAAACCGGACATTGACAAGAAGCACGGCAATACAACATATCTGCAAATCGCGCTGATGTTGCAGGGCGACGCGTCCGGCCGGGTACCCAAGCCGCGGCCCAGACGGGACGACTACATCTGCAAAGGGCAATAAGCCCGCCACGCGCACCCGCTGGGCAGCTGGTTCGCCGGTAAGACTTCGCAGCTCAAGAACGTGGGGGTCACGACCAGCCTCGAACCGCTCCACATGGTCGGGCAGTTGCAATTCACTTTCGTCAGGGAACATGGAGGATTTTCTCCTTATCGGTGCGCGTAAGGTGCTTTTGTCCATGCAAGATTTCGTTCGATTGATGAAATCGTTTGTTTCGATCAAGCCCATCCACGTTATGAATGACTGCCGGACATGCGCTTCAAAGGGCAAAAGGCTAGCTAGATGTGAGCTTTCAGTAGGTTGTCCATCCGGCCCAGACCGGGAAAGCTGAGGTTGTCGAAGCTTCAGTGATTCTCGGAGGACCGGATGAACATCCACAAGAATGCCCGGCTGACGCCGCGCGGTCGAGAGCGAATTGTAAGGCAGGTAGAGAGCGGGCAGACGCCGGAGGCCGTGGCCAAAGCCGCAGGCGTCTGTCTGCGGACCATTCGGAAGTGGATAGACCGATATCGCCGCGAAGGATTGGCAGGATTGCATGATCGCTCCTCCCGGCCTCATCGACTGCGCCGGCCGACGCCTGCGGCGATAGTCGAAACGATCGAACGGCTGCGCCGCCAACGCTGGACGGGCAAACAGATCGCCGCTGAGGCCGGCGTCTCGCCAGCGACGGTGAGCCGTATTCTGCGCCGGTTGGGCTTGAATAAGCTGAGCGCGTTGGAGCCGGAGCCCGTGCGCCGCTATGAACGGGAGCATCCCGGCGAACTCATTCATCTTGATATCAAGAAGCTCGGCCGGATCGGCTCCGTCGGACACCGCATCACCGGACGACAAACTGGCATGGTCAACCGTCACATCGGCATTGGCTGGGAGTTCGTCCATGTCTGCATCGACGATGCCTCGCGCGGCGCTTTCGTCCAAGTTATGCCCGACCAGCGCAAGAAGAGCGCTGTCGCCTTCCTTGAGGCCGCCGTTGCTTATTACGCCAGTCTCGGCGTCAAAGTGCAGCGAGTGATGACCGACAACGGTTCCTGCTACCGGTCAAAGACTTTTCGGGCAGCCTGCAAGCGTCTCGGCCTGCGCCAGATCTTCACCAAGCCCTATACTCCCAGGACCAACGGGAAAGCCGAGCGCTTCATTCAGACAAGCTTGCGCGAATGGGCCTACGCTCGCGCCTACAACCTCAGACGAACGCACCGCCGAACTGCCGCGATGGCTTCACCGCTACAATTGGCATAGACCTCATGGCAGTATCGGCTCAAAACCACCTATCAGCCGACTCGGTCTGACCGGGAACAACCTGTTGAGGCTCCACAGCTAGAGCATCGTACGATTAATCGAACCCATAGCCTGCGGCTGTAAAATAGTTTCGACATTCATCGGTGTCGAAGAGATTGCAGATTGAACCGAGTGCGTCCGAGAGGGCGTCGAACGTTCTGGCCGCTGCGGCTCTCAGGTGGGCTTTAATCTTGGCGAAGGCCATTTCGATCGGATTCAAATCGGGCGAATAAGCCGGTAGGAAGAGGAACCACGCACCGGCCTGTTTGAGCAAGCCTGCAGCTTTGGCACTTTTGTGAACCGAGAGATTATCAAGGACGACCACGTCGCCTCGATTGAGGGTCGGAGCCAGTTGCGTTTCGACATAGGTATCAAAATGGCGCGGTTCATCGGCCGGTCGATAATCCAGGGTGCGGTCAGGCCGAAGCATCGCAAACCTGCAACGAATGTCTGTGTCCCCCAGTGGCCGAACGGCGCATCCATGGCGAGGCGATTGCCGCGTTGAGAGCGGCCGCGCAGTCTCACCATCTTCGTGTTCACCGAGGTTTCGTCCAGGAAAACAAGCCGATGCGGTTCAAGTCGCATTCTGGGTTGGCGTTTTCCAATCCAAAAATCACGGTCCCGACGCACATCAGCGCGTCCGCGTTCCGATGCCATCAGCTGTTTTTTTATATGTGAAGCCCTGCAATATCAAAAAGCGCGACAAAGACGATGGCGGCACAACAACAGCATGTTTCTCCTCAAGACGGCGGGCCAGCTCCGGCATGGTGATATCAGGCTTGGCCTCGACCTGCGCGACCAGGAAATCGCGATAGGCCGATAGCTTTCCATTGCCTGGTGGTCTGCCTTGTCGGGCGGGGGCTATGGTGCCAGTCCGCTCACGACGCTGGATCAGTTTGATCGCAGAGCTGTCGCTGACACCGAAATGGCGAGCTGCGGCGCGTCGTGACTGACCGCTGGCAACCATGGCAACGACACGCTGGCGAAGATCAACAGAATGAGATTTTCCCATGTGATTGAACTAAGCCGCTAATCGCGGCGATTTGAGGCGGGCTTTGACGAGAGCCCCCTGACTGAGAGGATGGTTGTGTTGCAACCCACCCTTCAGGCAGGAGGCCCCGATGGCTGAGATAAGCCCTCTTCGTCGCCGGATGATCGAGGACATGACGGTCCGCAATCTTTCCCCGGCAACCCAACGATCCTACATCAACGCTGTACGGAAGTTCAGCCGCTATTTCGACCGATCGCCTGATCGGCTCGATCTTGACGATATTCGTAGCTTCCAGGTTTACCTCGTCTCAACCGGGATATCCTGGGCATCGTTGAACCAGATTGTATGCGCTCTTCGGTTTTTCTATGGGATCACTCTGGGTCAGGATGATGTCCCCGAGCGGATCCCGTACGCGCGCGAGCCACGGAAGCTCCCCGTTATTCTGTCGGCGGACGAAGTGGCGCATTTTCTTGAGGCCGTCTCCAGTCTGAAGGCGCGCGTGGCGCTGACTACGGCTTATGCCGCTGGCCTCAGGGTCGGTGAGGTCTGCGGACTGAAGGTCGAGGATATCGACAGCTCCCGCATGGTGATGCATGTTCGCCATGGTAAAGGCGCCAAAGCCCGATACGTTATGCTGTCAACCGAACTACTCGGGATCCTGCGCAGCTATTGGCGTCTATCGCGCCCCACGGCTTTCCTTTTTCCAGGGCGTGATGCTGACAAGCCGATCGAACCGACAGTGTTAAACGCCGCCTGTCGGTCGGCGGTTTCGGCAACAGGCCTTTCAAAGCGCGTTACCGTGCATACGTTGCGGCATCCCTTTGCCACTCACCTGCTGGAGAATGGCACCGATATCCGGATCATCCAGGTCCTGCTCGGCCATGCCCATCTGTCGAGCACGGCACACTATACGCAGGTTTCCACCGACACGATCCGGTCGACAGCTAGCCCGCTCGATCGGTTACGGCTGGAGGTGACACCGCCGGAATCGTAATCGGTTGCGCCCTACCTTCGAAGTCGCCGACATCTTTCGACGACATGGAGGCTCCTACAGGCGAGAGAACGCCGGCCATCTTGGCCGCGGCGAACGACGCGTCATGGGCGCGATCGAAGCCTGCCGCACACCCAGGCTTGGTGGTCACGTCGATGCCTGCGATGACTGCGGCAGGACCCGCATCTCCTATAATTCCTGCCGCAATCGCCACTGCCCGAAGTGCCAGGGCGCGGCCCGCAGGGAGTGGGTTGCGGCCCGCGTCGCCGATCTCTTGCCGGTCCCATACTTTCATGTGGTCTTCACACTCCCACCTGGCATCGCCGAGATCGCCTTCCACAACAAGGCGGTCGTCTATGCGTTGCTGATGCGGATCTCGGCCGAGACGCTGCAGACGATCGCCGCCAATTCCAAATGGCTGGGCGCCGAGATCGGCGTCACCGCCGTACTTCACACCTGGGGCCAGGCGATGACCCATCATCCCCATGTCCATTGCGTCGTGCCGGGCGGCGGTCTCTCGCCCGACAGATCAAGGTGGGTCGCGTGCCGACCGGGTTTCTTTCTGCCTGTTCGCGTGCTGTCGCGTCTGTTTCGGCGGCTCTTTCTGACTGCGCTTGCTGAAGCCTTCGCTCATGGTGAACTCCGCTTCTCCAACGAACTCACCCATCTCAACGACGACGACGCGTTCACCCGCCATCTCGCGTGTGCTCGCAGAATCGAATGGGTCGTCTATGCGAAGCCACCTTTCGGCGGGCCGGACCAGGTGCTTGCCTATCTCGGTCGGTATACCCATCGTGTCGCGATCGCCAACAGCCGCATCGTCGATGTCGATGACGACCATGTTGCCTTCCGATGGAAGGATTACCGTGGCAATGGTCGCGACCGTGAGAAGATCATGCGCCTTCACCCGCACGAGTTCATCCGGCGCTTTCTCCTTCATGTGCTTCCTGACGGCTTCCACCGCATGCGCCACTTCGGCTTTCTCGCTAATCGCCATCGACGGGATCGTGTCGGTCTCTGCAGGAGCCTCCTCGGCCAGCCATCACCAACAGGCGGGCAACCCCATCCCGCCAAATCACAGCACGGGCAGTCCTACGAATGCCCCGATTGCCAGCGTCCCATGCGTAGGACAGGTGTCAACGTTGCCCCAGTTGCGCCGCTCCGACCTTCATCCTTCCGGTGCGATACATCATGATGCCCGACGATCTGCGCCAAGTGATACGCCCACAGACCCAACGCATCTCCAGCGTGCGATATCGCTTGACCTTGGCCAGGGCAAAAGACCGCCGATACCGATCTATATCGCAAATAGATCCGCGGGTGATGTCACGTTGTCAGCGGCTTAACGGTTGTCGGATAATGGGTTGGGATGAACAGTCCGGCCGTAGGCTACAAGAACCACCGCTTTCCACCGCAGATCATCGCCCGTGCGGTCTGGCTGTATTTTCGGTTCCCTTTGAGCCTGAGGATGGTCGAGGAGATGCTGCTGGAGCGCGGTATCGTCGTCTCCCATGAGACGATCCGGAGATGGGGTCGCAAATTCGGAACGGCTTATGCCAGGCAGTTGTGCAGAAAGAGGCCTTCGCGAAAGGATATCTGGCATCTGGACGAGGTGGTGATTTCCATCGGCGGCCGCAAACATTGGCTCTGGCGTGCCGTTGACCAAGACGGTTACGTTCTCGACGAGATCGTTCAAGCCCGCCGCGATACCCAAGCCGCCAGGCGATTGCTGGTCAGGCTGCTGAAGAAGCAAGGCCTGACGCCGAAGCGGATCGTCACCGACAAATTGCGCTCATATGGTGCTGCAAGACGGGAGGTGATGCCCGCCGTCGAACATCGATCGCACAAGGGCCTGAACAATCGAGCCGAGAATTCTCACGTGCCGCTTCGAAAACGGGAGCGGATGATGCAGGGATTTCGATCCGTCGGCGGCTTGCAACGGTTCATATCGATCTTTTCGGCACTCCGAAATCTCTTCGTCCCCCCGCACCAGAAAAACTCAGCCCTCGCCATCCACATCCATCGGATCCGCTCAATGGCGCAGTGGAAAGCCGTGACCGGCGCAACCGCCTGACGTCTCACACAAGCGCCTTGTTCCGACCTTGATCAAATAACGTGACATCGCCGACGAAGGCGCTTCTAGCGCCAGCTTGCAGTATCCATCGAACGAATGGATTTCATCCAAACAATCGATTTTACCAATCTTAGCAGTTGCTACATAGCAAAGCTCCACACGCCTGGGAAGCCGGCGACTTTCTTTCGTCATCGGAGCCTACGCGGCACAGAAGCCGGAACTCCTCCGGCCCTTATAGGCATCGGCCTTGCCCAGTCGTGCAAGTCTGGTGGCAATTTTCACGATGGGGGGGCAGCCTCAGGAATTGAGCCGCGTCCACGTCGAAACACAAGCTGGAAGGCACTCGAATGGTAGACCAACTCGCAACGGAAATCATTGCCATAGTCAAGAAACGCGTCGAATCGGAGAGCGGCGAGGGAATGACCGCATCCATTGTCGGCGAAATAACGACTGCCACCGAACTGACCGCGCTCGGTATTGATTCACTGGGATTAGCGGACGTGCTCTGGGACCTGGAGCAAGCCTACGATATCAAGATCGAAATGAACACGGCCGAGGCGTGGTCGGATCTCCAGAATGTCGGCGACATGGTGGAAGCCATGCGCGGCTTGCTTGTTAAGGTGGCTTGATGGACAGGCGCGTCGTCATCACCGGAATGGGCGGGCTGTGCGGACTAGGCACCGACGCCGCTTCCCTCTGGACGGGGATGCGCGAAGGCCGCTCCGCTATCGGCCCGATTGTCAATTCAGAGCTTCATGAGCTGAAGGGCATGATCGGCGCCGAGATCAAGGCGTTGCCTGAGCACGACATTGACCGCAGGCAGCTCGTCTCCATGGATCGTTTTAGCGTGCTTGCCGTGCTTGCAGCGCACGAAGCCATGCGACAGGCCGGACTTTCCTGGGATGAAGGAAATGCCCATCGCTTCGGCGCGACAGTCGGCTCCGGCTTCGGCGGCTGGGACGCGACCGAAAAAGCCTACCGTACGCTCCTTTTGGGCGGAGCGACGCGCACCGAACTCTTCTTTGGCGTAAAGACGATGCCGAGTGCCGCTGCCTGCC
The DNA here is from genome assembly GCF_056279785.1 of Rhizobium sp. USDA 3886. Taxonomy (NCBI): domain Bacteria; kingdom Pseudomonadati; phylum Pseudomonadota; class Alphaproteobacteria; order Hyphomicrobiales; family Rhizobiaceae; genus Rhizobium; species Rhizobium sp. USDA 3886. The sequence goes on along the minus strand of NZ_JBWCDC010000002.1, from coordinate 370,246 downwards.
AAGTCAGTATGAGCCTCGGCCTGCGCGGCCCGGTCTTTGGCGTCACCTCCGCCTGTGCTTCGGGCAACCATGCGATCGCTTCGGCGGTAGACCAGATCAAGTGCGGCCGGGCCGACGTCATGCTTGCCGGAGGCAGCGACGCGCCACTCGTCTGGATGGTACTGAAGGGATGGGAAGCCATGCGGGTACTCGCTCCGGATACTTGCCGACCCTTCTCCGCCGACAGGAAGGGCGTGGTAGTGGGCGAGGGTGCCGGTATGGCGGTGCTGGAAAGCTATGAACATGCCGCTGCCCGCGGTGCAAGAATACTTGCCGAGGTCGCTGGCGTCGGCCTTTCCGGCGATGCCTCCCACATCGCCGCGCCGGCTGTCCACGGGCCGGAGGCGGCGATGCGCGCTTGCCTGGCCGATGCCGGACTGAATGCCGAGGACGTGGACTACCTCAACGCGCATGGCACCGGCACCAAGGCCAACGATCAAATGGAAACGGCGGCGATCAGGCGCGTCTTCGGTGACCACGCTAATTCGCTGTCCGTCTCGTCCACCAAGTCCACCCACGCCCATTGCCTCGGGGCAGCGAGTGCGCTTGAAATGATCGCCTGTGTGATGGCGATCCAAGAGGGCGTCGTGCCGCCGACCGCCAACTATCGTGAGCCAGACCCCAATTGTGATCTCGATGTCACGCCAAACGTGCCGCGCGAGCGCAGGGTGGGCGTGGCCATGAGCAATGCCTTCGCCATGGGCGGCATGAACGCAGTTCTGGCATTCAGGAAGGTGTAGAAGACATGCCTCCTGAAAAGATCACCCCTTCAGGTGCTTGCGGGATCGCCGTATCTCGCCGGTGATGACCCGTTGCTGATGTAGGCTGAGGGTGCAAGTCTTAGTGCAAGCACCAAGTGAAGTCCTGTGACGAAGCATCAGATTGAGGTGATTCGCCGGTCGAAGCACGTCGGCGCTGGCCTCGACGGGAGAAGAAGCGGCACGTTGCCAGGGCGAATGTACCGGCTTCAGCGGTGGAATGAATCTCCCCTCCGAACGGCGGCTCGACGATCTAAAAGCGGTGCCGCTAAGGTACTGTCTGGCCTGGCGCGGCGCATCAACCGCGATGTCGCCGCCGTTAGTAGGCGGCACCGCTGGCGCTTGAGTGCTCGGGCGAACCAGCCCCCCGCGAGGAGTTCTGGGCGCGGCGGCTTAACCGAATTCATCAGCCTGCATGATTGAGAAGAGGATAAGACATGTTCGAATTGACCAGCCGTAAGGCGCTCGTCACCGGCGCATCGGGAGGTATCGGCGAGGTGATCGCCCGCGCGCTGCATGCGCAGGGTGCTATTGTCGGCTTGCACGGTACCCGCGTTGAGAAATTGGAGATGCTTGCCGCTGAGCTCGGGGACCGCGTCAAGCTGTTCCCAGCTAATCTGGAGCATCGTGACGAGGTCAAGGCGCTCGCTCTGAAGGCGGAGGCCGATCTCGAAGGCGTCGACATCCTCGTCAACAATGCCGGCATCACCAAGGACGGCCTGTTCGTGCACATGTCAGACGCCGACTGGGACTGTGTCCTGGAGGTCAACCTCACCGCGGTGTTCCAGCTAACTCGGGAGCTCACCCGTCCGATGATGCGCCGCCGGAATGGCCGCATCATCAACATCACTTCGCTCGCCGGCGTGACCGGCAATCCTGGCCAGACCAATTACTGCGCCTCCAAGGCCGGTATGATCGGCTTCTCCAAGTCTCTGGCGCAGGAGATCGCCACACGCAACATTACCGTCAACTGCGTCGCCCCGGGCTTTATCGAATCGGCTATGACCGACAAGCTCAATCGCAAGCAGAAAGAGACGATCATGGCGGCGATCCCCACCCGCCGCATCGGCACCAGCGCCGAAGTCGCGTCCGCGGTCGCGTATCTCGCTTCCAATGAAGCGGCCTACGTCACCGGCCAGACCATACACGTGAACGGCGGCATGGCAATGATTTGAGCACGGTCATGCGCCAGGGGAGATATTGATTTGCGCGGGCATAGCACGTCTTAAACCAGATCGGATCGGCTGCCTTGTCGCACGGAGTAGGTGCGGGGGAACTCCGCTCACGTAGAAAATTTCCGATGTGTAGAAAGCTATGCGATGGCCCAGCCTTTCCTGCGATGAGGAAAATGCGCATCGCTTCGGCGCGACCGTGGGGGCGTCGGCTTCGGCCGGCTGGGACGCGGGTGCGCGTCGCCATGAGCAACGCCTTAGCATGGGCGGCATGAATGCAGTTCTGGTATTCGGGAAGATGTATAGGGAGACGTCATTCCAAGGGAACGGCCATATAGCGTAAGTCGAATGATTACCTAGTAAACGCAAGGCGATAAATTGACTCTTATTCATCTCCGTCGGCTTGAAGCCGAAGCGATCCATGTCATTCGAGAAGTCGTTGCAACATTCTCTAACCCGGTCGTGCTTTACTCGATCGGCAAGGACTCCTCGGTATTGCTGCATCTGGCGATGAAGGCGTTCTACCCCGCCAAACCGCCTTTTCCATTCCTGCATGTAGACACCAAATGGAAGTTTCGGGAGATGATCGAGTTCCGCGACCGGATGCCGCGAGAGCTCGGCTTCGATCTCCTCGTTCACGTCAATCAGGATGGGGTGGACCAGGGCATGGGTCCATTCACGCACGGCTCGAACGTGCACACCCACGTCATGAAGACGATGGGGCTCCGGCAGGCGCTGGAGAAATACGGTTTCACCGCGGCTCTCGCAGGTGCGCGGCGGGACGAGGAGAAGTCGCGGGCCAAGGAGCGCATTTTCTCCATTCGCAGTCTCCAACACGGCTGGGATCCGACGCGCCAGCGCCCGGAAATGTGGAAGACCTACAACACGCGCGTCGGCCAGGGGGAGACGATGCGTATCTTCCCGCTCTCCAACTGGACCGAGTTCGACATCTGGCAATACATCCTGCGCGAGGAAATCCCGATCGTGTCGCTCTACTTCGCGGCCCGGCGTCCGGTCGTCAAGCGTGACGGCATGCTGATCATGGTCGACGATGAGCGGATGCCGATCCAGCCGGATGAGAAGGTTCTGGAGCAGCAGGTTCGCTTCCGGACCCTCGGCTGCTATCCGCTGACCGGAGCGGTCGAGTCCGAGGCCGCCACGGTTCCGGACATTTTGCGGGAAATGCTGACGGTGCGAACGTCTGAACGGCAGAGCCGCCTGATCGACACGGATGAAGTCGGGGCGATGGAGAAAAAGAAGCGGGAGGGCTACTTCTGATGTCGTATGTTCAATCCATACCGCCGCATGACATTGAAGCACATCTGGCCCAGCACGACCACAAGTCGATCCTGAGATTTTTCACTTGCGGCTCGGTGGACGATGGAAAATCGACCCTTATCGGGCGCCTGCTCTACGACGCGAAACTGATCTTCGAGGACCAGCTCGCCAATCTCGGGCGCGTCGGCTCTCCCGGTGCCGCAAACGGCAAGGAGATCGACCTTGCCCTGCTTCTCGACGGGCTCGAGGCAGAGCGCGAACAGGGCATTACCATCGACGTCGCCTATCGCTATATCACGACGTCCAAGCGCAAGTTCATCGTTGCCGACACGCCCGGCCACGAGGAATATACGCGCAACATGGTGACCGGCGCTTCGACGGCGGACCTCGCCATCATCCTGATCGACAGCCGGCAGGGCATCCTCCAGCAGACGCGGCGCCATTCCTACATCGCTTCGCTGCTAGGCATCCGCCATGTCGTGCTGGCCGTCAACAAGATCGACCTCGTCGGTTTCCAGCAACAGGTCTACGAGGAAATTGTCGCCGACTACATGGTTTTCGCGAAAGAGCTCGGCTTCGCCAGCATCCGTCCGATCCCGATTTCGGCGCGGGACGGGGACAACGTCATCTCGGCTTCCGCCAATACGCCCTGGTACAGGGGGGCGGCGCTGCTGGAATATCTGGAGGCGGTCGAGCTGGATCCGATGGACCAGGCGAAGCCATTCCGCTTCCCGGTTCAGATGGTCATGCGGCCGAATGCGGATTTTCGTGGCTATGCCGGGCAGATTGCTTCCGGCCGAATTTCGGTGGGCGATCCGGTCGTCGTGGCAAAGAGCGGACAGCGCACGTCGGTCAAGGCGATCGTCAACTATGACGGCGAGCTTGCGACGGCGGGGGAGGGCGAGGCGGTAACGCTGGTGCTCGCCGACGAGGTGGATGCCTCGCGCGGCAATATGCTCGTCGCCCCCGGTGCCCGCCCTTTCGTGGCGGATCAGTTCCAGGCGCATGTGATCTGGTTCGACTCGAGCCCGATGTTGCCGGGACGAAGCTACATTCTGCGAACGGAGACCGACAGCGTCAGTGCCATGGTTACCGCGCTCAAGCACCAGGTGAACATCAACAGCTGCATCCGCGAGGCCGCGAAATCGCTTCAGATGAACGAAGTGGGTGTTTGCAACATCTCGACGCAGGCGCCGATCGCCTTCGATGCCTATACGGACAACCGGGCGACGGGCAATTTCATCATCGTCGACCGCGTGACGAACGCCACCGTCGGCGCAGGGTTGATCGATTTTCCGCTCAGGCGCGCAGACAACGTCCACTGGCATGCGCTCGAGGTCAACAAGAGCGCGCGCAGCGCCTTGAAGAACCAGCTCCCGGCCGTGCTCTGGTTCACCGGGCTCTCCGGCTCGGGAAAATCGACCATCGCGAACGAGCTCGACAGGATACTCCACGCCCAGGGCAAACATGCCTACCTGCTCGACGGCGACAATGTACGCCACGGCCTGAACCGGGATCTCGGCTTTACCGAAGAGGACCGGGTCGAGAACATCCGCCGCGTGGCGGAGGTGGCCAAGCTCATGGCCGATGCCGGTCTGATCGTGCTCGTGTCCTTCATCTCACCGTTCCGCGACGAGCGGCGGATGGCGCGGGAATTGATGGACGAGGGCGAGTTCATCGAGATCTTCGTGGATACGCCGCTCGACGAGTGCGCACGCCGCGATCCGAAGGGCCTCTATGAAAAGGCGCTCGCCGGGAGGATCGCGAATTTCACCGGCGTATCCTCACCTTATGAAGCCCCGGAAAACCCGGAACTTCATATACGCACCGTCGGCCAGGAACCGTCCGATCTGGCGCTTGCGATCGAGGAATTCCTCGAGCGGAGGATGGAGAGCAAATGACGGCCTTTTGCGAAATGCTCGAGCGCATAGCGCTCGACGCGGCCGCGGCGATTATCGAGGTCTACGACGCAGGTCCCGAGGTCTGCTACAAGGAGGACCAGTCGCCCGTCACGGAAGCCGACGAGCGGAGGCAATGATTCTGGAGGGACTTGCGGCGGCGTTTCCGCAGATCCCCGTGGTTGCCGAGGAGTCCGTCTGCTCCGGCCGCGTTCCGGATATCAGCGGCGGCACGTTCTTTCTCGTCGATCCGCTGGACGGCACGAAGGAATTCATCAACCGCCGTCACGACTTCACCGTCAACATTGCCCTCATCGAGGGCAATGTTCCCGTAGCCGGCATCGTTTATGCCCCCGCGCAGCGCTGCGCCTATGTCGCCGACGGCGGTAGAGCGGAGAAGCTCTTGCTCGACGCGGCGTGGGGGCTCGAACACCGCCAGCCATCCGCGTGCGCATGCGGGGTGCCGAACTGACGGCGGTCGCAAGCCACTCGCACAACAGTGCCAAAACCGAAGCCTTCCTTACGGGCCATGGCGTCATGAACTAAGCTTCCGGCGGCTCGTTGCTCAAGCTCTGCCTTTTGGCGGAAGGGGCGATGTCACGTTATTTGATCAAGGTCGGAACAAGGCGCTTGTGTGAGACGTCAGGCGGTTGCGCCGGTCACGGCTTTCCACTGCGCCATTGCGCGGATCCGATGGATGTGGATGGCGAGGGCTGAGTTTTTCTGGTGCGGGGGGACGAAGAGATTTCGGAGTGCCGAAAAGATCGATATGAACCGTTGCAAGCCGCCGACGGATCGAAATCCCTGCATCATCCGCTCCCGTTTTCGAAGCGGCACGTGAGAATTCTCGGCTCGATTGTTCAGGCCCTTGTGCGATCGATGTTCGACGGCGGGCATCACCTCCCGTCTTGCAGCACCATATGAGCGCAATTTGTCGGTGACGATCCGCTTCGGCGTCAGGCCTTGCTTCTTCAGCAGCCTGACCAGCAATCGCCTGGCGGCTTGGGTATCGCGGCGGCCTTGAACGATCTCGTCGAGAACGTAACCGTCTTGGTCAACGGCACGCCAGAGCCAATGTTTGCGGCCGCCGATGGAAATCACCACCTCGTCCAGATGCCAGATATCCTTTCGCGAAGGCCTCTTTCTGCACAACTGCCTGGCATAAGCCGTTCCGAATTTGCGACCCCATCTCCGGATCGTCTCATGGGAGACGACGATACCGCGCTCCAGCAGCATCTCCTCGACCATCCTCAGGCTCAAAGGGAACCGAAAATACAGCCAGACCGCACGGGCGATGATCTGCGGTGGAAAGCGGTGGTTCTTGTAGCTTACGGCCGGACTGTTCATCCCAACCCATTACCAGACAACCGTTAAGCCGCTGACAACGTGACATCACCCGTCAGATCAAGGCCTATGAAGTTACACCTCATTTATTCATGCCATGGATGCCGGCTATCCAAACAATCAACTTTACCGATGTCCCGTAGTACCATTAGAAGACGCTGAATTTTGATCCCAATCAAGCATCAGGTGGCAAGACTTGCGATCGGTGCAGGAGGAAGCACATGCGCTGCGGTGGAAACTATGCTGGGAAAATCAGCTGGAGCTTTCGGATCACATCGAGCTCGCTGAGCTCTTTCGAAGGACATATGGTCCGACTGGAGGCTTTAGTGCAACACAATTTGAAGAGAGTCGAAGTTGCCGGAGCAAGGGCTGAGTTTCGTCTAATCGCTTACGACGAACGGGATAGCGGCTCATGTGGGCCTGTTGCGCCGTTTCATTAAAGTCGGCGAGGTTGAGTTAATGGTGGCCGAACTGGGACTGTTTGGGGGGCCGTCCAGACCTTAATGGTCTCCGGTTGAGCTTCGCTGCACGACAGGGTGTATCCAGTGTTGCAGCAGCTTGGCACCATTCGGCACGCGCTGCACAAGTACATTAAAAGGCTCTGCATATACGGTGTGGCGACAATTGTGGCGGGGGTTCGAGTGTGGTCCACCATTTCAGACGTGTATCTCGACCTGCCTCCACGCGCATCGAAAACGTACTTGTCGTGATTTTTCAACTTGGACGCGCGATGAGCGAGTGGGCCGACGGCACACTGATCGATCGGAATGGTCCGGAGCTGTGAAACATCCTGCCTACATACGCGAAGCGCCGAGTCGTCACGCACCAGATCGTCTTCATCTCTGCGAATGTAAGCGCGGCAGGGACGGCGAGTGGGTTTGGGATTGGCGAAAGCTGTGGCGTACAGATCGTGTTCATCTGCCCTACGAGGAAGTTTTTGCCAGCCAGTTTCAAGAGTGAAGGAGAGCCATTGAAACACGTTCTTGTCATCGATGACGATGCCGCTATACGGCACCTCATTGTCGAATACCTAACGATACATGCCTTTAAGGTAACCGCGGTAAGCGATACTAGGCAGCTCAATCGCGTACTCTCGTGTGCGCCGGTCGATCTCGTGGTTGTTGATCTTAATCTGGGTCGCGAAGATGGTCTGGAAATCGTCCGCAATTTGGCGACAAAATCGGATATTCCAACTATTGCCATCAGCGGCGATCGTCTTGAGGAGGCCGAAAAAGTCGTTGCACTGGAGCTCGGGGCAGCTGATTTCGTTTCCAAGCCTTTTGGAATGCGCGAATTCTTGGCCCGCATTCGAGTAGCATTGCGCCAGCGGCCCATCAATCCAGGGGCAAAAGATCGACGTTCGTTTTATTTTGCTGGTTGGAGACTCAATCTTAATCAACGCCGATTGATCTTTGAACAAAGCGGCGAGGTCAAGCTGACCGCAGGTGAGTTCAATCTACTAGTCGCCTTTCTGGAAAAACCACGGGACGTTTTATCCAGAGAGCGGCTTTTGCTTGCGAGCCGAGTGCGTGGAGAAGAGGTGCATGACCGAAGTGTTGATGTCCTCATATTGCGTTTGCGCCGAAAGCTTGAGGCGGATCCGGCCCACCCTCGTCTGATTAAAACATCCAGGGGTGCAGGCTATTTCTTCGACGCTGATGTGGATACCAACGACGGGGGCGCATTGGCCGCCTGATCGGTGTCCATGGGAGGGTCGGCGGCTCGGCGCCTGTTGCCCACGAGGTGCCGCCGTGTAATGCGGTTCCCGAGATGGCCGTGTCGGCAGCGGCCGTTAAGATTGGCAATTTGCGCCGAGTCCCTCCTCGGTGATTATCAAGCGTGCGGGCTCCGGAAGGCCTCCTGTCTGGCTTTCAAAGATGCGCTTTAGTGCGCGATCGGAGTAATATCGAACCTTTCGCAGTTGCAATGGTGGCTGGCCCTTAATGAGGACAATTTGGCATTTGTCGTCGAGCAGACGGACCTGCTCGGGCCGCAGTAGAGGTGATCCTTGATCTGAAATCTGAATATTGCGATCGAACATTCGCCCTTGGGTATGGGAAGTGGAGCGCGCTTGAAACGTATATTCACCGATCGCTTTCGAAATATAATTTGGTGTCTCGTCATCGGCGGTGGCCATGAAGACTTGCACGCCAGTATTGCTGAGAAAGTTTTGTTTGCCGGCCTCGTCGTATGTTCCCGACAATGCCGAGAGGCTTTGGATAATGAACATAAAGCGGCCCTTGTAGCCCGCGATGGTCGTGATTGCCGTTTCAACCGCCTCCAGCTTGCCCAAGTGCTTGAACTCATCCAGCAGGAATAGCACCTCGTGCTTCTCATCCTTGCCAGGCAGCGAGCGTTGTAGAATTGAAACGACCTGCTGAAAGAGTAGGCGCATCAGAGGCGCGACGACCTCAAGATCGTTTGGGCTAACGCAAAGATAAATGCAAGTTCTTCGGCGACGCAAATCATAGATTGAGAAATCTGAGCGGCTTGTCGCGGCTTTAACCAGGGGGTCCGCCCATAAGTTGAGCCCGCCATCGCCCAGCACAGAAGTGTAGGAGGTTAGAATTTTTGTATCGTTGCCCGCCATGTCGTCGAAGATCCGCTGAGCCTCTTTGTTCTGGGTCTCCTCCGCGAGGCGCGCAAAGAGCCTATATTTCTCGCCTGGCTGAGCAAAGAGGTCGTAAACGGCCCCGATTGTTGGCGTGCCGCGCTCGATGCAGGCAAGAATGCCGGCGACAAAAAGATCTCGAGCGCCGTTGATGAAACCTTCCGCGCCCTGTCCCTTGGTCGTAATGAGGTTCGCCGCCAAGCGGCGTGCCTCGGTGAACTGCCGCTCTGGAGGCAATGCTATGATATCCAACAGAGGATTATAGCAACTCGTCCGCCGTTCTGGATCTAGCGGTGCGAATTTCAACACACTGTCGCCATCGGCTTTGCGTGCCCTAGAGGTGAGTTCAAAAAGCTCACCCTTAACGTCGAGAGCTATCACTGAGCCCTTGAAAGTAAGTAGCGTGGGAATGACAATGCCCACGCCTTTTCCCGCGCGGGTCGGCGCAACGATAAGGCTGTGAGGCTGCTCGCCATTGGTCAGGTAATAGTCGGACCAAAAAGGGCCACTTGTCTTTCCAAATATTGGACCACTGATGCGGCTGTACCGCTGCAGATAACCTGTACGGCGCATTTCACCCACGCCAGCCCAGCGCGCCGTGCCGTGATGCTCGCGGCTGCCTTCGGAAAGCATCTGCTGAACCAGCAGGACGATTCCCGATGTTGAGACGACGACAGCTAAGCCATAATAGAAGGCAAGCGTTGTATAGCCCAAATAGAAAGGCGTCTCGTACCAAAAAGCGAGGATGTCAAACGCCATCAACGCTTCACCGCTAATTCCGTGACGGAATGTTGCGTACAGACTTGCCGCACAAAAACCTGCAGCCAGTGAGCACAGAATGCTCAAAGCGATGCTTGAGGGCGTAGTTTTGTTTGAAAACGTAGTTTTGCTTGAAATGGTCGTTCCACCGTATGATTCGAGCGGCTGCAAGATGCTGCGACACCCCGGCCGGAGGTCGCGACTTTATGGCGCCGCGTGAAGAGCGGAAGACGCGGACCTGCCCGATATGCAGATATCCGCCAACCATCGATAAGGATCTAAGCACTGAAGATATTGGAATCAAGGTGAAAGAAAGAAATTCTGTTGCAATGTCAATCGATTAGAAATCGTTTTGTAACGTGCCCCTATTGCTTGCTACGTCTCCGAACATAACAGGAAAACAAATTCATCCCGCCCTTCACGAATTGGGATCGGCAAAGGAAAACGTCGCCTGTCGGCCCCAAACGGCGTCATTGAACGTCAGGGCTCCGCTTAAGAGTCAGTCAAATTGATAAAGCTCGGCTGATCTATCAGTAGCGGCCCTACGGAAGGCTGCCGTCGGCGAAGCGTAAGTGAAATCCGCCTCTCACAAGGGGGCGCATTGACGTGCCCTGGCCATAGGATTGCGAAACGCCGATTGTCTTGCACGCTCGCTTTGCTTGTTCTTCGACACATATAACATACCTAAAGTGGCGATGAGGGGGTATGTCCGCGGCGGCAACCTTCAGTAGGACTACAAATGTAACGCTAATTCGATTTAGCAGATCAAGCTTCGATGGTAGCCTCATAGGGCAATGGAAATTACTTCGGAGTCCTATCATAGATCACGATAGCAAACGGATACGCACACCTGAAGTTCATCCCCGCGACGGCGGGAGGGCGGCCGAGGTACGACGTTACCTTTCTGATCTCCCAGATGGGCTGCTGACTAATATTGCAGAACGGTTAGTAACTGATAAACCGCGCGAAACAGCACGCAATTTTGGGGAAAACGTGTGGCTGCAACTAGCTTGGTTGCGACGGACTTTGGCAAGTTTGGTGATAGCGAAGAGAAAAATCCCTTGTCAGTCGCGTCATTGAAATGCTGGAGGCTCCTGATGTCTACGGGGCCTACGTGTTCGCACAAAATACCATCACGCGAGGGTAAGCCACTTAGATGCAAATCGGAATGCGCGAGCTTACTGGTGGCCCAGGTCTGCAAGAGATGTCACAGAGCTTGCAGCAGTGTCTATGAGCAGTCCCATCGAGATCCACAAAAGACGAACAACCTTCCTCGCCTATGCGTCCCGGACGTCGCGTTGCGATGCGTATCGATTGCAGTGGGGAATAGGCGTAGTCACGCTACTGAACGGGGAGGGGCGTGGTGTTTCAGGTTCAGCACCGACCGTGCATCCATCAGCGCGAAACCGAGCTAATGTTCAGATCGCGATGCTCAGGAAGGCGGGCGAACGCGGATGATTCGTCGCTGACTTCTTGGGAGAAGAAACTCAGCACCAAGATAGTTTTTGTGTTGGTCGTCACGACTGTGTTGTTGACAGTGCTTGCAAGCTGGTGCGGGCAAGACAATCAGACTAATCAGGTAATACTAAGTGAATTGCAAAGAATTAAGACCAATGGTGCATTGCTGCAGCGCGATGTGCTTCGCGTTCACGCCGGCATGCTACGGGATTACAGCCCTGTTGCGGAAAAGTTACAGGCAGTGCAGAAGAGCCTGATTGACCTTCAGGAGTTGTTTGAAAAGGCGACTCACGAGAACGCCAGTGATCTCTCTCAACTGCTAACTCGGGTAAAGCTGTCGGTCGAAAGGACAGATGCGATCGTCGCCGGCTTGGGCGCACAGAACGCGCGCTTGCAAAACGCTCTCTCAAGTTTCGAACACTTTGTGAGCTTGCTTCCGGGATCACCGAGGCTCGAACTCGGCCATTTGATTCTGCAGTTTTTGCTTCGTCCGAGTTCGAACCTTGCGTCAGAGATCGATAGAAATCTTGACCGGCTTCAATCGACGGGGGGTGAGAATGAGGCCATTGAACATGTTGTACGCAATGGTCGAGTCATCCTGTCTTTGCTGCCGCAGGTGAACGAAGCCGTAAATAGCATTGCGTCATCCGACACTATTGCCGAAGCCGCGAAACTGGAGCGCGAATATGTAAAACACCACAGCTTGATCAATCTGGGCGAGAAGTGGGCACGAATGTTTATGACCTTCGAACCAATATGCCTCTGCTTTTGTATAGTCGTGCTCCTCTCAAGATTGCATCTGTACACGAATCGGTTGGTAAGGCGCTTGCAATTTGAAGCGACGATGAAGGAAATTGAGGCTTGCTTCAGAGATAGTGGAGCAACAAAGATGTCGTTAACTTCCTCAACCCAAGCCGCACTTCGAGTTGTTCAGCGCTTTTTCAATGCTGATCAGTGCGCGCTGGCACTGGTCGAAGTGAGTGCCAGGAGGGCGGCTGAGTGCTTCGCCGCAAACAATCCTGGGTCTACATGGAACGATGGGCTGCTGCTTGAAATTGTTTCGCTTGTCCAGGCGGGGGAACAACTGCCCCCGTTTGCCATCGTTCCCGCGCAAAACGTTCGCGGGGTTGCGGAGGGGACTTCTGGTCTTTCTCAGGTGCTTGTCTTCAAGGCCTCCGATCAGCTAATCACCGTTTGTTGCCTTGCCTATGAGCAAGACCGTTCAGGGCTCTCTTCCAGTGAGGTCCAACTTCTTGAGTGCGCTACTGGTCGTGTCTGCGATTACATCGATCTTCGACGTAGGCAGATGGAACATAACCTTCTGGAGAGGCGGTTGGAGCATGCGGAACGGCTGAAGGCCGTCGGCACACTTGCAGGCGGCATGGCGCATGAATTCAACAACCTTTTAGGGGCAATCCTCGGCTATGCCGAGATGGCCCACAGTCTTCTGCACCCCCTCTCGAGAACAAGAGGTTACATCGGCCAAATCATTGCTGCAGGCGATCGAGCAAGGCTGATCATTGATCAGATCTTGGCACTGAGCCGAAACCAGAAACGTAAGACCAAGGCCTTCAACGTCTCCGAGGTGACAATGGATTTAGCTCCGTTGCTGCGCGTTACGCTTCGTGCGGATGTAGAGCTGGATTTAAAAATTGACGAGAGGCAAACGGTAATCGATGGAAACCCATTGGAAATACAGCAGATCCTGATGAATCTCTGCAAGAATGCCTCGGAGGCTGTCACGAATGGAGGCCGCGTTGAGGTCAGCGTCTCTCGCACTTATGTCTCCCAATCGAAGACACTTGCTCCTGGCGCTTTGCCTCCCGGGGACTATGTCCTCCTTTCTGTCGGCGATAACGGCAACGGTATTGCTGAAGCAGTACTACCGTATATTTTTGAGCCCTTTTTCACCACGCGCTCGTGCATGGGCGGGACGGGGCTCGGTCTCGCTGCAGTTCACGGGTATGTGAAAGCGCATGCAGGATGTATTGATGTTAGCTCAACCGTTGGGCGCGGTACGCGCTTCGACATTTATCTACCGCCTTCCTCAAAGGAGCCGGTGAGTGCGGACAGCTTTTTTGGGCCTTGTGAAATACCACTTGGTAACGGAGAGGTCGTCGCAGTAGTAGAGCCCGACCGAGGGACGCTGGAGATGTATGAGGACAAGATTGCCGCATTAGGCTATGAGCCAGTCGGCTTCAACACATTCGACAATCTTTGCGATTGGATGTTTAGGGGGAAAGCAGTCGATCTTATTGTGGCGGACCATTTGTCTTTTCCCGGGCGATGGCGCGCCGAAGCCATACATGCAGCCCTTAAAACAGTGCCTGTCATCATCATTGGTGGAGCTAACCTTAACATGCCACCTGCGGCTGATGACCGAGCCTCCGCGATTGCCCTGGCTAAGCCAGTCTCGTCGAGGACCATGGCATGTGCAATTCGTATGATGATCAGGACGTGAGGCTGCAGTCGTGCACAAGGAAGACCTACTGAGATTGGACTTGCTTCGGAGAAGTGGAGAGGCATTTTCAGATCATGCGGCCAGTGTCTCGAACTGTGCGGGGCTTAGGTAGTCAAGCGCCGAGTGCCGCCGGGTGGGATTGTAGAAGCCATCGATGTAGCGGGCAGTGGCAATTTCGGCCTGATTTCGCGTCTGATAGTCCTCCAGATAAGCTCTGATTTCAACCTCTTGAAGAACGTTTCGACCATGGCGTTATCATAGCAGTTTCCCTTTCCTGACATCGAGATTAGGATGCCATTGCTGCGCAGCGGGGCCTGATAGTCAACTGAACAATATTGACTGCCGCGGTCGGAGTGATGGATCAGGCCAGGCTTTGGTCGACGCATGATAATGGCTTTTCGAAGAGCATTGACTGCCAGTTGGCGATGGAGCCGATCACCGGTATCCCAGCCGACGACGCGGCGGGAGAACAGGTCGATGACAACGGCCAGATAGAGCCAGCCCTCGCGGGTCCATACGTAGGAAATATCAACACCCCATTTTCTGGTTTGGCCCGGTCGCTGCAAAATCCTGATCGATGATATTGGGGGCTACCGGAAAGGCATGTTGGCTATCCGTAGTGCGCTTGAACCTCCGCCTCTGCCGGGCGTGCAGGCCATTCTCGCGCATGAGCCGGGCGGTTCGTCGTCGGCCGATGGCAAAGCCGCTGTCCTGCAATTTTCGCGTCATGCGTGGGCTGCCGTAGGTCTCGTGAGAAAGCGCATAGGCAAAGCGCACATGCGCCAGCATCACCATGTCTTCGCGCTGCCGACGACGTGCGGGCCGGTCTTTCCAGGCAAAATAGCCGCTCTGGCTGACGCCCAGTACCTTGCAGAGACGGTATGCGGGGAATTCCGTTTTCGCCTGGTCGATGAAACGGAACTTCATCGACTTCCCTCCTTGGCGAAAAAAGTCGCGGCACGCTTCAGTATCGTAAGCGACAAGCTGGGGCCGTTCAGGCCGTGTAGTTCCACGGCATGAGGGCGTCGATTTCGCTGCTGGGCCATCCATTTGCGAGGCGCTCAAGTGCCTGGGTAAGCCAGGCTTGCGGATCGACGGCATTCATCTTTGCCGTTTGCAGGAGCGTTGCGATGGTCGCCCAGGTCTTGCCGCCACCGTCGCTTCCGGCGAATAGGCTATTCTTCCTTGTGATCGCCTGAGGTCTGATCGCCCGCTCGACGATGTTGGAGTCGATCTCGACGCGACCGTCGGTTAGGAAGCGTTCGAAGATGTCGCGACGCGAGATGGCATAGCGGAGGGCTTCCGCGAGTTTGGATTTGCCGGAGACCCGTGGCAGGGTCGCCTGCCAGAAGGTGAAGAGGTCTTTGACGATCGCGGCAGAGACTTCCTGACGTGCTGCAGCACGAGCCTCAGGGTTTTGACCCCGGATGGTTTCCTCAATCTCCCAGAGCTTCGCCATACGTTCGACCGTCTCTGTGGCAACCTTTGAGGTTTTTGCGACATGCAACTCATAGAACTTTCTCCGACTGTGCGACCAGCAGCCAGCCAGGGTGACCCCGTCATTGCCACCATCCTTGCGGACAAGCTTATTGTAAGCACCGTATCCGTCGACTTGCAAAATCCCCCGATAGCCGCTCAGGTGCCGTGCAACGCACTCGGTCGCGCGACTGTCCTCGAAGCGATAGGCCACCATCGGCGGGCCACTGCCTCCGAAGGGGCGGTCATCCCTTGCATATGCCCAGAGCCACGCCGTCTTTGCTGATCCGGAACCAGGCGCAAGTGTCGGCAAGGTCGTTTCATCGGCAAAAATTCGTTCGGCCTTCTTGATCTCGTTCAGGATGTAGTCCGCGAGGATGTTGAGCTCGAACCCCAGCTTGCCCATCCATTGGGCCATCAGCTTGCGGTCAAGTTCGACCTTGTCACGGGCGTAGATGGCTTCCTGGCGATAAAGTGGCAGGCCGTCGGCATATTTGGAGACGGCGATCTGGGCCAGAAGCGCTTCTGTTGGAATGCCGCCTTCGATGATGTGTGCCGGAGCCGCAGCCTGGATGACGCCGTCTTCGTTCTTAAAGGCATATTTCGGCCGGCGGGTGACGATGACCCGGAACTTCGCTGCGACGACGTCCAGCCGTTCGGAGACGTCTTCTCCGATTAGGATCTTCTGCTTACCCGCGTGTTCCGGCAACTCTTCCGGCTCGATCACGACCTCGACGCGCTCAAGATGCGGCGCGAAGCCCTTGCGTGGCCGCGGAGCACGTTTGGCATCCGCATTCCCGCGGCCTTTTGTGATCTGAGCCCTGATTGCCGCAATGCCAGTCTCGATTTCTTCGAAGACAAAGGCATGCTGCTCGTCGTCGACCGTGGATGCTGCAAGCTTTTCCGAACGCCGTCCAAAGCGAGCTCGATCGAATGCTTTCAAGATTTGCGTCAGCCGCTCGATGCGCTCATCGGCGTCAGCGTTCCGGGCCTGGAGGTCATCGACCTGCTTCTCCAAAGCCTCGACGCGGGCTGCCTTTGCGGCCATGGCAAGAACCATGGCTTTCAGTGCCTCTACATCATCCGGAAGCTCAAGATCGGGTGGCGTCATGGGTCTGATCAGAGCATATTTTGCTGCAATCCGCCCGTGGTTTCAGCCACCTGATTTACTTCGCCGCAGCGGTTTACCCAACAATTTCGGGAGGTTTGACTGGCGTGAAGCGAACCCGCTTCCAGTCCATTCCATCGACCAAAGCCAGAAGCTGCGCATGGTTGAGTTGGACCCGGCTGTGGCCGATACGTGGCCAACAGAACTGCGCTTTCTCCAACCGCTTGGCATAGAGGCAAACCCCGGAACCATCCCACCACACGATCTTGATCCGGTCCGCGCGCTTTGCCCGGAAGACATAGAGCGCCCCGTTGAACGGGTCACTGCCGGCATCGCGCACCAGCGACAGCAAACTGTCCGGCCCCTTGCGGAAGTCGATGGGATGGCTCGCAAGAAAGACCTTCACGCCCGACGGGATCATGCCGATCGCACCGCCCGGATCACTCGCCGCAGGTGTGCTTCATCGATATCAGCGCCAGCTCGGACAACGATATCGCCGATGACAAGCTCGATCACTGCTCTCGCGCCAACTGGCCCAGCTTCTATCTGAACAGCCGGATCCTGCGAAAGCGATCGTTGTCCGGCACGAGCATCGCGGCGCCAGCCAAATAGTTGGGACGGATGTATGCCGATGCGATGCGCAATCGCTGACACGCTTGCACCGGGCTCCATCGCCTCAGCCACAGCCCGCTCCTTGAATTCATCGGACCAGCGCCGCCGAAATTGCCGCGGCGCGCCCTCAAGCCGTTCCGGAACGGCCTCGATCATATGGAAGTTTCTAGTTCCAGAGCTAGGCGCAGACATAGAAGCTCACAGTTTGTGAATCGTCTGTCCGCAATACAGGGGCCAACGCTACCAACGCCAGATGGGGTCTGCTTGCCGCTTACTCAGTATCTCGCGTTCCTGCCGCAGGACTTCGTTCTCCCGGCGTAACCGTTTCAGCTCGGCCGTCATGTCCTCGGTGGCAGCCGACCCTATCGGCGCGTCCATCGCCTGATCACGGCTACGGCCAATCCACCGCACCAGCGTCGATAGGCCGACGCCCAAGTCCTGGGCAATCTCGCGCTGCGTCCGGCCGCTCGTCTGCGCCAGGCGCACCGCTTCCTCAAATTCCTTGGTAAAATTCTTCTGCTTCGGCATTCCGGTTTCCTTTCGATTCAAGAAAACCTCTCCACTTCTCCGAAGCAAGTCCAGATTAAGGAAAGCGGAAGCGGGAGGGATGGCGGTTCTAGACTAAATGTTCGCCTGGGACCGGTGTGACCCGTCTCACAATATGCAGGTATCGAGGGTTGCGAGAGCGATCCTCTCGTAGAGCCTCATGGTATGCGCCGCCTACGCCCCATTGATTCCGCATGTTTCTGAACATTGAGGTTTCTGCCAGAAGGTTTTCGGCAAGAGCTGGAGATTTGGAATGGCGGATGGTGAGGGATTTGTTGGGCGATGCGAAGTTGTCGAGCCTCGTCGTGGAAACCGGCGATGGCCCAATGATCTGAAGGCGCGGATTGTAGCGGAGAGCCTTCAACCCGGTACGCGGGTTGTTGATGTTGCGCGTCGCCATGATCTGCTTGCGCACCAGCTATCGGACTGGCGCCGGCAGGCGCGTCAGGGACTTCTGGCGCTGCCTGCGGAACTGATGGCAGGGGTTCCTTGCGAGGATAGCGGAGCATTCGTGCCTGCCTTTGTGCCCCTGGCGATTACGACGGAGCCGAAGGAGGCTGCCGATGCATCACCAATACCGGAGCCGGTCGAGATCACTTCGGGGATCATGACAGTAGAAATAGGCGCAGACCTCCTGGTGCGGGTTCCCGGCGATGTGCCGGTTGATCGGGTTGCGGCCTTGGTGCGGGCGATGCGAGGGACGGCATGATCGTCGCGGGCCAACGATTGCCGATCCTGATCGCGACGCGGCCGGTGGACTTCCGCTGTGGCCACCAGGCGCTGGCATTGATGGTGCAGACCGAGTTGAAGCTTGATCCGCATTCCGGCGTCACCGTGGTCTTCCGGTCGAAGCGCGGCGATCGTCTGAAAATCCTGGTATGGGATGGCACCGGAATGGTGCTGACCTACAAAATCCTGGAACAGGGCAGTTTTGCCTGGCCCAAGGTGCAGGATGGAACGATGCGTCTTTCTCGGGCTCAATACGAAGCCTTGTTCGAAGGTCTCGACTGGCGACGAGTTATGGCGCGGCGGGTAACAGCGCCGAGTGCGGCAGGATGACTCACCTGCTTGATTTTGGCATTGTTTTATTGGGCTTTTCTGCTTCGATTTGCTATGAAGACGCATGTCGCAACCGATCGATCTCAGCCAGTTCCCGGACCTTCCTGTCGAGGTATTGAAAGCCTTTGCGGCGGTGCAGTTCGAGCTGTCGGTCGAGCGTGCGGCACGCCAGCATGAGCAGGCGGTGGTGGCCGAAAAGGACGCCTTCATCAGCGAGCTGAAGGAATTGATCGAGAAGCTGGAGAGCCAGGTTCAGGATTACCGCCGCACGAAGTTCGGGCCGAAATCGGAAAAGCTCGATCCGGCGCAGATGGAACTGGCGCTGGAAGACCTTGAGACGGCGATTGCCGAAACACAGGCCCAGATCGCTGTTGTCGAGGGAAAGATCGCGGCCAGCGGATCCGATCCCGAAAAGGCCGTCCCGCGCAAACAGCGCAAGGCGCGCTCGCTGCCTGAGCACCTGCCGCGAGTCGAGCGGGTGATCGAGCCCGATAGCATTGCTTGCCCCTGTGGTTGCGGCAACATGGTGCGGATCGGCGAAGATCGGACGGAACGGCTCGATCAAATTCCGGCTTGCTATCAGGTGATCGTCACGATCCGCCCGAAATACGCGTGTCCCAAGGGCCGCACCGGCGTGGTTCAGGCCAGGGCGCCGGCACATCTGTTGGAAGGCAGCTGGCCGACCGAAGCCCTGTTGGCGCAGATCGCCGTGTCCAAGCCTTCCGAACATATGCCGCTCAACCGTCAGGCGACAGTCATGGCCCGACACGGAGTGCCGATCGACCGCACGGTCCTGGCCGATTGGATGGGGCGGACGGGTGCTGCGATCGCGCCGGTGGTAGACCGCATGGCCATGCTCCTGAAACAGGGCAGTTCAAGACTTTATGTCGACGAGACCACGGCCCCGGGTGTTGGATCCGGGCCGCGGCAAGACGAAAACTGGCTATCTCTGCGCTATTCTGCGCGACGACCGCGGCTGGAACGGATCTGCGCCGCCGGGCGTGGTGTTCCATTATCGGCCGGGGCGTAAAGGCGAATATGCCGCAGAAATCCTCGACGGCTTCGACGGCACGATCCAGGTCGATGCCTATGGCGGCTACTCCCATCTCGCCACGCCAAAACGCACGAGTGGCGATCCGTTGAGGCTGGCCTTCTGCTGGGCACATGGCCGCAGAAAACTGATCAAGTCCCAGCCGAAGAAGGGTTCGCCCATCGTCGACGAGGCGTTGTTGCGCATCGCCGCTCTCTACAAGATCGAGGACAGCATCCGAGGTTGTGATCCCGATCATCGCCGGGCTATCCGCCAGAACCTGTCCCGCTCGCTGGTGGACGAGTTCTTCACCTGGCTGACAGCTCAGGCCGCGCGCGTCTCGCGCAAGTCCGACCTCGGCGAAGCCATGGCCTATATGCTGAAACGCCAGGACGGCTTCCGGCTATTCCTCGACGACGGCTGCGTCGACATCGACTCCAACCTCGTCGAAAATGCAATCCGCAGCCCAGCCATGAATCGCCGCAACGCGCTGTTTGCCGGGCATGA
Source organism: Rhizobium sp. USDA 3886 (assembly GCF_056279785.1). Classification (NCBI taxonomy): domain Bacteria; kingdom Pseudomonadati; phylum Pseudomonadota; class Alphaproteobacteria; order Hyphomicrobiales; family Rhizobiaceae; genus Rhizobium; species Rhizobium sp. USDA 3886. Next base: position 350,130 of record NZ_JBWCDC010000002.1, on the reverse strand, counting down.
CGAGGGTGGCCGTAATTGGGCCCGTTTCGCCAGCCTGATCGGCACATGTAAGATGAATGGCGTTGAACCATATGCCTACCTGCGCGATCTCTTCATCAGCCTCGCAAATGGCCACCTCGCCAAAGACATCGACGCCCTGATGCCCTGGGCCTATGCGCAACGGATCAGTGCCTCATAATGACCTCGTCCGGGACTCCTCGACGAGCTCACAGAACCACCAGCAAGCAAAAGACCTGACCGTTGCAACCGCATAATCAATGGGACGGAGACGCCGCATACGCCTCATGCATAGGAGACGGGCCATGGACGAGACTATCACATATGTCGGATTGGATGTTCACAAAGAGACGATCGCGGTGGCGCTCGCTGATGGTGGTGGGCGCGGTGACGTGCGTGCGTTTGGCCAGATCGTAAACACACCAACGGCCTTGGCCCGTATGCTGGCCAAGCTGTCGCAGCCGGGCCGGACGTTGAAGTTTTGCTACGAAGCAGGACCTTGCGGCTACGGCATTCAGCGGCAGCTCTCTGCCGCAGGCCATGACTGCGTCGTCGTCGCTCCCTCTTTGATCCCTACCGGGCGATCGCATAAAGACAGACCGTCGGGATGCCAGCAATCTGGCAAGACTTCACCGCGCTGGGGAACTGAGTGCGGTTTGGATACCAGATACCGCGCATGAGGCGATGCGTGATCTGGTTCGGGCGCGCTTGGCTGCCGTTCGAAGCCTGCGGCAAGCGCGCCAGCAGCTCAGTGGATTTTTACTGCGCCACGGCTTTCACTACAGCCGCCCAGCCTGGACGCAGATGCATCGACGTTGGTTGGCCGGTCTTTGCTTTGAGCAGCCAATTCACCATATCGTGCTGGAGGATCATATCGCCACAATCGAAGCAGCAACCGAGCGGCGCGAGCGGCTGACGAAGCAAATCGAGATCATGCTGCCTGACTGGTCGTTGGCTCCGGTTGTCCTCGCGCTGCAATCGCTACGCGGCATGGCTCTGGTGACGGCCGCTACGATGATTGCCGAATTGGGCGACCTGAGCCGCTTCACAAACCCGCGCCAATTGATGGCCTATCTCGGGCTGGTACCATCGGAGCATTCAAGCGGAGGAACTCGGCGGCAGGGAGGAATCACGAAAGCAGGCAACACAACGGCACGTCGCATGCTGATCGAAGCCGCTTGGAGCTATCGGTTTCCTGCAAAGATCAGCCGCGAGCAATTGATCCGCCAGGAGCAGCTTCCAAAAGCAATCCGAGACACGGCATGGAAGGCGCAGTTGCGATTGTGCAGCCGATACCGAAAGCTTGCGAAGGCCGGAAAGCCCGCGACAACCGTCACTACGGCGATTGCGCGCGAACTATCGGGCTTCGTCTGGTCGATTGCATGCCAGGTCTCAACACGGGGGCAGAACAAGAGCAGTTCAAAATCCTGCGCTAAGTAGAACGAGGCGTGAACTTCGACTTTCAATGCATGCGCGAGTGCTAGCGGGGGGCTGCTTTGGTCCGCGCGGTGACGACCCAGACGGAAGCCAAAAGCTGTACCACGGAGGGATCGCCTAAGGCAGCTAAGGCCTGGCGCAATCGGGGCTCGGATGTCGCCCGCAACGCAGGATTCTCGCGGATGATCTTTCCGAGCGGTCCCACCTTCAGAAGCACCGAAGTCATCGCATCGAGATCTCCGCTAGAGACTTTTTCATCGTGCGATTGGATGACTATCTCTTCGAAGCCAGCAGCTTCAAGGATGCCATGTATATATTCCGGATCTGCGAAGCTGAAAGGAGTTTCATCGACTTTGGCCCGGATACCGACCGCAGAGAGAGGGAAGTGATCCAACTCATTATCCTCAAGGGCACGCCAGCAACTAAAAGCCAATTTGCCGGATGGTTTTAGAAGGCGACGGAAATTCGTGAAAGCCGAGACAGGATCATTGAAACTCATCACACCGAATGGAGAGAACACAACATCCAAACTCTCAGACGGCAAATCCAAGGATTCCGCATCTGCCTGGATCAATCTGACCTGGCTCAGCGGTTTGGTTCTCTGCCCGGCAATTTCCAACAGCAGCGGCGCTACATCAACCCCGATCACTTGGCCTTCAGTTCCGACCTGCTCGGCAAGTTGGAGGAGGGTTTGCCCAGCTCCGCATCCTATATCGGCAACTGTGTCGCCGGCACTCAGACCTAGCTTTTTGATAGCCCCTAGCCCCAAGGGAGAAAGTTGAACGTCAATCAACTCATAGACCTCGGCCCATGCCTTTGCATGGAGAAGTTTTTGAGACGAAATATCCGCTAAATCCTGCTTAAGCATTGAAAAGTCCTTCGCTGCCACAGATGTCCACGCATCTCCCAGGATCACGCGGTTCGTGAACTTTCAGCGCGCACACGCGTGATGGTCTGCCGACTGGTGGTGAATTTCCTGGCGACGGCCGAAACGCTCATGCCTGTAGCGAGATCGTCGCGCGCATCCTGCTTCTGTTTGTCGCTAAGCGTCGAGGGGCGGCCGAGCACTTTGCCTTCCGATTTGGCGCGTTTGAGACCCGATTGCGTGCGTTCGATCAGCAAATCCCGCTCGAACTGTGCGACGGCATTGAGCACGTTCATGGTCATCGTGCCGGCCGAACTGGTCAGATCGGCTCCGCCGAGCGCGAGGCAATAGACGCGAACCCCCATTTCGGCCAGCGTCTTGACCGTAGTGCTGACATCGATGGCGTCGCGACCGAGGCGATCGAGCTTGGTGACGATCAAAATATCCCCTGCTTCCAGCCGGTCCATGAGTCGGGAAAAGCCACGGCGCTGCGCAATGGCGGTGCTGCCGGAAACAGTCTCGGTGACGATCCGACGTGGCTCAACCTGGAAACCGGCGGCTTCGATTTCCTGAATCTGGTTTTCCGTGGTTTGCCCGGTCGTGGAGACGCGGACATAGGCAAAGGTGCGTGGCATGCGCTCAAATCGTCCGAATAGGCTGTCCGTAACATCTGAGCTGTTCGTAACCCTGTCAAGATAATTTGTGGACAGGGCGTTTTGTCCCTGTACGGAAACCAACCTTTCCGTACAGGGCACGGTCATTGATGCGCAAATGTAGGGAGTAGCAAATGGCCAAGCGGAAACTTCTCAAAGTTCAGGACCGGCAGGCGCTTTTCGATATTCCGACCGACGAGGACAGCCTGATCCGCCACTATTCCCTGTCACCGGCCGACCGGCTCGAAATCGAGGTCCGCAGACGGGAGCATAATCGGCTCGGCTTTGCGGTGCAGCTCTGCCTGATGCGTTATCCAGGCCGCGCGCTCATGGCCAACGAGATGCCGCCCAAGGCGATGCTCAACTATATTGCCGAGCAAATCGGAGCCGATCCAGCTTCATTTGATCTGTACGCCCGCCGGGAAGAGACACGCATGAACCATGTAGCTCGCCTGCTGGGCTATCTGGAAATGAGGAGTCCTACAGCCGAGGATCGTCGCGCTGCACTGCTGTCAGCAATTGAGACTGCCTCAACGACCGACAAGGGTGTGACGATTGCGAATACCATCATCGTCACGTTCCGAGAGCGCCGGGTTCTGCTGCCGGTAGCGAACATGATAGAACGTATGGGTTTGGCAGCACGCGCCATTGCCCGTCGTCGCGCCGAGGCGGCGCTCCTCGCGGACCTCGATCAGCAGAAACTTGCAAACGTTGGACGGGCTGCTGGAAGTCGACCCGGCGATCGGCCAGACGCGCTTTCACTGGCTGCGGTCGGCTCCGGACGCTCCGGGTACGCTGAACCTGGTCGGATTGACTGAGCGCATTGCATTCCTGCGCACGCTGGAGATCGACCCGCGCTTGCAGGCCCGGATCGCTTCGGGACGATGGGATCAGATGGTCCGGGAGGGCGACGCCACACCGGCTTGGCTCGCCAACGACTTCAATGCCAGTCGCCGGCGTGCGACGATTGTCGCGCAGATCATCAAGCTCGGCCAGAAGCTCACCGACGATGCGGTGATGATGTTCATCAAGATGATGGGCCGGCTGTTCTCGCAGGCCAACAACAGGAAAAAGCAGCGTCATATGAGTGCCCGCGTGGAAACGTCCAAAGCGTTGCGGCTGTTCCTCGACAAGATCCTGGCCCTGCAGTCCGCCAACGATACCGACGCAGATCCCATGACGACACTGGATCGGCAAGTCGGCTGGCATCGGCTGCTGCAGATCAAACCCGGCCTCGAAGCCATGGTGGAAAGCAACGATGTGTCGGCGCTGATGACGGCGGCCGAACAACATGCGACCGTCCGTAAATATGCTGGTGCCTTTCTCGAGACGTTCACCTTTCACTCCCGGCGGCGGCACGATCCGCTGCTTGCTGCCGTCGCCACCTTGAAAATGCTCTATGCGGACGGACATCGCGTGTTACCCGTTCGCGTTCCGGTCGCCCATCTGGCAAAATCGGAGCGCGAACTGATCTTCGAAGACGAAAAGCCGGATCGGCTGCGGATTTCGGATTAACGGGACAGCGATTCCGGTAAATCCCGGACAGTCGTTTCACTAGATCCCGGACAGTCTCGCGGGATCGACTTTCGTTCGCCTGGTTGATGTCATTGGTTATTGATTTCGGCGTTTCGCGCTTCGGTCAAGAGCGGTCGTGGTTTTTGCCTCCTCATGCTGTCTCCCTCGAGCGCAATTCGATGGGCGTTATGGACGATACGATCGAGGATGGCGTCAGCGATCGTCGGTTCCCCGATCATCTCGTGCCACTGGGCCACGGGCAGTTGGGCGGTGATCAGAGTGGATTTCCTGCAGTAGCGCTCTTCGAAGATTTCCAGGAGATCGAGCCGCTGCTGATCGCTGAGCGCATGGGTTCCCCAATCGTCGAGGATGAGCAATTGGACGCGCGCCAGTTTGTCGAGCAATCGGGGAAACCGACCGTCGAGGCGTGCCAGCGCCAAATCCTCGAAGAGACGAGGCATGCGGACGTAGAGAACGGAATAATCGAGGCGGGCCGCCTGCCGTCCGATGGCGCAGGCAAGCCAGGTTTTGCCCGTTCCCGTTTGACCGGTCAGGATCAGGTGCTCATGGGCTTTCAACCATTCGCCTTGGGCCAGCGAGAGAAGCTGTCGGCGATCGAGGCCGCGCTGGGCGGCGAAGTCGATATTCTCGATGCAAGCGTCGGGGAAGCGCAGTTTGGCGCTTGCAAGCCGGTTGGTCAGGCGCTTGTCGCCGCGCACGGCCATCTCCCGGTCGAGCATCAGACCCAGCCATTCATCGCGGTTGAGATCGCTGCCCTCAGTTTGATTGGCCAGTTCGCGATAAGCTGCCGCCATGCCGGATAGACCGAGTGCGTGCATCTGGTCGAGGGTTGGATGTGTGAGCATGTGAGTGTCTTCCTTTCTTCACTGGTAATAGGAGCTGCCGCGGATGTTGCCATGCGCCGGGGCTGGCTTGACCGGCTCGGCGACAGGCGGCGCCTGATCGAGGCCGGATTTGAGGATGGTGCTGACGGAGGAATAGCTGAGCGCATTGATGGTCAGTGCCCGAGCGCACGCGGCTTCAAGACGCTCAGGCCCGTACCGGCGCGCGAGCGATAGAACGCCTTGAGCGGCGCGGTATCCCTGCTGGGGATGGGGCCTGTCGCGCATCAGCCGCTCGATCAGGATTGCAGCGTTGCGGCCAATCTTTGCAGCCTGCTTGATGAGGCTCGCCGGCGTCGTGTTGGCATAGTGCTGATGTGTCTTCGGCATGTGCTCGTTGACGGTGACATGACCAGCCCGCTGCGACGTCCGGCGGTGGCTGGCGACGCGTTGGTGATCATGGAAGATCTCGACGATCCGGCTTGTGAGCCGGACATCGACCTGGCGGCCGATCAGGCGGTGCGGCACGGAATAGAAAGCCTTGTCGACTTCGACATGGTAGTCGGGATGAACCTTTGCCGATTTCCATTCGGAATATTCGAATGCGGTTGCCGGCAAGGGTGCAAGCGCTTCGCGTTCGATCTCCTCGAAGAGCTGACGTCGGGATTTGCCAACCCGTCGCATCGACCGGTTATTGAGATCGTTGAGAAGCTGGCTGATCCGCACGTTGAGATCGACGAGGCTGAAGAAGCGGTCGTTTCTCAGCCGCGCCAGGATCCAGCGCTCAACGATGAGAACGCTGCCTTCGACCTTTGCCTTGTCCTTCGGCCGTTTTGGACGGGTCGGCAGGATCGTCGTGTCGTAATGCTCGGCGAATGCTGCAAAAGTGGCGTTGATGGTCGGCTCAAACCACAAGGGCTTGGCAACACCGGCCTTGAGGTTGTCGCAGACGATCGCTTTCGTCACGCCACCGAAGAAGCTCAGCGCCCGTTGCTGACCCTCGATCCAGTCCGGCAGCCGTTGAGTGAAGCTTGCATAGGCGAAGGTGTACAAGGAGGCCGGCAGAACCGCGACGAAGATCTGCGCCGACCGGATCTCGCCCGTCGCCGGATCGATCACCGGGACGGTGTGGCCGGCGTAGTCGGTCTGCATCGCCGCGCCGGCAGTGTGGCGATTGCGGAAGGTGGCGCTGGCGCGCTGTTCGAAAGCGGCGAAACGCTCGCAGAACCAGGTGTATCCGTAACCGTTGGGGTGCCGCTCGCGATATTCCTGCCACAACAGCGTCAGCGTCACGCCCTTTCGCTTCAGTTCACTGGCGATCTTGCCCCAGTCGGGCTCGTGCATGTCCTGGGGCGGGCGGCCGCGACGATGGAACAGGCGGCGCTGCAAAACAGCGTCCTCGTCAAGCCCAGGCGGCAACGGCCAGCCCGTCAGCCCGGCCTCACGCGCCCGCAACAGATAGGTCGAAATGGTCGTTTTGCTGATCTTCAGCCGTTCCGATATCGCACGAACCGAAAGCCCCTGTTCGTGCGTCAGCCGCAATATCGATCGAATGTCCTTCACACTCGTAAGCCTCGCCTGCTTCCGTCTCGCCATTCATCAGCCCCTCGTTCAAATCGAGGCTCAGAATGGCAAAACGGCGCGCGCGAAAGTCGATGTTTTAATCGCCGAAAGACTGTCCGGGATTTACCGGAATCGCTGTCCGCGAATTAGCGGAAATGCTGTCCCGGATTTAGTGAAATCGCTGTCCGGGATTCAATGGAACCCCTGTCCGCGAATTACCGAAACCCGCAATCGGCGGCTTTATGAGATCGCGACGCTCGCTTTGTTGCGCGATCGGCTGCGTTCGGGCGACATCTGGGTCGAGGGCAGCCGTTCATTCCGGCCGATCGATGAACATCTGATGCCGAAGCCGACCTTCGTTGCACTCAAGGAAGAAGACAAACTGGGTCTCGGCGTGCCGGGCGACGGTGCGGCTTGGCTGGCCGAAATCCGGCAGATGATGGACTTCAACCTGAAGCGGCTGGCCTGGCGCGCCCGCTACGGAAAGCTCGAGGGCGTGAGGATGGAGAACGGAACGCTGATCGTGACGCCCCGGGTAAGCGACGTTCCCGCCGCGGCTGAAGCTCTCAATGCCGAAATCAGCGAAATGTATCCACTCGTCGAAGTCCCTGATCTGCTCCGGGAGGTGCATGAATGGACCGGATTCGCCGATCAGTTCACCCATGTCCGGACGGGAGATGCGCCGCAGAACATATCCGCCATGCTGGCCGGCGTGCTCGCAGATGCCACGAATCTCGGCCCGAAACGCATGGCAGGGGCCTCGAAAGGCATCAGCGCCCATCAAATCGGCTGGATGCGCAGCTTCCACGCCCGCTCCGAAACCTATCGCGCTGCGCAGGCCAGCGTGACCGACGCTCATACGCGCCATCCCCATTCCCAACTCTGGGGAGACGGGACGACAGCGTCATCGGACGGGCAGTTCTTCCGGGCCAGCGACCGCGCTGCCAAGCGCAGCGACATCAACCTGCACTATGGCAGCGAGCCGGGGACGAAATTCTACAGCGGGCTTTCCGATCAATACGGCTACTTCAGCATTCTGCCGATCAGCCCGACCGAGAGCGAGGCCGTCTATGTTCTCGACGGCCTGTTCGACCACGACACGATCCTGGAGATCGAGGAGCTGTTTACCGATACCGGTGGCGCCAGCGATCATGCCTTTGCGCTGTTCGCCCTGATCGGCAAGCGCTTCGCGCCCCGGCTGCGCAACATCAAGGACCGGAAATTCCACGCCTTCGAGAAGGCCGATGCCTATCCGGCGATGGCAAGCCACATCGGTGCACCGATCAACACTGCTCTCATTCTGGAGCACTGGGACGATCTATTGCGCCTGGCCGCGTCAATCACGACGCGCACTGTCTCTCCCTCAACGATCCTTAAAAGGTTGTCTGCCTCATCGAAATCCAGCGACTTGGCCAAAGCGCTCCGCGAACTCGGCCGCATCGAGCGAACCCTGTTCATGATCGAGTGGTATTCGAGCCCGGCATTGCGCCGGCGATGCCAGGCAGGCCTCAACAAGGGCGAAGCGGCCCATAAGCTCAAGCGCGCCGTGTTTTTCCACGAGCGCGGTGAAAATCCGTGATCGCTCCTTTGACAGTCAGGCATTCCGCGCCTCCGGCCTCAACCTCGTCGTCAGCGCCATCGTGCATTGGAACACCGTCTATCTCAGCCGTGCCACGGCGCATCTGCGCCAGCACGGCAGGAACATTGCCGACGAACTACTCAAGCACGTCTCGCCGCTCAGCTGGGAGCACATAAACCTCACCGGCATCTATTCCTGGGATGCCGAGCAGCAAATGCCCGAAGGCTTCAGACCATTGCGACTTCCTGGCCGTCTTCTCCGGGCGGCATGATGTTCATCGTCCGTTCGATCTTAGGGCAGGATTTTGAACTGCTCTTGTCCTGACCCCAACACGTTGAACGTCGCTCGATTCTAACTCATCGAGGAGGACATAACCCGATCACAATCCACGTGCGCCTGGGCAAGGCTGGGGGCACGGTCACGGCAGGAGAACCCTCGCTACCACTATCAGCCGGATTTACTCCGACGCTGGCTTCTAGACCGAGGACGCTCCGCGACGCATCAGGTCCGGCGGTAACCAACCCGCGTATCAGAGCATGATCAACCGTCGTTTATTTGACCGTGCCTCCTGCTTTCCCCAGGATGCATTCACACGAAACGCGACGCCCGAACGATCGGGCGAAGGATTTTCTATTCCTGCGACTTGAAATGGCGAACATGAGAGTGGATTGATTCCAACACTTGGCGAGGCTACTATCGAAGCTCGATCTGTAAATCGATATTGCATTACATTTGAAGTGCTGCAGAGACTTTGCACCACCGCTAAAGGATATGGTGTTCACGGCGCCTTCGGTAATTGAAGATGAGATTCGATCGTTCACCGGGACTGGACGCGGCAGCATGGAACGGTGGCAGCCATCCTTAAAAGCGAGTACGAACATGGAGCGGTTGCTTGCCCGCCCTACTAGCCCGGTAGGGCTCGGCGCGAATCGAAAGCTGATCACAGATTAGGACGGCCGGGACAAGGTGGGGGCGGGACACCGGTTACGGATGACCGCTGATGTTGGGGTAATCGCTCATAGAACCTGAGATGCTCGCTGCCAGCATCATCGTGCATCCGCGTCGGGGGCTTCCCGGCACCACATAATCTTCGATACCGAGCGGCTCCGATGGCCACATCGCCCACAGCAACCTCAGCGACGAGTAGCTCCCGCTCGACGACCTCTTGAGAAATTAGCACTGCGAAGGACGCGGTCGGGGGCCGCTGGAATAAGCCTAATGCAGGTTGAGAAGATCAGCCACCGTCTCCCCCCGTCGGCGCGCGTCGGCCGCGAGCCATATCTCGCCTACCTCATATACATCACCGAAGGTGCGGAACGGCACGATCACATCGACAGCGGCAGATAGCATATCAATCAGCGTGCGATCTTCCACGGCAGCTCCCCGTGGACTGCTCTTGATGAGCGAAAAGAGCTTTTTGAAACCCTCGACCGGATCGGCGCCGTGAATAGTGGAGATTGATCCTGGATGGCCAGAAACGACTTCGCTGAGATAGGCCCATGCGGCATCGTCGCGTATCTCACCGAGCAGTATTCGATCCGGCCGCATGCGCAGGCTGGCCTGTAGAAGCTGCTCCGCCGTGACCGCACCCAAACCTGCTCCGTCTTTCGAATATAGTAGGCGAACGTGATTCTCGTGCGGAATTACGAGTTCGAGCGTGTCTTCGATAGTGATCAGTCGTTCCTGAGGCGGAATGGCGTTGGTCAAAGTCTTGCTCATCGTCGTCTTGCCGCTACCCGTGTGTCCGCAAAGCAGCATTGTCAGCCGCCCAGTCACACATGCATGCAGGAATTCTTCCAGATCACCGTGGTCATAGTACTCAAGGATCCTTTTATCCTGTTGAGTTTGGCGCTGATTGCGGGACTGCCATTGGTTCCAGCGCGGAGCGTCATAGCGAGATGACACATCTTTAAGTTCCGAAACACGTGAGGATGGGCGCCGGATCGTCAGGCTGACGGTGCCTGACGGCACCGCTGGTGGTAAACAGATCTGCAGCCGCTCTCCATTTGGTAACTCGGTGGCGCAGAGAGGGCTACGTGGTCCAACATCCTGCTTTCGTAACGCTCCCGCCAAGATCGCGATATCTTCGAGATCATCATAGGTCAGAGGTAAAGGATGTTTAGTAAACGCGCCGGCCTGCCGGACGAAAGCCTCTCCTGGTCTATTAATCGCGACCTCTTCGGTCTTTGGGTCCTCAAGCCATTTTAAAACCGGCTTGAGGAGCAAACGCAATTGAGGATCTGCCGCGGTTTGCATTGAGATCTCCGATCTTCGTTGTCGTTGGACTGCTTGAGTTAGGGCCGTCGATTTCTCGCTCTCGTTGTCGCAGCGGTCGTGCGAAGCTCGTATATATCTGAGAAATCAAGATCCCGGGCCACGAATATTGATACTGCGTCCCCCTGATTCTTTCGCAGGGTTGGCGGAATGTTGATGGTTGCTTTAAGCGCCGTGTCGGCGGCTTGTGCCCCATTGCTTTGAAAGCTGTTGAGGTTAGGCCCGCCAGAGTTTTCGGTGTATTGACTGGCGGTCTGGAACGCACCTTGGACGACGCTCATGAGCATTGCCCCTCCGAAACGTTGCCAGAAGTGATTGTCCACCGTGCCAGGCATACCTGAGCGCCCTAGCTCGTCAGCGCCTGGTGACGCGAGCGAGACCATGGCATGATGCGGTGTTTCGGCGCGATTCCAGATCACAAAAACGCGCGCGTCCCCTTGTTGCAGGCCACGCTGAATTTCGCCAATGACAGTTGTCCCGCGATCTAGAAGCACAACGTTGTTCGTTGTCCCACGGACGTCTTGAGGTAGGATGCACTTTACATAGCCGGGCAAACTTGTATCGATCGCTGTTTGTAAAATGCAGGGAATGATCGTTCCTTGCGTAACCATGAAGTCAGGGTGCGGCAAGAGTGTGGCGCGGCTTGGCTCCTGCACACCTACTTTCATCCGCTGTGATAGGTCATTATCGACTGAAGCTTCGTCCGCGAGCATCGAGGCATACTTTTCCGAGGTGGAATCCTCTTTGTCTTCGCGGGGTTGCTCACCGCTTTCATAGGCAAAAATAGGCGATTGCTCGGCCTGCGGATCATTTGCTTCCGAGGAGCTCTCTGCTGGCGGGGGAACTGACGGCTGTTCAGCCGGCGGGGGTGTTGAACGATCAGGCGCAACCTCAATCGGTGCCGGACGAAAAGGCTCGGTGTTGGTGAGAACTGTTGTTCGAGGCGTCGCAGGGGATTCCACTTCTTTCTTTGAAAGTCCGCTAACCCAGATTAGGGATAGTGATGATGCCAAAATAGCGCTTGCAATTATCAACTTCTGCGGTCTCGAAAGGCGCCGGCGAGTTGGCTCAGAGACCAGGGATCCGGCTGCATCTATGTCATGCCCGGTTTGTGGATTGGCGTCGTTCATCGACCTGCCTCCTTCAGAACGCGCCACACATCATGTCTCACTGTACCGGTGCCCGGCTTTCGTCCAATGGGATCGTATGCGCTATTCCAAATGCCTAATACTGTACGGCCATCTCTCAGACGCCATTCACGGGCAACTGCGGAAACCTCGACATAGTCTCCTTTGACCGAATAGTTGGCGGAGGCTTCCTTGCCGTCCGGATTGATCATGTAGATGGAGGGAATGCGCACATTACCTGGAAAACGGAATACAGTACTGACTCCGTTATCAAAAACCTCCAATGGCGTGAGCGAACGGTCGCCCTGTGCGACGTAATTAAAATTGTTGGTTCCGGGATCGGCGATTCCGGCCGGCTGATCCAGCAAATCTTGAGCCCTCTGTTGATACTGCGCTTTCGCTCGGAGCCGATCGCCGATCGATAACCTTTCTACTTCCTTTTGCCGAGCAGCAGCTTCGTCGGCAGGATAGATGAACTGTACACTGTAATAGAGATCCGGCTGCTCTTTGTTGAGCCGAGACATGGTCTTGGTGGAGATACTGAAGACATATCGTCGGGTACCTACCTCGCTCGCGGTCAGCACGACGACCGGCTGCGGCGGAAGGGCTTGGCTTGCCTTGAAAAAGAGATAGTGGCCGCGCGGAAGGGCTGCCAGATCTTTGCTATTAGAAACGGCGACAGCCGTTACGGTCTCGTTGCCACCGAATGTAACAACTAAAGTGGCCCCGACAGCGGTCGACAGTCGGACCACTTGGTCGGGATTGTAGGCCAGATAGCGCATGCGCGAATCTAGTTTGCCGGCTGCAGGGGTGTCTTCCGCATGCGCGCCTATCGCTAAGGAAAGCAAACCGATTATTGTGAGAAAGGTCCTTGTTGTCATGGCTCGCTATGGCCCTCATTTGATACGGTGTCTTCCGAGACCTGGTAGGAGGTAACAGTCAACCCCCCTGGATTGGACAGTCTCGATTCACCTGACAGGCTTTCCACCTTTTCATAACGGACGGTTGCAGTCCAAGTACTCACGACCGGCCTCTGGCCATCCATGATGAGCGTTCGTCTGTGACGAATCTGCTGGACGCCCGGCGTAATATCATTTGAGGAGATGTGCTCGACATCTAGTTTCCCCCCCTTACCGATTGTAACCTGTGGCGACGTGGGATTAGGGTAATTGAAGAATTGCTGATATTCCTGGCGCACAGATGGTGCGCTGAAACTCGATACGAGATCATAGGCGTATTGAGCTGTGTCCGCTGTATAGCCCTCGCGCAGACGGACATATTGCCAGAGTGAAGCGTTGATAACGGCCTGCTCCTGCGTTGCGGGCAGTCGAGACGTGGATACTTCGCTGTCAACGGTCCCATCCGCTCGTACCCAGAGATACACAGGCACCAGCTTGGCCAGCGGAACCATAGTGGCGATAGTGAAGGCTTGCGCGATATTTCCAAGAACTGCGGCCGCCGCAATGACCACCAAAATCTTGGAAAGGCGTCGCGCCGACTTCGCACGTGACGTTTGGAAGGCCTCTACTTCCCTATAATGCGCGGAAAGCGCTTCTCGCTGTACCAGGAGAGCATGTTCAGCGCCCTTCATTAGGCTCTCCCGCACATTCGAACTGAAGATCCGACGTCGTGGGTTGCCATCGCTCCACATTCAGCTGAAACGCATCACCCTTGCAGGTCGCCAGTGTATCACTTGTCTTGCAAGCGGCCAAGGCGAGGAATAAAATTAGAGAACAATACTTCATGCAGTCAACCTACTAGTTTCGTTATCATTGCGTTTAACGGCGCGCAACTTGGGCCAATTGGCGGTTAAGGCTGCTGACAGATTTATTTGAGCCTGACCAATGGGCACCTGCAATATTGCCGGCGATCACCGGAAGCGCGACAATCAGGGCGTCACCAGCTAGAAAGAGCATGTCGATTTCGTAGAGCCCGATAATCTTGGCTGCCGTCGTGTTCGCCAATTTGATCACAAGCAGCATGAATTTGAGAGCCGCTATTTCCGTCGTGATGACTATAGTCGCCACGATGTTCAACAGGAGAAGCAGCAGCCCGTAAGAGAGGAGCTGGCCGACCCATTTGGAAGCCATGTCGCGGGTGTAATCAAAGAGATAGCCTACCAGGATCAGCGGACCGATCGCTAAGAGTACCTTAGTGAGAATCCCACAGGCGTCATAGATCTCAAACGCTGCCCAAAGCGCACCGTAGAAAACCCACTGTGCGCCTTCAAAGGCGAGAATGTCTTGGCTATTCATTGGTCCGATTTCGGACGCAATCTCCTGAAAGGAGGCCTGGCTTAAAGCAAACATGAAGTCAAGCTTTTGGGGAATACTAAACAGTGGAATTTCACTGCCGCTGACCTTCTCAACGAAGCCCGGGATTGTATTCTTAAAGAATGAGAATACGTAATCACGATAGTTGTCCTGCCCCAAGACAAGGGAGACAACGATCGACACTTTGATGATCTTCATGATCCCACCACGAGCATCGATTTCGCCGCGCATCACCAGAATGCCCTGGACTATGATCCAAAGCGTGACGCACGCCACCAGAGGCGCATTGATTGCGCTCTGGATCTTGTCGAGCACTGACCCCAGTGCGATTGTAAAGGCAACATCGAAGGACGTATGTATAGCCGTAAACGGCGCAGAAATTGAGAAATCTTTCATCGCTCCAACCTGATTTGGCTCGTTCCACCGCAGTTGGGCGGAGTTGAACTCTTACCTGAAGAGGGCCGCGGTTTGTTTGCGTTCTCGTCGCTGGGCTGCGGCCTCCTCTGCGGCGTGGAGACCGGCTTGTGCAGTGGCCATCGTCAGCAGACTCGTAGCCTGGCTATTCTGGATGATTGCGTCGTGGATCTGTTTAAGAAGCAAGCCGTTTGTGACGGTAGCCGCCATAATGTTTTTTGAACTCGACAACTGACCCAGCGTTTTGCCGTTTTCCCGAAGGCGCTTGTCCATCAACTCCAGATTGGCGGCTGCAATACTCGCGGTATTAGCAGCACCGGCGATCTGCTCACGGAGCAACTCTGCATGTGCGTCCTTGTCCTTGCCATCGATATAACGGTCGGAATCCCGGACGATCGAGTTTGCTGTGGCCGAGGCTGGTGTCTTACTGTCAAACATCTGCTCTCTTAGGTTATTCGTGGAGGGGTAATTATTCCCCTGGTTGAGTTGGCTCAACACCTCGGTGACGGAGAAGACCGACCTGAAGATATCCACCATCGCGACCGTCTGGGTGACAATCTCGATTGTCTTTGCAAGGTTCGCGGTGGTGTTTGGCAGCAGTGATCGTCGTCTGAGCTATTGTTCCGGGGTCGGTGACGAGGAACTGCGCACGGGCCGGCGCCTGCATTATAAGGCAAGCGGCAAGCGTCGTTACTGTCAGTTGGGTGAATTTCATGAAACTTCCTCCATCAATCTTGAACTTCTTGGTAACCGGCCATGAACTCGTCTACCCACGCGCCAGGAGCATCCCCGTATTTGTCGCGGAGCTGATCGGCAAAGCGCACCGTGTTGGCCCGCCCCGACAGTACGGCGACATATTCGCGCATCTCGCCGAGATCGAATTCGCAGATAACGCTTCCGCTCTCGCGCTTAAGCAGAAATTTGCGGCTGCCGATTGCCATCTGCTCGCGGATAGCCTGAAATTCTCCTTCAGTGCACTTTAAGCCGCCGATATAGGCTGATCGGTCCGCTGTCGGTGATGGGTAGAAGATTTTCGTCATACATTGTGCAACGAGACTGGCTCCAAGCGGCGATTCAAGAACATGCTCAGGCTGCTGTGTTGCGAGTATCAGCATGCCGTTATTCTTGCGAACAGTAAGCAAGAACTTGTCGATCACTGCAGCGAATTGGGGGTTTAATAGATAAAACCGAAACTCATCGCAGCTCATCACAAAGCGTCGGCCATCCACGACAGCCCCCACTCGATGCAGGAGATATGCAGCGGCCGGCGCACAGACCTCTTCGTATTCCAGGAGCTGTGTCATGTCGAAGCCGGTAATGGAGGCATCCAGCCTTACTTCATCCGCCTCGCCATCGAAGGCCCAACCGAGCGCGTTTCCTCTGCACCACCGCTGCAGTCGCGCTCCTGCGCCCTCGGATGGGTTGTGCAACAGGAATTCGCGTAGGCCCGCGAGTGAACGCATACTGGGCTCAAATGAAAGCTGCCGAACGATAGCGCGTTCGAGGCGGCGGTTCTCTTCTGGCGAAATAGCTCCGCGTCCGTCGCTCTCGATCAGGGCCGTCACCCACTCGCGCAGAAAGTCCCGGGAGGCCGATGTATCGTCCAAGCCTCGGAGAGGCGCCAAGCCGCTTGGAACGCCTCTCCGTAGCGCCAGATACGTGCCTCCCGTGGCACGTACCAGCAGTTCACCACCGCGGTCCTTGTCAAAGAAAACAATCGCACCATTGCGTCCAACCATGCTCTGCTCGAGCATCGCAAGGACAAAGGCCATGAGCGTTGTTTTGCCTTTTCCGACGGGTCCGAATATTGCGGTCATACCCACGTCATTCTCGTGAGGGAGGTAATCGAAAGGAGTTCCACCGTTGGTGCGGAAGCGCGCAACCGCATTGCCCCAGTGGCCCGAATCGGTGCCGCTTGGGAAATTCTCGAATGAGACAAGACCCGCGAAATTGCGTGAGGTGATCGCCCCGGGTCGCGTGCGCCACTTGGTGTTCCCCGGAAGTTGCGCCCAATAAGCCGCCTCCATACCAATACCCTCTTGGACGATAACGGCGCCCGCATCCGTCAATCGCGTGCGTGCGCTTGCTGCGCGGTCGGCAAGGCTATTGAGATCATCGGCATAGACGCACAGGCTTAAATGATGCGAGCCCATTACGAATTCGCTGCTTGCCAATGCGTCCTCTGCCTCGGCGAGTTCATTGATCTGGGTGACGGCCTTGTCACCGGAACTCGTCATTTGACTGGACTTGAGACTGAGTTTGGCATGAGCCTGTGAACGCGTGAGGAAGGAGAAACTCTGGCTCAACACAAGCGGGAAATTCGCGGACAATAGCGGATTGAGCATGCCTGGCCGCGTCTTTGCCGGATATTCTCGAAATGAAAACATTGAGCCAACGTAGCTATCTGCGGGGGTTCGAATCTCTAGTGCCCGCTTGCCGCAGATTACTCGGTCGGTATAAATCGAAGCTCCCAGTGAGCCGCTAACCACTGGAACCGGGGTAACACGGCAGGTCATTATCAGTCGGAGCGCCTCCGCGATTTCTGAGAAAATCACGCCATCCTTCTCGCGGATACCGAGCCGGCGGAGACCATAGGCATCGAGGGCGGCACCAGTGACGTGCCACAGATCTTCCAGGTTCCGCGTTTGATTTGCTAGATCGTTCTCGTTTCTATTGTTGCGCTTGATGAACCGGCCCGTGAGTTTGCCGACCGCAGTGCGGGGAAACACGACCAAGGTGAGGAAATGGTCGTTGCGAAAGAGTTTTCCGGACAGCACGCGCCGCTCATAAGCTTCGCTCAGACTACCAGCAAACGCGCTATGGAAGTGCCGTGCCGGGGGCGACGGCACATCGTTATGTCGCACAAGATGAGCACATATTGATACATTATCATCGGCAATGTTGCGTAAGAGCGTGTTAAACGCTCGGCAGCGTGCATTGCGGATGGCAACGTCTTCCAGTTCGAAGGGCAAACCCCTGACATGTGCCATGGCCATGACTGAGCCGTCTTCGAGAAGGACAACCTGGTCGCTGAGGTGGCCAACATATGGTAGATATATCTCACCAGACCTCTCGGTCCTGCCACTTGTCCCGAACATTAAACCATTCCTCTTCCTCGTCTCGGCACTTTGACAGGGTTGGGGCTGACGCTTGCCCCGCCCCAGAACGGCGCATCCACGCTTCTTCCAGCGGTCTGGAGATAGAGTAACGCTACACTCGCGGCGTTATAGTCGCGCTCGACAACAATCCGTGATCCGAACCACAGTGGCACAAGAATAATTTCGTACAGAGGGTTTTGGACGACGACGATGATTAGGCCGGCTAACATCATGAGCAATCCCGCCAAGTTCAGCGGCACGCCTAGGAATAATGCAGGGCGTGTCGCCGCCACGTAGAGAATACTCTCTTCCAGTCGATCGCTCATCAGCCCCCCCCTATGAGGGTTCTACCAAGGAAGCTGGCCCCAAACATGATGACGATCCCCCCGATGACACCGGCAACGAGACCGAGTGAAGCACGGCCGAACATCCATGATATGCCGATGGCGACAATGCCGAGCACAGCCAGAGACTGTCCGAAGGGACCAAGGATGAATTGGCAGATACGCTGCACCATTTGGGTAGGGTCGGTCCCCGATGTCACTTGCGCCATCGCTGGCCAGGAGCAGACAAGGCTCCAAGCCGCCGCGCCGCCAGCAGCTGGCGCATAGTTAGCCGCCATGCGCAACATAGCTTCCCGGAGAGTAAAAGTATTAAAACGCGAACGATATCGGTTAGATGACGCCATTATTGTATCTCCATTCAATCTAATACAGGTTATTTCTTGTTCGAGGATTCAGGGTCTCTAGACCTCTGGAGTGCTGGAAGGCCTGATGTGTCGTGTGCCGAACGGTCTCGCTCATACGAACCCCAGACATCCCATTTTTCTTCCGAGATCGGCTTTTCCTCGGCCTCTTCCGCTGGTTCGACCAGCGGTGGCACGATCTCTCGAGCGGCCGCCTCAACCTTCCGCACATAACCGTTTGCAAACCCGCGCGTTAAGTCACCCGTGTTGTAGGCCGAGATTGCCTGGCGAAGGGCCAGTTGCTTTGCCGCGGCAGTGCCGCCGCCGGCATAGCGGCTTTCTAGCAAGTGCGCCGCAGCCGCAAGTGAAATGCAGGGCTGAAAGGCCTTTTCGATCGTGAGATTGAGGACGGAAAAGTTTTTACTGTTGATCTGCATAAGCCCAACGTCGACTGAATGTTTTGCTTCGACGCGGTTCTTGACGCTCTGGTGCGCTTGCGTTTGATCATCCCAGTGAAGGGTTTCACCGGTTGTATTGTCATGTGCCGCAAGCGGATCAAAGCCGCTTTCAACCTTGGCAATTGCGGCAAGCGTTGACGGATTAACCCGCGGAGCACACTTGCGAGCGAGGCGCTCGAACTCTCGAAAGGAGAATGGAGCGGCCTCGGTTGAAGGGCACGTCGAGGTCACCATCACGAGGGCCAATGGCCAAGCTGCGTGTAACATTTCCCTATCACCTCAGTTGCGGCTGCCAGAAAGAGTTAGCGTCATCTATAGGTCGCCGTTTTGCCGGAGGTCTGTTACTCTAGGATGTTGCAATTCGATCTTTTGGTTTCATTTGAAGCAAATACGGTTTTAGCGCGTTCCGCGAGCACTAGACGAGTCGATGCAAGTGCCGTGACGTAGGTGGTTTGCTGCACAAGTGGAAGAACCAATCTACCTTGTTTAAAGCGATGGAATGAAAGGCCGATGCTGGAGGGTGCTTCTGTGAATATCGACCCAAGAGTCGAACAAACAGCGGCTTGTCTGTAGCATCGTGACCTTGCCCCGTTGAAATAATGCATTTTGAAGTAAGCTCTGGCCCATTGAGAGGACCAGAGAATGAAGCGCAACCGTTTCACGGACGAACAGATCATCGGCATTCTGAAGGAGCACGGCGAGCCTGCGAACGGCACGCCGGTCTCGGAGCTTTGCCGCAAGCACGGTGTCAGCGATGCCAGCATCTATAAATGGAAAGCCAAGTTTGGCGGCATGGAGGTGTCCGAGGCCAAGCGGCTGAAGACGCTGGAGGACGAGAACACGAAGCTAAAGCGGCTTCTGGCTTATGCCATGCTCGACAATGCCGCTATGGTCTGCCTCGTCCGTGCAAGGATACGCGACATCGTAAATGACGAATCCAGTTGCATAAATGTATCCGGCCTCTCGCGAGTGGGCTGCGGTTGCAGCCAGGCCATGATGAGATCCGCACACGCCGTTCCCAATAAATGGTTCGGGCACGAAGCCGCTTTTTTGCGCAGGACTTACGGCATGTTGATCCACTGTTTCGTCATCACTATTCCCGAGCCTTGCAATCGAGTTTGGATCGTCAGGTGAAGGCAGGGTCTCTGCGTTCGTAGAGCGCTCCAGGCTTGGTCAGGACAACCCAGACAATCCGGGCCATTTTAGCGGCAAGTGCGACGTGAGCGCGACGAACACCCCACCTTTGCTTTTGTGATTGAGGCGGCGAGATAAGCTCCTTCATCGATAGGAGCGGAACGGGATGGTTGGAGATCGCGCTGATGCCATGCTTGAAGTCATGGATGAAGGCATGCATGAAGCCAGGCATGAGGGAAAATATCGTCGGATCGAGGTGATCACCGGTCGGCGGCAGCGGCGGAATTGGACTGACGAGGAGAAGGCGCGGATTCTTGCGGAGAGCGCCGAACCCGAGGTGAACATCTCGGCTCTTGCCCGGCGCTGGGGCGTCAACCGCGGTTTGCTGAACGTCTGGCGTCGGGAAGCCGGGTTGACCTCTCGTCGATCTGCCAAGGCCTGCGCACACCAGGCGGTGTTCGTTCCGGTGACGGTGGTTGGCGATCGAACGGATTACCAGGGCTCGCCGTCGGATGTCGCCCACGTCGCCGCCGGTCGAATTGAGATCGAGATTGCCGGCGCGCGCCTGACCGTGATCGGTTCGGTGGCGCCCGAGTTGGCGCAAGCGGTAGTAGCGGCGTTGCGAGGTCGCCGGTGATCGGTCTTTCGCCGAATGGCGTAAAGATCATGGTGGCGACGCAGCCTGTCGACTTCCGGCGCGGCATGAATGGCCTGGTGGCCTTGGTGGCGTCAGCGCTTGCGGCTGATCCTTATTGCGGTGACGTGTTCGTGTTCCGCGCCAAGCGTTGCGATCGCCTGCGCTGCATTTACTGGGACGGGTCAGGCATGATCCTAGCGACGAAGTGGTTGGAAGCGGGCAAGTTCGTTTGGCCGCCGGTCCGCGATGGCGCGATGCAGATGAGTAGCCAAGAGTTCTCGCTTCTGCTGGCCGGCATTGACGGACACGGGTCAAGCGAAACGCGGTAAAAAGGCCGACGAAAGCAGGCTGATCATATTGTATTTGCTTGAAGAATCCGACCTGTGTGGTAGGGTCTCTCATGCCGCTTCGACCTCACCCATTGGCGATGTCACGTTGTTTGATCAAGGTCGGAACAAGGCGCTTGTGTGAGACGTCAGGCGGTTGCGCCGGTCACGGCTTTCCACTGCGCCATCGCGCGGATCCGATGGATGTGGATGGCGAGGGCTGAGTTTTTCTGGTGCGGGGGGACGAAGAGATTTCGGAGTGCCGAAAAGATCGATATGAACCGTTGCAAGCCGCCGACGGATCGAAATCCCTGCATCATCCGCTCCCGTTTTCGAAGCGGCACGTGAGAATTCTCGGCCCGATTGTTCAGGCCCTTGTGCGATCGATGTTCGACGGCGGGCATCACCTCCCGTCTTGCAGCACCATATGAGCGCAATTTGTCGGTGACGATCCGCTTCGGCGTCAGGCCTTGCTTCTTCAGCAGCCTGACCAGCAATCGCCTGGCGGCTTGGGTATCGCGGCGGGCTTGAACGATCTCGTCGAGAACGTAACCGTCTTGGTCAACGGCACGCCAGAGCCAATGTTTGCGGCCGCCGATGGAAATCACCACCTCGTCCAGATGCCAGATATCCTTTCGCGAAGGCCTCTTTCTGCACAACTGCCTGGCATAAGCCGTTCCGAATTTACGACCCCATCTCCGGATCGTCTCATGGGAGACGACGATACCGCGCTCCAGCAGCATCTCCTCGACCATCCTCAGGCTCAAAGGGAACCGAAAATACAGCCAGACCGCACGGGCGATGATCTGCGGTGGAAAGCGGTGGTTCTTGTAGCTTACGGCCGGACTGTTCATCCCAACCCATTACCAGACAACCGTTAAGCCGCTGACAACGTGACATCGCCGTACGGCCGCCTCGTCTATCAGGACGAATTCGGTCTTGCGGACCTGCCATTGCCGCGGCTTCCCGGCCGCCATCAATATGCCAACGCAGCGGCCGCAATCCGCGCCGTCAAGGCAGCGGGTTTCGTCGTCACTGAAGCGATGATGGAAAAGGCTATGAATTCCGTCGAATGGCCTG
Source organism: Rhizobium sp. USDA 3886 (assembly GCF_056279785.1). Taxonomy (NCBI): domain Bacteria; kingdom Pseudomonadati; phylum Pseudomonadota; class Alphaproteobacteria; order Hyphomicrobiales; family Rhizobiaceae; genus Rhizobium; species Rhizobium sp. USDA 3886. The sequence goes on along the minus strand of NZ_JBWCDC010000002.1, from coordinate 328,173 downwards.
GCCGCCTCCAGCGGCTGACCGAAGGCAACCTGATCGCACACGCTCCGCCCGGTGCCGAGATATGGGTCGATGGGGGCCACAATCCCGGCGCCGGCGAAGTCATCGCGGAAGCGATGGCAAATTTCGAAGAGAAGCAGCCGCGTCCGCTCTACCTCATAACCGGCATGATCAATACCAAGGAGCCGATCGGCTATTTCAAGGCCTTCGTGGGCCTTGCGGAAAAGGTCTTCTGCGTGCCGATCCGCGGCAGCGACGCGATGATCGATCCTGTGGTTCTGTCAAATTCTGCCTATGATGCTGGCCTTGTCGCCGAGCCGATGTCCACAGTCGGTGAAGCGTTGGACGTGATCAAGGAGACCCTTGATCCGCAGGTTCCGCCGCCGCGAATCCTGATCGGCGGTTCTCTCTATCTCGTCGGCGATGTCCTTGCTGACAATGGAACGCCCCCCAAATGAAATAGCCCGGTCGAAGCCGGGCTATTTCATTCAGTATGCGATCAAAAATTAAGCTGCGTTCGAAATCCAGCTCGAAAGAGCGGTCTTCGGAGCAGCACCAACCTTGATATCGGCAACTTCACCAGCCTTGAAGATGGCAAGCGTCGGAATCGAGCGGACGCCGAACTGAGCTGCCAGTTCCGGGTTTTCATCAATATTGAGCTTGGCGACCTTAACCTTGCCGGCAAGTTCGATCGCAATTTCCTCAAGACTCAGAGCGATCATCTTGCACGGACCGCACCACTCAGCCCAAAAATCAACGACGACGGGTTCTGCAGATTCCAGAACTTCCGACTGGAAGTTGTTGATATCGACTTTCACGGTAGCCATAGGCTGCTCCTTTAGCGGAATTTACTGTTGATCCACATGTGATGGTGGACTGTCATGGAAGCGTTCCTGTCAAAGTCCAGACTGTCCCGGTGTCCATGCTTTGATTGAGCACCGAGATGGTGCCGTTGGCCGCTCCCCTTTGATTGGCTGGATCCGTCGTCTGTTGCACGGAGTTGGAGATCATTGCAGCAGCGACCGTACCTTTACCGATCTGGACTTGGATGTTCGCGTCACCCGCCGCGGTTCGTCCTTGCATGTCGACTCGGGCAACGCCCACGTTGTGCAATGTGCCAGCCCCACGTCCTAGATCGGCGAAAGTGATTTGTGCAATGACAGCCGCACAGTCATTCTGCTGCTGCCCACGGTTCGGGGTAATTCTTCCCCGGATTGCGTTGTTGGTGTTCGTCTTGATCAACGGCATAATGAACTCCTCTCGTGCCTCCTGAAGGAGTTTCAAGATTCGTGCCAAGTCGGCCGATTGAGCTGACGAAACAATTATTCGCTGCTATCTCAAAGAGGTGGGCGGAAAATGCGGGATCGGGCGAAGAGGAATGCGTGTCGCGGAGCCGACAAAGGTGACGATGAATGTCGTAAGTTGGACGCTTGAAGATAGCTATAGATGTGAGCTTTCCCGGTTGCCGCGTTGAGTGGAAATTTTCTTGTTATTTGACAGAGCGTGACCGAAAAGCTTATAAAGCAGCTATATCCCCGTCATTGCCATCAGATAAAGGAAGGGCCGGCCCGATCGGCGCTCAGTGCGATGCCTCGACTCCGCGCTTTGCAAGCAAACATTTCAACGCTGGCGCCGCTGGTCGGCTATGCCTCCGAAGGTGCTGACAAGAGGCGGCGGGGTGATGTCACGTTGTCAGCGGCTTAGGACCGATCGACATTCAGGATTCCAAATCGGTTGATCACTGATTCATAGGGTACCGTGTGAAGCACGGAGGCCTTGATGGGAGTGAAGCGATACGAGTTGAACGAGGCGCAATGGTCGAGAATTGCGCCTTTGTTGCCAGGCAAGGCCAGCGATCCAGGTCGGACGGGCGTAGATAACCGGTTGTTTGTGAACGGATGTTTGTGGGTGCTGCGCTCGGGTGCACACTGGCGGGACCTGCCGGAGCGCTACGGCAAGTGGAAGACGGTCCATCGCCGGTTCAGTCGCTGGTGCCATGCCGGCGTATGGGAACGGGTCTTTGATGCCCTCACTGCTGACCGGGACAATCAGTACTTAATGATCGACAGCACCATCGTGCGTGCCCATCAACAGGCGGCGAGCGGAAAAGGGGGGCCAAGGATCAGGCGCTGGGGCGTTCCAGAGGTGGACTAACGACCAAGATCCATATGCTGGCCGATGCACTCGGGCGTCCCTTGCGCTTTATCGTGACGGCCGGCCAGGTCGGCGACATCACGCAAGCTCCCGCTCTTCTTCATGATCAGACAGGTCAGGCCGTTCTGGGCGATAAAGCCTATGACAGCAATGCCTTGCGGGCAACAATCGCGAAGATGGAGGCCGAAGCGGTCATACCCTCAAACCGTTCCCGAAAAGTCATCATTCCGCATGATCCGATCATCTACAAGCATCGCAATCGCATCGAAAGGTGCTTCAATCGCCTGAAACACTTCCGACGCTTTGCCACACGCTACGAACGTCGAACTATTCACTTCATAGGATTCATCCATCTCGCTGCGATCATGATCTGGATACCATGAATGTCGATCGGCCCTTAAGACTAGAGCGCGATGTGATCGCCCCCTAAGAGGCAAGACGCGATGATGCCCGTTCGCCGTTCCGATCGGCCCTCCATGCTGCGACAAGACAAGCCAGAACCGCTATGCTCCAATAGATGTTAGTGGAAGTTTCCACTGATGACCCGTATTGTCCGCCGCACCATGTCTGGTCACGGCATTAGGCGTCGACGGAGCAATGCAGCCGACAAGAAAAATGGTACTACTACGTAGATACAAAGAGCGCCGATATGCAGGCCGACATCGATCACCGGGCGGCCGAGCATTGTCGGACGGATGAGCTCGATCGAATGTGCCAGCGGCAAGAATCGTGTTACCTGTTGAAAAGCGCCAGGCAGTTGGTCGACTGGAAAGACAGCGCCGGACAGGAACAGCATCGGTGTGATGACGAGCGTCTGATAGAATATGAAATAGTCGTAACTGGGCGCAAGTGCCGTGACGACCATGGCTAGGCTCGCAAACGCTAGGCCGGTCAGGGCGATGATCGGCAGCGCATAGAGGAGGGACGACCATTCCGCGTAGCCCAGCATGGCGGCGACGATCCCAATTCCGGTACCCGCCAGAGACGCCTTGGTCGCTGCCCACGCCAATTCACCGACAACGATATCGCCGATCGTGACCTGTGTGTATAGGATTGCTTCCCAAGTGCCTTGAGAGCGCATGCGAGCGAAAGCCGCGTAAACCGTTTCGGAGGTCGACGCGCTCATCGCGCTTGTCGCAACCAGTCCGGCTGCCAGAAATGCAATGTACGATACGCCGTCAACGCGCCCAACCATCATTCCCAAGCCAGTGCCGAGGCCGAACAGGTAGATCAAGGGGTCGGCGAGGTTACCTAGGATCGACGCAAGCGCGACTTTTTTCCATGCCAGATAATTGCGGCGCCATACGGAAACCCAGTTCCACACGTTGGCGGGCAGAGCCGCCGCATAAAGCTTCCACATCGTTCAGTCCTTCAGCTCACGCCCGGTCAACCGTAAAAAGACGTCCTCAAGATTAGGCGCACGCTGTAGAATGCGCAGACCCGCGCGCCCGTCCAGTTGCACTCGCACCTGCTCTGGGTCGGGGGCATAACAGAAGAGGGTCTCGCCGCTCACCTCTATGTGCCGCGCGTATGAACTGACCAGCGCACTCAACTCATGGGGATTCCCACCGTAGACCTCAATTACCTGGCAACCGATCTGCTCGTCTATCAGCTCTTGAGGCCGGCCTTCGGCGATCTTTCGCCCTTCTTCGAGCACGCACAGCCGGTCGCACAACCGCTCGGCCTCTTCCATGATATGGGTGGTCAGGAGAATCGTCTTGCCGCGTGCCAACAGCGAGCGCAGCCGTTCCCAGATCAGGTGGCGCGCGTGCGGGTCGAGTCCAGTGGTCGGCTCATCCAATATCAAGAGCTGGGGGTCGTTGATGAGCGCACGCGCCAGTGTCAGGCGCCGCCTCATACCGCCGGATAGGTCCACGACACGGGCATCGGCTTTGCTCTCAAGGCGCGCAAACTCAAGGAGCGATGGGATGATCGCTTCGATTTCGTTCTTGCTCATCCGGAAGTATCGCCCGAAGACCAACAAGTTCTCGCGCACGGTGAATTCCAAGTCGAGGTTGTCGAACTGCGGAACTACGCCGATACCCATGCGAGCTAGGCGAGCCCGCGCAGGCACCGGCACCCCGAGCACAGTGATCTCACCCGTACTAGGGGTTGTCATGCCAAGGATCATACGCGTGATCGTGCTTTTCCCCGCGCCGTTCGGCCCTAACAGACCGAAGCACTCACCCGCCGCAACGGTGAACGAGAGTCCATCGACAACGGATCTGTCACCGTATGACTTTTTTACGTCGGCAAGATCGATTGCCACGGTTGACATGGAATCAGGTGTGGAAATCTTGACGCTGAAACCCGTGGGGCCCTCCCGCTCGAACGGACTCGGCTCAAGGCGGCACGAAACCTGTGGGCCCAACTCACGATTTAACAATTGACTTTCGCCTCCTTTTGCAAAACTCGCCGATCTACGGTATCTGGCTAATCACGCGACATCGGACGTGCCTTCGGATGCCGCCAACCTTGGGCTTTGCACCGCGATCTGCTTTCGACCGCTGTCCGGTACATTCGGAGCGAAACCGCGCGACAGCCAATCGCTGTTAGACAATGTACACAAGGCATAGGCTTTCAAAGGAAGTAAGAGAAAGAGGTTAATAGGTGTGTGCAGCGCGAAACCCAAAAATCTAAGTTGGCGAGCACGAAACGCTACAACACTGCAGCGTATCATGGTCATGGAGACAATCATCAAGACTGTCCAGCATGGCACTGTGGCTGACAGTATGAATTCCGCAAGTCCCGTCACTAGTGACACCGCGAGTAACAGCGGCCCGACATTCTGCCCGATCACGTCGAACGTGAGAAAGCGGTCAAGGCCTGGCAGTAGCTGGAGTGCTAGAAAGGTGTCCCGGAACGTGCTGCGTGCCCAACGCAGTTGTTGGCGCAGATACGATCCCAGCGTGTCCGGAACGACTGTTGCTACGACGGCGTCCGGAACATACTCGGTTCGGAAGCCTGCTTTCAGCATGAGAATCGTCAGATGGCGATCCTCACCGAAGTCACTTGGTCTGCCCCGAAACAGTTGCGTCTCGTACTGATCTAGCAGGGAAAGGAGCGCGGACCGCCGGTACATAGCACTTGGGCCGCAGCAACACATCACGGCACCGAAGCGTGCCTGTGCCGCGCGTTCTTCGTTGCAGGCAAGCCAATACTCCATATCGATCAATCGCGTCAGCCAAGTGTCACGCCGGTTGCTGGCGATCAACTGGCCCATCACCGCACCGACCCCCGGATTTTGCATCGTCAATGCGAGCTTGGTCACGACGTCGGACGCGACAGTGCTGTCTGAGTCCACATTTAGCACCAAATCTCCAGATGATTGGCGTATTGCGGCGATCTGCGCTTTGCGTTTTCCGACATTCTCCGGGAGCAGAATAAAGCTGAACCTCGGATCGCGCGCATAAGCATCATGTACACGCACGATTGCGTCGCGGTTCCTAGAACCGTCATCGACGACATAGACTCGCAGTTCTCCAGCATAATCCTGGTCTGCAATGGACGCGAGGCACGCCGAGAGGATGCGCGGGTCCTCGTTAAAGCAGGGGACGATAACATCAACGGCTGGCCGGGGGCCGGTCGCGACCGGTGGCGCCGAGATTGCTGATCCGTTTGCGGGGCGAGTATAAAGGACCTGCATGCTCTTGTAAGCGGTCGAGAGCAGGGCATAGAGCGAGATGGCGGCGATGCTGGCTGTGTCAAGCAGATACATGGGCTCTCGTCTGTTCTGTGATGCTGGGAAGTGCACGAATTCGAAAACCATGGCTGTGCAGCGCCGGGATGATACGTGAAAGCGCCAAAAGAGTTTGGTCACGCAGACCCGAAAGCCCAACCTCATCGGGAGGACAGCCGTCGTGCAAAAGCACGATTGCGCCAGGTCGAGCAGTAGAAAGTACTGCATCAACAATCGCGTCGACGCCCGGCCGAGACCAATCTCTCGGGTCTGACGACCACTGGACGGCCTCAAGTCCGGCGCTCGCTGATTTGGAAAGCACGTCCTCGGTCCAAGCCCCGTAAGGCGCTCGTATATGGCGGACCGCAGCCTCGGGACACGCCGAGAGAATGGCCTTATTTGCCTCAATTATCTCACGTTCTACTTCGTGAAGTCCGCATGTTGACAGGTCCGGATGAGTCATCGTGTGATTAGCAACCTCGTGACCTTCCGCCACGATCCGCCGGATGAGTTCCGGCTGCTCTTTCGCATACGCACCGATGACGAAGAACGTCGCCGGCACGCGGTGTTCAGCCAGGACATCCAATATCTGTGGCGTAGAAAATGGGTTAGGACCGTCGTCAAACGTTAAATAAACGCTGCGATCTTCGGTGCCGCCGGCGCTATTAACCGGCACTTCGCGCATATAGTCGAATTGTGTCATAGTACTGGTCCGTTGCGTTCTATCAACGTGCCGGACGGCCACTCGCTCATGGTGCGTCCGATCGGAATCACTAAGACGAGCAGGTCCTCGATGCGGGTGGGGGGGATGTCGGGACGAAAATCTGGAAGGGTCGACCGGACACTAACCCCAGTCAGCACGCTAACCATACCGGTTCGAGCATATTTTTCGACGTGGTTCCGCATGGCGTGCCGAACCGTACCGAAGGCGAAGGGGACGCCAAACTCCTGCAGCGTCGGAAACAATGCGCTGACCGAATGAGCGATGCCCATTCCCTCCAGATCCGGTCGCACCCCGTACAAACCCAATTCAGCCACGGGGAGATCAGTCTCACCAACCTTTATGAAACGGCGCAACAAGCCCATGTGACTTGCTATTCCGCGGGAGTCGTAGCCAATTGCACGTCGTTCCGGCCTCGCGCCGGCCCAACTTCGGCCGCCCTCGAATGGTTTCGCGTGGAACACTCCTGACGGCCCATAGGTTTTTTTGAAGAACTCAGAAAGTTCTGAGTGGTCTGACCGTTCCAACTCATTTTCCCAGTATAGTTTCCACTGTACATTCGAGGGCATGCAAGAACTCCAGCTTGTATTTTACCCAACACGATCAAAGCAGTGGTAGGATAAGCGCACGTTACGCCTGGTAAGCGGATTGTGACGCCGGTTGACGAGGTCCTCGAGCAGTACGAGCCAGATCAGGGATCATCGTGACTTCTTGTTTCCGCCGACGCCTTGATTTCGCTTGCGTTCGGGGTTTATAAGCACGCTGCAACATTAGTAAAATTGATTGTTTGAATGACAATCATCCACACTGCGGATCCATTACACATGCGTTTCAAAGGCCTTGATCTAAATCTCCTCGTTGCGCTCGACGCTCTGATGACCGAACGCAAGCTCACGGCCGCGGCACGCAGCATCAATCTCAGTCAGCCAGCTATGAGCGCGGCTATCGCCCGGTTACGCACCTATTTCGGCGATGACCTATTTATAATGCAAGGCCGCGAACTCATTCCAACACCGCGTGCGGAAGCGCTCGCCTCCGCGGTCCGGGACACCCTGCTGCAAATTCAGTTCTCGATTATTTCCTTGGAAACGTTCGACCCTGCCCAGTCGGAACGGCGTTTCAGGATCGTCCTTTCCGATTTCATGACACTCGTGTTCTTTGAGAAGGTCGTGCAGCGCGTCGCACGAGAAGCTCCCGCCGTCACCTTCGAGTTGGTTGCCCCTAATGACGAGCCTGCTGAGCTTCTCCGCCGCGGCGATGTCGATTTTCTAATCCTGCCGGATTTGTTCATGTTGAGTGCGCATCCCAGAGCGAAACTGTTATCCGACACACTCGTGTGCGTCGGCTGCCCTACCAATGAGCAGCTGTCACGGCAGCTTTCCGTCGAAACATATATGTCGATGGGGCATGTTTCACCCAACTTCGGGCGCACGGTGAAGCCCAGCATCGACGAGTGGTTACTGGTGGAGCACGGTCTCAAGAGGCGCATCGAACTCGTCGTGCCGGGCTTTACCTTAATCCCGCAGTTGCTATCACGCACCGACCGCATAGCGGTGTTGCCGTTGCGTCTTGCCAATCATTTCGCAAAAACGACACCCCTGCGGATCGTAGAACTTCCGGTGCCAGTTCCTCCAATCACCGAGGCTGTCCAATGGCCCACCCTCTACAACGGTGATCCAGCAAGCATCTGGATGCGGGAGTTACTGGTAGAGGAAGGGACCCGCATGGAATCCCAGTCGGAAAACTCTTAGACTTACAAAATGGAATCGCCTGCGTTGATGTGTGAACTGCATAGTGCCAGTGGGTGAAACAGCATGCATTTGAAAGGGAATGCCAAAACACTGCATTGCCTGCTCAGACACGCACCAGGATCGCGAAAACAGAGATGCTCGATGAGTTGCTGACTTCCTGAATTGAGCCAGGTAATCTAGACTAAATGTTCGCCTGGGACCGGGGTGACCCGTCTCACAATATGCATGTATCGAGGGTTGCGAGAGCGATCCTCTCGTAGAGCCTCATGCATAGGAGACGGGGGTGATGTCACGTTGTCAGCGGCTTAACGGTTGTCTGGTAATGGGTTGGGATGAACAGTCCGACCGTAAGCTACAAGAACCACCGCTTTCCACCGCAGATCATCGCGCGTGCGGTCTGGCTGTATTTTCGGTTCCCTTTGAGCCTGAGGATGGTCGAGGAGATGCTGCTGGAGCGCGGTATCGTCGTCTCCCATGAGACGATCCGGAGATGGGGTCGCAAATTCGGAACGGCTTATGCCAGGCAGTTGTGCAGAAAGAGGCCTTCGCGAAAGGATATCTGGCATCTGGACGAGGTGGTGATTTCCATCGGCGGCCGCAAACATTGGCTCTGGCGTGCCGTTGACCAAGACGGTTACGTTCTCGACGAGATCGTTCAAGCCCGCCGCGATACCCAAGCCGCCAGGCGATTGCTGGTCAGGCTGCTGAAGAAGCAAGGCCTGACGCCGAAGCGGATCGTCACCGACAAATTGCGCTCATATGGTGCTGCAAGACGGGAGGTGATGCCCGCCGTCGAACATCGATCGCACAAGGGCCTGAACAATCGAGCCGCGAATTCTCACATGCCGCTTCGAAAACGGGAGCGGATGATGCAGGGATTTCGATCCGTCGGCGGCTTGCAACGGTTCATATCGATCTTTTCGGCACTCCGAAATCTCTTCGTCCCCCCGCACCAGAAAAACTCAGCCCTCGCCATCCACATCCATCGGATCCGCGCAATGGCGCAGTGGAAAGCCGTGACCGGCGCAACCGCCTGACGTCTCACACAAGCGCCTTGTTCCGACCTTGATCAAACAACGTGACATCGCCATCACAGCCGCTCCAAGATGGTCCCCAATGAACCTGCGACGGTCCCTGCGCGACCTGAAAATCGGCACTATCCCAGCAATTTCCTGAAATTGCGCATGAAGTGCCGGTCACTGTCTTAAATAATACCTGTCACATCCCCAACACTCTGACGCAATATCACCGCGATTGAAAGATGAAGCAGCTCACAACTCGACAAGCAGGCCGTCGAGATTTCAGTCCAACTGCCTCAACTGTCACACTCGGCCCATTGAGGCTTGGCCTAACGAATAGAATCTTCGAACTGCCATCTGAAAAACTGCATTTCATAAACGGAGGCGCCCCCCCGATCTGAGGCTAGCGCCCTAAGACCAGCACGAATTTGTTGCCGTTCTGACTCGGACAACCAACTCATGACACCGTCGTCACCTTTGTCGGGTCTTTGACAACGCTGTATTTCCTTAAGCGGCGCCCTTTTGCCGTCTAAATCGCTGGAATAGCAGCAGATATTTTTTGCCCACCTCAATTTAGCTGTCTGGCACGACTCTTGAAACACTTCATGCGAGGCGGCGGAAGCTGCCGACGGCATCCACGTCGCGGGACAACCGCGTTGGTTCAAACAAGTGAAGGAAAGAACATGGCAGCTCTGCGTCAGATCGCATTCTATGGGAAGGGTGGCATTGGCAAGTCCACCACATCCCAAAATACGCTCGCCGCTCTTGTTGACCTCGGGCAGAGGATTCTTATCGTTGGCTGCGACCCCAAGGCCGACTCCACCCGACTTATCCTGAACTCGAAGGCGCAGGACACGGTGCTGGATCTTGCGGCAAAGGAAGGTTCGGTGGAAGACCTCGAGGTCGAAGACGTGCTCAAGGTTGGCTACAGAGGTATCAAATGCGTGGAGTCTGGCGGTCCCGAGCCAGGCGTCGGCTGCGCCGGACGCGGCGTCATCACCTCGATCAACTTTCTAGAAGAGAACGGCGCCTACGACAATGTCGACTACGTCTCCTACGACGTTCTCGGCGACGTGGTGTGCGGCGGCTTCGCGATGCCGATTCGCGAAAACAAGGCCCAGGAAATTTACATCGTCATGTCCGGTGAGATGATGGCACTCTACGCCGCCAACAACATCGCCAGGGGTATTCTGAAATATGCCAGCGCCGGCAGCGTGCGTTTGGGCGGGCTGATTTGTAACGAGCGTCAAACCGACCGCGAGCTCGACCTCGCCGAAGCTCTGGCTGCTAAGCTTAATTCCAAGCTCATTCACTTTGTGCCGCGCGATAACATCGTCCAGCACGCTGAGCTCAGGAAGATGACAGTGATCCAATATGCGCCGGAATCTCAGCAGGCAGCGGAATATCGCGCGCTGGCTGAAAAGATCCACGCAAATTCGGGCCAGGGCACCGTCCCGACGCCCATCACCATGGAGGAACTGGAGGACATGCTGCTCGACTTCGGCATCATGAAGACCGACGAGCAGATGCTTGCCGAGCTTCATGCCAAGGAAGCGAAGGCGGCAGCCGTCCACTAACAGGCATGCCGACAAGAATGGCGCGCAGCTTTATGCAGCGCGCCATTCCACGCACCAATGCCTCGTTGATGAGGCTTCATCCGAACCTTTAAAAAAGGGGACAGGCCCAATGAGCCTCGACTACGAGAATAACAGTGATTTCCACGCGAAGCTAATCGAGGACGTACTATCGCAGTATCCCGACAAGGCGGCGAAGCGCCGCAGTAAGCACCTCGGTGTCGCAACGGGCGGAGAGGGATCCAGCGAGGGCGCGAACGCGGTTTCCGAATGCGACGTGAAGTCGAACATTAAGTCCGTTCCAGGCGTGATGACGATCCGCGGCTGCGCCTATGCCGGCTCAAAAGGCGTCGTTTGGGGACCGATTAAGGATATGGTTCACATCTCGCATGGGCCGGTCGGTTGCGGCCAATATTCCTGGTCACAGCGCCGCAACTACTACGTCGGCCTGACGGGCGTCGACACTTTCGTGACAATGCAGTTCACCTCAGACTTCCAAGAGAAGGACATCGTTTTCGGTGGCGACAAAAAGCTGGAGAAGGTCATCGATGAGATCGAGGAACTGTTTCCGCTTAATAACGGCGTCACCTTGCAGTCGGAATGCCCAATCGGCCTGATTGGCGACGACATCGAGGCTGTCTCGCGAAAGAAAGCAAAGGAGCACAACAAAACCATTGTGCCCGTGCGCTGTGAGGGCTTCCGCGGTGTGTCGCAATCGCTCGGCCATCACATCGCCAACGATGCGATCCGCGATTGGGTCTTCGACAAGAAGCACGTGGAATTCGAGTCCAGTCCCTTCGACGTTAATGTGATAGGTGATTACAACATCGGCGGCGATGCATGGGCCTCCCGCATTCTGCTCGAGGAGGTCGGGCTGCGTGTGGTCGGCAATTGGTCCGGGGATGCCACGCTGGCCGAAGTCGAGCGCGCACCGAAGGCCAAGCTCAACCTCATTCACTGCTACCGGTCGATGAATTACATCTCTCGGCACATGGAGGAAAAATACGGCATCCCCTGGATGGAGTATAATTTTTTCGGTCCGTCCCAGATCGAAGCCTCTTTGCGCAGCATCGCCAAGCATTTTGGGCCGGAGATCGAGGATCGGACTGAGAAGGTCATCGCCAAGTACCAGCCCTTCGTCCAGGCTGTGACGGAGAAGTACCAGCCGCGCTTGGATGGCAAAAGGGTGATGCTTTACGTCGGCGGATTGCGCCCCCGTCACGTCATCACTGCCTATGAGGACCTCGGCATGGAGATCGTCGGCACCGGCTACGAATTCGGCCACGGCGACGACTATCAGCGCACCGGTCACTATGTCAAAAAGGGCACGCTGATCTACGACGATGTGACCGGTTACGAACTGGAGAAGTTCATCGAGGGGATTCGCCCCGACCTCGTCGGTTCAGGCATCAAGGAGAAATACCCGGTACAGAAGATGGGCATTCCGTTCCGTCAGATGCACTCCTGGGATTATTCCGGCCCTTATCACGGCTATGACGGCTTCGCCATCTTCGCCCGTGACATGGATCTCGCCATCAACAATCCGGTCTGGGGTCTCTACGACGCGCCTTGGAAAAAAACGGCGGCGCCTGCAACGGCAGTTGCAGCCGAATGAGAGCCCGGTCTCTCGCGGCAAACCGTCGCGGGAGACTTGAAAAATCTCGAAGGTTTCTCTCTCGCCGCAAGTCGCGGCCAGATTTAAAGAGGTGACTACTATGCCGCAATCGGCCGAAAAAGTTCTCGATCACGCTCCTCTATTCCGCGAGCCGGAATACAGGCAAATGCTTGCCGAGAAAAAGCTGAATTTCGAATGCCCACACCCGGACCAGGTTGTTTCGGAGCAACGCGAGTTCACCAAGACCTGGGAATATCGCGAAAAAAACCTAGCCCGCGAAGCGCTTGTCGTGAACCCGGCCAAGGCCTGCCAGCCGCTCGGCGCAGTTTTCGCGGCCGCCGGATTTGAGCGGACGATGTCATTTGTCCATGGCAGTCAGGGCTGCGTTGCCTACTATCGATCACACCTGTCGCGCCATTTCAAGGAGCCGTCATCTGCGGTCTCATCTTCGATGACAGAAGATGCGGCTGTGTTTGGCGGCCTAAAGAATATGGTCGACGGTCTCGCCAATACTTATAAGCTCTACGACCCGAAGATGATCGCGGTCTCGACCACCTGTATGGCAGAGGTCATCGGCGATGACCTGCACGGGTTTATTGAAAATGCAAAAAATGAGGGCTCCGTCCCGCGCGATTTCGACGTGCCTTTCGCCCATACGCCAGCCTTCGTCGGCAGCCATGTCGATGGCTATGACAGCATGGTAAAAGGCGTGCTCGAGAATTTCTGGAAGGGCACGGCGCGCACGCAAGTCGCTGCTTGCATCAACATCATTCCGGGCTTCGACGGCTTCTGCGTTGGCAACAATCGCGAATTAAAGCGTCTGCTCGATATGATGCGGGTGACCTACGTGTTCATCCAGGACGCCGCCGACCAATTCGATACGCCTTCCGACGGTGAGTTCCGTATGTACGACGGAGGAACCAAGATCGAGGACGTGAAGGCGGCTCTGAACTCGGAGGCGACATTGTCGTTGCAGCACTACAATACGCGCAAGACGCTGGAATATTGCAACGAGGTCGGACAGGCGACAGCCTCCTTTCATTACCCGCTCGGCGTTACGGCGACCGACGAATTGCTGATGAAGATATCGGAGATTTCCAAAAGAGAAATTCCTGAGGCAATCCGACTGGAACGCGGAAGATTGATCGATGCAATGGCCGACAGCCAGTCCTGGTTACATGGCAAAAAGTACGCGATCTACGGCGATCCGGACTTCGTTTACGCCATGGCCCGGTTCATCATGGAGACCGGTGGCGAGCCAACACACTGCCTCGCCACAAACGGCACCTCAGCCTGGGAGACCGAGATGAAGGAGCTCTTCGCATCCTCGCCCTTCGGCAAGGATGCGCAGGTGTGGGCGGGCAAAGATCTTTGGGCAATGCGCTCACTACTTTTGACCGAGCCGGTGGATCTCTTGATTGGCAATTCCTATGGCAAGTATCTTGAGCGCGACACCGGCACGCCCCTGGTTCGGCTGATGTTTCCGATCTTTGACAGGCACCACCACCACCGCTTCCCCCTCATGGGCTATCAAGGTGGGCTACGTGTCCTAACGGCCATCCTCGACAAGATCTTTGACAAGCTCGATTGCGAGACGATGCAGCCGGGTGTGACAGATTATTCGTACGACCTCACTCGCTAAGAGCGGCGGCCGGCTTAGGCCGGCCATCTCCCAATCGAACCTGAAGGCCAACGCAATGTCCCCGCACACCCTCAAAATCCAAGATGCGTTCGACGAGCCTGCCTGCGAGAGAAATCGCAACAAGGACCCCAAGGCGCGCAAAAAGGGCTGCTCCAAGCCGTTGATCCCCGGAGCGACAGCCGGTGGTTGCTCCTTCGACGGGGCCAAGATCGTGCTGCAGCCGATCACTGACGTCGCGCATCTGATCCATGCGCCGCTCGCCTGCGAAGGCAATTCCTGGGATAATCGCGGCGCTGCGTCTTCTGGTCCCACGCTTTGGCGCACAAGCTTCACCACTGATCTTACCGAACTCGACATAGTGATGGGGCACAGCGAGCGGAAGCTCTTCAAAGCGATCCGCGAGATCAAAGAGGCGTATGCGCCGGCTGCAATCTTTGTCTATGCAACCTGCGTTACGGCGATGATCGGCGATGACATCGAGGCGGTTTGCAAGCGCGCGGCGGAAAAGTTCGCCATACCGGTGGTGCCGGTCAATGCGCCGGGGTTTGCGGGTTCTAAGAACCTCGGTAACAAACTTGCCGGCGAGGTGTTACTCGACCACGTCATAGGTACGGTAGAGCCGGATGACCCAGGCCATCACGACATCAATATCCTTGGCGAATTCAACCTCTCAGGCGAATTCTGGCTGGTGAAGCCGCTCTTGGACAGGCTTGACATCCGTGTCCGTGCCTGCATTCCGGGCGACGCGCGCTATCTGCAAGTTGCTTCCGCGCATCGCGCACGTGCAGCTATGATGGTGTGCTCAACCGCCCTGATCAACCTCGCTCGCAAGATGGAGGAGCGCTGGGACATTCCCTTCTTCGAGGGCTCCTTCTACGGCATCTCCGCCACCTCCGAAGCGCTCCGGCGGATCGCTGAATTGCTCGTAATGAAAGGCGCCGACACCGAGCTCCTTAATCGCACGGAAGCGCTTGTCGTGGAAGAAGAGGAAAGAGCGTGGAAGAGGCTGGAAGTCTATCGGCCCCGGCTCGAAGGCAAGCGCGTGCTTCTCAACACTGGAGGCGTGAAATCCTGGTCAGTCGTCCAATCGTTAATGGAAATCGGCATGGAGATCGTCGGCACATCGGTCAAGAAATCGACGGCCGATGATAAGGAGCGAATCAAGCAAATTCTAAAGGACGAGAACCACCTGTACGAGTCGGTTGCACCGCGCGAGCTTTACTCGATGTTGTCCGAGCAAAAGGCTGACATCATGTTGTCGGGCGGTCGCACGCAGTTTATCGCGCTGAAGGCGAAAATGCCTTGGCTCGACATCAATCAGGAGCGACATCACGCTTACGCCGGTTATGACGGCATGGTGCAGCTCGCACGCCAGATCGATCTCGCAATCCACAATCCGATCTGGGCGCAGGTGCGCGAACCGGCACCGTGGGAGCAGGCCATGACCACCGAGGAGAAGTTGGAAGACAGAACAGCAAGTGCATCAAATTTTGCCGGCGAAACCGCCGGTGATGACTGTTGAGGTAATCTTATGGCCCGCATCCTTCCCCAAACTAAATCGGCGGCGATTAATCCTCTGAAATCGTCTCAGCCGCTGGGCGCTGCCTTCGCCTTTCTTGGCATCAATGGTGCAATGCCTGTGTTCCACGGCAGCCAGGGGTGTACCAGCTTTGCGCTGGTGCTGCTCGGAAGACATTTTAAGGAATTGATCCCGCTGCAGACGACGGCGATGGATGAAATTGCAATTGTCGTCGGCTGCGCGGATCACCTCGAAGAGGCCATCCTTAATCTCAAGGCCCGCGCAAAGCCCCGGCTGATCGGGATTTGCACGACCGCACTGGTAGAGACCCGCGACGAGGATGTCGCTGGGGACCTAGCCACCATCAAACGCACGCGGGCGACAGAACTCACGGGTACGGAAGTGGTGCTCGCCAGGACGCCGGACTTCGACGGTGCGATAGAAGAGGGGTGGTCCAAAGCTGTTACCGCTATGATCGAGGGAATCACTCGGCCCCGGACGCAGTATCGCGATCCGAGGAAGATCGCGATACTGCCCGGCTGGAACATAACAGTTGCCGACATAGAGCATCTGCGCGAGACGGCCGAGGGCTTCGGGCTCAAACCGGTGATACTGCCCGATGTGTCCGGCGCGCTTGATGGCACCATCCCCGACCACTGGATCCCCACAACGTATGGCGGCACGAAAATAGAGGACATCCGCGACCTCGGTGCCGCGATGCAATGCATCGCCATCGGCGAGCAGATGCGGCGACCGGCTGAAGCGTTGCAGCGGCTAACCGGCGTACCATACGTGCTGTTCGAGTCGCTCACAGGCCTGAAGAACGCGGACCAGCTTATCCGGCTGCTTACAGCAATGTCGCGCGAACAAGCGCCTGCCAATGTCCGTCGCAGCCGCATGCAGTTGCAGGATGCCATGCTCGACGGACATTTCCATCTGGCTGGCAAGAAGATCGCAATCGCCTCCGAGCCGGATCAGCTCTACCAGTTTGCAGATTTTTTCACTGGCATGGGTGCGGAAATTACAGCCGCCATCACCACGACAGGGTCTTCAAAAATACTGCAAATAGTTCCAGCGGAGACAGTTCAGGTCGGCGATCTCAGTGACCTGGAACACCTCGCCCCGGGTGCCGATCTTCTCGTCACGCACTCGCACGGCAGGCAAGCTGCAAAGCGTCTCGACATTCCGCTAATGCGTATTGGCTTTCCGATCTTCGACCGCCTAGGCAGTCAGCACAAACTTACAATCCTGTATCAGGGGACGCGCGACATGATCTACGAGGTTGCCAACATTTTTCAGGCTAACCAACACACGCCGACTTCGGGCGCACCTAATCCAATCCGTAGCGGGGAATTGCAAAATGACCTCAACTCGTCGTCTCTCGCTCGTCAATGATGGGTTCCACGAACAGCGGCCAAAACGGCAAATCGGCGTACTGCGGGTAGCAATCGCCACTCAAGACATGAGAGGACTGAACGCGCATTTCGGGTCGGCTAAACGATTTGCCATCTACGACGTGACGCCCGACGCGTGGAGTCTCGTGGAAGCCGTAGTGTTCGATGACGTTTCCGATGAGAGCGGAACGCATCGAGCCGATGGTGATAACAACATCGCTCCAAAAGTGGAAACGCTAAGGGGTTGCCAGCTCCTATTTTGCCTGGCTATCGGCGGGCCTGCGGCAGCCAAGGTTATTGCGGCAAAGATCCATCCGATCAAGGTGCCGCAGCCTGAACCCATCGACAATGTGCTAGCCCGCATTCGGACGATGCTAAGGACGGCGCCCCCACCGTGGCTTCGCAAGGTGTTAGCCCAAGCGGGCGCCGCCGGAAAGAAAGCCAGCTTCGAAGACGAGGAGTGAATGATGACAACGCGATCCAATCCCGCGGTTATTCCAGCTGCCAGTGACGACAAGAGCCTTGAAAAGCCCTTTATCAAATGCCTCGTGCGGCTGATCCGCGCTGAAGATACATACGGACGGTGGAGAGGCAAGTGCGACGTCGAACTGCTGGACAACTTCACTGTTCCGGAGGACCAGCGCCGCGCAATCCCAATCATCGGCGATCCCGATCCGTATGTCCTGTGGAGGCTTAAAACCTTTTACACCGCCGTCGGCCTTGGTAAGGAGCGCTCAGACTTACTGGTGTCGCGGACGATGGAGATCAGCCAAGAGGGCTTCGGGCGGGTGTTACTTACGACCAAACGGTTGGTCCTGCTGTCAAAGACCCTGCGTGACGTTCATCGGTTCGGTTTCAATAACCTTCGCAAATGCGCCAAGACCGGTACGCAGTTAGTCAGCGATGCGGTCCAAGTCATCGAAGCTTATCCGGATCTCGCGCGGTCGTGATGGAAACGGTGTTGGAGAACGAGACCATGTCAGAACTTCAAGAATTGAAGAAAAGGGTGTGGAAGCTGGAGGTGCGCGCTTGGTATGCGAAGATGGAATTGCACGACCTCGCCGAAGAGTTTCCGGTCAACTGGACCGAAATTACGGCAGTTGCGGAGAAAACATTTCATGCCTTTGCTGAGTTGGACGCTGCAAAAAGAGAACTCGCTGCATCGCAGGATTCAAAATGACAAGCTCATGCGTGACCCGCGACGGGACCAAATGGATGCCGGAGTATTTAGCTTCCATCGATCGACTGATGTGCATCGGCTGCGGCCGCTGCTTCAAGGTCTGCTCACGGGAGGTCATGCATCCTCACGGTATCGACGATGCAGGTGAGATTCTCGGTGTCTGCAATGGCGAGGAAGACGACTTCGATGGCGAGCTCAATCGAGTGATCATGGTCGTCGATTTTCCCGGCCGCTGTATCGGATGTGGGGCCTGCGCCCGCGTCTGTCCAAAAAACTGCCAAACTCACATCGCGAGTGGCACGATTGCCGAATGAGCGAGGAGGAACCGGGAGAATGTAATGCGGCGATGTCACGTTGTTTGATCAAGTCGGAACAAGGCGCTTGTGTGAGACGTCAGGCGGTTGCGCCGGTCACGGCTTTCCACTGCGCCATTGCGCGGATCCGATGGATGTGGATGGCGAGGGCTGAGTTTTTCTGGTGCGGGGGGACGAAGAGATTTCGGAGTGCCGAAAAGATCGATATGAACCGTTGCAAGCCGCCGACGGATCGAAATCCCTGCATCATCCGCTCCCGTTTTCGAAGCGGCACGTGAGAATTCTCGGCCCGGTTGTTCAGGCCCTTGTGCGATCGATGTTCGACGGCGGGCATCACCTCCCGTCTTGCAGCACCATATGAGCGCAATTTGTCGGTGACGATCCGCTTCGGCGTCAGGCCTTGCTTCTTCAGCAGCCTGACCAGCAATCGCCTGGCGGCTTTGGGTATCGCGGCGGGCTTGAACGATCTCGTCGAGAACGTAACCGTCTTGGTCAACGGCACGCCAGAGCCAATGTTTGCGGCCGCCGATGGAAATCACCACCTCGTCCAGATGCCAGATATCCTTTCGCGAAGGCCTCTTTCTGCACAACTGCCTGGCATAAGCCGTTCCGAATTTGCGACCCCATCTCCGGATCGTCTCATGGGAGACGACGATACCGCGCTCCAGCAGCATCTCCTCGACCATCCTCAGGCTCAAAGGGAACCGAAAATACAGCCAGACCGCACGGGCGATGATCTGCGGTGGAAAGCGGTGGTTCTTGTAGCTTACGGCCGGACTGTTCATCCCAACCCATTATCCGACAACCGTTAAGCCGCTGACAACGTGACATCACCCGTCGGATCGTTCTTCCTGCTCGGCTTGATTCTGGCGCTCCACATGCGCCGGCCGGCGCACGCCATCATGGCCGCCTTCGCCATCTGGCTTACCTTGGTTCTGATCGCGCCGCAGATCGGCGATACGCTCGATCCCGACAATCAGGTTGGTGCCGGCGTCTTTCGTACACTCGGCATCGCCAAGCCGCAGGAAAAACAGATCATGACGTCCTTTGCGACCTATGAAACGGTCCGTGACGGCATTGAACAGCTGTCGCCCGCCAAACATCTTGAGCGCTGGTGCTTCGCAGCCCTTGGCATCAAGGAAATCTACTACGGTCAACCACTCGTTACCGTCATGCGGGATCGCTGGAGCGACGCCGCTTGGCTGATCGGCCTGTCCGCAGCCCTTCTCGCCGCCCTGTTTATGCTTCCGTTCAACATCGCAAACCTCAAAAAGGACTGACCATGACCCACGTCAAACAGACGAATTTTCTCGTCTCGAGCTTCCTTCTCCTTGGTCTCACAGCCTTTGCTGCACCTGCGGTCTCGGCTCCCCTCGATAGCGACAATGACGGCATCCCCGATATTGCCGAGAAACTGCTGGGGACCGATCCCCTGATCGCGGATACGGACGGCGACGGTCAGAACGACAAGGCCGACGCCAGACCGACGGAGCTCGATAACCCGATTGTCCAGACCGGGACGCCGGCGACGATCCGCGTTCTCTCCGCCAAGGTAGAGGACAATTTCGATCCGGTCACGAAGAAGAACGTTTCTGATCATCTGGAACTCGCCATGTCGAACGACGGCAAGGCCGATCTCAAGGGATTGAAAATGTATCTGACGCTGACCGACGATACGAACGCCAAGACCGAAAGCATCTATCGCGACCTGTCCGGTTTCACGGTGGCTGCGGGAAAAACCACAGCGCTGCATTTCGATCTCAAAGGTGTCGCTGACTGGGCGGCCGCGCAGACGCATTATCGCGCCAATGAAAACTCCATGCTGTACACGACGCCTTCACCGAAGACACTCCAGTTGCAGATCGCGGCCAATGGTGAGGCGCCCGTCTCGATCACGTTCAAGAAGGATGCAGGTGGAGCGGAAGTCGCGGATTGATGAACGACCTGGATTGTTCCCTCTCTTGACCTTCAAGCGCATTGGCGGCCGCACTGGCCTCGTCGGTTCGGCTTTCGTTGGTGGCAAAGATGGTCACACGCCAGCCGCATGGATGATCGAACGCACTGGCCCGGAGGCAAAACCGTGAAAGTAGGTTTCCTGTACCGTGATTTTGGTCCATCGCTACTGCTAGCAGCAGAACGCTTCTTGGCAAATCTCTCCCAACACGCAGATGAAGCGACGGTGGTGTTAGCGGACGAGGAAAAAAGTTCTGGAGTTGTCCTGTTGCTTTCATCTTCGACCGGCTTATTCTCACGTCGCCAGCCTCGGTATGCGGCGCTCGACCAATCACAGGAATCGTTGGTTGTGAGCCACCGCAACCAACTTGCGTTAAAAAGCTATGTTTGGCTTATTCCGGCATGCGCATGCGTGCCGGTGAACTGATGCTACGAGGCCCTTCGACTGCCAACGCTTCCTACATAGATGTGCGGGTAGCGATGCGACCGAGGAGTGCTTGCAGGCTCTCGAAGGATGTTAGGTCTAACCCAACGATCCTGCCCCAGTTGCAGATAGCGAGTAGGTAGGCCTCGGCAACAGAGAACTTGCCGTCCATCTGGCCATCGAGCTGCCGTTCCAGCCAGCCGAGGCGACCAAGAAAACGCTCGAGAAGATAGCTTTCACTTCCTGCGGTCTTCGGGCATCGAACAGAGGGCCCGAAATTCTTGTGCACTCGCTGCTGACAAAGGCTAGCCTTTCGATCAGGCGATACCGTCCCATCGAACCCCAGGCCGGTACAAGTTCCTTTCCGGAACCTGATCGGCCACATACTGCATGATCATAGGCCATCGGTCAGAATCTGGCCATTGGCCCGCTCCACCAGCGGCACGTAGCCGCGGAGATTGAGGGCGTAGTAATCATCAGCGCCGGTGTGGGACGTATGCGTCCGTAGCAACGGTATGGGCGGTGAATGGCAGACCGGGCCTCGCAGACGCCCGGGCTGTAATAGAACTTCATGCAGAACTCCGAGAGAAGTCGAGGATCGAGAGGAGCCTGACCGGCAGGAGCATACGGCCTCCCGGCTGGGGTCGTTTATCCGCGCGGCGCGATGATCGGAGCCTTTTTCCCGCGCCCCCACAGAATGAACAGGCAGACGGGGAGAAGGATGGCGTTCAGCGGAAGGGCCGACAGCTCACCGCGTGACGAATGGAAAATGAAGGCCACAATCTGCAGCAGTACGCACCCCAAGGCGGCCAGAACCGTCAGCCGGGGCAGGATGCGGGTGAGGGCGGGCAGGAGAATGCCGGCACCGCCTACGATATCGATGAGGCCCATTAGGCGCAGGAACCGTGGCGGCACGTCTCCGGGCCAGACCCACATGGCCGCCAAGTGATCGATCGGCATGAAGAACTTCATGCAGCCGAATACGGTAAACGCGACAAAAATGAGCACTTGGGCGATCCAGAGCCCTATTTGCAAGGATTTTGCAGCAGTCGGTGCTGAATGAAGAGTCGAGCTGTGTGGCATCTGATGTCTCCAGAAGAGGTGGTGAACGAGCACATAAGATCCGTGCGCCGCGATCGTCGGATCGCTGAAAGAAGCCGCGTGCCCTCGGTCAGGCGGGCTTGCTGTTGATCTTACGAGGGGAAACGTCAAAAGAAATCGATATAATTTTGGCTGTCTTGTTCAAGAAAACTGATAGTGTTATTCTCGTCGTTGTCGGCGCTGTTTGTGCCACGCGCCGTGAAACCGTTCGATCTTCTGGAATTCCCATGGATGCGCTGACGCTTGATCAGTTCCTGATATTCGTCACTACGGTTGAGGAGGGGAGTTTTGCTGCGGCTGCGCGGCGAATGAACAGAGCGCAATCGGCGATCACCTACACCATCCAGAAACTCGAGGAGCAGAGCAGGCTTCCCCTCTTCGACCGCTCCGCCTATCGTCCAACGCTGACCGAGGCAGGAAAGGCGCTGCTGCCGCGCGCGAGACGCATCCTTGACGACGTGACGGACTGGCGGCGCCAGGCCCAGGGCATCTCAGAGGGGCTGGAGGCAGAACTTACTCTCGCTGTCGTCAGCTATGCGCCGCCGGACCTCTTAAGCCGCGTCCTGAGCGCCTTCAACGCGGAGTTTCCCTTTGTCGAAATCCGTCTTCTGACCGAAACCTTCGATGCCGCGGCGAAGGCTCTGCGTGATGGCACGGTCGATCTCGCTCTGCTTGCTGAACGTCAGCCGGAGGAATTCGAGCGCCGCGTGTGCGGCCGGATCGATCTGGTTCCCGTCACCGCCCCGACGCATGCGCTCGGCCGGATCGAGGGACCAATCAGCGCGGCACGACTGCGGGACCACACCCAATTGGTCATCAGCCCCGCTCCCCACTTGGACAGCGGTCGGGACTATGGTGTGCTTGCCACGAACAGATGGCGCGTCAATGACCTCCAGACCAAATACGACCTCATTCTTGCTGGTGTCGGCTGGGGTTCAATGCCCCGCTCGCGCGTGGAGAACGATCTTTCGACCGGGCGCCTCGTCGAACTGAAACCGGAAAGTTGGGAAGGGTCGGATTGGATGCCATCGTTCCCATTGGTCATTGCCTACAGGAAGGAAAAGGCGCTCGGTCCAGCCGGACAGTGGCTGGTGAAGCAATGTATCGCTCAATGGGAGTTGGCCAGCAAACCTTGAGCAGCGGAGACAGGCTGTTTGCGGTTGGGCGAGGATGTGTACTGGCCGGATCGCCAAGTCTGGAAATGCGGCGATCCGGTGAATGGTTGTCCTGCTCTAAGGCAGCGCTCTCATATATAGCGAATATCCCTTTTCCCCGCCGTCGGGCGCGCTCGGCTGCCTGCCAGCCGGCATTCAGGCGGTCTGCCGAAGAGATCGCGAGCAGACCGACATCACGCCGGTCTTCAGCCAGAAGAAGGTTGCCGCAATTGCTTCCGGAGCGACGGCGCCCTGATAGGCGATGACCACGCTGGCGTTTGGTCCAGGTCGGCGTAATCAGTACCTCCGCTGGCGCGCCGTCCGGCGTACTTCACAAAGCGAATGCCGAGAAGCAGGCGGATTTCATGCTTGGACGGATCAGCGAGGCTTTGAACGAAGTCTGGGCGATGATGTCGTGGAGACCCCGAGCGCGCCCCTGGCAAGCGCTTGTCCACGTTCTTTTCGGGAAAATTGCGCGATTGCCAATGCCATCTTCGCGTGGGAGGGGGGCCAGCGCCTGCTCAGGGCGCACGCGGGGATACGGGCGAGATATTCGGGGATCTAGTTGGAAGCATGGCAAGCAGATGACCTCTAATCTCGGACGCAAGCAGGGGCCGGTACCTTTCATCGGCACCTGTTCACCGGCTTGGAACAGGGGTTTCACCGCGGTAGCCGTAAAAGCGTCTACAACCTTCCGCCCGAACCAGCCGGCCTCGACATATTTCAGCAGCGGGCACGGCCGGTACTTGGTGTCGGCAAGCCTGCTATGCAGCACGTTCATGATGGGCGAAGCAGGGCTCGAGGCGGACGAAATCGTGCGCCACCTGCCGGTCCAGGTTCGCGCCGATTTTGGCGATCGCGACCTCAAGTCTTTCCGCATCGACGTCTGCCCGTCGCAGACCGCCCCGACCGTCTCAATCGTCATCTCTATTCTTCCCCGGCTTCTTTTGAAAATCCCCAGCTTCCAGCCCCCAGAACCGGCGCGGCTTTATCGAGCGCCAGGGGGCTGCGTGACAGAAGGATGGGCGTCCGCAAGCCAGGCAAGCCTGCGGGATCGATGCGCAGCTCCCGCGCCTGGATTTGTGGCTCGTTGATCGCTTCCGCAACTGTATTGATCGGGCCTGCCGGAACGCCGGCCTTCTCGAGCGCGGCAATTAGCTCCGCCTTCGGCCTCAGCCTGGTCTTGTCCGCAATTAGGGCGCTGAGCGCTTTCCGGTTCTCCACCCGGGCCGGATTGGTCGCATAGGCCGGATCTTCCGCAATGCCATTAAGACCGAGCATGCCGCACAGGGCCGCAAATTGCCGGTCGTTGCCGCAGGCGATGATCAGATGACCGTTAGTGGCGGGAAACACCTGGTAGGGCACGATATTGGGATGCGCATTGCCCATGCGGCGGGGCACCTTGCCGCCCGCAAGATAGTTCATTGCCTGGTTGGCAAGCACCGCAACGCCCACATCGAGCAGTGCCAGGTCGACGTGCTGGCCTAGGCCGGATCGCTCCCGCTCGGCAAGTGCCGCCTGAATGCCGATCACCCCGTAGAGGCCGGTAAAGACGTCGATCCAAGCAACGCCCACTTTCTGCGGTTCGCCGTCCGGTTCGCCGGTCAGGTCCATGATGCCGCACATGCCCTGGATCAGGAAATCGTAGCCCGGTTGTCGCGCCCGCGGACCCGCCTGGCCGAAACCGGTCACGGAGGCATAGACGATGCGGGGGTTGATTGCGGCGACGCTGGCGTAGTCGAGGCCGAATTTCTTCAACCCTGCGACCTTGAAGTTCTCGATCACGACATCCGCCTCCGCGATCAAGGATTTGACGCGGGCGAGATCCTCGGGTTTGCCGAAATCGCAGGTGACCGAAGTCTTGCCGCGGTTTGCCGCGTGGAAATAGGCTGCCACCTTTTCGGCGCCGCCCTTGCCGTCCGGCTGCTCAATGAAGGGAGGTCCCCAGGTGCGGGTGTCGTCGCCCTGTGGGCTCTCGATCTTGATGACTTCGGCGCCGAGGTCGGAGAGCGTCTGTCCGATCCAGGGCCCGGCCAGGATGCGGGCAAGCTCGACGACCTTCAGGCCGGCGAGGGGGGCACTGTTTGGAGCAGCCATCAGAAGAATGCCTGAATGCCGGTCTGTGCACGGCCGAGGATCAGCGCATGGACGTCATGCGTGCCCTCGTAAGTGTTGACCGTTTCCAGGTTCTGCGCGTGGCGCATGACGTGGTACTCGATCTGGATGCCATTGCCGCCATGCATATCGCGGGCCTGCCTCGCAATGTCGAGCGCCTTGCCGCAATTGTTGCGCTTGACGAGGGAAATCATCTCCGGTGCGAACCTGCCCTCATCCACCAGCCGCCCGACACGGAGTGAGGCCTGCAGGCCGAGCGTGATCTCCGTCTGCATGTCGGCGAGTTTCTTCTGGAAGAGCTGCGTGCCGGCGAGCGGCTTGCCGAACTGGATGCGATCGAGGCCGTATTGCCGGGAACGGAACCAGCAATCCTCCGCAGCGCCAAGCACGCCCCAGGAGATGCCGTAGCGGGCTCGATTGAGGCAGCCGAACGGCCCCTTGAGCCCCGAGACATTCGGCAACAGCGCGTCCTCGCCTACCTCGATGCCGTCGAGCACGATCTCGCCGGTGATCGAGGCTCTGAGCGACAGTTTGCCGCCGATCTTCGGCGCCGAGAGGCCCTTCATGCCTTTTTCGAGGATGAAGCCGCGGATCTCACCGCCATGCGCCTCCGACTTCGCCCAGACGACGAAGACGTCGGCTATCGGCGCGTTGGAGATCCACATCTTTGAGCCCCGCAGGCGATAGCCGCCCTCGATCTTCTCGGCGCGCGTCTTCATAGAACCCGGATCGGATCCGGCATCCGGCTCGGTGAGCCCGAAGCAGCCGATCAGTTCGCCGGAGACGAGACCGGGCAGGTATTTGTCGCGCTGTTCTTCGGAGCCATAGGCGTAGATGGGGTAGATCACCAGCGACGACTGCACGCTCATCATAGAGCGGTAGCCCGAATCGACGCGCTCCACCTCGCGCGCCACGAGACCATAGGATACGTAATTGGCGCCAGCCGCGCCATAATTTTCCGGCAGCGTCACGCCGAGAAGACCCGCCTGGCCCATCAGCCGGAAGATGCCCGGATCGGTCTTTTCCTCAAGATAGGCATCCTGAACGAGCGGCATGAGTTCGGCCTCGGCAAAGGCCTTGGCCGCATCGCGGATCATCCGCTCCTCCTCGGCGAGCTGATCCTCGAGCAGGAAGGGATCGTCCCAAGCGAATGCGCTCGTTTGGTATGAAGGCGTGGCTCTGGTGAAATCTGCGGTCACGGATTTTTCCTCGAATGAAGTGCGATGATGCCGAGGCGGCTTCCGATACTGTCACGGCGACCGCTCTATCCAGCCTTACATGTCTACACGGCAACGGAGCCTGACGGCGCCGACAGTGCTGCTTCAATTGAAGCCTCGAGGATGTCCAAGCCTTCCGAGAGGACGTCCCATTCAATCGTAAGGGGCGGCAACAAACGGACTACGTTGAGGCGCGTTCCGCATGAGAGAAGTATGAGGCCGCGCGCTTCAGCTTCCGCGACGATGCCGTTCGTGATTGCAGGCGCCGCCGTCTTAGTCTGGCGATCCTCGACAAGTTCGAAGGCGATCATCGCCCCAAGCCCACGTACGTCCCCAATTCGCTCCATGCCCTGCCGCGATGCGAGAGACGTCAAGCGGTCGGTGATGCAACGGCCGATTTCGGCCGCGCGTTGGCAGAGTCTCTCGTCCTCTATGACATCAAGTACCGCATTGGCCGCCGCGACACTCAGCGGATTTCCCGCATAGGTACCGCCGAGCCCACCCGGGTGGGCGGCGTTCATGATCTCAACCCTGCCGGTGACGGCCGACAGCGGAAAGCCGCCTGCGAGGCCCTTCGCCATGGTTACGAGATCCGGCTTCACGCCGGCATGTTCGAAACCGAACATTTTCCCCGTTCTCGCCATGCCAGCCTGAACCTCGTCGGCAATCAGCACGATGCCATAGTTGTCAGCTAGCTCGCGCAGCCGGACCAGGAATTCCTTAGGCGCGACATTGAAACCGCCTTCGCCCTGAACCGGCTCCAGGATGAAGGCTGCGATGCGCTCGGGGTCGATATCGGCAGCGAACAGCCGTTCGAGTCCGGCAATCGCCTCTTCCGTGGAAATACCGAGGAATTGGTTCGGGAACGGCGCATGGTAGACATCGGCCGGGAAGGGGCCGAAGTTCTTCTTGTAGGGCATGACCTTGCCGGTCAGCGCCATGCCAAGCATGGTGCGACCGTGGAAAGCGCCTGAGAACGCGACAATGCCGGGGCGCTTCGTATAGGCGCGGGCGATCTTGATGGCGTTTTCGACCGCTTCGGCCCCGGTGGTCACCAACATAGTGCGGTTTTCCGTGCCGGTTGGCGCAATCCCATTCAGCCGCTCCGCGAGTTTAACATATCCCTCATAAGGGGCCACGTGAAAGCAGGTATGTGTAAATTGTTCCGCTTGAGCGGCGACCGCCCGCATGACTTTCGGATGGCGATGGCCCGTATTGTTGACGGCTATACCGGCGGCGAAATCGATAAACCGCTTACCGTCCACGTCCCAAAGTTCGGCATTCTGGGCCCTTTGCGCGAAGATGCTACGTGTTCCAACGCCGCCGGCGACGGCGGCCTTCTGACGGGAGTGCAAGTCTGCTGAGGCAGTCATTTTGGATTTTCCGGGATTCGTTGATCGGAGTGTGCGCGGGCTCAGCCGCGTGTTCATTTTTCCTGGGCAGAAGCCACTGCCCAGGCAATGTCGCTGTGGCGATCAGCCGAGGTGCACCCATACCGATTTGGTTTGGGTGTATTGGGTAAGCGCCTCGAGGCACTTGTCGCGGCCATTGCCCGTCTGCTTGTAGCCACCCCAGATCGACGTCATGTCGCCGTGATCGAAGCAGTTTACCCACACCACGCCGGCTTCTACGTCGCGCGCAAAGCGATGCGCCTTCCCGACGTCGCGGGTCCAGATCGAGGCCGCGAGGCCGTAGACGGTGTCATTGGCGATTTCCACGGCGTCCTCGATGCCGTCCACGGGAATAATCGTGGCGACCGGCCCAAAGATCTCTTCACGTGCGATCTGCATGGAGTTGTTGACGCCCGTGAAAAGAGTCGGTTCGACAAAGGCCCCCATCGGCGAGGACGCAAGCGTGCCGCCGCCGAATTTCAGGGCAGCGCCCTCATTACGGCCGACGTCGATGTATTGCAGCACCCTTTGTTGATGCGACGCGGTAACGAGCGGCCCGATCGTCGTCGAAGGATCAAGCGGGTCGCCGAGCACGAAATTCTCCCTGGTGCGGGCGGAGAAGCGCTCCACGAAGTCGTCGTGGATGCTCTTGTCCACCAGAATTCGCGAACCGGCGTTGCAGACCTCGCCCTGGTTTCCATAGATACCGTTGACGGCATAGGTGACCGCGGTGTCCAGATCATCATAGTCGCCGAGCACGATCTGCGGCGTCTTTCCTCCGCATTCGGTGGAGACCCGCTTCATGTTCGACTGGCCGGCATAGACCATCAGGAGCTTGCCCACCTCGGTCGACCCGGTAAAGCCGATCTTGTCGACGTCATTGTGCAGGCCGAGAGCCTTTCCGGCCTCTTCTCCCAGCCCGTGGATGACGTTGAAGACGCCGGCCGGGCCGCCGGCTTCGATAAACAGTTCGGCCAGCAGGTTTGCCGAAAGCGGAGATTGCTCCGCCGGCTTGAGGACGACGGAGTTGCCTGTCGCAAGGGCAGGACCGAGCTTCCAGGCCGCCATCATCAAGGGATAATTCCACGGTACGATGAGGCCGACGACGCCCAGTGGCTGGCGAAGGATGTAATGGAGGGCGCTGGCCGACGTGTTGGTCACCGCTCCCTCAATCTTGTCGATCGTTTCGGAGAAGAACTTCAGGGACGTAACCGAACCCGGGATGTCGATGTTCATCATGTCCATGACGGGCTTGCCCATGTCGAGGCTGTCGAGCAGGGCAAATTCTTCCCCATTCGCCTCAACAAGTGTCGAGAAGCGCTCTAGGACTGCCATGCGGTCACGCGGATCCATGCGCGACCAGGAGCCGGACTTGAAAGCCTTGCGAGCGACGCTTACGGCGCGATCGATCTCCGCCTGACCACCGCGGCTGACTTCCGCAAGGACTTCGCCCGTTGCTGGATTGATCGTGTTGAATGTCCGTCCATCGGCGGAAGGAACATATGCGCCGTCGATGAAATGTAGCGTCCTGAATTTCAGGGACTTGGCTTTGCCATGCCAGAAATCCCGCGTGTAGGTTGAGGCGTCCATGACTGTACTCCTGTTGTTACTTTGACTTGGTTTGGTCTCTGAGCATCGTGACGGAGAGCACGACGAGCACGAAGGAGGCGGCAACGATGATGCTGCCGACGGCATTGATTTCGGGCGTGATGCCTCGCCTGAGGGTCGAGTAGATGTAGATCGGAAGGGTCACGTCGCGGCCGGTGAGGAAATAGGTGACCGGGATTTCATCGAAGGACAGCGTGAAACACAGCAGCGCCGATCCGATGATCGAAGTGCGAATGTTGGGAAGAATCACCCGGTAGAACGTTTCGAAGGGCGTCGCTCCGAGATCCGCCGAAGCTTCGAGGAGACGCAGATTGAGCTTGGCGAGGCGGGCCATCACCTGCGAGACAACGACGCCAAGCAGCGCTGTCGCGTGACCGATGACCACGGCGGTGAGGCTTTGGGGGATGCCGATCTGCTTGTAGAAGTTCAGCATCGCAATCCCGGTCACGATGCCCGGTAGGCTGAGCGGCAGCAGGATAGCGTTGCGGAAAATGTCCTTACCCGGGAAGCTGTAACGATCGAGCGCCAGAGCCGCCGTGACGCCGATCACCACGCTGAGGAGTGTTGCGAAGCTCGCCACGATCAAGCTGTTGCCAAGCGCCGTCAGCATCTGGTTGTTCGCCAGGAACTGTTGGTACCAGCGTAGCGTAAAGCCCGAGAGCGGAAAGGACGTCACCGGGCTGTCATTGAATGAAAACAGCACGAGGATGACAATCGGCACGTAAAGAAAAATCAGCACCAGTAAACTGAATCCGACCAGGCCGCGCTGCACCATTGAAGAGAAGCCATCATCTCGTCCTCCTAGTTCATATCTATGTGATCTCGCCGGTCGAACCGGCTTGAGACGGTGAGAACGGCGAGTACGAGGATCAGCACGAGCGTTGCGAGCGCCGAACCGAGCGGCCAGTTGAGCGCTGCGCCGAACTGGCTCTGAAGGAGGTTGGCAACCATGGTGCCGTCAGGGCCGCCAACGAGCACAGGAGCTACGAAATCTCCAAAGGCGAGGCAGAAGGTCAGTGTCGCACCAGCTATGAGACCGCCCAGGGACAACGGAAAGATCACCCTCCAAAACGTGATGAAGGGGCCGACGCCCAGGTCTTCCGAAGCCTCGATCAGTGCCTTTGGAATGTTGTCGAGCACGGTGAAGAGGGGCATCACCATGAATGGGACGAAGATGTAGACCAGAGTAATCACCATGGACGCCTGATTGTAGAGGAACAGCGTCAGTGGCTCGTCGATGAGTCCGAAGGAGAGGAGCAGGGAATTGAGCGCTCCGTTCGTTCCCAGGATGATCTTCCAGGTGTAAGCCCGCAGGAGATATGAGACCCAGAGTGGGACGATGACGGACATGTAGAGAAGGTTTCGCCACTTTTGGGACTTGACCGTGAAGACCAGAAAATAGGCGAGCGGGTAACCGAGCAGGATCGCTCCAAGGGTGACGAGCAGGGCGATCTTGAGGGTGCGCAGGATGACGGTGATGTATTGGGGGTCGCTGAACAGTTGGACGAAGTTGCCCCGCTGAAAATCAGGGACAAAGAGAGGGAATTGGCGGGTCCAGAAACCGACGGCGATCATGACCGCGTAGGGAAAGATCATGAAAATCAGCGCCCAGCCCAGCGGAATTGAAAAAA
The DNA here is from genome assembly GCF_056279785.1 of Rhizobium sp. USDA 3886. NCBI lineage: Bacteria > Pseudomonadati > Pseudomonadota > Alphaproteobacteria > Hyphomicrobiales > Rhizobiaceae > Rhizobium > Rhizobium sp. USDA 3886. The sequence continues at coordinate 297,020 of NZ_JBWCDC010000002.1, read as the reverse complement.
GGGCTGCGAAGGCTGCGAGATTGCGGCGGCCGACGGTCATGTGCGTAGCTCCGGTGCAAATAACATCACATCGGCCGGGTCTACATACAGGCCGATGGCCCCCCAGGCTCGAGATGACGCCCTGTTCCGGCAGTCCGTGGGACATCCGCAAAGATTCGCCCGGCGTTGCCCGCCAAAGCGAGTTCCAGACGCACGCGGTCTCCATGGAACAGCGTCTCGATAATTCGAGCCTCCATGGTGTTGGCTCCATCGAAGGCGTCCAGTCTTATCCTCTCGGGTCGGATACCGGCGGTGACGGCGCGAAGAGGCTCGCCGGCGGACGGAACCCTGCCGATACGCCTCAGAAGGGTTCCGTCATCCAGCCGAAGGAGATCGAATACTCCATCTCGACCCTCGTATCTTGCCGACACCAGGTTGGAAGCGCCGATGAAGTCGGCCACGTAAGGAGTGGCCGGATCGTCGTAGAGTTCGGTGGGCGCTCCGACCTGGACGATCTTTCCCTCTTTCATGACGACGATGCGATCGGAGAGCGCAAGTGCCTCGGCCTGATCGTGGGTCACCATCAGGAAGGTGATGCCGAGTTCCCGGTGGAGCCGCTTGAGTTCGACCTGCATGCCTTCGCGGAGCTTCACGTCGAGCGCCGACAGGGGCTCGTCAAGCAGCAGCACGCGCGGTCGACGCACGATCGCCCGGGCCATGGCGACGCGTTGGCGCTGTCCCCCGGAAAGTGCCGCCGGCACCCGGTTGCCCATCGTCTCCAGGCCGACCATCGCGAGGGTCTCCTCCACGCGTCGCTTCCGCTCCCCGGGTGCGACGGCGCTGCCCTTGACGGACAGGCCGTAGGCAATGTTTTCCGCAACCGTCATATGGGGGAAAAGGGCGTAATCCTGAAAGACGGTGTTGACCGGACGCCGGTAGGGAGGAGCGTTCGTGACATCCTGCCCAGCAATGGACACGGTTCCCGAATTCGCATACTCGAAACCGCCAATGAGCCTCAGCGTGGTGGTTTTTCCGCATCCGGACGGTCCGAGGAGGGTAACGAATTCGCCTTCACCCACCTCGAGTTTCGTTTCGTGTAGGGCCGTGAAATGGCCATAGGTCTTTGTCACGCCGTTCAGCGTCACGATAGCACGCGAGCTCATGCGTTCTCCAAAATATCAGATGTAAGAGGAAAGGGAGGATGCGCGTAGCACCCTCCGACCCAACGGTCGCTTAGAGGCCCGCCTTAACCGCGTTCCAGACCTCGAGGTACTTGTCGAGGCGCTTCGGCTGCTCCCACATCACGAGGCTTTTGACGAACTCGACGTTATTGACCTGACGTTCCTTCTTCAGGTCCTCATTCATGCAACCCTGGACGGCCTTCGGGTTCACCGGAAAATAACCGGTCTCCCCAGCAATGCCGCACTGCCCGTCTGCTGACTGCATGAATGACATGAACTTGTATGTGCATTCGGTATTCGGAGAGCCCTTGGCGATCATCATCGAATCCATCCAGCCCTCGGCTTTCTCCTTTGGTGTGAATTCGATGACGTTGAAGCCCTTATTCAAGGCGTTGACGTCTTTGCTCGTCAGGCCGGTCCAGGCGTTGGACACATACACTTCCTCGTTGGCCATGAGTTCGGTCAGCTCTCCAGCAGATGCCCAGTATTTCCGAACCAACGGCTTTTGTTCGAGCAGTTTTGCCTTCACAGCATCCAACTGCTCGTCCGTGAGATCAAAAACATTGTCGTAGCCAAGGTATCGTGCTGTCCAGTAGATCGCCGACTTGTCGTCCCATAGGGAGACCTTTCCCTTGTTCGCGGGATCGAATAGGACGCCGATCGAATCGGGCGTCGAAGACAGCTTATCCGGCCGATAGATAAGGGAGACAGAGCCCCAAATCAGCGGCACCGCCCAGGTTTCGCCGTCGACTACCACCGCGCTCACCTTGGAGAATTCAGGGTAGATGCCGTCGAAGCCTTCGACCTTCGTGGTGTCGATCGGGTCTACGAAGCCGGCTTCGTGCAACATTGGAACGGTGTCAAGCGAGGGCGTGATAATGTCATAGACTCCACCACCCGCAGCCAATTTGGCGGCAAAATCGTCATTCGAGCCGACATAGGACGCCGTGACCTTGCAGCCGGATGCGGCTTCAAACTTGGTGATAAAGCTATCTGCGGCATAACCTTCCCATGTGAGCAGGTTGAGCTCGCCTGCGCTGGCCGAGGCCATGTGCGGCAGCGCGGAAATCGTTGCCAATGCGCCGATTGCCAGTTTTTTGATTAGGCTCATGATATTGTTCCCCTGTATATCGCGTTTAATTATTTGCGCTTCGTTTTTCGAACGAGCGTGGCGATGTCGATTCCGAGTGCCTTGGCGGCGCTTCGTTTGCTTCCATTTTCTGCGATGGATTTTTCCAGGATCCAGGTCTCAAATCCCTGGACGAGGTCTTTCAAGCTGGCGTGCGCGGGCACAGAAGGCGCAGGCACCTCCATATGCTTGGGCTCGGTGCGCGCGGGGGCGAGTATGGGTGCCATGAAATGCTCCGGAAGCGCGACACCCTCGGCGCAGGCCACGGCCTGCTCCAGGATGTTTGACAGTTCCCGCAAGTTTCCGGGATAGGAGTGCGCCTGAAGCAGATCGGTGAATTCCGGAGACAGCCGAAGCTGAGGTTTCCGAATGAGATTGATGCGACGAAGCATCTGATCGGCAACAGCCTCTACAAGATCGGGCTGCTCGCGCAAAGGCGGGAGGGCAATGGTGACAACCGCGATGCGGTAGAAGAGATCCGGTCGGAATACTCCCTCGGCGATCTTGTTTCCCAGGTCGAGGTTCGTAGATGTGATAAGCCGGAAGCGCGCTCGCCTTCGCTGCATGGATCCCACCCTGCTGAAGGTTTGGGTCTCCAGGAAGGACACGAGCTTCATTTGAGACGTGACGGATAGATCGGTGACTTGGTCCAGAAACAATATCCCCCCGTCGGCGGCTTCGATGAAACCGAGCTTTCCGCGCGTGGATTGGTCCAGCGGCGACCCAGGCTCAATCCCGAACATCTCGACATCGAACTGCTCGTCGGAGAGCATCCCACAGTTGACATGGACGAACGGCACGGCTCCGGCTTTGTCGGAGTGTCCAATTCGTTTTGCGAACTCGGTCTTGCCCGTTCCGGTCTCGCCCGTCAGCAGGATTGCACTCCCGCGTTCCAGAGCCATCTCGCCCTTGCGGGCAAGGCCGTGAAGCCGCGGCGTTATGTGGTACGCGGTCCTTGCGACCTCTCCGGTCTCCGTCTCGAACCGAAACCGCTCTGACCCTTCGTTCGGCCTATGTTGTCGGTTCGCCTCTCGCATCGTGAGTAGCGCACCGTAGGCCCCACCCTCCTGGTTTCGCAGGATGCTGAGCGACGCAAACACGTTTCTTTGCGAGTTGAGCGCGCCCGAGACCTCGATCCGCTTCAGTTGATGGAGCGCGGCGGCAAGCTTCTGGATAAGTGGGCCGGCGGTCTTGGCATGCTTCGCCAGTTCGGACCCGACAAGGTCCGCGCGTGCAAGGTTGAGGAGCAGCTCTAGTTTGCCGTTGGCGAGCTTGATCGTGCCATCGATTTCCAGAAAGGCCGCGCCATCGGGCAAAGCTTCGAGAAAGCCACGAAACTGCGGATCGTCGACGAAGCCCGGACGAAGCCCCCGCGGCGCGAATGCATTTATATCGTTCGCATAGAACTTCACGACAGCGCCTCCTGGGCAAGCGAAGGTGACCTTCTTTTCGACTTTCTCCGGGCCGTCAGGACGTATCGGCCCATCTCTCCCTCGATACGCGCAGCCCGGAAGCGCCAGTTGTTCCGACAATTATCGGCCGAGATGATGATGAGGTCGCATTCGCTCCCAGCGGACTCTTCCGCCGCAAGTGCGGCTTGCCGCAGCCTTTCGACCGCGTTGCGCGTCTCTGCGAATTGCTGGAGCGGCCGTCCGAGCATCTGATCGGCGGGTCGGCCCCATGCAGTTTCGGCAGCGGGATTGGCGGCCAGCAACAGTCCGTCCTCCGACATCACCAGGATCGGGTCTGGCGCGGCGCTGAGAATGTCGAGCATCGTCTCGGCGCGATCGTAAAGCTGCTGTTCGCGCTTCTTGTGCATCCCGACATCGCGCGTCGTGCCCCAGAGGCGGATCAGCAAACCGTCCCTAATGGCCGCGCGGAAGTCGTTCTCCACCAGCATCTCGCTTCCGTCATGGCGTCGGTCCACCGCCTGCGCATGGTCGAGGCGATAGTTCGACCGGACGAGGTCGCGTACCATCTGCCGGTTGATCTCGGTTGCAGGGAAATAGCGGGAAACCGGCTGCGTGTTGAAATCCAGCCCATCCGGCAGTCGGTAGAGGCGGCCCATGGCATCGTTGCAAGCCCGCCAACTGCTCCGGTTCTTGAATATCTGTTCGACGATTTCCTCTTGCGCGAGCGATGTGTCGACCGGCTCGAGAAACTCGATGCACCAGCAGGCATCGGTGGCGGCGCCGATCATCTGCGACAGGATTTCCACCCGCTCCACCAACTCTGCGCCAACACCGAGCGCTGCCGGCGTCAGCGGCTGCTTGACGACTGCAAGACCGTTCAGCCCGTCGACAAAGGTACTCGCCACCATGGGCATGTCGCCATGGGCCTTGGAATTCATCCACACCGGAAAGCTTTGTTCGGCGGTTTGTTCGCCGCGGGCGATGGCGCGGATGAGGGAGGCGGACTCGCCGCTATAGACACTTTCGAGCGGCGTGCCGATTATCGATCGAGGGTTGATCGCCAACGTCTTGGCCTCCCGATCGTTGACGCGGCAGACACGGCCTTCGAGATCGATCCAATCAATTAGGAGGCTGTCCATGTTGAAGGCCGTGTTCATTCGTTCGTTCATACCGAGGCCCCTTGGTCGCTCCAGCCGCTCGAAGGACTGACTGCGAAAACGCAGCAATCCAGCCACAGGCAGTGGCAATTGCAATGCTCTAACTGGATTGGCCGAGAAAAATCGAAATTTGCAAGCGATACATGCGCAGATTCGCAGCGTAGTGATGCGGTTTTGCGAAGTGCCGCTTGCGATTTGGCGCGGCTCGAAGACCATTTCCTCGGAGAAACCAAACATCATGGGGCAAGGTCACATCCTTCCCACTGGTCATTGCTTACAGGAAGGGAAAGGCGCTCGGTCCAGCCGGACGGTGGCTGGTGAAGGAATGTGTCGCTCAATGGGAGTTGGCCAATAAACCTTGAGCGCCGGAGATAGGCTGCCCTTCGCTGCGCTCGTGAGCGACAGCCGATCGCCGCGGACAGAGACACAGGCTATCGCCGATCGCTTGTCCTCGCTAATACGCTCTGCCAAGATCAGTCGCGCTGAGCGCGTTCGCCGTCAACACGAAGGTGAATACCTCGATATGGATGCCTGCATTGAGGCCTCGATTTCACACCGCATCGGCGAGATGCCGGATTTCCGGGTCTATGGCCGGTCCGAGCGTCGCAGCCGCGATTTTTCGGTACTTGTCCTGCTGGATGTATCGCAGTCGACAGCAGACCGCATCCACGGCAAAGATGATACCGTACTCGACCTGGAACGATTTTCGACCGCTCTTCTCGCCAAGACGATTTCCGCTGCAGGCGACCCTTTTGCAATTGCCGCGTTCTGCTCCGACACCCGGGAGGACGTTCGGTATTTCCGGATTAAGGACTTCGACGAAACATACAACACCTTCGCGAGGTCACGCCTTGCAGGCATTCGCAGTTGCCTCTCGACCAGATCGGGAGCCGCCATTCGCCGCGCAGGAGCGGATCTTGCGAAACGTCAGAGTCATCGACGGCTGCTGCTGGTTGTGACGGACGGGGAGCCATCCGACGTCGACGTCGACGACAACAGGTATCTCGTGGAAGACGCGAGAGCGGCCGTCCATTCGCTGAACCGCAAAGGAATCGATACGTTCTGCGTCGCACTTGATTCTGACGGGAGGTCTTGTGCCGATCGGATCTTTGGACGCGGGGAACCGCAGCAATTGCGAGTGTCGGACAACTGCCAATTCAGCTGCCGACTATCCTTTATCGTCTGACCAGATGAACTACGTCGCCGGCTGACTGAATGTTGATCAGGCCGCTTTGGACGCCGCAAATTGTCATTCCCTGATAAGATCGTTCAGCGGCACCGCGGATTCCCCGTTTGCCCCTACATCCAGAATAAATCCTGCGGCGATCATCGTCTTGAGTTTTCGGATGGACATCGCCACATCCCGTACCGGTCCCAAGGCGCAAGCGCCTCGCAGCAGACCATGCTCAGTCAGCGACAAAAAGAGCCTTGCGGCACCGACAGTGCCTGAGACGGTCAAAGAACCGTATGCCGGCACACCGGCCACCTGAAGCGCGAGGTCGTATTGGTTGCTCCAGAACCAGGGCACTTCGTCGAAGGCTTTCCCTTGGCCAAGCATGTTTCGCGCAGCCGTATCGGCCTGATCTTCTGCATTTCGCCAGTTTTCCAGCCGTAAAAACCTATCAAAAATCCCGCTCTTGTATTTGCAGACATCGCCGCAGGCGAAGATGTCAGGATCCTCCGTTTGCAGAAGCTCATTTGTCATGATCCCATTGTCTACGGCAAGTCCGCCTGTTTCCGCGAGCTCCGTTCGCGGCCTGACGCCCACACCATAGACTACAACTTCGCATTCGATTACCTCGCCGGTGTCCAGCCGAACCGCCGCGACCCTGCCATCGCCTTCCAGCGCGGCAACGCGCACACCGAAACGAATGTCCACTCCTCGACCACGGTGCTCGGAAACAAGTGCGCTCGAAACGTCTAGTGGAAGGCTGCGCGCCATAGCGTGAGGCGCAACTTCCAACACGTGAACGTCACACCCTAGCTCGACCGCCGCTGCGGCGACCTCAAGCCCGATGACGCCGGCACCAATCACAACCAGCTTCTGTCCGGCATGGAAGGAACGCGCGATCGCGTCAGCGTGTTGCGGTGTGCGCAATGGCCAGACGCCATCGAGTTCCGCCCCCGGCACCGCCAATTGGTTGATTGCCGAGCCCGTGGCCAGAAGAAGCTTCTCGTATGGTAGGCGCCGGCTATCACTGAGCAAGACCCTCTTGGTTGAGCGATCGATGCTTTGAACAGTCTCACCAAGCAGAAGCTCGATCTGATTTGCCTCGAACCAGCTTGCGGGAAAGAAAGCGCACTGATCGCTGGTCTTTTTACCCAGAAGCACCGCCTTGGACAACGGTGGGCGGTCATATGGGACGTGAGGCTCATCACCGACCAAACTGATTTCTCCGGTCCAACCATGTTTGCGAAGGGCGGCTGCCGCCTTCGCACCGCTATGGCCAGCACCGACGATAACTACGGATTGCGCGTTCACAATGGAATACCCCAAAAACCAGGCCTAGCCTCAGGACTGACGTGCCTTTTCAGTGCCAAAGGCAATCATGCTGCCGCCGATCAACTCATCGCCCTGCTTCTGCAACATCTCGCCCGCCTCGAGGATATCCCGCGCCTCGCGATTCTGGCTCAGCTTGAACTTGCCGATCAGGCGGGTGATCTCGATTTCGATACCGACGATCGCCTTCAGCATCATGTCGATATAGTCCTTGGGACTGTCGGTCATCTTCCAGGGGTCCGCCTGTGCCGCCTCGTGCGTGCGGGTGAGGCGGGCGACCAGGCCACGCACATATCGCTCGTCATCGCGGATCGTGACGCGGCCGTGCGCATGGACCACGAGGTAGTTCCAGGTCGGGACCTGCTTCTTGAACTCGCGCTTGCTCGGATACCAGTTGGGAGCAATATAGGCATCGACGGCGCGGAAGACGACGAGCACTTCGTCGCCGGTCGACACATCCTGCCAGACAGGGTTGGCGCGAGCGACATGGGAGTGGAGGGTGCCGTTTTCTCCCTCGGACCTGTTCAGCTCGAACGGAAGGTGGTTGGCGTCGAGGCCGGCTTGGCCGTTTGTGACGAGGATGCCGAGCGGATTCTTCTCGATCAGATCGAAAAGAACCTCTGGACGGTTTTCGGCAAAGTGCGGTGGTACGTACATGTGAACTCCTGGGCGCAAGTAGTTGGCCTCGCTTGTCGCGATGCCGGGCTAGAACTGTTGTTAAATTTCGATCATTTGGAAGTCGGCTTTGGAAGCACCGCAGTCGGGGCAAGCCCAGTCCTCCGGTACGTCGGCCCAGCGCGTCCCGGGCAGAATGCCGTCGTCGGGCCAGCCATCTTTCTCGCTGTAGACGAGACCGCATAGGACGCAAAGCCACGTCTTTAAGGGCGGGTTCTCGTCGATGAGCTTATCAAGCGTCTGAACAGTGTCGTCGCTCATGGGATGCTCCAGTTTCTCGGAGCCGCTAACGGCTCGCTCGATGTCTGGAGCATCCTTGATCCGAATTGGCCCATTTCACAGGACCAGTATTCGTTATTTTCGCTGTACCACACGAACCGTTATGGCATCCCGTGTGGGCTCGGGATGGCTTCAGGCTTCGGCTACGAGGTGTTCGGGCTTGGACAGCGGTCCGCGTATCGCTCCGACGGAGGCATCGAGAACGTCTTTCAGCCGCTGCACAGCGGTTTGGAGTTCGCCAGGGGTGAATCCGCCAAAACCCAGCATCAGGCCGAAACGGGCAGGAGGATTGGCGAACATTGGCGAAAGCGGCCTGACGACAAGACCGACCTTGCCCGCCTCGTCGGCGATCTTCACATCATCGATACCGAGAGGCAGCCAAAGCACGAGATGCATGCCTTGGTCCGATGGCTGCAGGGTCGCCCACGAGGGGAGTTCCTGTTCAATAGCCTTGATCAGCGCGTCTCGCCTTTCCGAATACGCGCCGCGAATCCGGCGCACATGCGCCTCGAAGAGGCCCTCGCGCATATAGCTTGCCAGGACATGCTGATCGGGTGTGGGGGAATGGCGGTCGATCATCGCGCGCGCCCCGGCGAAGGCATCGATCAAAGGCTCCGGCACGATCGCATAACCGAGGCGCAGCGATGAAAACAGCATCTTACTCATGGTGCCGAGATAGACGACCCGGGATGGGTCGAGCCCTTGGAGGGAAGGGAACGGATATCCCGCGTATCGCAGTTCGCTGTCGTAGTCGTCTTCCACGACCCAGGCATTGTTGTTGCGAGCCCATGAAAGCAATGACGTACGTCGCGGCATGCTGAGCGGCATGCCGAGCGGATATTGGTGGGAGGGCGTGACGAAGGCGACGCGCGCGCCAGGACATCGAAGGATGCCCTCCTTGACGTCGATGCCCTGGCCGTCGACCGGGATCCGACAGATTGCGATGTTGAAATTGCCGAGCACGGCCTCAATCCCCGGATAGGCCGGATCCTCGGCCCAGACAGCGTCTCCCCTCGTCAGCAGCACCGTTGCCGCCAGGAACAGCCCCTGCTGCGTTCCCGCGGTGATGATGACCTGATCGGCGGTGCACTTCACTGCCCGCGCCTTGCGGACATACTCGGCTATCGCCGCGCGCAGTTCCGGCAGCCCTTTTGGATCGATGTATCCAGAAGGGGCCGCGGGTCGCGTTGCCCGAACCCGGTTCCCCAGCCGCCGCCACTTGTCGTCGGGCGCGACGTCGCCGGCCGGATGTGCGATTGCAAAAGGCTGCGCTCGCTGCGGTCGCAATGCCGTTGCGACGGCAGCGAGCCGGGCAACATTTGTCGGCAGGGGAAGCTCTGCGGCGGGCGCGTCGAGCATCATTTCCGGTGAAACGCGATCAGACGCGTCCTCATGGACATTTGCGACAACCGTGCCGCTTCGCGCGCGGGTCTGCAGGTAACCTTCCGCATAGAGCTGGTCGAAAGCTTCAACAATGGTACCGCGTGCAATTCCCAGAGTAGCGGACAATGCTCTGGTCGATGGTAGGCGCTCCCCGGGCTTCAACTCCCCCTTCGCAATCGCATCACGAAGCGCTTGCGCGAATTGCTGGCCGATGCGGCCGCTCGTCCGATCAAAGGACCGCAGCGAAGCGATCGTGATTAGGTCTTGCCGCCGCGCCATGACTTTCTGGACCACTTCCTATTTGAAATGTGAGCAACGATGATAGACCAACGACGTCGGAAGATGAAGATCCTTCAGCCAACTGGCCGGAGAATGTGTGCCTAGTTCAGCAACGCCGCGCGAAGCTCATACTGAGGATCGGCGACTTGCTCCGGCGTGACAGGTGCTTGTTTGACAAGGAGCTGGCGTGCCAAAGCTTGGTCGTGAACACTGTTGAGGCTCTCGACGGCGCGCAGCCGGCGCTCTGAGAAATGCCATAAGGAGAAAGCGCCGGCTTCCCCTTCACGCCTTACCGTCAGATCGACGCCATCCAGAAATCCGACCCTCTGAAACTTGCAAAGCCTCTGATTCGACCAAAACACCGGGGGGACAATATAGGGCGCGGGAGCCCCGACCAGCGTCGCCGCGGCTGTCGCCGCCTGTCCATGCGCGTTCTGGATACATTCGAGGCGTACAGGAACGCCGAGTTGCACACTTGGAAATGTGGTGCAGTCACCGACAGCAAGGATATCGGGGTCCAAGGTTCTCATGAACGGATCGACGATGATGCCGTTTCCGCAGGCAAGACCGGCATCATGCGCGAGGTCGATGTTGGGGGAAGCTCCGGTCGCAAACAGGCAGATATCTGTTTCAACCCGAAGCCCGTTGGTGAGCGTGACACCGTGGAGACGGCCGGCCATTGCGTGGATTTCTGCAGTCCCGGCTTCGAGGTAGACGTTGACGCCGGCAGTGCGGTGAAGCTGCTCGATTGCCTCCGCGATTCCCGGCGAGCACGAACGGGCCATGAGCCGCCCGTGAAACTCGACCAGCGAAACATGGCAGCCGATGCTCGAAAGTGTCGATGCCATTTCAAGGCCGATAAGCCCCCCTCCCACGATCACCACTTGCTTAGGGGACCGGAGCGCGTCGCGCACAAACCGGGCCTCGTCCAGAGTGCGCAGGTTGACGACGCCATGCGGGATTGCCCCGAAGCTTTTCGGCAGGCTCCTCGCACGCGCGCCTATGGCAAGGACGAGCGAGTCGTAACGAAGCCGCCGACTGTCTTCGAGTTCAACGGCTCGTTCCCGCCGGTCGATCTTCACGCATCTTTTTCCCGAAAGCAGCCGGACATTTGCGTCCGCGAAAAATCGATCCGGGCGCAGCAGGATGTCGTCCGGCGATAGGTTTTGCGTCAAAAAGGCTTTGGAGAGGGGCGGTCTTTGATATGGTAGATCCCGTTCTCCGTTGATCAACGTGATCTGTTCCTGGTAGCCCATCTCACGACATTTTGCCGCGAGCTGAACGCCCGCATGTGACGCACCGACAATGATCAGTCCTCTTGGCACCGGATTCCTCCCATCTTCCTTTTGGACAATGCATCTGAGCCTACGCGCCCAGACCAGCTCCAGCGATGTCGAGGACAGCCGGCGGCATGGCGGCCTCAAACGCCCGCGCGGCACGCAACACCAACTCATCTGCCCGCATAGGACCGACGATCTGAAGTCCTATTGGCAAACCCTCGCTGCTGTGACCGCAGGGAACGGAAACTGCCGGTAGCTGGGTGATATTGAACGGGTAGGTGAACGGGCTCCAGCGGGTCCAGTCCTCCCCCCATTCGTCGACACCCGCAAAGCCCCGCGGCGGCGTATCCATGCCCGCCGGCAGTGCGACCGTCGGCATCTGCGGCGTGATAAGCAGGTCATAGCTCTCAAAGATATGACTGAGCGAGGCGGACAGCTCCACGCGCTTGCGCGTCAGTGCCTCGATCACGCATGCGCCGCTGATCTCTCTACCCCGTTCTGCTGCGCGTGCCATTCCAGGGTCGCAACGCGACCAATCTCCACGCGCATAGTTCCGCAAGAGAAGTGCCGCGCCGGCTTCCCAGAGGGTCGCGAGAATGTCCCTGGGATCCTCAAGCGCCAAGTCTATCTCATCGACTGAAGCGCCAAGCCTGGCAAGTTCCGCAGCGGCATGTTTGACCGCAGATACGATCTCAGGATCGAGATGGTCTGCAAAGCCGAGGTCAATAGAGCAACCGATGCGCAGACCGCTCAGCTCCTGATTGGAGACTTCTTCATAGTCCGGCGGCGCAAGGTTCCATGCCGTCGGATCGCGGTGGTCCGGCTGGCTGATGACGGACAGCATCGTCGCGACATCCGAGACGCTCCTTGCGATCGGACCGACATGCGCGAGGCCACCCATGGCGGACAGGGGGTAAGACGGCACCCTTCCGTAGGAGGGTTTGAAACCCACGACACCACAGAAACTCGCCGGAATCCGAATTGAGCCGGCGCCGTCGGTTCCCAGATGAAGGACGCCCATGCCGAGCAGGGCCGCGACGGCAGCCCCCGCGGAAGAACCGCCGCTTGTTCGCGACAGGTCCCAGGGATTGCGGGTGATACCCGTCAGAGGACTGTCGCCCACACCTTTCCATCCGAATTCCGGCATCGTTGTTTTGCCGAGAAGGACGCAGCCGGCCTCCTTCAGACGTGCGACCGCCGGCGCATCGAAAGCCGCCGGTGTTTTTGCCGTCAGCAAGGAGCCTTGCCGATTGGGAAATCCGCTCCAGGCAATATTGTCCTTGATCGTGGCCGGAACGCCGTCGGCAGGACCTTTTTGATCGCCGCGCCGCCACCGACGCTCCGAGGCTCGGGCGGCTTTCAAGGCGCCCTCGCGATCGACGAAAACGAAAGCGTTGACCATCGGTTCGAACCGATCGATGCGTTCGAGACAGGCGCTCAAAACCTCTACCGGGGAAAGCTCCCCGGAACGATAGCCCTGCGTCAGTGCCTGAGCGGACAAAGATGCTAGATCGGTCATGAGATATCCTTTGGTGACATGCAGATAGGCGCGCGGCCGTCCGCGAATTCTCCGAACAAACGAAGCCGCCTTTCGATCTGACTGACGACGCCGAAGGATTTGAAGCGCCAGATAGCTTTAAATCGACCGGTCCAGAATCATTCGTAGCGAGCGCCGGACCGGGTCCTGTCGGCTCTGCTAGCCAGTGGTCCTTCTGCGTTCGGCAACAGGACTTGAGCCGATGGACCAGTTTCACATCGTCTGAGCCAAATACGCGGGATTCTGGACCTACTCGGAAAAGCAATTGAACGTGATGATCTCGCGAACTGAAATTCGGAGATGCTCATGAACCAGAGTGTTCGATGTCCGGCCCGTCCACATCCTACGAGCAAGGCGAGAGCCGGTGAGGCGCCGCCGCCGGAGACCGTGTCCGTCTACGACCGTCCGACGCCTGACATCCGGCACTGAAACCCACACATGAGGGACCGCCCAACGCGAAGCCCAAGTCGCGCGCATCCAGACATAATCGTTCACGCCGCATAGACAAAAAAGGGGAACCAACTATGCCATCAATGAAAATGCTTCGCAGATCCTTTATCGCCGCGCTCGCGGCTACCGGCGGCATGATGTCCGTGCCGGCATTCGTCCTCGCTGAGGGCGAGGAAGACAAGGACACGCTCCGCGTCGTCATGCAGGGGGATGTTCGGATTGTCGATCCGATCTGGACGACGGCCTACATCGTCCGCGATCACGGCTACATGATTTACGACACGCTGTTTGCGATGGACGCGAACGGCGAGATTCAGCCACAGATGGTGGATCGCTACACCGTGAGTGAGGACAAGCTCACCTACACATTCACGCTTCGCACCGGTTTGCTCTGGCACGACAACCAGCCTGTCACAACGGCTGACATCATCCCTTCGATCAAGCGCTGGGCGGCACGCGATGCCCTCGGGCAAACCGTGATGACCTTCGTCGCGAACATCGATGCTAAGGATGATCTGACCTTCGAGATCAAGCTCAAGGAGCCGACGAGCCTTCTGGTCTTCGCGCTTGGTAAGCCGTCGTCGAACGTACCGTTCATGATGCCTAAGCGCATCGCTGAGACAGATCCGAACACTCAGATTTCCGAGTTCATCGGATCCGGTCCTTTCGTTTTTAAAGCCGACGAATGGCGGCCCGGTGACAAGGCCGTCTACACCAAATTTGAAGGCTACAATCCTCGTTCCGAGGCTCCATCGGGACTTGCAGGCGGGAAGGTCGCCAAAGTCAAGCGCGTGGAGTGGAGGGTGATTGCCGATCAGCAGCAGGCCGTCAATGCACTCCTCAACGGCGAGATCGACATCATCCAACAGCCCGGGCCTGACCTCTTTCCGCTGCTCAAGGACGATCCATCGGTAAAGATAGTCGATTGGAACCCCTACGGCTATCAGTACAATTTGCGTTTCAATCAGGCGGTTAAGTCCTTTGACAATCCAAAGATCCGTCAGGCGGCACTCTATGCGCTGAATCAGGAGGATTTCCTCCAAGCGGCGATCGGCAATCCGGAATTCTATACAACATGCAAAGCCATGTTCGTTTGCGGAACGGCGCTCGAAACGACCGCAGGCATGGAAGACAAGCTTGATTCGAACTTCGAGAAGTCGAAGCAGCTTTTGGCAGAAGCTGGCTATAAAGGAGAACCTGTCGTTCTTCTTCATTCAACCGATCTCCCGGTACTGACCAATATCGCACCGGTGGCAAAGTCACTTCTTGAGCGTGGCGGCTTTGTGGTCGATATGCAGTCGATGGACTGGCAGACCGTTCTTTCGCGCCGCGTTCGAAAGGATCCGCCGTCCCAGGGGGGTTGGAACGCAATGGTGACCTATTGGTCGTCCGCCGACGTTCTGAACCCCGTAATGGGCGCCTTTTTCAATGCCTCGGGCGACAAAGCGGCCTTCGGCTGGCCAAACGACCCGAAGATGGAGGAGCTGCGTCGACAATTTGCTCTCGCGGGCACGCCGGAAGAACGCAAAAGCACTGCCGAAGCTGTGCAGCTTCGTGAGGCGGAAAGTCCGACGCATATCGTTCTCGGGCAATTCAACTTGCCGGGAGCCGCCCGATCGAATGTGGCGGGATGGATTCCGGCAGCAGCGCCTGTGTTCTGGAACATCGAAAAAATCGACGAGTGAGAAAAGTCGGTCGGCCGGCGATCAGGCCGACCGTCTTCCCTCCCTGGAAAGGCGTATGTCCCATGATTCAATATACTCTTCGTCGACTTGCTGCGACTGTGCCGGTAATGCTGGTTGTGGCAGCGCTGGTGTTCCTGATGCTGCGACTGACACCTGGAGACCCTGCCGCCATCATTGCCGGCGACAATGCCACACCGCAGCAGCTCCTGGAGATTCGCCAGAAGCTCGGTCTGGAAGAACCGGTCGTCACCCAATATTTCGTTTGGCTCGGTCAGATCGTCACTGGCAACTTTGGCGACAGCTTCTTTTTTAAGAAAACGGTCTGGGACCTCATTTCGGATCGGATCGAACCGACACTATCCCTCTCTGTCGTGACCATTCTTCTCGCGGTCACGGTCGCGATCCCGCTTGGCGCGATAGCGGCATATCGACAAGGTACGATCGTGGATCGGGTTGTCATGAGTGTCTCTGTGCTCGGATTTTCGATCCCGGTGTTCGTTATCGGGTATCTGCTGGTCTACGTGTTCGCGATCGAACTGAAATGGCTCCCCGTCCAGGGTTATCAGAGAATTACGGGGGGGATCGGTCCCTGGTTCAAGAGCCTTGTTCTGCCGGCCATAACATTGTCCGTTATTTACATCGCGCTAATCGCTCGCATGACGCGGACGAGCATGCTGGAGGTCCTCTCCGAGGATTACATCCGCACTGCCCGGGCGAAGGGGCAGACAGAAGCGAAAGTGCTCTTCGGACACGCGCTTAAGAACGCCGCCGTGCCCATCGTTACGGTGGTAGGGCTTGGTGTCGCGCTGCTCATCGGCGGTGTCGTCGTGACTGAAAGTGTCTTCTCCATACCCGGCCTCGGACGCCTTACCGTGGATGCAGTGCTCGCCAGAGACTTTCCGGTGATCCAGGTAATCATTCTTCTTTTCGCTTTTGTCTACGTCCTGATCAACCTGATCGTAGATCTCTCATATACGATCTTTGACCCGAGGATAACTCATTGACCGCACACACCTCAGTCCGCTCCTTGCCTGAACCGGAAATCAAGCCCCTCAGCGTGCGTTCCGCGCTCGTTTACAAACTCCTCCGCAACCCTTCTGTTGTGATGGGTTTGATTATCGTGCTCGTGATGCTCGTCGTCGGCCTTGCCGCACCGCTTCTAGCGAGCGTCGATCCTATCGCGATCGACCCAACGGCCAGAAACCGCTTCCCCATGGCGGAAAGCAGTCACCGGCTTGACGACGGGACGCGTTCAACCGTCGCGCACCTGATGGGCACTGACTCGCTCGGGCGGGATGTCTACAGCCGCGTTCTTTACGGCGCCCGGGTCTCTCTGCTCGTCGGTATCACCGTGGCGGTCGTGTCGATCACTCTCGGATTAGCGATCGGTCTGATCGCCGGCTATTTCCCGTGGCTCGACAGGATCGTCATGCGGATCATGGACGGTCTGATGGCGATTCCAGCAATTTTGCTTGCGATCGCGCTTGTCTCTTTGTCGAGTGCGGGCATACTGACGGTCATCGTCGCCATCATAGTTCCTGAAATCCCGCGTGTCGTCCGGTTGGTCCGTTCTGTTGTGCTCTCTGCGCGGCATGAACCCTATGTCGAGGCCGCCGTTACGGTCGGGACCCGTACTCTCCCTCTTCTAATCCGGCACATCCTGCCGAATACGGTCGCGCCTTTGATTGTCCAAGGCACCTTTATCTGCGCTTCGGCAATCTTGGTCGAGGCTATCCTGTCGTTTCTCGGCATCGGCATCCCGCCAGAAATACCCACCTGGGGAAATATCATGGCGGAGGGACGGCAATTGTTCCGGCTCTTCCCGCACAATATTCTGTTTCCCGGGATTTTTCTCGGCCTGACGGTTCTTGCAATCAATATTCTCGGCGACGGTCTTCGCGACGTGCTCGACCCCAAGATGGAGAAACGCGCATGAGTGTGCCGCTACTTGAAATCAGGAATCTCGCAGTTGAACTGCCGCAGTCCGCCGATCGCCCGCATGCGATCGAGGCCATCTCGTTCACGGTTGGGGCAGGAGAAATCGTTTGCGTCGTGGGAGAGTCCGGTTCGGGCAAGTCCGTCACGTCGCACGCTGTCATGGGCCTGCTTCCGAAAGGATTGACGGTGGGAGCAGGTGAAATCTTGCTTCAGGGCGAAGACGTGCTCAAGGCCTCCCCCGCGCGTCTTCGCGCGCTTCGCGGAACTCGCATGGCCATGATCTTTCAGGAGCCAATGACTGCTCTCAACCCGGTCGTCCCTTGCGGCGAGCAAATTGACGAGGTCCTGCGAATCCATACCGATCTCAATCCCGCTGAGCGAAAAGAGAAAGTGCTCGCGATCATGGAAGCGGTCCACCTTCCTGATCCGCAACGAATGTACGCGTCCTATCCCCACCAGCTCTCCGGTGGTCAGCGCCAGCGCATCATGATCGCCCAGGCGCTAATTCTTGATCCCGCGTTGTTGATCGCCGATGAGCCAACGACCGCGCTTGACGTGACGACGCAGGCACAGATCCTCAAGCTTATCGCGGAGGTGCAGCAGCGCCGCGGAACGGGTGTGCTTTTCATTACGCATGACTTCGGTGTAGTCGCCGACATCGCTGACCGCGTTGTTGTTATGCAAAGAGGGAAACTGGTGGAGCAGGGTGGCGCTTCCCAAGTGTTGAGATCGCCAGCGCAACCGTACACCCGGATGCTGATTGACGCTGTCCCGAAACTCAATCCCCCGAACCGAATCGAAAATACCGGGCCAATCCGACTGGAGACGGTCAAGCTCTCGAAATTCTACGGCGCACCCCGTTTGATCAAGGAGGGCGCCGGGGTCCATGCGGTGAATTCCGTCGACTTCAGGTTGCGAGCCGGTGAAACGTTGGGCATTGTCGGCGAGTCAGGCTCCGGAAAGTCAACCGTTGCGCGCTGTATTGCGCGGCTCGTCAATCCTACGTCCGGGGCGATCATTACCGGCGAGGCGGACATTGCGAATCTTCCTGAAAGGCATTTGCGGGCACATCGCCAACGCTGTCAGATCGTCTTCCAGGACCCATACCGATCCCTCAATCCACGCCGCACCGTGGGAGCGTCCATCGTCGAGGGGCCAATCAATTTCGGTGCCACGTCGGACCACGCGCGCGCCCGAGCGCGCGAATTGATGTCTCTCGTCGGTCTTTCACCCGACTCGCTAGATCGCTATCCGCATCAATTCTCGGGTGGCCAACGGCAACGCATCTGCATAGCGCGCGCCTTGGCGATGGATCCAGAGATCCTCATCGCCGACGAGGCCGTTTCCGCACTCGACGTTTCCGTTCAGGCGCAGGTGCTCGAGCTCCTTGAAGACGTGCGGCGAAGGTTCAACCTTGCCATGTTGTTTATCACACATGACCTGCGTGTCGCAGCTCAGATTTGCGATCGTATCCTTGTCATGAAAAGCGGCCGCGTGATTGAACACGGCCCGACTGCAGAGCTCTTTGCGACACCAAAGGACCCGTACACCAAAGCGTTGTTCGAAGCCGCTCCCGGTCAGGCATTCGAATTCGCCAGCGCATCTCCGGTATGAACTCGAAAGGGTTACGAAATGAAATATCCAGACGGTCTCTCTGCTTTTCCAATTACTCCGGCCAACGTCGACGGCAGCGTAGATCTGGGTGCTCTTCGTCAAGTGCTCAGCCCGCTCCTGGATGCCCGAGTTGACTCCATCGGGCTTCTGGGCAGCACCGGCACCTATATGTATCTGTCGCGTGAAGAGCGCTGTCGTGCCATCGAAACTGCAGCAGATATGTCGGGACCTGTACCGATCATCGCCGGCATCGGCGCGCTCAGAACGGACGACGCGGTGCGGTTGGCTCAGGACGCACGGTCAGCAGGCGCATCGGCCGGCCTTCTCGCACCCGTCTCCTACACACCACTGACCGACGACGAGGTGTTCGAGCATTTCTCCACTGTCGCACGTGAGAGTGGACTGCCCCTCTGCATATACGACAACCCAGGCACCACCCATTTTAAGTTCACGTCCGGGCTTATCGGTCGTCTGAGCAGGATCGAGCGCATTGTGGCCGTCAAAAGCCCGGCGCCCGAGCCCGCCGGGATCAAATCGCATCACGCTGAGCTAAGGGCGGCAGTTCGCGACGGCTTCTCGCTCGGCTATAGCGGCGATTGGAATTCCGTAGAGGGCCTGATCGCCGGCGCATCGACCTGGTACAGCGTCCTGGGGGGCCTATTTCCGCACACCTGCCTCTCGATGGTTCGTGCGGCGCAACGAAATGACGCTGATGAGGCCCGACGACTTAACGCGACGCTTGAGCCGGTCTGGTCGCTGTTCAAAGAGTTCTCAAGCCTGCGGGTGGTCTATACGATAGCCGAGCTCAATCACGCTATACACGCAAAGCCACCTCGGCCGATCCTGCCTCTCGCGCCGTCGGCAAGAGCGAAAGTCGAGGCTGCGCTCGCCGGCCTTCCTTCTGGCCTTCGCTGACGGGCGAACCTCATCAGACGCCTGATCCTATCATCCACCCCGCCTCTTCGGGCGGCCATCGAACAAACAAGCAGGACAGACGCCAGGCACACTCGCCTGAACGGTGCGAGCCATCGATTGGCTCCCCTTCAGCAATGAAGTGACGGCGAGCGAGGACAATTATGATGAAAGTGCTCGAGGGCGAATACGACTATATCGTCGTGGGTGCTGGGACAGCCGGCTGTATCGTCGCCAACCGGCTTTCGGAGGATCGCCGAAAGCGCGTGCTACTATTGGAGGCCGGCGGCCGGGACAACTGGATCTGGTTTCATATTCCTGTCGGATACTTGTTCGCGATCGGCAACCCCCGCGCCGACTGGCTGTTCAAAACCGAAGCGGAGCCGGGCCTCAACGGCCGAGCTTTAGCCTATCCGCGCGGAAAGGTGATAGGTGGTTCGTCCGCGATCAACGCCATGATATCGATACGTGGTCAGGCCGCAGACTACGATCATTGGCGGCAGTTGGGACTGAACGGTTGGGGATGGGACGACGTCCTGCCGGTTTTCAGGCGCTTCGAAGACCATTTCCTCGGAGAAACTGAACATCATGGGGCCGGCGGCGGATGGCGGATCGAGGCTCCCCGCATTTCCTGGAAGGTTTTGGACGCGGTCGCCAGCGCGGCCGCCGATATGGGCATTCGAAGCGTCCCCGACTTCAACACAGGCGACAACGAGGGGACCGGCTACTTTCACGTCAACCAGAAATGTGGACGTCGCTGGTCGTCGGCTCGCGGGTTCCTCAAACCTGCGCTGTCACGCCCGAACCTGCGCCTCGAAACCCATGTCACCGTCGAACGTCTGGTCATCGAGAACGGTCGGGCGGTCGGCGTCGAATTCTCGCGCGGAGGCGAAGTCTTGCAAGTGCGGGCCAGTGGCGAGGTCATCCTTTCGTCCGGATCGATCGGGTCGACGCAAATCCTGCACCGTTCCGGAGTGGGCCCCGGCGAGTGGCTCGCGCCGCTTGGCATCGACGTTCGCCTCGACAGACAAGGGGTCGGGCGAAACCTCCAAGACCACCTCCAGCAACGGGCGATCTATAGAGTTCACGGTATCCGGACGCTCAACGAAAGTTATTACTCGCTGGCTTATCGCGCGTGGATGGGAGCCGATTATGCGCTGCGCCGCCGCGGACCTCTCACGATGGCACCATCGCAGCTGGGGATATTCACCCGCTCGGACGCCAGGCAGGAGCGTGCCAATATCCAGTTCCACGTTCAGCCGCTGTCCTTGGAAAAATTCGGCGAACCCCTGCACCGGTTCCCGGCCATCACTGTGGCGGCATGCAATTTGCGACCGACGTCTCGCGGAACTGTTCGACTGAAATCGAGTGCGGTTTTCGAAGCACCGGAGATCAGACCCAACTACCTCTCCACAGACGAAGACCGGCAGGTGGCGGCCGACGCGATCCGCGTCACCCGCAAGCTCATGGCTCAGCCGACCCTACGGCCCTACCGTCCCGAGGAATATCTTCCCGGTCGCGCGGTGGGCGACGATGAGGCATCTCTCGCAAAGGCCGCCGGCGACATCGGCACGACGATCTTCCATCCGGTCGGAACGGCAAAAATGGGATTGGCGAGCGATCCGATGGCCGTGGTGGACGATCGCCTTCGATTCCATGGGGTCGATCGGCTTCGTGTGATCGACGCATCGATCATGCCTACAATCACGTCCGGGAATACGAACACTCCGACGGCCATGATCGCCGCGAAGGGAGCAGCCATGATCGTGGAAGAGGATCTCGCCTGATCCACAGCCACCGCTTCCGTGTGTTACTGTGCGGGCTCGTATGTGTCACGATCAGCAAATACCCGTATTAACCTTCTGGGGCTGGTCATCGTCTTCGCCTTCAAACTGCGGGGCTACTTGATGCAAGGCCTGACCATGGGCTCCGTGACGTGACAGGCATGGTTGGTGCCATCGCTCGGAGAAGGGCATCCGCAATATCACCAAGCGCTATGGCGCTCTGACGGTGGTCCCTCAGCATTCTTTCAAGACAGCGGTCGTGATCGTGGGCGCCCCCGAGTCTTTCTGTTCGACGAGCCGTCATCCAATCTCGACGCCGGGGTGCAGATGCGGGCCGAGATTAAGGCCCTGCACCAGAGGCTGAAAATCGTCACTGTTTGTGTAACGCACGATCAGAAGCAACGCTATTCGGCGCCTTGCTCCTTGAGAAGGCGATAGAGGTGTGCACGGCTGATGCCGAGCAATTCGGCCGCGCGGCTTTTGTTGCCTTGCGTTTGTTTGAGAGCGGTACGAATCTCCGCGTCCGTTTGGGATTGTATTCTCTGTTTGAGAGACGTCGTTGGGGCTGGCTGAGCCGGGTTTGAGGAAGGTTCCGTAACAGAAATGGAAAGCTTGCCGGTGATGAGCATCCGCGTCAGCCCGTTTTCCAGCTCGCGCACGTTCCCCGGCCAGGCGTATCCGAGCAGTAGTTTGCGATCTTGGGCCGTCAAGTTTGGCGTGGGCTTTCCAAGCCGGCCTGCGATGCGCGCAAGCAAGCGCTCGGCAAGATATGGAATGTCTTCTCTTTCTCGCAGGGGAGGGACGTTTATCGACAGCACATTCAGCCGGTGATAAAGGTCCTCACGAAAGCGGCCCGCTCTCACCAGGTCAAGAAGAGGTTTATTGGTCGCGCAGACTATGCACAAGTCGATGCTGACCGGATTGGTGCCGCCGACGCGCACGATTTCGTTCATCTGGAGAACGCGCAGCAGACTGCCCTGAAGCGCAAGCGGCATGTCGCCGATCTCGTCAAGGAAGAGCATGCCGCCTGTGGCAAGCTCGAACTTGCCTGGTTTGCCCTGGCTGCGCGCGCCGGTGAAAGCACCACCTTCGTAACCGAAGAGTTCGGCTTCAATGAGCTCGCTGGGAATGGACGCGCAGTTGACCCACACAAACGGCCCGGCACACCTGTCCGACAGTGCATGAAGCGCATGCGCGGCCAGTTCCTTGCCCGCGCCGGTCTCGCCACAAATCATCACGGGCAGCTCGTAGGCAGCGGCCACCTTGATGGCGTCACGATAGGAATCCATCAACTCGCCCGTGCCGATGATGTCATTCAGGCTGAACTTCGATTGCCAGGATCTGGGATTATGCGGAATGGCGAGTTCCGCCTTCGATATGCGGCTGTAGGTCTTCTTCAAGGCATCGTAGTCGGAAAAGAGGGCAAGGCCGACGGCGCCGATGATCTTGCCGTCCCGGTGCACCGGCACTTGCTTCGTCACCAATTTGTGGCCCCGCACCTCGAGCGGATAGCCGACATGGGTGCCGATCCCGCGTGCAACGAAATGAAGCTTAGTCTGCGGCCCAACCACATCGGTTATGTGGCGCCCAAGGAAGTCATCGGCCTCCCCTCCGAGCAGCCGGCAGTAGGGCTCATTGATCAGGACGATTGTTCCGGCAGTATCGACCGCGACGAGGCAGTCCGAGACATGATCGAGCACAAGCCGAAGAAACCCAGCTTCTTCCGATGAACCCGAGAACCACTCCGGAAGCGTCATCTAAGCCTGCCTTGGTTGGAACCCCGATGAATTGCGTCACCGGTACACTAGCGGCTGATCGTCTCTAAAGCGAGACAAATTATGTCTCCCTTAGGTGACAGTGTGGCGCTGGAGGCTGACGTATAAACGCCTTCTGAGGGGCCAAGCCCCCTCGAAATTTACGCATGTTTCCAGCGCATTAATCAATGTTCTCCTCGAACGCCGCGAACTGGCCCGACCCTTGCGATGCTCCCGGTGTAAAACCGGAAAGGGGAGCAGAAATGATGCATATCGAAACCATGATGATTGGCGATACGGTTGTCCAGCTGTCGGGCGCAGGTTCGCCGCTCGTGTTCGTGCACGGGTTCACGACCACCGCCGAATTTTGGCGGGAGCAAGTTGAGGCGTTCTCGTCCCGTTACAGGGTCATCCGCATCAATCTTCCAGGACACGGTGTATCGCCACGACCAGACGGACGCAGCTACACGATCCCGGCCTTCGCGAATGACATCCTGGCGGTCTATCGCGCACTCGAAATCGACGAGGCCATTCTCGTCGGTCTCTCGATGGGCGGAACCGTGGTGCAGAGCTTCACCCTTTCCCACCCCGAGCGTGTCCGCGCGCTCGTCCTGGTCGGGGCCACACCCCACGGACTTGGAGAGGATGTCAACGTCGACAATGTGCTCATGGCAATTGATGACCTCGGCGTTGTCCAGGCAAGCCAGAATGTCATCGACCGGTCGTTCGGCAGTTCGGCAAGCCGCGAACTCGTCGAATTTGCCAGACAAGAGGTCGCGCAGACGCCGGCCTTCGTGGCGCGGGAGGCGATTGCCTCGCTCAATGCCTCGGACAGCCGGGCCAATCTTCGCGATATCGGCGTCCCCACGCTGGTCGTGGTCGGGAATGAGGACATCATCACGCCACCTGGCGAATCCGTTATCCTCGCAGAGGGGATTCCGGAAGGCCGCCTTGAGGTTATTGCGGACGCGGGTCATTTCCCGATGCTCGAGCAGCCTCAGGCCTTCAACCATGTCCTCGAGAGCTTTCTCGGGGACTGCGATCCTCGTTCTTTTCGGTCGAGTGGCGCAGGCCTCTCGCGTCAAGCCGTTTGACTGGGAGGCTCACATGTCTGTTCAAGAGGTGACTTCACGGGTCACATCACAAGCTCGCGATCTGGACCGCAACACGAAACGGACCGTATTTGCGGCCGCGCTCGGGACCGTTTTCGAATGGTACGACTTCTTTATCTACGGCTCCCTTGCCGCCTTCTTCAGTACGCTGTTCTTCCCGAAGGGCAACGAAACGGCGGCGTTGCTCGCGGCCTTGGCGACCTTCGGCGCGGGCTTCGTCCTTCGACCC
This sequence comes from Rhizobium sp. USDA 3886, assembly GCF_056279785.1. NCBI lineage: Bacteria > Pseudomonadati > Pseudomonadota > Alphaproteobacteria > Hyphomicrobiales > Rhizobiaceae > Rhizobium > Rhizobium sp. USDA 3886. Next base: position 272,751 of record NZ_JBWCDC010000002.1, on the reverse strand, counting down.
TTTGGCGCAATCGTCTTTGGCAGGCTCGGTGACCTTGTCGGCCGGAAGAAAACCTTCCTCGTGACCATGCTGGTCATGGGGCTTGCCACGGCCGCCATCGGTCTGTTGCCGACTTACGAGTCCATCGGCTGGGCGGCGCCTGCTTTGCTGGTGGGGCTGCGCCTGCTGCAGGGCTTGGCTGTCGGCGGCGAGTTTGGGGGCGCGGTGACCTATGTTGCGGAGCATTCTGACCTCAATCGGCGGGGTCTCACGACAAGCTGGATCCAGATCACCGCAACGCTTGGCCTGTTCCTGTCGCTCATTGTGATCGTTCTTTGCCGGTCCCTGCTATCGGCTGAGGATTTTGCCAGTTGGGGATGGCGCATACCCTTCATCGGTTCGATCCTGCTTTTGGTTTTGTCGCTCTACATCCGCCTCAAGCTGCATGAGTCGCCGGTCTTTCAGGAAATGAAGGCGCAAGGAAAAGGTTCGAAGAACCCGATCGCCGAGACGTTCGGTGACGGCAGAAACCTGCGCCTCGTGCTGGTGGCGATCTTCGGCGTCGTCGCGGGGCAGGCGGTCATTTGGTACACGGGCCATTTCTACAGCCTGTATTTCATGACCACCATCCTCAAGATGACTCATGATCAGGCGAACTTCTACCTTCTCGTGGCGCTCACACTCGGCACGCCGTTCTTCCTATTCTTCGGCTGGCTTTCCGACAGGATCGGACGCAAGTGGATCGTCGTGACGGGATGTGCCTTATCGGCCCTGCTGATCATGCCACTTTTCCAAGCGCTCGCGACCTATGGCAATCCTGCGCTGACGGAGTTCCGCGCCAAAACATCCGTGGTGCTGGCGGGCAATGACTGCGACCACGATCAGTCCTTTATCGGACAACTTTTCCGACCGCAGGCAACGACGGAATGCCAAAAAATGAAGGCGTCGCTGACTGGGCGTGCCGTTCCCTACATTGTGAAGATTGACGGCGAGCCTCTCCGAATCCAGATCAATGGCGGTAAGGGGAAATCCCTGAATGAGGGCGAGCTCGTTGACGCCCTGACGCAAGTGGGGATGCCGGCGGCAAAGGCCCCGGTCCAGCCGAATGGTCCGATGGTTGTCCTGGTCCTCTTTGCCTTGGTTTTCCTGGCGACAATGGTCTATGGACCACTCGGGGCTCTTCTGGTCGAACTCTTTCCCGTTCGCATACGCTACAGCGGTGTTTCGGTTGCCCTGCAACTCGGCAATGGATGGATCGGCGGATTTGCGCCTTTCGTGGCAACGGCAGTAGTGCTTACGACAGGAAACATCTTCGGCGGCCTCTGGTACACGGTCGCCTTTGCCGGTTTGACGGCGGTGATCGGTGCGCTTCTTCTGCCAGAGACGCGCGGGCGCGATCTGAACACATAAAGCTCAGAACCGGAGACGCGCCGCACACAGGGGACGGCTGCGGATACAGCTCCTCGTCCAACTCCCTTAAAAACCGCATCGAAGAGTCCGGGCGCTTGCCCGGTCTCTTCGGTCACAGCGCGGGTCAGGCGAACCATGGAAACCATGGACACCTCGTTGTTGTGGCGCAGCCACGACTTGTGAGTTCGCAGATCCAGCAATGATCGTCGTTCACCTCTCTGCTCGAAGAGGTAGATCTTAGGATGGATTGCCGGCAGAGGGCGATATTGGTATCGGCGAAAAATTTGAACGACGCATTGAAAGTCATGCTTCCGAACACCAAGCTCATCCGCCGAACCAACCCCCAATGACGCCACGCGTTGCGAGCGTGCACGCCGGGCGTTTTAGAAGACGGCTAAGAAAAAATCATAGACTATCTGTTTTTTAAGCATGCTGCTTATTTAAGCAGCAGCCGCTACAGAGTGCGAAATTTTGGCGGATTCTGCTATCATTTTGGCCGGAAATGCCCACCTCGGCACTATTGCGCAACCGGCTGGTTTTACCCCTTAATGCCGCTCAAGCAAGCGTAGCGGCTCGCCTACAATAGCATCTGTAAATCGAGAACTGGCTCGGATCTGGCCCGCCTTGCGCGGGACGGCGAAGTTATGCCAGCACGGAGTAAGCGACAATGTCGAAGTTGAAAACGACGATCCTGACGGGGTTTCTGGGTGCGGGAAAGACAACCCTGCTGAACCGGATCCTGAGTTCGGGAAGCAGCGAGCATATCGCCGTTATCGTCAACGAGTATGGTGAGGTCGGTATAGATGGACAGCTCGTCGTTCAGACAAAGGACGAAATCGTCGAGCTAAACAATGGTTGCATTTGCTGCACGGTCCGTGACGATCTGATCGCCGCCATCCGCAGCCTGCTCGCATCTGGACGACCGATCGATCGGTTCATCATCGAGACGTCGGGGCTCGCCGACCCCGCTCCGGTCATTCAGTCGTTTATTCTCGACGAGGTTCTATCGGCAAGGCTGGAGCTCGATGCGATCGTGACGGTCGTCGACGCCCGTCACATATCGCGCCAGCTTTCGCAGGAGGAGGCGGTCGAGCAGATCAGTTTCGCCGACGTCCTCTTGCTCAACAAGATCGATCTTGAAGACGAATATCGTTTGATCGAAATCGAACGCGACCTTACGAAGCGCAACCCGCTGGCCCGGATCATCCGCACAAGTTCCTGCGACGTGGAGCTGGCCGACATCCTGGGAATCGGCGCCTTCGATCTCAAGAACATTCTGGCGATCGATCCAAACATTCTGGACGAACATGACCACGAGCACGACCAGACGATCGGCTGCGTTGCAATCCGCGACTACGAAGCTCTCGACCCGGCCGCGCTTAACGGTTGGCTAACCCGACTTGTCCAGGAGATCGGTACCGATCTTTTCCGCATGAAGGGCGTGTTGAACTTCGCCGGCGAGGCGCGGCGATACGTCCTCCATGGCGTCCACATGACCCTGGAAGGACGTCCCGGCAAGATCTGGCAGCCCTCAGAAGCTCGCCTCAGCGAAATGGTCTTTATCGGCCGCAATCTCGACGAAGGCGGCTTGCGCGAGGGCTTCAGAAGCTGCCTCGCCAAGCGGCATGCGCTCGCTTCCTGACGCCTTTATTTCCGCAAATACCGTTTGTCCATTAAGGAGACAGAACATGCCCCCTCTCGTTGCTGCAATGATCAGCCTTGGCATCCTGGGCGCGATCGACACATATATTACCGCGACGGTATTCCCCGTTCCCGTCTGGGTGACGTTCATCGCCTGGGCTTCCTTTTTCGCCTGCGGCGGCGGCCAACGCGGACTGATCAAGAGCATCATTTCGAACTGGACGGGCATCATCATTGCCACAATGACGCTCCTGATCATCCAGTTCGGTCTCGCCCATCCAATCTTCGCTGCCATCTTGGTCGGTCTCGGCACGTCGGCAATGGTGTTTGCTTCCTCAATTCCGATCCTGAACTTTACGCCAGCGATCGTCTTTGGCTTCGCCTCCTTCGTTGGCACGACGGCCGCCACCAACACCACCGTTGTGACCTCCGGCATCAATCATCCAACACTTGTTGCCATGGCAGCCATGCTGCTTGGCGTCGTGTTCGGGTTGCTCTCCGAAATGGGCACCAATCTTCTGGCGGCCAAGAAGCCGGTCACCGCCTAACTCCGCAACGCAGAAAGGACGACGTCATGAAACTGCAACACTATCTAGGCGGTCTTGAGGGTCTTGGCCCCGTGAGTACCGAAACCCGCGTCTTCGTCGAGACCTGGGAAACCCGCATCTTCGGCATCCATACGGCGATGATGGCGCTTTCTTCGCAACTGCCACTTCCACGGACGTCGTCCACATTCACGACCGTTTGGACGTGGGCGGACCTTCGAAAGGGTGCGGAATCCCTGAACCCGTTCGACTACTTCAAATTCCGCTATTACGAAAAATGGCTTGGCGGCATTTCCGGCTACTTCATATACAACGGATATATCACCGCGAAAGAACTCGATGCGTTGACGGAAGAATACTATAACGATCCGTCGAAATCGGTTCCGGCCGCCGGCGACGCGGCCATCGACGATCGAGTCGTGCAGTATCTCGTCGAAGGCGACAGCCCGAAGCGCGACACCAATGTGTCCTTTGATTTCGCAGTCGGCGACTTCGTTTCGATCAAGAACGTCCCCTCCATCGAGCACACCAGACTTCCGGGCTTTCTCCGCAACAAGAACGGCACCGTCGAGACAGTCTACGACGGAGCCTACGTGTACCTCTGCGATACCGGGACTGATGGAATCGGCGCTGCTATGCCTGTCTACTGCATTCGCTTCGAACCGGAAGACCTCTGGCCCGGCAACGCCGAGAAGAACTTCAGTCTCTACGCCGATCTTTACGCGCATTACCTCGAAGCGCCCGCGGCAGCATCTGCCAAACAGGCGGCCTGACCCGCCATCCGATAGGAGCACACTCACATGATCGACCGCTTTCAATATCGCGAGGATCGCGAAGCCTACAGTGCCGCGCGGGTCAAGGCTCTCGAAGCCCTGCTGATCAAAAAGGGCATTATCACGGACAAGACCGTCGACACGGTCCTCGACTTCTTCGAAACAAAGATGGGACCCTTTAACGGTGCAAAGATCGTCGCCCGAGCCTGGGTTGACCCGTCCTTCAAAGACCGACTCGTGGCAGACACGCCGGCGGCGATCGCCGAACTCAACCTGCCCGAGGGCATGGCAGGCGCCGAGGGCGAGCATATGCGCGCAGTCGCGAACTCGCCGAATGTGCACAACCTTATCATATGCACGCTTTGCTCCTGCTATCCCTGGCCAGTCCTGGGGCTGCCTCCCTACTGGTACAAGGATCCGACCTTCCGCAGCCGCGCCGCCCGCGAACCGCGCGCCGTTCTGAACGAGTTCGGACTTCCAGTCCCCGAGGCCATCGAAATCAAGGTCTGGGATTCCAGTGCGCAGATCCGCTGGTTCGTCGTTCCTGAACGTCCTGTTGGCACGGAAGGAATGACCGAGGCCGAACTCGAGGCGCTCGTCACTCCCGAAGCAATGATGGGCGTCGCCATCGCCAAGGCCGCTTGAGGTCGTCGATGATGCTGACCCAGTTCGAACACTTCGCAATCACCGAGATGATGGGGAAGACCGACAATCCTCCTCGCGCCAACGGCTCTCTCTGCTTCGGTTCGGAGTGGGAGCGGTCCTCGTTCGGAATGGCCCTGGCGCTCGCCAAGAACGGCTTTTTTGAATGGGATGATTTCCGCGACGAACTCATCTGGACGATCAAGGACTGGGAGGATGCGCATCCTGTCGATCGTTCGACCTGGAACTACTACGACCAGTTCCTAGCGGCGCTCGAGAAGGCGGTCGTCAAGGCTGGCATCATCGATCTGGAAGAGATCCGGGCCGCGCTCGCGGCCTGATCAAATCAGCAACAGAAACTTCGCAAAGGGCACGCCGCCCGTCTCGAAAGGTACAAAAGATGTCAGTATCCGCATCATCAACCATCTCGACGCCCATCGTGGCGAACTCCGCAACCAGAATTCTTCAGGCGGCGATGGCCGTGTGCTTTGGCATGATCATCGTCGGCTTCGTAGGGTTTTCCCATATCGAGATCGTTCACAACGCAGCGCATGACACCCGCCATGCCAATGCGTTTCCTTGCCACTGAGGGGTCAGCGCAATGTCTTTGTTTCGCTCTATCGTTTTCACCGCCGCCCTTACCGGCGTCATCGTCGGCGTGTCCGTAAGCGCGGTTCAGTTTGCCGGTACAAGCCAGTTGATCGCCAAGGCGGAGGTCTACGAAAAGGCGGGCGAAGCCGAGTCCGGGGCGATCACTGTCACTCCCATGGCGGATGCCCACGTCCACGAAGCTGGTCACGATCACGAAGAAGGCGGCTGGGAACCCGCAGATGGGTTTGAACGAATAGCATTCACGGTGGCGGCCGACGTGTTGACCGCGATTGGATATGCGCTGGTGCTGTGCGGCCTTATCGCGATGCGCGGAAAACCCGTGACGTGGCGCGAAGGCCTGCTTTGGGGATTGGCAGGATTCGCATGTGTCATGATCGCTCCCATGTTGGGCCTGCCGCCCGAGCTGCCAGGGACGCCCTCCGCTCCGCTTGGGGACCGGCAGTTCTGGTGGATCGGAACCGCCCTGGCGACTGCCGCAGGCATCGGACTGATCGCGTTCCAGCGAAAGCCATGGGCAGCCGTGGTTGCGATCGCGGTGATCGCCGCGCCTCATCTGATCGGCGCGCCCGCGCCCCCGGAAGGACTGCATGCGCTGACGCCAGAAGCTCTCCGGCATCAATTCGGTGCCGCGGCGGTCATGACCAGCCTCGTGTTCTGGGCGATCCTGGGGTCGTTGAGCGGGACACTCTTCAACCGCTTCGAATGCGCGGCGTGAGCAACGGCATGATCTGGCGGGAGGACCTCGATGCGCTGCAATTCGCCGCCGAAAACGGTGGCAACTGCATCGTTCATCGCAGAGCATTCCGCGCAATGTTACGGAACCCCCCAATGCAACACGACTGTATCGAGTTCTACGAACAAAACGCCGCAGCGTTTGAGGCGGCAGCCAAGGCGAAGATCGATAATGGAGATGTGCATGAGGCATCCAACTTCCACCTCAACAGCAGGCAGATCCGAAACAGCCTGACAGTGCTGGGACTGGCAGCGATCTTGCATGACCAATTTGGCGAATGACAAACCAGGAGATTAAAGCCATGCGGATCGTCATCCTCGCGCCACCCGGCGTGCAGTCACTCGACATCGTTGGTCCTGCCGAGGTCTTCTGGGAGGCGGCAAGACGATTGGGAGACATGGACGCTTACGATATCCAAATAATGTCGACTGGCGCCCCTTCCGTGGCGGGAACGGGCCAGTTGCGGTTCATGGCCGATCGGACAATCTTTGACGAGGACGAGGATATCGACACGCTGCTCGTAGCAGGTGACCCGGCCTTCTTCGAAATCGACCCCGCTGTCATCGCCTGGCTCCAGCGTCGCGTACCGACGGCCCGACGGTTCGGATCGATCTGCACCGGAGTGTTCCTGCTCGCAGCCGCAGGTCTTCTCGATGGAAAAAGGATCACCACGCATTGGGAATGCGCCGCGAAATTCAGCGCTGAATATCCCGATATCGATCTGGATGCCGACGCCATCTACGTGCGCGACGGATCTCTGATAACGGCTGCCGGTGTCACGGCAGGTATCGATCTCGCATTGTCGCTTGTCGAGGAAGACCACGGCAAGGACACCGCGATGATCGTCGCTCGCTATATGGTCATGTTCATGAAAAGACCTGGTGGGCAGTCGCAGTTCAGTGCGTATCTCGTCGGCCAGATGTCGGAAACGACGCTGATCCAGAAGGCGCAGGAATACGTCTTGTCGAATTTGAACGGCCACCTCGACGTGGAGAGTCTTGCCCACGAGGTCGGGATGAGCACACGGAACTTCGCTCGGGTCTTCCGTAAGGAACTTGGCTATACACCGGCGGAATTCGTTGCAGCCGCCCGCACGGACGCCGCGAGACGACTGCTGCAGGACACCACGCAGCCGCTTCTGAGGATCGCGACCACTTGCGGCTTCGCAGACGTGAATGCCATGCGCAGGGTCTTCACCAAGACCATCGGCGTAAGTCCGAACGACTATAGGAGCCGTTTCCAGACGTCGTCGAAGCCATCGCTGGCCGCGCCGATCAGCGACGCTCAAGGGCGCTCGGGGAGCGCTCTCGCGATGGAGATCGCGTTAGCTATCTCCCACCCGGGCGCGCTCGCTGCGCAAGGAGCGCGAGCGGTCTGAGTTCGACTCGTGGCATCGAGTAACAGCAGGATCTTCCGCGGAGTTCCCCAGCGTCGCCATGGTCGTCCCATCACACTGTCTCGCAGCAACTGCCCCAGGCGATGCTGCCGCGAGTGTCAATTGCGATCTTGGTCAAAACCGCTTCGGTTGGAATGCCGCCTTAGATCCTTAGATGATGTGTGCCGGAGCCGCCCTGGATGACGCCGTCTCCGTTTTTGAAGGCATACTTCAGTCAGCGCATGACGATGCCACGGAACTTCGCCGCATGACATCCAGACGTTCAGAGACATTTTCTTCAATCAGGATCTTCTGCCTGCCCGCATGCTCCGGCAGATCCTCCGGCTCGATAACGGCCTCGAAGCGCTCAAGATGGGGTGCGAAGCGCTTGCGTGGCCGTGTTTGCTACACTGATCACACGATGCCATGACGGTCTCATAGCAATGCAAAGGACATCATAAGTTTGGTCCCGGCGTCATCAGCATGAGGGCGTATGGCAAGACCAGTGAGCTGAATAGCGCTACCATGACCCTCGTTGCACCCAAAGAACCGTCAGATCAAGATTACGATTTTCCTGTGCGAGGCATCATGCGATCGGGTGATCAGCGAGTCGTGCGAAGTTCTCGCCTCGAGTGCAGGATAGGGGCCGATCGTAGTCGGCTATCACCGAAATACCGGTCTATTCCTCCACAGAGTTCCGGCGGAGAGCTCGGCATATCCGAGATTAAAAACGGCGCGCATGTAGTTGGTGTTGAATGGATCGCGCATGGAATAGGGCACTTGAACGTCGATCGAGGCGAGATGGAAACGTGCGTTTGTTAGTTTGGAGTAGTTGTAGAGGGCCGTCAGCGCGCTCTGTGTCTGCGATTTGACGAAGATCGAGTATGCCCTTGTGATCACAGACAGCGTTTTGTCCGGCGTGATAACATATTCCGGCATGAGTGCGTTGTTGGTAATCACATAAAAATCGACGCTTTGCCTTTTGGCTGCCAGACGGGTGCTACTTGTCAGCAGAAATTGTGGAATCGTGAGGACCGGAGACGCGGACCCTCCATCTGAGTGCATTTCCTTGAAATGGCGCCCTTGCGACTCGACCTCAATCATGACCGCCGGATAGACTCCTGGTATGCTTGAAGAGGCCACCATGACGTCCTGAAACAGTCTCAACGCGTCAGGCCGGCCGCTGTTTGCGATGACGCCCATGTTCCACACGACGGCACGCTGGGTGTCCAGATTGGTAGTTAGGATAAGGAGACGGCGGCCTTTGCGATGTTCGGCTGCAACCTGTTGCAATATCGCGGGAGTAATCGAGCGTTCGATCATCCGTCTCAATGGATCGGCTCTCAGCAAGCTTTGCCCAAACAATCCGCCGGCTCGTTTGCTTCGGACAAGGTCTTCGGCGATGCCGCTTGTGTAAAGATGTATCAGGGTGTCGTCATAAGCTGATCCTAGAAATGCAAAAGGTGCAATCAGGGCACCGGTACTGACGCCGGTGACGACATCGAATTGCGGGCGAGACTTCTTGGCGCTCCACGCTGAGAGAACGCCGACGCTGAAGGCGCCACCCGCGCCGCCGCCCGAGATCATCAGAGCGTCGAGTCTATTCCGCTTGGTCGCCGGCGCCCAGTCGAGAGTATTTCGTGGAGCTTCGTCGGGGCGGACGTCGAGATAGGAGCGAATCTCGCCATACCCAGCGACCGAAGCATTTTCCGCCTCCTTTGCGCTAACGGCTCTATCCAGCGTCTGCGTGCATGCGGACAAGATGAAGGCGATCGGAATAAGCGCGATAAGTGCTCGCATGAGGCCCCTCTTCAAGGGCACGCCGTTCCATCACCGGGCCGCCTCCCAACAGGTGGCAGGACGCGCAGGCGGCCCAGGGCCGCCTGCGGGGGTCTACGTCCCGCGGCCCCGTTCCCGGGGGAGGGAACGCGACCGAAGAGGTTGCCACGGAAATCAACAAGCATCGCCTTCACCTGGGTCATCTTGCCAGTCGCTTGCGGAGAAAAGGGTTCGTCACTGAACACGCCCTCGCTTCGAAAGCTCGGGCTTCAATGCGATCGCTGCGTGATCGTTGCATGCATGCGGTTCGTCGTTAGCGGTTTCCTGATCCGGCCCGCGCCCGCGCACGAGGCGCTTGAGCGCCTCCTGCAGGTCGTCGACGAAGGTGAAGATGACAGGGATGACGATGAGGCTGAGCAGCGTCGACATCATCACCCCCCCGATCACCACGATCGCCATCGGCCGGCGGAAACTCGAATCGCCACCCGTCAGGCTGAGAGCGACGGGAAGCATGCCGGCTGCCATGGCGATCGTGGTCATGACGATCGGCCGGGCGCGCTTGTGGCAGGCGTCCACGAGGGCATCGAACCGCGACATGCCCTGGCGGCGCGACATGATCGCATATTCGATGAGAAGGATGGAATTCTTGGTGACCACTCCCATGAGCATGAGCAGCCCGATGACGGCCGCCATCGAGAAGCTGGTTCCGGTCACCACCAGCGGGACGAGCGCGCCGCCGAGCGAGAGCGGCAGGGCCATCAGAAGGGTGAGCGGCTGCAGGAAGTCGTGGAAGAGCAAGACGAGAACCGCATAGATGCAGAAGACGCCGATCGCCATTGCAAGGCCAAAGCTCTGGAACAACTCCGAACTGCGCTGAAGTTCGCCTTGTTCGACAAGGATGACCCCTGGCGGCAGGCGCTGGAGCGCCGGCAGGGCCTGCGCCTCACCGTTGACGTCGCCCAGGATGCGGCCGTTGAGTTCGACGGAAAGGGTGACATTGCGCATTCGGTCGATGCGGTCGATCTCCGACGGACTGCCGCCGATCCGGATATCGGCGATCGATCCGAGATCGACATTGCCGTTCGTTCCAGACACTCGCATGTTCTTGATGTCGTCGAGCTTCGTGCGTGTCTCGGGGCTGAAGCGAACGACGATCGGAACCTGACGCTGCGGCAGGTTGAGCTTTGGCAGATCGGCGGAATATTCCCCATTCGTCGCCACGCGCACCGCTTCGGCGATGGCGCTCGAGGTCACTCCGAGCGCTGCGGCGCGCGCGAAGTCGGGCGTGATCTGGATCTCCGGCGCCTGCCTGGCTGCGGTCGATGTCACCGCGCCGATCCCCTGCAGTGTGCGGAGCTGCTCTTCGAGCGCAGTGCTTGCGCTGTCAAGCGCATTGGCATCATCACTGGCAAGGGTGATCTCCAGCTTCGTACCGTTGCCGCTGCCGACCGCGACCCGCACGCCGGGAAGGACCGCGAGAGCCTGCCGGATGTCGTTTTCGATCTCCGACTGCTTGCGATCGCGCTCGCCGATGGGTGACAGCACGGCAACAATAGTGGCGGATCCGACGCTGCTCGTGGTGCTGGAGTCGGGGCCGCCGCCCGAGGATGCTGAACCGACCGCGGAAAAGACATGCGTGACGTCCTGGAGCTTGCCGACGATATTGGCGGCCTTCGTGGTGGTGGCGTCCGTCTGCTCGATCGTGGCGCCTGGCTGCATGGTGAGCGTGATCTGAGCTCGCGCGTCGTCGGAAGCGGGCAGGAAGCCGGATTTCAGGAATGGGATGGTGGCAAGCGAAAGTCCGACGACGATGGCAGTCACGGCCACCGTCATCTTCCTGTGGCTCATGGCCGCCTTCACGATTGCGAGATATGTGCGCATGAGCAGGCCGTCTTTTTCCTCGGTGGGATGGGCCTTCATGAAATAGGCGGCCATCATCGGCGTCAGCAGGCGTGCGACGACGAGCGAGGCAAGGACCGCAACGGCGGCAGTAACCCCGAACTGGCGGAACAGAAGTCCCGGAATGCCACTCATGAAGGCCGTCGGCAGGAAGACGGCGACGAGCGTGAAAGTGGTTGCGATAACGGCGAGCCCGATCTCGTTGGCGGCTTCGAGAGCGGCGTCGACCGGTCGCTTGCCCATCTGCAAGTGACGGGCGATGTTCTCGACCTCGACGATGGCGTCGTCGACAAGGATGCCGACCACCAGCGAAAGCGCCAGCAACGTGACGATATTCAGGCCGAAGCCGGCCAGATACATGACAAGGAAGGTCGGTATGACCGACAGCGGCAGCGCCACGGCGGACAGGATCGTCGCACGCCAGTCCCGAAGGAAGAGCCAGACGACGACGATCGCCAGGACGGCCCCTTCGTACAGCATGTGCATCGAACCATTATAGTTATCGACGATCGGCCCGACCGTGCTGTACGCTTCCTCGATCTGCACATTGGAGTGCGTGGCTGCGAACCGTTTCATTGCCGTGTCGACATCGGCCGCGACACCGCTGTCCGAAAACCCGTTCGAGCGTTTGATCTCGACCGCGACCACCGGTTTGCCGTCGAGATAGGCCATCGAAGAACGCTCCGCGAAGCTGTCCGTGACGGATGCGACGTCGTCGAGGCGAACCTGCTCCCCGTTGGCCAGGGGAATTCTAAGCGCCTTCAGAGCATCGACCGATGCTACGGCGCCGAGCGTGCGCAACGTCTGACGGGTGCCGCCAATCTCCCCAAGGCCACCTGAAGTATCAGCCTGAACCGACTTCAATTGCGCCGACACAGTGGTCGCCGTCACGCCGAATGCGGCCATCGTCGTCGGATCGAGGTCGACGTGAACTTCGCGGTCGACACCGCCGATGCGATTGACCTGTCCGACGCCCGGTACCGACAGGAGCGCCTTGGTCAGATCGTTGTCGATGAACCAGGAAAGCTCGGTTTCATTGAGGACGGCAGATTGGATGGCATAGGTGACCAGCGCCGAATTCTGCACGGTGACTTTGGTGACGCTTGGCGTTTGCATCTGCGCCGGCAGATCGGCCTTTGCGCTGTCCACGGCGTTGCGGACCTCGTTCAGGGCGGTTTCGCTGTCTTTCTCCAGTTTGAAGGACACGCTGATCGACACCGTGCCGTCGGTGATCGTGGTGGTGACGTGGTCGAGATAACTCAACGAGGCAAGATTGTCCTCGATCGTGCGGGCGACCTCGGTTTCGAGCTGCGCCGGCGCAGCACCGTCGAGCGTCGCGGCAACTTTGATGGTCGGGAGGTCCATATCCGGGAAGTTCTGAACCGGCAGATGCTGGAAGGCCAGCAAGCCGCCGCCGGCAAGCATCGCAAAAAGCAGTATTGCCGGTACGGGATTGCGGATCGAAAATTCGGAAAAATTCATCAACCTTCTCCCGCAATCTTCACGAGATCGTTGTCCGACAGAAAAGCTCCGCCCGACGTCACCACTCTCGCCGAGAAGTCTATGCCGGACACGATCTCGACTTCGCCGTCGATGCGGCGGCCGGTCTCGACCCGCACCCGTCTTACCCGCTTGTCCTCGCCGGCCGTGAAGACATAGTTTATCCCGTCACGGAAAACGATCGCCGTCTCCGGAACCGTCAGCGCCGGCGTGGTTGTCAGTTCGATGGTGCCGGTGACGTAAAGACCGGTGCGCGGCTGAACATCCTGGGGAAGCGCCACATAGACAATCGCCCGGCTTGTATTGGTGTTGATCGAAGGTCCGACGAGCCTTACCTTGCCCTGAAGGAGACGTCCGTCCGGCCCGTCGATGTCGACGCTCAATCCTTCCGAGATGCGTGAAAGGTAACGAGCCGAAACCTCGGCCTGCCATTCGACCCGCTGCTGGCGGACCAGACGAAACAGCTCGGTGCCGGATGAGACGACGGCGCCGAGTTCGGCTGATCGCGAGGTTATCAGGCCGTCATCGACGGCCGTGACGGTTGTCTGGTCGAGCTTGATCTTCTGGCTGTCGAGTGCCGCCTCTTCGGACGCAAGACTTGCCGTTGCCGTCTGTTCGTCGGCGAAATATTCGATAATCTTCTCATCCGAGAGGGCGCCGGAAGAGCGAAGCTGCCGAGCCCGATCCGCATTGGCCTTCGCCTTTGTCAGGTTTGCCTGAGCGGTCACGACGGCCGCCTCCTGCTTGCGAAGGTCGGCCAGCACGCTGTCCTGCGACAGCCGGACGAGTATCTGCCCCTTCTTAACAACGGAGCCGACCTCAGCCAGGATTTCGGTTACGCGCAGGCCGCTCGTCTCGGAAGCAATAATGGCTTCCTGCCAGGGCTTCAGCCAGCCGCTTGCGGGAACGGTCTCCGGCCAGTCTCGCTGAGCCGGTGCCACGAGGGAGACGGTAAGGGCAGGTGCCGCGGACTGATCCGTCATGGCGCTGCGGAGGGGAAGCAGGAGCGTTGCCGCAACAAGAGCGGTAGCGAATACTCCAGGCGGTTTTCTCAACGATCCACTCCTTGTGGTCAAAGGCGTTGGTGCCTTTTCCCGATCTGCGCCGACTCGATGAAGGGTTGCAGCTCATGTGGAGGCACCCGATCCTGGCTCGCGGTGATGTCATGGCAGGATAAGTAACGGGGCGAACGTTAAGTGCGGTCAAGTTAGTGTTAAGTTAGGTAAAACTCGGTCGCGCGGCTGTGTTTGTGCTGTATGGCTCACCAGGATCAATGACGGACGAAGTGAATGAACAAGGTTCTCCTCATCGACGACGATGCCGAGCTGACGACGCTTCTGCAGGAATATCTGCTCGAAGAAGGATATGACGTCGTCACGGATACGGACGGTCGCGCCGCCATTGCGGCGGCTGCCGGCAATGCGGTCGATATTATCGTGCTCGACATCATGATGCCTCGGATGAACGGGATCGAAGTTCTGCAAAGGATCAGGAAGCTCAGCCAGGTTCCTGTGCTGATGCTGACCGCAAGGGGCGATGACGTCGACAGGATATCGGGTCTCAATCTCGGCGCCGACGACTATGTGCCGAAGCCATGCTCGCCGGGCGAACTTGCGGCGAGACTGCGCGCCATCCTCCGTCGGGTTGGTCAGCCGTCAGCCGGCGCGACGACCGACACGATAAGGGCGGGAAAACTCGTGATCCATCCGGCCAGCAGGATCGCCGAATGGCGCGGCGAAACCTTGGAACTGACCGGCACGGAATTCAGCCTGCTCGAGGTCCTCGCCCGCAGCGCCGGCCAGCTCGTGTCGAAGCAGGACATTTCGAAGCGGGCCTTCGGCAAGCCGCTGACCCCGTTCGATCGCCGTATCGACGTCCATATCAGTAGCGTTCGCCAGAAGCTCGGACTGAGGGAGGATGGACAATCCTGGATCCAGTCCGTTCGCGGCCAGGGCTATCAACTTCTCGTGGACTGACCATGCCCCGACTTTTCTGGAAGTTCTTCACGACGATCTGGTTGACGATGGCGGCGACTGTGGGCGTGATCTTCCTGCTCGTCATTTTTCTCCAAGGGGTTCCTTTTGCGCGCGAACTGGAGGAAGAGCGGCGAGCGATCGCCCTGAACCTGACAGCAAACGTGCTCGCGAGAGATGGCGAAGATGCCGCCGCGCATTTCGTGCGCACAAGCCAAGAGACGCTTCCGCCTGGCCTGACGATCTCCAAAGCCGCGAAAGCCGATGCTTGTGCGGTTCCAAAAGCCGTCGACACAAGATCCGTCCTGAAGGACGGGGTTTGCTATCAGATTTCCCTGCCGGCCCAAGCGACGTTCACCTTCGAGAACTTCGGCCCGTTCTTGCCCTGGCTCACGATCCTGATTTCGAGCACGATATCGGCAGGCGCACTCGCCCGATACCTCATTCGTCCCGTCGTGCATCTGCGTGATGGCTTGAGTGCGCTCGCCAATGGCCGCTTCGATTTCCGCATCGGTGACAAGATGGCCGGCCGGAAGGATGAAGTCACCGCGCTTGCGCATGACTTCGATTCCAGTGCCGCCCGGCTTCAGGAGCTGCAGGATGCGCAGCAGAGGCTGTTCCATGACGTGTCCCATGAGCTGCGTTCGCCCTTGTCCCGTCTGCAGGCCGCTGTCGGCGTCCTCCGGCAGAGCCCGGCGAAACTCGGCGCCATGCTGGACCGCATGGACCGGGAGGTCGAACGGCTGGACGCGCTGGTCGGCGAAGTTCTGACGCTTGCCAGATTGACGGCGGGATCCAGCCGGCCGCTGAAGACGCACACTCTTGATGTCATCGAGCTGCTGAACGAAATCCTCGGCGACGCGGCATTCGAAGCCCAGGCACGGGAGGTCTCGATCACAACCAGTGTCGAGGGCACCTTCCGCGCCGAGGTCGAAGGTGAGCTGATCTACAGGGCGCTCGAAAACGTCGTCCGCAACGCCCTCAAGTATACGGCCGAGCATTCGCGCATATCAGTGGCTTGCGAGGCGACGGCCGACCGCCTCAAAATCTGCGTCACGGATCAGGGACCAGGTGTCAGGCGAGACGAACTGGAACGGATCTTCCAGCCGTTCTCACGTGGGACAGAGGCTGTGCCAAGAGGCGGATACGGCCTGGGTCTGGCAATCACCAGGCAGGCCATCGAGCGCCACGGCGGGCGTGTGCATGCGTCATTGCCTGATACCGGTGGCCTGGCAATCACCCTGGAGCTTCCCAGGAAACCGATGCCCTATGGCTTGGCTGACGACCACGCCTGGCGACCACTCGACGAAGCTTGAGGCGGTGGTGGACGAGGCCGCGCAGCTCGGTGGAATCGAGACGTGCAACCAGACTTTACCTAACTTTACAGTGTCTTTACCGCCATTAACGTTGGCGCCGCTAAGCCTGAACCTACGATCCCGGTTCAGAAAGCTCGCCAGTGACTCCGTCGCTCTGCACAAGAATACCATCCCTCCGCTACGCCACATCGGCACTCACGCTTCTGTTGGCAGGCTGCGTCAGCGGCCCGGATCACGTCCCCCCACAGACGCCGCTTCCTGCTAAATTCAAAGAGGGTGGTGGCAAGAGCCACGGCGATGTCGTGACGGCGCAGTGGTGGACGGCCTATCGTGACGAACAGCTCGACAGCCTGGTGGCTCAGGGCCTCAGCGAGAACCTCGATGTGCTGCAGGCGATCGAGAGCATCAACGCGGCCTCCGCCAATGTCACGGTTGCCGGGGCCGGCGGTCTGCCGAGCCTCTATGTCGACGCATCGCACACTGTGTCGGGTGAGAAGGGTTCTGAGCGTACGACGATCGGCACCACGAATACGACAGGCGGCGAGGCCAGCCTTTCATGGCTGCTCGATCTCTTCGGCCAGTACCGTCGCTCTAGAGAGAGCGCAATCGCCTCGCTTGGGGCCGCCTACGCAACGGCCGATGATGCGAAGCTCTCCTTTCTGAAGGACCTCGTCTCGAGCTATGTCGACGCCCGCTATTATCAGCAGCGCGTCGCGCTTTCGAAGGCGAATTTGAAATCCCGTCAGGAGACCTACGAACTCACGCAGCTGCAGCTCAAGGCAGGTGCGGCCTCTCGTCTTGACGTCGTTCAGGCCGAAGGCCTTGTTCGGTCAACGAAGGCAGATATCCCCGGCCTCGAACAGAGCTTTACCGTTTCGGCCCACCACATCGCCTTGCTCCTCGGGATGCCGGCGGCCTCGCTGATGAATGAGCTGCAGAGGAGTGCGGGCCAGCCGGTCTTCCGCGGCGACATTCGAGCCGGCATTCCGGCCGATCTCATCCGCAACCGTCCCGATATCCGCAAGGCCGAACGCGATCTAGCGGCGGCCGTTGCCGATATCGGCGCTGCCGAAGCCCAGCTCTACCCGTCGATCTCCCTATCCGGGTCGATCTCGCCGAGCTGGGTCAAATCATCCGGTGCCAGCGGTGGAACCCTGACCAGTTGGTCCTTCGGACCGACGCTCAACCTGCCGATCTTCGATGGCGGCAAATTGCGTGCGAATGTCGACATCGAAAAATCCGATGCCAAAACCCAATATCTCGCCTGGAAAGCGGCGGTGCTGAATGGGGTCGAAGAGGTGGAAAACGCCCTGTCGGCCGTTCGCCATGACGCGCAGACGTTGGAGCCGCTACGCAGACAGGTGGAAACCGCCCAGGAAGCGCTCGCGCTTTCAACGACGAGCTATACAGACGGCGCCTCGTCGCTGCTTGATGTCCTGGACGCGCAACGATCCGTCTCCGATGCTCAGGCAAGCCTCGCAGCCACCGTGCAGCAAGTTGCTAAGGATTATGTGGATCTTTATGTCGCCGTGGGTGCCGGCTATCTGTCCCGACAAGCGCCTGTCGCTTCCGAGCGAGCGGCGAAGTCGGGCTGATGGACCACCTGGCCACCCGCGGTGCAAGGCAAACGGCGCCTGCGGACCTTGGATTTCACGATTTTACTCAACTTTACACAGGCTTTACAGCCATTAACGTTGGCGTCTCTAAAACAGAACCCACAGTCCCGGTTCAAAAGATTCGCCAATGACCTTCAACGTTCAAGCAGTGGAAATTCCCGTGCAGGCGGCAATCTGCGCCGTCCTCTTCGCTTCGCTCTCCTCCTGCGCAAACGTCCCCTTACAGGAAGGGACGTCCCTTGGATCCTACACGGGAATGGTGGCATCGGGCGGCTCTCTGACCAAGGCGAAATTGCGCGTGAATTCGCCGGTCGTACTCGCCGCGCAGACAGTGCGCATCGTTCCCACCACGGTGGAAAGTGCTCGCGGCTCCTTCGACGCCAAAGACCTGGCACTCCTGACCAACGCCGTCGACCGGGCGCTGTGTATGGGCCTCAGCAATCGGTTCAAGGTCATGGGTCTAAACCAGCCGGCGGACCTCGTTGTCCACGCGATGGTCACCGACATCGTCGCGACGAACCAGGCGATCGCCGCGACCTCCACTGTCGCCACGCTCGGCGCTTCTGTGGCTCACGTTCCAATCCCGAGGATTCCGATCGGTCTCGGCGGTTTGTCGGCAGAAGCCGAAGCGGTCGGCCAGGACGGTTCTCAGCAGGCCGCGATGATCTGGTCACGCGGCGCGAACATGGTGACGACAAAGGCACGGATATCCGCGGTCGGGGATGCCTATTCCCTTTCATCAGCATTCGGCGCCGATTTCAGCCGCATGCTGGTGAAGGGTCAGGACCCGTTCAAGGGAACGTCGTCCACCCGGTTGATGCAAAAGATCAAGGCGGCATTCGGCAGCGAGCCGAAATACGATGCCTGCAAGGCATTTGGAGCTGCGCCCGGTATCAAAGGGGCGGTCGCCAGTCAGTTCGGTTTGCCGCCAAGCTGGAGCGACAAGGGTGCGACGGCCTCTCAATAGCTGCCGACAGTCCTCAATCACCCGCAGCGCCGGCGACTGCGGTACTTCAGCAAACAATCATGAAAGGACATCGACATGAAGAGATATCTACGATTTGCGGGGGCGGTCATCGCAGTTCTTGCGGCGAGTCCGTCGTCCTCAGCGCAGGAACAGTTCCTGCCGTCTGAGAAGGCCGCCGAAATCCTTGCCGATGGAGCGCCCTGGTCGGCACTTGCGCCGGATGGCAAGACTCTCAAATTCACTCTGAAGAAAGACGGCACCGGAAGCATTCGCGGCCCGTTGCCATTCACGCTCTCCATCACCTGGACGGTCAAGGACGACGCGATGTGCATATCCGGCAAGATGGGCACACGATGCCTTCGATTCCGGTCGGTTCCCGGCGGACTTCAGGGATGGGACGGTGAAAAACCGGACCTGAAGTTTAGCCGTTGATGGCAAGCCTGCCTCTGTGGCGCGTAACGAAGTTCAGGAAACAGATCACGCTTTTGAACGGCGTGGGTATGAGGAAGACTGATGAAATATCTCCGGATGTTCACCGCGATCTCGTTGCTGCTGGCAGTGCAATCGGCTGCCATGGCGCAAGTTGGGCCGCCCATTCCATCAATTCCAGGTCCTCTAGGGCCGCCACCGTTTGTCATGCCTCCTCCGCCTCCTCCGCCTCCTCCGCCGCCAGCTGAGGACTATTCGATCCGATATGACGGAAGACATTATGACTGGTGCGCGCGCCGTTATCGGTCGTATTCAGCCTATGATAATAGTTTTCAGCCCTACGGGGGCTCGCGCAGACAATGCTACTCCCCCTACAATTGAGTTGGCACGGCTCTCGCTTCGTTGGTGCGGTTTGCCCTATCGGCCTGATATCTCCGGGATGCGGCTCGCGAGCTTGAGATGTGGCAGGTCCAGCATGCGTCCGTCGAGCTGAATGACGCCTGCGTCGGGTCTGGCGGCAAAGGCGGCGGCCACTTTCCGCCCCGGCGATTTCGGATGAATCCGGCGTGAAGGCGTGATTGATCACTTCGACCTGGCTGGGTGGATGGCCATCACGCTGGAAAAGCCGTCGCGCCGCGGCATCGGGAGGGGAGTTCGAGCGACGCAGCTCCATCGCCTCAGTTTCCATGCAGGGTATCACCTATGAAGACGGGCTTCGGCATCGTCACCGTGTCATAGCCGAGATCGGCGACGAGCGCGCCGAGCGTGATGTCGCCGACCGAAAGGCCGACGGTGAGCGCAAAGGTGAAGGTGCCGTTTACGATGATCCGGCCGAATTCGGCGCCGGCCGCATAGTCGGCATCGAGATGCAGCGGTTGCGGATTGTGAGAGAGCGTCGTGAAGAGCAGCTTGTCGGCCTTGGTGACCGTGCGGCGGATGTCGTGGGCTATGCGGTCGCCGACCGTCCTCTCGTCGAAATAACGGCCGGCCATCAATTCTGCTCCTTCACAATGCTGACGATCAGCTGGTTTTCCGGGACCCTGACCCCGAGGAAACCTGCAATTTTTCGACGATGCCGTCGAAGGGCGCACGCAGCGAATGATCCATTTTCATCGCTTCGACTGTCAGCAGGCGGTCCCCCTTGGCGACACGATTGCCTTCGGCGACATCCACCGAAATGACGAGGCCGGGCATGGGCGAAAGGATCGCGCCATCGCTGGCACTCTGACTTGCCTCGACTTCGTTTGCGATGGGCAGGCTGATCGGCCAGGCATTGCCGGCGTCGAAAAGCATCGTCGTTTCACCGATCGTGACGGCATTTGCCTCAAGCTTCGGACCTGATTGCCCCCGAAGGAGGTGATCGCCGATACTGACGCGCACTCTATTATCATCCAGGCCGGCGATGCGGAACTCGGCAAGCGCGGACCAGGGAAGCCATCCGTATTTCTCGAAACCACAGTAGCCGCGGTGTCGATCGCGGCTTTGCTCGGCGCCGTCCCCACAAGCCTATCGCCATGGCGGTCGAGGTAGCCGGTATCGGACTCAGCAGCGCAAAAATCCGGATCGACGGCGATGCGGGCAAGCAGGCCGGCATTGGATGTGACCGGCCAGACCTCGATGCCGGCACACGCGGCTGCGAGCTTCGAAAGTGCGGCGTCGCGGTTCGGCCCATACGCAACGATCTTGGCAATCATCGGGTCATAGAAGGCGGGGACTTCATCCCCTTGCTCGACGCCGCCATCGACAAGGATTGTTTCTGGCAGTCGCAGAGGGCCGGGTGACGCCAGGGGTCTGGACCGCCGGGGCGATAGTGGTTATCTGCAGGGCTTGTTGCGATGCTGAAAACGTCGCCGAAACATCACCGCAGACACCCAAGGCCTCTCAAAGTGAAAAAAGTCCAGCGCAGCTTTGCCGTCGAGTATAGATCTGGTCGGCGAAAACTCAATTCCAATCCGAACTCGATCTGGGGAGACGTGGATCTCAAGTCCGTTGCGCAGGATCTGCAGGACGAGGCAATGCCATTCCTGCCGGAAACTTCCCAGGTTGGCAGCACCGGAATGTCTTTCGCCGGAGAACAACAGGCGGCGGCGTTGTTGACACCGCCGATTGAGCAGGAGACAAATGCATCGGCCTTACAGGAGACCATAATGGCCGACGACAACAATACGATGACTGACGCCGAGACGCCGGCCGTAGCGGCGCCCGCACCGAAGAAGGAGCGCAAACCTCGCGCCAGGAAGGCGGCGCCTGAGACGGCCTCAGCCGCAGTTTCGGCGCAGCCGGCAGCGGCTTCGAATGCCGCAGCTGGAAAGCCGAAGAGAGGACGCAAGGCAAAGTCTGACGAGGGTGTGACAAGCGTCAAACGTGCTCCGAAGGCCGTGCAGGCAGCGACCGCACCGTCGGTGGCGGCAGTCGATGAGTTTGCGGATCTTCTGCAGCTGGAAGAGGAAAACCAAAGACTGCGCAAGCTGCTGGCCGAGAAGCTCCGTGCTGAAAATGCCGATCTGCGAAAGCGGCTCAACCTCGGTTGATTGGCAGCAGCCGGTCAAGCGCCGGCCGCATTCTCATGCTTATCGAGACGAACATCTTGGCGGCGGCTAGTCCCGCCGCCAACGCTTTTGCTCGCAGCCTGCATGCGGGGTAGAATACGAGGTCGAATAAAATGGCGTCTCCATGGAAACTTCTTGCCCGGCTTGTGTCACCGCGACGTCAGCAGCGCCGAGAACACGGCCCGACCGATGACGTGAAGCCGGACGTATTGGCCATCGCCAAACCGACTGAAACGGCTGCCGACAACGGGCTCAACACCGCCGATCCTCGGGTCGACGAAAAACCCGCCCTTCACGATCAATCGGAGGCGGTGTCAGCGGGCCCGGATCATTCCGAAGAAACGGCAAGCGGTATCCATGGCGCGGCAGATACCGAAGGCGCCAGGCCCGTGGAGGTGGCTGATCCGGCCTTGTCCGATGAGGCCGGTACGGCCGAACACGACGCATTAAAACCCTCTCAGACTGGCGAAGGTGCAACGCGAAAGCGCAGCACCCGGGGCCAGAAAGCGGCAGGGGGTGAAGCCGTTCCGCCACCCTCTCCAGCCGTTCCGGCCGTTTCTGACGATGCAATCCGCCTTGATGAAGAGATCAGGCTGCTGCGGGACCAGCTGGCGCGCAAGCTTCAGCTGCAAAATGCACAACTGAGGAGGATGCTGGAGCGGTTCGAACGCTGAACGTGTCATTAACCGCTGCGCCCGACCGGCCAATATGCCCTCAGCCGGCACGACTATCGGACACCACCGTCAACGATATCTCCTGTCAGTCGTTGCAGCTCGAGAAAGAGAAAGCGGGTCTCAAGCAAGTTGACGATACGGAGCACGGTTTCGACCGCGTCCAGCGGCTTGACGAGAAAATCCTTGGCTCCCAATGACAATGCCCGGCGTCGCGTCGTTATTGACGTGTCCGCCGTCAGCACGACGATGGGAACAAAGTTATGCGGACCGACAAGACGGGAAAACGCCTCCAGCAATTGAAACCCGTCAATGTGCGGCATCATGAGATCTAGCAGCACGATATCGGGCTTTATGTCGCGGAACATGTCCAGCCCACTGCGCGGGTCGAATGTAGAACTCAGCCGTTGAAAGCCCTCGCGTTGCAGAAGGCGCGTCAAGAGGGCGACATTGGCCGCCTCGTCGTCGATGATGAGGACCTTTGCGTCGGCGGGAATTTCGATAGTCGTGTTCAATTGCATCCGATGGCTTCCACGGACTTTATAAAAAGGCGAAGGTCAAGCGGCTTGGTGAGATAGTTCGTGGCCCCGGCCGTCATCGCCTTCTGCCGGGTCGCCACCGTGGCATCGGCACTGATTACCACGACCGGGATCGCGCGGGTCCTTCGATCGCTTCGCAACCGCTGAAGAACATCAAGGCCGCGCATATCCGGAAGATCGAGGTCGAGAAGGATGAGGCCCGGCTTGTGCTGCAGAGCCAGGGCCAGGCCCAGCTCACCAAGCATTGCCGGCATCACACGGCAGCCAAAACGGCGCGTCAGCACATTCTCGATCAGATTAAGGCTCTGAGGATTGTCCTCAATGCATAGTACATTGGCAATCATGATGTCGCCCGGTACCGACACAACCGCATGCGTCAGGCCCATTTCTTCCGCCATCCTTTCCTCAGTTGCGATTGGCAAATGGAGAGAAAAAATCGTTCCCTGCGCCGACGTTCCCGTAAGATCCAATCGTCCGCCCATCGCTTCCATGAGATGTTTGGACAGGGCAAGACCCAGCCCCGTGCCGTCTGTCGTGCTGCGTTCTTTTCCAAGCCGCTCGAATGGCCGGAACAGCCGTTCCACGCCCTCAGCCGAAATGCCGGATCCGGTATCACAGATATCCACCACTAACACATCAGAGCCAACTGCGCGCGCGACGATCCTGACCTCGCCGCTGGCGCGATTGAACTTGATGGCATTCGACAGGAGGTTCAGAAGAACTTGTAACAGCCGCCGGCGGTCGGCGGTCGCAAATGTCTGCCCGAGTGGCGTATCGTCGAGACGCAAGTCGATCGCTCGTTCCTCTGCCAAAGGACGGGCGAGCGCCAAGGCCTCCTGCAAGACCTCCCCCGCATCGATAGTGTCGAGCACCAGGTCCATCCGTCCGGCTTCGATCCTCGCCATGTCGAGGATCTCGTCGATCAGGCTCAACAGGTGCCGGCCGGCTGTCAGAATCTGCCTGACAGAAAACTGAGCGTCCGGATCTTCCATGTCCATTTCGAGGATCTGGCCGAAGCCGAGGATCGAGTTGAGCGGCGTACGCAATTCGTGGCTCATCCGCGAAAGAAACTCGCTCTTGGCCTGGCTTGCCCGCTCAGCTTCCCGGCGTGCCGCCTGCAGGGTTTCCTCGGATTTCTTTCGATCGGTCATGTCCCGGGTGATTTTGGAGAAGCCTCGTGAATTGCCATGCTCGTCCTTCAACTCTGTGACGACGACATTGGCCCAGAAGCGCTCTCCATCCTTGCGAATGCGCCACCCCTCGTTCTCGACCCGGCCGAAGGCGAGCGCCTGTGCCAGTTCCTGCGCCGGATGTGTTTGGCGTGTATCCTCCGGATAAAATCTGGAAAAATGCCCGCCTATGACCTCGTCTGCCCTATAACCCGTAATCCGCTCAGCGCCGACGTTCCAGCTGACTACACGGCCCGTTTCGTCCAAGCCGAAAATGCCGTAGTCATGCACGCCGTCGACCAGTAGGCGGAACCGTTCCTCGCTTTCGCGCAAAGCTTCTTCGCGCGCCTTGAGCAAGCGGCTTGCCTCCTGAAGGGCCGTTGCAAGCGAGCCAAGCTCATCGCGTCCTGCCGGAATCGATTGGAGATCCTGTCCGCTGGCCAGCTTGTGCGCCTCCTTCTGCAGTGCGCCCACGCGCCGAACAATGCCGTTCGACATCAGCATAATTGCGCTGACGCCCCCGAGCAGACCGAACAAGGCGCCAACCAAAGTGATCCATTTGGAGCGGTCACGGATGGCGTCTGCTTCACCGGTGCGCGCGGCCAAAAGAAAATCTTCCCGTTCGCGCATCTCGTTGATCTTTGTCCGAAGCGTGTCCAGCAAGACCTTGTTGTCGAGGAGGGTTTTGCGAATGTCGTCCAGGGCCGGTTTTTCCGGTCGTCCGCTGCCGTCACGCAAGGCGCTGAGGCCTGCCAGTTTCTGGCGCACCAGCGGTTCCATCTCGTCGAGCCGTGCACGCTGTTCGCTGTCCCTGATCAAAGGACGCATGCTGGAAAGCACCGTTGGCAGTTCTACGCTTGCCTTGTTGAAGGGCGCCAAGAACGCCTCGTTGCCGGTCAGAAGGAAACCGCGCACCCCCGAGGCCGCCTCAGCAAGCAGTGCGTGCAGCTCCAGGATATCTGACTGGATGGCGAAAGTAACGCGCACATAGTTTTCCGCCCGGCGACTTTCCCGGTCGGCAAGGAAAACCGAAGCCAGCGCGATCAGGAAGCAGATCAGCGGCACGGCAATGACGATAAGACCTTTGTAGGCAAGCGGCTGGTCCAGAAACCGCTTGGAGATGGAGGCGGAAAAGCGTGAAGCGATCATAGGCGGTCCCGATCCACAAGGCCGGCCCTTACCGCCATGACCGCCGCCTGCGTTCGATCGGCCACCCGTAATTTGTAGAGGATGCGTTCGACGTGCACCTTAACGGTGCCGGGTGAAATGTCGAGCGACTTGGCGATCTCCTTGTTCGTTTCGCCGGTGGTGAGCCGGACTAGGATTTCACGCTCGCGAACGGTCAGCCGCTCAATGGTGGTTTCACCGGGTGTTTCGGGAGAAACACGCCGAAGCAGGCGACGCATCAGGTCGACGTTGAAGAAAGACTGCCCCGCCGCGACATTGGCAATCACCTGCAGCAACTCGTCGCGCCGTATGTCCTTCAATGCATAGCCGCTGGCCCCAGCCTTGATGGCGGCTTCAAGATAGTCCACGCTGTCATGCATGGTCAGCATGATGATGCGGGTTTCGGGCGATCGGACTCCAATCTCCGCTGCGGCCTCGAGGCCATCCATGCTGCCCATCCGTATGTCGAGCAGGGCAATATCCGGTCGGAGACTCTCGCTGAGAGTTACCGCGCTCATGCCGTCTGGCGCCTCGCCAACGATCTCCAGGTCGGGAGCGCTTGCAAGCACGGCGACAAGACCCGACCGAGCTAGCTCATGATCGTCTGCAATCAATATTCGGTAGCGTTTCAAGCGAGTTCCTTTGCGGGACCGGAAATAGGCGCTCGAGCGACGGCAACCGTTCCTTGGCCGGGACCCGATCGGATTGATATGGAGCCGCCGATCAGTGCCATTCGTTCGCGCATGGCCGACATACCGACGCCCCTTCCATCTTGCTTGACGACGAGAGCGTCAGCGATGCCGCAGCCGTTATCCGCGACGGAGAGGGTAACAAACTGCGGCTCGTCCAACGTAAGCCGCAGGTCAATCCGGCTGCAGCCGGAGTGTTTTACGGCATTTGCCAAGGCCTCCTGCGCCACTCTGTAAAGGCTCACCTCGAGCGCGCCGGGCAAGCGGTAGCCGTTCAGGTCCGAATGAAAGCAAAGCTGGACCGACTGGATATCGTCCAGGCGGGCGCGAAGTGCTGCTTCGAGGCCGAGATCGTCCAGTTCCGCGGGACGAAGGGCACCGATTGCGCCTCTGACCTCGCCGATCGACGTTCGAACAATTTCGATGCCGCCTTCGATTGCATCTTTTGCCGATTGTGTATCTTCCATGGCAACCACCGCGGCTTCCAACCGAAACAGCAGGCTCGCCAAAGACTGCGCGACGCCATCGTGGAGGTCATAGGCAATCCTGCGCCGCTCCTGTTCCTGCGCGCCGATCATTGCCTCGATCAATCGCGCCAGGTCGCGCTCGCGTGCCTGGAGGTCGGATGTCAGTTGCTCGCGAAGAATGCGCTGGCTCTCCGCTGCCAGAAAGGCGGCGAGCTGATCCGTCACGATCTGGATCGCCTCACGATCCTGTTCATTCATGGGGAAGGCGAGACGTGACAGCCGGAGTTCCAGCATCTCGCAGCCTATCCATGCCTTGCAGACGGCTACCGGGTCGGCCCCCTCAGCCGTTTCCTCGCCGGCGGCGCTCCGGGTGGGAAATTGCCAAGCTGTGCCGGTTTGCGAGCGAATCGTGGCCGTGCTCGCTCCGGCAAAGCCGGCAATAGCGGATAACGCCTCGTACATCGCCGTATCCAAAGGGCCACGGTCCAGTACCTTGCGTACGTCCACGATCAGCCGCAGACGAGCGGCCTTGGCTTCCGCATCGCGATAGAGACGCCGCAGTTCGCGAATGGGAGACGCTATGCCCTCGTAGTCTTTGTCTTGCACGAATTCCCTGTCCTTAAGAAGTTTGACATGCCCTAGATAGGAAGCCATCCGTCACAATGCATAGGCCGTTCGGCATATGCGATTGCAGCCATCCGGCAGACGCGCGGCGGATCGCGGCAAACCATCTCTGACAGGCCGGCAAGAAAATCGCCGGAGAGATAATGTCATACGATGGAGATTGAAATGAAAAGACATCTGCTTGCCGCTTTTGTTAGTGCCCTGCTGGCGACGCCTGCTCTTGCAGAGGAATGTGCGCCGATCACCAAGCCTCAGGTCGAGCAGTTGTTTGATCGCTGGACCTCCTCGCTGGCAACCCTGGATCCAGAAAAAGTCGTCGAGAACTATACGCCTGATGCAGTCCTCCTGCCGACACTGTCGAACAAACCGCGCCTGACGCAAGACGAGCGCCGGGACTATTTCGTGAGCTTCCTGAAGAAGCATCCGTACGGCGAAATCGACAGCCGCACGATCAAGCTTGGCTGCAACGAAGCGCTCGACACCGGCAACTATACCTTCACTTTGAAGGATGGTAGCAAGGTTCCGGCGCGCTACACCTTTACCTACGAGTTCAAGGACGGCAAGTGGCTGATCTCGTCACATCACTCCTCTGCTATGCCGGAGAAGCCCGCGGGCTAATATGTACGGGAGCGTCGGGTAGTCTCGCGCTCCCCAAGCTCCTTGCACTGAGAAAATAAACTAGCCAAGGCGACCCTCGGCCCACGATTCTTCCATGATTGAATGTTGCGTTCCTTGCGACGAATGGCGGTGCCGTTGGTTCGTAACTCATCAAGGCGGGCCATAGAAAGGGCGTCTGACCGGAGCAGGAATATCATCGTTCAGACGTCGATGAGAAGGCCGTAGGAAGGTGCCGTAGACGGATTGAACGCACGGGTGGCATAGTCGCTTGCCTGCGGTTGAGATTTCCCAGGCGCGTGCGCGACAGCGGCTACGGGGTTAATCGTCGTCTGGCCAATCGCAGTTAGGGATAGGGCCAGCTCTGGCTGTCCATAATGAGGAGGCCTGCCGAATGAATCGGGCCGACTTCACCACCGTTGCGTACCGGTGCCGTCATCGCTGTGATCATTCGGTCCCCCAGCGGGCCGGCGACAGTCTCGAAGGCGGCGATCATTGCACGGTCGACCGCCTCCCGGGTGCGCACGTCGGTCACGTAGACAACGAGTTTGGTGACGTGCTCCACTTTGCCGCCGGGTTCCTCGACGGTATGTGGCTGCCGATGTTCTTTTGCGGCGCCGAAATCCTGAGGGCACTTCCGCGAAGGAAAATCATCCTGCCGCGCGCAACGACGGCCTGACTAAGATCGTTGCCTAGCTTCTGCTCCATCTTCTCGTTTCTCTTCTCCATCGGATAAGGCAAGCAATGCAGGATGACGGTTCAGGGGCAGGGGTAATCGGCGGCGAGCAGCCCCCGTGGAGCGTAGGCGGATATTCTCCTTGATGAGGATATGGCCGGCCACAACCTTGGCATCATGCCAGTCACCGGATGAAGCTAGAGCCTCGGCCGGAAAGCCAGGGAAGGCCGAGGAAGTAGACTCCGTTTTCAGAGGAGACGCCGCGCTGGTGCTTCGGACGGGCCACCTCATCGACTCATGGCAAATACAATGAATGGCTAGCCCGGCTTATTCACCGGAGCAGGACTGAAGGGTCGGCGGGAGTGGTGTAAGCGTTTGCTTTGAAGTAGAAAGGGGGGGCGAACCCAGTCCTGCAACGAAGCAGAAAAAAGCGCCTCTTTATTGTAGTTCCGGCTGACCGCTACATCTAAAAAGCGATAATTCCATGGTAGAAAGTCCCCCGCTTCCGCTTCGGAGCTATAACGCATCATAGCGGGTATGGGTTAGCTGCTCCGACACGTCCCAGAGCCGCGTCGCAATGCTCTCTGTTCGTGCGCTACGCGGAACCTTAGCAGATGCAGGAAAACCCTTTGTTTCTCCAAGACCACCTGGACCGTAGTACATTCCGCTCTTCGCCTCCGGTGCCGTCGCCGCAAAAAGCAGCGGCAAAGCGCCTTGTTCGCCTGAATGGAGGACAAGTGACCCCAGCAAGCGAAACAGGAGGGGCACCTTGTTTTCTTCTGATCTGTTGATTCCCCGCGCCGACAGGTCCGAGCGCGCCAAGCCCGGATGGGCGGCAATGCTATGGATACCCCATTGTTCTGCCATGCTGCGGCGATGAAGCTCGATCGAAAAGATGAGGTTCGCCAGTTTCGACTGCCCATATGCAGCCATTGGCTTGTATTCCCGTTCGGACTGCAAGTCGTCAAAGTTGATCTTCCCGCGGTTAGCCGCGAGCGCACAGACGTTAACAACGCGCGAATCATCCCCTTTGCGCAAAAGCGGCATCAGATTTGCTGTCAGCGCAAAATGCCCGAGATAATTCGTTCCGAATTGCAGCTCGAAACCATCCTTCGTCACTTGGCGGCGCGGCGACATTATCACTGCAGCGTTGTTGATGAGGACATCTATCCGTTCACATCGCGCCCGCAGCTGTTCCCCGCAAGCCTCAACAGAACTGAGTTCCGCAAGGTCAAGCTGTTCAAAGTGAAGGATCGCCCCTGGGATTTTTTCGCGGATAAGCCCGATGGAAGTCTCGCCCCTGACTCTATCGCGCCCGGCAAAGATGATCTCCGCACCAGCACGCGCCAGTGCTAAGGCACATTCATAGCCTAGCCCAGCGGTGCCGGTGATAACGATCACGCGCCCGCGCTGAGAGGGGATGTTGGCTGCTGTCCAGCAGTCTCTTTTTCTTGCATCGGTCATTCAACCTTCCTTTCACAATGAACCTGAACTTTTGCTGGCATGAGTAAATGGTGATGTGGCGGATCCGCATCGCCTTCGCATCCGCCTATCCCGACGCCGCCCTCTTCAGGACCATCGCAAGCGCGCTTAGGCCCGCTCCGACATAGTAGGCGCGGCCGTGCCGCCGAACCCCGGAGCTCCGTCCACCAACCTCGCAAACCTCACGATCGTCCGCGATGCAACAGGCGCCGCGGCAGCGCCCGTCCTGTTCACGCGCCGCCAGGGCCGCTCGGCTCCAGAACCCGACCGTTACCCGCACCCTCATGAATAAGCCGGGCTAGGCACGCAGGTTGAGTATCAACGCTGCCGACTTTGCTGCAAAACTGCTGGGGATCGCCGCCTTGCAGGCGGAAGCGCGAAGAGACGGCGACGTGGCAAACGGGTGCGCCTGACTATACTGGAACTCATGCTCTCCTGTGCCCCCTGATCGGCAAAGGAGCAGCCCCTTCACAAGGTTACCTCGGCTTGTTGGTTGGCTTTACCATCTTCTCTGGCATCCAGACGCCCTGTCACAATATCAATTATGTGTGCCGCATCAATGTCATCATTTCCGCGCCAAGCAACGACTTGATCAGGGCGGATGAGAATGAGGGGTTGATGGTAAAGACCGAGAATATCGTTCGAATCGACATCGAGGACCGTCAGATCCATACCCGCATTTGCAGCTGCTTCG
Organism: Rhizobium sp. USDA 3886; assembly: GCF_056279785.1. Classification (NCBI taxonomy): domain Bacteria; kingdom Pseudomonadati; phylum Pseudomonadota; class Alphaproteobacteria; order Hyphomicrobiales; family Rhizobiaceae; genus Rhizobium; species Rhizobium sp. USDA 3886. The sequence continues at coordinate 242,220 of NZ_JBWCDC010000002.1, read as the reverse complement.
ATGAATTTCCCGCCACGATTTGAAAACGGTTGAAGTCGCAGTAGCGTCCACTCAAAGCCAAAACGATCGTACAGCGAGACTCGGTTATCCAACCAAAGATGTGGAGCGCGTCCACCTGGGGCGGCAGTGGGATTGTAGACATTCGGAAGGTCCGCATTCGGAGCGAGCGGCTCGGAGCAGATTACTGGCGATGGATCGTAGCGCGCGCCGAAAGTAATGCCGGGTATGTTGAATTCCGCGCGCCCGTGCGCTTCAAGGTATCCGCCCGCTTCCTTGCGCAGCGCCGTTCCCGTCTCAGAGTCGTCTTCCAGTGCGGTCTTCGGGGTATAGCTCCCGATTGACTCTGCGAATTGCTTGGCGAAGCCGGTATTGCGAACAGCCACGGGACGTCTCTCGATCTCGTAGGTCGCAAGCAGCGAGGGCGGCGCCTTTCCCTTGATCACCGCGGCGAGTTTCCAACCAAGATTGACGGCATCATCGATGGCCGTGTTGTAGCCCAGACCACCTGCAGGTGTGAAAAGGTGAACAGCGTCGCCTCCGAGTAGGACGCGCCCGACCTGATAGCGCTCAGCCACAAGGGCATAACCAGCCATCCACGTTCCGCGAGAGAGGATTTCGGCCTGAACGGGGTAGCCGACGGCCGACTGGAACATGGCGAGTGCCTGCTCGTCGGAAATGTCCTCGTCCTTTTCTCCGTCCCGTAGTTGCGTGTGGAACGCAAACTCGCCCTTGCCGTCCACAGCCGCCATGAAGGCGCGTCTATCGCAGTTGAAGGTGACATTCATCCAAGCCGGAGGAAACGGCACAACGTCATAAAACTGCGGGCATCGCAGATAGAGCGCAAACATGCGGCCGCCAAAGAAGTCTCTTACGGCGCCGCCATCCCCTTCGTAACGAATGCCGAGGGTTTTGCGTACGAAACTTTTTGCCCCATCTCCCCCGATCAGGTAGTTGCAGCGGACGGAACGTGTGGCCCCATCTTCGGTCCGCGTCGCCTTGACAACAACGCCCTCTCCATTGTCGTCGAATCCGGAAATACGCCAGCCGTAGTTCACCGATATGGCGTCCAACGCTTCGGCATGGCGGCGGAGAACCTGCTCGACGAACTTTTGCGAGACGCGGTGTGGCAGTTCGGCCGCACTCCAGGACCCCGACAGAGTAGTCACCTTTTCGCGAGCTTCCTTTGCCGAGGGCAACCGGAAACGGGCAAGTTCATGCCGGCAATATCGGGTGAAATAAGCGATATCGGTGGGAAAGTCGCCTGGCAGACCCAGAGCACGTATTTCCTCTGCAAAGCCTAGCCGCCGATAATGCTCCATCGTTCTGGCCTGAGTCGCGTTTGCCTGTGGATTGACCGCAGTCGAAGGCTTCTCATCGAATATGACAGCCGAAATCCCTCGGCGCCCGAGCTCATTTGCGAGCATCAGGCCGAATGGGCCGCCGCCTGCAATAGCGACATCATAAGCTTCCTCGGTCACGGCGTACCTCCCATTTTCCGCAATCGCAGAAATATAGTAAGGTAACCGGACTAATGTCAATCTATTGGCGGCTCTTCGTGTCCACTGTCTGATTCTCAACATATTTGCCGAGAACCTCGATCATCAGATCCACCATCGCCGAGCCAAGCTCGTCGCGCATTTCTTTCTCAGCGACTTCCAGGCTCTCCTGGAAAGCCTCGAGCCATTCCAGTCCCTTTTCGGTGAAGCACACAAGCTTAGCTCGGCCGTCCGACGGATCGCGACGCTTTTCGATCAGCCCGGTTTGCTCTACCTGGTCCACCAGCTCGCTCATCGACTGCTTCGTTAGCGAGGCGCGCCGGGCCAATTCGGTCAGGCGGGTTCCGTCCTCATCGAGATTACGGGTCAGATTTATATGAGCCGCGGTAAGTTCGCTGTGACCGTTTGATCTCAAGTTGTCGATGATACGGCCCTCGAACAGTCTGACAGCCTCATTCATCCGACGCCCGATGTTGTTCCGCCGCCATGCGTTTCGTAAAATCATGCTCGGTATCCTCGATGATGCGCCGCGAAGATAAAACGTCTCCAGCGCAATTCCAGCCCCTGAGTCAATGTGATTGACAGTGTTGACGGTTCAGTTGTATGGTCAGGTATCCGAACTAAAATAGATTAGCAAGTTCATTGCCGCAGGAGGAGAATATGCTTGGAAAAGGCTGTCGCCGATAGGAGCTGGCGCGGCCTGTGGTTCGTCCGTCAGTTGCCGCCTGCTGTCTGAGTTTCGTGAGCGCACCTGAGCCGCTGCCTGTCTTGCGCACGGCGGTCGGGATTTAACTCCTGCGCCAGGGGTGGTGCGGGACGAATGTTAACATTCTGAGGAGGATGAGCATACTATGGTAAAGGCGAACGGCGGCAAATCGCTGCAGAATATGGTCGATGAAAAGAACAATGATCTGGTCGACCATTTCTTCAATGACACGGTGGCGCCGCATTATCGCGCCCGAACAGGTCTCACCGCCGCGCTCATCCCGCCCGAAGTGATCGATGACAAAGAGGCGGCAGCATCCGTGATTGCAGCAGTAACCGAGACGAACGGATCTCTTGAGAGGGAAACGGGCGTCCAGCCGGGGCTCGTGGTTGCCATCGTCGGCGACGCTCCGGCGAGCCACGCCTATGTGGACCACACGAGCAAGATGGCCAACCAGTGCGGGTTCAATTCGATCCAGCATAACCTAGGTGAAGAGACGACGCAGGAAGAGCTTGAAGACCAAAATGAGCTCAGCCAGACCGTCCTCATGAGAGAGAGCCATGCGTGAGTTTCTATACATCGGTAATACGGCGCGCGTTATCTTCGGTTGCGGAACGATTTCCAAGTTGGCTGATGAGATACGTCAGCTTGGCGCGAGCCGCGCGCTCATCCTGTCGACCCCTTTTCAACGCAATGATGCTGAAGCGCTCGCTCAAAAGCTTGGAGCCCTTGCAGCCGGAGTGTTCACGCGGGCAACGATGCATACTCCCGTCGAAGTGACGATGGAGGCCATTTCGGTCTACGACAAGCTTGAGGCGGATTGCATCGTCTCTTTCGGTGGAGGATCGACGATCGGCCTGGGCAAGGCCATCGCCTATAGGAACGATGCGCCACAGCTTGTCGTCGCGACGACCTATGCAGGCTCGGAGGTTACACCGATCCTCGGGCAGACCGAAAATGGCATCAAAACGACGGTTCGAGCCCCTTCAATACTTCCTGAAACAGTCATCTACGATCCCGAACTAACCTACAACCTGCCCATTGCAATGAGTGTCACGAGCGGCCTCAATGCCATGGCGCATGCAGTGGAGGGTCTCTATGCTCAGGATCGTAATCCAATAGCCTCGATTATGGCATTGGAGGGGATAGGCGCTCTCCACAAAGCCCTTCCGGCAATAGTCGCGAATCCGCAGGATACCGCTGCCCGCGCAGACGCGCTCTACGGTTCTTGGCTTTGTGGTGCCATTCTGGGCACGGTCGGAATGGCTCTGCATCATAAGCTCTGTCACACGCTGGGGGGAAGCTTTGATCTGCCGCATGCGGAAACTCACGCCATTCTTCTCCCGCACACGATAGCCTACACAGAAGCAGCGGTTCCGGACCTGCTCGCACCCGTAGCGGAAATACTCGGAGCGCGACGTGCTGGTACGGGTCTTTATGATTTCGCGCTTGGTATTGGCGCGCCGATGAGGCTCCGCGATTTAGGAGTGACCGCTCAAGATCTTGATACAGCAGCGGAAATGGCCATGAGCAATCCCTACTGGAATCCGCGCCCGCTGGAGCCCGCTGCAATCCGGGACTTGCTTCAGAAGGCATGGAAAGGAGTAAGGCCCAGTTCGTAGCGAAGGAGCCCCTTGGGCGATGGCATCATGCGTAGAGTTGGGCTCAGCCGCTGTTCAGACAACGCAACTCGAGGCCGGAATCAGACGAAGTCTTTCAATGACGGGAGGAACAGCATTGATAGGTTATTTCACGGAAGGCGCCTCGGTCGAGGGAGTGAACGAGCGGATGGCCGCTGACATCGATCCTCGTCTGAGGGAGATTATGAGCTCGCTTGTGAAACATCTTCACGCTTTCATTAAAGAGGCCCGTATTTCGCAGCAGGAATGGGAAGCTGCGATCCGGTTTCTCACCGAAACCGGTAGGATTTGTTCAGAAGAACGGCAGGAGTTCATTCTCCTATCTGACACTCTTGGGGTCTCTATGCTGGTGGATGCCATCAACAACCGCAGGCAGCCAGGCGCCACGGAAAATACCGTGCTTGGGCCGTTCCATGTGGCTGGAGCGCCTCATCGCAAGATGGGGGATTGCATTACGCTAGACGGCAAGGGCGAAAGCTGTCTTTTCGAGGGAATAGTTGCCGATCTGGATGGTCATCCGGTCCAAGGTGCAAGTATCGATGTCTGGTCGGATAACGCTGATGGTTATTACGATGTGCAGCAACCTGCGCTTCAGCCCCAGTGGAACAACCGCGGTATTTTTGTGACCGGCGCCGATGGCCGTTACAGTTTCATCGGGATCAAGCCCGTATCGTATCCTATTCCAGACGACGGCCCGGTCGGCCAGATGTTGAACCATCTCGGCCGGCATCCCTACAGGCCGGCGCATATGCATTATATCGTCATTGCGACAGGCTTCCAGAAGGTCGTAACCCATACCTTCGTTGGAGACGACGTCTACCTTTCATCTGATGCGGTGTTTGGCGTCAAAGAGACCTTGATAGCGCCATATGAACGTGTCGTGGACGGAGAAACCGAATGGCGTTCACCGTTCAATTTCGTCCTCAACCCCATATAGGAGACATTCCGATGCCGAATGTGAAGATTTACCTGGATCATAGCCTGCCTGAGCAAGTCCGTCTCGATATCCAAGCAACTCTGGCGGCGTTGGGTAACGTGCTCTGCGCGAGGTTGCAGGTGGAAATGACCGCTTGCCAATTCGCAATCATGCCGGTGTATGCTATGGCCGGTCTCCCGAGCGTGAATGTTGAGCTTGCTATTCTGCCTAAACCAGAGCGCACTCGCAAAAGACTCGAAGACCTCGCAGAGGAGATTCAGCGATTGGTCGGCGAAGCTGCAGGAACGCATGTCGCCGTTCGGATGGTTCTTCTTGATCCAACGACCTACATAGCATTAAAATAATGTGAATAGAGCCGAGGCGGCGGCACTGCAGGCTTTATCAGCCGTACGATGTTCTGGATCTTTTGCGAGGCATCGGCGCGCGGGCCTGTCTATCGCTCTTTCAAGCGCAAGGGGCGGTTTATGTCAGGCGTAAATCGCGCCTGTCGTAGACCGTGCGTCGCAGCTGCGGACGCGATTTCCCGAGCATCCTTCAAAGCGAGCATATCGGGCCGCCCGCACGGCGACGTTCATTTCACCGATGCCGTCGATCCGGCAATTGAGGATGTCACGCGGTTCTACGGGTGCAACGCCCTCTGGCGTGCCCGTCATGAACACGTCGCCAGGCTCGAGCGTATACGCTTCGGATGCGTAAGCGATCAGCTTCCTGCAGTCGAAGATCAGATCGCGGGTGTTGGCCTTCTGGCGCGCTCACCCCCAATCTTGAGTTCGAAGTCGACATCGGAGGGATCGCCGAATTCGTCAGCGGTCACGAGCCAAGGACCGAAGACCGTGAACGTGTCACGCGACTTGCGATAGCTACGCTCCTCGGGACCGCGGATCGTCATGTCCAGGCCGATCATGAATCCTGCCACGTAGTCGAGGGCGTCCTCCTCGCGAACATGCCGGCCCCTCGTTCCGATGACGAAGCACAGTTCGATCTCGTGATCGGTGCGGCGGTCGGAACGGTCGGATACGACGGCTTCCGCGGCGCCGATCATGGAGCTGGTTGCCTTGAGGAAGACGCCGCATTCCTCGATCGTCTTGACGTGCGAACCGAAGTGGATGCCCTGGTCGGCACGCGACTCCTCAAGGTGAAGCTTGTAGTTGACGGGCGCGGCCACGATCTTGACGGGCTGCGCGACTGGGCTGAGGAGCTTCACGTCCGCCAGCTTAACGCGGCGGCCGTCGGCGGCGAGATTGCGCATCTCCGGAACCAGATCCGGGAGGTTAGCGATGAATGCGTCGCCACGAGGGTAGGGCCATTTCACAGGCGGGGAGCCGGTCTACGATCGCGGAGACGTCGACGATCTCATCACCCTCCACAACGCCAACCCGATTGTCGTCAAAACGGCAAATGCGCATTTTCCATCCCTATCTCTATTCGGTGATCTTGAGTGCTGGTCTCATTCCTGCATGAGGATCGAATCCTTCGAGGTTCGCCTTCAAAAGGTCGCCCGTGTGCCGATAGTGTTCTACGAGAAGGCTTCCGGCGAGATCGCCGTCACGCTTGAGCGCGGCGTCCGCGATCCGCTTGTGCTCCTCCACCGCGCCCGAGCGCGAGCCGCGGCCAAGGCGGGCGATGTAGCGGTACCGGTTGCTCTCGTTGTAGAGCTGCTCGCAGAAGCGGAGCAGTGACTTCGAAGGGCATGCAGAGATGAGGACTGAATGAAACTCCTCGTGAGCGCGCTCCCACTGCTTCAATGCGTCGTCATCGTCCGCGTCGAGCCGGTCGGACTCGCGCTGGAGATGGTACTGCGCCAATACAACTTTCTCCTCCCATTCCACGCCTCCATGCAGGACAGCTTCGCGGATCGCGCGTTCCTCGACGAAGCAGCGGGTCCAAAGGATCTCGGCATAGTGCTCGGCGCTGACAACGCCGACACGAAAACCGCGGTTCTCCATGCGCTCAACGAGACCTGTGGTCGAGAGGATCGAGAGCGCTTCGCGCAACGGACTGGCGCCCGTCGCATATTTCTCAGTCAGCAGTTCTATTTTCAGCTTCAAACCGGGTTCCAGCGCGCCGTGAAGGATGTCGCTGCGGATCTGCTCAAGGACGGTCGTCGTCTGAGAGACCGAGGAGTTTTTCTCCTTCGGTGTTTTCGAAGTCCCTGCCACGGATATTCCTTCCCGATAATTGCTCGCGTCATTTCAACCAGATTTTCGGCGCTGTCAAGAAAACATCGACAAAATCACTTTTATCGATATCTCTTGCAGAAGGCAAGAATATCGATATAGATAAGCTGCTAATGAGAGGGTCCTTGTCAATGACCGTACCGACTACCAACAGGTCGCCTGCATTCTCAATTCGACGAGCGAGCCACATATCGCTGGCTGTTTCGGACCTGAAGGCTAGCATTGCCTTCTATACTGAGGTGATCGGGCTCGTCGTTTCGGCCCAAGGCGATGATGTCGCCTACCTTCGTGGTGTCGAGGAAAGTGCTCACCATAGCCTGACCCTGGTCCAGAAGAAGGACCAGCCGTCATGTCTCAGGCTCGGATTTCGAGTCGATAGCGAGGCCGAACTCGATCGGGCGTTCGACCACTTCTCAGGATCAGGCCGCAATCCCGCTTTCGTCGATGTTCCCCATCAGGGCCGGACCCTGCACGTGCCGGACAGCATGGGCGTGCCGCTTGAGTTCTGCGCGACCATGCCCGCACAGCATCGGCTGCATGACCAGTTCCATGTCCAGAAGGGAGGGGCGGCACTCCGCTACGATCACGTTCAACTGCTTGCGCCCGACGTCGCCAAGGCGAGCGAGTTCTATACGGACCTCGGCTTCCGGATTTCCGACTACTTCGTCGACGGCGAGCATGACGAAAAACCGCTCGGCATCTTCATGTACCGGAAGAACAATCCCCACGACATCGTATTTCTGACCCGGCCGGGTCCGGTTCTCCACCACTTCGCCTACATCGTTGCGGACTCGACGTTCCTCTTCCGCGCACTGGATACCGGTGGCTCGCTGGGCTATGCGTCGAACCTTGAGCGTGGACCGGCAAGGCATGGCGAGGGCCATGCGCTCTATGTCTATTTCCGGGATCCCGATGGTCACCGGGTGGAGATCATGTCTCCGCCGATCCAGATGGGGGACGCGGAAGATGTCCCCATGCGGTGGCATCGCGGCAACCGGCATTCCTGGGAATATCCTGCACCGAAGAGCTGGTTGTACGAGGCGTCCAAGTTCGAGGGCGTCGAAATCGAGGGCAAGGGCACGGCGGCGAAGCTCCGTAGCCTCGAGGACTTTCTCGCGAACCGCCCGCTCAAGGTCGCGGAGTGATCATGACCGAGCGCCTGACGTTGCAGGGATTCGAATATCATACCTTCGAGACGCTGGAGAGGGACAGTCGTCCGATCGTGGTCTTCCACAAGACCGGCGGCGACGAGGGTGAACTCGTGCCGCTTGCGAACACCGTGGCACCTGGGACAGCGGTCGTCGGTCTCAGAGGTCAAGTCGTTGAGGATAGCAAGCTTCGTTTTTTCAAGCGGCTTGGAGCCGGCCGGTTCGACGAAGCCGACCTCGCGACGAGAGCGGATGACCTGAACGAGTTTCTGCGCCAGTTCATTTCGACCCATCGTGTGCGGCCTCCAGTCGCTCTTGGACTGTCGAATGGCGCGAACATCATCACGGCGGCACTGTATCGAGGCGATCCGCCTCTGAGCGCGGCCGTGCTGCTGCGTCCTGCGATTCCATTCAGGAACGCGACGCCCGCTTCGATCGGCGGCACGAAGGTGCTGGTGGTCGGGGGAATGTCAGACGAAACGGTGAAGCCCGACGAAATCCTCAGGCTCACTGACGCTCTCAGGGCGGCCGGGGCTCGTGTCGATCTTACGATGATCGCCGCCGCTGGCCACAGGCTCGTGACGGGAGACGAAGCCGCCATCCAGGGATGGCTAAAGATGATTTAGTCGACTTTGTCGGCTAGTGGGAGGTGCAATGCAAGCGCAAATGCTCGATTTACCCGGTAGCCGGAACAAGCCCGATGGTGCGAAGACGCTGATATCCCTGTCAGACGTGCACATCAGCCTCGGACGCCGCCCGATCCTCACAGGAATCAATCTCGAAATCGCAAAGGGCGAGTTCCTCTGCATCGTCGGTGGTTCTGGATGCGGCAAGACGACCTTGCTCCGCGCTGTGGCAGGCCTTATCCAGCCCACCAGCGGATCGGTCAAGATCGACGGCAAGGCGGTCCTGGAACCGCGCCAGGATGTCGCCGTCGTTTTCCAGGACTATGGTAAGGCGCTGCTTCCTTGGCGCAACGCGTACGGAAATGTCGAGCTCGCACTTGAAGCGAACGGCACCCCCAGGGAGCGACGGAAGACCATCATAGAGGACTTGCTCGCGAAGGTGGGCCTCGGGGAGCAGGGGGCGAAGTACCCGTCCGAACTGTCAGGTGGCATGCAGCAGAGGCTTCAGATCGCACGTTGCCTTGCGCAGTCTCCGGCCGTCATGCTTATGGATGAGCCTTTCGGCGCGCTCGACGCGATGACGAGGCAGGCACTGCAGGACGAAATCCTTGAACTCGTTGCAAGCACCGGTACGACGGTCTTCTTCGTCACGCACGATCTCGAAGAGGCCGTCTATCTCGGCGACCGCGTCATCGGCCTGCGGCCGAACCCCGGCCGCGTCGGGATCGAAACTGGTGTCTCCCTTGCACGGCCGCGCAACCAGCTCACCTCGCGCGAGGACGCCGAATTCCTGCGTCTGCGCCGAAAGCTGTTCGACTTCATCCAGGAGGCCGAGGCATGAGCCAGCTCACCGTGACAATAGAAGATGAGGCCGCCGCGCCTCGCTTCACCTTCCCTCGTGGACTGGTTATTCCAGTGATCCTCGTGGCGGCGTGGGAGCTAGCGTTCCGGGTGGGCGGCTTCCAGAGTGACAGTCTTGCTGCTCCGGGCGGAGTCGCCGTTGCTCTAGTGCGCGGCCTTGCGAGCGGAGAGATCCTGCAGGCGACCGGCCAGACACTCTCGGCAGCCATGCTGGGTCTTGCCATCGCTGGGGTCATAGGTCTCGTCATGGGAGTGTTCCGGGGCCTCTTCTGGCGACTGGACTACGTGCTGGATGTCACCACGGAAGCGCTTCGGCCAATCCCGTCGTCCGCGCTGATCCCGGTGATGATCCTCATCTTCGGCTTCGGCTACAGGCTGGAGAGCGCCTGCGTGGCGTTCAGTTGCACCTGGACGATCTTCATCCTGACGCGCACAGCGGTCATGGGCGTCGAGCCGCGTCTCATGGAGGTCGCGAAAGTCCTCCAGCTCGGTCTGATTGACCGGACGTTCAAGATCATTCTCCCGGCGGCGCTGCCGCGCATATTCGTCGCCTTCCGCCTGGCAGCAGGCTTGGCGCTCGTTGTCGCCGTCACCTGCGAAGTCACCGCCAATCCGTTGGGTATGGGCTTCGAGATGATGTCGGCGAGCCAGTCACTCCGTCCCCAGCTGACGCTCGCATATCTTGTTTGGATCGGCTTAATTGGCTGGTCGCTGAATGCGATCCTCGTGTACGCACAGCACCGCTTCTTCGGTCCTGCCGCCTCGATCGGAGCAGCGAAATGACCGATAACCGACTCATCTGGCGCATCGGCGGCTTCGTCTTCGCGGCGCTCGTAGTGGCGATATGGCAGATCCAGGCCAACCTCGGCCTGATCTCCCCGATCTATCTGCCCAGCCCCCAGCGGGCCATGAATTCGCTCATCAACGGCTTCTCGAACGGCCTGCTGCTGGACCGAATGATGAGCACGGTCGAGCGGATGATCTACGGCTGGGGGCTAGCATCACTCCTCGGGGTCGTGCTCGGCTCGATCATAGGCATCTCGAGGGCTGCGCGGTCCTACCTCGAGCCCATGCTGGAATACCTCCGGCCGATGCCCGCATCCGCTGTCATTCCGGTCATGATTCCGATCCTGGGTCTTACAGAGACCATGGTTCTCACGGTGATTGGCTTCGCTGCGCTGTGGCCGACGCTGCTCGCAACGATTCATGGGTTCTCTTCCATCGAGCCCCGTCTGACCGAGGTTGCGCGAATCCTGAAGCTCAGCCGTGCGGGCTTCATCTGGAAGATCGCGCTGCCGAATGCCCTTCCTGACATCATTGCGGGCGCACGCATCAGCCTCACCTACGCACTGATCCTGTCGGTCGTTGGCGAAATGCTCTCTGGCCGCGAAGGTCTCGGCCAGTTCATCCTATCGTCGGCACGACTGTTCAAGGCGCCGGACCTGTTCGCAGGTGTAATGCTACTCGGTCTGCTCGGCTACCTGTCCGCCATGCTCGTCGCCCAGTTGGAGAAACATCTCCTGAAGTGGCGGAAAACCTGATCAGCCTGGCATTGCAAACATCTTTGAGGAGGAAAGAAAGATGAGGAAGACAGTTCTCGCAGTTGCATTTGCCCTAGGCTTGGCGACACCGGCATTCTCGCAATCCCCGGTGAAGATCAACGTCGGCTTTACACCGGTCATCGATTGCCTAGGCGCCTTCGTCGCAAAGGACCTAGGCTTTTTCGAGAAGCGCGGCCTGGACGTGACGATCACTCAGATGCCGAACAGCCAGTCCATGCCGCCTGCGCTCCTCGCGGACAGCCTTCAGGTAGGCGCCGTTGCCGCTCCCATCCTCATTCAGTCCAGGACGGGCGGCTTTCCGATAAAGATCATCTCTGGGGGCACGTTTGTCACCAACGCCAATCCGAACGGCGCCATCGTCGTGCGCAACGGCGTGAACATTAATTCCCCTGCCGATTTCGTTGGGAAGCGTGTCGCATCTGGCGCACTCGGAAGTTACTTTAACGTGCTCTTCCGCCAGTGGCTGGCAGACAATAAGGTCGACCCGGAGAAGGTGACCTACGTTGAAGTCGGTTTCCCGCAGGTCGGAGACGTGATGCGCAACGGCCAGATCGATGCGTCGACTATCGGTCAGCCCTTCATCTCACGTATTGAAGAAGCGGGTGTTGGCAAGGCTTATCGCTGGTACGTCGGCGACTTCCCAGACGGTCTCCTTTCCAACGTCTACACGACGACAGAGGACTGGATCGCTAAGAACCCGAAGGCCGTAGCGGACTTCAAAGAAGCGCTTAACGAAGCGAACAACTTCATCAAAAGCAATTCGGAAAAATCCCGCGAAATTGCTGCAAAGTACCTAAAACTGCCGCCGGAAGGGATGAAGAACGTCCCGTTCTCCAACTATTCGATCGACGTCACCGAGGCCCAGGTCAAGGCCTGGAACGACATCATGAAAAGGAATAAGTTCATCGATGGCGATGTGTCATTAATAGTGAAATAAGAAAGTGCTGTTGGGAGCTAGGCAAGGCACATGCATTGGGTGACTCTTAACGGCCTCATGACCTTCCATTCGATTGTAGAGCTGGGCAGCATCAACCGTGCTGCCCATGCTCTCAATGTCTCGCAATCCTCCCTGACCAGGACACTGCAGCATCTCGAAGCGAGGCTCGGCGGTACACTGGTGACGAGAAGTCCCAAGGGGATTGAACTCACGGCCTTCGGCGAACTGGTGTTCGCGCACGCGAATGACATCAAGCGACAGGTTGGACGAGCAGAGACATTCATCAAGACCCATCAAGATGCGTCCGCCCAACTCCTGAGAGTGGGTGTTGTCATGGTCCATCCCCTTATGGCTTTCTGCGACAGCATCGTGAGCTTGGTCGAGAAGCATCCGGAATTCCGCGTAGAACTACGGTTCGGATCGGCGACCGAGATGCTGCAGGCTTTACAGCAGGACGCTCTTGATATCGTGCTCTACTACACGTTGATGGGCACAGAGGCGGAAGGGCTGGTTCAGGATGTGCTCGCGGATGAGGAAGTCGCGATCTTTGCGAGCCCATTGCATCCCCTTGCCGAGAATCCAGCACCGTCCGTCGAGGATCTAGCCTCCGCAAGATGGACTCTTGGCCCGACTGATGTTTCCATCACTCGCTTGATTGCAGCAGTATTTGAAGAATCCGGTATCCCTGGGCCGGATATAGCAATAGAGGTCGACATGATCCCATTACGGCGGGCTATTACACAGAACTCCCGCTTTCTGTCCGCGTTTCAGACGCATCACGTTAGCCCCGAACTCGCGAACGGGAAGCTCGTCAGAATCCGGTTTCCATTGAAGCAGGAGCGGCGGTCGATCGGCACCATCCGGATCGGCCCTCACACGCGGCTGACGCGCACGTTCGTTTCCATACTTAAGGATGTGTACCAGCGTGAAGTAGGATTCGGCCGCTCCGGCTAGGTGGATTCCGCGGGCCCGAGTGGCAGCAAGCAAAACACTTCAAGCCCCGCAGCAATGATCGACAATGTCTTCGTTTGAAGAGGCAGTTTTCACGCATTAAGAGCGAGAGGTTTTCGACCGGATCAGGTTCGGGAGATTTCCATCAGATGCCGGGTCATGGCAAGGAGTGATGATTGTCCCGTAACTTGTTCTTCCGGACGATACGAGCACAGGGAGTGGATAAGGTCCTGCTCGAGCAGATCATCCGTTAGCCGAATGGGCAGGCGATCTAGGTCGAGGTCAGCGCACCGGTCGATGCGGCAATCGCCTTTGCCAGCCTGTCAGCACTGATGTCTTGAGGTCTCTCTAGATGGCGATTCGTGCCAGCGCCTGCACCGTCATGCAAAGCTAAAATTCGAGACTGAATGGCGCCTTGCGCAACCGCTTTCCCGTGGCGGCATGGATCGCGTTCGCCAATGCGGGAATCGATGGCGGGACTCAGCACTCTCCTGCACCGCCGATCCGAGTCGAATGTTCCAGGATGCTCGATTTCCGGGCATTGCGCCATTCGCGCGGCATCGAATTCGTCGAAGTTGGCCTGCACGACGCGCCCGTCTTTGAGGGTGGTGGCCTGACCCATTGCAGTTGAAAATCCGAAGATGATGCCTGACATCATCTGGTCGGCATAAATGCCAGGGTCAATGACGCCTATGGCCGAGACGCGGCAGCGGCGCCGGATCTGCACGCCGATCTCGGCCGGCGCGTCACGCGGCTGCTCGTAATGGCGCCCGCAGCTACGCGGCAAAGAGCCGATATGATGGTGGCGATCCTGATCAGCGAAGATACTCAGTCCGCAAAGGCCGGCACGACGACCAGCGACTGCTCAAGCCGGCGGCTTGATCTCTTCGGACTCGTAACTGGCCTTGGTGTTTGTCGTGGCGAACTTCTTCTTCCACTCGTAGAGCGAATGCTGGCACACGCCGAGCCGTTGCGAAACCTCCGCAACCGAATAACCCGTTCCGTGATCTGACGCACCGCATCACGCTTGAAATCGTCGCTGAAATTGCCTTTGCCCATGAAGGCCTCCTTACCTCAAATTTAGGGAAGGAGGCGTCTACAAATCTAGGGGCTTATTCAGGGCCTTCGATTTGTTCCTGACACAAAGCTGGTAAACGCCCTTAAAATCTGTTCGTCTAGCCGTTCCACCTTGGGCGCGTTCGCGGAACTGGTTGAAGCTACGTCGTGGTTTCGGCAGTCCGCACCTCTGGGGTCGCGCCAGCGACTGTTCGTGGTGCTTGACGAATGCGCCCAGGATTTGAACACCGGAGGCCTCGGCCCTCAGCTAACCGGTGCAGCGGGCTTGGCGCACGGGCGGCTTCACCGTGTGCCCACTATATGTCCAGCCAAGTGGAATGGGCTTGCCACCACAGTGCCGGCCGCATCCAAGACAAAAGCACCAACGTCGCCGACGGTCGACCGCCTGCTGCTTTCAAACGTGGCAAGCTGTGCGCCGAATTTGGCAAGCGACGCGTACCGATCGTGCCCCAATCCGTCAGATCCATGGGTGGAGGTGATGTCGATCACCCGCAGCCTCTCTTTGGCAGCGGCCTCTTTGATGATGGGATCGTCGATATTCAAGCGGCCAACACGTGGCCGCTCCCCTGCTATAAGGCTCGAGGCTGTGAGTGCCCGGTCATCCTTGGAGACAAGAAGCGTTATTGGCGTGGCCATTTTGCCGATATCCTTTAGCTGCGATCGGAATACATCCACATCGATGTCCGGCGCGCCTAAGATCACCACAAGCCTGTCGATCACATCTTCGCGGTGCTGCAGTTTAAGCTGGCGTACTGCCTCCATGATCAGGAACCCGCCCATGCTGTGTCCGAAGAGGATGATACGTTTCACCCTTTCCGACTCCGAAAGTGACTTTACCAAAGAGTCGAGATCGCTGCGCGAGTACAAGGACGCGTCCCGATCGGCGATATATCCGGCGACAGCTGCTGCCGAGGGCCAGGAGAATAGGACAAGAGTGCCCGGCACTTTTGCGTCTGCGGCTAGCTGCGCCGTCCTGAACAGCGCCTCCTGATAGCTGTAGTTGTAACCATGCACAAATATCCCGACGGTGCCGTCAAATTTCGACGAGCGTATCGTCTCTTGCACAAACGCTTTCTTCGGCAGTTGCTTGCGCCCGATGACTATAAATTGTCGCTCGCCGTTTGGGATCGACGTTGGGTAAATAATCGTGGCGTTTTTCCTGTCGGGAGGCACCGAAAACTCATACTGCTCGTATGCCAGTTCCCCGGACCACGTTCCGCCGAATCCGCCCCGCGTGGCGTCCCGGGTTCTGTTCGTTGCAACCAGAATCTTCACGGGCTGGGAAATGGCTTGGTTCAGCTGAACCGGATGCAGGACATCTGGAGAAGGCCTCGTGGTGCAACCCGCCAGAAACAGCATGCCGACAGCAATCATAACTTGAGACGTCACGCTCGAAGTCTCTTTTGAAGAAGGTTCTGTCATGAAAGCTCACTTCAGAGGGGCCAAAGGAATTGGCTGTTTCAGGGCATTGCACAGGATGTCCAAAAGCTCATCAGGACGATCGTTCCGGCAGGTCGAAAGCAGCAACGGATGCCAAATTTTTATTGTCGCCATGATGAAGATCGTGGGCAATCGGCTGAGATCTTGGGGTGCAAATTCGCCCCTATCGATACCGTCTGCGATGACGGCTGCCAGCACGTCACTGACGCGTGCGATGTGACCGTCGACGAGATCACGGTCGCGGTTGAAGCTCAGAAGGATGAGCTCGTGCACGGTCCTATGATAGGCGATGACATTGATGCTCATCGCGTGCTGCAGCTTAAGGTATCTCTTGATCCGAGAGGCCGCGCCGATCGGCAACTTAGAGATTGAGAGCGCTCTGGAGTAGGCGGTATCGAGGGTGCGGCCGAAAACCGCCCGCCGCAGCTCTTCCTTTGAATGGAAGAAACGGTAGATATTCGCCGGTGACATTCCGAGGCCCTTGGCGATATCCGCGACGGTCGTCTTGTCAAAGCCGCGCTGCCGAAAGTGATGCTCCGAGGCTTCGATGATCATCTCGGCGTTGGCTCTCGGGCGTTTTGGCCTACCTATTCCATCAATCACCATGTCGCTTCTGCTCCTGCCTCGCATGGCGTTGCACGGCGCCAATAGCACCTTTGATATGAACGCGCGTTGCGACCGCCATCGTGGCCATCGAATGAGATGGGCCCCGAAGGTCGACCTCATGCCTCTACGGTGCTGTCGGCCTGAGCGCCTTCATCCTGGGCGATGCGGAACCAAACGACGTAGAGCGCGGGCAGGAACAGGAGAGTGAGTGCGGTTCCGACGACGATGCCCCCCATCATGGCGTAGGCCATCGGTCCCCAAAAGATCTCCCTGGAAATCGGGATCAGAGCCAGAGTAGCGGCGGCGGCGGTCAGCATGATCGGCCGCATGCGATGCTCGGTCGCTTCGATGACGGCCCGCCATGCCGGTACACCTTCTTTTCGGAGGTTCTCGATCTGGACAACCAGGATGACCGAGTTTCGGATCAGGATGCCGATCAGGGCAAGAATGCCGAGGATCGCAACGAAGCCCATCGGCGCATTGCTGAGGAGCAGGGCAGCGACCACGCCGATGAGCGCCGTCGGGGCGACTGCAAACACCAGGAATAGCCTGCTAAAACTCTGCAGCTGGATCATGAGGATCGTCGCCATGACGAATAGCATCAGCGGAGCAACCGCGACGATCGGCCCCTGGGCGTCTGCGCTCGATTCCACGGATCCACCGATCTCCACACTATAGCCGACGGGGAGGCCCTTCTGGAACGCCTCCACCTGCGGCCGCAGCTGCTCAACGACCGTAGCGGGTTGGGTCGGACCGACGACCGCCGCTTTGACGGTGATGGTCGGGATCCGGTCGCGGCGCCAGATGGTCGGCTGTTCGAGTTCATAGCGGAAGTTGGCGACAGCCGACAGCGGCACGGATTTTCCATTCGATCCCGGCAACTGCAGGTTCTGCAGCGTTTCGATCGAACCTCGTTCGGATGCTGCCGCCCGCCCGATCACGTCGATCAGATAGATGTTGTCGCGCACTTGCGTGGTAGAGGATCCTTCGACGATGCTATTCAGCACTGTTGCGATATCCTCGGATGAAACACCAAGTTGGCGCGCCTTGTCCTGGAGGACATCGACCTTGACCACTCTCGACGGCTCGTTCCAGTCGAAGATCAGGTTGGAAAGCAGCGGATGGCCGCCGACGATCGATGCGAACTGCTGCGATAACTCGCGGAGCTTCTGGATATCCGGACCGCTGATGCGATACTGCACAGGCTTTCCGACCGGCGGGCCAATGTCCAGCAGCTTCACGAAGGCATCTGTCCCAGGGAAAGTTTTCGTCAGGTAGTCCTGTAGTTCTGCCTGCACTTTGTCACGGACGTCCAGGCCTTTCGTGACGATGACCGTCTGACCGAAGGTGATGTCAGGCGTCTGAACGTCGAAGGACAGGATGAAGCGGGGTGCTCCTTCACCGATATAGCTCGTCCAGTGCTCGATGTCCTGGTTTTTCGCCAGCATCTCCTGTTCGAACTTTGTAATCTGTCTGTTGGTCTCGGCGATCGAGCTGTTCTGCGGAAGGTTCCAGTCGACGATCAACTCCACACGGTCGGATGCTGGGAAGAACTGCTGTTGCACCAATCCGAGGCCGCCGATGGAGACCGCAAACACGGTAATGGTGAGTACGATCGTGGCCCATCGCCACCGCATAGCCAGACCAAGTAGCCAGGAGAAGGCTGAGGCGAAACGCCCCTTCTTCTCGTGGTGTGATTTCATGGTTTTGGGTAGGATCGCCACGCCCAGAAGAGGCGTAAAAAGGACTGCGACTATCCAGGATACAATAAGCGAGACGGCGATGACGACGAACAGCGTGAAGGTGAACTCGCCTGCTGCGCTGTTATTCAGACCCACGGGAATAAAACCGGCGACGGTCACCAGGGTACCTGTCAGCATTGGAAAGGCAGTCGAGGTGTAAACATGGGTCGCCGCTTTTCTCAGGTCGTCACCGGCCTCGAGCCGCGCAACCATCATCTCCACCGCAATCATGGCATCGTCGACGAGAAGGCCAAGGGCGATGATCAGCGCACCGAGCGAAATACGCTGCAGCGAGATACCGGAATATTCCATGTAGACGAAAGTGATGGCGAGCACGAGCGGGATGGAGATCGCGACCACCATGCCAGCCCGAAGTCCGAGACTGATGAAGCTGATGACGAGGACGATGGCGATTGCCTCGAACAGCGCGGTCGTGAACCCTGAAACAGCCTCTTCAACGACCGCCGGCTGGTCTGACACGCGGTGCACGTCCGCCCCGATAGGCAGGTCGGCAACAATCCGCTGCATCTGGGCATCAAGCGCTTCGCCGAACTCAAGAAGATTGGCCCCGGCCTTCATCCCGATGGCCAGGCCGATCGCCGGCTGGCCGTTGAACCGGAACAGCGATGACGGAGGATCCACGTATCCGCGCCTGATCGTGGCAACATCGGTCAGCGGGAAGAAACGGTCGTTGACACGCAGATTTATCGACCTCAGGCTCTCCTCGGACGTGAACTGCCCTCCCACCCGCAGAGCGACACGTTCCGGCCCGGCATTGACGAAGCCAGATTGCGTTACCGCGTTCTGTGCCTGAAGCGTCTCAATGATGGATTGACGGTCGATCCCAAGCGCCGCGATCTGACGCGTCGAAAACTCGAGATAGACGGCCTCGTCCTGTGCCCCGATCACGTCAACCTTGCCGACATTCTCGACGGTTAGCACCTTAGCGCGAGCATCTTCGACTAGGTCGCGGAGCTGCCTTTGTGTCAAACCATCGCTGGTGAAGGCGTAGATGTTTCCGAAGACGTCGCCGAAGCGGTCATTAAAGAACGGCCCGACCACTCCGCTTGGGAATTCACCTTTTATATCGCCAATCATGTTGCGGACTCGGACCCATATGGGTTCGACGTCCCGCGCCTTGGTTGTGGGGAGCAGTTCGACGAATATGGTCGTCTGGCCGGCGACGGTTTGGCTCCGGAGATAATCGAGGCTGTCGAGCTCCTCGAGCTTCTTCTCGATCCTGTCTGTGACCTGGCGAGCTACTTCTTCCGCTGACGCACCTGGCCACCGTGCGTTGATCACCATCGTCTTGATGGTGAAGTTCGGGTCTTCCTCACGTCCAAGATTGAGGTAGGAGAATGTTCCGGCAAGAACGAAGACCAGCATGAAGTACCAGACGAGCGAACGATGCTCGAGCGCCCAGTCGGAAAGGTTGAACTTCTTCACTCGCTGATCTCCTGGTCAATTCTGATGGTCTGGCCATCTTTCAATTTGTGGACACCGGCGACGACGATGCGATCGCCTGGTGCAACGCCTTGCACTACCCAAACCATCTCACCGGCGATGATCTGGCCGTCGATCTTTACCTCCCGAAGCGTGACCTTCTTATCGGCCGCATCGACAAGCCAGACGCTCATCGATCCTTCCTTCTGCAGCACCGCGGAAGCCGGCAAAAGGACCTGCGGTTCGTTTGAGATGGTTGCAGCGGCTGTGATGATCGAGCCCAATCGGAATGCCGCCGGGGGATCAACGAGGCTGATCTTTGTCCTGCGTGTGCGTGTCGCCGTTTCGGCCTCTGGGGCGATCTCCCGTATGACGCCGCTTGTACGAATGGTCGGGTCGAGTTGCAGGGTAATCTCGAACGGCTCTCCCGCCTTCAAACGCTCCGCCGCGCCTTGAGGAACATCGACGACGGCGTCGCGCTCGTCCGGTCGGGCGATCGTAACGACGACCTGCCCAGCAGATACGACCTGACCGACTTCCGCTGATGTGGCGGTGACCACGCCATCGAATTCGGCATGCAACTGTGCGTAGCCAAACTGCTCTTCAGCCTTATTGAGATTGGCCTGTGCTTTCGCAACGCTTGCCGCTGCACTGCGTCGCCCCTGTTCCGCCTCTTCCAGCGCAGCTTCGGTACCGGAGCGAGCTTGAGCGAGGGCCCTTTGGCGTTGCTCGGTGGTGGTGGCGTTGCGGAGTTGAGCCTGCGCATTCGAAAGGTCCGATTGCGCGCTGCGAACCGCAAGCTCAAGTGCCAATGGATCAATCGCTGCGACGATATCGCCTTTCTTCACGAGATCTCCGACGCCGACATTCCGGGCGATAACTCTTCCGAGCACCCGAAAGCCAAGCTCGGTCTCTATTCTTGGCTCGACTGTTCCCGTCAGCCGAAGCGAGGCGACGGGCGTCTGCTTGGCAGCGATGGAAAGCACCGGACGAGGAACGTCCTGCGCCACTTCCTCCTGTTTTTGGCACGACGCGAGGACCGTTGTAGCGAGCAGCAGGGCGACCAACTTAATGCGAGTGCTCATTTTACAGCTCCCCCGTCATACGAAACGATCTCGTTCGGCCTGAGGAACTTTGTGCCGTCCGAGACGACGATGTCGCCGGCCGACACGCCCGCTTTGATAGTGAAGTTGTTGGTCTGATACCCTTCGATCTCGATTGCTCGCAGCGCAGTCTTGGCGGATCGGGGGTCCACCACCCAGACCGCAGGCATGCCGCCTTTGGAGGCCATCGCAGACCATGGAAGCTGGATCATGCTGAGTGGCTTGTACCGGAAAGATCCGGCAACAGGAGCTCCGAGTGGCATCGACGTGTTGCCGTTCAAGCTAAGCTTGACCTTGATCGTCCCGGTGGAGGGGTCAATTGTCGGAGAAACCTCCCGCACTTTGGCATCGATTTGACGCGATAGGTCCGATAACAGTTTGACGGTCACCGATGGCTCTACCTCCCGCCCTAAAAAGAGCGTCTCGACGACCTCGAAGACGGCGTCGCGGGGGCCGTCATGGGCAAGTGTGAAGACGACCTGCGCGGCTTGAGCTACTTGACCGACCTCGGCATTGCGGGCGGTAATCACGCCATCGGCGTCAGCGCGGAGCTCGGTGAAGGAGAGCGCGTCCCGGGCGGTTTCCAGCTGTGCCTGCGCCGACTTTGCACTCCCCTGTGCCGTAAGCAGAGCCTCCTGGGCCTGGTCAAGCGCGGCGCGAGTTGTAACCTGCGTCCGAAACAGATTCTGCTGGCGATCGAAGGCGAGTTGCGCCTGGGTCTGTTGCGCCTCGGCTGCTTCCAAATTCGCCACAGCGACTTCGAGATCGGCTCGCTGCTCCTCCGCGTCGATGCGGGCGAGGATCTGGCCGGCCTTGACCGCCGCTCCGACATCCACAAGGCGCTCGATGATCTTGCCGCTCACCCGGAATGACAGGTCGCTTTGCACCCGCGCGCGGATATCGCCTGTGATCGTCCCGCCTTGGATCAGCGGCTGTTCCGTTGCCGTAACAACCGCTACTCGTCTCGGGGCTGTTTCCTGCGGACCTTGTTGTTCGCTGCATGATGATAGTACAGCGACGCTAGAAAGCGCCGTCGCGGCAAGAATGCGTTTCATTGGAAGACCTCTTGCTGTCCATGGCGGCGTCTATATAATTGACTGACGCATTAGTCAATAGATTGACGAAATTGACCACGCCAACTCGTGGAGGAAGTAAAAATGCCCGAAGAAAAGAAACTGACACGCGCTGAACAGAAGACACTGCGACCGCTGCAAATCCTTGAGGCGGCGTTCGAGGAATTCGTCAAGAACGGCTATTCGGCAGCCAGGGTAGAGGATGTCGCCGACAGGGTTGGCGTCACCAAAGGCACGGTTTATGTTTACTTCGAGACCAAGGAGAAGCTCTTTGAAGCAATGATCCAGCATATTTCGACACCATTCAAAGAGGTGTTGGAGACATCCGTGACCCTGAAGGGACGGTCAGCCGAAAGGCTGCAGCAATTCCTGGAACTTCTCTATGGTCAGCTTGTCGATAACCGGAAGACCAGGGAGCTGCTGAGATTCGTTATAGCTGAAGGGGCAAGATTTCCGGATCTGATCGATCGGCATCATCGGGAGTTCATCGCGCCCATCCTGAAGAAGATTCAGGAAATCTTGGACGAGGGGGCAGCGGCGAAGGAGTTCCCTCAAAAACCCGCCGAGTTTGCTGATGTCATTATGGCGCCCGCGCTGGCAATGATAATCATCCGGCTCATTTTCGATGATCGCCATACCATGGATCGACGTTCCTTTCGTGATGAGCACCTGAGAATGGTGCTGAAAGGGCTGACGGGCTAGGGGAGGCGGGTGGTGCCGAACATGCCGCGCAACCGGCCTAAAGCGTGTCGCACGTAACCGGATTCGGGATTGAACTAAGCCGCTATGGCGGCGAATGGCTCTGGCCTACTTCCGGTAGTAAAATGTGCTTTTGGGAAGGTCGATCGCACCCTCGTCTGACAGAGCAGGAACCGCACGATGTGAAAGCAGCCAGCCGGAAAAAGACGCCAAAGCTGACACTGGCGCTTGGGCATGCTCCACTTCATCGCTGGTCTGGATGCAGGAATGCGGCAAGGAATGTGGCGATGGCCGCCTCGGCGTGCCGCCGAATCTCCTGCTGGGTCGGAATCGCCTCGCCTCCCAGCATCATCACCCGGTTAACCGGGTCCGCCATCACTAGCCAGTTGAACTGCGACGCGGCGACCGTTGCGTCGGAGAACTGCAGCAGGTTCTCGTCGGCCAATTGTTCGAAGGCGCTAGCCAAGACCTCAAGCTCCCTTGCAGAGCCCCGCGCGTAAAGCACCTTGGCTAGCTCCGGGAACCGCTGCGCCTCCGCAATCACAAGCCGGCGCAACTGCATCAGCCCGGGCATGAGGACGATGGTGAGCTGCCGAACGGCATAGGCGAGGAGATAGGCTTTGAGCTGAGCGCGGTCTTCCACTTTGGGGAGGCCTATGCGAACGGCAGTATCTGCCTCGCCCGTCATCTGACTCATCACCGCGACAAACAGCGCCTCCTTGCTTGAGAAGTGCTTGTAGACCGTCTGCTTGGATACGCCAGATCGGCTGACGATTGCGTCCATGCTGGCTCCGGCATAGCCAGTGCTGAGAAAGACTTCGGCCGCGGCGCCGACGATAGCGGTCTGCTTGCGCTCCGAGCGTGTGCCAGGGACATGGGCTAGGTCGGCTTCAAGACCCGGTATCAACATTTTTCGAACTCCGTAGAAGTCTTTCCTATGTCGATGCCCAAAATCGAAAACATCACGGATCAGTTCCTCCTCCTTCAATGACGAGACATCATATTCGATGCCTCGAAAGGGCGGGCCATCCCATAATCAACAGCCGGACCACCTTTTAAAAAATGGCATCGCCAGCTTACCGCCGACCGGCGACCGTCGGGCACCGCCGACAGTCCTGGAGAACCGATGGCCGCTTGAAGACCTCTAGCGGCCTGTCAGCAGGCGTTCATCACGCGAAGCTCACGGCAAGGTTGAACGGCGTCTTGCGCAGCCGCTTTCCCGTCACCGCATGAATTGCGTTTGCCAGTGCCGGAATCGACGGCGGGACGCCACATTCTCCCGCTCCGCCGATCCGAGGGGAGTTTTCCAGGAGATGGACTTCAATTTCCGGGCATTGGGCCATGCGAATGGCGTCGAAGTCGTAGAAATTTTCCTGCTGGACGCGCCCGTCCTCGAACGTGATTGCCTGACCCATGGCGGTCGAAAGTCCGAAAATGATGCCTGACATCATCTGATCGGAATAGATGGCGGGATCCAAGACATGGCCCGGGTCTGCAACACACCAGACCTTGACGATGCGGATATCGCCATCTGTCACAGCAACTTCAACGACCTCGCCGACCCAGCTCCCATATGAAAGCGTGAAACCGACACCCTTTCCATGACCTGGCGGCAGTGCGCGCCCCCAATTGGATACGTCGCGCAGCTTTTCCATGACCAGTCTTGCGGGTCTGTGTTCCGCGGCGCTCATCATGGAAATGCGCATATCGATCGGGTCGAGCCCCGCCTTTTCGGCAAGTTCGTCCATAAAGCCTTCGTGGAAGAAGCCGTTGTACGATCCGCCGACCGAGCGCAAGAGCCCGACCTGGATGGCCGTCTTCATATTGTGTGCGGCAAAACGACTGTTCGCCCACACATTGGGCTGCCCGGCCATTCCCTCCAGCGTCTGTTCGTCCTCGGCGGGAAGAGGTGTTTCGGGTGCGAAACGCCCGAAAAGCCCTGCCATGACCGATGGTGCGGCAATGCTGACATCGATGGTTTCCGGCGATTTGCCCGGCTGCACGATCGCCCTGAGTTTCGCGAGCGCGCGCGGGCGGTAAAAGCCGTGTTGCATGTCCTCTTCCCTGCTCCAGGTGACTTTCACCGGCCGGCCTTCCGCTGCGGGCGCAAGAGCTGCCGCATAAAGCGCGGGGTCTCCGGCACGTCGACCGAAGCTGCCGCCCAGACGGGTAACATGAACAGTGACATCCTCCGTCTCGATGCCGAGAAACTTGGCGGCGACCTGTGCGTCGACGCCGGGCATCTGCGTGCCCGTCCATATGGTGAGTTTTCCATCCCGGAATTGTGCGGTTGCGCTCATCGGCTCCATGGTGGCATGCGCCAGGAAGGGCACTTCGTATTCCGCTTCGACAACGGTTGCGGGCTCGGCATCCGCGAATGCCTTATCCACGTCGCCGGCCTCGTCTCGGATCCAGTCTGGTGCGCGCGCCAGCGCATCCCTGTAGAGGGTTTCGATCCCGGCGTCATCGGCAGGATAGGGAGCCTCACCCCACTCGACCTCCAGAGCCTTTGCACCCTGAAACGCGGCCCAGGTGTTGTCGGCGATGATGCCGAAACCCGAGCCGACGGCGGTGTCGATCTGAACGACCTTCCTCACGCCCTTAATGGCCAGGGCAGGTGCATCGTCGAATTTGACGGCCTTCGCGCCCATGCGCGGCGACATACGTACAGTGCCGTAGATCATATCGGGCAGTTGAACGTCGATACCGAAGATCGGCGCGCCGGTCACCATTTTGCGTATATCGACCCGGCGTTGCGGCTTACCCAGGATTTTCCAATCCAATGAAGATCGCAGTTCAACGCTTGAAGGAATTTCCAGCTTTGCGGCATCGGTTGCCAGTTCGGTATATTCGAGTGTCCTGCCATCCGGATGAATGACTTTTCCAGCCTCGGTTTCCAGCTTCGAGACGTCGACATTCCAACGCTTGGCCGCCGCAGCCTTCAGCACTTCGCGGGCTGCCGCGCCGGCCCGGCGCATCTTCTCGTAGCCGTCGATGGTTGAGCTTGAGCCGCCGGTTGCCTGCATGGCGATGAATTTCGACATGACGCGCATCATCTCGCGCGTCGCCGTCGCCTTCAGCCCGTCGTCAAACCACGGAAAGGCAGCGACCTGATTGAACATCGCCTGATTATAATAGGCTTTCCCAGGCAATCCATGTTCGACCTTGATCTGATCCATGCCGACATCGAGTTCCTCGGCCACTAGCGCCGCCAGTGTCGTATGGATGCCCTGGCCCATCTCGGCGCGCGGCGCGATGATGGTGATGCCGCTTTCCTTGCCGATCCTGATATAGGGCGTGAACGCAGCCTCTTCCGCTGGAAGGTCTTCTTCAAGCGGATTGCTGTAGGGGCGCTTGTACATGTAGTAGCCGACGGCCAGCCCGCCCGCGGCGGCGACGCCAAGCCCGAGGAAGGTTCGACGAGCGATCTTTGCAACGCGGCCCATGTTCAAGCCTTCACATGCTTGGCCGCGGCGAGGATCGCAGCCTTGATTTTGGGATAGGTTCCACAGCGACACAGGTTCGTCATGGCATCGTCAATGTCCGCCTCGCTGGGGTTGCTGTTCGTGTTCAGCAAGGCGACGGCGGCCATGATCTGGCCTGACTGGCAATAGCCGCATTGGGGCACGTTGTGATCGATCCATGCATGCTGCACGGCGTGCAGCCCGCCCGGCGCCAGTCCTTCGATGGTGGTTACGCTCCCTTCGACGGCAGATACGGGATGAGAGCACGATCTTACCGGCTCACCATCGATCAGGACGGTACACGCACCGCAGGCACCGACCCCGCAGCCGAATTTCGGGCCCTTGATGTTCAGGAGATCACGCAGCGCCCAAAGCAGGGGCATATCCGGTTCCGCGTCCACATCATGCTTGGTTCCATTGACTGTGATTTGCATAACATTCTCCTCTCACCACGACGCAGATGCTGTCCTTCGCGATTATCGATGGTCCTCGTCTCGCAGCGTCGCTCCATCTTCCACCGGAGCGCCAAGCGGCCGTTTCAACCGCCCGGCCGGCATTCCGGTGCTGCAATTCGTCACTCAAAGGAACTGCTTGAAGAAACGCAAAAGCCGCGGAGCGATGTAACCCGTGTAGCCGCGCGGGTCGTCGATCGGTTCTTCGCCGAACCAGAAATGGCCGGCGCCGATCACAGGGAAATCCCGGACCATGAAGCCGGCCTGCTTGAGCGCCCCGATGAAAGGTATTGTCTGAAACTGCGGGTTCACGGTTTCATCCGCAGTTCCATATGCGATGAACATCGGGATCGTGTTCACCGCATATCGGACATAACTTATCGGGGATGCATCGAAGTAGCTCTGCCGGTTCGCGAAAGGTGGCGCACCGATCAGGCACTCGGAGCGCCGTTCCTTCGGGTCGGTGATATCGGCAATTTCCTGCTGCCACAGCGCAAACAGATCATAGACGCCGTAAATGCCGGCAAAGGTCTTGACGCTTGCATCAGCGCTCGAGAAGTCATTGGCCGGCTGCGCATTCCGGAAATGCGGAGAATCCCCGCCAAGCGTCGCCAACGCTCCCACATGGGCACCTGCGGACGAACCGAGCATTGCTATTCGGGCAGGGTCGATTCCAAGTTCGTCAGCAGCGCCGCGGACAAACTGTATAGCACTGACCACATCACAGACTGCCTCCGGAAACATCTTCGTCTTGTCTGCGACACGATAGTTAAAGCCGAACAATGCGATACCGTTCATGGCAAGAAACGGTCCCCAGACCTTGGCTGCTCTTGGATCGCAAAGACGCCACCCGCCGCCAGGGGCCGCAACCACGACCGGAAACGGTCCGTCGCCGGCGGGCAGGTACAGGTCACCCCGCAACTCTACATTACCATGTCGCGCATAGGCGATTCCTTTGCGGACGACCACTCCTGCGTCTTCCGTTGTTATCGTTGCGGTATCCACACCCAATCTCCTTGCCGTGCGCTGTTTCCGATTAGATACAATGGGCTGGCAGCACCCGCAAACATGGCGAGTGCTGTCGGTCATTTGACGGCAGTCAACTCCGCCGTCGGCACAATCGTCGCCTGGGGATCGGACGATTCATTGACGTGCAGGCTACCAAAGCGCTGCTTGCACAACACGACAAGAAAAATGGAACCGATTGTTCCGATGGCCATGGGAATGGCCGCGAAAGCGATCATGTCCTTCGCAGGCAGTTCAAGTGTTAGTATGGCACTGCCGATCATCGGGCCGACGATTGAGCCGAGGCGCCCCGCACCGAGACCCCACCCAATGCCGGCCGCCCGAACCCTAGTCGGATAAAAAAGCCCGGCGATGGTCGAACAACCGACCTGCAGCGCACCCACGGACATCCCTGGTATCAGGACGCACAGGACAATTCCCGCTTGTGGAAGATCATACCAAGAGAACGCAAGCAGGAAGGGGATTGCGATGACAAACAGTATCGGCAGCAGCAAGACCCCGACACGCGAAACCAGCAGGGCGATTACGATGCCGCCAAGAATACCGGCGCCAGCAAATATCGCCGAAAACTTACCGGCTTCCTGAATGCTGTAGTTGAGGCTTTGCAGCACGAGCGGAAGCCAGCTGATGATCAGGAAAAGCGCCATCCCGGTGGAAAAGAAGGCCAGCCAAAGCATCAGGGTCATAGGACCCTTTCCGCCGTCGAACAGACGTCCGACAGAGCGGCCATCACTTTTTTCCGTTAGCTGATTTTCAAGGCGCGGAACCCAGTCGGGGCTTGCATCGAGCCGCTTGAGCAGCGACTTCAGTTCGCCGTGTTTTTTCGGGTTGTTTGCCAAGTATTTGACCGATTCCGGCATCGTCAGCAATAGCACAGCTGCCAGGATGATAGGACCTACGCCTCCAATGATGGCCAGAATGTGCCAGCCGTAGGTCGGCACCAAGACAGCTGTCATCACGCCGGGAGCCATCGCGCCAAGCGGAACGCAGCTGGCAGCAAGCGCCAATATCCTGTTGCGCGACTTCTTCGGGGCGAATTCCGCGACCATTGCAGCCGCCGTTGGCATCGCGCCGCCCAGACCGACACCGATCACGAAGCGACAGAGGATCATTTGCGATATCGTCGTCGCCCACAACATCGCGAGCGTCCCGAGACCAAAAGCGAGGCAGCTTCCGACGATCGTCAGCTTGCGACCGTAACGATCGCCGACCAAACCGAGTAAGGGTCCGGCAAGCGCAAAGCCGACCAGGCTCGAGACAAAAACGGGCCCAAGCGCGGATTTATCGAACCCGAATTCCTTTACTAGTTCGGGGGCAATAAATGTAATGACGGTCAGATCGTAACCGTCCAAAAAAAACACTAGGCCGCAGAGGATCCATACAAGGATCATCAGTCCACCCGGTTTGGCCATGTCCAACGGGCCGTCCACATCGCTTGCTCCTGCCACAGTCCTCTCCCTTTTTTCCACCTGCGCATCTGACGCCGCCACGGCTCTTCCGTCTCTTTAATATCGGACCCGTAGTAGCGACCTCGACGTTTATGAATGCCATGCCTGCATTACCAAAGGGGCGTTACCCAACTCACGCGAGTCTGCATCGTTGGTTCCTTGAGGCCATCCCCCTCAAGGCGCTGCGTGCTGCATGTCGGCTTGCATGTATGGCCGCCCGGCATGCTCCGGGCGGCTTTCTTTAGAGATAGATTTGAAGGATCGTGTCGTGGAGTCCGTCGCAATCGATGAGGTCCACGCGCTGTCTGCGGATTTTGAAGCCCTCGTCCGTAGTGACAAGGTGATGTGTGAAGCCACCTACATATGTCTTCAGCACATCGCGACGGAATTGGGTGACATGAAAGCGGGAGTGTACGACAATGTCGCCATTGCTATCGGGCTCGCCCAAGCGGACATTTCCGACGACATGGCTGCTGCGCGTGATCGGCTGCTGCCCTGCGGTTCCGAATGCCAGCAGACGCTCGCAGCGGGCAACCATCGTCGGCAGGTCGTCATACATGAATGACAGCTGCATCTCGGGGTCGGAGTCGTGCGGCGTCGCGGGGATCCAGTAAGTCCCGTCGTCTGTGAAGAGGCTCAGCCAAGATTCATAGTCACGAGCATCGATGAACTCGGCCTGCTGGAAGATGAAATCTTCCACCTCGGCCCGGGTGACGGTTACGTCTTTGGGTCTATTCAACATAAATTCTTCCTCAAATTTCGCGACGGGTCGTTTCGGCGGTCATATATTCGCGCCATGCCTTGTACATGTTGCGCATGCAGACCTCGGAATTGCCGGTGGCGCCCTTGAAGCTGCCCTCTCCGACCTGGACGTCGCGATTGGCCTCGCGATGCAGACTGATCCATTCCGACTGAGGCCCCTTGAGACCCTGATGAACGCGGAAATAGGCTTCGAAATCGTCCGCCGCGACGACATTCGACGGGGAGTTGGCGAGGTTGCCGCCGGTGATCGCGCGACGCGTGAAGCTGTCCGGAGCGCCCTTGAAGCGGAACACCCAAATCTCCAGTGCGGTCTTATCGACGGAAATCGGACGCAGGACGCGCATCTGCTGAAGCGACTGCTGCATCACCAACGTCGGGAACATCATCACATTATGGAAATTCTGCTTCAGCACCGCGGCCGCCTTGTCGGCGCCGTGCCGGGCGATCAGGGCGGCCTTGTAGTGTTCCCCGTCTTCGCCCGTCAGTTCGGGCGCGAATGCCGCCATATCGAAATGTCCGTGCGGATGGGCGACGAGATCGATCTTCGCCATCTGGTCCGGCTCGCCGGCAAGCATCGCCGCCACGTCGAGGCCGCCCGGACGGGCGCGGCCCTTGAACTTCTCTAGCGTGCGCTGGGCGGCCCGCGCCATCTGGTGATGCACGAACGAGGTGTGCATGCCGTCGCTCATGTTGTCGAGGAAGATCTTCCAGTTGCTGTTCTGGACGGTGCGGTAGCAATTGCCGATGACCTCCAATTCGCCGCTCGGCGAGCGGTCGATGAGGTTGTCGAGACCACGCAGCCCTTCGCCGGCCCATGTCTTGAAATCCAGACCTTCCGGGGAAAGCGATGCGAAGACGAACCCGTGGTGATTATGCACGCGCGGCAACTGGCGCATCCCGTTCTTCGGATCCTTCACATTGAATTCGGTTCCGTCGTAGCCGGATTGCACCGGAACGGAAATGAGCGAGCCGTCGCCGTCGAAGCGCCAGCCGTGATACATGCACATGAAGTGCTTCGCGGTGCCGTTTCGGTCGGGACAGACGAGCGCGCCCTTGTGCGGGCAGCGGTTTTCGAGGACATAGATCTCGCCATTCTTGTGGCGCGTCATGACCACCGGCTGACGTCCGACCTGGGTCGAGAAATAGTCGCCGGGGTTGGGAACTTGGCTTTCATGTCCGACATAGATCCAGGACTTGCCGAAGATCTGGTCCATTTCCTGCTCGAACACATCCTGATCGGCGAAAACGCGCCGGTGAATGCGCTCCTTCTCGACCAGATCGCCGACATCAAGATCGTATTGTGAATCGTAGCTTCTCGGTGTTGAGACCTTTGTGTCCATAATTTCACTCCTCCAGGGATGATTTGTCTTGTGAGCGCCGGATGTGGCGCTCGGCTGCAATTCGAGCCGCGTCGGCTGCGCAGACAGCCGGCAGCGGCCAACGCGAAACTCCGTCTGTTTTGCGGAGGCCTTTTCGAGATTCTACGGAAATCGCCCGTCATCGCCGACCGTTGACGCGGGCGCGTCCCGGCGCAAACATTCAGCTCGTCGACGGCTTAGCGGAAGCCGTGAACGGCTCGAGATCCACGGTGACGATCATGAAGGCATGCCCGCTACGACAGTCGAGCGACGCCATTGATGCTGGCACGGCCGTGGGTCCGGCATGATGAAAACTCGGCATTATGATTTTCTCCTCCAAGGCGCACTCCCGCTGCGCCAACGTTCAGCTTGGACTTGTATCGGCTGCCTTCCCGCCCGAAGGAGCCGGCAGTTTTCCGCCGCGCACAAACGACATTCATACGTTTGTATGATTTGTGTATATGCTGGTATAGTTTCTTGTCAACCGGATTCAGCGAAGGTAGACCTTTTTTGTCAAAAGGACCGAGCGCATTATGAATCGCCGAAAGATCCAGAAACCCAATGCCAAGCAAGAAATATTGGACGTCTCCATTCGTCTTTTTGCGGAGCGCGGCCTCGATGCGGTTTCCATACGCGACATCACCGGTGCGGCAGGCGTCAATCTCGGCGCTGTCACCTATCATTTCGGCTCCAAGGAACAGCTCATCCACGAGATTTTCGAGATGCTGTTGGGTCCGCTTCAGGAAAAGCGCATGGAGCTTCTCGATCGGGTGGAAGAGCAGACCGGAGACGGCCCCTTGGATGTGGAGCTGGTTCTGCGGGCGATGATCGAGCCGGCGATCACCAACTCCATCGGTAAGAAGGGCATCGTAACCTATCTTCCCCGTCTGATGTTTCAGGCCTATTCGGTCGAACGACCGTTTCTGGACAACAAGCTTTCCGAACAAAGCGACGCAGTCGCAAGGCGCTTCATCGACGCCATCGCGCGCGCCATGCCGGATATGCCATATGAGCAGGTGTGCTGGCGCTACTACATGGTCTTGGGCGGACTTCTGCAACTGACCTCCGATGCGCTGGGCGCAAACCGCCTGTGGCGTCTGTCGGGCGGACTCTGCAAGACCGATGATCCGACAGGAATGATCGAGGAGCTCGTCGCATTTTCCATGCGAGGCCTGGTTGGCCGGTAGAGTCACCTCAAGTTTTTCAGTGACACGGCCGGGGGATGACTACAATATCCTATGCGACCTCCATTGGCCTGCGTCATGTCGAGGCTTTATCGGTGCCCTGAGCATCGCCCGGCACAAAGTCACCAAGATTCAGCTGGAATTCTGATCCCCCCGCCCGACAGCGGGCGAGGGCGTGATGGGTCAAACCACCGGCGCGACACTGCCATTTCCTCACATCACGGTCGGATTTCCAACACCATCCTTCGTCGCCGCAATCATGGAACTGCCGCTGAACATTGCGAACCGTGCGTTGCAGCTTCCGCTGTCCGGCCTTAAATCGCTTTTTGGCACGCCACCTGATGGTTACTCCGACACTTTTCCGCCGCTTGGTGCGTACAAGGCGACGTTACCTATCCGCTTCGCTCGGCGGTTTCGGCATCCATAGCGGGACCGCCAGGCTGACCCAAAAGGAATTCGATTTGGTGGTATTCCGGGCAATGGGGGTTGTTTTGAAGTTGAAGTTCAAGATAGGCCCGCCGAAATCGTAGGAGATGGACGGACCGATGGACAACAAACGCGTCTTGCCATTCACTGCACCGTCGCCGCTATCCGACTGGAACTGGTCGTAGAAGCCGCCGACGACACCAGCCCTCCAGTTGCCGGACTGCCATCCCGAACGAAAGTCCACGTTAATCGCATTTCCGGTCCTGTAGTGCGTGGTGTCATTTGTTTCGTTGAAGATCCCACGAGCGAGGGCCGCGAAATAGAATCCATCTTTCCCGGCGTGGGTGAAACCGAAAGTCGGTTGGTGGGACGCGTAACCCACCGCGGGGCTGAAAGCGTCCGTGGCGCTATAATTTCCCAGCTTACTGGCGTAATCATATCCGAATGTTATCGAGTTATATTCATCAAAGTCGTATTTCCCAATGATTGGCCCGAAGAAGATATTGCCGAATCCCGTTTTACTCCCGTCTGCCGCAGTAAAGCCCCCAAATTTCACGGTCGTGTCGCCATGCACAACGGGGACAATAATCTGACTGTAAAGATGGAGATCGCCGATAGATCCCCAGGAAAACAGAAAGCGCGACGTACTGGTGGTGACATTCAGGTCCAGATCGCTGCCTGGAATTGTTTTTCCGTCGTCGCCAACCAGGGCATAGCTGTTCGAATACGATAGGTTCTCTTGCATGAAGAGCCCGGGTATATACGGAAGCACGCCGATGAAATCGCCGCTCGAACCCGGTTGATACGGCAGCGCGCCACTCTCCGCTGCATAGGCAGACGTTGCGACGGTATTCGCCGCGAAAGAACAAGAAATGGCCAGAATGCTAGCAAGAACTCTCAACTTCATCATGTATTCCCCCCAAGTGGCGTTCATTCTCTATTTCGTCTGTGTGGTGGCCTTTCCTTCTCCGAAGTTTCCGCGACGGAGAAGTTACGGCTCAAGCCGCGCTGGATCGCTCTTGCGATGCTCCAGCAGAAATTGATCGGATAGTTTGCTCTGCCCCGAAGACTTCCTCGCCCTTGCGTGTCGTCCGCATGCCTCCCCGCCGCATGGACGAAAACGGCTCCCGGTTCATGGATTCGGGAAGACGTCTAGCCGGCTATAAAAGTTCATGCGTATGGTCTTGAAACGTGGGACGCTGGATCGAACCATTCCAGGCGCCATGTCCCCGCTGTAAGCATTGAACGATCGCTGTCCTCACATGTTCAGGATCGGCTTGATGACCTTACCAGTGCGATATTGCTCGAAAGCGTCGGCGATCTGATCGAAGCGGAATTCGGTGAGCAGCTTTTCAAACGGAAACAGTCCCTTGCGCCAGTAGTCTATGAGCAGCGGGATTCCGACCTTAGGATTGCTGAAGCCACCGATGATGCCCTGGAGCTTGCGCCCGCCCGTCATCAATTCCTGCATGTTCGGCACCCAGGGCGCACTTGGAAAAATTACGAAGCCGGCCGTACCCTCAACGGCAAGGCATGCCGTCGCCGCATCGAATACCGCCGGTGGCGAGGCTGTAATGAAACTGAAATGGAAGCCGTGCGGCTCAAGCCGTTTTAGGGCATCACCGGCGCGGCCGTCCGAGAGCACGATGTCGGTCGCGCCGACTTCCCGCGCCAGTTCGAGCCGTTCCTTGTTGACATCGACCGCGGCGATCCTCGACGCTCCGGCGATCTTCGCGGCCATCACCGCCGAAAGACCCACGGCGCCGGTGCCGAAAATCGCGATGGATTGGCCGGGCCGAACGGCAAGCGCCTCCAACACCGAGCCTGCGCCGGTGGCCATGCCGCAGCCCAGCGGGCCGCACAGATGCAGTGGTACGTCCTTCGGCACCTTGACAGCCGTCCGTTCGGAGGCGACGACATGTGTCGCAAACGAAGATTGCCCGAAAAACACCCCCGACACGGGTGTCCCGCCTTGGCTAATCGGAGACGAGCCGTCGGCGCGGCAGCCGCACCAGCAGAGCTCGACCATATGATCGCAATAGACCGTGCGGCCCGTGTGACAGCTTGCGCAGTGGCCGCAGGAATTCCCACTGAGAAGGACGTGATCTCCGACCTTCAGCCCATGCACGCCGGGGCCGACGGCTTCGACAATGCCGGCGCCCTCGTGGCCGAGCACCATTGGCTTGGTGGCGAAACGAGCGCCGAAGGGACCGTGAAACATCAGATCTGAATGACAGATGCCCGTCGCGACCACCTTCACCTTCACCTCGTCGACCAAATGTTCGCCGAGCTCCACCGTTTCAAGCTGCGGGGCAGATTCATTTTCTCGCGAAATCGCGGCCGTTATCTGCACGAATTACCTCCCATTGCGCTGAACCGGCAAAGTCGGTCGGCGCTCCTCCTCATTCCGGCGCCAAAAGCCGAGCATTATTCAAATCCACCCTGTTTGCCGCCTTTCAGCGGCCTGCAGACGGTGCGAAGCCCGTCCTAGGCGGGGCCGAAAAGTCAGGCGGGGGCCTGCAAGAGCTGCGCGGGGATGACGAAGCCACCGGCAAAATATCCCAGCGCCTTGTCGTCCTGCGATCGAGAAACGGCACGCACCTGGCCGATAAAGATGCGGTGAGAGCCGCTGTCCAATTCCTCGACGACCTCGCAATCGAAGCTGGCGGAGCTGTTCTGTAGGATCGGAGCACCGGTTTTCAGCATGGTCCATTCGCCCACCGAAAAGCGATCCTGAAGATCAGCCGGTGCGCTCGCGAATGTGCTGGCAAGTTCGACATTTTCCGGACCTAGCAGATTTACCGAAAATGCGCCGCTCTCGCTCACCGCGGAACAGGTGCTCCCCTTTCTATTGAGACAGACCAGCAGCGTAGGCGGGTCCGCGGAAACGGAACACACGGCCGTCGCCGTCATTCCATACGGACGGTTGCCGCTGTTGGTGCAGATAAGCGCGACGCCTCCGATGAGCTTACGCATGGCCATCCGGAAATCGTCCCGGCTGCATTCTGTAAGGTCCTGTTGTCCGGCGCTATGGTCCATCGCTTCCTCCTAGAGCAGCATGTCGTCGGGCACCCGCCCCATCATAACCCTGCTGAATGATTTGCCCGCCGCGTCGAAATTCAACACGACCTGCCCGGCCACCGCGTGCATGTCGCGAAATGCTTGCTGCATGCTGTTGCCTTCGTAGATGGCGTAAGCGCCGGCTGCGGTATAGAGCCGGTCAACCGCGACCATGCAGAGCCGCGTCGCAAAGGCCTGGTCACGGCGGCAACGGGCGCGGGTCCCGATGGTCAGCGTCCCAGTCGCGGCGACCTCGGCCATCGCCTCCGCGGTGTTTGCCTTGAGGATTCGAAGGGCGGCCTCCGCCTCTGCCGCCGATTCCGAAATCTTCAGCTGAATCGTGTCCAGATCGCCCATGGTCGCGCCATTGAGAATCTTGCGGTCCCGCGCATAGGCGGTGAATTTGCCGACGAAGCCGAGCGCGATTCCGACGCCAACCGCTGCCAGCCCTGACGGAGCCCAGGCATGCCGCGGTGAACGATAATACGGCGTCTCATAATCCAGCGCTCCAATCGCGTTGCCGTCCATCAGCTGACGGAAAGGCAGGGTCCGGTATTCGGGCACGAAAACGTCGGCGACATGAATGGATTTGCTGCCCGTGCCGCGGAGTCCCACAACGTGCCAATCGTCCTCGATCCGGATGTCCTTGAACGGGATCAATGTGAAAATCATCCCCGGCGCCTCGCCTTCGCCATTCTCGACGCGCGCGCCGGCGAGAGCCCATTGAGCATAGTCGCAGCCGCTGGAAAAACTCCACTTACCGCTGACGGCGAAGCCGCCGTCGACCCGGCGGGCGATCGCCGTCGGCGCCACTGCCGAGGAAGCGACAGCCCACGGATATTCAGTCCAGATTTCCGTCTGCGCTTCGACGGGGAAACAGGCGATCGCCGTCGCGTGAGCGGACAGGACGCTGTATACCCACGCAGATGATCCACATTCCCGGGCCAGTTCGACGATCAGGTCGAGCCATTCCGCATTGTCTATTTCGGCGCCGCCCCAACGGGCAGGCTGAAGCGCCCTGAAAAGGCCGGCATCCCGCATAGCGGAAACGACCTCGGCCGAAACGACCCGGTCCCGGTCTGTCTGCGCGGCCCTCTCGCCTGCGGACTTCGCGATCGACTGCATCGCGATTTTCAAATCGCGCGCCCTGGGTTGCGAAATAGAAGTTATTGACGCCGTCTTCTTCATGAAAATCCTCCGACTGAACCGACCATAGCAGCCGGCCCGCCGATTGCTTTATGCTCCTTTGCGATACCGTTATGCGGGACAGGAACTGGCGTGAGCGCATTCGAAGAACGCCAACCGGCGTGACGGTGGCGGCGGAAGAGGCCGGCGGTAGTGGCTACAGGCCCGTCACTGGGCGCTTTCCTGCCGCGGTTGAACAATCAGCGACAGGCAGGCGTTGAACATTAGGATTAGGGCGCCGACCTGGTTCAATCGGGTCGGCGCCCTAACGACTTGTTTGCAAGCCATAGTCTTGTCGGTCCTCGTTTCACTCCGGTTGGACTTGCTCCAAAATCAGGCGGCGCGCACCGCGACGTTCATTTCGCCGATGCCGTCAATGCGGCAATTCATGATGTCGCCGGGCTCGATCGGCGCGACACCTTCCGGCGTACCGGTCATGAAGATGTCGCCCGGCTCCAAGGTGTAGGCCTCCGAAGCGTAAGCGATGAGCTTACGGCAATCGAAAATGAGATCGCGCGTGTTCGCCTTCTGGCGCGTTTGGCCACTCACCTTCAATTCGAAGTCCACAGCAGAGGGGTCGCCGAATTCGTCCGATGTAACGAGCCAGGGGCCGAAGACGGAGAATGTGTCGCGCGACTTGCGGTAGCTCCGCTCTTCCGGCCCGCGAATGGTCATGTCGAGACCGATCATGAAGCCGGCGATATAATCCAGCGCATCCGCCTCGCTGACGTGGCGCGCCGTCTTGCCGATGACGAAACAAAGTTCGATCTCATGGTCCGTACGGCGATCCGTGCGGTCGGAGACCACGGCATCCGCCGGCCCGATCATCGAGCTTGTCGCCTTCAGGAAGACGCCGCATTCCTGTATGGTCTTGACTTGGGTGCCGAAATGGATGCCTTGATCGGCTCGGGACTCTTCAAGATGAAGCTTGTAGTTGACCGGCGCCGCGATGATTTTCCCGGGCTGCGCGACTGGACTGCGCAGCTTGACATCGGCCACTTTCACGCGCTCGGCGGACGGCAGCAGCTTCTTCATTTCCGGTATGAGGATCGGCAAGTTCGCAATCAACGCATCGCCGCGTGGATAGGGCCACCTAACCGTCGGCAACTGCTCCAGAACCGCCGAAACATCGGCGATTTCGTCTCCGTCCACAACCCCGATACGGTTGTCGTCAAAACGGCAGATTCTCATTTTTCTTCCATCCTATCCCTGTTCGGTGACTTTAAGCGCCGGCCTCATGCCCGCCTTCGGATCGAAGCCTGCCAGTTTTGCTTTCAGAAGCTCGCCAGTGCGGCGGTAGTGTTCCACGAGAAGGCTTCCCGCCAGATCACCATTGCGATCCAGCGCGGCGTCGGCAACCCGCTTGTGCTCCTCCACTGCCCCGGTTCTCGGCCCGCGCGCCAACCGCGCGATATAGCGATACCGGTTGCTCTCGTTGTAAAGCTGCTCACAAAAGCGCAGCAGCGGCTTCGACGGGCAGGCCGAAATCAGCGCCGCATGAAATTCGAAATGGGCGGCTTCCCACTGACGTAGTGAACCGTCATCCTTTTTATCCAACCGCGCCGCCTCCCGTTGCAGGTGAAACTGGGCGAGGACGATCTTTTCCTCCCACGCCACGTCGCCGTGGAGCACCGCCTCGCGGACCGCGCGCTCCTCGACGAAACAACGGGTCCACAATATTTCCGCATAATGCTCGGGGCTGACGACCGCGACCCGGAAGCCGCGATTTTCCACGCGCTCGACGAGGCCGGTGGTCGAAAGAATCGACAAGGCTTCGCGCACCGGCGTCGCGCCCGTGCCGTATCGCTCGAGAAGCAGTTCGATCTTCAACTTCGAACCGGGTTCCAGTGCGCCATGCAGAATGTCGCTGCGAATTTGCTCAAACACAACGGTCGTTTGCGAAAGTGGCGCACTCTTCTCTTCGGGAGATTTTGCAATGCCTGCCACGGCCGATACTCCGTTTTCAGATTATGAAGAAGCTATATTCATCCAAGTCATGCGCTGTCAACAAAATATCGATAAAGATACGTTTATGGGTAAAACTGTTGCAATGGAACAAAAATCGATATAGGCAAAGCGCGCAAAAGGAGCGCCTGTCAATGAGTGTGCCGATCACAAATCCGACCCCTGCTTTTTCCATCCGAAGAGCAAGCCATATCTCGCTGACAGTCGCAGACCTGGAGGTGAGCCTAGCTTTTTACACCGAGGTCATCGGGCTCGTGGTTTCGGCGACGGGTGATGGCGTCGCTCATCTCAGAGGCGTGGAGGAAAGCGCGCATCACAGCCTGACGTTGGTCCAGACGAAGGGCGAGCCAAGCTGTCGCCGCCTGGGTTTCCGGGTCGAAAGCGATGCTGATCTCGACCGCGCCTTCGGCAATTTTTCGCATCTCGGACATCGGCCCGAATTTGTCGACCTGCCGCATCAGGGCCGTACGCTCCATGTCAGCGACAGCGTCGGATCGCCGCTTGAATTCTGCGCCACCATGCCTGTCCAGCAACGTCCGCACGACCAGTTCCAACTGCAGAAAGGGGCCGCTGCGCTACGCTACGATCATGTGCAGCTTCTGGCGCCCGACGTGGCAAAGGCAAGCGCGTTCTACACCGCGCTTGGCTTTCGCATTTCCGACTATTTCGTCGACCTGGAAGAAGATGAGGAGCCTCTCGGCATCTTCATGTATCGGAAGAACAATCCGCACGATATCGTCTTTCTGACGCGGCCGGGACCGGTTCTTCACCACTTCGCCTACGTCGTCGCGGATTCGACCTTCCTGTTTCGCGCCCTGGATACGGCCGGCGCGCTCGGCTTTTCGGGCAATCTCGAGCGTGGACCGGCGCGGCATGGAGAGGGACATGCGCTTTATGTCTATTTCCGCGATCCCGACGATCATCGTGTGGAAATCCTGACGCCCGCCGATCCAGATGGGCGATGCGGAGGATGTGCCGATGCGCTGGCATCGCGGCAACAGGCATTCATGGGAATTCCCGGCGCCGAAAAGCTGGCTTTACGAGGCCTCGAAGTTCGAGGGCGTGGAAATTCAGGGCAAGGGGGCGGCCGCTAAACTTCGCAACCTTGAGGATTTTCTAGCAAGCCGCCCACTCAAGATGCCGGAATAACCATGTCCACCCTTCTGGAACTGGAAGGATTCGAATACCGGACCTTCTGCGCTCAGGCCTTGGGAGGCCGGCCGCTGCTCCTCCTTCACAAGACCGGGGGAGGCGAGAGCGAACTCGTTCCGCTTGCCCCGACGGTCGCTCCGGATATGACCGTTGCGGGCATCAGAGGGCAGGTCGGGGAAGATGGCAAGCGCCGCTTCTTCAAGCGGGTCGGCCCCGGATTGTTCGACGAAGAGGATTTGCGTGACAGGGCAGCCGTCTCAACGATTTCATGCGTAGATTTATTTCTAAGGACGCCGTGCAGCCGCCGCTCGTTCTTGGCCTGTCGAACGGAGCGAATATCCTGATGGCTTGTCTCTACCGTGGAAATGCGCCCTTCGATGCGGCGATCCCGCTTCGGCCAGCTATTCCCTTCGAGGATGTCCCTTCGGCAAGGACCGATGGCGCGGCTGTCCTTATCGTTGCGGGCTCCCTGGACGAAACGGTGCGGCCGGACGAAAGCCTCAAACTCGCGGCCCACCTGGCGCTTGCCGGTGCCGATGTCAGCCTGGAGATGGTGGAGGCGGGGCACCGGCCGGTTCGGGCGGATGAGGAGGCGATACGGGAATGGCTGCTGAGAAGAGCAGGATGAGCCAGATCGTTTGGCCTGGGGAAACGGCGACATGCATTGGGTAACTCTGAACGGCCTAATGACGTTCCATTCCATCGTGGAACTGGGGAGCATCAACCGCGCCGCCCATGGGCTCAACGTATCGCAGTCGTCCCTGACCCGAACGCTCCAGCAGTTGGAAGCGCGGCTTGGAGGCGCGCTTGTCACCAGAACTCCGAAGGGCGTCGAACTGACCGCATTCGGAGAATTGGTCTTCACGCATGCCACCGACATAAAGAAACAGGTCGGAAAGACCGAAACCGCCATCAAATTGCATCAGGATACGTCCGCCCAACTTCTCAGGGTGGGCGTGGTCATGGTTCACCCGCTGCTTCCCTTCTGCAAAAGCGTGGTGCGCCTGGTGGAAAAGCATCCCGAATTCCGCATCGAGCTTCGGTTTGGCTCCGCAGCGGAGATGCTGGCGGGATTGCAGCAGGATAACCTCGA
This sequence comes from Rhizobium sp. USDA 3886, assembly GCF_056279785.1. Classification (NCBI taxonomy): domain Bacteria; kingdom Pseudomonadati; phylum Pseudomonadota; class Alphaproteobacteria; order Hyphomicrobiales; family Rhizobiaceae; genus Rhizobium; species Rhizobium sp. USDA 3886. Next base: position 201,421 of record NZ_JBWCDC010000002.1, on the reverse strand, counting down.
CATCGTGCTCTACTACATTCTCAAGGGGTCGGAGGCGGACGGGTTGGTGCAGGATGTCCTTGCCGAAGAGGAGGTGGCCGTTTTCGCAAGCTCCTCCCATCCTCTGGTGAATAATCCGTCGCCGTCGATCAAGGATATCGCCGGCTCCAGATGGGTTCTGGGGCCGCCGGATGTGTCGATCACTCGTCTAATCACCTCAGTATTCGAAGAATCCGGGACGCCAGGCCCCGACGTTGCCATCGAGGTCGACATGATCCCCTTGCGGCGCGCGATCACGCAGAATTCCCAGTTTCTCTCGGCATTTCAAACGCATCATGTCGATCCGAAGCTGGCGAACGGGAAACTTGTCAGGATCGCCTTTCCGATCAAGCAGGAGCACCGGCCGATCGGAACCATCCGCATAGGTCAGCACACGCGCCTCACGCGCACGTTCGTTTCGATTTTGAAGGAGATTTACCAGGCCGAACTGGGGTAAGCCCGGTTTACACGCATCAGCTTCAGCGGCTATGGCGGCTTGGAGCGTTACAGGTGATCAGGTTTTCACCGGAAGCTCCAGGATATGTTTGGCAGGCGCAAGACTGGCCAGAAGCTCTTCTTGGGAAACGGAGTACGGCGCCCTTCAAATCGCGGCGCGATGGCGGCGCTACCGCCTAATTTCCACAGCCAGTATCTCTGTGGAAACAATGTCTGGCACGAAGCGTAACCATACGGAGTCGCACGGCGCCTGGAAGCTTAAGCAAAACGAGTGAGGAATGACCACGTCGATGAATATGCTACGCCCGTCAATAGTGCTGCTCTTTACGTTAGTGCTGTGTCCCGCGGTTGCTCAAGCCGAAGGGGATGTGGCTCGAGGGGAGAAGCTCTTTGCCCGCTGCAGTGCCTGTCACTCAACTGATGGAACCCGTAAGATCGGTCCAACGCTGGCCGGCGTTGTTGGGCGCACGGCCGCAACTGTCGGAAACGCGCGCTTCTCTAAAGCGTTGATTGAATCGGAAATCATTTGGACAGAGGAGACCCTTGAAGAGTATTTGAGCGAGCCGAAGAAGCTCGTTCCCGGCACTACGATGGTTACTCGCATCCCGGATCTACAAGATCGGAAGGACGTCATATCCTACCTCAAAACCCTCAATTGACGTGAACTTGTTCTCTCGGGCTGGACCACCGGACCTGGAAAAACTGACACGCTCTGTGGGCCATAAAGCGGAGTTCTACATCGAGGCCCTGCCGTAGCCGCTTTCCCGGCAGCCCTTCAGTAGGATTATTATTCGGGATACGCATCAGCTGTATCTTCGAACAAATTACGAATGTTCCGAGAGGGATCATCTACCACGCAACGTGAATTCCCAAAGAGCGCCGTGCGACGGTGCGGGACACTATACTGGTCCCACGATGCACGATTCTCCTTCACAAAATTGCAGATCGTTATATGGAGATCATCCATCCCGCGCCGGTGTTGGGCGTCGGATGACCGCCCCCACACCCAGTTGAGGTCAGATATATGGGGGGCAAAGCCAGCAAGCGGACCGGCCGCCAAGCCGCGATCGTGCCGATACATCCATGTCGGATTACCCGCCGACGCATGGGCATCCGCGAGACGCACGGAAGGGAGGCCGTACTCCTCGGCCGACAAAAGGCGCAGGCGGCTCTCCCTCCATGTCAGTTCAGGATAGGCGGCTCGGAACCGCGTCTCGACTGCTGCCAGCCTCTCTGGATTCAGATGGCTGAGTTGATCCTGCCGCCAAGATTCTTCTGCAATCATCGCTTGGACGGCTGGAAGGGACTCGTCGCGAGACGTTCCGATCAGCAAGGGAACCGAGACTCCCTGACCATGTTCGATTGCAGCGAGCGGGCTCCGTGGTAGAAAATCGCCGCCGTACACCGGACGGAAAGGAAGTTTTCGGATCCCCGAACGCAAGAGCATCGCTTGCCAGGTCAGGATTTTCTCCATCGAAGCATCCAGCAGATGCGAAGCGGGAAAGCCCGCAATGTCGATAAATCGCTGAGTAACAGCTTCCGCTTCTGCCCGAGACGAGACGGTATCCGCGCCTCCCGAAATGACGATGGCGGCATGGAACAATCCCTGCGCGGCGGGGGCTGCCATCAGGGCCGCCACATTCTTGCCGCCAGCGGATTCCCCGCCAAGGGTGATCTGAGCGGGATCACCGCCGAAACCGGCAATATTATCCCTTATCCACTCCAGAGCGGCAAGTTGGTCACGAAGCGCGCAGTTGCCGCTGTCAACATACTCCGTGCCAAGCTGCTCTCCGAGTTCCAGGAAGCCGAACGCGCCAAGCCGATAACCAACTGTCACACATATGATGCCGGCACGGGCAAACACGCTCCCGTCATAGACCGGGCGTGAGGTTCCGCCGATCAACTGCGAGCCACCGTGAAGCCACACGAGCACCGGATGGGGTCCTGGCGATACGGGCCTCCAGACGTTGAGATAAAGGCAGTCTTCGCTCATCGGACGAGGCGGCATTGCGTCCGGATCGCCAGGGTAGAAGCCCGAATCGGGTAGCTGCGGCGCGACGGATGCGAAACCGTCAGTCGATCGCACTCCCGCCCAAGGCTCCAGGCTCTCCGGCGGACGAAATCTGGCCTTGCCCGTCGGGGCCTTGGCACAGGGAATGGCCAGGAACCGTATAGCTTCGCCAGTATGCCGTCCTTCAAGCCTTCCCGCATCCGTCGTGACGAAGCAGCCCGAATCAGGATCTCGCGGAAGATCAGTGTGCATGCTGTATCAGAACCCCATCACGGTTGAAGTCGTAATGGCAGGCGACGGAGTGATCGCCTCCTACCGGACGTAGCCGTGGCACTTCAGCGCGGCAGCGGTCAATGGCAAAGGCACAACGGGTATGAAAGCGACAACCAGACGGTGGAGCAAGCGGGCTTGGAACGTCGCCTTTCAACAAGATGCGAGGCTTCTTTTCTTCCACGGTCGGGTTGGGCGCGGCGGAAATCAACGCACGCGTATAGGGATGAGCCGCCGTCCCGAATATTTCCCGTCGTGCTCCCTCTTCGACAACGTGACCGAGATACATGACCGCGACACGGTGCGTAAGATGCTCAACGATCGCCAGATCGTGACTGATAAAGATGAGCGCCAGACCGGTTTCCTTCTGTATGTCGCCAAGCAGGTTGACGATTTGCGCTTTAACGGAGACGTCCAGCGCGGAAACAGCCTCGTCGCACACGATAACGTCCGGACTCGGTGCCAACGCTCTGGCAATGGCTATACGCTGCCTCTGGCCACCAGAGAACTGGTGAGGGTAGCGGTTTGCGGCATCGCGCGGCAAACCGACCATGTCGAGAAGAGATGCTATTTTTGCGTCGATGTCGGCTCTGCTCGCCGCTAGCCCGAAGTTCACCAGTGGCTCCGCGAGAGTTTCACGGACGCTCATCCGCGGATTGAGGCTCGAAAAAGGATCCTGGAAGATTATCTGCACCCGGGCGCGGAATGCCTTCAGAGCAGCGCCTTGAAGCCTATCCGCCCTTTCGCCATTCAGCAGGAATTCGCCGCTTGTGGGGTCTTGGAGACGAACAATTGTCTTTCCGAGAGTGGATTTCCCACAGCCGCTTTCTCCAACAATCGAAAGCGTCTCTCCGCGCTTGAGCGCCAAGCTCACGTCATCCATGGCATGCACGGTTGCCGTCGGCCTGCCCCAAAAGTCCGGGCGCAGGAAATAATGCTTCTGCAGGTTTCTAAGCTCAAGTACGGGGGTTTCATTCGTCATGCCTGCAGTCTCCGTTCAACGTGATGGCAAGCAACCTTGTGGCCCGGTTCCACCGCTTCAAAGCCAGGGGCGGTATGACGACAGAGAACCGTGGCATGCGGGCAGCGTGACGCGAAGGCGCAACCCGGTATGAATTCGTGAAGGCTCGGCACCTGGCCGGGGATCTCCGTCAGTCTGGACGGGGCATTGTCGTCAAGCGACGAGCCGAGTTTGGCGATTGTTGCGAGCAAACCACGCGTATAGGGATGAAGGGGCCGCCGAAAGAGATCCTTCGTGGTGGCCTCTTCGACCGTCCGCCCGGCATACATCACGATGACTCGATCGGCGACATCCGCAACCACCCCGAGATCGTGCGTGATCAGAATAATTGCCGTGCCGGTGCGCTTCTGCAGATCCGCCATCAGTTCGAGGACCTGGGCCTGTATCGTCACGTCGAGTGCAGTCGTCGGTTCGTCGGCGATGAGCAGCTTCGGCTCGCAAGCCAGCGCCATCGCGATCATGACCCGTTGGCGCATGCCGCCGGACAGTTGATGCGGATACTCGTCGATCCGTTGTTCGGCAGCAGGTATATCCACCAGCCGCAACATCTCGATCGCGCGTGCGCGCGCCTGCGCCCGGGAGAGGTGCTGGTGCAGGATCAGCGTTTCGGCAATCTGCCGACCGATGGTGAGGACCGGATTGAGGGACGTCATGGGCTCCTGAAAGATCATGCCGATCTCATTGCCCCTGATCTGCCGCATCTCGGCCTCGCCAAGCGAAAGAATATCCCGCCCTAAAAACTCGATCCGCCCGCTGCTACGCGCCCTGCCGCCTGCCAAAAGTCGCATTATGGACAGTGACGTCACCGATTTTCCTGAGCCGGATTCGCCGACAATTGCTAGGGTCCCGCTCTCCAGCGTAAACGAGACGTTCTCCACCGCGCGAACCGGACCGCGCTCGCCGCGGAAGTGGGTGCGCAATTCGCTCACATTGAGAATGGGCATTTTTTGCTCCTCCTTCAGATTCGGCTTGCCGCACGCGGATCAAGTGCATCGCGCAGACCATCCCCGAGCAGATTGACAGCCAGCACGGTCAACGACAGGAAGACCGCCGGGAACAGAATGATGTACGGCTTGATTTGCCAGAGCATTCGGCCCTCATTCATGATGCCACCCCAGCTGGGGATGGACGGGGGCGTTCCAGCGCCAATGAAGGACAACGCGGCTTCGGTGATCATCGCAGCCGAACAGATATAGGTCGCCTGGACCATCACCGGACCGAGCGTGTTCGGCAGGATATGCTTCACAATGATCTTCGGCGTGGAGGAACCCGATGCGATCGCACCGTCGATATAGGCCTGTTCGCGGATCGAAAGCACAAGCCCCCGCACCAGCCGGCTCATCCGCGGAAATTCTGCGATCGAAATCGCCAGGATCACGTTGAAAACCGAACCGCCGACCGCCGCCATCAGCGCAATAGCCAAAAGGATGGGAGGAACGGACATCAAGCCGTCCATCAGGCGCATGATCACCATGTCGAGCTTTCTGTAGGCGCCTGCCGCCAGTCCGGTTAAAAGCCCCAGAACCGTGGCGCACACGGCCACCGCGAAGCCCACGAGCAGCGAGACGCGCGCGCCGTACACGACACGCGAAAAGAGGTCGCGCCCCAGCATATCGGTTCCGAACCAGAACTCGGCCGTGGGTTCACGGTTGCGTTTGATGGGAGCGATCTTGTCGGGATCGATCGTTGCGATCCACTGCGCAAAAACAGCAATCAGCACCATCAGCAACAGTATACCTCCTCCCGCGACAATAGTGGGATGGCGGCGAACGAACGTAGCGACCCTGCCGCGCCTCGGTTCCGACGGGAAAAGATCGCCACTCGCGATCATATTGGATTTGATCGTCATCAGTAGCGCACCCTTGGATCAAGAACGGTGTAGAGAAGGTCGATTGCAAGATTGATCAGGACGTAGGCGACGCTAAACAGCAGGACGACACCCTGGATGACCGGATAATCGCGCCGTAGAATGGCATCGACGACAAGGCGCCCGACTCCCGGTATGGCAAAGACAGTCTCGGTGACCACGGCGCCACCTATCAGCAGGGCGATGCCGATACCGATGACCGTGACGATCGGAACCGATGCATTCTTCAGGGCATGGATGAAGAGAACGGGACCTTGACCAAGTCCCTTTGCGCGCGCGGTGCGAATGTAATCCTGCGACAACACGTCGATCATCGAGGTTCGTGTGATGCGTGCGATCAACGCTATATAGACGCAGGAAAGCGCTATCGCCGGAAGGATAAGATTGGCAAGAAATGGAGCAAAACCTTCGGCCAGCGGGGTATAACCTTGAACTGGCAGGAGGTCGAGCCGAATGGCGAACACCCAGCTGAGAAGATAGCCGACCACGAAAACGGGCACGGAGAAACCGAACACGGCGATCGCCATAACAGCCCTGTCGATCCAGCGTCCCTGATTGGCTGCCGCCAGAACACCCATCGGAACTGCAATGCAGACGGATATGATCACGGTGAGCAGCATCAATGAGAGCGTTGGCTCCAACCGTTGACCGATGAGAGTTGTGACCGGCAATTGAGAAAAGATTGAGATACCCAAATCGCCGCGCAACGCATGGCCGAGCCAGCCGACGAAGCGAATATAAAATGGCTGATCCAATCCCAAGGTGACACGAATGGCATCGATCTCCGTCTGCGACGCCTGGTCGCCCGCAATCAGCGCGGCGGGGTCGCCCGGTGCGAGATAGAGAAGGCTGAATACGAACAAGGCGATGAACAGCATCACGGGTATTGTGGACAGCAGCCGTCGACATACGAAGGTAAGCATTCGAGACTCCTCGATGGTGGCTAGAGTGCAAGCCCGGGGGGCGGCTTCGACCCCCCAGGAGGAAGAATGCTACTTCCGCTCGACATTCCAGTAGACGGGAGCAGGGGGCGTGAGGAGACCCGACAGATCGTTGCGATAGGTGCGGATCTGATACTGCGTCGCGATCGGAATGTAAGGCACCGTCTGAAGCGCGCGAAGCTGGATCTTCTCGGCAAGCGCTTTGCGCTCATCGAGATTTGTCAGGTCGGCAAAGCTTGCTCGCATCGCCTCGATATCAGCGTCACAAGGCCAACCGAACCAAGCCTTTTCACAGTTCGATCGCAGTCCCAGATGGCCGACCGGTTCAAGGAAATCGAGCCCCCCAGGACCGGAAATGAAGATAGACCATCCGCCGGCATCAACCGGCTCCTTGCTTGCACGACGGCTTGTGACGGTTGCCCAGTCCATCGCCTCGACCTTGGTTTTGATGCCGATTTCCTGGAGTAACTGGTCAGCCACTGTCACAAACGCATGAATGTTGGCATTTTCCGTCGCATCAAGCAGGACCGCAGGGGTGCCGTCATAGCCGCTTTCGGCGACCATTTTTTTGGCCGTCTCGAGATCCGGAGAAGGGAAACCAGCCTCCGTGTGGTACGGTGAGGAGCAGGTGTAAAAGGACTTACACGCCTTGCCCAAAGATGGATCGCTGATAACCGCCGCGAGAAAATCATCCCCGTTCACCGCATACAGCAATGCCTCGCGTATCTTCACATTGTTGAAGGGTGGCTTGATGGTGTTGAGACGGATTTGTTGCGCGACGCCGATGTCGTCCTGTTTGGCTACCGTCACGCCCTTCGTCTCCTTGGCCAACGGTATCAAGTCAGCAGAGAGATCCTCGTTGATGTCGATCTCACCTTTGCCAAGGGCGTCGAGTGCGGTCTGCTGGTCCGGTATGATCACCCATTCCACTCGATCCATTTTTGCGGTCTTGCCGCCTGCAAGACCACTCGCCGGTTCGGCGCGTGGCGTGTAGTTCGGGTTTCGTACAAAAGCTAGCTTGGCACCGGGAACCCACTCTTTTGCAAGAAACATGAATGGTCCCGAACCGGTATAGTCGGTCACCGGAGTCGTCGGCGGTGTCGCGTCGGCGACGCGAGCCGGCATAATGAAAGGAACCGGCGCGCCCGCCTTCCCAAGAGCGTCAAGCACCAAACCCCAGGGTTTCGACAAGGAGAGGGTGAATGTGCGATTATCGACCTCGACGAAGGTTGCTCCGTTGGTCATCATCTGCTGACCAAGGCTATCGTTTACACTCCAGCGCTTCAGTGAAGAAATCACGTCCTTGGCTGTGATAGGAGCGCCGTCGCTGAATTTCAGACCATCGCGCAGCGTAAAGGTGTATATTTTCCCGTCTGAGGACGTCGCCCATTTCTCGACCATTTGCGGCTGGATTTTCAGATCGGCGTCCAAGGCGAACAGGGTGTCGTAGACCATGTAGCCGTAGTTGCGCGCCATCGAATCCGAGCCAAGCATGGGGTCGAGAGCCTTGACGTCGCCCGACGGCTTGATGCGCAGTATGGACTCAGCGGATGCAGCACCTGCAAACGCCACGCTCGCCGCCAGAAAGCTGGCGACCAAAAGATGTAGTTTCATATCGGATCCTCCCGTTTGAAGTTAGTCCTGCACGCCGGCAATGTTTCCCGCAGTCGCATTTTTCACTATTGCAACCTGTGACGATGTTCCTCCGCGGCGCAGATATGCAAAAGTCGCAAGGGACAGGGCCGAAGAAGGCTCCCGACCCAACTCCGATTCCACCAGCCGCAATTCGACATCGTCGGCCCCACCGAACAGCGAGGCGTTTATGCCCTTGCGGATAGCGGCAATGCTCTTGTTCCCAAGGCCGACAGGCCATCCACCAACCAGGACACGACGGGTCTGGACGATGTTCAGCGCATTGCCGATGGTAAGACCCAAGCGAGTCAGCCGCTCGCCAAGTTCTGCTTCCGCTTTCGACGCGATGGGAATGCGCTCGGGCCACTTGTCGCCGAGGTCCAAAATAGCGACCTCTTCAACCTTCAGGCACGGCGCGATCGCGGCAGTGGAGAGATAGGTTTCGACGCAACCGAAATTGCCGCAGCGACATTTAGGACCCTTCGGATCAAAGACCATATGGCCGATTTCACAGGGCGTAACGTCTCCGCTTTCAGCAAACTCATCGACGACGGCTGCCGCCACACCATGGCCGACGAACACATAAAAGCTGGGACTTCCGAGATGCCCGACCCGCATTCGGGTACGATGGGCGATCGCACGCGCAGCAATTGAGTTGGCAATCTCCGTGGCCACGTCTGGAAATGCATGCTCTAGGCTTTTGAGTAAATTTCCTGTGTTAAGCGGTATGATCGGGTTCGTGATGCGCCCGACGCCATATCCGGGGAGGGCGACGGCAATCTGTTCGAGTTGTGTGCCGTATCTGGCGCAGCCGCTGGCCAATGCACCTACCGCCTTTGACATGGCATCCTCCACGACCAGCGGATCCGCCCCGTCGACAAGGGGGAGACGTTCGATGAATATCGGCTCGCCGGTCACCGCTGCCACGCCCACGTGGATTGAATTGTTGGAGACCTCAATCGCACCGACATGCCTATTTTTACTCAATGTAAAAAACGCGCTCGGTCCGCCTTGATAAGGCGCCGTATGGCGCGTCTCGGCGATCACGCCCTCTGACTTCAGCTCGGCTACAATCCGGGAGATACTTGCATCAGTCAGTACAAGATTCTCAGCCAAATCAGGTCTGTAGGCGCCACCATTGCACCAAATGTAGTTGAGGGTCGCCGCACGGGTCTCGCGTCGGCTACGGTTCGGCTTCAACGCATCTGCTCCCTAGAGACGTTTTATTTTTACAGAAAGTAAAAATCAGTTAGCCGAAAATAAATGGGCGGTCAAGTGTGTTATCACATCTCGATGGCTGATCACTTCGGCGGGATGGCAAGGCATGTCTTCGGCAAGTAACCTCGAGACTGCTTTGGCGAGCTCCTCTCTGTGGACGACCAACTTGACGCCATAAAACTGTTTGAACAACGAGCACCGCAAATGGAATCCAACCTACTCGACGCCTTGCGCCACCGCGGGAGGACGATATGAGCAATCGAAAGCTTGTGCTGGTCGTCGGCGCTCGGGTGTCGCATTTCTGAATGGCTGAAGACGCCCAAAATGCCACTTCTACTTTGCACACAAACGGACATTCCAACCTTGCTGCCACATGGATGCCTCGAGCACCGCACTTGAATTGAGAATCGAATGGGTTTTCTTGCGGGTATCGCTGTGTTTCACTGCCTTTGGAGGTGAATCACATGGGAAAATCTCATTCTGTTGATCTTCGTCGGCGCGTTGTTTCGACGCTCGCCAGCGGCCAATCACGCCGCGCCGCTGCCCGGCATTTCGCTATCAGCGACAGCAGTGCGATCAAACCGCTGCAGCGCCGAGACCGAACCGGCACGATAACGCCTGCCGGACAAGGACGGCCGGTGGAGGAAAGCTGTCGCCCTATCGGGACTTCCTGGTTGCACAGGTCGAAGACAAACCTGACGTCACCATGCCTGAACTTGCTCCAACCGCGCAAGGTCGTCCCGCCTCCCACCACGAAGAGGATTGGATGGATTCGCTCCTCAGATGGCTGGAGTTCACGACCAATGGAAAAGACGTAGGAATTCAGCCGCCATAAATCGCGCATTATCCAATATGGCGCGGGAGGGCTTTGCTCTTCCCATTACAGCGAGTATGCCTATGCGCAACACCGACGAAGAGGACCATTGTCATGTCGAGTTTTGAAGAGCTGAACGGAAAGCGGCACATTTTCCAATTTTACGTCGCCAAGGCCGAGGCACGAGCCGCAAAGGCCGCAGAGGATCGTGACTTCGAACTGGCTGACCTTCTAGGCAGTCTCAGCAGCATTGTTCGCGAGGACATCCAGGTCCTCGACGATGCAATTGCAGATGAGCAGTTTGAAGGCGAAGGAGCGTCGGTAGCGGTACGCTAGGGTTGGAACCGGCCGGCTGCGGCTCGGCGTCGTACCGAAATCTCTGACAACGACGCGCACCAAGTCGTCTGCCCCGCCTGATTGACCGAAGACCCCAACCGCACATCCGAGAAAAAAGAATTCGTCACGGTTGCAGGCCGCAGTCGGCCTTTCCACCGTCGGTGCTTACTCGGCGGCCTGCGATAGAGGAGTAATATCGGCCTCCGGCAGTGCAATTCTCACCAGAAACTCGTAGTCGTCCACCATCTGGTGGACATCCGATCCGGTCCTGGCGACGGTCCAATAGTCGCGAGCGGCGCCAAACACCGTTGAAATTTGCACGATCTCCCAGGCGCCTCCGGTTTCCCTGCGTCTTGCCCAGTAGAAGCATTCAGGCTCCAAGGCCGACAACTCAAGCATCCGCGAACTCCCACTTTGCCCACGCTACCATTGAACCGTGCATCGGACCGAAGTCCTCCTTGATGCCGGCACCCCGCCGGGCGGCAACCATACATGAGGATCCCTCGGCTGTCATCGCGCATCTGCCTTAGCCTGGGTCGCTTCCACTACTTGTTTGCAGGCGTCTCATCGCCGAAACCGGCAGTATCGAGAACCACGGCCTCGCCCCGGCGCGGGACATTTCTCGGAGCAGCTTACGTGACATCATACCGCTCAAGCATCTTCTTGAGCTGCAAGTTCTGTCGATGGAGCTGTTCAGTCAGTAGTTTCTTGAGCCGCTTATTCTCTGCATCAAGGGTAGCTACTTCCTCAAGGGAAATCACATCCCGAGCAGTCACGGATTCCGCACTTCGGGGCTTGTTCCTGACCATCGCAATGGGACCGCGCTTAACATGCTTTCGAGGAGTACCCGTTGACGTTGTCCGAGGCTGCGGCCCTGGTTTACTCTCCGGCACTTGCGCAACAACTTCGGCGGCAAGTACGCTGGCCTCATGTTGATTTGGCACTTCACCGACTGCGCCGTTGCCCGATGGTGTCGCCGTGCCTGCAACGATGGCCTCACTTGCGTGTTCGCTAGCGTTACCCGGGTTCATCGGATCACACGGCATTTCTCGACCTTGGTCAGGCGTACCGGGTGCTCCATCTGAATTGAACGGATGCGGTGCGCTATCTTCCGCTTCACGGGCGAGGGCTTTGAGATCAGTGTCACCCCAAATTGATTTGGTCCGGGCCTTCATCGCTCGCCGACCCGACTTGAATTCAACAACGAATTTCCGTTGTGGCGTTTTCATATGATTTCAACCTTAAGCAACTCGTAGCACAGCCAGCGCCGACTGGCGCCACTGCGTTCCTGCCCGGCGGGGCCTATATATCGCCTCACCGGGCGCTGCAACTGGCCAGCGCGCGAGACAACGACGAATACTTCGCGTCGGCAACCTCGTAGTCAACGGGCTTTGAGGAGCTATCCGCAGGAAATATTCGCCCAGCAATCGCTCGCCCTATCGGCGGGATTTGGAGGCGAGCCCAGTCTCCGGCGTTACGCAATCAGGCGGCCAGTCGAGAAAATGACCGCCTGCACGGCCCCGCTCGTGAATCAATCCAGCCCGAGCCTCTTGCGCAGTTCCGTATTTTCCGCGCGCAACTTTTCCGCCAGACGCTTGCGAAGCTTCTGGTTCTCCTCTTCGAGCTGAACAAGATCTGCCAGCTCATCGCTGGCCGGAGCCGGCTTCTCGTTCTTCTGAACAGCTGGCGTCGCGCTCCGCTTCCAGTTATAGTAGGTCTGCTCCGATATGCCGGCAGTCTTGATCGCGTCCTTGAGGCTGCTCTTTCCTTCGGTGACTGCCGTCTCGATCAGCTTGAGCTTGCCGGTTTTTTCCTGCTCGCTATATGCCCGTGGCTTGGTGACCTGCGACTTTGCAGCATCTGCCTTTGATGCAGATCGCGCCGGTTCGACGGCCGTCGTCGGGCGCTGTGGCGACCTCTGCTTCTTGGCAGCAGGTGTTTTTGCCTCCACCTCCGTCGTCTCAACTGCAGCAACCGGTCCTATGTTGTTCTCATCAGCCATCATTATTTCCCCTCTATTTCATCGCCTGTTCTCGGCTGAACGGACTATAGAGTCAACACTACCGCCAGCCTCATCTTTGCGGGCAGTCGAACGTAATTGGACGCGCTCGAGATGGCATGCAGGAGACAATCTGACGGCGCGTAAGATCGCTGAAGCATAGTGCTTCTCGATTGGGTCACTCGATTTCGTAAATCGCGGCGTTGTCCTGCACCTCGCGCAGCCCCTTGTATGACGAGTGCCTGAGCTTGCCGTCGTGCGTCCATGCCCGGTATTCGATCTCAGCAATCAGCGTCGGCTGCACCCAGACAATGCCCTTCGATCGGTCCTTGTATTCGACGGGCGGCTTCTTCACCGTCAGGCGATCGAGCATAGAGCGCAGCGCCCATGCGACACTTTCCTTGAAGCCGGTCCCGACATTCCCGACATAGACGAGCCCATCGCCCTTGCGCGCCGCAAGCAGCAGGGAGCCGATTCCGGCCCGCGCGACCATGGACTGCTCATAGCCGACGATCACAAAGCTGTCGCTCTGGAGGCATTTGATCTTCAACCAATCGCCGAGGCGGCCGGAGCGGTAAGTGCTGTGCCGGTTCTTGGCGATGATGCCCTCGAGGCCGTGCGCGCACGCGGCAGCAAGCAGTTGATCGCCGTCTGCCTCGACCTCTTCGGAAAGTCGAATGTCGCCCTCCTTGCCGGCGACCAGGTCTTCGAGCAGATGACGCCTGCCGGACAATTCCACCTCGGTGAGGTCATGTCCATCGAAGTAGAGCAGGTCGAAAGCCATGAAGAGTGCTTCGCCGGACGTGCGTTTGCCGCCACGCCCGCCAAGCGATTGCTGCAGCAATCCGAAATTCGGCCGCCCCTGCTCGTCGAGAACGACTGCCTCGCCGTCAAGTATCGCAGTAGCTACGCCGAGCTGCTTTGCGGCTTCTGCGATTGCCGGAAAGCGATGCGTCCAATCATGCCCGCCTCTCGTGATGATCCGGACGCGCCTGGGTTCGATGTGCACCGCGAGACGATACCCGTCCCATTTGATTTCGAAGACCCAGTCTGGTCCCTTCGGCGGCTTCGCTTTTGCAAGTGCCAGACATGGCTCGATGCGCGCGGGCATGGAATCGAGGGGAAGGTTCGGCTGGGCCGGATCTCGCGGCCTGCGGGCTCTTGAACGAACCGGCATATCGGTGGCGAGCAGCGGTTTTGGTGGCGGAGATTTGACCATCCGACGATTACATCAGGGAATGCATAAAAAGAAAATGGCATTTGAGATGATGGCATCGGAAGAATACAAGCCGAAATGCAAATGGTCGGACGCATGGCCGATGGCGCAATCAAATTCTTAACGCCTAGAAAATTGCAGGGCTTGCCGATTGCCGACGAGGTCGCGGCGGAGCGGGCTCAGAGATGTCTCTCCACGTAGCCGTTTAGAAAGTCCCATCTCATGCCGAGCGGCTGCCTGACCAGATCGTAATGATCGTTGAACCGCTTGATCAAGGAGCCCTCCAGGTCCGGATCCCACATCGTCGCCTCATAGCCCAAACGGCCGCTGGCAAATACCGAAAACTCTCTGAGCCCGAACGATCTTTCGTCATCCGCGCGCACGCGCTCGATAAACTCATCGGTAAGAGCGATAATTTGGTTGTGCATGATATTCGACATGACCAGACCTGCACGTTGCGAGATGGCGAGATGGCGAGATGGCGAGATTTTAGCAACTTTCGGTCTGACTTGTCATCTTAGAGCGAGCATCCCGAGTTGTTCCGAATTTCGGACTGTATGGCGAGCGTGACCCGGGCGGGCAAAGCGATTGGAGGAGGGATATGAGCCCGCCGAACTCCATCTCAAGCATGGCGTCATGCTTTTGCATCTGCATTCGACGAGGTCCGAGAGGCCGGCGGTCGTTCATTAGGATGCCGGCAGCTCACTCCGACCGTCTTAAACGTTGATCAGAGCGCGCTGACGTTTTCCGCTTTCGACTTTCCAGTTTTGCGGTCCTGGCCTAGCTCGTAGCTTACCCTTTGTCCTTCTTTCAAAGATCCGCCTCGTTGCAGAGCGGAGACATGCACAAATACGTCCGTCCCGCCATTCTCGGGGGTGATGAAGCCAAAGCCTTTGTCTTCGTTGAAAAATTTTACAGTCCCGGTAGGCATGAAAGCTCCTGATGATAGGGCGGCCGATTGCCGCGCCTGTAAATCTATAGTGCAATCTTCTCGCTATCAATGGCGTGTCAGATTTCGCTGTTAAGTAGCCGGAGTTTTCTGGAGCACTTAGCCGCCCACGCGGGGCCTTTCGTGCTTGGGGTCGATGCTGGCGAAGGTGTCGGTTGGCACTTAAACGTAAGAATGCGGCTGTTGAGATCTAATTTGGCAGATAATTTGAGATTCGCGGTGAAGAAAATCTCAAACTAAGTGCGACTCCGAAGACGTCCGCGTCTGACGTGCGCAGGCCCAGATGTCATTGAAAGTGTAGCCAAAGTGATGGTGCCTAACATCTCGTGCCGCGCGAAGTTCCAGACGCAATGTTCAAAAAAAGCCCCGCTGTCGATCGGCGGGGCAGAGGAAAGTGATGATCTCGCCGCGCAAAATGGCGGCTCTCTATTACATGGGTGAGACGATCTGCCGGTAAACCAGCCTGAAAGTATTAGTGCGATTTCGCACAAAAGCGGTTGCCGATGCGCGAAGAATTGAGGTGGATCGCGCAGCGACGTGCAAAGGGCGTATGCACGGTCATGGGATGGTGGGGGCCGCACGATCCAGTCCACCCAACGTTCGAGAAGGTCGAATGTTCCTTGGTTGTCCTCTTCATACTCCTCGTCGGTATGGCGATGGGCGTCACCTTCACTGATGCCATCCGGCGGCTAGGGGATCGTTCGCGGGAGGTAGCGGGAACTTGCGCGGCGTTCGTGAAAGGCGATTGGCAAAAAAGAGCCCCGCGGTCGATCGGCGGGGCAAAAGGGAAAAGTGACGAATACCGCTCATAGGGGTGCGCGGCCCTTATAAAATGGGCGAGACTATCTCCCGGTAAATTAGCCCAAAGGTATTAGTGCGGTTCCGGACAAAAAACGGCCCTGACAGACGGGGTGTTCAGCACAGGGCCAGGTCGCCGGCCGGATGCGCGTTTGTGGATGGCCGCGCAATCCGCGATTTCAACGACTTAACTGCCGAGAGCGTTCCGCCAGCACACAAAAAGCCTTCCGTAAGGTAAGATACCAATGCGTGAAGAATCGAGGTGGACCGCGCAGCCACGTGCAAAGGGCGGAAGCACGGTTACAGGAGAGTTTGGCCGCACGATCCATTCCGCTGAACATTTGGCAAGGTCAAATGTTCCTAGTCGTCGGCTTCAAAATCCTGATCGGCAATTTCATCGTCGAGAACTTGGATATCCTCGCGAATAATGCTGCCTGAGGCGCTGCCTAGAAGATCAACCAGTTCACAGTAGTCAGCCATCGGCTTGCAACACTCTCAGCAACTCGCCGCCAATTGGCAAATTTTTAGCGCAACTTCCAACGACCTTTCGAATGCTGGTACCGGCAGAAACTCGTAACGTGAATGGAAGTTGTAGGCGCCGGTGAAGAAGTTCGGTGTCGGTATCCCTCTGGCCGAGAGGACCGCGCCATCGGTGCCGCCGCGCATCGGGATCACTTTTTTCTCGATCCCGAGATCCTCCATGGCATTGAAAAGAAGAGCGACGGCACGATCGTCGCGAGCGAGGCTCGTGGAGATGTTTCGATAGGTGTCGGTGACCTGGTAGCGGACATTCCCGGTGGGATAACGTGATCGCATTTGTTCCGCGACCTCGGCGATCCGGCGTTTTCGCCGATTGAAGCCATCTGTGTCGAAATCCCGGATCAATGCCGTCAATACTGCCTCGCTGTCGGTGGCGGTGAGGTCCTTGAACCAGAAAAAGCTCTGGCGTTCCTCCGTGCATTCAGGCGTCTCCTCGCGGTCGAAGTGGGAGATGAAGTCCATCGCCATCAGCAGCGGATTGACGAGCGTTCCCTTTGCGGACATCGGGTGCGCACTGACGCCGGTTAAGACGATCTCGCAGGATGCAGCGTTGAATGTCTCCAGGACCACCTCGCCAAGTTCGCAGCAGTCGATCGTGTACGCAAAATCACAAGGGAAGCGGGAGAGGTCCAACGCCTTGGCGCCGCGCAATCCGATTTCCTCGTCCGGCACGAAGGCGATGAAGACGTCGCCGTGGCCGACCTGCTGATCGAGCCGGGCAAGCATCGTCATGATGATTGCGATGGCGGCCTTGTTATCCGCACCGAGCACGCTGGTGCCGTCACCGACGATGATGTCTTCCCCCAACCAGTCAAGAACTTCCGGATGTTCGGCGACCCGGAGCCAGATGTCTTCTCGGGCGTTGAGGCAAAGGTCCTCGCCTTCGAAGCGAAGGATTTGTGGGCGGACGAAGGGCGAGAGGCCGACATCGACCGTGTCGAGATGCGCGATGAAGCCGATCCGTGGTACCTCAGACCGGTTGCCACGTTTGACTCCCGTCACGATGGCATGCTCGTCGATGAGGACGTCCTCCAGTCCTACGGCGCGCATCTCGTCGACGAGCAAGGTGGCAAGAGCAGCCTGTCCGGGTGAGGACGGCAAGGATTGCGAGCGGCCGTTGCTTTGGCTCTCGATCGCGGCATAGCGAAGAAACCGGCTGATGAGTTCTTCCTGAACTTCCATGTTCATCATCCTCGTCCTGAAGAAGTTCCGGCCCTTGTCGGCCGACGTTTTTATCTGAGATGGGCCGGCTCACTGCCGCTTCCGCTGTCGTGGTGGACAGCGGAGCTAACCAGTGAACTCCTTGGTACGGCGCGCTGCAGGCTAAAACCTGATGACACCGACATCGCCGGAAACCTCGATGTCGACGCCGAGCCTCGCCGATTGTTCCGAAAATCGGCGCAATATCCGTTCGGCGCTTTTGCCTGCTGCGAGATGCGGCGCCAGACGACGTTCCAGCACCCCGTCAGTCAGCGCTTCATCGCCTCCGATGATGACGGGATGAAGCGTGATCTCGATAAGTCGGTTGTCTTCGCCGAACGAGCATAGGCCGATGACGCTCTCCCAGACTTCGGGTGCCGTCCAGGTCGACTTCTCCGAACGCACGTGGAAAATGAAATTCCCCAGGCTGTAGAAGATCGGCCGACCCCGGTAGACCTCGATCGGCTGGAGAACGGGCGCACCGTGGCTCACGAACATGGCAGCACCAGCATCGATGCATCGTTTGGCAACGCCACTCACCCAGTCGGGGACCTGATACCAGTCGGACGCCCAATGGTGATGGTGGAGATAGGCGACCACCAGAGATCGGTCGGCGGCCGCAGCCGCGATCGAGGCGAGGTTCCTGGCAAGATCGGCCTCATCGATCTTGACGCTGCGTCCGAACCTTTCCGATCGCCTGAAGACCGCACGCGCACTACGCCGCGCCGATCTGGATGACCTTCAAGCAGGCCATCGAACTGGGTGGCCATGTCCGCAAGGGCGAGAAGGGCGCGCCGGTTGTCTACGCGGACACAATGCGGCGCACCGAAACTGACGAGGCCACGGGCGATGAAACCGATCGGGCCATTCCCTTCCTGAAGGCCTACACAGTCTTCAATGTCGAGCAGATCGAAGACCTGCCGGGACACTTCTACGCCCGCGCCGAAATCATCCGGAACCTGGATGAACAGAATGAAGGTGCCGAGGCCTTCTTTGCCGCCACGCGGGCAGACATCCGCCATGGTGGCGATTGCGCCTACTACAGCCCGGCACTCGACTACGTTCAGATGCCTGCTTTCGAGGCCTTCCGTGATGCGCAGTCCTACTACGCCACCCTGGCCCACGAGCTGACGCATTGGACACGGCATGCGACCCGGCTTGACCGGGATTTCGGCCGCAAGCGCTTCGGCGATGACGGCTACGCCCGCGAGGAGCTCGTGGCCGAGCTGGGTGCCGCGTTCCTCTGCGCTGACCTGGGCCTGCGCCTTGAGGATCGTGCCGACCATGCGGCCTATATCGGCCACTGGCTGGCTGTCCTGAAGGAGGACAAGCGGGCGATCTTCACCGCCGCTGCGCATGCGCAACGTGCCGCTGACTATCTGGCGCACTTCAGTGCCGCCCGGGAGACCGCCGTGTAAGCGGCGGTCTTTCGCAAGCATGGCAGAATCCTCGCGGCTCATGACAGTCCGCCCGGCAGTTCCTGCCACTCGTCTTCGGGCTTCTGGACAACCGTCGGCTTGCGGTTGACGATGCCGTTCATCATCTCATCGCAAAGGGCGAGCCGCGCCACGATGGCCGCAGCTTCCTTGCGGCCCATCACTTCGGCAATGTCGAAGCGCTGGCCGAAATACTCGAACGCCACGATGAAGGCGGCGCTGTAGTACCGCGTGATGGGCTTCGCCTGACCTTTGACGGAACCCTGGCGCTGCTGGAAGTCGAGGTCGTCATTCTCAGCGCGCGTCTTGTCGTGCTCCAGCAGCACGAAACGATGCGTATGATGGCGGTCGAATGTGCGCCACTGGCCGTTCCAGCTCATCCCAATGCTGGTTTCCGTGAAGCGGACTCTTGCGACTTCCCGGGCCGTCTCGCGAAAGCAGAAGCTGATCGGGCCTTTGGCAACCACACCCGCAGCCATCACGCACCCGAGCAGCGTGTTGAATTCCTGAATCATGTAGATCGTCATCCCGCGGGGGGCCGTCTTGAGTTCGGAGAGGTCAAAGTTGTGCCGTTCGAGCACGCGGCCCATCGCCTGATAGTCGAGCAGCTTTCTATGACGGCGCGTGGTTGACAGAACACCCGCACGCTCGTTCGGCGGTCGCTCGAAGAAATCGCGCGCCGCCTGTTCGATCACCTTGCCGATATGCGCGGTGTCGGTGGTGCGCTGCAAGCGACCCGCATTCGTGAGCATCGCCAGCTCCAGGGCGAACGGATCATCCTCGCCCGCATTCGTGCGTTCCTGGCGGCGGAGTTCCCGCCGGAATCGCTGCCGAGCGTGGAGGAAGCGCTGGCGCTGGCGGCGCAGCATCGCAAGGCGCGGGAGGCGTTTGCGAAAGCGCGCGAGGACGGGCAGGAGCAGGAGCAGCTGGCGCGGGCGCAGGAAGGACGGCGCGCGCGGCAGCAGGAGCGCGCGGCGCTGATGCAGGCGCATCGGGGTGCGCGGCAGGTGCCGCACGCCGAGTATCTTGCCGATGTGGCCCGCGTCCGGCAGCAGCGGCAGGAGGCGCGGCCGACGGGGCTGGCGGCGTTCCTGGGCCGCGTGACGGGCGTCAGCGCGATCATTGATCGGGTGCAGCGCTACAGGGATGCGCAGAAATATCTGGCGTTTCGAGAGCGCAAGCAGGCACTCGGTGAAACGCAGCGCGGGCAGGCAGAGGCCTTGCAGCGCCGTCATAAAATGCAGGTGCTGGATATGGCCCGCAAGGTCAAGCCTCTGGGCGCGGTTGAAGCGCGGGAGCGCCGGGCGCTTGAAGAAAGGCGCGTGCGCGAGCAGCGGATGGTGAATCGGGCCCGGCATGAGCACATGCCGGCATTGAACCTGGAGCTTTCGCCGCGTGGGCGAAGGCGTCGGTGCGCAAGGCTAAGAACCGGTATCAGGACTCGCTGCGGGAGCGCGAGGAGCGCCAGCCAGTAAGCGGGAGCGGGATGAAGAGCGGGAGAACGAGGTGCTGCATGAGGGCCATGGCGCGGGCCGTCGAGGACGCGCTGTCGCCGCTTGATCTGCGCGCGGCGTGTAGCGCAGGAGCATCTGCTACATCGCTGCCCGCGGATTCCGGTCAGGATGGTGCGCGGCATTAGGGCGCGTCCCGCCTGCGCCGGACTTCGGCGGGTCAGGTTCTAGGCTTTTGCCCGGAGCCCCGCTGCCCGGTCTCCGCCCTTGCGGGTGACGACCCTTCGCGCAGGTAAAGAGGGCTCGGGAGCCCACCACCAAAGCACGGCCGGATTGTGCTTCGTTGTCTCAGCCGTCACCCCTCATCGGTGAGGGTGACGGATGGCTCCAGACGAAGCAGGTAAATTTGCCAACTTATGAAAACGAGAATAGCGCAAGCCTTTGCTTGCTCTCGACACGATGAATCCGCACTATTGGCCGCTACGGGGGAATCAATGAGCCTGAACATAAATAAAAGCTATAAAGCTATTCTCGACGGCGCACGGCAGGGCCGATTTGTAACCTACGGAGATGTCGCGGCTGCCAGCAATGTCGAATGGCGGATCGCCCGACGCCCGCTGCCCTTGCAGCTCGACCAGCTTGTCAAAATTTCACATGACCGTGGCTGGCCACTGATCTCGGCCATCGTCGTCAACAAGAACAATCTAGACACGGGGAAATTGGAGGGAGAGTCCCTCACCGGGTTCATTAGCGCCGTCAAAAAACTTGGCATCCCGGTCAACGATCCGGAGGCATTTCTGCGAGAGCAGCAGCAGGCCGTCTTTGAATGGGCAAAGACGGCACCCGATGAACTGGCCGTCGAGATCGACGATGATGATGATCCTGGCGGGCCTCGCTTTGTTCGGTATTTCGGCCCTGTGCTTTCCGCCCTTCAGTCCTTTGGCGGGAAAGCAAACCCCGAACAAGTTTTTGAATGGATCAAGGAAAACCTCGATGTTCCGGCGGATGAGATCACCGCTGTCACGAAGGGCGGCCAGTCAAGGTTTGAAAACAAGGTCGGCTGGGCGCGTTTTTATCTGGCCAAAGCAGGGCTGATCGACGGCAGCAAGCGGGGTGTATGGGCTCTTACACCCGAAGGACTTGAAACAACTTTGACTCATGCGCAGGCGCTGGCCCTGTTCAAAGATGTTCGCAAGCAGTTCAGCACCACCGATGATGAAATCGATGAACAAGCAGCGCCTGACATAGTTGCCGGACACGAGCTGTTTGCCGATCCGGAGCGGCAGTTCTGGTTTGTAGGAGCCGCGTGGGGAGGCAACGACGACCAGACGGAACGCTTTTATTCTGAAGGCATCTGGCAGAACGGCTTGCACAACAAGTTCACCGACGAAATCCGGCGCATGAAGGCCCGCGATAAAATCGCCATAAAATCCTCCTTCGTACGCAAGCACAATCTGCCATTCGATAACCGCGGCCAGCCCGTGTCCTGCATGCGCATCAAAGCGATCGGGACGATCACCGAAAACATGGGCGACGGAAAGACCGTCAAAGTCGATTGGGAAGTGCTCGATCCGCCGCGCGACTGGTTCTTCTACACCTACCGGGTGACGTTAGTCGAAGCCGATCCCGACGACGAGATGGCGCGCAGGCTGGTCGCCTTCGCCTTTGCCGGTGCCAAACAGGATTATGATTTCTGGATCAAGCAGCCATACTTTGCGAAGAAGTACGGCCCGGAGCAGGAGACCAACACCCTCCACGAGCTCTTCGACAACGATGTTCTTGAGACCGAAGAGGAAGCAGCAGCGCCATCTTACACGGTCGACAACATCATTGATGATGGCTGCTTCCTGGCACGCGAGGAGATCTACCGGATTCTGGGCCGCGTCGAAAGCAAGCGCAACCTCGTGCTGCAAGGGCCGCCCGGGACTGGCAAGACATGGCTGGCTAAACGGCTTGCCTATGTCCTGCTCGGATCAAAAGACCCCAAGGTCACGCGCGACCGGCTGCGCGTCATGCAGTTCCATCCCTCTTTATCCTATGAAGATTTCATCCGCGGCTGGCGTCCGTCGGGTGATGGCAAACTCGCCTTGATCGACGGCGTGTTCCTTGAAATCGTGGAGGCCGCGAAAGCCGAACCCGATCGGCCTTTCGTCCTCGTGATTGAGGAAATCAATCGTGGAAATCCGGCGCAGATTTTCGGGGAAGTGCTGACGCTTCTTGAGGATACCAAGCGCTACCGGGAAGAGGCCATGGAACTCGCCTATCGGCGCGCGCCTGGCGAGCGGGTTTATGTGCCGCGTAATCTCTATGTCATCGGCACAATGAATATCGCCGACAGGTCGCTGGCCCTCGTGGACTTGGCGCTTCGTCGCCGGTTTGCGTTTGTCGGCCTTGAACCGCAGCTCAATGGGCTCTGGCGCGCATGGTGTGTCAACAAATGTGGTCTGACAGACGATTTCGTCGCGCTTGTCGAAAAGCGCATGAACACTCTTAACGAGGAGATCGGCCAGGATCGTGCGCTAGGGCAGCAATATCGGATCGGTCATAGCTATGTCACGCCTTCTGGCGCTCTGACAGGATATGCGCAGGATTGGTTTAGGCAGATCGTTCGCACGGAGATCGTGCCGCTGCTCGAAGAGTATTGGTTCGACGCGCCAGAGAAGGTCAACGCAGCACAGCAAAAGCTGCTCGCAGACCTATGATGCAGGCCGGGACGATTGAAACGCCAGCAGCAGAAAGCCGCCTGATCGCGCGCATCCCTGTTCGCAACATCTGGCTGCTCTTTCTTTATGCCCACAATCTTGCGCGATTCCATGGACGGCATGAAGCTGCAGTGGAGGAGGCGCCGGACTTCCCTTCCTTGATCGCCAGGATTCTCTGCTACGCGGTTGATCGGCGTTTACGGCGGAATCTGAGCCGCGGCTATGTGCAAAAACAAGCGGTACTCACGCGCGTAAGAGGGCGCATCGACATTCTCGATACTTTCGCAGGTGATCTACTGAGCAAGGGCATGATCGCTTGCCGCTTTGAAGAGTTCACGTTCGACACGCCGCGCAACCGTCTTGTGCGTACCGCCTTGGACGCTCTCGCAAGCCGTGTCGATGATTGGGTTTTGGCCCATGATTGCGGGCGTCTGGCTGGTGACTTGGGGGGGCACGGCGTAAGCGGGCTGCCACCCTCCCGCGCCGAGTTGAGTGCAGACCGTATCGGCCGGCACGATGCCGACGATCTGTTGATGGTGACCCTTGCAAGGCTGGTGTTTGAATTGGTGCTGCCCACTGAGGATTCAGGCGGCCATGCGCTGACCCGTGTCGACAAAGATGTCGTGCTTGTCCGTCATTTGTTTGAGAAAGCGATCGGCAATTTCTACGCCATCGAGCTGCCACAGCTCGGCTGGAAGGTTTACCAGGGAAAGTCTCTGAAATGGCAGATTGACTCCGAGACCCCGGGGATCGCGGCGATAATGCCAGGGATGATCTCTGACATCATTTTAGAACGCCCGGCGCTAGAGCAGCGCCTCATCATCGATACCAAATTCACGTCCGTTTTTGGCCGGTCGCAACACCGCGCCGCCGTTTTGAAAAGCGGCTACATCTATCAGATGTACGCCTATCTTCGCAGCCAGGAACGGGCGGAGGATGCGCTCTCTCTGACCTCTTCGGGATTGTTTCTTCATCCGACCGTGGACGGTGATGTGGATGAAGCGGTGAGCATTCAAGGACACAATATCCGCTTCGCCACAGTCGATCTCTCGCAGCCTGTATCGGCCGTTCTGGATCGGCTCCGTGGACTCGTCCCGTCTCCGGGCAAGACGTAAAGATGGGAGAAAAAATGAACTACGGTGACATCCCGAAGACTGTGCTGGCTGCCATGCGGCAAGCCGCGGAAGACGGCTGGGGCGATGAGGAAGACTTGATCAAGGATGCTGTCGCCACGGAGGTGGACGCGTATCGCGCTTTGCAGGTTTTCGATTTCGGGGCGGCAGTTAGCGTCAAGAAAGAGATTCTAAAGCATGTGAACGATCTCACCGATAGCTGGGAGGAGCGTCTTTCGCTGGCAGAGGATGAGATTGCTGCATTTAAGGAACTTCAGGAATTGTCGGAAGACGATCTCCCCAAGAAGCTTGTCGCCGAAGCTAACCATATAGTATGGCGGTTCTGGTAAGGCGGCTATCTGACTGACGAACCGTCCGCTCGTCGTGTCGCCGTCGATCTCCGATCAGATGTCTTCAATTCCGTGTTGAGACGGTTCTCGAAAGCGCGGCCGATGATCGTCCTCGGTTTAATCGAAATAGAGGATGGGCGAATATTCAATACCGCCGTTGTTGTGAAACGCGGGGTCGTTGTCGGTCACTATCGCAAGCAGCACCTTCTCGATGGCGAGCGGGCGGTGTTCGACGCGGGAAATGAAACCCTTGTCTTGGAAGTCGATGGCCTACGTTTCGGGATCAACATCTGCTACGACACCAACTTTCCCGAGGCGGCGCGGAAGGTCGCCGATCTTGGGGCATCGCTGATTGTGATGCCACGGCAGAGGGCGCAAGTTTTCAAGGATTTGCACAATGCCGTACGAGCCGATCGATGCCAAGAGACGGGGTTGTGGCTCGTGTCCTCAGATGTCACCGGCGAGCGCGATGGGCGGGTTGCCTGGGGACCAACTGCTATTTTGAATCCTGAAGGTGAAGCTGTGGCGCAACTACCGCTTGGCGAACCAGGATTGCTGTGCTTCGATATTCCCTGCGGCGATTGTCACCGATAGCGCGTCGAAAGGTCTCGACAGCCGTGGTGACGGCCTCCACCGTTACGAAATCGAGGCTGACCGGCTTCTCGCAGAAGATCGCTTTGCCGGCGCGGGCGGCTTGAAGGAGCAGCCCGGCATGCGTATCGGTCGAGCTGGCAATGACGATCCCGTCGACCGACGCGTCGGAAAACACGGTATCGGCCGAGACGATGTCCGCCCCGATCCTTACCGCAAGACCGGCCCGCTGCTCGCTTGCGACCGGATCGACGAGGTACTTTACTCGCACCGAAGGCAAGCTGGCGGCATTCAACGCATGCACATGCCCGATACGACCCGCGCCGAAGACAGCGAGATCCGTCATTGATTGCCTCCCATTCTCGGGCGGCGTCGTTTCCGCCTCCATCCCGTTGCCTGCAGATTAGCCGAGTGTTACTGAAGGAGAACGTCAATTTTGAAGAGATTTCTTCAAACGGAGAGCGGGCGATGGGAAAGCCGACGGCGCGGGATCTGGCTGCTGCGGCAGGGGTGTCGCTGTCCACGGTCGACCGAGTTCTCAACAACCGCGGCGCAGTAAGCGAGGACAAGGAACGTCGCGTGCTCGAATATGCGCGCAAGCTTAAGATCGACCGGGCGATGAATCAGCGAGCCGCACGCACCCTTCGCATTGCCGTGTTGATTCAGTCACGCACCAATCCGTTTCACGCCGCGGTGCAGGACAGTTTTGAAGCCGCAAATAGAGATTTCCTCCAATATAATCTTCAGTTTCAAGTCCACCACATCGATCCAACGCGGCCGGCGGCGACGGTCGCCCTCACAAATGCACTCTCCTTGCGCTGCGATGGACTGGTCATTGTCAGCCCCCAGAACGAGGACATCGCAGCCGCCCTAAGGGCATTCGGCCAGAACGGAAAGCCTGTCATCACACTGGCGACCGATATTCGTGATGCCGAAAGATACGCTTATGTTGGACCAGACAACAGGAAGGCAGGCCGTGTCGCCGGCGATTTGATGGGGCGCCTGCTTGGTAAGGAAGGGGGTGAGATCGTCGTCATCTCCGGCATGCTCAGCATGATTGGCCACGAGGAGCGCGAGATGGGTTTTCGCGCGGTGTTGCGCGAGCGCTATCCCCTGTGCAAGGTGGCAGAGGTCCTAGAGAGTATGGAGCGGGGGGAAAGGGCAGGGGACCTCGTCTTTAATGCCTTGATAGGCAACCCTCGCATTCGAGGCATTTACAATGCTTCCGCGGGAGCGCGATCGGTGGCCAGCGCGATGAATGCTCTCGGGAGGAGGAGTGACATCGTCTTCATCACGCACGAATTGACTGACGAGCGCCGCCAATTGATGCGCGAAGGCATGATCGACGCAATCATCGACCAAAATCCAGTAGTTGAGGTGCGAACTGCAGTCGAAGCGCTTGCCGCATATTTTCGGAGAAAAGATGAACCTCCGATCTCGCTGATGACGCCTATTCAGGTTCACATGATCGAGAATTGTTGACGAATTGTACATTATACATTCGTAGCGGGCTTGGCGCAGGGGCGGCTTCACGGTGTGCCCACGATATGTCCAGCCAAGTGGAATGGGCTTGCCACCACAGTGCCGGCCGCATCCAAGACAAAAGCACCAACGTCGCCGACGGTCGACCGCCTGCTGCTTTCAAACGTGGCAAGCTGTGCGCCGAACTTGGCAAGCGACGCGTACCGATCGTCTCGTCATGTGCGGAAGCAACGAACCGCAATGCCTGCTCTCAGGCTGAGATGCTCTGACCAGATCTTTTCAGTGCGCCGTTTTTTTGGACCGCGCTTTTTCGGTCTTAACCATGAGTGATCGACACTTCCACCTACCCGCTTCGATCTCCTTGGACATGACGTCCAGAATAAGGTCGCGAATATAGATCGCCGAGCGAGACGGTGGTGTGTCCCGACGCTCGCACAGATAAAGCGATCTTGTAAGTGAAGGGTTGACGATTTCGCGCCCGATGACGCCCGTTGCAAAGACTCCATGTTCCAAGTTTGCACGCGTTGCCAGCATGACGCCAAAGCCCTGATTTACGAAGAGAAGCGCAGCCGCCACATTTTCGGAATAGAACGCGGCGTTGTGTTCCAGCCGTTTCTGGATGTCGGTATCCTCAGGGGTCGGCCTGCCGCGACGCCCCTTCTTGGTGAGCACATAGTGCATCGTCAGGAATTCTTCGAAAGACAGGGGAGTGGCGGGGTCCCCGACAAGTTCGGGCAGTCCGACGCAGATCATTTGTTCTTCAAGCAAGGGCTTCACAGAAAGCCGTGGGTCACGTGGCGGATTGTATGCCAGCGCCAGATCGACATCCGCCGCGATGAGCCTCTCTATAGTCATGCCAGATACGCTTTCGGCGATGTCTATACGCAGTTGCGGCTGTTCTTCTTCTAACCGGACCACCATCGGCATTGCCGCGCCCAGAACAGCCGAAAATGCCATCCCGATTATGACATGGCCCGAAAGCTTTTCGGTCTGGTCGCGCATGTCGCTTTCGGCATTCTCGAAGGCTCGCAGGATTGCAGATGCATGCGAATAGAAATGTTGACCTGCCGGGGTTGGAATCACGCCTCTGGAGGAGCGTTCGAACAGTGGCTGCTTCAGGCTGTGTTCCAAGTTGGCGAGGTGATGGGCAATAACTGAGGGGGCACTACGCTCGATCTCTCCTGCACCTACGATGCTTCCAGCTTCGTAGACCGCCTTGAAAATACGAATCTGACGGATGTCCATGGCAACACTCTCTAAAAACCTGAGATCAACTCGCTAGACTATGTAATTCCTCAGTGTCGCGATGTCAGCTACCTTCTTATTAAGAGGAGAGTTACATGTCAGCTACGTTTCGTCCCTTGGAGGGCATTCGCGTCGTCGAGATGAGCCACATGATTATGGGCCCGTCCTGCGGCATGTTCCTCGGCTATCTCGGTGCGGAGGTCATCAAGGTCGAACCGCCCCAAGGCGACAAGACACGGACGCTGACCGGCATGGGGCGCCCGATGTTTCCGCTCTTCAACCGCGGTAAGAAGTCTGTGACCATCGATGTCAGGACCGAAGCGGGGCGGCAGGCCTTGGAGCGGCTGCTCTCGACGGCAGACGTGTTTGTCGAAAACTTCCGCGACGCCTCGCTGGTCAAGGCTGGGGTAGATGCAGAAACACTGCGCAAGAAGTTTCCGCGTCTGATCTTTGCCGCGTGCAAAGGGTTTTTATCCGGTCCGTACCAGAACCGGACGGCGCTGGATGAGGTCGTCCAGATGATGACTGGTCTTGCCTATATGACCGGCCCAACGGGCATGCCGCTGCGTGTTGGATCGTCGGCCAACGACATCATGGGCGGACTTTTTGCCGCGTTCTCCGTGCTTGCGGCCATTCTGGATCGCCAGAGCAGCGGCAACGGACACGAGATGCGCATCGGTCTTTTCGAGAACTGCCTCCTGCTTGTTGCGCAGCACATGGTACAGTTCGAACTGGAAGGGAAAAACCCGCCTCCGATGCCGGAGCGTGAATTTTCCTGGCCGGTCTACGACATCTTCGCCGACAAGGACGGCAAGCAGATGTTTGTCGGGGCGGTTACGGAAGGCCAGTGGGCGACCATCTGCCGCCTGCTGGACCTCGACCATCTGCTGACGGATCCGCGCCTGCAAACGCGCATGGACCAGATCAACGCCCGCAGTTGGACGATTCCGCTCGTTGCCGAGAAGATCGCGCAACACAGCGTGCAGGAATTGGAAACGCAATTCGAGGCAGTAGGACTGCCGTTCTCTCCGATTTCGAAGCCTTGCGACATGTATGACGATCCACATGTCATGCGCCCAGGCGGTATCGCGGTGTCATCCTATGAAAACACCACGTTCCGGGCGCCCGCGCTGCCTTTTGAGGTCGACGGCACGATGTTGACGGGTGGCGGCGACGTGCCCACCGTCGGCATGGACAATGCCGAAGTGCTGGGGGCACTGGGACTGACCATAGCGGAAGTCGAGGCGGCGACCGGCGTCAGCAAGGAAACCGCATAATGGACGCGCGACGCCTTTTCCCGGTGGATCAGGTCGTCCTGAGAGAAGTCGGTCTCCGCGACGGTTTGCAGCTGACCAGGCACTATCCGACGACACAACAGAAGCTGGATTGGCTAAGCCGCGAATATCGCGCGGGCGTACGGCACTTCGAAGTCGGCTCTTTCCTGCCCAGCACCCGCTTTCCGCAGTTTGCGGACCTCCGTGAGTTGATCGACGCCACGAGCCGACTGGAAGGCGCTTACGCGACGGCATTGACCTTGAACGAGCGTGGCGTCGCAGATGCGCTGGAAACGCAGGTCGACGAGATGATCTTCGTCGTTTCCGCCACCGAAAGCCACAGCATGGCGAACACCCGGCGGAGCCGCGCGGAAGCGATCGAGATGCTCGCGCGGATAGATGCACAGCGCCGTGCAGGGCGCTCTGATCTTCCTGTCTTGACGGCCGGGATAGCCATGTCCTTCGGCTGCTCGCTGGAAGGCGAGGTGAACCCGCGCGACGTGATCGATATCTCGGAACGCGCGATCAAGGCGGGTGCCGATGTTCTGGC
This sequence comes from Rhizobium sp. USDA 3886, assembly GCF_056279785.1. NCBI lineage: Bacteria > Pseudomonadati > Pseudomonadota > Alphaproteobacteria > Hyphomicrobiales > Rhizobiaceae > Rhizobium > Rhizobium sp. USDA 3886. The sequence goes on along the minus strand of NZ_JBWCDC010000002.1, from coordinate 171,942 downwards.
AATTGCCGATACCGTAGGATTTGGCGGCCCGGCGCAAGTGGCGTGGATGGTCCGCGAATTACGGCGCGCTCTCGGGGATGACCAGCCGATCGCCATGCATTTTCACGACACGCGCGGGCTTGCCCTCGCAAATTGCGCGGCGGCATTGGACAACGGCATCCGCGTTCTTGACGGTTGCCTCGGCGGACTGGGTGGATGCCCCTTCGCCCCCGGAGCGACCGGAAACACGGTCTTCGAGGATATGGTTTTCCTCTGCAAGACGATGGGTTTGCAAACCAATATCGATATTGACGGCCTTCTGGCTGCGCGCAAGGTCGTCGCTGCCTCGATGCCGGACGAACCGCTGCACGGGGCCCTGGCGCGTGCAGGTCTGCCAAAGGTGTTGGAGGACGCCTGAGACCAGACTGAATGAACATCATTGGAGGAGTAAGATGAAGAACTTCGTAATTCCAGTGTTTGGTCTTGCCGCTATGTTGGCAAGCCCCGTCATGGCGCAAGATTATGTCATGCGCATCAGCCACCAGTTTCCGCCGACACACCACACGGCGATCCGTCTGGATAAGTTCGCCAAGGACGTGGAGGCCGCCACCGACCGCGCGGTTGACGTCCAGATCTTCGGTGCCGGGCAGCTTTACAAGCCGCAGCAGAACCATGCTGCGGTGGCCTCGGGCGAGATCGAGGCCGCTGCCATCGTGAGCCTCCAATGGGGCGGCACCATCCCCGAGATGGCGGTTACGGTGATCCCATATCTGATCTCCTCGCCCGAGGCGCAGAAGAGCTTCATCGGCTCCGAAGCGTCGGAAATCCTTGATCGCAAGATGGCCCAGCGTGGCGTCCAGAACATCGGCTGGATCGTCGATACCAACGATCTGATTTTCACATCCTCAAAAGGGCTGATGATCAAGCCGGAAGACTTCCAGGGCGTTAAGATCCGCGGTTTGACACCGCTATTCGACAAGGGTCTGGAAGCTTTGGGCGCTACGCCGGTCCAGCTTCCGGGATCCGAGGTATATCAATCATTGCAAACCGGCGTGATCGACGCAGGTATCACGGGTGTGTCCGCTGCCTTCAGCCGCAAGTTCTACGAAGTGCAGGACTATGGCACGGCCTCGCCCATTTTCATCGCTTTTGACAACCTGGTCGTGAACCCCAAATGGTGGGGCGATCTGCCGCAAGACATCCGCACGGCCATTCAGACCTCTGCGGATTCGGCGGTGGAAAGCTCCATCATCACGCGTGAGGGGGTGAACCCCGATGACGTCACGGCGCTGACCGGTGCAGGAATGGAAGTTCACGTCCTGAGCGGCGAGGAAATCTCGGTACTGCGTGACATCATGCAACCGGCCGTGAAGAAAGCCTTCTTGGCCGAAACGGGCCAAGATGGCGAAAAGCTTCTCTCCATGATCAGCCCGCGATAAGTCATCATGGCGGGACTTGATCACAAAGCAGGTGGCCAAGCCTGGCCTGTCTCGGCGTCACCGGCCCTGCGGACATATCAGCGTGGCGTCACGCTGATATGCAACGCCGCTTTTTCCGTAGCGACCATGTTGGTTCTGGTTGACTTTTGTTTGCTGGGAATTTCGGTCGTTGCAAGGTATTTGGCCAACACTCCGATCACCTGGGCAGACGAGCTCGTCGCGTTATCCCTGACGGCAATCACTGTTCTAGCTGCGCCACAGGTGCTGCTGGACAAGGGTCACATCGAAGTGGACATCGTGACGGAACTGGCCAAGGGACGCCTGTCTTTTCTTATCCGGTTGTGGTCTTCCTTGGCCGTTTGTCTGACGGCCATGCTTTTGATCTTTAACGGTTGGTCCCTGGCGATGTTCTCGCGCATGATCGGTCTGCTCACCGAGGGGCACTTGGAATTGCCGCTCTGGATGCTCCAACTGTTGATGCCGCTCGGCGGCTTCCTCCTGCTCCCCGTTGTCATTCTTCAGTTCTGGCAGGCAGTCTTCGCTTGCAACCACCCAGAGACTGAGGCGGTTCATGAACCCGCGGTGCTGGATTAGGAACGGAACGAACAAGATGATCATTATCGTTATTTTGGCCACTCTGCTGGTTTTGTTGTTCACCGGCCTGCCCATCTTTGCCGGTCTGACTCTGTATGGCGGCGCGCTGCTGTTGCTGACGCAGGGGAATCTGGGACCGGTCACTGATATCGTCTTCCACGAGATCAACCGCTATCTGCTCGTGGCCATTCCACTTTTCAGCTTCATGGCCAACATCATGATCAAGGGTAAGGTGGTCGACGATCTGTATGACGCGGCCTACACCTTCACCCGGCACCTGCCGGGCGGACTGGCCGTGGCGACTATTCTGGCGTGCACGGTTTTTGCGGCGATCTCGGGCTCCAGCGTTGCGACGGCCCTGACAGTCGGCGCGGTCGCAATCCCGCAGATGCTGCGCTTTGGCTACGACGAACGCTTTGCCTATGGTGTCGTTGCGGCGGGGGGCACTCTTGGCATTCTCATACCTCCATCGGCACCGATGATCCTCTACGGTGTGGCCACCGATACGTCGATCGGCGGTCTGTTCATGGCGGGCATCGTACCCGGCTTCATGTTGGCCGGGATTTTCATTCTTTGGGCAATCTTCCGCAACGCGACGGCAGGCACCATCAAGCGTGAAAAGATGGCGAGCCTCGGCGAACTGGCAAGGGCGGTGAGGAAGTCGTTTTGGGCCATCCTCATGCCCGTCTTTGTCCTTGGCGGCATGTATGCCGGTATTTTTACTGCAACCGAGGGCGCAGCAGCCGGGGCATGGCTTGCGTTGGTGATCACCATTTGCATCTATCGCACAGTCGGATGGCGCGAGATCTGGAGTTCGGCCGGTGAGGCCGCGCGGATGTCCGGCATGCTGTTCATGATCCTGGCAGGTGCGACCGTCTTTAGCCACGTGCTGACAAAGATGCGGGTACCGCAGCAAGTGGTCGAGACATTAGTCGCGGCAGACTTCGGGGCCTTCGGCTTCGTGTTGATCATGATGATCATGGTCCTGATCCTGGGCATGTTCCTGGAATCGGTTGCCATCATCCTGATTACGGCCCCTGTGATCCTGCCGGCCATGATCCATCTGGACATCAACCCGATCTGGTATGGCATCCTGCTTGTCGTCAATCTTGAACTTGCCATGATCACGCCGCCGGTGGGAATGAACCTATTTACCATCAAGGCAATAACGGCGGCACCCATGGGCAGGATCGTCAGCGGCGCGGCGCCATATGTGATCCTGATACTCTTGTTTCTGGGCCTGCTTATCGCCTTTCCCGACATCGCACTTTGGCTTCCCGAACGCCTTTTGTGACACCTGTTTGATTGGAGACCGAAATCGTGGCCGCCTATGCCCTGGACGATCAAAGCCCCACCCTGCCCGAGACCGGATCGTTCTGGATTGCGCCTGGCGCGCACGTCATCGGTCGGGTGGTTCTTGCCCGCGACTCAAGCGTCTGGTTCGGCGCGGTCCTGCGTGGCGACAACGAGGTGCTGGAGATCGGCGAAGGAACGAACATTCAGGAGCACGTGATGGTCCATAGCGATCCAGGCTATCCCGTGTCCATCGGCCGCCATGTCACTGTCGGGCACCGCGCGATTGTGCACGGGTGCACGATCGGGGACAACACTCTGATCGGGATGGGGGCAACGGTGCTGAACGGCGCCCGGATCGGCCGGAACTGCCTGATCGGGGCCGGGGCACTGGTGACGGAAGGGAAGGAGATTCCGGATGGCTTGTTGGTCATGGGGGCACCGGCCAAGGTCGTGCGCGCCCTGGACGAGGCCGCGATTGAAGGGCTGGAGATTTCCGCCCAGACCTACATCCGCCACTGGAAACGCTTCATCACTAAACTGAAAGAGATAGATACCAAATGAACGACCGGGCAGATGGTTTCCGTCTGGATGGGCGCATCCTGATCCTGGGAACTGCGCCGGGCGCGGTCGAGCATCAATTGGCCGGGCAGGACCTCACCTTGGCTGAGGCGGGGCCGCTGCGCGACAAAATATCGACAAACGAGATCACCCCGCTGCCAGCACTGCTTCATTACGGAAAGGCACTCGCTCGCGAATCCCATACCGGAACCCGGATCGGCAACGACACGCCGCTGGTTCAAGGCGTCTTTGAGGATCGCGCTGTCATTGTGCTGGTGGCGGGGTACGCTATGGCGAGGGGTCATCGCGCGAACATGCGCGGTTGTCAGAGTATTTGGCCGGTGTTCGATTGATCATCGCGGCAAGCTTCGAGCGGATCTACTGGCAGAATTGCGACAGTATAGGGCTGCTGGCCTCTGCCGATACGGGGTCTTTGACCTTAGTCCTAAGAACCACATCAGCGAGCTCGCCTGGTTGAGTTCCAAAGAGTGCGGTTTCGGCATTGAAGCTGGGTGAGTGAGTGGAGACATTGCCCCGCTTCGCAGGCCTTTCGCGCTACTCGATGATGGAATGACTGTTGCACACCCAATCTGCGGTGGTTTGTTGCTTTCCGGTAGACGCCGGTCCGCAACACGATCTCTTCGTGTTGCGAATCGAGAATAGCGTGCTGTTGCGTTATCGAAGCGGTGCAAACGAACGGTTCATCGCCACGCGGTCCTCGTGAGTCGCGTCCGGCCCTAGCGTTGCCATCTTGCTCTTGAACACCGGCCATCTCGTGGGTGCCTCACCCTCAACTGCAGCGTCGAGCGCCTTGCGCATGGTGGGGGCGTCGAAGTCGCAGCAATATCCGGGTGTCAGCGGCTGCTGCCTCCAGGATTCGGCGAGCGATCCACCGTCGACCGGATCGAACCCAACCTCGTTCGCTATTACCATGGCGATCTTCTTCGCGGCGTCGTCGTCTCCTGCGACCGCCACGGCCAGACGACCGGGTGTACCCTCGGGCTGGCCCAGTTCCGCCAGGGAATACGCAAGGATGTTGTTGAAGGCCTTGATGATGGGGCGACCGATCTGTCTGGAGACCCAGACGCTTTCCACCTCGCCTGCGTCGAGGTCGGCGATCTGCGGGTCACGTAGGCCCGGATAGTAGTTGCTGGTATCGATGACCGGGACGTTGGCAGGTAGGTCCTTGAAGAGGTCCTTGGGCAGGTTTTCGATGGCGAGAAGCGGAATTGAAAGGATGACCGCGTCCGCGCCGGAGATCGCGCCCTTCGTGTCCGTCGCAGTGGCTCCGATCTCGTCGGCGAATGGCCTGACGGCGTCGGCTCCCTTCGAGTTCGCCACCCAGACCTCATGTCCCGCTGATGCGAGCTTACGGGCGAGAGTGCCACCGATGTGGCCAATTCCGATAATGCCGATTTTCATGCTGGTGCTCCTGTTGTGCTGCCTACCAAGATAATGGATACTGCGACTTCAACAAGAACCGACAGATAAGTGGGTTACCCACTAAAAGGTAAGTATGGCGCAGGACCGAGAGTGGAGATGCGGAGACCCGCAGCAGCAGCGCAAGTGGGCGGACGCGACGACGGACGCCCTGCGGGTCCTCGAAGGCAAATGGAAGATCGTCATCATCTGCCAACTATTCGGAGCCAAGGAGGCCCTTCGTTTCTCGGAACTCGAACGACGGTGCGAAGGCGTGAACCAGAAGATGCTCATCCAGCAACTCAAGGAGCTGGAGAAGGACGGGATCGTGACACGTACCGTCTATCCCCAGGTGCCGCCAAAAGTGGAGTACGCGCTGACGGAGATGGGCAAGGCCCTGGGGCCGTCCATGGCCGAACTCATCGACTGGGCCTTCATGCGAAGGGAGTGGGTGGCGGGCGAACTCACACCGTGAGCCATCGCTAGTTCTCGTCGAACCGGAGCGCCGTGGTTCGCTGCAAGCTCGCCGGAGCCGCCAAGACAATCTCGTTGATGAGAGCGATGTCGCCGACGAGAACGACGGTCTCTATGCCGCGAGTTATAGCGGCGGAGAAGGCGATGTGCTCCCATCCGACCGGTGAGGTGTGGGTCAAGAGATCGTCCGGGACGATTTCGCCTTGCGAGCGCAGGTGCGCCACGGCGTCGGCCATATAGATCGAGTTCCAATAGACGATCGCCGCGGTGACGAGGTTCAAGCCCGACGCCCGGTATTGCTGGGCCTCATGGCTGCGGTCTATTACGCGTCCCTGTCCGAACGTGTAGACGGCCTGCGCCAGAGCATGGCGCTGCTCGCCTTTGTTGAGCCCGGCGTGGCATCGGCGGCGCAGCACCAGATTCTCCAGCCAGTCGAGCATGAACAAGGTCCGCTCGATCTTGCCGATTTCCTGGAGGGCGATATCCACCTGGTTCTGGCGCTCATAGGCGGCAAGCTTCCGTAACATCACCGAGGGCGCGACATGGCCGGCCTTGAGCGAGGCGACAAGCCGCATGACGTCATCCCAATGCTCGCGGATGACGTCGGCGCGGATGCGTTTTCCGAGAAGCGGCGCGATCGTCGGGTAGCTCGCGGGGTGGTCGATCGGGATCAGCCGCCGGTCCGGAAAGTCACGCAGTCTCGGGCAAAAGCGGAAGCCGAGCATGGCGCAGAGTGCGAACACATGATCGGTGGCGCCGCCAGTGTCGGTGTAATGTTCCATGATTGAGAGATTGCTTTCATGGTGAAGCAAGCCGTCGAGGACATAGGGCGCCTCGTGCGTCGCCGCCGAAATGACCTTGACGTGATAAGGGCCGTGCTGGTCGGAGATATGAGTGTAGAAGCTGAAGCCCGGATCAACGCCGTAGCGGGCGTTGATGTCGCCGCCCGAGGCGCCGCGCTTTCCGCCGCGGAAGAACTGCCCGTCCGAGCTTGACGTCGTGCCATCGCCCCAGGCCCGGGCGATCGGCAGACGATGTTGGGCGTTGATGATGGTGGCGACCGCTGCCCGATAGGTATCTTCGCGGACATAGGCATCCTGCGTCCAGATGAGTTGATCACGCGTCACACCCTGGCTGGCGGCTGCCATCCGGGAGAGCCCAAGATTAGTGGCATCGGCCAGAATGGCGGCGAGAAGTGCGCTCTCGTTGGGGCAGCGTTCGCCGGTGCGCAGGTTTGTGAAGGCGGCCATGAAGCCGGTTTCGCGAGCGACCTCGTGCAGGAGTTCGGTGATGCGAATGCGCGGCATCATCGCATCGAGCCGATCGGCGAGCGCTTCCGCTTCGGAGGGAATCGCCGTCTTGACCGGCGAGATCTGCAGCCGATCCTCGACAAAGCGCACGCCTTCGAGCTCGTCCCGTTTGACGCGCTGCGCAAACTTCTTCAGCCGCCAGTCGAGCTCGCGGCCACGTTGTTGGAGCCATTCGTCGGCGGCCGTTGGCAGCCGAGTTCGGCAACGATCGGCGCGGCGGCAGGCTCCGGCAGGAGATAGCTGTCGAAACGCCGATAGGCGGCAGATCGCTCGACCCAGACGTCGCCCGAACGCAGCTTGTTGCGCAGGTGAGCGAGCATCGCGGTCTCGTAGAGCCGGCGATTGATCTTGCCATCCGGCCCGATCACGAGTTTGCGCCACTCCTTCTTGAAGGGCATCGGCGCATCGGGCGGCACATCTCGTTTGCCCGCTCTGTTGAGATCGCGAAGCAAATGAATGCCGGCGAGGGTCCGGGCGCTTCCCCGTCCGGCCTTGAAGTCGAGCACTTCGATCAGCGCCGGCGCGAACTTTCTCAGCGTCGCATAGCGGTCCACCGCTACCACGAGCGGATCCACGTCCGCCGTTTCGGCGAGCGCTGCGACTTCGGGTCTAGCCTTGAGCAAGTTCACCCAGCCGACGGTCTCGTCGATCGCCTCAATCGGATCGGAGTCATTGTTGAGAGCGGTGGAAAGTGCGTCGATCGTCCCGTGAAACAAGCGCATCAGTCGGCCGACATCCTTGGCGGTGGCAGCGTAGTGCCGGCTTTGTTTGTTCTGGGCACGGCTGAAGGCATTGCCGATCAGCTTGTCGGCCAAGCCAATGGCGGCGTCCGTCAGACGTTCTTCCAGATCGATCAGGCAAGCGACCAGTGTCGCGCGCCGGCGTGGCGTCGTGTAGCGTTCGAGCAGATAGGCTGGAGACGCGCGACCCTCGCGCACAAACTGTCGATATCGGTCGGGATGCACGGCGGCGCTCAGTTTCGCCGGAATCCCGATTTCCCTTACCATTCGCAGGCGCTCGAGGACGTCGCGGACGTGATCGGGCTTCGCAGTCGCCGGGATTGCCTTGAGCCACGTGAGCGGTATGGCACCCTTGGTCGCATCGGGGATCAGTAGGGCATCGAGCGCGTTCAGTTGTTCCGGCCGAAGACCGGAGAGAAGCGCATGAGCCGCCTGTTTCCTGGCGGGCGCCCGGCCCGCTCAATCGTCGAAACCGCAGGGAGGAGAATTTTGGCCTCACGCAGCGCGTCAATGATGCCGGCGGCGATCACGATACCCTTGTCGGTTGCCCAGGCAGCCTTAGCAGCCGCCTCAATCATGAACGGGATATCTGTCCTGGCCGCCCCGCGAAGCTCATACGCGCCCGCGAGCTCACGGGCGTGATCCGTCATCGTCTGTTCCCGACCCGCGTAATCCGCGAGGGCAATCGCTGATATGTCGAGCTGCTCGGCGACGAAGGATACCAGTTCTTCGGGAAGCCCGGCGGAGCTCTGAAGAATCTGAGCGAGGGTCATGCCAGGGTGTCGAAACAGCGCAAGCTGTAGGGCAACGCCGAGGCGATTGCGGTCTTCCCGCCGCAGCCGGATCTGGTCGATCTCGTTCGGCTCAAGCGTATAGAGCCGGACCAGGTCATCCCGGTCGATCGGGATTCCCAGCAGTTGTTCCCGCTCGGCTTCGCTCAGCAGTTCGTGCTTGCGCATAGGCGGTCCTCTCGGCGTCCATAAAAGGCTTCACGAGTTCCTGGACAGACTGGAATAAAGAGACATATTCTGTGGACGGAATCGAATCCGTGCGACATACATAATGCCGGTTGTCCACAGAACGGCCGTTTCGGGGACAGTTTTATGGTTGGCATTCTCGGCTACGCGCGCGTTTCGACTGGCGATCAGGATGTCGCCGGTCAAACGATGCGTCTGAAGGAGGCCGGCGCCATCAAGGTGTTCACCGACATCAAGTCGGGCAAAACCATGGATCGACCGGGGCTAGCGGAATTGCTCGCCTATGCTCGCGCCGGCGACACGCTGGCGATCGTGCGCCTGGATCGGCTCGGTCGGTCGCTGGCGGAATTGCTCGAAACCGTGAAGATGCTCCGCGAGCGCCAGGTCGACCTGCTGAGCCTCGAAGAGAAGATCGACACGTCTTCAGCCGCTGGCGAACTGATCTTTCATGTCTTCGGTGCCATCGCTCATTTCGAGCGTCGGCTGATCTCGGAGCGGACGAAGGACGGCATCGCCGCCGCGCGGGCAAAAGGAAAGTTGCCTGGTAGGCAGCCCCTCGACATGAAGAGGGTCGAGGCGGCGATTAAACTCATCGAGGCAAAAACAACTCCGGCTGAAGCCGCCCGACAGCTTGGGCTTGGGCGCTCCACCGTCTATCGGGAAATGCGCCGGCTGGGCATCAGCCGCCCAACTTGAGCGTCTTTCAAATCCAGCAAGACGTCTTTGGCAACTCAGTACAGAGTGAAACAGGAAAGATACGGTTTTCGGAGGAACTGATGCATTACACGCTTCATGCTGCGCCAGGCTCGTGCTCTTTTGCACCTCACATCGTGATGGAGGAGATTGGAAGGCCCTATTCGCTGGCGTTGATGTCGCCAGGCCATCCCGAAGCCAAGACCGACGAGTTTCGCCGCTTAAACCCGAAAGGGCGAATCCCTGTTCTCATTGCCGAGAATTTCACTCTCACTGAAGCGCCGGCAATCTTATTTCACCTGGGCCTGACGAATCCAGGCGCGCGGCTCCTGGGAGCGGATGCCGAAAACATCGTCCGTTCCATCGAATGGTTTAACTGGCTATCGAGTGCGGTTCACGCCGTCGCCGTCCGAATGATCTGGCGCGCCGACTTTTTCTTACCGGATCAATCGATGTACGGGCCCTTGGTTCATAAAGGAAAAGAGCACTTGGCTTCCGCGTTTGCGCTTATAGAATCCAAGTTGACGGACCGAGATTGGGCCATAGGAGAGGCCTATTCAATCGTTGATCCGTATTTGCTCGTATTCTACAGGTGGGGAAATCGTATGGCCGTTGACATGCGAAATACCTACCCCGCTTGGACCGCTCATGCACGTCGGTTGGAGGAGCGGGCGGCTGTGCAACGAGCCTTAACACAAGAGGGAATATCCCTCTGGGAGTAGCTGTCGCGTTGCCGAATCCTAAAATTAGCAAACCATCGATCATACCCGGTCGTGTTTAAATGTCTCGTAGCGTTGTTTAGCGGGAAACCAACGCTACGGCCTCAAAGGATGCTACCCTCGTCGTCTTTCACACAGCCGTCCTCGACTATGTTTCCGACCCCGCAGACAGAGAGGCTTTCGCTGAGCAGGTGATGCGTCTCTCTCCGTATTGGGTATCGAACGAGTTCCCTCGCGTATTCCCCGTGCATCGCAACACGCGCCGGAAAAAGCCGGCCGCCAGGCCGCTTCCTCCTATCTGTGAACGGCTCCCCTGTCGCTTGGACCGACCCGCATGGCGCCTCGCTCGAATGGATCGCGGACGGGGCGTAGGCGGCTGGCAATGAAAACGTCTCCAAACCGCTCGCCAAAGGTCAGCTATAGGTCCGGCTCGAGCCGTTGCGCGAAGGGCAGCTTTGAGGGAGCGCCATGAAGGTCGCCTTAGTCCGCACGTGGTCGGTTCGTGCGCTCAGCCTTCAGATTGCGCGATGAGGTGGATGTATTCGCAGAGCTCTTTGTCAGTAAGATCATTCGCACATCAACAAGTGTGTGGTAGACGCGCTTGCGTTTCATTTTGATCGGGCGACCTTCCTAAATCGAGTTTTCACAAACAACCTCAGCTTGGAGAACCGCAACAGTAGCAGCGCCATCGCGTGACCGCCGGCAATCTAGCTTCGATCACACGGATTTCAGTGGCACGACTGCGGTCAATGACCTAGATTACAGGCGATGGCGTGTGCTGCGTGCGCCACGGGATTCCCGAAATTGACGGAGACTTCGATCAACTCTCACACGGGAGCGTGACCCTATGTCTTTGTCACACCGCCCGAGCGGCCAGGGCCCGATCCATGCTACTGTCCGACGATTTCTCGGCAGCGAGACGTCCGCAGGCATGTTGCTCATGATCGTCGTTTTGCTGGCTGTCGTTACCGCCAACTCGCCGTTGGCCTCCGTGTATTTCGATGCACTGCACGTTTTCATTGGGCCGATGAGCCTGGAGCACTGGATCAACGATGCGCTGATGGCGCTTTTCTTCCTGCTCGTCGGCCTTGAAATCAAGCGTGAGATGCTGGATGGCCAGCTTTCAAGTTGGTCGCGCCGCGTCCTGCCGGGTGCTGGCGCCGTTGGCGGCATGGTCGTTCCCGCATTAATCTACATTGTTTTCAATCAGGGCGATCCCACCGCAGCACAGGGTTGGGCGATCCCGACAGCGACCGACATCGCCTTTGCGCTTGGCGTCCTGTCTTTGGCTGGCCCGCGTGTTCCGGTAACTCTCAAGGTCTTCCTGGCAGCCCTTGCCATCATCGACGACCTCGGGGCGGTCGTGATCATTGCGCTCTTTTACGCAAACGACCTGAACTACTGGGCCCTTGGCGGTGCGGCGGTCATATTCTTCGCCTTGATAGGGATGAATCGATTGGGGGGCCGGCGTCTCGCTGCCTACCTAGTTCTGGGGGCTGCACTTTGGTGCCTGGTTTTCCTGTCGGGCATCCACGCGACGATCGCAGGCGTTCTTCTTGCCCTCACCATCCCCCTGAAGCTGACGCGAGAAATGACCGAGGCGTCACACTCGGAGTCACCCCTGCATCGGCTGGAACACGGCCTTCAGGGTCCCGTTGCCTTCCTGATCGTGCCCTTGTTTGGCTTCGCCAATGCCGGCGTTTCCTTGACGGACGTAACGCTCGCCTCGCTGTCAGAACCCGTCACACTCGGTGTCGGATTGGGATTGGCAGCGGGCAAGCTCGTCGGCGTCCTGGGCGCTGTCGTGTTGATGGTACGAGCCGGATTTGCGGGTTTACCGAGAGCCGCGAGCTGGCCGCAGGTGGTGGGCATCGCGTTTCTGTGCGGCATCGGCTTCACGATGAGCCTCTTCGTCGGGCAGCTCGCCTTCGAAGACCAGGCGATACAGGATCGTGCCAAGCTCGGCATCCTGATCGGCTCGTCGGTTTCCGGCATCGCCGGTTATCTCATGCTTCGGTTCTCGTCGCGCCGAGCATGAATACCCATATGAAAAAAGATGGACCTTGAAGGTTTCGACTCTTACGACCTGCGCGATCGCGGCCGTATGCCTGATGTTGGCAGGCATAGTGATGATCGGGCATACTGTCGCGCTACCGGAACGCTGGTGGCGACCTTATTTGGTTAGGCAAGGTCGCGGTCGATGGAAGCTGCACCTTGGCGCTGCTTAACCGCAAACTCCTCCTCCGGCGAATAGACAAGCGTCTTGCGGCCATGAGCGGCGAAGTATGCGATCGCGAGCGCATACCAGATTGCCACGCCGATGACACCCTTCTGATAGAGCGGATCGGTGAGCTGGAAGAAGATCGTGACCAGCGCAATCACAACAGTGAGGACCGCTCCCGGTACGCCGAACGGGCTGCGGTACGGCCGCTCGATGTTCGGGAAGGCGCGTCGAAGCTGGATGAACGTCAGCCCTTGCAACAGGTAAGAGAACATCGCGCCGAACACGGCCATGTTCAGAAGCACCCCGCCGATGAAGGAGCCCGCCTGCTCGCCGCCCTGGGTGAACCACACAGCCAGCATGACGAGGAAGCCGACGAGTGAACCGGCGATCAACGCGATATTCGGTGTCTTGTGCTCGCCATGGGTCACTGACAGAAAATGTGGGAAGTAGCCGGCGCGCGACAGTGAATAGATCTGCCGGCCGAACGCGAAGATTATGGCGTGGAAGCTGGCAATCAGCCCGGCGACGGCAAACAGTGCGAGAATCTTAGCCCAGCCCGTTCCATAGATGGCGCGGAAGCCGTCGAGGATTGGCTCGCCCGAAGAACCGAGCTTGAATGCGCCGCTCGGAATGGCCGGATTGATGATAAGCACGAGGAAGCCGGTCGCAATCAGCGTGAACATGCCGAGCATGATGCCCCGTGGCATGTCGCGCCTCGGGTCAACCGATTCTTCGGCGGCAAGCGGCAGTTGCTCGATCGCCAGGAACAGCCAGACGGCGAAGGGCATCGCGGCCAGAACGCCATAGACGCCAAATGGCAGAAACGGCCCGCCGCCGTCCGGAAGCTCGACGGCTGCACCGGTCGCGGGATCGACGCCGATGTTCATTGCATATTTGCCGAAATCGATGAACGGGACGGCGCTCACGAAGAAGAATGCGAGGACGGCAAGGGCAATCAGTGTGACGATCACTGTCACGTTAAATGAGAGCTCCACCCCCCGCACGTTCAGGCCCACGAAAACGATGTAGCCGATAAGCCACCAGATAGGTTGGAAGCTTTGAGGGGTTTCGAAAATTCCGGTCAAGTAGGAGCCGATGAAGAATACCACGACGGCAGGTGTCAGCACATATTCGATGTTTTCCGCGACGCCGGTGATGAAACCGCCCCACGGCCCGAAGGCCGTCCGGGCGAACGAATAGGCGCCGCCGGTGTGCGGCAAGGCCGGGCTCATTTCGGCGATGGAGTAAGTGAGGCCGAGATACATGATGGTAATCAGGATGGTGCCGATGAACATGCCGCCCCAACCACCGACCGCAAAACCCAGATTCCAGCCGGAAAAGTCACCGGAGATGACCGCGCCGACGCCAAGGGCCCAAAGCGAAAAGACGCCAGCGTGGCGCCGCAATCCGCGCAGTTCGAAATATTCCTGCCCCGGTATATGGTAGATCACTCCGCCTTCATGCTTGCTGTCATTGGCCATGGCAGTCGCCTCTCGATCCTATTTCACGGCATTCTTCCATCGTCCACGCAACGCCGCTCGAGCGCGGCGCTCAAACGAAGATTGCTGCGTGCTCGTTGAGCCAGACCTTGGAGGCGCACGGCGCGTTGCATCGGGGGCGCCACCAGCGGCCGGATAGGCGGCCAACCGGAAGGCTCCTGTCTGGTGCACGCGAAAGTTTGACGTGGAATAACGAGCCGAACCCGTCCGCGCCGTTCAATATCGGGGCGCAATTCGACTGATCGGGCTCGTTGTGCCGCGCAGCTTCCATCGTCTCATCACCCGGTGGAGCGCGATAGACAAAGTTGCCTACGACGCCCCGTCTCGGACAATGACTTCATGCCTAAATGCAGACTTTGTCAAACAACTTTGCGCGGGCCTTCGCGATCTTGAAAACAGTGTAAATATCAATCCCTTCACATCCGGCGGCGCAACCTTCGGCACCGGCTATGAGCAGGCCAAGGGCGCGGTGGAAGGGCAAGCGCTTTCCTTGCTCTTTTTTATCGAATAGCTCGTCGCCAGTTTACTGTCGATGATATCGGGCATTCCAGGCGGCATCTTCGCGCCATCGCTTGCGGTCGGCGCCGGTTTCGGCGGCACCGTCGGTTCGCTGCTTGGAACAAGCATCGCCCTCGCTGCTATCCTTGGAATGACGGGATATTTCTCCGGCGTCGTGCAGGCGCCGATGACTGCCTTCGTGATCATTCTGGAAATGACCGGCGACCATCAGGCGGCCACTCCGATCATGGCCGTCTCGATGATCCGCTACGTGACATCACGGATCCTGTCACGAGAACCGCTGTATCATTGCCTTTCGCGGGTCTTCCTTGCGGCAGCCATCAGGGCACGGCGAGCCGTGAAGAGCCAATGATCAACTCACAGTCAGCGCAGCCGGCCGGTTAGGTCCGAGCAGGCGTTCGATTTCGTCATTTTTGGCTCCGAGGAGCGTACTTCTCAACGAAACAAAACAGAGGGCCAAGGGTTGTACAGATTTCATCTCATAACCAACGACACGGCGCATCTATACCCAGGGCATATCATTCACGTCGGCGGGAGCGCAGATAGGATGATTGGTGTGCTCCAGACCAGGGATGGTCTTGCCAAACTGGATGAAGAACCTCAAGAGTCGGCAATTCACCGCGCCCTCCTCGTCCGTCAACGAGATGCGGGGGCGATAGGGGTTAAGGATGATGACGGTCTGGTATGCTTGTTCACTGGGAGTCGTAAATCTACTTGCACCGTCTTTGTGGTCCGGGACACCACTCATTGGCAGCGCACTTCACGTAAATAAGGCCGGGGGGTACGATCCACTCACCTGGGCGAAGAACTTCTACATCAAGTCGGCCAGACGAGTCTCTTACCGCAGTGCCGACAAATCGATATCGGCAACCGTCGGCGTCGATCACAAAGTCTCGAATTGCGCGCCCCGCGACATAGCCGACGACTGCTCCGTCACATTGAACGGCGTCCAACACAAAAAACTCAAAAGGGCAAACTTGGACTTACCATGAGTCCGACTCCAGCGGCGCTGACATCATAATCCATTGTAATTCATTTGCACGTGCTGGACAATTTTCTGTCGTTATGGGTGCTTCAAAGCACCGCAACTTAGAGGCGCTCGCGATTGATGCCGGTTCGGTGTGCGACGAACGATGACGGAGCTTCCTCTCTCGGCGAGCCAATTGGAACTATGACGGGAATACGGGCAAAGTGGCCGCGCGTACGTAATCGAAGTCCGCGCGTCGATCGTTGCGCAAATCTCATTTTGAAATGGAAATATTGATGATCTCTTTCGGTCGCAAGGGCAGGACAGTTATCGGAGATCGCGGCATTATCAATGCCTTACGACCTTACCAGTTGTCCATTCAGACACTGTTTTCGCCCGTCGCCGCGGCAACGGCTGTGGCTTTTACTTCCCGATTTCAATTGAAGCGCTAAGCTGAAAACTCGACCCTCAATTTTGACCTAACCGCTTCACTTCGGGCAGAAGGGGAGGTGCCTGTTAAAGCCCGAACGCAACCTGCGGAGTTGCTGTCATCATGAGCTCCTGAATTTTGAGATTACGATCGTACGACAATAGCGCTTGAACGCAAGGATTAAATTATGTTCGTACTCTCACGCAGGGGCGAGACGAGGACCACAGGGGGCCGGGCGGGTGAGGTATGCCGGTCCCGCATGGCCGGCCTTCGTCGTGGTCGACGTGGATTACATCGGCGATCCAGCGACCGTGGTCGAGGTCTTAAAGGCTATCTGGCGACGCTGATTGTCGAGTGAATGATTGACGCTTGGTACCGGAGTCGTAAGTCCGCTCAGGGTGGACAGCAGAAGTTCAAAGCGAAACCGCTTAAAAGCCGCTTTGCGCGCCCATAGCGGTCATATTTCACTGATTGTACGCTGTCAGGAACCTGGAGCACTCGTCAAAGAACTGTTCGAAGGCAGCCGTGTCCTCCATGAGCACATGATTGTTTCCAGGAAGCTCGACGAAGGTCGCGTTAGGAATAAGCGTAGCCATGAGACGCCCTTCTTCTATCGGCGCGACGCGATCGCCGATGCAATGCAGGACCAACGTCGGAACATTGACCTGCTTCGCCAACTCCGTCACATCGACCGTGCTGTTCATTTTCCAGATCGGCATCGCCGCTTCCGGACTCGTAGCAATGCGCTGAAGTTCGTCAAAATTCGCAGCCATCTCGGGCTGAGCGTCGGGCATGAAGGTTGTTGTAAAAAAGTGCCTGAAGACTGGATTGGTCGAGCCCCAGCCGTCGCGGATCATCATCGTCCCGACTTTATAAAGGTGCTTTTGGTCCGGTTGCGTCCGCTTGAGCCGACCCCGAAGAAATCCGCCCAAGAGGACGAGGCAGGTCACCTGTTCGGGGTTCTCCACGGCGTAGCGGACACTAAATGAGCATCCTTGCGAAATGCCGAGAAGCGCGAACCGGCTCAGTCCAGCAGCGGCTGCGACGGTCGACATGTCGCCAGTCATTGCCCCCTCGGATACAGCTTCGACGCCCCAGTCCGATAGGCCATTTCCCCGCTGGTCGAATCGTACCAGCCGGCAGAGCCTCGCCAACCTGACAGCCATGGGTGCCAGATCGGACTGCGCCATTCATACTCCAGATGGTTCAGCCAATTCGGTGCCTTCAGCACCGGCATCCCTTGGCCAATACTGGCCCACGCGATCTGCACTCCGTCTGGGGCAGTGGCGAACTGTACCTGTTGTTGCTGCGCAGCTTTGGGAAGCTCCGGGTTAGGCAGCGAAGCGTCGGGTGTCCACTGCCAGACGCGGATGGGCCGGGAGATATTCTTCACCCGCTGGTTGCCCATGTCGCGAAAAGGCACTTTGATCTTATCCACGACCGCTTGATGTACAATGTCGGAGATGCAGATGCCGCCTGGCTTCGCCAGCCCCTCAAGGCGGGAAGCCACGTTGACGCCATCGCCGAAGATATCTCCATCCTCGAAGAGGACATCCCCGAGATTGATCCCGAGGCGGTAGAGAATGCGGCGTTCTTCCGGTGACGCTCCCTCGCGGTCTGCCATAGCCACCTGGATGTTGATGGCGCAGCGGACGGCATCCTGTGCTGAAGCGAATTCGACCAACATCCCGTCGCCCGTGGTCTTGACGATGCGGCCTCCACGACTTGCGATCTGGGGATCGAACAACACCGTGCGGTGCACTTTCTGACGCGTAACGATATCTTCCTCATTTTGCTCCATTGAGGCGGCTATAGCCTGCCATGTCGACGGCCAGAATCGCGGTCAAGCGGCGTTCCATAGAGCGCGTCCCCAGAGTTTCAGCCAAATATCACACTACCATACCACATGTCGGCGATCGGATTTAGATTGAGCGCGAGTGCCGAGCCTTTGAGAAAATGCGCATCGTAATGCGACGACCGGCTGACGGCCGCATCGGGGTCGGAACTTAGCAGTCAACTTTTACGCGGGAAGGTCTTAAAAGGGTCCGATCGTCATCCAGTCGATGCGGCCATTTAGGATTGGCGGCGGCTTTCGGTAGATAATTAGGCTGATGAGGTAAGGGCGGATATTCTCCAGCACCCGCATCGGAGCTATCGGCGCGATGCGCACCTCGAAGAATTCCGAGATTTTTCGCTGAGAATGACGTGATGAAAGATCTTGCTTGGTCATGCTCATTCCATTTCTCTCGGCACCAATGCCGAGGGCGAGCGGGAATAGGAGCGCAGTTTTAAGAAATGATGTATTAGAGGACGGCCGGTCGGTTGGCGGCTAAATCCATCTGCACCATGGTTTCAGGGAACTGGCCTGGAATCCGGCGCCTGCGCTTGACGCAGTGACAACGGTCTACGTTAATTAAGCGCGCTTACCTAAGCTTGATGCTTATTTAAATAAAGGGGCGCTTACTTAAATAACGGACGGAATTCATATTAGGCTATGTCTGATTCCGAACCTAATTTGCGGAGGCCGCTTTGTTGCGCTGAGGTTGACTGTGTGTCCCACGCCTCGATTTTGTTTCGCGCTACGGCCGGCGTAGCAGCAAATAACGCGATGATAATCAGTATACGAAACATGGCATTCTCCTCAGCGAACATTGAACAGGTCACATAGCGACGAGCCGATGGCGGCGTTGCAGGTCGCCATCAAATGCCAGCCGGGAACGACGCCGTAGGCGTATTAGAAGCATCACAAACCTCCGCGGGCGCTGTGGAAGGCGATCAGTCGAGATCGTCGAGGCGAACTCGGATCGCATTCATCTGTTCGATCTCCTCGCGCTGGCCACGCGAAATTTGCGCGCATAGTGCAACGAGTTCCTGATCCTTGAGATCCGCATCTGCGCACATGAGGATCGCGCCTGAATGATGAGGGATCATTGAGGCGATGAACTGCCTGTCTCCTATGAAGGCCTGCGTGCGCGTTCCTGCGAAGGCGGCCGCGAGCAGGATCACCAGGCTGACATGGATGAGTGCGTTTAACCTCTTGTTCCGGTACATGCCACCCATGGTTGCAAGCATGATGATGCCCATGGGCGCAACCATCGTCAGCGCCATGTAGAACATGTTGAGGTTGTTCCGGAAGTCGCTCCATCCGTCGATCATGGAGAACATGACGAAGTACATGACGACGAGGCTGAGGAACATGTTGACGGCGAACATCGTGTATGGATTCCTGCCCATGCCCTCATGTTCACTATGATCGCGATGTTGCATGACTGGCTTCCCTTGGCCCTCAGATGCTGGATGGGCACAAATTTCCCCGTCCGTGGTGCGTCGCGGGAAATGAGATTTTTTCTAACCTTGCAGGCGCGATTTGGTTCCCGGTCGCCGGAGCCGGACTTCGGGAGACTCGACGAATTCAGTCCAGCCTTCGATCGTAGCCGTCCACTCCATCGCCATCTTTGCCTGTGCCGGTGACTCGCAAGAGAAGCGCGAGCAGTATGATGCCGACCAGACCAGCAACGAATACCAACCGCTGCCAACGCTTCGTCAGGATGATTCACCCTGGCGGACGTCTTCCGCAGAGAAAGTCAGGGCGATTTCTTTCTTGGTGCTGCTGCTTGTTCATCCAGACACTCTACCTTTTCCTCACTGCGACTGGTTCTGTGCGGGAGGGGTAGGCAGCTGCCCTTATTGCTCAGGTATATTGCGGCCAAATTGATTGATGATCAGCAAAACAAAAGCGATTAACGACGTTCATGATGGCTGGAATCATCTCAGTTCCCTGTTTCGCAATGGGCTCGTTGTCCAGCCAGAGGTCGAATCTCTCTCGCGCAGAACATCTATAATGTCCATGATGGTGGCTTCATCGAGGTGCTGGAGAAGCACGGTTTCCGCGATGACAACGATCATTCCGGTCCTTATGTCAACTATCGACCAAGTCGCGTCCGGGTCACGTCTCGCATAGTAGGGCGGGTACATACGCACAATCATGTTCGCTCCTCATTACAAAGAGCCCCGACGTATCGGCGCTAGTTGTTGACAAAGAGGAACGTCGGGAGACGTTCAAAATATTAACGTGCTATGTGGATCATGGTTTCCGTACGATAACGTACCAATGCGCGAGGAGTTGAGGTGGACCGCACAGCCACGTGCAAGGGGTAAAGCACGGTTACAGGAGAGCTTGGCCGCACGATCCATTCCGCTGAACATTGGAGAAGGTCAGAGGTTCCTAGTCGCTTCAAACTCCTGATCAGCAATTTCATCGTCGAGAACTTTGATGTCTTCGCGAATAATGCTGCTGAGGCTGCCGAGAAGACCAGCCAGTTCGAAGTCACGATCTTCCGTAGCCTTTGCAGCTCGCGCCTCGGCTTTGTCGACGTAATGTTGGAAGATATGCCGCTTTCCCTTCAGGTCTTCAAAGCTCGACATGACAACGGTCCTCTGAATCGGCGTAGCGGATAGGCATACTCGCTGTATTGGAAAGAGCAAGGCCCTTATCGAAGCGCCGCTCCGCAACCGAAGGGGCGTTAGCCGCGTGGTCACAAAATTGACTATCGCGCCGGAACACTTCTTCGACTTTCCGATTTAGGTTGTCAGGCTTACCGAGCATTAAGAACGGAGTACCACGATGAAACGGATGTTATTCGCGTCCGCCATGCTCGCCTTGTCGGCAGGCATTCCCCTTGCCCAGACGAGCACAACGAGCGGCACGACCACGACGACGACCACGACGACCAAACCAGCCACCACCGATAAGGGAACCGACACGACTACCACTGGCAGCACTACGAAATCGGACTCGGCTAAGGACTGCGCGCCCGGCCAACAGCCGGGAAGCGCAAAGCAGGCGGCACCCGGACAGCAGGACACTGACGCCAACACTGCCGCTCCCGGCCAAATGAAGAAGACAACTAAGTGCTAATAGGCCGATAACCGGGCGCAGGGATCGCGCTCCTTGGCCGGGGGCAACGCGTGAAATAGCCCCGGCCAAAATTCGTTACCGTCCATGCAGTTCCTTGATCTGCTCATAGAGCTCTTCGACGCCTCCCGAGCCGTGGGCGCCCAGCCGCTGTGAGGCAGGATGCTCTGCCTCTGCCAAGGGATGGTATTGATCGCCCATCGCCAGTGGAGGGCACGCGACGCTGTCGTCAGGTCGAGCAGGATGCGGCCGAACTGCAAATCGCCCTCCCAGGAAACGAAGTCCTGGTGGCCTTCGCCCGGCCATGTCTCCCGCCATTTGTATTTCGGCTGATAATCTTCCGTCGTCATTGTCTCAAATTCGTTCTCTTTTTGAGTATTCCCTGATGTAATCGTCAGATGGCAAAGTCTCCAGCTTCAAAGCCGCTGCTCTCTTCCGATAAGCCGGTTCGTTCAAGAGCCCGCAAGCCACGCGATCCAGCGCAACCTAATCTCCCCCTCGATCCCATGCCAGAACGCATCGAGCCGTGCCTGGCGCTGTTGAAAACGAAGCCGCCGACGGGACCGGAATGGGTCTATGAGATCACATGGGACGGCTATCGTCTGGCGGTGCACATCGAGCCGAAGCGGGTCCGGATCATCACGCGCGGCGGGCACGACTGGACCCATCGTTTCCCTGCGATCGAGCAAGCCGCCAAGCAACTCGGCGTGGCGACGGCTATCCTCGATGGCGAGGCAGTCGTTCTCGACGAACAGGGAAGGCCGAATTTCGGACTGCTGCAGCAAGCACTCGGCGGCCGGGGCGGCAAACGCAACTCAGGTGAAGCGCTCTTCATGGCGTTCGACCTGCTCTATTTCGATGGTCGTGACCTGACCGAAATGGAGCTGTCGGCGCGACGCCATCTGCTCGAAGGGCTGATCAGCGGGCAATGACGGCGACATTCGTCTTTCCGAAGAGGTCGAGGCCGACGGCGCGCAGCTGCTTGCCGCTGCCTGCGAGCATGGCCTTGAAGGCCATCATCGCGAAGGATCGGCACAGTACCTATCGCTCCGGCCGCCTCGGCGATTGGGTGAAGGTCAAATGCCTCCAGAGCGACAGCTTTGTGATCGTCGGCTATGAGCTCTCCATGGTCGCACGCGCCGGCATTCGCTCGCTCATGTTGGCGGCACGCAAAGGTGACCACCTGGTCTATGTCGGCTCGGTCGGGACCGGCTTCAACGAACGCACCGCGCGAGAGCTGCGCGAAAAGCTGGATCGCATAAAGGTGAAGAAACCGACCGTCGAATACGAGCGCCGCCGGAAGGACATCGTTTGGGTGAGGCCGACGCTGATTGCCGAGATCGAATACCGGGCCTGGACACACGACGGAAACCTGCGGCATTCCTCGTACAAGGGACTGCGCGATTGGCAGGACGACGCTACGATTTATGTGATGGAGAGCTGACCGCTCTGCCAGGACATTCACAAAGATGACGAATTTGTCTGCCGCGGGACAACGACCGGGCTCGCCGTTGAGGGGTTGAGACGAGCCCTGCCGCATCCTGGCTGCGGTTGTCTGGATCTTACAGCACAGGCATCGCGCGACTCCGTTGGGCAACGAGGGGCGCACGCCAGCCGTAATTAACAGGCGAGCTCGTCGCGCGACATATAGTAAACGCAAAGCGCATCAAAAGGTTCCGGTGCTCTATGAACGTATTGCATCACGACATGGCGGGCGTATGCTGCCTTGCCGGCCCCGCGTTTAACGGCTGAGACCGGTTGAGAGACTCGTTGCGCTCTTGCCATTATTGGAGGGGCTATAGATGTCTCTTCTAGACCTTCTTCCGCTCAATGAAAATGAAATCGAGCTGGTCACAACAGTGGTTCGCCAGTGGTGCGAAGATCATCGTGTCCTGATAGAGAGCGGCCGCGGCCGCGTAGCCATGACGACAGCAGTGGGTCTGGTGATCTCAGGCGACCACTCGCCTGAAGGGCTCGCGGAGGCTCTTGGCAGTTGTATGCGGATCGAGCAGTACAAGCGGCCCACAGATTAAGCATCCGCCTTGTACCGCGGCCGGATGGCAGCTTTCGACTAACCGCCGCGGGGCTAGGTTTCGGCCTCGCAAGTATCGTTTCTCGAGAAAGGCCGGTCTCCGAGCGGGCCCATTCTTCGTGGCTCTGTGGCCCGCGCGGTGCGGCAGGGAAAGGTGTGCAAAGGGCAGGGCATGCGTGGTCCCATCCCCGTCACGGCTATCGGTCCTGTCGAGGCCGACGGCTTCGCCGTCCTCCATTGGGTTGCGGTCGAGCGTGGCGCGGAGATGGCGAACTACGCGGCCTTGTCCGACGCTCGCTCAGCACATCCGGGCGCTGCTGTTGCACGTTACTCAGCGGAATACCGTTCGCGAGGGGCTGCGGCAGGCACTGGCCGATCTGGTGACACCGGGTGGTCCCCTGAGCGCTCGCCTCAAGACGACGCCCCCTGAGACCTGCGCGTCATCCGGGGGCCAGGCGCCAATCGTGGTCGGCACCTCCTTAAGCTCGCCCGTCGAGGCAGAGCTCGGGTGTTGCAGACGCTGCCTGCCCATCAACCCTGTTCCGCACCAGCACCGAGAACAGGGTGTGACGGACCGGCCTCCCGCGTCTGCCCCGGCCGCCTCGCCCTCGACGGAGAGGACGAGCTTAAGGAGGCACCCATGACCACAGATCGCAACCACCAGACACCGACCGATATCTACGAGCGCGTCACCAGCCAGATCATCGCCGCCATCGAAGCCGGCGCCGGCGACTACCGGATGCCCTGGCACCACGACGGAGCGGCCATCACCACGCCCGTCAACGTCGCCTCCAGCAATGCTTATCGCGGCGTCAACATCCTCTCGCTCTGGGCTGCGGCGCACACTGCTGGCTATCCCGCCGGCATCTGGGGCACCTATCGCCAATGGCAAGCGCTCGGTGCCCAGGTGCGCAAGGGCGAGCGCGGCCATCTTGTCGTGTTCTGGAAGGCCATCGATCGCGGCGAGGCGGACGACCAGGACGGCGACTCGGATCGCGACGAGCCTGGCCGGCGCATGTTCGCCCGCGGCTACACTGTCTTCAATTGCCGCCCAGGTCGATGGCTACACGCCGCCCGCAATGCCGGTGCTGCCCGAGGTCGAGCGGATTGCGCAGGCCGAACGGTTCTGCGCCGCCCTCGGCATCGACATCCGCCACGGCGGATCACAGGCCTACTACCGCCCATCTACCGACCATGTGCAGATGCCGGAGTTTGCTTGCTTCCGTGACGCCGTCGCCTACTACGCCGTGCTGCTTCACGAATGCGGCCACGCTTCCGGCGCCAAGCATCGCCTCGACCGCAATCTTTCCGGACGCTTCGGTTCGGCCGCCTACGCCATGGAGGAATGCACCGTCGAGCTCTTGAGCGCGATGATCTGCGCCGATCTAAGCCTCAGCGTCGAGCCGCGCCCCGACCACGCCCGCTACATCGCCTCCTGGCTCGAGGTGCTGCGTTCCGACTCGCGCGCCATCTTCACCGCCTCGAGCAAGGCGCAGCAGATCGCCGACTGGATGCACGCGCAACAGACCGGCGCTCGCCAGGACGAGGTACGGGGCGCCGCATAGGCGCCCCCTCTCGCTGCCTCCGCGGCACGCGCGTCGCCCGCTGGAGCGGCCGGCATGTCGTCGTTCGGCCGCTGCACCATCGCCATGACAGGCGCTTTTCTGCGTATTCGCCTGACCTTTCCGGCCTCTTCCGGGCGGTGTTCGCAGGCATTTTCATCGCTGTCTGATACCTGTCCGTAGGCGCTGCCAAAAACCATGGGTGGAGCCGCCCGACGGCGGATCTCGGAGAGCCGTAATGTGGGGATTGCCTGCGGCGCTCTTATTGATTGGTGCACTCTCGTACGAGCGCAACGGAAGGCTGCGGAAGGTCGAATTTCTTCGTCACATCGGCGATGCCTCCTACGCGATCTACCTCTCGCATCTGATCACCATCGCCTTCTGCAAGTATATCTTTGACGAGACTGGCTTAGAGACTGGGAACGCTTCGCTCAGCCAGCAGCTGAGCCTCTTCGCGGGCGTCTTGTCGCCTGCATGGCTGGGGAATGGCATGTTGCTACGCACTCGACAAACCATCCCAGGATGAAGCAGTGGCTACGGCGTTATTGGGAGCGACCGACTGCCAATGCAATCCCGCTTCTCGAGCTCCGGGATCGCGATCGCGAGATCGGTAGTCGACACCGGCCGGAAGAAAAGGAATGTCGTATACGTGCGGCCAAAGCGGATTGCCGAGATCGAGTATCGCGCCTGGACCCATGACCAGAAGCTGCGGCATGCGTCATATAAGGGGTTTCGTGACAAGCAGGATGACGCGACGATCTACGAGAGGGCTCAAGAAGATTGGAGGGAACTCATTTTTCGCGCCGGAGTTCAGTCCGTCAGAAGCAACATGCAAGAATAGGAGAATCCAATGCTTCTGAAACTCATCACCGCCTCTGTACTTTCGATCGGTCTTGCAACTTCAGCGCTGGCTCAGGCCAGCGGCGCTTCTGGTGGAACTAGCGGTTCGAGCCAGTCCGGCGGCACCTCCACCTCCGATGTGAACGCTTCCGACAAAGACAAGGACGCTGCCGGCAAGCAAGACTCTTCCGACTGCGTCCAGGGCAAAACAGCGAAAAATGAAGCGACCAAGCCGGTACCTGGTACGGCCAAGGATGCCGCAGGTAATTGCCAGTAACACTCAGATGACGGACAAAGAAAAGACTCCGCATTCTCTCTGCGGGGTCTTTGGTATTGTACGAGACCGAGGGCTAAAAAGGGGTTTCCCATTTTGTTCCCGTGTCTTTACGGGTTGTCATAGCGAGCTATTGGAAACCACCTTCCTTCCTTCTCAGGGCGTGTCGAGATTTTTCGATCACTCTTAATCAGCGGGTCGTACGTTTCGAGCCCTACATCACCCACCATTATTTCAAGCACTTAACAGGAATTTGAAACGAATGGTTCCCAATAAATTGGAAGCGGTTTTCCAATTCACGCTCCGTTCCTGTTCCCTGAAAGCAGCGGGTTCAATCTCGCTCCAGCGGCTCTCCATGAGCTTCATCGCATCCCGCGCCAAGCTGCGCAGTGCGACCCTCCTCCAGTATGTCTTCAAGGTCGGTCTGCTTGACCTGCCGGGCGATATCGTTCGAGGCCCGCGCGGCGGATAAAATTTTCCTCGTTTTCATTCGGGCGCCTGGTAAGGGCATCGACAGCCGAAAGCACCGCCGGCGGGAAACGTTCTTCAGACGGTCAAGCGTCTAGCCTGTATTTTTCTCCGCCACGTCATGGAGGTATGCGACGATCTTCTCCTCGTCACCCGTCACGGCCGCGGCGACGCGGCGGCAGTGATCGATATAAGGCCGGCCAGTCTTGTCGGTCTGACCCGCATGGGCTTCGACGGCAATCTCGGCGGCGTGGTCGAGATGAAGTGAAGCTCGCATTTTTCGTCATCGCTCGTTTCGACCTCCATTGAACGGTCAGGAAGCGCACTGGTTCCAGCAGCCGACATGTCCAGCGCCTGGAGTCGCCGTCAGCCGAAATCAGGGTTGGAATGCTGCGTTCGCCGCAACGGCTCAGGCGAAAGCTCTGGCAGTGGTGGGCATTGACGTTCGCCGCTGAACGGAGCGCATGTTCAACTGTCCACCGTTGTGCTCAACTCATCGACGCTCAGATACGGCTCGTCCGTCCGGAACTCGGCCTTTTGGAAGAGCGCCGGTGGCCTTTCTACGGGCGATGCATGTCATGCTCCGAGCCTCCGATGATCGCACCGGAGCAGGTGGACACGATCGAGGCTTCCGTCCTGCAGCGGCGCGGCGATCAGGGGTGCACGTTTCAATCCCAAGGGTGTGCCAGCGCTCTATCTGGGCCTGAGCATCATGACGGCTGTGAAGGAGGCCAACCAAGGGTTTGCCCATCGGATCGATCCGTGTGTGCTCTGCTCCTACGAGGTCGATTGCGACCATATCGTGGATCTGACGGTAGAAGAGGGAAGGGTAGAATTCTCCGTCGCATTGGAGGATATGGCCTGAGCATGGGCTACGGCTCTCAGTATTGGAGATCGGCCGGCGTCGTGGGCGATTTACGATCGCCTGCGACCTCAAGGCGTTTCAGGTATTCTTGTTCCGAGCTTCGCGCCCGGGGCTGAGGGCGATGACAAGAACCTCGTGCTCTGGGGCTGGGGCGCGGAGCTACCGCACAAGGTAACGGTGTTCGATCCAAGCGGTCGGCTACCGAAGGACCAGCTGTCCTGGCGCTGAAGCGACGGGATGCTCTTAGGGTGGTGCGTCCAATCGAATTTCACAATCGGGGGCCGCTTTGTTGAAGCCACGGGCTGACAAGCTAACAGGCAGCTCGGTCGGCTCATCAGCTAGGCTCTCAAGAGCGAACCAGCCCGAAGCGACGGGCCTCGTCCAGCAGTGCCCTGACGGAAGACGGTTGCCATTTCCGACTCCCATGCGCCGGCGGCTCACGCATCTGGTCTAACTGTCAAGCGACCCGAGGAATTGACCAACCCTGATTGATTGTCGCCGCGCACTTCACAACGCTCGCGCTAAGATTTGTCAGCGGCAGGCCGGTTGGGAGCGTGGCGCGGCTCCGACGAACAGGCTGGGCTGGGCCTGAGGTGCATTGGGACGGAGAGGAAGAGGGCGGGGCTTTAGGCCGCCCTCCTGTATTCTAGGACACCGGAATGTCTACGATCAGTTTGGCGCTTAGTGCGGCAGGTGACAATAGTCGCCGATAAAGGTTTTCCTCAAGGGATGATCGGATCGGTTAGATCCATGCAAACATGCAAATAGTCCGGAGAAAATGATGATTCGTGCAGCTTTAAGGCAACGTCCTCCCGTCAGCAGGACCTTTGATGCTTGAGAAAGACTGTCGGCAGCCTACCTCCTCTCTCAGATGATCGCCGCAAAAGAACCGAAGTACCGTCAGTCCGAGCTCGGCTACGCGACCGCGATCCTTGTCCGAGCAGCCCTGTCTCACGACGGCTCTTGCCACGCCGGCCACCCCTTTTGAAGAAGAGGTCGAGAGATGTCATCGGATCATTCTCGCTCGCTCGACACCTCCGGCCGGTTGCCGCCGCCGGGAACCATTCAATCCGTCTCGGAAACAGATCTGCGACATCGCCTTAAGCGCAATCGCGCTTTGGCGACATCACTCCTGGTCACCATGGGCGCGCTCTTCCTGGCTACCCACTTTGTCACCAACCCCGGCTTCCTCGTCAGATTGTTGGCCGCCGCTGCCGAAGCTGGAATCGTGGGGGGACTTGCCGACTGGTTCGCCGTGACCGCGCTCTTTCGGCACCCGCTTGGTTTGCCGATTCCGCACACGGCAATCATACCCAGCAGCCAGGAGCGCATTGGGCGATCTCTCGGCCGCTTCCTGGAACGGCACTTCCTCACTGAAGAGGTGCTGGTGCGGAAGTTACGGGACGCGCATGCGGCAAAGCGCTTTTCGAGCTGGCTGGCGAGCCCGGAGACCGCACCAATCCTCGCCGATGCTGCGGCTGCGGCATTGCCTTATGTTGTCCGCACCCTGAATAACAACGACCTGCAGGAATTTGCCCGACGGACGCTCGGCGAGCAGGTGCAACAGGCCGATATAGCGCCAGTGATGGGCCGTGCCATTCATATAATGACGGCGAGTGGCGAGACCGACGTCTTGTTTGAGCGCGCCATCGGCATTGCGGCCCAATGGATGGAGGAAAACCGTGAGCAAATCTTCCATCTGGTTCGAGAACGCAGTCGCTGGTGGATTCCCCGCACAGTTGATCGGAAGGTCGCTAACGCGATCGTCACCGGCTCCATTGAGCTTCTCAATAATTTGCGTGAGCCGGAAAGCGAAGTTCGGCTGAAGTTCCGGGAAGCGCTCTTCCATCTGATCGACGAACTGATCAACTCGCCGGAGCAGCGCGAACAGATCAACGCTTTTAAGAGCCGTATCATCGAGCATCCAGAAGTTCAGGCATGGGTCGCAGCCGTATGGCACGAGACCTCACGGGTGATGCTGGAAGACCTCTCGCGGCCGGACTCGAAAGCGCGCATGGCCCTGGAAAGGATCTGCCTGCTGGTTGGCCGGACGCTCGCGACCGACGAAGCCATGCTGAAACACATTGACGCGCTGCTGGAGAAGCTTGCCGTCTACCTGATCTCGTGGCGTCACGAGATCAGCGCCTTTGTGGATGAAGTGGTCAGAAGCTGGGACAGTGCCACGCTTGTGGATCGCCTCGAACTCGTCGTTGGTAGCGATCTCCAATATATTCGTATGAACGGCACCATTGTCGGAGCGTTCGCGGGCTGCTTTATTTTCCTGGCCTCCCAACTGTTAGTTTGACCACGATCCCAAGCACCAGGGTTAATCCGCAAAGCGAAGTATGCTTGGCTACGCACTCACGATTGTGGCCTGACGTTTCCCAGCGGCCGTGGCGCTCTCTGCTGTTAAGCGCGCGCATTTACGGTACGTCATAATGAATGTGACAGAGCAAAGACAAACTTGCGACAAAGTATCGTGTTCCTTTGAAACAATCCCGGTTGGAAATCGTTGAGTACGCTGGAGAGCCTCGAGGAGGAACGACATGGCGCTCAATTTCATCGCTGGCTTGGCAATCGGCTTCGGAGCAGGCCTGCTTGCGCCGAAGATCACTCCCGCGGTGAAGCCGTTGGCCAAATCGGCCATCAAGGCGGGGCTTATAACTTACGACCAGGCAAGGGTTACACTCGCAGAACTCAACGAGAATACCGAAGATGCCATTGCCGAGGTCAGATCAGAAATGGAAGAAGAGCGCAAAGTTGCAGGCGGGTAGCCGCAATTTCAAGGTTAATCTCCTGACCGGTGCCAGATGCGGAGCTACCGCGTTCGGCTAACGACGAAAAATCAAGAAGAAAAATCAAGAAGAAGGAGACAGCTCAATGGCTATACTCGAAGACGCACTGAAAGGCGGGAACGTGGTCACTGGCTTGGCGATCGGAGTAGGTGCCCTCGTTTTAGCGCCGCTTGCAGCTCCTTTGCTGCGTCCGATAACCAAGACTGTTCTTAAGGCGGGCGTGGTTGCCTATGATCAAACCCGAGTTGCCATAGCCGAGATGAGCGAAAAGGCGTCCGATCTCGTCGCCGAGGCCAGGGCTGAATTGGCTGAAACTGGAGCCGAGCAGCGGCCACCTGAGAACGAGCAGCGACCAGCTGAGAAAAAGACGACGCGCGCTGCCAACAGCTAGCGGGGAGCATTTGTAAAAAAGAGTGCCTGTCGCCGTGATAGCTTTGAAGGGCTTACACGGCGGATAGATGTTTGTGAAAAATCCACTGAAAACGGTTGACTGGTTAGCTGTTA
This sequence comes from Rhizobium sp. USDA 3886, assembly GCF_056279785.1. Lineage (NCBI taxonomy): Bacteria > Pseudomonadati > Pseudomonadota > Alphaproteobacteria > Hyphomicrobiales > Rhizobiaceae > Rhizobium > Rhizobium sp. USDA 3886. The sequence continues at coordinate 141,850 of NZ_JBWCDC010000002.1, read as the reverse complement.
AGCCGAGGCACCGGTCCGGATATGGCCATGCAGACTTTCGCCAAGCCAAGGAAGCCTAAAGCCTTCAACAGTCGTGTCGAAACCGCCATCGTTCCAATCCATGTGTCCGTGCCGGGACGGGCACGGCTGCATGTGGACGCCTTGCAAGGGGCAGGCGCGGTCAAGGACCTGCTCGAGCGGGAAGGTTGCGCGGCGCCGGGTGTGTTCAGTATCACTGCCAACGATCTGACTGGCAACGTGCTCGTCAAGTTTGAGACGACGTCAGATCTCGAATCCATCGTCAACTATCTTGCAGTTTTGCTGAGGGGGGAGATCGTAGCGCCCAGCGCTACATCACATCCCGAATGGCACACGCTGTCGGCTGGACGACTGAGTTCCTTCCTCGATGTCTCGACCGATACCGGACTTTCGCGACCCAATGCCCTTGAGCGCTTGGCCAGCAGCGGTCTCAATGCCCTCGAAGCCATTCAGCCTCGGTCGAGCGCGAACATACTTGCCGGTCAGTTTCAAAGCCTGCCAGTCGCTATGCTCCTCGGCGCCGCGGCGATCTCGATCCTGACGGGCGGGGCACTTGAAGCTGCAGCCATTCTGGCGGTGGTCGGCCTGAATGCCGCGATTGGCTATCAAACCGAAAGCAGTGCAGAACGGACGATCCAAAGCCTGGGAGCAAACGGGCCAGAAACCGCAGAGGTTATACGCGAAGGCGTCACCGCCGCCATCCCGATCAAGGAGATCGTTCCCGGCGACATCATCTCGGTGGGTCGCGGCGACGTTATCTCAGCTGATGCGCGCCTTTTGAATGCCCGGGCCCTCACTGTCAGCGAAGCGATGCTGACCGGCGAAAGCGCACCAATTTCGAAAATCGTCAGAACAGTCAAAAGATTGAAGGTACCTCTCGGCGCTCGTTCCAACATGATCTATCGCGGAACGATCGTGACGGGAGGCAGCGGTCGTGCGATCGTGGTGGCAACGGGACCACACACGCAAGCCGGCCGGATCCAGCGGCTCGTCGGAGCAGCAGTCGCTCCTGAGACGCCCATCCAAAGGGAACTGAGGTATCTCGGACAACGTCTGGGTTGGCTGACATTAGGCGCATGCGCATGCCTTGTATTGGTCGGATGGCTGCGTGGCTTCGGTTTTCTGCAGATGGCGCGCTCGGCGCTTTCCGTTGCGGTCGCCGCAGTGCCTGAAGGTTTGCCCATGGTGGCGACGACCACGCTCGCTCTCGGCGTTGAAAGACTGCGACGTGAAGGTATTCTCGTTCGAAAATTGGACGCCATCGAAACGCTTGCCGCGGCACGGGTTGCATGTTTCGACAAGACAGGCACGCTCACCTTCGGCCGCATCTCGGTCGAAACTGTAAGAATCGGCGACAAAGCCTACTCAATCGAGGACGTCAGGCGAGGCGGTGCAGACTCGAAGAGCATTTTGCGCAGCCTGTTGGAAACTTGCTGCCTTTGCAATGATACCAAGATCGATCGGGCGGGCGAGGAGCCGCATCTGGACGGCTCACCCACCGAGAGCTGCCTTGTTGAGACTGCCCTCGACAGCGGCTTGGACGTTGTCTCGTTGCGAAAGCGTTATGCCCGGATGTCCGTTCAGCATCGAAGCGAAACCTCTCGTCTCATGGTGACGCAGCATCTGACGGAACACGGTATCCTGGTGGCCGTGAAGGGAAGCCCGGACGATGTCCTGCAGCGGTGCGGAACAGAAATCCTTCCGGATGGCTCCAGCCAAGAACTCACAAGAGATCGACGCATCGCCATAGAGAAAGCAAATCTTGACATGGCATCCCGCGCTCTGCGCGTTCTCGGCGTGGCGCGCAAGCAGACGAGCGGTTCCAAGCGAAATGGGCATGATATCCAGAACCTCGCCTGGCTCGGGCTGGTCGGGATGGCCGATCAGGTGCGTCCAGGTGTTAACCGGCTCATGATCCGGCTGCACGAGGCCGGTGTTCACACAATCATGCTTACCGGCGATCAGAAAGCGACAGCCGCCGCCGTCGGCGAGCGTATAGGGCTAAAAGGCCAGGGCAAACTATCGATTGTCGATGCGGCAGATATCGAGGAAATGACGCCGGAGCAGCTTGTGCTGACCGCTCGGCGAACGCAAGTGTTCAGTCGCGTCAACCCTGCCCAGAAGCTGCAAATCGTTCGCTCACTTCAGCAGGCCGGTGTGACGGTGGCGATGGTCGGTGACGGAGTGAATGACGGACCTGCATTGAAGACCGCGGATGTGGGCATCGCGATCGGGCGAGACAGCATGAGTGCAGCCCGGGAAATAGCGGACGTGATTATCAACTCCGCTGATCTGCACGGCCTCGCGCCAACCATAGAGACCGGACGCACGACCCGACGGAACATCCGTAAAACCCTGCGCTATCTGATCAGTACCAATTTGAGCGAGATCCTCCTGGTCGTGGCAGGGACTTCAATCGGCATGGCGGCACCGCTCACGCCGATGCAGCTGCTGTGGATAAACCTGATTTCAGATGTATTGCCCGGCATTGGGCTGGCGATGGAACCACCGGAACCCGACGTCCTTCGACAGGCACCAAATGAAGGCGATTCGGCAATATTGCCGGGCAGAGAGCTCGGACGCTTAGCCGGCCAGGCTACGATCATGGGTGGTGCCGCGATGATGGCAGGTCTGTTTGGCGCGTCACGCTATGGACTGAATTCTCCGCAAACGAGAACCATGACCTTCATAAGCCTCGTCATGGCGCAGTTGCTTCACGCTTTAACCTCGCGGTCCGATGCTGAAAGTATCTTCGCTCGCAGCTCACGACCGCCCAATCGAGCATTGTCGTTGATCATCGGGGGATCAATGGTTGTTCAGACGGCGGGGCTGTTCACGCCCTTTGTGAGAAGGCTCCTCGGGATAGCGCCGATCACGGGAATGGACGCTGCCGTGACGCTTGCCGGTGGAACTCTGCCGTTCCTCACCATGGAATGGATGAAGTCGCAGCATGGTCCCGCTGAAAGGGGGCTGGCATGGAGCCGCAAGATGAAGCCAAAGGGTCCTTCGCAACGGCGTGCCGGCACCGATGCTTAAGCCGCGATTGCGATGGGTTCCTCACCTTGTTGGGCACGGGCAGGCAATCGGTGAGACTGCGGTCGCGTCATGGCGGCGACAACCGCTCGAAGGATCGGCTCGCCAAGGAGCTCCGCCAATTGGGCAACGGGATGCCGTGCGAACATGAGAGGCAAAAGTTTTGCCAGCAGGAATGCAACTTCCATGTCGCGTCCGCCGACATTATCAGCCGGCTCAATCGCTTCGCGATGGGCATGAACGGCAGATGATGTGACGATCAATCCGTGTAGGCCGAGACCGAGAGATTGCGGATCGAGGCTATCATCATGCAGGATCACCACGCTCGCCGCAGCGGGATTGATTCTGACGCTTAAGACACCCTCGGCACCGAGAAATTTTTGCTGCAGGTCAGTCAGAAAACCAATCTGATCTCGTGCTGCAGGTATCTTGAGCCGCAGACGGCCCGGTATGGAGTGAACGATCTGAACGTTCAATTATGGGCACCTCTAGCATATGTTTCACGCGTGCCATTTGCGGCGGCCGCTCGCAGGCTCAGATAAAAGATGCACGTGAAGGTCTGATGACAGTCGGAGGATCTGGCTGTGGCCGCGGTAACGCTTGGTGGCGATCGGCGCTGGCGGCAGGGATGCCCGAAAGCCGGCGACGTGGGGATGGATTGCCTCGGAATCTGCACCTTTGACTCGAGCGAGCGCAATTGTGCTGGTGGGAGACGCTTCATTATGCGAAAATAAAATTTGCTCTATCTTTCGTTCACCAATGGACCGATAGGGTCTGATGAGGCGGCGGTCATGCTTCCCACAGCAGTCATTGAACATTTGATGCCGGGCCGTCTGCGGGTGAGAGTTCCGGATCGCCGCGGCGACGTCTCCTATTTCCGCTCGGTAGTCGAGAAGCTTTCCGAGCGTCCAGAGATCGCTGGCTTGCGGGCGAACCCAATGACTGGAAGTATTCTTATCCGGCATGAAGCCGATCCGGCTTCAATTCGCGCGATTGCAACCAGCAGCGAAGTTTTCGATCTGCAGGAGGCATCAGCGCGGCGGCCTCGTCGGGTGACGGACGCCCGGAATAGACAGACGGCGGACGATGGCGCTACCGCTTCGAGAGCAAGCAGCGGGCCTGCAATTGGCTTGATGAGCCTGGCTTTCTATCAGGCATTGCGGGGCAACGCAGTGGGTCCCGCCACCGAGAATTTCTGGAACGCGTACGGCGGGCTGCGAATTCTCAATAGTCCATTGATAGCTTTCGTCTTTTGTGGCCTCGGATTTCTGCAACTGATGAAAGGCCGATGGGTAGGATCGGCATCATCCCTCATCTTCTACGCATTCGTCGTCAGGCAGCTGGCCGGTTCCGGCAATTCACAGCCTGCCAGCCGAACCGATAGAAGTCCGGAGAACCCTTAACGCATACCGTGATTTGCAGAATCTGCGATCGTGTCTCGCCTTTGCGGTATCCGACACTAACATGACAGCCGCCGTGGTGCGCCGTCCGAACCCTCTTATGCGCGGATTGGATATCGGATTTCCGTGTGTTCGTCTGGGGCCGCCGCTGTCTAAGGTCGGGCATGGATTTATCCGCCACATAGAGACATCGCCCCGTTCCGCCCTGAAGGGAATTTCTCTATGCCACAACGGACCTCGCGGTCTCGCCTGATGTTTCATCGATCAGCGTTCAGACAATCCTTGCAGAGCAAGGTCCTCTTCCTCATCCCGCTGCCGGCCTCCGAGTGCTGCTGCAGCAGAAGCAATAAAAGCACCTGTTATAAGAGACAGCGCACCGAGCATGGCCGTTGTTGCCGCTGCCTTTCGCGCCTCGTCTGCGGCTTTCTGCGCAGCGACCTTCGCGTCTTCCACACGCTTTAAGATAGCGTCGACACGGGCCTTGGCATCGGCCTCCGAAAGACCCGTGCGCGATGCCACGAGCGTAGCAAGGTAGTTTTTGTCCTCGTCTGGGATCCCGCCTTGAGCGGCGCCCTGAAGAAGTATTCTGGACACCTCAGCCGTGGCTACACCTTGGTCGGCCGTGGCCTGCGCGGGGGGCCGATCGGATCGCAGCAAAGCATCGGTGAAATAGGACGTCGAAAGATTGACCACCTGCGAGTCTGAAGATGCTGCTGCAATAGTGCCGGCAAGACCGGCCGTCGTAGCGGCGTGGCTCACGCCCTGAACTCCGGCGCCTGCAAGCGAGGTCAAAGAGGACGCGAGGAAGCCTGCGACAAAAACCGTGGCGACCGACCAACTGATCAAGCCATGGGCGGTGTCTCTGAAGAACACCTCATCAGTGTGGACAGCCGCCCATTTCGTGCGGAGCCGTCCTGTGAGGTAGCCGCCCAACGCTGCCGAGAGCCATTGCACGACCACAAGCCAAATCGCAGCGGTGACGCCGATTGACCCTGCCGAACTGCTCTGGCCCGGCCACGGCGACACCATCGTGAGCCCGACACCCGAGCCTAAAAGCAGAAGGATCAGAGTGACGCCTACGGCGGCAAAGGCGCCGCCGAAGATCGGTCCCCACGACATCGCAGACTTGGACGATTCAACCGGAGTGGCCGCGACGTCCGGGCCCGTCATGGACGTGGACATGAGCGCCTCCTATCGCATGAGGAGGACAAGGAGAATGACGATTGGCAGTGGGATGCCGAGAAGCCAGAGAAGAATACCGCGACCCATGGCGTTGCCTCCGATCTTGAGCTTTGTATATATTGCAACGTCTTAACGCTGACGTGCATGCAATGTTCCGGAAAACGGCCGCGTTCGGCGCGTACCGTACTGCAACAACCTCGATACTGGCGAAGTCCCGGTGCGCTGCGTCCGACTTCCGCAGGAGGATGCATCGTCGGCCCCCCTGCGCGGTCTCTGACCTGCTTTCCGCAAGCTCGGCGATCTCACCGGGAAAACAAAAGGTTTCGAGGTTCAGCAAGCCGACGGAAGCCCTCGGTAATGTAGAGGCCGACGGGGGCTTCGCGGAAGGGAAGAAAGGTTTGAGCGTCGGCCCCAGGCGGCAAAGTGTTTCCAGTCTGCGGCATGGGCCTTGCGGGTGTTGGCGGAATTCGCTGTCTCCACATAGCCGCGCGCCGGGTGGCGAGTTGATAGAGATGAGCCGGCAGCCTTGCGGTCTCTTCCGAAAAAAGGAAAGCGAGCCTGCTTGCATCGGACGACTGCCGCGGCATGGAAACATCACCATCGGTCGCTGTGCGCTCAGGCGGAGCAACCTTGATCTTGAACGCACCAAGACTGGCGGCATGCGAAAAGAGCCCACAGAATGCATCATCGCTCAGATGGAAATCGACACCGCTGGCGTAAGCGCACACCCGGGCTGCTCACTAAATCAAGGAGAGCGAGCTTGCCCCAGTTCGGACCTTGCCAAGCAGCAGGAGCCGCTTTCGGCCGAACTGATTGTTAAGCTCTCCCCAGTCGCTCAGCAGACAGGTCCGAGACGGCGAAGCTGGAACCGCGGCCGCAATCCAGCAACTATCGGAAACACGGCACGCTTCCTCTCGCTGGCCTTTGGATCGGGCTCTTTGGACGAGACGCTCGCCCGTCACCCCCCGAAAATGAAGCAGAATTCTTCGAATGATGTCCGATCGTTGCAACCTGTCGTAGCTTTCGGCAAACCTCGGCAACTATCTGAGGGCCTTGTTGATGGCCTGCCTGGTTTCGCTGGATCAGCGTCACGTATTCCGCAATCGAAGCCTACTTCTTCCGTGCGCAATTTGCTCCGAGCTTCGCGGCAGTCTGCGAGAAATCGCCTCACAGGCCCGCGATGAGAACAGGGGCCAGCTGAATTTTGAGACCCATCAATGGCTGCGATTTACGTGGCTTGCGATGAACAAAACATCACGGGCAACGTTTCCTCGACACCTCGATATTCAAGAAAGGAAACGATCATGGATTGGAACCGCGTCGAAGGTAACTGGAAACAGGCCAAAGGGAAAATCAAAGAGCAATGGGGCAAGCTGACCGACGACGACCTTGATCAGATCGCCGGTAAACGCGAGCAACTGGAAGGCAAGATCCAGGAGCGCTACGGCCTCGAAAAGGATCGCGTGCGTCGCGATATCGATGACTGGTATAACCGCCAGACTTGGCATTGAAACCCGGCCAACTGGTGACGAGTGATGCGGCCAGTGTGATCTGGCAATCGGTTTTTCCCAGCCGCCGGGTTCTGTGCGCGGAGCAGGAAGGCTGCAGCCGGATCCGATTTGGCCTCCCTTCGCCACGTCAGTAAACGCGAAGGGTCCTTCGGGTGAGGGCTCTTCGCGTTGATTTAAATGTTCGCCGACCTCTCAATTCTTGAACGCTTTGCGGATAACGTTTCCAGCAGCAATGCGCCGACTAGACGGACGATGGCATCGTTGTTGGCGAAGATGCCGACGACCTCTGCGTCGCTTGATCTCGCCATTGAGCCGCTCGACCGGATTGATGGAAACAAAATGACGAGTGGGCCGTGCAGCGGGCTCGCTATAATGACGCTGGAAACCATGAGCCAGATGAGCTGATGATCCCCTCATCAGCCTGCCGGCAGTGCCACGCCGATCAGTCCGGCTCACACCAGAGAGCATGTGGCCAGAGTTGTCCAGTTACACCACCACAGCGGGCACGATCCTCAAACAGCATGATCGTCGGTCCAAGCTTCGGAACTTTCCGACCCCTCCGCTTTCCGTCCGCAGGGTGCCATAGCGGGCGCTCAGCTCAACCAGCCAGCGGCCGTATCTCTCGAATAAGCTCGATGAGCAGACGCAATGCGGTTGGGACCTGTCTACGGCTAGAACAGTAAGCATGAAACCGCGGCTGATGATCTGACCGAAGCGAACGTTCAGGGCTCTTAGTGGCGGGCCTTTTCGTTTCAGTGCTTGCTCCGTCAGATGAGGTAGGGGGCGATGGGTGGTTGCGCCGCTTTGGACTGTTGCAGCGGCGCGTGCGGCCCCTCGGCTTTCAACAATCCTTCGGCACGCAATCCAGCCTCGACGTCGGCGCGCACCAAAACACGCTTGATCAAAGAAATGTTGGCGCGAATGAATGCAAAACCCGATCGCGTGCTGTTTCCGAAGAGCAATTTGAGGTGAACTTCCTCACGCCACGCCGGCGAGGAGCCACCCCCGCCCGCGTTGCGGCAGGCTGGCCCGGATATCGTAGAGATCACAACGGGAATGAAACTGACGAGCAGGGGACCATAGGCTTTGATCCGCCGTTGCGAACCTTCTTTCTGCAAGGCTTTCCGCATCCGGAAACCGACGAGTGCGCGTTGTGGTTCGGCGCGTTCCTCGAGGAATATCCCACACTCGAATCCATCATCGAAAAAGCCCGGGCGGCCGGCTACGAGGTGCGCGGGCTGACGCGGGAAATGATGGGCGATGATCAAGGAATCCGGCTGCTTCATCGAAGTCAGGTGCAATCTCCGCGATGCGTGCAATGATTTGCTGAAAGGCAAGGCGTGTCGGTCTCGGAGCAATCTCATCTCGTGGCTACTGAACGGTGCTGGCCAACTCGAGATACCTGCAGAAGGAATTGGCCAACTGCATTTGCCGAGGCGTTTTGCAATCGACGTCGAAGATTGCCGGCGATGCGACCAGTATTGCCAGACATTTCGCGCGGGAGATCGCAACGTTGAACCGATTGGAGCTGTAAAGAAACTCCATGCCTCGCGGGGCTTCCGCATAGCTCGACGTCGCCATCGAATAGATCGCGATCGGCGCTTCCTGTCCCTGGAATTTGTCAACCGTGCCAACCCTCGCGGACGGTAATCGCTTTTGGATCTCCAGCACCTGGGCGTTATACGGAGTGATGATAACTACGTCGTCGAGCGAGAGCGGGCAGACCTTGCCATCACGATCGACCCATTGGGGGTTCTCCTTCAGAATTTTGGTAACGAGCGCCGCGACCGCCTCGGCTTCCTCGATCGAGGTACTGGCATTTCCTGAATGCTGCACGGGCAAATATCGCAGCCCGGAGCCGTTTATCGCTCCGGTCGAGATTATCCGTTGTTTTCTGCAAGCGGCAACCGGGGCCAGCTTGCTCTCGTAGAATAGCTCCGAAATAAAATCACAGACGTCGGGGTGCATGCGCCAGGTCTCGGCAAGGAAAAGACCTTGCTCAGGCCGGATAGTCTGCTGGCCGCCCAATACGTGTTCAAGCGATGACACGCCAACGCCATCCGGATGGGTGCCCTGGCTCGGTTGGTCGAGCTGCTGCGGATCTCCGAGAAGCACAAGACGCTTTGCAGCTTGCGATACCGCGAGTACGTTCGCCAACGACATCTGTGCGGCTTCGTCGACAAACAGTACATCTAGGACGTCTTCGGCGTCAGCGCGTGACCAGAGAAAGCTCGTCGCGCCGGCAACATGAAAGTCGCCGGACGTCATGGCATCGATCAGATCCTCGTTCTTCTTTGCGAAGCCAAGGCGAGCCGTCCCAACCTCCGAGTTGTCGGCTTCGGGTTTCTGTATGCAACGGATGTCTAAATTCAGCTCTTCCGCCGCCTCGATGACCTTATCCAGCAGATTGCGGATCACCTTATGGCTGTTCGCCGTTATTCCAACCTTCTTGCCGTCCGCCACGAACTGGCAGATCATCCTGGCTCCGGTGTGAGATTTGCCGGTTCCCGGCGGCCCCTGTATCGGAAGGACTCCTTGCTCAAGCTTGTTTGCGATCCTTTTTGCGGTAGCCAAGGTGCTCTCACCTGCCTGCTGAAGCTCGCTTCCATCGATATGCGGAGGAAGGCGCATCAGAAGCTCGCGAGCGGCTTGAAAGCGCCCAGTGCCCGTGATGCCATTGTCGACTACGAAAGCGCCGATCCTCAACAATGCGCCGGCCTGCTCATCGGCACGGATATGTTCGTGCACAAAGACTGCTTGGGGGTGAACGGCGGCTGTGTCGGTCCTCTTTTTGATGTCGATCGTTCCGCTCTCGCTGGAGATTTCGACCACACTACCGAATTTGTTGCCACCAACCTGGCAGAGCGACTTGCCGGGCCGGACGTCCGTGTCCTGGACCACAAACTTGTATCGGTGCGTTGGCGTCTTTCCTTTGCTTACCGCGGCCTCGCCGACGAACGTGAGGCCAGCTACCGCCGCTCGCTCGTCGATAAGTTCGTCCGCACTAAGGTCCTTGAGGCGGAAATACTCCCACCAGACAGCCTTGTCTTCGCGCCGGTGCCAATCGAGAATATTGGCGAGTATCCATTGGGCATGTTGCTCGGGAGACCGTTCCGATTCATCGATGGGAATGTTCACGAGCAACTTTTCGGTCAGTTCGGCGACACGTTTCTGCCGGTCAGAAAGATCCTCGCTTGGCACTTCCTCCATGAGGGGACGGCGGGGCACATCGATGCCATCGGCGACAAGCTGCGATCGCCGCTCTTCCAGCCAGTCCCTCAGATGCCGCGTCGAAATGCAGTCGTCCTCGTTGTAGCCTTTGACGATATCCCGTTCAGCTTCCGTGATGGACGAAACATCATCGAGTTCAAGCCCCGCCTGAAAAGCGGAGAGGGCGATGTTCGCATCCCGGAGCGTCACGTTGCGCTCGTAGCCATAGAAAGTCTCGAGCCGTTTGATCGAGTAGCTCTCGACGCTCGCCCGGACACCGTTTCTCACGACGCTATAGAGATCGACGAACACCAGATTTCGAAGGAAATGATCGATTTCGTCTTCGCGTGTCGCATAGCGACCCATCAGTCTCTTCAACGCCGCCGGCTCATAGGGTGCAAAGTGGTAGACGTGCAGACCAGGATACGTCTTCCTTCGCTCGACAACGAAGTCTACGAACCGCTCGAACGCTGCTTTCTCGCCCGCCCGGTCGAAAGACCAATCGCAGACATAGGCGGGCTGCCCACCATCGTCTTGGTAGTGATATCCGAACAGGTACTCCAGCCCGTGTTCACCGACAAAGGGATCGCCTTCGAGATCGAAGAAGACATCTCCTTCGTTGGGTTCCGGCAGCCCTGAGAGCCCCAGCCCGGTTTCGACGGGAAGAAGCTCGAAGTTCGGTTTGCAGGTGTGACGGGCTTCCGCCTGGATACGCGCCTGCTCACGCACGCGCTCATAGGATTGAGCCGCCCCGCGTTCTGGTTTCCAAGGCATCGGCAATGGCATCTGGGCAAGCGCATCCAGAGTGTTGATATCGTGCGATGTAAGTTCCGCTATCTGATTACGGCTGATGCCTGCCACGAACGACAGGTGGTCGTCGTCGCGCCGGCGTTTGTCGCAGATCTCAAACCACCGACAGATGTCGCAGTGGCCCGTCGGCTCTGGATAGGTGTCCCTGACGCCATTGGCGACGGCAGCCTCCGTAGCGCTCTTGGCCTTGCGATAATATGCGCCATAGTCGGCGACGCGCAGCCGTTCAGGTTTGAATTCCGTCCAAGGTACAACGACATAGGTGAACTCCGGCTCGCAGCCCTGAGCCGCGGCCAGAAGATCAGAGTAAAGACAGAGCTGCAGGACCGTTCCGCCGCGTGTCTCCCGAGCCAGTTTGGTGTCATAGATCTCGTATGACCAGTCACCTAGCTTGCTCGGTCTGGCGACTTTCCGCAGCACGTCGACACGGCCAGCCCAGTTTCCGTTTCTCAGCGCTCCTTGCACGATGACATCCACGCCGCGCTTCATTGCCGCGATCGTCGCCGAGACGTAAGTGTCCTCGATGCCAACGCCTCCGATCTGTTCAACACTCAGGGCTAAGCTAACCAGATGCTCGATGAAAGCTGCCTCGTGCCGGAACCCTCGCTCACGTAGGATTTCGAGAAGCGGATCCCATTGTGTCGGCTTTGCAAGCTCACCCGCGATGGATCTGAGATCGAGACCGGTGAGATGTCCACAGTTAAGATGGCCCACCAGATCGGAGGAGCTCAGTTGTATTTGGTTGAGAACCGCTTTCATGAGCTCATCCTATGAGAGAGAAAACGAGTATGCCAGTGGGCATTTTGATGTCGGCGAATCACCGATCTCCCTGTTTTGAATCGCGGTCACCATGGTAGAGATCCCATATGGGATTCGGGGTTTTCATTCACCGCACAGATTCGATCTACGACGATAGCCCGGCTGAGCAATATCAGTTTCCCGGCCAGTATCTTGGTCGGGTCAAAGCCTGTGTCGGAGACTGGATTATCTATTACGAGCCCCGGAAGGTGGCGGCGACGCGCGGATATTTTGCCGTCGCCAAGGTCGCGCAGGTCATTCCGGATCCCAAAGCACCGGGCATGTATCTGGCGCTGATCGAACGCGGCAGCTATCTCGACTTCGTCAATCCCGTTCCGTTCAATGGGCCAGATGGTGTTATCGAACGAGGTGTGCTGAACGAGGAGGGCCGGATCTCCGGGCGGGCGCAGGCAGCGGTGCGCCCGGTATCGGCTGCGGATTTCAATCGCATCCTATCGATCGGACTTGCGGAAGATGAGTCTGAACTGCCGCGATCGGGTGAACCAGTGGAAGCGCCATCGTCGGTCGGGTTTTCAGATGGCGGCCAGGCGCCGTTTGTGTTCGAACAGGAGCGGGATCGGGTTATCCAGTTGTCGTCCCGGATAGTTCGCGACCGACTGTTTCGTCGTCTGGTGCTGCAGGCTTATGACAAAAGATGCGCGATCACGGGATTGAAGCTGATCAATGGTGGCGGCCGCGCCGAGGTCGATGCGGCTCATATCCGTCCGGTAGAGGCAAATGGCCCCGATATCCTATCCAATGGCATCGCACTGTCCGGGACTGCCCACTGGATGTTTGACCGCGGGCTCATCGGCCTGTCGGATGATCTCGAAATCCTGATCTCGCGTCAAGCGAACGATCCTGACAGCATTCAAGGCCTTCTGATCAAGACCGGCAAAGCGATCGTGCCGAACGGAATTTCCGAGCGGCCGCATCCCCAGTTCCTCAGGTGGCATCGCGAGAGCTGCTTCAAGCAATGAAGGCGACGACTGCGGTAAGTTGATCGGATCATCCGGATCAGTCCAGCGAGGCCGATGTTCTGGCGGAGCATCCTTGCAAATTTCTTCAGCCCATTTTGCTGAAGCGCGTCGATGAACCCTTCAGCCGTTGGCGTTGTCTTGCGCAGATTAAGCCGCGCAAGTCTGACACTCGAAAGAAGCGTCTCGGGAAACGTATTGTGAAGGTCAGCCAGGAAATCATCTGGCGACTTGCTCGTTACGCCGTAAGGACGCAGGTCTTGTCTCGGGAAATCCTTGAGGTTCCAGATGACGATGGTAGAAGCTTTTCCAGCAATGGCAGCGGCGAGTACATGCCGATCGTCAAGGTCAGCTAGTTTAAGACCCTCGATCAACGGACGATAATTCACCACGTCCGCCTCCGGGAGGACGACCTTCATAGGGTCGCGCGTGAGCTCCAGGCGTTCCATGGGCAAATCCGGAGTGTTAGCGGCGAGATTGCGCATCCACTCGCCGTGGATATCGTCGGTCCAGCGCGCTTCGACAAGGCCATCAAAGGCGCACTGGATCAGGACATTCCGCAGATGAAATGGATAGAGGACGCAGGCATCATAGACCGCGACAGGCGGTTTAGAGGCCATGGGTCTGGATCAGGTCCTCGGTATCTTCGGCAAGCGCGTCAACCGCCGCTTGACGGACGTCGAGCCTGGATTTCAGCTCGAGCACATCCTTTAGAAGAGCACGGCGATGTTTGCCCACGTAGCGGAACGGCAGATCGCCCCGATCCATGCGCAGGACGACGAGGGGACGAGAGATGCCGAGAATAGCCGCCGCCTCGGTCGGGCTCAGTTCTTGGTCTTCGGCCAGCACGGCAACACGTTCGCCGCGCAGCATGTGCGCCAAAAGCGCCTCAACTGCCGCGGCGGCCGAGGGCGGTATCGAGAGCGTCTGTTCCTTCCCGCCTTCATGACGAACATGAAGTTCCAGCCTGTCGCCCGCGCCCAGTTTCGGCAGAGGCGAGGCTGCCTTGCGATCGCGATCCGACAGTCCGGCGAAGTGAACGATTTGGCTGGCCATGGCGATATCTCCGGATATCGCCAATATAGTGCCTGCAGCCGGTAACTGCAATAACTGAAAGTTTGCGAAATGCGATTGAGTTAAGGGATTTGGCCGTCTGACCGAAGCCGCTCAGAATTTCATCTCTAAATCAAATAACTAATCCATTGGACGGCGTCGCGATGGGTTCGAGTCCTTTCAAGAGCGAGGGATAGAGAACTGCCTTCACACCGACGCGGCGGTCTCATTTGGCTGTAGCCGATCGTCCGCGATGGGGTAGGGAGCCGACGTCCCAAGCGAACAGGCGGGCTGAGGGGCACGATTTCCCGGCTGCCGTATGCGCACAGATCATGGGATGGCTACGCGGATTTAGGCGCGAATCCTGGCGATGTTCCACCCTGAGCGGGTCAGGTCTGCAGGGCAGATTTCGACTACCGATGCAGTTGCCGTCGTTTCAAAGAGGCTTTAGGAGGCTGAAAAGCTCACGGAGCGGCCGCGCTGTTCCCGTGCTTATACCGAGGAGGCAAATCAGATGCCGTCCACCCGCTTGGCCGAGGCTGGCATTCCAGCAAGCTTTGGTCCTCAAGGGTAGGGAAAATGACGAGGGCCATGAATCGATTACGCGGACGCCGATGGAGGTAACCGATCGCTCGCAGAACAGCGGAACCGAGGTTTGCCGTTCTCAAGAGTGAGACGCTTGCATTCGGTCGGAACCTTGCGTCTGCCGACCAGTTCTTCTTGTTGAAAACGCGAGTACCGAGCTTTTGACTGAGAAAGTTGCCACTCCGCCCAAAAAGGGCGATCCCAAAGCACAGCCCGTCCGTCGTCCCGCTCCTCAAGATCCGGCGCCGAAATCCGATGAACGCCAAAAACCACCTCGGGATACAAGAGATGCGCCGGCGCCAAACCCGAATGGCGAGCCCTTCGACGCCCCTCGTCGCGCCGAAGGCTAGCCGTCCTCCGGAAGCTAAGTAGCCATCTGAGATCAAGTTCCAGAATGCGTTGATGTGGCCAGGCGACTAGGGGCTGAGTGAAAACTCCAGAACCGAATTGATGCTGACGTGAAGGAGCGTGCCACTGCGGTTTTAGAGAACATGGGATTGACCGTTTCGGACGCCGTCCGAATTCTCTTAACCCGGACAGCCAATGAGGGCACCATACCGCTTGAACTTGCAAGCCACTGCGAGGCTCGCGATGCTTGGTTTCGGGCTAATGTGTTGGAGGCGCTTGAGGATACTCGAGCCGATCTCGATTATGCTGACGCCGATGCGATTTTGCACGAGCGCCGAGCGGCGGCTTTGCACAAAGCACAGGCGCGTGATCGATGAAGCTCGTTTGGGCGCGATATGCGCTTGACGATCGTGCAACCATCTTAGCTACATTGAAAGAGAGAATCCACGGGCAGTCCACGTTGACGAGGAGATCGTCCGCGCTACACGTCGTTTACTTGAATAATTCCGAAAGCGATCTGTCCTGGCCGGATTGCTGGAACTCGGGAGCTTATTATGCCGCGCACGCCATACGTCGCAGCCTATGTCGTGACAGCCGATAAGATATGCATCCTGCGTGTTCTGCACGGCGCGCAGACGTGGCCTACCGAGCTCGAGGGCGACTAGTCACAGCTACATCATGGGTCTTGGTGGTCGCTTTACTCCTGGACATATAGACTGTCGCAGCGCCTTCGAAGACAGGAAAATCATGATCGCAGCTTACATTGACGAATTCATCATGTTTTGCGCCGGCCTGTGGATGACGGCCGTTGGCTTTGATCATCTGCCGCTATCAAGGAACCCGCGCAACAGATTGCCCGTAGTTCGACACTTCAAGTGGATGGGTCCCTTGCTACTCGCGATCGCCATCGTTCTGGCCGCCGCCGAACCAATGGCAGTCGACGCTTACTGACGCAGGCTCTGAACCACCGGCCATTACAAAAAGCGACTGCGGTAGATCAAGGGGCTGACGCTATAGTGCCTACGAAACTGCAGCCTCAGGTTTTCGGCGCTTCCAAGTCCGGCCACGCTCGCGATGTCGCCGGGTGCGAGGCGGGGTTGCGGGATAAGCGCGCGGACGACGGCGACGCGCTGAAGCTGGCCACCGGACAATTCGCGGGGAAATTGGCCTTTCACTTCTTCAAGGGTCAAGCCGACCTGCATCAGGGTGGCCCGCTCCGCCTGCCGCCGGTCCGGACGATTTCTCGGCGCCGACAGATTGCGGGGCCGTCTCGAAGATAACGATACGCTTCATTTTCTTCCGCCTGATCATGCCGGATACTTTTTCCGCGGCTTTGCAGACGATGCCGTTTGCCACCTGGTTACCAAAAAACCACAATTGCCTCACCTAGATCATACGTCGACAACAGACATAAAGAATTGGATCAACGCTGAATGCGCATACCCTACGTTTTTCTCGGTGCATTTCTTGCAATCGTACAGTCCGCATATGCTGAAGTCGCACCACCGCCTCTTTTGAAGCCGCTGACGCGACAGGCGCAAGCCGCCCAGTTAAGTGCGCAATTTTTTACGCGGTATAGCTACAGGCCCATTCCGCTCGACGACACCTTGTCGGCCAGGATCATGGATCGGTTCATCAAGTCACTTGATCCCGACCGCATGCTCTTCCTGCAAGCGGACGTCGACAGGTTCATGTCTGACCGCAGCGAGATAGACAATGCGATAGAACGGAAGGACTTGAAGATCCCATTTGCCATCTTCAACGCCTATGAACAGCGCGTTGTTGATCGCATGAACTACGCGCGCAACTTGCTTAAGCAGGACTTCGACTTCGGCGCACAGGAAAACTATTCCGTGCTGCGCGATAAAGAGCCTTGGCCACAGTCGGAGGCCGAGAGCAATGAGCTTTGGCGCAAGCGCGTCAAAAGCGACTGGTTGCGGCTGAAGCTGGGCGGCAAAACCGACGCGGCTATTCGCGAAACGCTCGATAAACGTTATGAAAACACGCTCGAGCGCGCTTACAAGTTTAAAAGCGACGATGTTTTCCAGTCGTTCATGGACGCCTATTCAACGTCGATTGATCCGCACACGGACTATTTCGGCGCGGCCGCTTCAGCCGACTTCAATGTCTCGATGAAGCTCTCGCTGTTTGGTATCGGTGCTGTGCTGCAGGAACGCGATGACTACACGACGATCCGTGAGCTCGTGCCTGGCGGGCCGGCGCAGCTGTCCGGCAGCCTCTCGGTCGGAGACCGCATTACCGGCGTTGGTCAAGGCAAGGATGGGGCGATCAAAGAAGTGGTGGGCACGCGCCTTGATGAAGTCGTGCAGATGATACGCGGGAAAAAAGGCTCCGTCGTGCGGTTGGACATCCTGCCGGCAGACGCTGGAGCAGATGGCACGCATCGCATTATCAGCCTGGTGCGCGATAAAATCAGTCTCGATAAGCAGGCTGCCAGGAAGGCTGTGCTGTCCGTGAAGACGGGCGACGCCACGCGCAAAATCGGGATCATTACTTTGCCGGTATTCTATGAGGATTTTGAAGCCAAGCGCAAAGGAGACAAGGATTACAAGAGCGCAAGCCGCGACGTCGCCAAACTTCTCGACGAACTGAAGCAGGAAAAGGTCGACAGTGTTCTCATTGACCTGCGCAACAATGGCGGCGGTTCATTGGACGAGGCGATTGATTTGACCGGTCTCTTCATCGGCAATGACCCGGTTGTTCAGCAACGCAGCAGCAACGGCAAGATCGAAGTCAAAAGCGCTGAGTTTGCAGCGCCTGTCTGGACAGGCCCGATGGGTGTCCTGATCAATCGCGGCTCGGCGTCGGCTTCGGAGATTTTTGCCGCGGCCATCCAAGACTACGGTCGAGGCGTGATCGTCGGCGAACCCAGTTTCGGGAAGGGCACCGTTCAAACCGTCATTGATCTTGACCAGATCGTTCACCACAGCAAACCCGAATTCGGGGAGCTGAAAGTGACGATTGCGCAGTTTTTCCGGGTCAACGGCGGGACCACGCAGCTGCGCGGCGTGAAGCCTGATATCAGCTTGCCGGGACTTTCCGATCCGACGAGCATCGGCGAGACCAGTTATGACAATGCGCTACCGTGGGCGCAGATCAAGCCCGCGAACTACGCTTCCGACGACACGGTCAAGACTTTGCTGCCGACATTGCAAAGCCGCCATGATGCGCGGGTTAAGGGTGATCCGGATTTCCAACGTCTGCTGCAAGACATTGCCGACCTCAAGGCGCAGCGCGAGAAAGGGGTTGTTTCCCTGAATGAAGCGGAACGTCGCAACGAAGCGACTGCTCGAAAGAATCGGTTCAAGGCTCGAGCGCAGGCAAGCGATGGCGAGGATCCTGGTGGAGATGATGGTCTGGAGGCAGATGAGCGCAGCCTGAGCGCTGCTATTGCCATCGAGAATGCCCGCAAGAAGGCAAAAGACGTCCTGCTGGACGAGGCCGCCGCGATTCTTGCAGACGAGACGGATTTGCAGGAACACGTCGGAGAGGCAGCCACAAAGCAATCGGGAAACGCGAACGGAAAATAAGTCACACCGACCGGGGCAGCGGTATGGGTAGCTTCGCAATCGTCAGGTCCGGGTTAGACGAATGGATGCCGGCGACTAATGTCATCAATCGATCTTCGGGCAGACGGGGAGGGGATTTACGAAGCAAGGCGGGATCGGCGATGCGCTCCGCGACCATCCACTTCACGGCGCGGCGAAGGCGTTCCGGCGTCCAGTCGAGCTGCTTGAGCACGTGAGCGATGTCGTCCCATGTGTGGTCCGGCCTCATGCGCCGGACGGTGGGAAGCCATTGGCTCGCGGAAGCGATGCGATCGCCGTAGGCGGCTTTCTGCGCGGCAGTCATTTTGGCCAACGCATCTGGGCGTTTTTCCCGGATCTCCGGGTTGCCAGGCAGCCGGCCGAGCGGAGCTCAATCTCCTGGGCCTCAGTCGCTTGCTCGCTCCTCCGTCGAAACGCGTGCGTAGCCTACAAGTTGGCCTTTCGCCTGTTTCATGTCGGTCTCGCCTGAGAATCACAGCAGACACGATATGACGATCCGATCAACATTTCCGAAAAACGTGTCGATGAAAAAGAAAAATGGCGACATATCACCCTCAGCACTCATCAGTGCATGCCCTTTGAGCTTCCCTGCGCTGGCCGGGGAAATGGATGCGAGCGTTTCGGAATTTGCTACTGGCCCCATGATGCACGCCGCTATCTCACAATCCAGTTTTCGAGGGTGAGGCCGCGAATGCGCTGGAACTCGCGTGTATTGTCCGTCACAAGTGTCAGGTCTAGCGCACAGGCATGCGCGGCGATCAATAGATCGTTGAGGCCAAGCGTCTGCCCCGCTGCTTCCAACTCCGCACGGATGGCGCCGTATTTGATGTCGGCGGGGATATGCATGGGCAGTATGGGAAGCGTTTCGAGCACGCTTTCGACCTTGGCCAGTAGCTTGGCTGATCCCTTTTTTGCGCAACCGTATCGCAACTCCGCTGCGACGATGATGCTGGTGCAAATCTCTTTGGGATCGATCTCTTCGATGCGGCGAGCCGCCGGTCCGAAGGGATTGCGTATGATGTCGCTGATGATGTTCGTATCAAGCAAGTACCCGTTCAAAAAATGTTCTCCGGCTTTGCAGGCATATCCTCAATATCCGGGAACTGGTCTTCGGGCCCGAGCGGAGGCTCCTTCTTCCACTCGGCAATAAGCTCCGCGAAATTGGACGGCCCGGTTACAGGCTCGATGATGAGCTTATCCCCCTCGCGGTGGATCATCACGCGATCCCCTGGCAACTCAAATTCCGCAGGGATGCGCACCGCCTGACTACGGTTGTTGCGGAACAGCTTCACTTCTTTCGGTCTTGATGACGGCAATGAAATAGGCATATGGCAGCCTCCGTTGTATATGCCACAATGTATATGCCGTGTTGCGCCGATTCAAGTCCGACTGCTCGTTCATCGCGGCGCAAGGTCGGGCGCAGGAGGTCGCTCGGCCCACCCCCTAATCCTAGCGGCTTTAAAACTCGGTGCCGATAAGAAGGCCTTGCGCACTAACGGTGGTCGGCTCACACCGGATTTCCAAACGCAGAAGATGCGGATAAACGATCGTTTGTGGGCGTTTCTGTAGGAAGTGCCACCTATTGCTTGGCATGAGAACGTGGACTATATATCCCAAAGTATCTATATCATTCAGGATATGATCGCCGTTTCCGGTGATGACGACCCGGTGTGCCCGCCAGCCGACCTGGAAAACATTACCACCCGCGTGCAGCAGGGCCGGCATCTGTCGTTGCCGGGCCGGCATATCGTCAACATCGAGTCGGCGCACGCGTTCAATGCCGCACTTCTGGAATTTTCGATAACAAGGCGGCAGACGTTGGCTGCGACAATTGTGCCGATTCGCTTCCCTGCTACGCGGGCAGGGATATCAACTCGTGCAGGAGGCGTGATGCGACGCCTCTTTTGGAAGTTTTTCGTGGTGGTCCGGTTGACCTTAACCGCCGCGATCGCATTCGTCGCGCTCAATTTAATTTTCGACTTCGTGCCGCCGAAGAGGTACAGTCACGAAATTCTTGAGCGGACGACTTTGGATGCTGCCGCCGCGATTTTGTCAACGAAAGGGCTCGATCTGGCGGACGCCTTCGCGACTGCAACAGCAATCGTCCGCTGTCGGCTCCCTCACTGCTCTCATGCGTTCTTCCGTTGGCCAATGTTGGTCAAATGAGAACGAAAATGGGTACTTCACAATATGATCCTAACGCACTGGGACGTCCGGCTTGGAAAGCCAGCCGAAAGGTCGGTATAGAGAAGCCGCTGAAACAGCGCCAGATTTGGGCGATCCGCTTCTTCCTCGATAGGGAAGGGCGCACGAGAGACCGCGCGTTATTGATCTCGCAATCGACAGCAAGCTTCTAAAATCGGAAGTCTTGTCACGGGAACGGAAATCCGAACCCGGGCCATGGTCGTTCAGCAAAAGACCGGTCGTCCGGTTCAGTTCGAAATTACTGCAGATGTGAGGGCAAGTTTACTTGCATGGCTTGAGCGTCGTGGTGGAACAGTCGACGACTACGCCTTTCCCAGCCGAGTCGACCATGCCGATCATCTGAGCACCCGCCCAGTATGCTCGATTGGTGGATAGAATGTAACAAGCCACTACGAGTACGAGCGCTGCGAACATGCGGTTGAGGATGTTCTTGTAGGCGCTGAGCCGTGTAGCGAGGAGCATGCCGAGTACGCCGCCGACGATGCCACCCCCGATGAACTCCGCGGCGAGCCACCAGTCCACCAAGCCTGAGCTGGCATAGTTCAGGGCCGTCGCCAGCCCGAACGCACCGACGGAGAGGAGAGATGTGCCGATGGCGTTGATCATCGGCATGCCCGTCGCCAGCATCAAGCCGGGAACGATCAGGAAGCCCCCGCCGATGCCGAAGAAGCCGGAGGCAGCGCCGGCGACGAGTGCCACGGCCGCTGTTGCGAGGCACATCCTGAGGTC
Source organism: Rhizobium sp. USDA 3886 (assembly GCF_056279785.1). Taxonomy (NCBI): domain Bacteria; kingdom Pseudomonadati; phylum Pseudomonadota; class Alphaproteobacteria; order Hyphomicrobiales; family Rhizobiaceae; genus Rhizobium; species Rhizobium sp. USDA 3886. Next base: position 120,422 of record NZ_JBWCDC010000002.1, on the reverse strand, counting down.
GACGGGACGGCACTCGACCGCCATTGCCTTCTTGGGCTTCAGCATCAGGACACCGACGACGATCATGAGGACGCCGAACAGAAAGATCAGGCGGTCCCCTTCCATCGCCTTGCCCAGGCTGGAGCCGCCGAGGGCGCCGAGGACGCCGAGCGCAGAGAAGACGGCTGCGCAGCGCCACCAGACGTGACCCCTGATCGCGTGGCTCGCGAAGTTCGTAAAGGCATTCAGCGAGACGGCAAGCGCACCCGTTCCGATCGCGATATGCGGCTGCGTCACCCCGACGACGTAGAGGATCAGCGGCGTCGCCAGGATGGACCCGCCGCCGCCTAGGAGGCCGAGCATGAAGCCGACGATCCCGCCGGAGCCGACTGCCGCCAAAATAGAGGTGCTCACGTCCGTCTGCTCCATACTCTGTCGTACAAGGTCATGCCGACCAACATCGCGAGGACGAACAGCGCTGTCTGCGGGATGCCACTCGACAGGGACGCAACCGCCGGACCCGGACAGAAGCCGCCGATCCCCCAGCCCAGGCCGAAGAAGGCCGAGCCGATCACCAGTGGCGCGTCGATCCGCCGGCTCGTAGGCACATGGAAACTGTCGTCGAAGGCTGGATGCCGCATACGCTTCATCACCTGCATGCCGATGAAGGCGACGACGACGGCGCCGCCGAGGACGAAGGCAAGGCTCGGATCCCATGTGCCGAACACGTCGAGGAAGCCCTGGACGCGGACCGGGTTCAGCATGCCGGATAAAGACAGGCCGAAACCGAAGACGATGCCCGAGGCGAGAGCGGCCCCGAACTGGTAGATGTTCCTGTTCATAGTCCGAGACCTCGCAGAACTGCGACGGCAAACACGCCGGCCGTCAGGAACGTGGCGACCGCCACCATCGATCGCGGCGACAGGCGGGCAAGCCCGAGAACGCCGTGACCGCTGGTGCAGCCCGATCCCATGCGCGAGCCAAAGCCGACGAGCAGCCCCGCGACGATGATCAGCGGCCAGCCGGCGGTGATCTGCACGGCCGGCCAGCCGCCGAACACCAGCAGGTAGGTGAGCGGCCCAAGCAGCAGCCCGAGCACAAACGCGAGATTGGTGGTCAAGCCGACGCCTTGGGCGAGACGCCCGACGATCCCGCTGATCCCGGCAATCCGGCCGTTGAGGAGCAGAAGCATGACGGCCGATGCGCCGATCAGCATGCCGCCGAGCAGAGGTGGGAGGTACGTGCTCATTTGTCTTCCTTCACGCAGAAGATGTCATAGAGCGCGGCCACCAGTTGCGCGGCCTTCTCTTCCGTCAGGCCGTAAAAGATCTGTTTTCCCTCCCGGCGGGTTTCGACGATGCCCGAGCCGCGCAGCACCGTCAGGTGCTGCGACAGATGCGGCTGGTGGACGTCGACCTTCTCTTCGATCTCGCCGACCGAATACTCGCCCTCCACAAGAGTGCAGACGATCATCAGGCGCGCCGGATGGGACAGCGTTTTCAGGAGGACTGCGACTTCTCCGGCCCGGTTGGCCATTTCGGCGGGGGAAAGCCCCGCCTTCATCATTGCCTTAAGGTCGATACTCATTCCCATGCTGCTCCCTGTAATGTATCGAGGGGAAACTTGAGGTAGCGCTTGCCGTTGGCTTCCGGCTCCGGTAGGCGCCCGCCGCGGATGTTCACCTGCAAGGCATGCAGGATGAGCTTCGGCATCGGCAGCGTCTTGTCGCGCTTTGTCCGCAGCGCCACGAACTCTTCCTCGCTGACGCCGGCAAGATGCGGGTTGGACTTCTTCTGCTCGGCCACCGTGCTTTCCCAACGGGGTGCGCGCCCGTCCGGCTGATAATCGTGGCCCGTGAAGATCCGCGTCTCGTCCGGGAGTGCGAGGATTTCCTGGATCGACTTCCACAGGACGCGGGCATCGCCGCCGGGAAAGTCGGCCCGAGCCGTGCCGCTGTCGGACATGAAGAGCGTGTCGTGCACGAAGGCCGCGTCGCCGATAACGTAGGTAATGGAGGCAAGCGTATGTCCTGGCGAGAACAGCACCTTCGCATCGATGGAGCCGACCTTAAAGGTCTCGCCATGAGCGAAGAGCCGGTCCCATTGCGAGCCATCGGCGGCAAGTTCGGGCCAGTTGTAGATGCCCTTCCATAGCTCCTGGACGTCCACGACCCGTTCGCCGATAGCAGTTCGGGCGCCCGTCTTCTCCTTCAGGTACTGGGCTGCGGAGAAATGATCCGCATGCGGGTGGGTGTCGAGAATCCACTCGACCGTCAGATCTTTTTCGCGGACGTAGTCGAGAATTGCGTCGGCATTGATGGTCGCCGTTGCTCCGGCCTTCTCGTCGAAGTCGAGGACTGGGTCGATGATGGCACACTTGCGGGTCGCGGGATCGGACACCACGTACTGGACGCTCCAGGTGCGTTTGTCGAAGAAGCCCTTCACCTGCGGCCGGCGCGCGGCATGCCTCTCCAGCCAAGCTGCGGCGGAAGAAGTGTCGAAGCCGCGGCTGCGTCCGAATTCAACGAACTCGTCGGCTGACACCCGGCCATCAATCACCTCGCCAATGAGGTAGAGGTTCAGCGAACGCTTGCCGGTCTGGCAATGTGCAAGAACGGGGCCTTCCGACTCATCGACCGCCCGCTGAAAGGCACGTACGTCCGCTTCGGTGATCGTGTCGGCCGTGACAGGAATGAACGCGTAGGACAGGTCGCAGTGCTTCGCTTCCTGGCTTTCGGCTTGCGTTCCCGGCTGGGAAGGATCCTCGTTGTCCGGTCGGTTGTTGATGAGTGTCGTGAATCCTTGGTCGCGCAACGACCGGACGTCCTCGACACTTGGCTGCGGCGAGACCGACAGTTTCTCGGATATTGCGGTGATAGGCATGACTGGCTCCATGTATCATCAATATACGATCTAATATATTGTATAATGATATGCGTTCAAGATCAGGCGCGGAACTTTGTGCTCGCCCGTGGTTCCCGGCGCAGAGGAGAAGCACCATGGCGACGGCAGCGAACCGGGTGAGCGCCCAGACATCCGACGAAATCAACCGACGCCTGCGCTGGCAGATGGAGGAGAGGCTCGCCTACTACGAGGCTCATACCGATCAGATCGAAACAAGGCTGGCGGAACTTGACCGGGAGTGGGAATCAGCAAACGCTCGAGGCGAATGCTTCCACATTTGCCTTCACGGGAAGCAGCAGTAAGGCGCGCCATCCACTGCTTTAGCTAAGGCGGCGATAAATTCCGCTACCTGGGTCGGTGAATGCTTCCGGGTGAAGCGCGGATCGGTGACACCGGCCGTCATCCGTTGAATCAAAATCGCTGAGCCAAGAACGGCAGATTTGTTCAGTCGGGAGCTCGAAATCTACCAGTCCGCAATCGGCCCTATCCAGCGCGATGACGGTGCGTAATGCATTTTATACGCGAAGCGGAAACCATCCGATTTGAGGGTGCGATATGTGGATTTTACAAGCCTCTGTGCAGTCGGGCCGCATCCAAACGTCCCATCAAAGCCCGCCCCCTCCTTATAGAGCTTCGACATTCAAGCATGCGTGAACGTGCCCCGACGCAATCTCTCGCAACTGCGGACGCGTCCGTCTGCAATGCTCGGTCGCAATTGGACAGCGGGGATGGAAATGGCAGCCGGAGGGCGGGTTGAGCGGCGAGGGGATTTCGCCCTGGATCGGCATGAACTTACGTCGCTGCAGTGCGATCTTCGGCATGCCGAGCCCGGGCGATGCCCACGCGCTGACGCTGACCGCCGGAAAATTGATGAGGGTAGCGGCCGACGCTGTCCGGGGGCAGGCCGACGCGCGCAAGGATGTCGACCACATAATCCTTCACCCGTGAGCGCGGCACTAGCCCGTGCAGGACCGCCGCCTCGCCGACGATCTCGCCGACGCGCAGGCGCGGATTGAGAGAGGAAAGCGGATCCTGGAAGACCATCTGGATTTTCAGTGCATCGCGCTTACGGGTAAGGAAGCTATCGTAGGGCTCACCGCGGAAGTGCCGCTCGCCGGAGGAGGCAGGCAGGATGCCGGCGATCATCCGCGCCAGTGTCGATTTCCCGCAGCCGGATTGGCGTGGTCCAGCGGACGCTGATCTTGCTGATCACCATTCCGGCCGGGATTTGGCCAAGCGCGTAGAACAGGAAGAAGGTACTGACGATCAGACCCGCTTCGGTGTTCGAGCTACAATTCTTCCTCGATGTGAGGAAGCGCAATGCCGATATTGGCCCGGTCTGCCGCCGCCAGTGCATATCCGATAAAGATGAACGTGAGAACGACCCAGCGACAGCGTCATGCGCCTCGCTCGTTGCTTGCGACTGTTATTCGTCTGGGGAGCGATTGGCGGACACGCTCACTTCGCGTAAGCGCCGGTGTAGGTGCCAGCCGCGATCTGGGCCATTATGTCTTCTTCCTTACGGGCCTGAGCCAGAGTGGCCTCAAGAAGCGCCGGTGCCTCCTCTTGTGTGAAAGCGACGACCCCATCCTGATCACCGACCACGATGTCACCAGGGGATACGACCATGCCGTTCAACGGGACTGGCGCATTGATAAAGCCCGGTCCATTTGTCGTTTGGCACTTAAACGTAAGAATGCGGCTGTTTCTTTCTTGTTTGGCATTTAATTTGAGACTCTATGGGCAAAGAATCTCAAATTAAGTGCAACTGCGAAGACGTATAGTTTGACGGTTCGTAGCGATCGGGGAAAGGCTTTGGGACGCGCCGCATCAGCAGGCGGCGGGCAATCTCGCTTGGCGACACCCAGTTTTGAATGCCATGCTCGGCCTCGTCGTCGAGTGTCCGTTCTCCTATCAGCGCAGCATGGTGGTAACGACTGAAGGGAGAGGAGCGGTCAAGTCCGCCAATGCCCTGAAGGGGGGCCTCAAAAAGCGGGCAGGTGATCCGCCACCCTTCGGCATGCGGAGCCGATAAGTACCAGCGACACCAGACGATCAAGTTTCATGTTTGGTCGCTTTTCTAACGTGCAAACGCCTCGAACGGGTTGGCTTCGGTGATTTGACTCAGTAAAGCCTCATCCACTCCAGCAACCTTGAGCGAAGGCATCAGCCTGCTAATAAGGTGAGTATACGGTTTCGGCACGCCACCGCCGGGCTGCGCGGGGTCGTACCACCCGGCGTCGTGACTCAGCAATAAATGATGGACTAACTGTGATTCGATGGCTCGAGTCACCATACCAACCAGCTCATCATCAGGTGCCCGCCCCACATGATCATACTCAATCCATGCTCCGCGATCGACCAGCGCCCGATGCAGTTCGAAGTCCTTTTCCTCCTGGGTGTGAATGGAGATGAAACGACCCGCCGAGCAACCTTCGGCCTCCAGGATGTTCAATTGCTCCATAGCGACTCTGCCCCGAATCGTATGTGAACCGATCACCGCGTCGGTTTGGACGGAAGCCCGCGCCGCTGCCCGAAGAATACGGGCTTCCAGTGGAGTAATCCCATCATCGCCGGCACTTAACTTGATCCATCCTGCAACGACGCCACTGTCCTCGATGCCGTCGGTGAGCTCGCTTACCATCCATCGCTCCAGGGCGTCCTCTGTTGCGCTTGCTATCCAGGCCGGTATCCAGGGCTCCCGATAGTTGCCGGTGGGTACCACGATGGGAAAGTCAGTCGCCTGTGAAACGGCAAGATCGATATCGGCGCGTCGCCCAACGCCGGAGGTCGTGCACTCGACGAGCGCAGTGACGCCTTGCGCCTTGATCGCTTCGATTTGCGGCGCCATCAGCATCACGACCTCGTCGATATCAGCCTGGGCGTAGCCGGTCGCATCTGGCACTCTGAGATCGACGAACACGTGTTCGTGCGGGAGGATTATTCCGATCTCTTCGCGGCACTTAGGTCCCAAGGTCGTGTAAAGGTGCTTCGTCATGTTGACTTCATCAGTCTCTTTGAATCACTGCATGCAGGGCGGTGCTTTGCCCGCGTGACGACAATCTGTCCGGACGGGCTGGCCATCAAGATCTTTTGCACTTCAAAGAAAAAGAGCAAGCAAAAGATACAAGGGACGAGCGGGCGCTTCGTTCTCCCTGAACCGCGCCGTTTGGGTTTCCGACACCATCGCCGAACATTGAAATGCGCCATGATACCGGGTAATTTTATGGTCGGCAGTAGCGCATCGGAGTGTTGTTCTGTGAGCGAGAGCCTTACGACTGTTGGCGAGGCACCGCCAAACTAGCCCCCTGAGATCAACATGCAGTTCAAGCGCAACGAAATTCACGAGCTGTCGACTTTTCTCGCGATCGTCCAGTATCGCAGCTTCCGGAAAGCAGCGGATCATTTGGATGTAACAGCTTCGGCGCTGAGCCACAGCATGAAAGCGCTCGAGCAAAGGCTCGGCGTTCGGCTGCTTAATCGAACCAGCCGCAGCGTTGCGCCAACCGCTGCCGGAACAGCTCTCGCAGAAAAGATTTCTGCCGGGCTCGCGCTTATCACCTCTGGATTGGAAGACTTGAAGGGGCACCATCAGGGGGCGGCCGGCAGCATTCGCATCAACGTTCTGAAAGATGCCGCCGTTTTGCTTTTGAGGCCGGCCATTCCAATCTTCCAGCAGCGCTTCCCGAACGTCGAGCTCGAGGTCGCCGTGGACGACCAATTTGTCGATGTTACCGCGGAGGGCTTCGACGCCGGTATCAGATATAGCGGCACCATCCCGGAAGATATGATCGCGATTCCTCTGACGCCTCCGCTGAAATGGGTCGCGGTCGCGGCCCCTGACTATCTCAAAAACCACGGTCGCCCGGCGATGCCGGATGACCTTCATTCCCACCATTGCATCCGGATCCGGACAGGCCGCGGGCAGATCTACAAGTGGGAGTTCGAACGCGGCGACGATCGGCGCGAGATCGACGTTCCCGGATCGCTGATTTCCGGTGAAACCGATCTCGCAATCAATGCGGCCATCGAAGGCGCCGGGGTGTCCTTTTGCCTGGAAAGACTTGCAAGCCCCTACGTGTCAGCAGGGCGCCTCGAAGTTGTTCTGCCGAAGTGGGCCTCAATGGGGCCGCCGCTTTCAATGTACTACTCCAGCAGACGGCAGCTTCCCTTCGGCGTCGAAGCGCTGATCAAGGTCGTTCGAAACCTCAATGGATTCTAGGGTCGTATCGGACCAATGAATCCTGTTCAACGGTTCAGTGATTTTGAATCTATTGATTCATCGCTGTTCAACGTTGTACCGACTCCTCCGAACCTTCGTATGCACCGGCTTTGAGTGCCGGGCTTCGTTCCAGGAGGAGTGGAAATCAAATGAGTAAGCGGATCGTATTTACCGGCGGAAGCGGCAAGGCGGGCCGCCATGCCGTTCCATATCTGTTGAACAAGGGACATAAGGTACGCAACCTCGACCTCGTCCCGCTGGACTGCCCCGGCGTGCAGACACTAATCACGGATCTGACCGATGGCGGCCAGACCTTCAACGCTTTGTCGATGCATTTCAGCGGCGCGGAGCTGCAGACGGGAGGCGGACCGGCAAAGGTTGATGCCGTCGTGCATTTCGCTGCGATCCCAAGCCTGCTGCTCAAGCCGGACAATCAGACCTTCGCGGTCAATGCGATCTCGACTTACAACGTCATCGAGGCCGCGGTGAAACTTGGCATCCGCAAGGTGATCATCGCCTCGAGCGAGACGACCTACGGCGTCTGTTTTGCAGAGGGTGACAAGGATTTTCATTCATTGCCGCTTGAAGAAGACTACGACACCGATCCGATGGACAGCTACGGCTTGTCCAAAGTCGTCAATGAAAAGACCGCGCGAGCGTTTGCAATGCGTAGCGGGGCCGACGTCTATGCCCTGCGGATCGCCAACGTCATCGAACCGCATGAGTACGACCGTTTCCCGGGGTTCTTTGCTGATCCGCCATCACGGAAACGCAATGCCTGGAGTTACATCGACGCACGGGATCTGGGGCAGATCGTCGATCTTTGCCTGCAGGTCGATGGCCTTGGCTTTCAGATCTTCAACGCGGTTAACGACACCATCACGGCGACGGAGCCAACGCGCGACTTTTTGGGCCGCTGGGCTCCGAACACGCCCATCGTTCGAGAACTCGGGGAGTTCGAAGCGCCCCTGTCCAACCGGAAGATTCGGGAAGTTCTTGGTTTCAAGGAAGAACACAACTGGCGGAAATACGTTCCTGGCTTGTGATTTCTAGCTTGTGATGTCGTGCGGCCCACCGCCGGCAGGGCCAATTGTTAACTTGGAGAAAAAGTCATGAAAACCGTGAGACTTGGCAAGACCGGGCTTGAAGTCAGCCGCATCTGCTTCGGCTGCATGTCGTTCGGCAAGCAGACGGAAGAGCGCCCTTGGGTTCTCGGGCTTGATGAGGCGCGGCCGATGTTCAAGCGCGCCTGGGACGCCGGCATCAATTTCTTCGATACGGCCAACGTTTACGCGCAGGGCACCAGCGAAGAGATAACCGGTGCACTGCTCAAGGAACTGGCGCCCCGGCAGGAGATCGTGCTCGCGACCAAGGTGTTTGGCCGCATGCGTCCGGGGCCGAACGGCCAGGGCCTTTCCCGCGTCGCGATCCTGGCCGAGATTGACAACAGCCTGCGCCGCCTCGGCACCGACTATGTCGACCTCTACCAGATCCACCGTTTCGACCCGTTCACGCCGGTCGAAGAGACGATGGAGGCCCTGAACGACGTCGTGCGCGCCGGCAAGGCGCGCTATATCGGCGCGTCCTCTATGTGGGCATGGCAGTTTTCCAAGCTGCAGCACGTAGCCCAACTCAACGGTTGGACGAAGTTTGTTTCGATGCAGGACCAGGTGAGCCTCACCTATCGCGAGGAAGAACGCGAGATGCTGCCGCTCTGCGGCGATCAGGGTATCGCCGTCTTGCCATGGAGCCCGCTCGGTGGCGGCAAACTCACCCGCCCCTGGGGCACCGAGACTAGGCGCGCCACGACCGACCGCTACAACAAGACGATGTATGAAAAGGCCGATGACCGCGACATAGTCGATGCCGTCGAAGCCGTCGCCAAGGCGCGCAACACCTCCATGGCGCAGGTCGCGATGGCCTGGGTGATGCAGAAGCCGGTCGTGACCTCGCCGATCGTCGGCGTCAGTAAAATGAGCCATCTCGAAGATGCGATCGCAGCTGTTGACGTCGAACTCACCGGCGATGAAATCAAGAGGCTTGAATCCCCATACAAGCCGCTGCAGGTAGGCGGTTTCTGAGCAGAGCGAGGAATGAGACGTTGCGATGCGCTTTACATATTCTAATCATCGACAACACCGGACCCCGCCTTTCGGGACCGCAAATTGGCCGTCTTTCCAGACATCCTCGAGCTTGTCGGAATCGTCGCAGAGATAGACTGGCACATGGTAATTCCGCGTGATGGCAGACTATCGAAAGCTCGTAAAAGTTGGTACTGCGGATCGCCGGCATGCCGTGGTGCTGTACGGGCCTCGCGAATGAAGCTGGTCTTCGCGTCGGTACGCGAAGGTACGAGTATATGTGGTTAGAAACGCCCACGCCTTCGCCGCAACAATGCAATCGATGGACGTTGACACCCCGTTCGGCCGATCGTGGAGGACCGATGCTTTCATTGCTTGCGAGGAAGAGGGCAGCGGACGCTCCGGCGTCCGCTGCCGTTTCGCTATCAAGAAAAAGTCGGGTCTAGCGCGCCCGAGTTGTAACGCTTTGCCATTTCCGAAAGCGGAAGCGGCCGGATTTGCGAAGCCTTGCCCGCCGTTCCGAACTGTTCGAACCGTTCCTTGCAGAGCTTCGTCAGCGCCACCATGGCCGGCTTCAGATATTTGCGTGGATCGAATTCGCTGGGGTCTTCCTGCAGAACACGCCGGACCTGGCCGGTCATCGCCATTCGGACATCGGTATCGATGTTGATCTTGCGAACACCATTCTTGATACCGCGCTGTATTTCCTCGACCGGCACGCCCCATGTCGGCTTCATCTGGCCGCCGTACTGGTTGATGATTTCCTGCAGCTCGACCGGGACCGATGATGAGCCGTGCATCACCAGATGAATATTCGGCAGCTTCTCGTGAATCTGCTCGATGACGTTCATCGCCAGCACCGAGCCGTCCGGCTTGCGGCTGAACTTATAGGCGCCGTGCGATGCGCCCATCGCAATCGCCAGCGCATCGACCCTAGTTTCACGGACGAATTTGACGGCTTCGTCCGGATTAGTCAGAAGCTGATCTTGCGAGAGCTTGCCTTCGGCTCCGTGGCCGTCCTCGGCTTCGCCCATGCCGGTCTCCAGCGAACCTAGGACGCCGAGTTCACCCTCCACAGAAACGCCGCCGAGATGAGCCATCTCCGTCACCTGTTTGGTGACCCCGACATTGTAGTCCCAATCGGCCGGTGTTTTGGCATCCGCCTTGAGCGAGCCATCCATCATGACGGATGTGAAGCCGGCTTGAATGGCGGTCATGCAACTGGACGGTTCGTTGCCGTGATCGAGGTGCACGCAGACCGGGATGTGGGGATAGATTTCGACGACCGCATCCATCATGTGCTTCAGCATGATGTCGTTGGCATAGGCTCGGGCGCCCCGAGAAGCCTGCATGATCGCGGGCGCGTCGAGCGAATCGGCGGCCTCCATGATCGCGAGGGCCTGTTCCATATTGTTGATATTGAATGCGGGCACTCCGTAGCATTTTTCTGCGGCGTGATCGAGCAACTGTCTTAATGTGATGCGTGCCATCAAGCTCTCTCCTTCTGAGCAGCCCTAAATGGGGCAGAAGATAAGTGCATGGATCCTCATTATAGCGAGGATTGGTTGAAACCCGAAGCGTTACTGCGACCTCAGCAAATATAAAAGACCGGCTCCGCATCGCACGGGGAGCACTTCGCGCAAAAGCGGCCGGCATTTGGCACAAATCCAATCCTCGAGAACTATCTGGACGGACTGGGTTTGACACCGGCCGGACATTGCTCAGCGTCAACGTAACGGCTGGCACGACTGCCGCGGCCGCCGGAATCTTCCCCGCCACGTTGCGGGCCTCGCGGGCTCTATGTGGACACCCTTCGACTCTCTCAAAAGCCGTTCGATTCTGACTCGAATAGCCAACGACCTCGGCACCGCGCTCGGCACCGCGCCTCATGAGTTTGGTGGCGTGCCCCGACCGCAATTTGTAGCTCGTGCCGATTATAGCAGCATCAGAGAAGATCGTTCGTAGCTTCCAACTCCGCTGGTCAACGATTTCTTGCCTAGCTCGACCTGCATCTCGATGGACTCTGGGCGCACTCGACTTGTTATGGTAATGGTATTGCTGTAAATTCTAAATTAGTTACTTGAGCTAACGATCCGGAGACCACTTAGATGCGCGGGGACAAAAAGCAGCCAGTAAGATGAGAAGCCTGATCAACGATCAATGGCCCTGTTCACGCTCTTCATCACCGACCCGGTCGTTCAACATCTTCCCGGCCTGATGTCAAACGCGATATGGCGCAGAATGCTCCCCGTGGCAGGCCGGGCACAAATGCTGGTGGGCCGAATCTTGAGGCATGCCGACGACGCGGGAATCGTGCTAACCTTACATTGGGGATTCCGTGCGCAGCCGACTGGCATCGTGCTCGCTCACGACGCTCTACGCCGCCGCCCGTCGGCGTAAAATAGAAGTGGCGGCCTGAGCTATGGACGCAATTCTTGTCATCAATGCAGGCTCGTCGAGCCTGAAATTTCAGATCTTCGAGATCCCCGACACCGGCCCCAAACGCTGCATCCGGGGCCAGATCGATGGCATCGGCGTGCGACCTCGTCTCGTGGCGAGCGCCGCCGACGGAGCGGTCCTGGTTGATCGCCGATATACGCCAGACGTGGTCGACCACCTGCCGGCGGCAATTGCTGAAACCCGCGCCTGGCTGCAGACTCTCGAGGGTTTCACGCTCCGCGCCATCGGCCATCGCGTTGTCCATGGCGGTCCGGACTACGCAAAACCGATCCTGATCAACCACGACATCCTGGACACGCTCGCCACTTTCCAGGAGCTTGCGCCGCTGCACCAGCCAAACAACCTGGCGCCCATCCGGCTCGCCATGGAGATCAATCCGGATGTGCCGCAGGTCGCTTGTTTCGACACGGCTTTCCATCGCGGTCACGCCCCGCATACGGATTGTTACGCCTTGCCATCGACCTATTACGAGCATGGCGTGCGCCGATACGGCTTCCACGGCCTGTCCTACGAATATATCGCCGAGCGGTTGACCGAAGTCGCCCCCGGCATCGCAGGTGGACGCGTTATTGTTGCCCACCTCGGCAGCGGCGCCTCCATGTGTGCGCTGAAGGAGGCGCGCAGCGTGGAGACGACGATGGGCTTCACTGCGCTCGACGGCTTGCCGATGAGCACCCGGCCGGGACAGATGGATCCCGGTGTCGTGCTGTACTTGATCGATCAAAAGGGCATGACCGCAGCGGAGGTGACTGATCTCCTTTACAGGTCGTCCGGCCTGAAGGGCCTTTCCGGCTTCTCAGGTGATATGCGCGATCTTCTTGTCAGCGCCGACGCGCGTGCCGCCTTCGCGATCGATCACTTCGTCCATCGCTGTGGGCTGAGTGTCGGCACGCTTGCCGCCGCGCTCGGAGGTCTCGACGCGTTCGTGTTTACAGCCGGCGTCGGGGAGAACTCAGCCCAGATCCGCGCCCGCATCAGCGAACGGCTTGCCTGGCTCGGCGCCGAACTCGATCCCGCGGCCAATGAAGCGGGCGCGACTCTCATTTCCGCTCCGGCAAGCCGCGTTGCACTCTATGTTCTGCCGACGGATGAGGAACTGATGATCGCGCGCCATACGCTTGCGCTCATCACAACGTCCTGAAAGCTGCATTCATAAGAGGAGACATCGAGTTTGGCGTGATCACACAGTCGGCCGCAGCCTTCGCGATGCTCGTAGGCGCGTTCTCGCTTATTGTCACCCAGTTCCACTCTATCTCGAACTTTGCCGTAGTGGTCGCTCGGCTCAACTCCTTACTGGAGGCAATCGAAAAATCACGAACAACCGCAGAGTCGGCCATCGAGATTGTCGAGCGAGGAGGGTGTTTGGCCTACGAGCGGCTATCCTCGCTGTCATCAAACGGCACTCCTCTGCTGAAGGAGTTGTCGGTATCGATCCCGCTCGGGACCCTCGTGTTGCTCACCGGACCTAGTCAGGCTCCGGGAACGGCGTTGTTCAGAGCGACGGCGGGCATTCCGACGCCCGGCACAGGGCGCATAATTCGCCCTGGTTCCGACGACATCGTGTTTCTCAAGCAACGACCTTATCTGCCGCCAGGTACGTTGCGCCAGATTCTTGTGCGTCTGGAGAATGCAGGCGAAATTTCGGATGAACGAATGTTCCAGGTGTTGCGCGAACTTGATCTCGAACGGGTCGTGAGCCAGACGGGCGGGTTGGATAAGGAGCAAGGCTGGGAAATGTCGCTTTCGCTGACCGAGCAGCAGCTCTTAGCCGTTGCGAAAGTTCTGCTCGCGCCGCCGCAGGTCGTCTTCCTGGATCGAGTCGACACGACGCTGGGGTCCAAAAAGCTCCGCAAGATCCTGCGCCTCCTTTCCGACCGTTCGATCACCTGCATCAATAACGGAGAAGCCCACGACGCGCGTGATCTGTATCACGCGGTCCTTAAGTACAGTGAGGATGGTCGGTGGAAGTGGACACCGAACCGAGCCTGATCTTTACTGGAATGGCTCGCAATAACTACCGACCAATCACGGTCAAGAGCAACGCCGGTACAGCCGCCGAGGTGCTGAGCCGCGATCAAGCTCCCTGCGGAACGTTCTTGAAAGCACGTGGCTTTCAATCAGACTGCAGCGACAGCCATCCGCCCGAGAAGCCCGCCCGGCACAGGCCAGCCAGTAGGCCCGTCCGGTAGTTCTCGACCGCCAGCACGATCGGCCCCTAGTCGATGCCGAAGTGACACGGAGATATCCACCATTCTGTGGGATTGTCTTCCACCGCAAACGACTGATTGAATGACGGCTTGAATCCGTAAAGGCGCGTCATTCCAAGGGGCATCCGGGCAAAGTTGCGGACCGTCGGTACGACGGTCTCTGGTGCGAATGGCAGCGAGGCAATGACAACCCACGGGGCGATCGTCCCATCGTCAGGGCCAAACGGAGCAACGCGGGCGATATAGTCGAAGAACTGCCGCTCGACACCATTGACCTTCCGCGTGATCCAGCCGAGCCCGTCGCACGCCGTGAAGCCCCAGCAATATTGCCCGTAGCCGACGAAGTTCATTGAATTGCGTATCGCGTACTCCTGCTGCGCAAAGACCCCGAAAGTCCACCCAAAGATGCGACAGCTGATGGGTGAAAAAGGGCCCCCCGAATAGAGCAGCCCGCGGCCGTAGATGCCTTTCCATTCGTAGGTCGCGGTGCAGGCGGCATAGCTTTCCGGCTCCAGCCGGTGGTTCGGCGAACCCAGGCCCAGGAAGTAAAGCAGCAAGCCCTCGTCGTAACCGCGCCAGCGGTGAGGAATGAATCCATTTTCTGGCGTCCAACCGTCCGTCAACGTGAGTTCGCCGTTGCAGGCCCAGCTCCAGTCCGCACGATCATAACGCTGGTTGGCAAGCCGGCGGACTTCCGCTTCCTCGGCGGTGTCGCGATCGAAAAAGGTGGCAACTGTCAGAGCACCTGCGAACAGGAATGCCGAATCTATGGTGGACAATTCGTATTGCCAGACTCGGCGACCGTTTTCGATGTCCAGAAAATGGTAGAAGAAGCCCTTGTAGCCGGATGCGTCCGGCTCCGGCCCCTGCGGCAACTCCATCAGATATCTTAACTGCCTGCGAGCGATCTTCGCCGCAAATTGGCGGCTGATTACGCCGCGCTCTACGACAACGGGACTTGACGTGCCGCTCTGCGCGTCACCGCGGATGAAGAGCATGACTGCTGCACCCAGTTCCGAAAGCAGCCAGTGGGCTTTGCACGAGCCATACCCGCGAGCGAAATTTCTACCAGGCAATCATGCGTAAGCTATGCAGGATGACCTGCAGACCAAGAGCTGCCTGGGTTACCCCGAGCACCACTGCCAATACCTGAAGCGAAGTTCCTATCCACCTCAGAATGGTCTCTGCGAACATCATGGCCACCCAGTCCAGCGCCAGGATCAGCAATACGATAGCAGCCACGGTGAGGCCTTCCGCGTTGCGGCCGCCCGCCAACGTCGCGAAAACGATTACCGCGGCGATACCATAAGGCGTGACAATCGTCGGAAACGCCAACGGTGTAAGGGCCAGTCTCAGATCTGGCGGTTGGCCCGGCTCAGTCGGCCGATCCGGCAGGCTGGCAGATTGCTGCAAGATGGTTCGCAAGGCCACGAGAAACAAGATGATGCCTCCGGTCATCGCCAGTACAGGCAGTGAGATTTCGAAATTCTCAAGCATGGTACGGCCAAGCAAGCCGGCGATTGCCAGCGCGGCCGCCGAAAAGAGGATCGCTCTCCTGGCCATCGAACGTCGAAAGGGAGGATTGCAGTTGCTTGTGATGGTCACGAAAGGCACCAGGATCTTGATCGGGCCAAGCATCAGAAAAAGCATGAAGAACATTTTCCGCGCGCCGAACTCCACCTCCGGCGTGCCCGCTCCAAGCGGCGACTGCGCAAAGGATTGCATCGGAAAACAGGCAGGCAGGATCATCGCCAGAGCGAGGATCAGGAGAATCGATCGACCAGCGCGCCGCTGCCGGGGTTGTTCATGATAGATTGATTGGCGCAAGCCAATAAGGCCGAGCCCGTAAGATAGGGCAGCCCCAGGGGATATGTCCCGCAGCCACGTCAACGATGACCAGTCTCCAGCCAAGAGAGCGCCTTCCTTTCGCTTGGAGCCGAAAAACCGGATTTCGAGGTGAACGAAATAGCTGGCGATGCGCTGAATGATCTTCAGGACTCCGCTGCGATACGTTCGATCCCTCGAAATCGGGCGCCTCACCTGAAGCCCAACCTCTGCGTTGAAACGAGGGCGGTAGTCGGCTCTATCCGCGCGAGACGATACACATCCGACCTAGAGCCAGCCCCCTGAAAAACCTGCTCGGCGCAATCCCGTCACGACGGGCTTGCATCGGCGCATGATGTTCCAGAGCAAACCGGTCCGGTAGTTTTCGATCATCAGCACCACCGGACCTTGGTCGATGCCAAAGTGATAGGGAGTTACCCACCATCCGGTCGGACTGTTTTCGACGGCATAGGTCTGGTTGAACGACGGTTTGAAACCGTAAAGCCGGGTCATGCCGAGGTGCATTCGCGCAAAATTGCGCACTGTCGGTACGACGATCTCCGGCGCGAACGGCAGCGAGGCGACAACGACCCAGGGCGCCACGGTCCCATCATCGGGTCCGAAGGGGGCGCCTCGGGCAATGTAGTCGAAGAACTCCCGATCGACCCCATCGATCGTTCGCTTGCCCCAGCCGGGTCCATCGCAGGCGGTGAATCCCCAACAATTCTCCCCATAGCCTGCGAAGTTCATCGGGTTGCGGATTGCGTATTCTCGCTGGACATAGGTCGCATGCCGGCTGTTTTCGAAATAGTCGGTGTCATGGTGGCGCATGAACGCATCTTGAATGCCGCGAAAGTCTATCCACATGTGCGACAATTGATGGGTAAACAGCGGCCCCGAATACAGCAGCTCGCGGCCGTAGATATTTCGCCATTCATAGGTTTCGGTGTAGGCGGCATAGCATTCGGGCGGCAAAGGGTGAGTTGGGGATCCTAGGCCGATGATGTAGAGCAGCAGGCCTTCATCGTAACCACGCCACCGATGGGGAATGAAACCACTCTCCGGACGCCAGCCATGCGTTAAAGTTGCACCGCCATCGCGAGCCCAATTCCAGTCGGCACGCTCGTAAAGCGCCATCGCGAGCTGGCGGATTTCCACCTCATCGGCCGTGTCGCCATCAAAATAGGTGGCAACGGTCAAGGCGCCTGCGAACAGGAAAGCCGAGTCGATCGTCGACAGCTCACATTGCCACACCCGGCGCCCCGTTTCGATGTCCAGAAAATGATAAAAAAACCCTTTGTAGCCGGATGAATCCGGCTCCGGCCCCTGCGGGCATGCCATCAGGTATCTCAACCGATTGCGGGTAATCTTCGCCGCAAATTCGCGGATGAGGACGCCGCGCTCCACAACCACGGGGATGGTCGCCAGCGCCATGCCGATCGCCGCGATGCTTGCCGGGGCGTTCGGTTCTGTCTTGTCGCGCGCCAGGCCGTTGTCCGGGTTGGTGCAGTGGAGATAGTACAGCAGGGTGGTGAATTGCAGCCGACCGAGATCCTGGTCGGTTGGCATGCGGTCGAGATCGGCGTCGGTTGAGAGCGTTTCGGGCATGGCCGTTAACCGACTATGACGTGGACATCGTGCGTACGTCCGTCTTCCGCAAGCCGGACGGCTCCGTTCGCGACAGGTTCACTGTCCAGTGTGACTGAATGCACGCCTCGGCCGATGCCCTTTGCGTTGTCGAAACGGATTCGATAGGTCGTCGATCCAGTTCGGTATGTGATCTCATAAGCCAGCCAGCTTGCCGGAACGCATGGTTCGAACTGCAGAAACTGTCCTTGCCGACGAAAGCCAAGGATCGCGTCGAGCGCGGCGCGATAGAACCAACTGGCGGATCCAGTGTACCAGGTCCATCCACCGCGCCCGGTGTGTGGGGGCGCGCCATAGATATCGGCGCTGACCGCATATGGTTCCACCTTGTAGCATTCGATTTGATCTCTCGTCGCGCCATGACAAATCGGATTGATCAGGTTCCAAAGCTTCAGCGCGAGATCGCCGTCGCCCTGCAAAGCCGTCGCCCAGACAACCCAGGTTGCCGCATGCGTGTATTGCCCGCCATTTTCACGGATGCCGGGGACATAGCCCTTGATGTAGCCGGGCTGCAGCACGCCTTCGTCAAAAGGTGGGTCGAAGAGTTTGATCAGCTTGTCCTCTTGGCGTACGAGCCGGTCGTGGACCGCACGCATTGCCTGCGAAGCGCGTTCAGCATCGGCTTCGCCGGAGATGACAGCCCAAGCTTGCGGGATGGCGTCGATCTGGCATTCGCTGTTCAGGGACGACCCGAGCGGCGTGCCATCGTCAAAATAGGCCCGGCGATACCAGCCACCGTCCCAGGCGTTGGCCTCAATGGCAATGCGCAGGGCCTCGGCTCGTTCGCGGCACCAGGCGGCGCGGCCTTGATCTCCGCGTGACGCTGATATCGTGGCAAATGAATTCAGGACCGTGAGAAAGAACCAGCCGTTCCACACGCTCTCGCCCTTGCCTTCGGCGCCGACCTTATTCATGCCATCGTTCCAGTCACCCGTTCCCATAAGGGGAATACCGTGACTGCCTAAACGGTAGCCATGCTCCAGCGCCCGGACGCAATGCTCGTAAATGGTGCCGGACTGCTCGCTGATCGCTGGTCGGTTGAAGTCTTCCTCTTGGTCGTCTCTCAGCAAAGGTGACGTGATGAATGGAACCATCTCATCGAGGAGTTGAACGTCGCCTGTCGTGGAAACGTAGTGGTGAACGACAAGGGGTAGGAAATACAAGTCGTCGGTTATCCGAGTACGCACGCCGATGCCAGACGGTGGGTGCCACCAGTGCTGGACGTCCCCCTCCTCGAATTGGCGCGCCGCCGATCGCAGGATGTGTGAGCGGGCCTCGCTCGGCACGCTGTAGACCAGTGCCATCACGTCCTGCAGTTGGTCCCTGAATCCATACGCGCCGCCAGACTGATAGTTGGAGGTGCGCGCCCATACGCGGCATGCCAAAACCTGGTACAACAACCAGCGGTTCATCAACAAGTTCAAGTCCGCGTCCGGCGTCGAGACCTGAATTGTGTTCAGAATGTCATCCCACTGGCGGGAGACAGCCGACAGGCCCGCGGCTGCGCGATCGAGGTCGGCATGCTCCTGGACGAGCCTACGGACCTCATCGAGGCCGGCAGCCTCTCCAAGGACGAAGACAACCTCTCTGCTTTCGCCGGGGGGCAGGGAGATATCGACCATCAGCGCAGCGCAGGGATCCAGTAGCGGACCAAAACGTTCCGCCAGATCTATTCGCTCCAGGGCCGCCGGGTTAAACACGAAACCATATTTGCCCAGAAACTCTCTACGGTCAGCCGTGGCCGACCTTGCCGGCCGACTGGCGCCTGCAAACGCCAGCTTTCCGGCAAAATCGCCGGCCCAGGGATTGTTGGCTACGATCGCACCGGATATGGCATCCCGCTGGCAGACGATCCGCGTTGCTGTCTCTTCGCGCTGCGTCCCAAGCACCCACTCGGCGAAATAGGTTGCGGTGACATGCCGAGCGCGGGTGTCCTCGTTGCTAAGCCTGAGGCGTATGATTTTGACGGGATCGTTCGGCGCGACCGATACCGTCAGCTCTTGATTGAGATGACGACTGCAACTTGCATACCGGCTGTAACCTTGGCCGTGACGAACAGTCACGACCGCACCGGGACCGAGCGGTAGGGGCGTCGGCGTCCAGACATCGCCGCTTTCCTCATCCCGCAAATAGAGGACCTCGCCCGGCGCATCCGTAACCGGATCGTTCGACCACGGCGTCAGCCGGTTCATCTGGCTGTTCTCTGACCAAGTGTAGCCAAGACCGGCTTCGGTTGTCAGACAGCCAAAATCGGGGTTTGCGATCACATTGGTCCAAGGCGCCGGTGGCAAGGCGGGGGCTCGGGGTTTGACCGCATCCACGCGCACGACATACTCGCGTCCGTCGGGCGTGAAGCCCCCGAATCCGTTCCAGTGCTGTAAATCCTCGACCGGGTCAGAATGTGGGGCCGCAGGTTGCCCGCTCACCCGAACGGCTAACGTCTGTAAAAGAGGTGACAGAGCGGGGGAGGGCAGGTTGAGCTGATCGGCAAGTGTGCCGCCGCTTCCCAGCAGGACAATGCGCGCTGCCGCGGCGATGGTCGCCACGTGATCGCTTTCGGTATCGGGTTCGGAAAGCACAAAGATTCCGCCGGGTTTGCCGATCATTTCGGCTTGCGGGCCTGACTGCAGCTTTTCAGTCTGTCGCTTGGCGCTGGCTGCACCACCGTCGTCGAGCAGCACCAGGTCGTATCTCAGGCCCCTCCGACCGGCGAAATCGTGGCCCATCGTCACTTGGTTAACGAAGGCATCATCCCTGTCGCCATTCGCTCGGACAAGCACGATCGGAAGGTCGCCGGAGATACCATGAGCCCACAGAGCGGTTCGATCCAATCGATCTCTCTTAGGCCCGGCCGCCTGCCGCATGGCCGGGTTCGCAAATACGACATTCCCGGCCAGCCGATTGAACAGCGAGACATCGTCAGACTTCAGGTTCGACGTGCGAAGCTCATTTTCGTATTTCTCTGAAGCTTCGGAGAACACTCGCTCGACCGTGTCGAACTTGGCATATCTTTCGGCGATGAGCTGCACGGCTGACTGGTCATCCGCAGCGCCTGTGACGAAGGCCACGCGTGCGTCGGCGCCAGGCGCCAGACGAACCGTCCGCCGCAGGCAGAAAATCGGGTCGAGGACAGGGCCAGTCGTTCCGGAGAGCGATGCACCCGCGTCGAATACGACGGGGTTGGCTGTTGTCCGGCCCCGGCCAAGAAATCTCAGCCGATCGGTTTCATATTGGACCGCTTGGGAAGGCGGCAGGTTCGATGAAGAAACGTGCACGGCCCAGGTGGCTTTCTCCCCGGCAGCACGTGGCCTGCGACGCGCAAATAGGGCGCCTGTCGCCTCGTCATATCGTGTTTCGACAAAAAGCTTGGCAAAACCCGGATGCGACATGTCCGCGCGACGATTGTTCAGGCAGACTTCGGCATAGCTTGTCAGTTCGAGGATTCGCTCCCGTGTGCCATGGTTCGTGACTGTGAGCCTACGCACTTCCGCGTCCAGATCGGGTGCGACACAGATTTTCGTGAGAATTTCAATGTCACCGGCATGACAGCGGAACTCGGCCCTGTCTCCGTAAAAGGCGTGTTCGTAGACATTCGAGGACCGAAATAATGGCTGCTTTCCGATGGACCAGAGGTCGTTGTCGGTCAGATCCCGAACGTAACAAAATTGGCCCCAGCAATCGCGGGTGCTGTCCTCGCGCCACCGGGTGATGTCGAGGCCTTGCCATGTTCCGTAACCGGCCCCGGCGGCTGTGACCAGGACACTATACCGATCGTTGGAAAGCAACGCGACAGCGGGACTCGGATCCGCCATTTCCGCGACGCTATCGTGTCTCGCCGCCGCCTCAGGCGTTCTGTGGCCGTGAATTGATTTTACCATCAACGTTTTTCCCACTCAGAACGACGACACCCGCCTCGAAAGCAAGACCATCACCAACTGCTGGCAGTTTCCCGCACACTACTCATAGACTTGTCCATTCCAGACCCTCACTGCGGGTATCTCGTGGTAGTAGGTGAGGATGCTCAACGTGCCGGTATTCAGGAGAAAATGCTGTCCGGCACGCGGTGGCAGGCCAATCCATCGCGCTGCAAGCACGCGCAGCACGTGCCCATGCGCGAACAACGCAACGTCGCCGTCCGCAGCCCGTGTGCGCGCCACGACTTGATCCACTCGAGCACCAATTTGCCTCGGCGTCTCGCCTCCGGGGCATCCATCACGGAAAATCAACCAACCCGGTCTTTTCGCCTGAATTTGCTGGGGCAGCAGGCCCTCATATTCGCCGTAGTTCCACTCCATCAAGCCTGGATCGATGATGGCCTCGGCGCCGAAGCCTACCAAGTCACACGTCTCCCGTGCCCGCTGCAGCGGACTCACAAGAACGAGCGCGAATGTTTGCCGAGCCAACACCGGCCGCATCCGTTCCGCTTGTTGTCGTCCGTTGTCGGTCAAGGGGACTTCTGTCATGCCCGTGTGTTGCCCGGTCAGGCTCCACTCGGTCTCCCCATGCCTGATCACGAATACTTTCACGTCCAGCCCTCCTGGCTTAGACGTTGTCTGCCTCTGTCGATCGCAGCTCTCCCAAGGCAGCCGCCTGTCCCCACGTCCAGCCCGAGATTCCCGGCACGTCGTCGCCATATTTTTCGATGTGCTGCCGGTGTTCGATCAGCTTCTGGTGAATTGCCTGTTTGAAATAGGCAGCGCGAGCGCCGAGTTGCGGTAGCCGGTCGATCACGTCCTCGACCAGATGGAAGCGATCCATCTCATTCAGCACCACCATGTCGAATGGCGTCGTCGTCGTGCCTTCTTCCTTGTAGCCGCGGACGTGCAGATTGCCGTGGTTGGTGCGGCGGTAAGTGAGCCGGTGGATGAGCCAAGGATAGCCATGGAAGGCGAAGATGATCGGCTTGTTCTTCGTGAACAGCGCATCAAAATCGCGATCCGACAGTCCGTGCGGATGCTCTTCCGGCGGCTGCAGCTTCATCAGGTTCACGACGTTGATGACGCGCACCTTCAGCTCCGGCAGGTGCTTCCGGATCAGATCGACTGCCGCAAGCGTCTCGAGCGTTGGAACGTCGCCGCAGCATGCCATCACGACGTCAGGCTCGGTGCCCTTGTCGTTGCTTGCCCATTCCCAAATGCCAAGGCCTTCACTGCAATGCTTGATGGCCTGATCCATCGTCAGCCACTGCGGGGCAGGCTGCTTGCCGGCGACAACGACGTTGACGTAGTTGCGGCTGCGCAGGCAGTGATCGGTCACGGAGAGCAGCGTATTGGCGTCCGGCGGCAGATAAACCCGGACGACATCTGCCTTCTTGTTGACCACATGATCGATGAACCCTGGGTCTTGATGGCTGAAACCGTTGTGGTCCTGCCGCCAGACGTGGGAACTCAGGAAGTAGTTAAGCGAGGCGATCGACCGCCGCCATGGGATCTCGTGGCAGACCTTCAGCCACTTGGCGTGCTGGTTGAACATCGAGTCGATGATGTGGATGAAGGCTTCGTAGCAGGAGAAGAAGCCATGCCGGCCGGTTAGCAGGTAGCCTTCCAGCCAGCCTTGGCATTGATGCTCGCTGAGTACCTCCATCACCCGGCCGTCGGGCGCCAGATGATCATCCTCCGGATAGATCTCCGCCATGTAGCAGCGGTTGGTGACTTCCAGCACATCCTGCCAGCGATTGGAGTTGTTCTCATCGGGGCTGAACAGGCGGAAGTTGTTGCTCTCCATGTTCATCTTCATGATATCGCGGAGAAACGCGCCCATCGTCCGCGCCGACTCGGCGATGGTTGCCCCGGGGCTCGGCACGGATACCGCGTAGTCCCGGAAGTCGGGCATCTTCAGGTCCCGCAGCAGCAATCCGCCGTTGGCATGCGGGTTGTCGCTCATTCGCCGATGCCCCGCCGGGGCAAGCGTTGCCAGCTCCGGTTTGAACCGGCCTCCGTCGTCAAACAGTTCCTCGGGGCGGTAGCTCTTCATCCATCCTTCGAGAATGCGGATGTGCTCTGGCTTGTCCATGTCGCCCATCGGCACCTGGTGCGACCGCCAATAGCCCTCGGACTTCTTGCCGTCTATCTCAGGCGGGCAGGTCCAGCCCTTGGGTGTGCGGAAAACGATCATCGGCCACATGGGACGTTTCACGTTGCCTCTGGTGCGGGCATCCGCCCAGATTTCCTGGATATCAGCCATTGCGGTGTCAAGTACGCCTGCCAGTTGCTGGTGCACGCTCGCGGGGTCATCGCCCTCGACGAAATATGGCGTGTAGCCCATGCCTTCGAAAAATTTCCTCAGCTCGTCGCGGGGAATGCGGGCAAGGAAGCACGGGTTGGCGATCTTGTAGCCGTTTAGGTGCAGGATCGGTAGCACGCAGCCGTCGCGAGCGGGATTCAGGAACTTGTTGCTTTGCCAGCCTGTCGCAAGTGGCCCCGTTTCGGCTTCCCCGTCGCCGACAACGCAGGCGACAATCAGATCCGGGTTGTCGAACGCCGCGCCGTAGGCGTGGCTGAGGGCATAGCCCAGTTCGCCGCCCTCGTGGATGCTGCCGGGTGTCTCCGGCGCAACGTGGCTTGGGATGCCGCCGGGGAAGCTGAACTGTTTGAACAGCCTTCTCATACCTTCCGTGTCTTGGCCAATGTTGGGGTAGACTTCGCTGTAGGTGCCTTCGAGATAGGCGTGCGCGACGAGCGATGGCCCGCCATGTCCCGGTCCAATAACGTAAATCATGTCAAGATCATCGCGTTTGATAACGCGATTGAGGTGAACGTAGAGCATGTTCAAACCTGGCGACGTGCCCCAGTGACCAAGCAGCCGTGGCTTTATGTGCTCGCGCCTTAGCGGTTCTTTCAGGAGTGGATTGTCGAGAAGATAGATCTGGCCAACGGAGAGGTAGTTCGATGCCCGCCAATAGGCGTCCATTGACTGCAATTCTTCCGTCGAAAGGGGGCCGCCCGTTGGCATGTTCTCGTTTACAGCGCCCTTTGCATCTCGTGCCGTCTTGAGCGAAACCATGGGTACCTCCTCCTCTGAGCCCAGATTGCTACGGTAAGATCTTCCACGGTGAGAAATCGTCGAATTTTCTAACTTCTAGCGACTGGGGCGAACGCCTCGGCATGGGATGCTGGCGGCAAGGGCACAATTCGTAGCGCGGTCGTTATCGACCGATTATTTGCCACATGCAGCGTGTTTGGACATCAGCCTGAAACGCTGGCACGCCCGTGATTACCGCCCAGCCTCCATTTCCTATGTCCCGCTCGGCTATCCAAAACAGCTTCGTCCCAGTTCGCAAATATTCAGGCGTGCTAATATTCGCACGAAATGC
The DNA here is from genome assembly GCF_056279785.1 of Rhizobium sp. USDA 3886. Classification (NCBI taxonomy): domain Bacteria; kingdom Pseudomonadati; phylum Pseudomonadota; class Alphaproteobacteria; order Hyphomicrobiales; family Rhizobiaceae; genus Rhizobium; species Rhizobium sp. USDA 3886. The sequence goes on along the minus strand of NZ_JBWCDC010000002.1, from coordinate 95,787 downwards.
ATCCGAAGCACAGCTAAAATCGAATGTACCCGAGGTTTAATCCGAAGGCGTGATCGCAGATCCTTTCGGATCTTCGGAGAAGTGCTCAACCACTCCTCTCACGCCGCGAACACTTTCGGCAGCAACGCGCGCCGCCTTCTTGCACTCTGCCGTGTCAACGTTTCCCCATAGGTGAGCCACACCGTCGGTTACGGCTACGGTCACGTCTTTTCCGAGAAGACCCGTATTTTCGCTGAGCCGTATCGCAATGCTGCGACGGACGGCTTCGTCACCTCGCGCGGTTTCGTCTAGGTCGGCTGTAACAATCACTCTCAGAAGATCTGCACGACTGATGATGCCGACCAGCACGCCCTCTCTCATAACGGGAATGCGCTTGATGCCATGCTTCTGCATCAACCCGGAAACCCGCCCAAGCGACGCGTCCTCTTCCACGACCACTGGCGCGCGGCTCATGACGTCTGCAACCCGCCACGCGTTACTCTTAACGTAAGCCGTAGCTTGCTCCTCGGCGGTAAGTACTGACGTTCCGAGTTCGGCGATGGCTCCCCGTCCTAACTCCGTTCTGCGCAGCAGATCACCCTCACTGATGATCCCGACGAGGCAACCCGCATCGTCGATGACCGGAACACCGCTAATGCGATTGGTAAGCATGACCTCGGCGGCTCGCCTGACACTGTTATCCGGTGATACCCCGACAACCTTCGTGATCATCACATCTTTTACTAGCATCTCCGCACGACCTCCCCCTGAGGACACCGAGGATCGAACAACATAAACCTGGTGCGGGAGTTCGACAACCAATTTACCGGCTTTCGTTGCGGCTGACCGAGCAGCGCAAGCAGGCTGTCAGAGGCACGCTCCGCAATCCGATATCGCCACCGTTCGCTACGCAAACGCCGCCGAAAACCACCGATTGCCGCATAGTGGGAAATATCGGCATCATTGTCAGTTGCTTATGAAGATTTGATAGTGCTCATCTTCGTCGACGCTGCCCGCGACAGGCGGGTGGCCGCGGGTCATGCTGACGATCGCCCCAAAACGGCTGCTTAGATCGTTGCGAGGACGCCGTGGTGGACTCGGAACAGATTATCGGGGTCGTAGGTGGCCTTAGCTTTCTGCAGGCGTGCATAGTGCTCGCCCCAGAAGGCGTCTTCCCACTCTGCTTCGAAGTAGTCGGCCTCGGCGACATAGGAACCTTTTGCCGGCACGCGGGCTTTCAACGCGGCCATGGCGGAGCGGACCCGCTCCGCCTGTCGGCGTGCGAGGCCGACATCTGGCTCAAAGTCGCGAACGCCGGGATAGGCCGATGGGCCTTCCGCGCCGCAGATGACTAGCGCGAAACTGTCGGTCACAACGGGATTGGTGGCCGTTTCCGCGCGCACGTGGACGCGGACGTCGTCTGGCGCGCCTGCAAGACCCTTGTTGGTGTGGAGCGTGATGCTCCAGTGCCGCGACGCCTCGAACAGCCCGGCGACGAGCGCCTCTCGCGAGGCCGGGGCGAGTGAGACGCCCGGTATCCAGGCCGATGAAAAGGCGTGCAGGAATTGTCCTGATTCCTCTCTGTTGCCAGCCCAGTATATCCTATCCTGGTCAGCTCCAGCTTGATTATCGGTCAACACGATACCCGGAAGCGTCTTCAGGAAGTCCGGATCCCAGAATTGCCGTCCATTGACAACGATGATCGGCGGCTCGGAAAGGCTGTAATCATCCGGACGCTCACGTAGCCAAGCAAAGAACGGCGCCCACGCCTTCTCGGCTTGTTCATGGCTCAATCCTTGGCAAAGCATCGAAATCCTGAGCGCATTATCCGGTCGGAAGCCGATTTGCTCGCCCCACGTCGGATTCTGGAGGTCCTCGGCATAGAACTGCAGCATCTGCCCGATGAGAGCGCGATAGGCCTCGTCCGAGCTTGCGGAAATGTCGGCGAAGACGGCACCGATCGTCGGCGGCATGTCATGGGTCCGCAGGGTCACGCGCGTGACGACGCCGAAGGTTCCACCGCCACCGCCCTTCAGGGCGAAGAAGAGATCAGGATCTTGAACAGCATTGACAACGCGAATCGCGCCCTCTGCCGTTACGACTTCGGCTTCCAGCAGACTGGCCGCAGCGGTGCCGAAGGCCTTCGAAAGGCTTCCGAAGCCACCGCTTTGGATCAAACCGGCAACGCCGACGGTCAGGCAGCCGCCCCCCTGGACATAACGCCCCGCTCCGGCGCAGACGTGTCTGTAGATTTCTCCCCACATGGCTCCCGCGCCCACGGAGACGCTGGGCACAGGTTCAGCATCGCTGCCGGCCGGCGTGAAGGCATCGTGCAGTTCAATGGCATTCATCCGGCGGGTCCAGATCAGCAGCGAGTTCGGTGCATTGGAGCCGCCGGTATAGCTGTGACCGCCACCCTTCACGACGAGCCGGACCTTATGGTCGCGCGCAAAGCGGACCGCTGCGGCGATGTCGGCCGCGGAGACCGCTTCCAGCACTCTGTCGCTCGGCTGACTGACCCAGGCATCGGCCCAACCCATTGTCTGGGTGAACGCCGGGTTGTCTCCGAGAAAATAGGGGTTTCGGGCGGATGCGAAAAAGCTGGCGCAGTTCTCACCGCCGGCGCCGGCAAGGCAACGTTCCAACGGCCATTCCGGCCGGAAAAACCTGCCCTCAAGCTCGCCTGCCAGTGCTGCCCAGGGCGGTTCATTGGGATCCGTTTCCGACCGTGCCGGCGGTAGCGGGAGCAGACCCGTGGTCAGACTGGCCCCCGCCAGGAGCAGATCGCGTCTCTTTATCGCCGTGCTGGTGCGCCGCTTTGTCATCTGCGCGAGGTTTGCCTTGGTCACAGCGTTATGATCTCATTGATTTACGTCGGGAAAGTGATTGCCGTGAAAACCGAACGGAATATGGTGCGGCACCGCAGCCCTTGCGCGCTCGGTAAGCGTCGCTGCGTCGAGGACAAGCAGGAACGAGGTATGTGCACGAGCATCCAGCACCACCGACAGTAGGATACCGTCGTCCTCGGCATCGCCATCCGGGCGGGCCACAAACACCGGTTCGCCGGCATAGCAGCCATCTTCATGCCATCGCCGAACGACGGGTATCGCATCGGCGAGCTCGGCCTTCACGATCGTATCGAGAAATGATGCCGGTTCGCTCTGGCCCACACCCCAGACACAGGTGTGCCGCCTGCCGGCGCGGCGCAGATAATCGATGCGCGGCAGCTCGAAAGGTGTGCCGCAAAGCCCTTTTCCTTCCACTGCCACTAAGGTCTCGCTGCCGGCCGCATCCAGCGGTATCGAGAAGCGGGTCAGGGTGGAGACCGCGTTGGACGGGGTGCCGGCGCGCAGCCGGTCGAGGCGGAGCCGGTCGATCACTCCGGCATCGGGATAGGCGAGAAAGTCGACATGCACTACGCCGCTCTCCTCGAAGGCGTTGACATGGTGGAAGGCGAAGCAGGACGGTGCCTTGGCCCTCGCAACCACTGCGCCGCTCGTCCTGTCGATCACGCTAAAGATCGTGCCGTGCTCCGGCTGCCAGCGGTAGTTCGTGATGAAGGGCTGACCAGACAGTGCCAGGCGCAGCGGGTTCACGCGCAACGGGAATTCCGTGAGAATCAGGTGCCTTTCCGACATGCCGAACGAATGCATGTAGCTCGGTTGATCGACGGGCAGCTCGGCAAGAACGCGCTGCCGGCCCCCCTCATCGACGAACAGGCGGTACGCGCTCTTGCGCCCCATCTTGATCACGTAGGAGTAGCCGAGCATTCCATCGGTGTGCGGGTGAGCGGTGGAGATCTGTCCTTTCACCGCCTTGCCGAAGGCGAGATGCCCCTGCGTTTCGAGCGTGTGTGGATCGAAGCGGATGGGCATTGGTGTCTCGGTGAGCGCGACGATCCGCTCGCCGAGCATCGCGACATTGACATTGGCATTGTCGGTGGTTTTGGGGTCGAATAGCGCCATCACCCGGCCGAAGATGGTCCGGCACGGATCGGTCATGAATTCACCGCGCACGATACGGCCGTTCTCCTCGGCTTCGCACCAGCTCTTCGAGTGAATGAACCGGTTAGAATAAGAGGCCAGTCCGGAATGGAAGGCAAAGGCGTGCAGCATGGCGAGGCCGTCGAACCAGTGAACATAGGCCTGCTCGCCCACCTCGAACCGTGCAGGCCCGGTGCGGATCAGGCTTCCGGCCAGCCAGCCGGGAAGGGCGCCTGTCACCGTAAGCGGCACGTGGTCGACTTCGTGGTCCAGTGTCGTGAAGCCAAGTGCATAGGGGCTGGAATGCATCATGCAGTTCCTCGCGTACGTCCGACTTCATCCGGAAACGCCTGAGACAACGGGGCGTTGCAGAGAATTTAGAATAATCTTCACCAGCGCAATAGACCATATTCGTTGAAGTAGCCGCCGCTTGGCCGGAATACTGAAAAAGAAAACGAAATTTGAGCCAATGACGACGGAAGAATTTCAGCCGAAATACAAATGGCGGGAGTCGTGGCCGGGCGAAGGCCACCAGGACTTCGTTTCCTGGGATGGCGATTTGCAGTTCGGCCGCATCCTGCTCGACCTGGCCACTGCGTCGCGCGCCCTCCAATGGCGATGGGCGATCAATACCATACCTTGGCAGAGGCAAAACATCCTGCCTCACAGCGGCTGGGCGCCAACGGCACGCGAGGCATCGAGAAGGGTTGAAGAGCTATACGAGCAAATCAAAGGGCTGCACGGACGCTAGCCAATTTTCTTTTCATCGTGCGTTTAGGATCGATCTTCGAAAATACGCGTCGCGCCGCACTCACTCCGTGCAACGGAGGAACTATACTTAGCCGGCAGCGTTTTCCCGGCACACTGAAAATCCCGGAGGATAACATGAAAAAACTGGTCATCTCTGCCGTATCGCTGTTCCTGTCGCTCGGCGGGGTGGCGATCGGGCAAACTGCGACGGTCACCGTTCCCGGCGAGGTCAGAACATATGTTCTTAAGCAGAAATCGCCGTCGGTTAAGTTCGAGGGTGATGTTGCAGTCGGCACGCCGCTTCCTGATACGGTCGAGATCCAAACGATCCCCGATCAGCCGGATTACGGTTATGTGGTCGTCAACGAAAAGCGCGTGCTCGTCAATCCGAAGACCCGCGCGGTGATCGAGGTCGTCGAATAACTTGAAAGCACTGCGGGCCCGCCCTCGGGCCCGCGATTCCTCCCATCAAAGCATCGCCGAGAAAAGCCGACGTGAATATACGACCGCAGTACTACGCTAGACGCGACGGGGATGGCAGCTGGTCGATTGTCCATAAGCAAACGCACAAGGTCGCTGTCATTGCTGAAACTCTACCGCTAACACGCCTGGATGAATCCACCGCCATGGAGATTATCGAAGCCCTGAGTGAAAGGTATTCGGCGTCCGAAGCGCCGGCACCTTCCCTAAGCCGTTTTAACTAATTTGAGCTCTTTTGATCGTCTGTCATTCTGGTAATGCGTGGCGGAGGCCCCCCTATGTCACGCGGTGCGAAAGGGCTCGCGGTGATCGATGGCCAGCGCGAGCCTTTTCCTATTCAGGCGGGAGCACTTATAATCAGATCTCGCGCCTCCTTATCTTGGGGCTCTTTCCAATACAGCGAGTATGCCTATCCGCTACACCGATTCAGAGGACCGTTGTCATGTCGAGCTTTGAAGGAAAGCGGCATATCTTCCAACATTACGTCGACAAAGCCGAGGCGCGAGCTGCAAAGGCTACGGAAGATCGTGACTTCGAACTGGCCGATCTTCTCGGCAGCCTCAGCAGCATTATTCGCGAAGACATCAAAGTTCTCGACGATGAAATTGCTGATCAGGAGTTTGAAGCGACTAGGAACCTCTGACCTTCTCCAATGTTCAGCGGAATGGATCGTGCGGCCAAGCTCTCCTGTAACCGTGCTTACGCCCTTTGCACGTGGCTGTGCGGTCCACCTCAACTCCTCGCGCATTGGTACGTTATCGTACGGAAACCATGATCCACATAGCACGTTAATATTTTGAACGTCTCCCGACGTTCCTCTTTGTCAACAACTAGCGCCGATACGTCGGGGCTCTTTGTAATGAGGAGCGAATATGATTGTGCGTATGTACCCGCCCTACTATGCGAGACGTGACCCGGACGCGACTTGGTCGATAGTTGACATAAGGACCGGAATGATCGTTGTCATCGCGGAAACCGTGCCCCTCCAGCACCTCGATGGAGCCACCATCATGGACATTATAGATGTTCTGCGCGAGAGAGATTCGACCTCTGGCTGGACAACGAGCCCATTGCGGAACAGGGAACTGAGATGATCTCGATTACGGTTCGTCATCGTGCGGCCGACATATCCTGTGACCCGCGCTTTACCCACTTGCTCGTGGCTGGCTGTCCGCCTCAGATTCTTCGCGCATTGGTATCTTACCGTACGGAAAGCTTTTTTTGTGTGCTGGCGGAACGCTCTCGGCAGTTAAGTCATTGAAATTGCGGATTGCGCGCCCGTCTACAAACGCGCATCCAGCCGGCGACTTGGCCGTGCGCTGCACCCCGTCCGTCAGGTCCGTTTTTTGACCGGAACCGCACTAATACCTTTGGCTAGTTTACCGGCAGACAGTCTCGCCCATTTTATAAGGGCCGCGCACCCCTATGAGCGGTGTCCGTCACTTTCCCTTGCCCCGCCGATCGACAGCGGGGCTCTTTTTTCCGCTATTCGGGAGCAAATGCCACCAACTCGGTTTTGGAATAAACGCAGTCTCCTCAAGTACCCGACTAGGGTCCGCCCCCCGCTCTCGATGCTTCGCCATCGAATCAGTTGAGGCGAAATACTCCAATCAAGAACTTCTTCACCGTGGCTTGTGCTGCCTCGGTCGCAGCTTTGTCGTAACCCACGGTCGAACCGAGTTCCACACAAGCATCATTGAAGGTGAAGGGCTCGCCAGTCTCGACATTGAATATCTTGCCGTCTTCCTCGCGGCGCTGACAATTGCGAGAAGATTGTGCGCTTTGGGTAACCGAAACCGCCCGCGCATCGGGGTTATCGAACCCGTGGTGCGCGCCGGGATACTCGGTCATGACAGCGTCCTTTCCGGCGGCGTTGAGACGCGTGATGTAATCAAGGCACGTCATAGCCAGGGTCGTGTCGTCCGCCGCGCCGTGGAATTCGCGGACTGGGGCGTCGGCAATGTCGAGTTCATCGACGAAGCGAATGTTGCACGCAGGATAGAATGAAAGATGTGCGGCAATGCGCGCCTTTGCCGACCCATGGAGAGCTTGGAAACGCCGCATGCTGGTATAGAGCGCTGCGGAGCCACCGCGCGAGAAGCCCATCACGGCGATGCGTGATGGATCGATCCGCGGGTGGACCGCGAGCACGTCGACGGCGCGATAGGTATCGTAGAATTGTGCGAAAGAGCTCAGCCGCGACTGATCTGTCTCGACCTGATCTATGCCTCGACCGCCGAAACTATCAAGGCGGAACGTGGCGATTCCCATTCTGTTGAGAAATTCGCCCCAGCGGACTGCTGGCGTGCTGTTGGCAGCACCATTGGAACCATGGAGCAGAATGACGGCCGGCAGATGCTCATTCCAACTCGGAAATCGGAGTTGGCCAGTCAGCGTCACAGCAACTCCGTTCGCCGTATTCCCCTGCAAGAACTGCTTGTCCGTCAGGGTGAGCGACGGCACTGTCAATGTCTCGTCCGGGGGAAATTTCGGCCGGATTTCCCCGACGTGTCCGTGCGATGCGAACAGTGTCACGATGAACATAGTGAGGGCGGCTCCGATAAAACGTGCCATGTCAAGCACCTCCGACTTGGCGCTCAACTTAGCACGTTAAGCCGTCAAACCGTATGGCTCCCTCAACTTGGATTGATGCAGCCAACCAGCAAGCCCTTTTTGCACTGCAAGACTCATCCATCCGACGTCTGGTGGCATTTGCTGCCGAACTCCTTTTTTGCAATCGCCTTTCGCGAACGCCGCGCAAGTTCCCGCTACCTCCCGAGAATGATCCCCGCTATCCGCCGGATGGCATCAGCGAAGGTGACGTCTATCGCCATACCGACGAGGAGTATGAAGAGGACAACTAAGGAACATTCGACCTTCTCGAACGTTCGGCGGACTGGATCGCGCGGCCCACATCATCCTGTGACCGTGCTTACGCCCTTTGCACGTGGCTGCGCGATCCACCTTGATTCTTCGCGCATCGGCAACCGCTTTTTGTACGAAATCGCACTAATACTTTCAGGCTGGTTTACCGGCAGATCGTTTCACCCATGTAATAGAGAGCCGCCACTTTGCGTGGCGAGATCATCACTTTCCTCTGCCCCGCCGATCGACAGCGGGGCTTTTTTTGAACATTGCGTCTGGAACTTCGCGCCGCGCGAGACGTTGGGCACCATCACGCGGCATCCACCATCGTTCCAACCGATCCGCGCGATCGTGGCAAGAGGTCGATCAGCCTCTTGCACGATGCGGTGAGGGTTCGTCTCAGCGACTCTTCATGACGAGCCCTTGCCGTTCGGTCTGCGTTACCGCCCCAGAACGATCCCTATCCGCCGGATTGCATCAGCGAAGGTGACGCCCGGCGCCGCACTTGAATAATCTGCGTGTACGTCGCCACTGCCACCATTGGAATTGGCATCTACGGCGAGTGAAGCTCAAGCGGTTCTATCAGGCTGCGGGCTTAAGCCTGGCGGCGTAGGCCCACGGCAGCAGATCGTCGATCTGGCTATTTGGATGCCCGTTGACGATCTGTGTGAGAACGTCTGAGAGATAGGCCGTAAGCGGTGTCCCGCTTCCATATTGACTGAGCTGCCTTTTGCAGTGCCGAGCACTGGAGGACATGAAGGGGATGCCAACTATTACCCCAACAGCCGTCATCCTGCGCCTCGCGCCACATCTTGGACTACAGGGGGTGTTTCCCGACGCCCGGCATGTAAACTGATAGCCATCTAAGCCAAGGGAGGTAACGCCGGTGCCCCGATTTCTTGCCGTTTACACTATGAAGCCCGAAGACCTCGCGTCATTTCGAAGCCTGCCCAAAGCCCAGCAGGATGCAGTCGATGCTGTGGGCATACCACGGTGGGTGGCGTGGGAGGAACATAATGCTGCGTTCATCCTTGATCGCGGTGGCATGGTGGGCAAGACGACGCGTGTGACAAAGGACGGTGTGGCCGAAGCCGTGAATCCATTCTGCGGCTATCTGGTAGTCGAAGCGGAAACCGCTGATGCCGCCGCACGGCTGTTCCAGGACCATCCGCACCTCACCGTATTTCCTGGTGACGGTGTAGATATCATGCCTTTTCTAACTTGAACTCCTTTTGGCGAACATCACCCACTTCCGCCTACCTTACCTTCGCTCGGGAGGTGGCGGACGTCTGCTTCGGGTCAACTGCCGCCTCGGGTGCATTTACTCGGCCGGGTAATTCCAAGGCAGCAGCTCATCGATCCGGCTTTGCTTGTGGCCGTTGACGATGGCGGCGAGTGTGCTGGTCAGGTAGGCCTGCGGGTCGACGGCATTGAGTTTGCATGTCTCGATGAGCGAGGCGATGGTTGCCCAGTTCTCGGCTCCGGCATCGTGCCCCCGCAAAGAGTGCGTTCTTCCGATTGCTATCGGCCAGATGGTTCACTCGACACTGTTGTTGTCGATCTCGATGCGGCCGTCGGTCAGGAAGAGCTTCAAACCATCCAGTCGTTGGCGATGTAGGCCAAAGCCTCGCCAAGCGGAGATTTGGTCGCGACACGGGCGTCGTGGTGGAGAAGCCAAGTCTGCATGTCGGCGATCAGCGGCGCTGGCCGTTCCTGCCGCCTGGCAAGACGAGCCGGCGGATCAAGGCCACGCAGTTCGGCCTCAATCCGATACAGCTCGCCGATCCGTTTGAGGCTTCCTCGGCAATAGGTGCTCATGAGCTTGCGACGGGCATGCGCGCAGCAATAGGCAAGTTGGATGTCCGTGCCGGCGCGGTCAGGTGCAATCAGCCTGTTGTATCCGGCATAGCCGACGACCTGCAGGATGCCAGAGAAGCCCTGCGATATACGTTCGGCATGGGAGCGTGCCGGCGTCGAGCCTAGACAATTCCGCTATATAGTGGTCTGCCGAGGGGCAGGGTTTTACTTGTCCGCTTCCTGTTCGAGCCGTTCGACTTCCGCCGCGATGCGCTCCGGCTGTTCGTGCTCGAGGCCGACGACCCCGTTCCGGGTCTCACGCATTGACACGATGATTTCATCGAGCTTGGCGTGGATTGCCGCGGTGTCGCGATAGCCTTGGATCAACACGATGCTAGTGATCACGATTGCGGCGACCGACAGAGCATAGGTGACGACGTTTGTGAGCCCGAACGGCACCAGCGCGGTGCTGCCAATCATCGCTGCAATAACGAAATAAAAGCCGGGAGGGCGGGAAAGAAAATCCGCCAGTCGAAAAAGAACCTCGGTCACGTCAGTCCTCCGCAATCGGTGCCAAAATTAACGCGCCAATGCGGATCTTGTTCGGAGACACTGCTTGTCGTTTCGCACTTAAACGTTAAGAATGCGGCTGTTTCGTTGTTGTTTGGCTTTTTATTCGGACCTTGGATAAAATTACCGAACTCAACAACCTGATCAGTACTGGGTTCGTGAAAGCACAGCGCACGCTTGACGTGGGTAAGCGGGGCGACACCGACGTCATCGGCAATCTGCTCAACAGCTTTTCAAGACGGCGAATACGCTCACCGCATCGATCAACGATCAGCATATCGCTGACCGACTCAAGGCCTCTGTCGCCCATCTGGAAAAGTCAATGCAGGAAGATTTTGACGACCGGCTGAAGGCGCTGCTGCCGGCGCTCAACACATTCGGTTTTCCCAGCCTCAACGATACGGAACTGCGGCCGCAGACGACGATCGACGTTGAGAGCCTTCTCGCGGACAACACGTGCATCCTTGTACACCGGCGCGGATGAGGCCCATTTGCCCGAAGGCTATAACGGCCTCTGCACCCGGCATCTGATTTACATCCTGCTCCAGCCTGAAGCGCTGCATAAGACCTATCGCAGCATGCCTATGCGCCCGGACCGTCGAATACGAAGGCCGCCGGAAGGACATCGTTTAGGTGAAGCCGACTGATTGCGGAGATCCAGTACCGGGCGTGGACGCACTACGGAAACCTGCGGCATTCGTCCTACAAGGGGCTCCGCGAAGTGCAGGATAACACCGCGAAACAGGTCCTGATCAGAACAGCGTCGGCTCGGGATCGGGACCGATCTCCTCGATGATCTCTGGATTGTCATTCTTCGGTGATCCGACGGCCTTGCCGATTGGCCACATCGTCATCAGCTCGGAGGGGAATGGCCTCATCAGCTCGTGTGGGTCCGGCTCTGGCGACAGCCAGCGCTCGTATTCCTCCGGATGCAGGATCACCGGCATGCGGTCGTGGATCGCCGCCATAATTTCATTCGCCGGACAGGTGATGACGGCGAAGGTACGGATATCGACGTCGGCCGGATCGCGCCGTATCTCCCATATGCCGGCAAGCGCAAAGGGCACGCCCGACTTCATCGCAACGGCATAGGGCTGCTTATTCTTGCCGGTGCCGAAGATGTCCTTCCATTCGAAGAAGCCGTCGATCGGCACCAGGCAGCGGCGCGAGCGATAGGCGGATTTGAACATGCCATTCGCGGCAATGCCTTCGCAGCGCGCGTTTATCGGCGGCGGCCGCCCGCCCGGCTTCATCCAGCCCGGCATCAAGCCCCATCGGGCGCTGACGAAGACCGTGCCCATGGTGACGGGCTCACGCACCAGGTCTTTGATGATGATCGGGTAATCGAGCGACGGCGCACCGTTATAGCGCGGGAACTGGTTGGCGAGGCCAAGCGCGCCCTTGCGATCGGCGAAGGCAAAGGCATTCATCATGCTTTCGAGATTGGTCTTGATGAATATGCGTCCACACATGATCGCCCCCTTGTTCTCAAAATGTTCTGCCGAGCATCGAGAGTCAAGGGCGCGAGTTGGCGAGGTCGAGTGAGATAGTCAGGACGGAAAACATAATGCTTCCGTCATCATCTCGCCTGCCTCACAAATCGTTATGCGTTGACTTCGCCCGCTTGCGTTACTCCCGCATAGGTTCCGCCGATTACTGCAGGGTCGGTGGTTGCGACTGGCGGCCACTTGTTCTCATTATGTTCGCGTCGGGGGTAGTGTCAAGTTGACTCCAAGGCGGCCGACTGTATCAGCGAGATAGATGATGAGCAGGAAACCGCCGATGATCATTGTCGCAGCGATAAGGGCAATCAAAAGCGCCCGTCCGCTCTCTCTCCTACGCTGCCTATCGATCTGCTCGATCTGGTCTCGCGGCTCGTTTTCTTTCTTATCCTTGTCTGCCATGGCAAGTTCGTTGGCGCCTGGTTAACAGCGTCCTTCGAACGACGACGCAGGGGCCCAGGTTCCTACCAATGGCCAGAATTTAACTGGTGATATCTCAAGCGCTCGCCGAGGCCCGCGGCCGCTCGATGCGGATCGAGCAGTTCAAGCGGCCGATGGAATAGCATCCCTGCCGAATTGGCGGTGGTTATTTGCAGATTGCGTGATTTAATCGTCGAATGGCAAAGGCCCCGCACCACGATCAGCATCGCCTTCAAGGATCGGCCAGTCTTTTCATGCCGAGACAAAAGGGGAACATACCAGCCTTCGCCGCGATATCAACCATTTCAATCGCGCCGGTGACCACGTCGCGAAACTACCGGCCGCCTGACGCGTTCTCGCCCTGTAAACATCAGTAGCAGGAGACAGCCAAATGGCGGACGACAGCACCACGACAATCCGGGCCACATTCGAAACACGCGAAGCAGCCGATCTTGCCGTCGAACATCTGGTTCAGCAGCACGGGATCTCGAGGCCCGATATCTTTATCCAGTCGGCGACTGACCGCAATTCCGCCGGCTCGGCGCCGTCGGGCGGGGATGCCTCTCATGACGAGGGCGCCCGTCGCGACGCGCCGCTCGCAGGCGAGATCGAGGTTTCGGCAGATATCGCATACAGCCAAGTCGCCGCCGTCCAGCGCAGTTTCCGAGCCGCCGGCGCAATGCGTGTATCGAGCCGCTGAGCATGGTCGACAATCTCTCAAAATACCGCGCCAAGCGCGATTTCAAGAAGACGAGCGAGCCGAGCGGCGCGACCCACATCAAGCCGTCGAACCGCAGGCGGTTTGTGATCCAGAAGCACGACGCGACGCGGCTCCATTATGATCTGAGACTCGAGCTTGACGGGGTGTTCAAGTCCTGGGCGGTGACCAAGGGGCCGTCGATTGATCCCCATGACAAGCGACTGGCCGTCGAGGTTGAAGACCACCCGCTCGACTACGGTGACTTCGAGGGCACGATCCCGAAGGGCCAGTACGGCGGTGGCACGGTCATGCTGTGGGATCGCGGCTATTGGGAACCGGAAGGCAGGAAGTCACCCGAAGAAGCCCTGAAGAAGGGCGATTTCAAGTTCACGCTAGAGGGAAAACGTCTACATGGCAGCTTCGTCCTGGTCAGGATGCGCAACGACCGCGATGGCGGCAAGCGGACCAACTGGCTGCTGATCAAGCACCATGATGATCATTCCGTCGAGGAGAACGGCGCGGCGATCCTGGAGGAGAATGCGACCTCGGTCGCGTCGGGCCGCAGCATGGAGCAAATCGCCAGCGGCAAGGGGCGGAAGCCAAGACCGTTTATGATGGGAAATGCGAATGTCGAGGCGGATGCCGTCTGGGACAGCAAGCATGGCCTGGCGGCCGACGAACGGAAGAAGAGGTCCCACAAGGACGTGGCGACCTCGACCGCGGCCGACCTGCCGGATTTCATCCCCCCGCAGCTATGCGCGACGTTGGATCGGCCGCCGGGTGGCGACGATTGGCTGCACGAGATCAAATTCGATGGCTACCGGATCCAGCTGCGCGTCGCCAACGGCACGGTGACCCTGAAGACACGCAAGGGCCTCGACTGGACAGGGAGATATCCCGAGATCGCCGATGCGGCTACCGAACTGCCGGATTGCATCATCGATGGCGAGATCTGCGCGCTCGACGAGAATGGCGCACCCGATTTTGCGGCTCTCCAGGCGGCCCTGTCGGAGGGCAAGACGGGCGATCTGGTCTATTTCGCGTTCGACCTGCTGTTCGACGGCGGCGAGGACTTGCGGGCCTTGGCCTTGGTCGAGCGGAAGAAGCGGCTGCAAAATCTGCTCACCGATGCGACTGATGATCCTCGTCTCCGCTACGTCGACCATTTCGAATCCGGTGGTGATGCGGTGCTGCGGTCTGCCTGCAAGCTGTCGCTCGAAGGCATCGTCTCCAAACAGATGGATGCGCCCTATCAGTCCGGCCGTACCGACACATGGGCGAAATCTAAATGCCGGGCGGGCCATGAGGTGGTGATCGCCGGTTACGCCAGGACCAACGGCAAGTTCCGCTCCCTGCTGGTCGGTGTTCACCGCGGCGATCACTTTGTCTATGTCGGCCGTGTCGGAACCGGCTACGGCGCCAGGAAAGTCGAGATGCTCCTTCCGAAACTGAACGCGCTCGAGACGGCGAGATCGCCGTTCACCGGTATCGGTGCTCCCAAGAAGCAGGCTGAAGTTGTTTGGGTGAAGCCCGAGCTCGTCGCCGACATCGAATTCGAAGGGTGGACGGCAGACGGCATCGTGCGCCAGGCAGCCTTTAAGGGACTGCGGGAAGACAAGCCGGCGAAAGAGGTTGAGGCCGAGAAGCCAGCATCGCCCGCCAGGACTGATGCCGCTGAACCTGCTCCGACTGACAAGTCAACACCCGCACGGCGCAAAGGCGCCAAGGCCGAGGTCATGGGCGTCTTCATCTCCAATCCCGACAAGCCGCTCTGGCCGGACGTGGGTGATGGCGAGCCGGTCACCAAGGAAGATCTCGCCCGCTACCATGAGACTGTTGGCGCTTGGCTGATCGAACACATCAAGGGTCGGCCTTGTTCGATCATTCGGGCGCCGGATGGCATCGGCGGAGAACAGTTCTTCCAGCGCCATGCGATGCCCGGCACCTCGAACCTTCTCGAACTGGTGAAGGTCTTCGGCGACAAGAAGCCGTATCTGCAAATCGATCGGGTCGAGGGTCTCGCGGCAATCGCCCAGATCGGCGGCGTCGAGCTGCATCCGTGGAACTGCGAACCCGGCCGGCCGGAAGTGCCTGGTCGGCTGGTGTTCGATCTCGATCCCGGCCCGGACGTAGCTTTTTCGAAGGTGGTCGCGGCGGCCCGCGAGATGCGCGACCGGCTCGAGGAGCTCGGCCTCGTCAGTTTCTGCAAGACCACCGGCGGCAAAGGGTTGCATGTCGTCACCCCGCTTGCTGTCAACAAACGCAAACCTCTGTCGTGGGCCGAGGCAAAAGGCTTCGCCCACGATGTCTGCCAACAAATGGCGCGCGACAACCCGGAACTTTATCTCATCAAGATGACCAAGAGCCTTCGGGGCGGGAGGATCTTCCTGGACTATCTCCGCAACGATCGCATGGCGACGGCCGTCGCGCCACTGTCACCGCGTGCGCGACCCGGCGCCACCATATCGATGCCGCTCACCTGGACGCAGGTGAAGTCCGATCTCGATCCGAAGCGGTTCACCGTGCGCACGGTCCCGGCGCTGCTTGCGAAAACTTCGGCCTGGCAGGACTATTGTGACGGCGAGCGACCGCTGGAGCAGGCGATCAAGCGCCTCGGGAAATCAAGGCGGGCAGCCTGATCTCTGAAGCGTGGCGATGTGACATGGACATGGAATCGAAGGACACATCCGACCCACGCCCGCGTGAGGGTGCAACGACCGACCTGCCGCACGACCGGATGACGGTGCAACGGTTTCGGGAGGCGTTTCCGCGCGCCCGGTGGAGCGACCGCCTGAACGCCTGGTTCGTACCGGGCCGCACTGCTCAAAAGCGCATCGGCCGCTGGCTGGCCGAGATGGAGGCGGAGGCAGACAGGTTCGCGGACGAGAAGGGCAGGGATGCCTTTGCCTTCGAGCCGATCGTAAGCCGCTATCTCGAAGCAGCACCCGCGACCTTGCAGATCCGAACGCCATATTCACGCAGCGTCATCGATGAGATCCGGGAGATCCCCTATGCGCGCTGGGACGCGGATCGCCGCTTATGGACCGTACCCTACCGTTCGTTCGAGGAACTCCGGAGGCGATGGCCGGCGATCGAGGCGGCCGCCGAGCGGAGTGAGCCGGAAGCACGGCGGGCGCGGCGCGAGGCCATCAGGGGCACCGAAGAAGATGAGGCATCCAAGGCGAGGACAAGGGAGCGCCGGCGGAAGCGATATCCGATTCCGGTCGATGACGCCCCGCCCTTGGAACGCGCGATCGGCACATATGTCGGCGTCGTCTTCTTCACCGGCACGGACGGCGAGCTGGCGGATCCGGCTACGGTCAGTGCGTTTTACTTCCCGGCGGCGGATGGCGAAGGTTATGTCTGGGCATCCTGGCGGTCCGGCTCACTCGAAGAATTGGTGACGACCTGGCCGGCACGAAGGCCACCGGAAACGCACGAAGTTAATCGGGGCTGGTGGACGCCAACGTTGGAAGAATTGCGGATTGCCCCGCGCAACGCCAAATCCAGGCAGCGGGCCAGAGAGCGCCGGGAAGAAAAAGGTTCATCGGGTGAGAGATCAGCAGAGAGCCTCTGAGGCGTTTCGACGCTTGCCGCCGATCGAGCCCCGCGAGATGGTCGGGCTGTGGAAGGGGCAGTGCATCCCGACGGGGCATCCGTTCGATGGCGTGCTGGAAAATCTCGGCTGGTTCGGCAAGCGGTTTAGGCCGGACATGCGCGCCGATGCATTGCTGTTTCGGTCGGATGAACACCGGCTGGTTGCCATTGATCCGAGATGGATACCCCTTGGCCTTGCGCTGCGTTTCCATGAGATCGGCCGGACGCGCGCCGCGCGCAACCTGTTTTCCTATCTCCAGCGCCGACTGCGGGCGAGGGGGCCGGTCGCTTCCCTGAAAACCATGCTGTTTGGCGGCGTCGACAGTGCCGCCATGATTTATGACGACCAGCCGATCATCGATCATTTCCGCCGCATTGATCAGCACTGGGTGATGGGAGCGATGACGATCAGCGGTGACGAGCGGTTCTATTTCTTTGAACTCGAGCGGGTAGACGAACCTTGAAAACCGGCCAACCTGATATCATCTGTTGCCTACCACCCGTTTCGATGACCGCGTGCCGAGCAGCCTGTCTGCCGCGCGCGGTCGTCCGGGTCCGACAGGGCGCTCCCCGCAAGGGTCGAGCGCTCTGTCTTTTTCAGCCGGTCGCCTTTTCGTTCATGTCAAAAACGGCGGCATTGTCCTGGACCTCGCGCAGGCCCTTGTAGGATGCGTGTCGCAAATTGCCGTCATCAGTCCAGCCGCGAAACTCGATCTCCGCGATCAGTGTCGGCTGACTGAACACCAGGTTCTTGCCCTTGAGTGGCACGGCCGGCTGTTTGGTCTTCAGCTCATCCAGCGTCCTTCGCAGATATTCGGCATCCCTGGTGTTGAACCCGGTGCCGACCGAGCCGACGTAAACCCAGTCATGGCCCTTGCGGCCGGCAAGAAGCAAGCTGCCGATTCCGCCGCGGGCAGAGGTCGACTGCTCATAGCCGATCACCATGAAGCTTTCGCTCTGGACGCACTTGATCTTCAGCCAGTCGCCGGTGCGGCCGGAGCGATAGGGCCGGTCGCGATGTTTGGCTATGATACCCTCGAGTCCTAGTGAGCAGGCATTGGCCATAAGTGCGGCACTATCGCCGTACACTTCCTCCGACAGCTGAATTGCGCCGGTGGCGCCATCGAGAAAATCCTCCAGCAGGTGCCGGCGGACGGAGAGTTCGGCTCCTGTCAGGTCATGGCCATCGAAATAGAGGAGGTCGAACGCAAAAAACACCGATTCCGCCGACGAACGCTTGCCGCCGCGCCCGCCGAGCGAGCGCTGCAGCGCGCCGAAATCCGATCGGCCCTCTTTGTCCAGCACGACTGCCTCGCCATCGAGGATGGCGGTGCCTGCGCCCAATTTCCCGGCGGCGTTAGCGATCGCTGGAAAACGATGCGTCCAGTCATGGCCGCCGCGAGTGATGATCCGCACACCCTTCGGCTCGATGTGGATGGCCAGACGATAGCCGTCCCACTTTACCTCGAATGCCCAATCCGGACCCCTGGGCGGAACCGTCTTCAAAAGCGCAAGGCATGGCTCGATCCGTTCCGGCATCGGGTCAAACGGAAGATTGGGTTGGGCCGGATCGCGCGGCCGGGCCGGTTTCGACTTGGCGACCTGATCGTCCTGAAGCAGCGGTTTGGCACGCCGGCTCATTTGCCTGCCCGTTTCTCGGCCGCGACCGACTTTTTCAGGGCATCCATGATATTGACGACGTTGCTCGGCGGAGATGGCGTGGATTTTCCCTTGGCTTTGGCAGGCTTCTTCAAGGACTTCTTCTTGGCCGCGATGATGTCGAGCAGCCGTTCCTGGACCGGGTCGGCAACCATTTTTGGGCTCCAGTCCTTCGCTTGCTTTTTGATCAGCTGCTGGACGAGCGGCATCATTTCGGAATCGGCTTTCTCATCGCCGATACCTTCGAAATAGCTATCCTCATCGCGGACCTCGCCTCCATAACGCAGCGTCCAGAGAACGATACCCTTGCCACGTGGCTCGAGCATGACGGCGCGCTCGCGCCGCGAGATTACCAGCCGGGATATGCCGACCATGTTCTGTGCTTCCATCGCATCGCGAATGACGGAAAACGCTTCCTGCCCGACAGGATCGTTCGGAGAAAGATAATAGGGCGTGTCGAGCCAGATCCAGTCGATGCTGTCGCGCGGCGTGAATATCGAAATGTCGATCGTCTTCGTGCTTTCGAGCGCGACATTCTCAAGCTCCTCGTCCTCGAGAATGACGTATTCGTCCTCGCCACGCTGATAACCTTTGACCTCGTCTTCTTCCTTCACCTCTTGTCCGGTGACGGAATCGATGTAGTGGCTGACGACGCGGTTCTGGGTTTGCCGATTGAGGGTATGGAAGCGGACCTTCTCACTTTCGGAGGTGGCCGGCATCATCTGCACCGGGCAGGTCACCAGCGAGAGCTTGAGATAGAGTGCCTGGAGGGGGTGGCGGAATGGCTTCACTCCCTTGCCGCTGTCTCGCCCGCTTTCCTGGAGAGGCCGACAGGCCGTTTAAAGCCTCGCCGATGGCATTGGCGGCGGCGCCCGCAAGGACTGGGACAGCAAGCAGCCCCGTCCCCAATATGCCCATCGAGAACACAATGAACGCAAATCGCCTGCGATTGGCCGCAAGGCATCGGCTGCCTCAGCCGAGGATTGAATATCTGTGACGCCCGCCTTGTTGAGAGTTGCAGCGCTCGTCACAATGATAGCGAGAGCGATGGCATTCGAGAACGCCACACCGATCAAGGTGTCGGCGCGAATGCGCCCGATGCAGCCGGTCGCGAAATTCCGGAATTTTGACACTGGGTTCCGGAATTTTCGAAAAACCATTTACGGCCAAACCAAGTACTTGGTGCTTAATCTATGGGCCGCTTGTACTGCTCGATCCGCATACAACAGCCAAGAGCCTCCGCGAGCCCCTCAGGCGAGTGTTCGCCTGAGATCACCAGACCCACTGCTGTCGTCATGGCTACGCGGCCGCGGCCGCTCTCTATCAGGACACGATGATCTTCGCACCACTGGCGAACCACTGTTGTGACCAGCTCGATTTCATTTTCATTGAGCGGAAGAAGGTCTAGAAGAGACATCTATAGCCCCTCCAATAATGGCAAGAGCGCAACGAGTCTCTCAACCGGTCTCAGCCGTTAAACGCGGGGCCGGCAAGGCAGCATACGCCCGCTATGTCGTGATGCAATACATTGACAGCGCACAGGAACCTTTTGATGCGCTTTGCATTTATCATCTGTCGCGCGACGAGCTCGCCCGTTAATCGCGGCTGGCGTCCGTACCCCGTTCGCCCAGCGAAGTCGCGTGATGCCTGTGCTGTAGGATCCAGACAACCGCAGCCAGGATGCGGCAGGGCTCGTCTCAAACCTCTCAATGGCGAGCCCGGTCGTTGTCCCACACCGGACGATTCGTCACGTCCCGGGGTGCCTTTGGCGGAAGCGGTGCTTCGGCGCCACGTTGTCTCGTCAGGCATGGTCTGTGATCGGCTTTCCATGGCGCAATTCAGGTTGCTGGCACAAATGGCTTCAGGCGCGTGTCAATGAAATCCTGCACAGATGACACCACCGGAACATTTCATAAGACGGTCCGTTAGCATTGGCGCCGCACAACACTGGAGGATCTCATGTCAACTGCACAAGACAATCTCGTCGCTTGGCTCCGTGATGCTCACGCCATGGAAGAGCAGGCCGAAACGATGCTGAAGGCGCAATACGAGCGGATCAAAAACTATCCGGATCTGAAGGCACGCATCGGCCAGCATCTCGAAGAAACTAGGCAGCAGGCAAAATCGCTGGAGACTTGCCTGAACCGCATAGGTGGCGGGTCCTCGACCATCAAGGACATGGCCGGAAAGATAACCGCCTTCGGGCAGGGCCTCAGCGGCCTGTTCGTGAGCGATGAGATCGTCAAAGGCTCGCTGGCGAGCTACACATTCGAGCATTTTGAGATTGCGAGCTACAGGATTCTCATTGCGGCCGCAGAGTTCGCCGGAGATCTGCAGACGAAGGCGGTCTGCGAAGGCATCCTCAAAGAGGAACTGGCCATGGCAAAATGGCTGGAGGACAATCTTTCCGGTGTAACCGAGGCCTTTCTTACGCGCGCCGACGCCGACATCACGGCAAAGCGATAGGTAGCTCGCTGGCGCTCGCGACGGCAGTCTACCAGGGAGGAATCGATGGTTACCGCAAATAAAAGGAACGAAGATCCGGTCGAAGGCTCCGCGGAGACGATTGAACGCGAGCTGGAGCGGCGCAACGACACTGGGACTAAATCGCCGGACAGAAGCCCCGGCGATAGGGAAGACCGCATTCGCAGACGCGCCTACGAAAAGTGGGAGCGCGAGGGGCGGCCCGAGGGAGAGCATGAGCGGCACTGGCAGCAGGCGGAAAAGGAGATTGAAGGAGAGGACGGGACCGGCCGCAGCGGCGAGCATTTACCTGCACCTCGCCCGCCTACAGAATAGCCGTTCAAAAGGCACTCCGGCATTGGTGCGCTGTGAACCGCATCCCGGGTGATCCTGTGTCCGGAGGATTACGAGCGCTGGCTGTCGCCGGAGCCGGACCGCATGATCTGATGAAGCCGTTCCCTTCGGAGCTGATGACGGTGTGGCCAATCAGCAAGGCCTTCGGCTCACCGGAGAAAACAATCCAGAGATCATCGAGGAGATCGATCCAGAGCCGACGTTGCTCTGATCAGGACCTGTTTCACTCGATTTCGTAGATCACCGCGTTATCCTGCACTTCGCGGAGCCCCTTGTAAGAGGAAAGCCGCAGGTTTCCATCGTCCGTCCACGCCCGTATTCGATCGCCGCAATCAGCGTCGGCCTCACCCGAACGATCTTTTCCGCCAGCCGTCGTATTTGACCGTCGTCTCTTCACCCTTATGCGATCCAGCTTATCACGGCGTTTAACGTAGCGCGCTCTTCATCGCTCCGCCTATTCCAGCATAACCAAGCGTCCGCAACTGAAGGGTTTGATGCAGCTCGATCCATCGCGGGTCCCACCTCAGAGGGGCGGTCACCGTGGCGAATTGGCCGGATTATCAGCAGCTTGGAAGTCCCGCGCCTCTTCCTTTATGCGGTCTTTGGCTGCTTGATGGACATCGGACGCGACGTCCTTTGTGCGTTCGTAGATTTCCGACCCTGCTTCGACCACCCGAGCCATCACCCCGTCGGCGCTCGACGACAGGCTCTCGCGGACGGCATCCGATGTCTCTCCGATCGCCTCGTCTTCCTGCTCCGTGTGTGGAAGCGCAGCACCGATGGCAGCCCCGACGGCAAAGGCGAGTGCGCCACTCACCAACGGCTGGTCCCGCAATTGCCGCTCTAGTAGTTCATTGAGCCGCGCACCCTGATCATGGAGCGTTCCGCCAGTGTCGAAGATCGTCGCCTGCACCTTCTCGGCAGACTGCGTGAGCCGGCGCCAGGACCGCGCGGCCCAGCCGGAAGCCTGGTCGAATAACGCGCCGGCCTCGTCGAAGATTTCATCTATTTGCCTACCCGCTGCATCGGCAAAGCCGCGATAGGTCTTACCACTTTCATCAATGAAGTGCCCCGCTCGTCGACCGGCGGTATCGGTCAGTGCTCTGAAGCGCTTGCCGCTCTCGTCCGAGAAGTGGCTGTAGCGCTCGCCGAAGCTCTCCTCTACCGGACCAATTCGCCGCACCGTGCCTGTCACCGGCGCAAGCGGATAATCGTCCAGCGTCTCTTCATGCTCCGCTGCAGGGGCCGTGGTCTGCGGGGTTTTGGCCATCAGCCATGCCAGGCTCACCCCCATAAGAGCGACTGGAACAGGATTTGTCTTCATCGTCCGGCCGAGATTGCCGACATATTCGGCACCCCCGCTATTCTTCGTGTAGGCTATGAGTTCATCGATCAGTTGTCCGGGCGACATTCGCTCCTGTATCGCGTGGAGCTTTTCTTCAATTCGTTGGCGGTCGGTGTCAATCTCGCGCTGAAGCTCGGCCGCCGTGTGGTGATTGGAGGAATAGGTCATTGCGTTCTCTCCTTTATCACGTCGACATCCCGTCTGAGGGATGTTGCCGTGCGGTCAAGCGTTAGGTTGCCGGCGCGCAAGTTCGCTAGACCGCGCGAAATCATAGCCCAGGCAAGCACCGCCGCCAGGACGCCGATGATCACCGATGACAAGGCGTCTGCATTTGGCTCGGTAAAACCTTGGGCCACGAGAAAGGCGGCAACGCCGGTAACGGCGGCACTTAAGAGAACACCCAGCGCGCCTATCGCGAGCACCAATCCGATGGCGACGACTTCCAAAGCACCCAGCGCGCGATCGAATTTCTCGGAAGCTTCGGCCTTTGCGAGATCGATTTCCTTGCGGAATAGACCCGAAATATCTGCCACAAGGCCGGTGAGGAGCTCTGGAAGGGCGCGATTGTTTCCGTGATTTGCCATAATAATGCTCCTAGCCGATCCGACCTGCATTCGACGAAGTGGACGGTGGCGTTGTGGTGGTGGATTGAAGGTGTCTCGCTCTACGTTCAGCCGAGGCGGTCAGGAAACGGCTTGCGGCGAAACCGGCAAGAGCGGCCATACTCAGGAACGCGGCTGGCTTTCTCCGGCCGAAGTCCTCTGCTATGCCCGCTATGTCGCCAAGATTGCGGTCCTTCAAGTCGCCCGCCAGTGATTCAAGCGAGCTTCCGAGGTTCCTGGTATACCGTCCAAGAGATTTCTGGTCCGACTGCTCAAGTTCGGAACCCACTTTCCGCAAGACGGTTGCAACGCCGCCAAGCTGGCGCGCGGCGAAGTTCTTCTCGTCCGTGGCCATTTGCTCTGCCGCGTCCCTGGCCTTTTCAGTCTGCTCTTCCGCGAACTGCTTCATTTCTTTCAAATCGCCCCGCAAGGCCGGCTCCCGGGCCGTAGCCGGATTAGCCTCGCCTCCCGGTGTACTCGGGCTTCCTTCGGGCGGGCGGCCAGATCCTTGGCCATACGTTGTATCACTCATTTTGTCCTCCTACTGTCTTTGAACGGAGGTGCCGCTATCCATTGCTAAAACAGTGCTACAGTCCCTTTGTTCCGAAGGTCGATTATTCCGCGATCGGCCCCAGCGCGACAATCGTGATGAGCGAGAGCGGCGCCTTAGGTGAGCAGTTCTCTTATCTCTCCGCGCTCAGAGCCGGCGGGAACGAGAAACTCCTTCCGGCTTAGCTTTTTTGACTATTGAGGCCTTCGGATGCATGGATCCTTGGGACGCCCGGTTAAACATCCTGAACATCTAGATGAGGTCCGAAGGGGTGCCATGGACGTATGTAACCGGGCATGGCTCTTACGCCGGGCCGCCTGTCGGCCATTCGAATCCCTTCGCGCTTTCAGCTTCCCTACCACAACTGTAGACGACTAACTCGACGCGTGTGGCACCGACGGCGCGTTCAATCGCTGGACTCGCCGAGGGTATCGGCTACGTAGGCATCGCGCTCGCCCATTTTCTTGGGCCGACCTTTCGTCGAATCGCGCGCCGTCTGGTGCTCCAGTTCCGCGTTGAGCTCCGCACCGACGATGATGATGATCGTCGACACCCAAATCCACAGCATGAAACCGATCAATGCACCCATAGCGCCGTAGGTTGCGTTATAGTCCGCGAAGTTGTCGATGTAGAATGAGAATAAAAGGGACGCTGGTAACCAGCAAAGCGTGCTAAACGCCGCGCCCCAAGTGACCCACCTTAGCTTCGGTGGGTCTCGATCCGGCCCGTATCGGTAAAGCAGGCTTATGGCCGCGCCAATCAGCAGCAAGAGCACGGGCCAGCGTGCAATTCTCGCGAGCCTTTCCAGCCATGGATCAGGCGAAAGAAGGGCAAGAACCGCCGGCAAGACAGCGATGGCAGCGATCAGCAAGGCTGTGACCAGGATACCACCTGCGGTAAATCCAAGGCTGAGAAGTGTTAGTCGGATAAAGCCGCGCCCGTCGCTTTCGTCATAAGCTATGTTCATCGCCTCGAAGAGTGCTGCCACACCGTTCCGCGCGCTCCAGAGTGCGATCAGCAGACCGGCAATGAAGCCGGCACTCAAACTGGAGGTCCTCTGAGACGTTATGGCCTGCAACTGGTCTGTCATCAACTGAAGCGACTGCGCCGGCAGGACCCCCGCCATGAACGTGATCTGCTCGCCAATTGCGGCCGGGTCTGAAATGAGGCCATAGATAGACACCAGCGAAGCGAGTGCCGGAAACAGGGCGAGAAGGATATAGAACGTGACGCCGGCTGCAACGAGAGTTACCCGATCTTCACCGACCTGTGAGACGACGCGCCAGAACACGTCGCGTAATCCGCGCGCCGGGATGTCGCCTGGGTTAATAGCGGTCCGTCCCCGCCCCGGATCCTGCCGTTCCGCCGCCTCTTCTTCGTTTTCGTGAGGATTCATTGAGACCTCATGCTTTTTGGAGCGTCCCTCAGAAAGCGGCGCCGCAATTTCAAGTCGGCTCGCGTCATGCGCGTCGATGCTCGATGCCTCGTGAGCTTCCATACCAACGGCCCACCTTATGCCTTGTTCCGCTTGGGCCGGAGGCGAAGAAAGCCGTCCCGAGCCTCCACAACTCTGCCATGGCTGTGGTCGCATCCGGCGCTGGCCATCGGCGAAGCGATGATTTCCGTCGGCGATGATCGATACTTCAATTCTCGATCGGTTCCAGGACAGCGAGTTACGCGCCATGTGGTTGCCCGGGTGAAGCCGGACTTTAAGGAACTGGCGCCTTTTGGCCCGGAGCTTGATGAACGAACTGGAGAGTGCCTACTGGATGGGCAGCGACAGCAGCATTTTCAAAAACGCTCTCAGAAGCGTTGACCCCGTACGGCCCGTCGACCGACCTAGCCGAACAGGTTGAGTAGGGCTTGCGGTGCCCTGTTGGCGATCGACAAGGACTGGAGCGCGAGCTGCTGTTGGGTCTGAAGGGCGCCCGGCCTGGTCGACTCCTCTTCCATGTCCGGGTCGACCAGTCGTCCTACTCCGGAACTGATCGCATCGATCAGCGTCTCCGTATAGTCCGCCTGGAAGTCGATCCGCCTCTTGAGCGCGCCAAGCGCCGCGGTTCCGCTCGTCACCCGCGCGAGCATGATGTCGAAGCTGTTCTGATATTAGTTCACGGCGCCGGGGTTATTTATCGATATCGACGTCCAGCACCCCCATTTCCGGAATTGGCTCGACGATTGACGGACATGTTGGTAAATCCGATGCTGGTTTTTTAACCATTCAGTCGGTCGTCGAGTGGATCAGACCTGACAAGAATAACAGAGACGCTTGCTTCGATAATCGTGTTCGGGAGGGTGATGAGCGCCTTCACGATCATGACCATGTCGTCCGCCGCATTACCTACCCGCCCCCGTTTCCCAGGCCCGTATTGATCGTGTTTCGGTCGATCGTATGCGTTTCGGTGGCAATGGTTCAATGCCGTTGCGGCGGTCGGTGAATTTCTTTTCCACCGCATTGACCGAGCGGCGCCGAAAGCAGGCAAACCAGCTGCGCCGGATGCTCAAGCTTGATATGTCCGAATGGTTCGAGACGACCGGAGAGAGCTATTTCAAGCACGTGATGAAGCGGCGACGGCGCTACGATGCGGTAATTGATGCAGCGATGATCCACGAGATCCCGAGGGTGACCGGGGGGCTTATGGCGCGCGAGATCTGATAGCGCGGCCGCCACCGCCATCCGAAGATCCCTGCCAACCTTTAGTACGATCATGTCTTGCTCGATCTTTATCAAACGATCGGTCGGGCGCCATCTGACGGAACCTTCAGCCTTTGATGCGGTTTAAAGGACTAAGACAATCCAGTCGGGCCGGCGGAAGGATCATTGCGATGCAGGTCAGCAAGACCCAAGAATCTCTGCCGCGTGTCGACTGGTGAACGGATGGAGTAAAGGCTCGATCTGGATTGGCCCAGATCGATATGACCAGCTATCGTCTCAAAAGGAAGACTTCTATGAAGCACCATGCCCTTGAACAACTGCAGGCCGTCGCCAACGTCAATCCCGACTACCCGCGCCCGGTACCGGAAATGTCCCGCCGCCAGCGTCTTGAGCGCTGGGCACAGCTCCTGGAACTGAGCCGGCACGATGGGCTCTCCACCCTGCGCGAGACGGAATACAAGCCGGCCAAGGAGCGGGCGCTCATGCGCGTCGACAATTCGCCGATCTCGGTGGCGTTTGCCGACCCCGTCCTGCAGGCGGCAGGGCTGGAGAGCGACAGCTACGGCGAAGCCAAGCAGTTCTTCGAACTGAGTGACCGTCAATTGCATCACCTCGTCTGCTATTGCCACTTCGGGGCAACGGTCAGCGCGGCGAGAGCCGCCGGTTATGTTCGTGCAATGGCCGCCGCGGGCGACCGGAAAGGCATTTTAGCCCGGCTGCGCAATATTTTCGTGATATAAGATCCCGTTGTTCGGACGACCACTGTTGAAGCGCCGGCACGAGGGCCCGGCCGTTGTCGTTCAATGTCACCCGATCGGCCGAAGCACGGGCTATATATGATTATGTCCGCCTATTTGGATCGCCGCGCCAGCGTCTTCGGAATTGGGTTTCCGGGTCACCACGCGCCGAACGGACGATCAAATCGCTGAGGTCGACGGCAGCGTTCGTTGCGCGATGCAGCGCCGCACGCCAGATGCGACTTTTGCCCTTCGGTCAGCTTGGGATCACCGTCCGAACCAAAGCACTTAGGCCAACATGTCCGCTTCAATACTGGCAGCGAGAAATGCTTCGCGAGCAAAATCGGGCGGTTCCCTTCTGTCGACCGCCGCCCTGCAGATACGCAGCGCGTTGAAATAATGCGGGCCATTTCTCGTTGGCCATCGATGCTCAAGATAGTCGAGTGCGGTTTCTGGGCCAAAAATCGCTTCCCTGAAACCGTTTCCTACTCTGACATTCACCGGTGCGCTCCAATATATAAGAGGAGGGTTTCTCGCTTCGATGTTCATCGCTGGGCTCCTCCTGAAGCCTAACCGTAAACGACAGCAAAATTGGAAACGTTCCATCAGGGAAGTTGCGCTGCCACTGTTGTCGGTTGGCAACCGAAACGGTGCGTCTGGGTTGAGCCAGCATTCAGAAATTGTCCGATGTCTGCCGCTTTTGAAGTTGCCGGCCGCTCCCATCAAACGGACTCGTTTCGGTGGTCGTTTTGGAACATCGGCCGACGCATTTTGTTGTGATGGTAGAACGCGCTGGCGGAAGCTTCCCTTCCTGGACAACACCTACCGCGATCTTATCAGAAGAAGAGCTTGATCTTGCGGGGCTCTCTTTCGCAAGGCCGGCTTCGCCAGCACCTGTCGCTGAGTGAGCATAACATGGTTGGCCGGCCCCGATATGACGATATGGACGGCGCAGCCGCTGGAAAGGAGTGCATGAGATGTCACTCTTAATCTACTGTTCTACCCTCGAAGACCAAGACATCGATACCGTTACCACCGTTGTCAGAAGCTGGTGTGAAACCCACAATATTTCACCTGAAAGCGAGTGCGGACGTGCTGCCATGATTGCGGCCGTAAATTGCGTGACCGCTGCCGAGAAACGCCAGAGTCGCTATATGGGGCTGTGACTATCCAGATCCATGTAGCAGGGTACAAGAGCCCGCTTGCTTAAGAGGCGACACGCCGAATAGCGCCGGCGGGAGTACCAAAGCCGCTCCCGGCGGAGCTTACCGTCCGGTGTGTCCGGTGCGAATTCAGGCAACATGTCAGCGATCGCAAATGTCGATGTCAACCATGACAATCCGGCATGCACGACCTGCCTGAGCTTGGGGTCGAGCTTGTGCTTCGCCTCGTCCCAGACGTGGGTGTTCGGCAGCGTGCCCGGCCGATCGTCAGCCAGTTCTCGATGTCGACGCCGGCATGCTCGTGGACGCCTTCCAGGAGCGGTGCCAGCCTGGTGGCGGCATCGAGCGCTGCCATCAGATGATTGGTTTGCCGCCGGTGACGGCAATTGTCGCGCCGGAGACGTAGCTTGAGAGCGGATCTGCCAGCATGACATAGGCCGTAGCCAGCTCTGCTGGTTGCCCCGGCCGCTTCATCGGCACCTGTTTCCCGAAGTTCTTGACAGCTTCTTCCGGCATGGTCGACGGAATAAGTGGCGTCCAGATCGGGCCCGGCGCCACAGCATTCGCCCGGATGCCTTTTGCCGCCAACATCTGCGCGAGGCCGGCCGTGAAGTTCTGGATCGCGCCCTTGGTCGTGGCATAGGCCAGGAGGTGTGGACTTGGGCTGTCAGCATTCACTGAAGCGGTATTGATGATCGAGCTGCCCGGCTTCATATGCGGGATGGCGGCCTTGGACAGATAGAACATCGCGTGGATGTTGACCTTGAAGGTCAGTTCCCATTCTTGGTCGCTGATCTCTCCAATGTCCTCAAAGCTCGCCTGATGAGCGGCATTGTTGACCAGGACGTCGATACCGCCGAGCTCGGCTCGCGCCGTGTCGATGATGTGACGGCAATGCTCCGGTTTCTGAATGTCGCCAGAAACGAGTACGGCCTTGCGTCCGGCTTCCTCGATCCACTTCTTGGTCTCGTTGGCATCCTCGTCTTCGTCGAGATAGGCAATCAGAACGTCGGCCCCTTCACGCGCGAAAGCAATGGCAACGGCGCGGCCGATACCGCTATCGCCGCCGGTAATCACTGCTTTTTTGCCGCTCAGTCGGCCGGAGCCGCGATAGGTATGCTCACCGTGATCGGGCAGCGGCGACATCTCTTTTGTCGTCCCAGGCATTGGTTGCTGCGGCGTGTCGAAGGGTGGTGTGGGATAGTTTGTCACGACATCTGCTCCTCTTGGAATTACTTGTTCAAGTCGGTCGCCATCTGCAGGTGATGCTCCAGGGCTGGGCGCATCTTTGCGGACCACGCCTTCAGATCCGCGTTCTCGCCCTCGTCGCCGGAGCGCTTGAAGAGATCAACTGCGTCCTCGTGCACATCCTCCTGGCCAGAGTGGTACTGGCTTGTGAAATCGGCACCATTCAGCTTTTTCAGATCGTCCAGCATTCCCTGATGAGACGAGGACATTGCCATAGGGATCGTCGCCTTGACCTTGCCACCTGAGACCATGGCCTTCAGCTCGTCGGAAGTCTTTTGATGATCCGTCAGCATCTGCTGCGCAAATGTCTTCGTCTTCTCATCGGAGCGTTCGAGGGCGAGCTTGCTGGACTCGATTTCGAACATGTCGCTGCTTGCCGCTTCCGTGACGAAATCCTCGGTCTTCGGCGCGACACCCAAGAGCGAATTGACTCCTGTCTTTTCGGTGGCGGATTGGGCAAAAGCGGCCGAGCCGGCCGTTGCGAGAATGACAGATGCGTAGATGAGGGTTTTCATGAGAACTCCCTGTTTCGCCATACCGAAACTTCCATCGGGCTTCGTGGTTCCTCACGAGGGAAACTTCGAACAGAAATTCAAGTTGACGCACTACAGAACGCGGAGGACCTCGGGATCAACGAGGAGACGGCACATCAATTGCTTTGGAACTTTGCGCAGCCGCCCCGTCATCCTCAAAGTTAAGACCGACCTGGCAGCGCAACACGGCCGGCATTCAACTACGAGAGCCAGTGGGATGACGACGGTCCTCGCCGTGGCCTAGATATCCTCGACGCAACCGTGGCGCCGAGGGCGACCGCCGCAAGCGCGGTCAGGCCAAGAAGGAGCGGCGCTGACAGCCGATGCTGCGACCTTAGTCCGCCATCGATTCGCGCGGCGTCTGACGAAGGCCGATAGAGGTTGCCGTCGCTCTCAGCGATGCGCGGCGCCCGCTCGAAATAGGCTGCCATCAAGCGACCAAGAACCCGCGCAGAAAGATTGGGCGCCAGCAGGTGGGCGAGCCGCGTCGCAGTGGTGACTGCTCCGACCGTAGTGGTCGCTCGTGGTGATATGGCAACCTTAACGACCGCCTCGGCCACACGTCGTGCGTCGAGAACCGGCGGTGGCGCCGACACTCGTCGCCCAACATAGTTGGCGCCATGACTGAGGCCGGGCGTATCGACAAAGGCTGGGTAGATGTCACAGATTCGGATGTTCGGCTTGTCAGCCAACTCCGCTCGCAGCGCTTCTGAAAAGCCCCGCAACCCGAACTTGCTGGCGCTATAGGCTGTCGCGAACGGTGCCGCCGCAAACCCGCCGAGCGAAATCATATTGATAAAGGTGCCTCTGCCCTGCTTCAGGAAGATCGGCAACGCTGCGTGGGCATCATTCATGTGGCCAATCAGGTTGGCCCGAATGACCTGCACATGCGCCTCGATGGGCGTCTCCTCAAATCGACCGACGGCGCCAACGCCAACATTGCTGACCCAGACATCGATCCGGCCGAGCGCATTTGCTTTTTCGGCAAGTGCTCTGACGGCCGCGGGATCGATGACGTCGGTCACGACCGAAATGGCGTCGCCGCCGATGCACTTGCAGGCTTGGGTCACCTTATCCAGCGCATCGCCATTCCGCGCTGCCAAGACGACCTTGCTGCCCCGTCGCGCGAAGGACTCCGCAGTCGCCTGACCTATACCGCTCGATGCTCCGGTGATGACCACCACTGCGTTATTAAGATCGAGAGACATCGAACACCCTTTCTAACTGCCACGGGAGCACGCGAGACGCTGGACATCGAACACATGCTTGAAACAAAAGTTCCCAGACCGTTCCAGTGAAGCGCAGGTGTCAATCAGCCTGCGTGACCTCGTTTGGCAGGTTCCGCATGTGAGGGCACAGCATCAGATTCAGGCCAGCGGGCGGAATTTCCATCACGGCCTAAGCGTGAGGAGCATCGGGCGATCTTGCAATTGTCCGCAAAGTTTATTTGATCATCACGTCACGAACACCTGCCTGCCGAAAGCCTTGTTCTGCTTTCGCGATTTCGTCGCTCCTGACATGGGCCGATATTTGGATCTCGCCGCGCAAAGCAGCGAATCGTGGATATCGTGACCTATCGTACTCCTCTTCATGCGAGGCATCGCCGCCGGAACGTGCCCGTGCCGGCGGTAGTCCGGCTGTTCGATTGCACGGAAATGTCGGCACGCGCGATGCCATGTTGCTGCACGAGGTTCTCAACCGCCAGATTCGCTGCCGCGCTCTCTGATCGACGCGGTTATCGCAGCGCGGCAAACTCAAGAACTAATGACATCAATGTTTCGTCCGCGAAGGAAAGCCGAAAAGACCACGACGCCACTTTCGTAGCTGGAACCTGCCGCCATCACAGGTGTTCTCTCAAGATCCCAAATAAGTAGGAAAGCCATCGATGGAGCAGTCCACTACACCGCTGAGAGGTCCTGCGCGATCACCTCTCCAACCGAAATGGTGGCATACGGCGACGGTCTACCAGATCTATCCGCGCAGCTTCTGCGACTCGAACGGAGACGGCATTGGCGACATTCCCGGCATCGCCTCAAAGCTCGATTATCTGAAGAAGCTCGGAATCGACATCATCTGGCTGTCGCCGATCTATAAGTCGCCGATGGACGACAACGGTTACGACATATCCGACTATCGGGACATCGCCCCCGAATTTGGCACGCTAACAGATTTCGACCAGCTCGTGGCGGAGGCGAAAGAACGGGGTATCGGCATCATGCTCGATCTGGTCGTGAACCATACGTCCGACGAGCACCCATGGTTTCTCGAATCCCGTCAGGGGCCCGACAACCCGTTCCGCGAGTTTTACATCTGGCGCAAGCCAGCCCCGGACGGGGGACCGCCGAACGGCCTGAAATCTTCCTTCGGTGGACCAGCCTGGACACTCGACGCGGCGAGCGGTGAATATTACCTGCATATGTTCTCCCGCCGCCAGCCGGACCTCAACTGGGAGAACGAGAGGGTACGGGCGGAAATCTATGACATGATGAACTGGTGGCTTGAGCGCGGCGTTGCCGGGTTCCGCATGGATGTCATCGACTACATCGGCAAGCAAGTGGACCTGGAGCTGATTAAGGACGGACCGCATCTGCACGATTATCTGCAGGAGATGAATGCGAAGACCTTCGGCAGCCGCGACATTCTTACGGTTGGCGAAGCCTGGAGCGCCACCCCCGGCGCGGCCCTCCTCTATTCTGGGCGTGACCGTCAAGAATTATCCATGATCTTTCAGTTCGAGCACGTTACCCAGCAGTGGGACGAGCTCTACGGGAAATGGCGCCCGAAACCGTTCGACCTCGTGAACCTCAAGACGATCCTCAGCAAATGGCAGTTTGCCTTATCCGACGATGGGTGGAATTCCCTCTTTTGGGGCAATCACGATCTGCCGCGTGCCGTCTCGCGCTACGGCGATGTCACCGGATATCACGTCGAGTCAGCCAAGATGTTGGCGACAGTGCTGCATTTCCTTAAAGGCACGCCCTTCGTCTATCAGGGCGAGGAGATCGGCATGACAAACGTGCCCTTCACCTCCATCGAGCAGTTCCGGGATATCGAAACGCTCAATATGCATAGGTTGCACGTTGAGGCAGGCCTTTCACCGGAGGATTTTATCCGAGGGGCAAATGAGAGCGGCCGCGATAACGCCCGCACACCGATGCAATGGAGCGCGGCCCCCTATGGCGGTTTCTCGACCGGCGTACCTTGGATCGAAGTCAACCCCAATTATCCGAAGGTCAACGCCGAAGCGGCCATCCAGGACGAAAAGTCGATCTGGAATCACTACCGCACATTGATCTCTCTCCGAAAGATTCACCCTGTAATCGTCTACGGGGAATACCGCTCCTGGCTCGACCAGCATCCGGACGTCTTCGTCTATACCCGTACGCTCGACGTGTGTCGGATTATTGTCGTCGCCAATTTCACACCGCGGCCCCTTGCGCTGAGTTTGCCGTCAGAGCTTGAGATGAACGGACAATGTCTCATCTGCAATTATGAACCGGTGAACATGATCATCGAAACCATGGATCTGCGTCCATACGAGGCGTTCGCCGTTGCGTCTAAATTAAGCTGAGATCCCGATCGAGAGGGAAGCCTGAAATAGCGGTGGTTGACCCAGGCGAACCCGGCGGTGAGCGCCAGGAGCAGCGAAATGAGATCGAAGACGGACATTTAGCGTTCCTCGCAACGTGACGGGAGACCGACACTTCTTTACGCCGCTAGATGGTTGTCTGTAGCCCGAGTTCGACAACTCGCCCCGACGGCAGCCCGAAATAGTCTGTCGCATTGCTGGCGTTCCGCGCAAGCGAGATGAACAGCCGGTCCTGCCAGAACGGCATGCCGCCTTTCTTCGACGGCAAGATCGTTCGGCGAGACAGGAAGAAGGACGTCGACATGATGTCGAACTTCAGGCCAAGCTTGCGGGCGAGGACGAGCGCACGAGGGATGTTGGGCGTCTCCATGTAGCCGAACGTGATTACCAGCCGGCTAAAGCTGGGGTTGAAGCTTTCAAGGAAGATTTTCTCATCGTCCGGGACGAATGGCGTTGTCGAGGTCACGACGCTGAGAATGATGTTCTGCTCATGGAGCACCTTGTAGTGCTTGAGGCTATGGAGAAGTGCCGTTGGCGCGCCTTCGATGTCGCTGGTCAGGAACACTGCCGTCCCAGGCACTGTGAGGGGCTTCTTCCGGGCCAGGTTGTCGATGATCGCCGCCAGTGGGATTTCGTCGGCCTTGGTGCGAGCGGCAAGCAGCCGACGCCCCGCCGTCCATGTCTGCATGACGATCGCCATCGTCGTCGCCACCGCAGCGGGAACCCATCCGCCATCTGCGAACTTCGCGACGTTTGCGGCTAGAAATCCGGCGTCGATCAGTGACATCGGCACAATGACTGCAAGAGCCGTCGCCAGGTTCCAGTTCCAGATATGCCGCATCACGATGAACAGGAGGATCGAAGTGATGAACATTTCGCCAGTCACAGCGATACCATAGGCGGCGGAAAGGCCGCTTGAGTTTCGGAAGAAAAGCACCAGAGCAATTACGAACATGAACAGCAGGTTGTTCACCTGTGGCATGAAGATCTGCCCGGATTGCGTTTCGGAGGTATGGAGGATCTGCAGGCGCGGAAGCAGGTTGAGGTGCATCGCCTGACGGACGAGCGAATAGGCACCGGAGATCACGGCTTGGCTGGCGATTACCGTTGCCGCGGTCGCCAGACAGATCATTGGAATCCTCGCCCATTCTGGATGCATGCTAAAAAAAGGATGCTCGGCCATCGGGTTCGCGAGCACGAATGCTCCCTGCCCGAAGTAATTCAGAAGCAGACTAGGGAAGACGAGCGAAAACCACGCCGTAACAATCGGACGGCGTCCGAAGTGTCCCAGGTCGACATAGAGGGCCTCGGCTCCAGTCACAGCAAGGAAGACGGCCCCGAGCACCGCCACGGCCGAGCCGATGTTGCTTGCGACATACCGGAGCGCGTGGACCGGGTTCACTGCGCCTAACACCGACGGATCGTCAAAGATATGGATCGCTCCGCTGAGACCCAGGACGACGAACCACAGAGCCGTTACGGGACCGAATACCGACGCCACGCCGCTCGTCCCGAACCGCTGGACGAAAAACAGGACCGCGATGATCGTGACAGTGATCGGCACGACCCAGTTGGACAGGGCCGGTGCGACCACCTCGATGCCCTCGACTGCAGACAGGACGGAGATCGCAGGCGTGATGATCGCGTCGCCGAGGAAGAGCGAGGCGCCGATCACACCTAGAACAAGGACCCACTTGGGGCGCCCCGTCAGACCTTCGCGAGCGAGTGTCATGAGAGACAGCGTGCCGCCTTCGCCCCGGTTGTCCGCCTTCAGCACGAACGTCACGTATTTCAAGGTGACGACGATCGTGAGCGCCCAGACGATCAGTGACAGAATTCCAAGCACGTTCGCATGATGCGCTCCGGATCCGCCGGTGGCGTGAAGGGCTTCCCGAAAAGCGTAGAGCGGGCTGGTCCCGATGTCGCCATAAACGACGCCCAAGGCAGCGAGCACGAGCGATGGCAGTCCTCGCCGGGTCTGGTGTTCCAGTTCCGGATCTGCTGATCGCAGCTTGGCATCGGTCAAATGGCATGTCCTGTTGGGCGAACGGTGACACGCGAAGTTGCCACTGGCTTCGCCTGATGGCAATGCAAAAACGGACATGCAATGACCGCTCTCGTTTCGCAAAGGTATTGGCGCCGACAGCCATTGCTTCTTGAGAAAGCTGCCCCATCGACGTTACGCCGCACCATTGAGGTCACGGGTCTGCGGTCCGTATCTCTTGACATCTTCCGGCAGGCCCCGCTCGGCTTCCTGCTGTCTGCCTATGTTGCGGCGACGCTCTTTCCCAATTCGCAGGGCAGCGGCATACCGCAGGCGACCGCCTCCCGGCATCTCAGGTACGCGGAAGATCGCGCCCGGCTGCTGTCGCTAAAGATCGCCCTCGGCAAGATCATACTGACAGTTTTTGGACTGTTCTCCGGCGCCTCGATCAGCCGCGAAGGGCCGACGGTACAGGTCGGCGCCTCGATCATGCTGGCTGTGGCGCGCTTCGGCGGCAAGGCGCAGACCCGCGGCCTGATCCTCGCCGGCTCGGCAGCGGGCATCGCGGCAATCAACACGCCGCTTGCCGGGATCGTCTTTGCCATCGAGGAAATGAGCCGCACCGCTGAATCACGGGCGAACGGCCTGGTTCTCACCGCCGTTATCCTTTCCGGGCTTGCGGCCCTCGGGCTTTCCGGCAGCTACAATTATTCGGCATGGCGTCTGCCGCGCCGACGGTGATGCGCAACTGGGGGCTTGTCTTCGTCTGCGGCGTTCGGTGGCGGCGCACTCGGAGACCGGCCGTCCCGCCTCGATCGATACAAGATGACCGCGGCGACTTGAAGAGTTCGCGCAGTGTCGCCCAACAGATGCATCCTTTTGAGGGGACGTGCGTTGTGCTGTGATCGCAATATTGGGAGAAAACATCATGGCCCAGCGAGACACAGCACCTCCAGAAAGCCGCGACACTGACGCAAAGCTGCAGGCTCACCTTGCCGAGCTCGAGGCCGAAGCGCTAGCCGAGGAGGAACTCACTTCTCCTGCAGACGGCGTTCTGTCGGAAGCAAGCCCTTTCCAGCGCGTCAGAGACGACCTCGATCATGTGCGCAATGAGATCGAACTGCTCCGGAAAAGGCTGTCCCCCGTCAGGCGGCAGACGACGGCCGTTGCGCGGTCCAACTTAAAATGGGCCGACGCCAGCGCTCACGCTCAGCTCGGCGCATATCCATGGGCGAAACTTTTCGCCGCGATGGCCGCGACCGTCGCCGGCGCGCAGGTACTGAGACGGCTTCCCTTGGGTGCGATCGCGGCAGCCGTCATACCTTTGCTCGTCGCTCAGCTCGAGGCGAAATCCCGCCGATGACAGGAGACCGATCCCAACTGGGCAAAACCCCAATATGAACGTCACACATGAACTTCTCGCTCCAGGTCGATCAGTACGGTACGCCGGCGCAGGCCCCGTTTCGTGCCGAGCCTTCATTCTAGAGGCATCGTATGACCGTCCAAGCGGTGCTCCCGTTGAAGAAAATCCGGCCTGACGTTTGCGCCCGCTCGCACTGGATCGCGCGTCGAGACCTGTTTCTTCATTCTTGCGTCAGCGAAACGAGCAAAGCGCGTGTCTCGTGCAGCGGGATTGTCAACCACTCGACCGCCTGGCTTAGGCCGTGCAGCGATGCCCGCGGCGAAGGCGGCCGGCGGCTTTTCAGCATTCAGAAATGGCTCAGGCAGCTTTCGTTGCCTTCACATTCGCCGACGCCAGCGCAAGTTTCGTTAGCTTCTTGTCGGTGGCTTCCTCTTCCGCGAGGCTTGCCTGAAGGAGCGGGACAGCATCGTTCAAGCCAAGCTGCTTGGCCCATGCGATAAGCGTGCCGTAGCGGGCGATTTCGTAATGTTCGACGGCTTGGGCCGAGGAGATCAATCCTGCGTCAAGCGCGGCCGAGTCCTTGAATTCTTCCATTATCTCCTCGCTTTCGGCAACGAGCCCCTGGATAGCCTCGCACGTCTTGCCGCGTGCAGGCTTGCCGAGGATCTCGAATACCTGAACGAGGCGCTCGACTTGACTTTCAGTCTCGTCACGATGTTGCAGGAAGCCCGCTTTGCCTTCCTCCGACTGCGTTGCGCGCGCCATCTTCGGCAAGGCTTTGAGAATTTGCCTTTCGGCAAAGTAGATATCTTTCAGTGTTTCGACAAACAGGTCGTTCAACGTTTTCGCGGCCATTCTGGTCTCCTATGGTGGGATGAGTCACCACGTCTGAACGCGGCGCGCCGCGTGATGTTCCGACCAGCGACCATAAGTTCATTGGCATCGGGAGGCTCGAAAAAAGTCGCGCTATCAGGCTGAGCAGACGACCCCTATGTGAGTTGTTTGACTGAAAAACATAGGAGCTATCGGGCATGTACAGGAAGATTGTCGGAAACGGCGAGGGATGGCGCGTGAGCATCTGCGAGCGAACATGATGGAGCCCCCACCTTTCGCGGGCATCTTTTGCGCCATCCGCGCTCGCGTCGCGGATAAGACAACGGCCCGCCTTGGATCTGCTCCGGCTCCACGCGACAGTTGAGTCATCGCTGGCGGCGAGACCTCCTGCTGGCGACGTGTAAAAAGGGCAGTTTGCCAGTGGGTTTCCTAGCTAATCGGAAACGCTATTCTCCTCTTGCGGTATTTCCGGACAGCCGGTCCTGTTTCCATTTCTTAAACGGCGCGAGGAGTTGGCCTGGAAAGCGCGTTTCGATCTCGTTTCCCACGACGATGATTTTTGCCTGAAGATCGGCGTCTACCTCGTCACTTGATGACGCTTCCTCGCTCTCGCTTTCGAGCTTCGCCAGAAGCTCGAAAATCTCTTCGTCTGTCCATTTCTCGATGGACCGGGCGAAATCCGCCGTAGTGATCTCCTGCTGCATCATCGCCTCCGATCGTCATGCCGAGCTCGCTTTGCGGCACTTCCGTCTGTTTGGCTACCTCGGACGTCAACTATCTCTTGCGTCGCCTTTCGACCTGGACCGGCCTCTCAAGATCGCGGCAGCGGCAGACTTGAACTGCCGGGCACTCGGGAATGCTAACTCGGCGCCGTAATACATGTTCCAAAAATAGAACCTCTCGCGAGACAGCCTTCTGGGTATGCCCGACCTGCATTTCCTTCAAGAGCCGCCCTGATGGGTGGAAAAAATTTGGTGCCTTGCGTATTTTGCTGGAGGCGACCGGGTCTACCAGGCTGGGCGACTGATCATCAGCCAGACGATCATCAAAACGGCGGCGAACGCCGGAAAGCCGAAAAGGAACCAGAGCCGGAACAGCTTATAGTATCGGCGCGGCAGGGGTTCGTCGTTGTCGGCGGAAGCCGTCGCAAGATTGCGCATCTCGATCTGCATCCATACAACTGGGAGCCAAAATGCGCCGGTCACCAAGTACAGCATGATCGAAACGGCGAGCCACGGATCGGAGAACGAATAGCCGGCAATCCAGGCAAGCAGGATGCCCGTGATCGGCTGTGCCACGACTGCAGTGGCGGTAAACAAAAAATCGGCAATGACGACAATGCGGGCGACGGCGGCAATTGTCTTAGCATTGTCGGTGTAATGCGCGAGGAGCATGAAGAACGCGATTCCCGCACCAGTCCCCAAAAGCACGCACGCACCGACTACGTGGAGAAACTTTAGGAAGAGGTAGACCATCAACGCTCCTCCAGAACAGCAAGCGCGCACAGGTGCAGAACCAAGATTGGAAAGATCTTTACGATCGGTCCCAAAGGGTCGTTCCACAGTTCCGGCAGGAAAAATGTTGCTGCCGCGCCGTAGAACAATGAGACTGCGATCGCGGCGAAAATGCCTGCACGAGACAAGCGGCGAAATACTATCGCTGTTCCGATGCCGATATCAGCAATTGCCCCGGCAATGACGACTGGAGCCGATAGCGGTCCGGCTCCGGTCCTCAACATCAAGTCGACGCCCGCTTCGAATCCGACTGTGAGTGAAATGGCTCCAGTGGCAATCCAGAATACTGCCAGAACCACGAATATCAGCGGCTTTAAGAAATAGAGCCTTGCAAACCATCGATCCTGAACAGTCGCCGGCGCGGCGCAAAGCGCGCTTTGCAGTGACGTTGGTCGAATGCCCGTCGTTTCGACCCATTGCCGGGAATCACCGGTGGCGCCGCGGGCGATCTCCAACCTTGCTGTTGTGCGTACCGGTGGGCGCCAGCCGAATAGGCTGGCTGCGTCGCCGAGCCGGTAGAGGCCGGAGGGCAGCAAAATCCGGAACCGGCACTCGTCTTGCCGGCGGCCAGCCGAACCAGCGTCTATAGACCGTCACCACCTCGTCGAAGGTCAACTGCTCTGGTCCGGAAAGCTCGAGGACAACCTTTGATGGCGCAGAAGGATCAAGGAAAAAGAGCACCGTGGAGACCACGTTCTGAAGCTGCACCACGCTGAGGCCGCCGGTTGACGGCATGCCAGGCACAATCGGCAATGCAGCCAAGCCGCGCATCAGCGCGCTTGCACCGAAAACCGGCCGGTCACGGTTCGGTGGCATCCCGCTGGAGACAATCGGCTTCAGGCCGGCACGTGGTGATGCGGCAGTCGATCGTGAAGCACCGAAACGGACTGTAGACGACGTCGGCTCCTTCCGCGGTCTTCATCATTTGGTGCTGACTCGATGCGATCTGGCGTGCCAGATAAACCTCGTCCATTGCCGTCAAACCTGCGAAAGCCAGTTCAAACAATCGCCACCGGCACATCTCCCGGCGACCCAATAGCGAAATGTTGCAGACGCTTACTGCGATTGACCAATGGCATTTGGTGAGCGCCGTTCTTCGACTTGGTCGCCTCTTTGGCCGAAAGGATGAGTGCCGACGATCAGGATGAAGGCGATCACTGCAGCAACCAAAGCAATGACGATGTAACGCATCTTCATGTTTAGCCTCCCGCTGCCCCACCAAACAAAAATGCAACTGAAAGGTTCCGGCAGCATGATTTGCCGAAACCGGGCCTGACCGCAAAGGCGCATGCGATCCAAATAGAAGAGGCGAAACCTTTGTTCAGCTCCACGAGGGAAAAGACAAAAATGCGCAACAGAACTTGCGACCGTTTCTGCGGGTCACTGGAACGCTTTCGTCTTTCGAAAGTTAATAGAGGCAGCGATTCAAGGAAAGCGCGATAAAACGATGCCGACCAACAGATAAAGCTGACAACTGCCAGGAAACCATGAGGATGGCTGAAGCAAGTCCATGCGGATGAGACCGGAACAACCTTCGGGCCATCGAACGAGACAGCTATCGTTGCTTGCTGCTCCGCTACGCCGGGCCAACGCCAGTGATTGACCTCTGGTATAAGAGCGCTGTCATCTACAGCCTGAATGTTGCAACTTTCATGGACAGCGACGGTGACGGAATCGGCGATTTCAAAGGCCTGACCGATCAGCTGGATTACATTGCACGCCTTGGCGTCACCTGCTTATGGCTGCTGCCGTTTTACCCGAGTCCCCGCATGGACTACGGTTACGATGTCACCGACTACTATAACGTTGCACCAGAGCTCGGAACGCTGGGCGACTTTGTCGAATTCAGCCACCAAGCGGGCTTGCGAGGCTTGAAGCTGCTCATCGATCTGCCGATCAACCACACGTCGGAGCAGCATCCATGGTTTCAGCAGGCGCGATCGCATCCGCACTCCCGTTATCGTGACTATTACGTCTGGTCGAAGGAGCAGCCCGCCAATGCCAATCACGGCATGGCCTTTCCTGGTCATCAATCAAGCGTGTGGTCCTATGATCCACGCGCAAGAGCCTGGTATTATCATCGCTTCTATCCGCACCAGCCGGATCTCAACATTGCAAATCCCGCCGTTAAGGAGGAAATTTTCAAGATCGTGGGCTTTTGGCTGGAGCTTGGTATTTCTGGCTTCCGTATAGACGCGGCGCCATTTGTGGTCGAGGAAGTTCGTGCCAACCAGGCCACGTGCAGACACTACGAATTCTTCGGTGAACTGCGCGATTTCCTATCCTGGCGACGGGGCGATTCCGTGCTGCTCGCCGAAGCAAATGTGCCACCGAAGGAAATGCTGCATTTCTTCGGAGACGGCTCGCGGCTTCACATGCTGTTCGCCTTCCTCCCAAACCAGCACTTGTATCACGCTCTTGCAAGTAGCCGTGCGGCGGTTCTGGCCCAGGGACTGGCTCGCCTCCCGAAGCTGCCACAGCTTTGCCAATGGGTGCAGTTCCTGCGCAATCACGACGAACTCGATCTCAGCCGCCTCACGGAGAAAGGGCGCAAGGAAGTCTATGAGGCATTTGCACCCGACGCTGACATGCGGCTCTACAAGCGCGGCATTCGCCGCCGGCTTGCACCCATGCTCGACAACGATCGAGCAAGAATCGAACTCGCCTTCAGTCTGATGTTCAGTTTGCCGGGAATACCGACCATCTACTATGGTGACGAGCTTGGCATGGGTGACGACCTCGGGTTGCCGGAGCGTTGGCCGGTGCGGACCTGCATGCAGTGGTCTGACGATAACAATGCCGGATTTTCGACCTGCTCCGAAGAACATCTTATTCATCCGGCGATCGTCGACGGCACCAACGGCGCCAGGCGGATCAATGTCGAGACACAGCAGCGCGATCCGAGATC
Organism: Rhizobium sp. USDA 3886; assembly: GCF_056279785.1. Lineage (NCBI taxonomy): Bacteria > Pseudomonadati > Pseudomonadota > Alphaproteobacteria > Hyphomicrobiales > Rhizobiaceae > Rhizobium > Rhizobium sp. USDA 3886. The sequence continues at coordinate 53,642 of NZ_JBWCDC010000002.1, read as the reverse complement.
ACTGCTGAATTGGGTAAGGCGGCTTGTCGACGCCCGGCAATCCTGCCCTGAGGTCGGTTGGGGCACATGGGCTCACATCGAAACGGACAATCAAGCGGTGTTTGCCCAGCGTTTCACATCGGAACAAAATTCTCTTCTCATCCTGCACAACCTTGCATCGAGAAGCTGTCGGGTGAGGCTTGATCGGGAGACTGGGAAGGCCGGAGACTTGATCGAGCTGTTTGGCAACAGGGTCTATTCTGCGAACTCAAGTGACGGCGCGATCGTCGAACTGGATGCCTTGGGCTATCGTTGGTTCCGGATCGGTCAATAAACGAACCCGGACTTTCGGATCGGCGCCGTGCTGTTGAACCTTCACTCGACCTATCGTTTACGGACGATCTTTGGAGCCCGCCTCTGATTCTTACAGCGACGGCGACCTTCCCAGCGCGGCTGCCGCAATCGTCATTCCGCCGCCTGCCAACGCGGTAGAGCGGGCAGATGCTGAAATCCGGATCAACGGAACAACCGCATCGCGGCGATCGAAAGAGAGTGATGGATGGCATCACGGGACGGCGTCTGCGGGGCCCGCTCCCTTGCCGCCCAGCAGGCAGCAGTTGCCATCGCCGCGGCCATCCTCAACCGCATGCTCCAATGCGCACGCCCAAAATCTGTGCGCCGCAAAGTTGTTGCCGCATAGCCAGCAGTATCTAAGATCAGCTGCCTCGAAAACCATCCGTGAACGAACGCCAGGAAGTCCCCGTAATTATTAGAAATTAAAGGCGAGCTGATTTTAAAAGAAACTCGGCGATCTGCAGGGAACTCTTCGCGCACAGCTTCGTTTGCTCGACACGTGAATCGGATGCGTCGCATCCCTAAACAGCGAGCGAGGAGCAAAAATGTTGATACGTCTCATAGTCGCTACCGCCGCCCCCCTTCTCCTGGCTGCGCCGGCATTCGCGGACTGCAGTCAAGAACTCGCGAAACTCGAGCAAGCTACAGTTTCCGCGGAAACGGGTGCAAGCGGGAGCAAGTCCGGTGTTCCCGTTACGAAGCACCAGGAAGAAGTTATGGCCGGCAAACAGAAGCAGGGCGTTGGAACTGAAACAACAGGATCAACCGGTACCCAGACGAAAGCGATTTCGCCCCACGAGGAACAGGTAACCGGGAAAGGGACTGGTGAAAGTGCCGACAAGCCAAGCAAGATCCTGGCGGAAGCCCGCAAAATGGCCCAGGCCGGTGATGAGCAGGGCTGCATGAAGAAGCTGGCGGAAATCAAAGGTCTCATTGGAGAAAAGTGAGGACCTTATCTACCAACGACCTGCTAAAACGCCTGTCCGACCGCCCGTGATCGGCCCCCAAGGGCATGGGCGTGCGAACGAGTATCAAATGCAACCTCTCCCCGCTCTGGTGGGGAGGCGCAATCGATCTCACCCTCCTTTGTAACCATCCAGATTCGCCGACGCGCTGACCCCTTTGGGCGGCGACCGACTGCAAATCGGCGAAGCCTTGCAAATTTTGGAACACGCGCGACCGGTCCCAACAACTTGCTGCTGCTCGACCCGGCAACATCGCGCTCACCGGCTTCTCTCGGGACGAGTGCCGTCCGGCAACATCAACGCCGATTCCCTTCCTCAGCCGCAAAGCGCATGCCACCAGTGTTCCGCTGTGGCTCACGGAAAGATAGCGGCTCTCGTACGGACCCAGAGCGATAGAGGCGCCGGAGGAGCGTGACCGAGCCAGCGAGCGGGTCATAACAGTCTCATGGCGGACCGCCCGTCGTCTGGTTGTCGGCGCAAGCAAAGTCACGCAGGGCCGGTGGATAGGTCGGACGTGCCTAAGCCGAAACCCTTGGCTTGTTCAAAATTATGGTCACGAAACCACTTAGTGATCAATCCAATGAACAAGGCTTTGACTTTATTAAGGCCATGGCCATTGAGGGGTTGGGTGGAAACAAGGCGCTGCAAGACGCATCCCGTACCGCACGGGAGGCGCTGATTGCAAGCGGAGGCGCCTATAAATGACAACGCCAAAGCAGCTCAAGAGATGCGCATGGCCGGCAGCGTTGCTTCGCTTCCTCGGCCATGCGTCATAAAGATCAAAACTCGCCTATTTCCGGCGCCGCCACAGGGTCTGTGCTCTTGCCGCGTATTGCCGGATCATTCCAAAGGGAGAGAAGCGAGTATGGAACTATGCTGCCTACGCCTCCGGAAAGCCAACTGATCGAATCAAGCATTCCTGAATAAGTGCGCGTTCCACTGCGGAAGCGCTGTCGCAACGGCGTTTACAGGCAACGTCTCGTTGATCGCGCCGGCGATTGCTTTTACATCGGTGGAGATACGGTCTTTTGATTTCCACAACAGCGCAATCCCGCACGAGGCAGCCTTGTTGCTGGTCGCTCAGCGGGTTGCGCCCCAAACATACGCGATCGCTGCCACTATGCCGACGCTGAGGAGCGGCCTTTCTTTTATCTGGTCCTCAATTCCGGCTACGAAACGTTCCGCTCCCGTCTTTGCCACGCGCAGCGTGCCGGCAGCAACCGCCGATGCCGGTTCCACCAGCTTTGCCTCGGACTTGGGCGGGACGGCGGCCTCACCGCTCCGCCCGGCTGCGTTCCTTCGGTCCCCTCGAGGCTCAAGCACTTCGTCGGCCAGTGGAAAGTCCGGCTCGTTCTCCGTTGACACATCAGGCTGGTTTTTCAGCCGCTCGGCCTCCGTCGTATCCGCCCGTCCCGAAGGTCTGCTGCTGCGGGTGACGGAAACCGGATCGGAAGCAGGGAAGGTGTCCTCAAGGCCCTGGTCGAGCTCGCTCTTCCTAGCCCTCTCGCGCTGTTCCTCCTGTTCCTGTTTCAGAGATTCTACCGCGGGCGATGCCACTTTATCGATAGGCATGGCATGTTCTCCTCTAGACTGAGTATCCAGCTCGTGAAGGTCCCGGCCGCTGTGCGAAACCCTCGCTGCTCAGGACATGGTGACAACTCAACTCGATGGGCGGGTGCTTGTTCCGCGCATAGAGCATGGGCCTCAACAGGCGGCGGCCGGCAATAGCTTACGCGGAACGTACTTCGCCGGCGCGGGTTAGAGAGTTTGAAGGAAAGGGTAAACGTGACAGGCAAATGGATTCATCTTTGCGTCGATATGCAGCGAATGTTCTCGGAGGATACGCCTTGGCATGTCGCATGGATGCGCGAGGTCTCGCCCGAAATCGTGGAGCTTGCCCGTTCTCATCCGGAAAAGACCGTCTTTACACGTTTCATACCGCCATCCCGCCCGGAAGCCCTGCCGGGCATGTGGAGGGACTACTATGAAAAGTGGCGGATGATGACGACGGAGTATCTCGATCCTCAGCTGGTCGATCTCGTTCCTTCACTGAAGGCTCTGGTTCCCCCTGCACGCATCTTTGACAAAATGACATATTCGCCATGGGTTTGCGGACGGCTTCACGGGCTACTGTCGCAAGAGGGCGTCGAGACCCTCGTGCTGACGGGGGGAGAAACTGATGTCTGCGTCTTGGCTGCCGCGCTTGGGGCGATCGATCTGGGATACCGGGTCATCCTCCTGAAGGATGCTGTCTGCAGCGGAACCGATGACACGCATGACGCCTCCCTTGAGCTCCTTGGCGGTCGGTTTTCTGTCCAACTCGCCATCATGACCACGGAAAAATTCCTGAGCGAGGTCTGATCTGGCAAAAGCATGCTTGCCTGGAACAGTGATGACGTCATCGCTGCCGGTGTGTCTCGCCAATCACCGAGGCTTTTTGATCCGTCGAGACTTCTGCGGGCTCTATCCTCCCATTCGGTGGGTTCCCTTCGAAGTATTGCGCCAGTCGCGCGCCGACCGTTTCGGCTGCATGCGAAGACATTGCCGGACGACAGCGGCCATGACCGCTTTTCGACCAGGAACCATCGCTTCGGCCGGGCGTTCTCGTTGCAGAAGGAGAATAGCCATGCCAGCCAAGTCGAAAGCGCAGCAGAAAGCCGCTGGTGCGGCGCTGTCTGCAAAGCGTGGTAAAACATCGAAGAGTAAGCTCAAGGGTGCGTCAAAACAGATGGCCAGTTCCATGAGCGAAAAGCAGCTCGAGGAGTTCGCGTCGAGCAAAACCAAGGGTAAGCCCGAGCATTCTTCGAAATAAACGACGGTGCATCATCTCGAGGCCGGCAGGCGATCTGGCCGCTGGAGATGTAGTGTTGTTCATCACAAACGTCTGATTTTCCGCGCGTGCCTCTAATACATTTCAATCTCCGGTTGCAAGCTTTATCGTGCTCGGGAAGCACTCCATTGGTCTCCGAATGCGCAGAGGGCAAGACCGATCCTTGCCCGATCCTCGCTTCCTTTCGAATCTGAGTTCGGATCAGTCGGAGTAGAACTCGGGTGTTGGAGACGCGGTTTGCTGCTTTCGAGAAGAGGGCTGCGTAGCCACGGCAGGTGCCGGCGAAGCGCCCCGAATGACGGTTCAGCTCACAGGACCTAGACCTATTCGATCTCGGGCAGGGGCGAAACCGCTGGTCCGTTCAGGGCCGTCCCATCAACAGAGAAGTGCGAGCCATAAGCCATCGACACGCCGGAAGTCGCATGCGATATTCTCCGCGTCCTGAACTGCCTCGATACGCGCGATCGCGGCAGAATGGCTCTGATAATAAAGTCGCGCCAGTTCCTCTCCGCGCAACCGAATTAGTTCCGAAAAGTAGTCGTCGCACACTGACGTTAGGTGTGCCGTCGTGCGGGCGGTCATGCCGCCACCAATCCGGCCGCGGTCGAGGACAGCTACCTGTCGGCCCGCGGCGGCCAACTCATACCCGATCGACATGCCTGCAATTCCAGACCCGACTACGATGACATCGAAGTCTTCATCGCGAGCGAGTGGGGTAGCATCGGGCGCGGCCGCGACCCCCGCCCACAAAGATACGGTCCTTTCATCGCTCGCATTCATGGCGGAACTCTCCCGATCTATCGCGGTAAACTGACGGGTGGAACCGATGTTCCCGGGGATGCCTGCGATAGTGGCGAGAGTAAAGGAATCCATTGCTACTTTAGCAAATTGTAATATAATAGTGGGACTTGTTTTCCTCAGCCCAAATCCAGGTCGCGCCGGCCCGAAAAAATCGGCCGCGTGGAGGGACGTGCCATGACGCGACGCTTTCAGGGTACAGCAGTTCTCTTCGTTCTTCTCCTCTCCTCCACCATGATTCCCGCAACTGCCCAGATGGGCAAAAAAGGCTCCATGAGCGGCAAGGATTTTGACGCGGCGGCCACCGATCAAGCCAGACGATATCTGGAGGAGGGCCGCGAGACATTCCGCTTCGACACTTTCGGCAGCGAGGACTTCTGGGGAGGCAAGCTCAAGCTCCACGAGGCGATCGCCGGTGAGAAGCTGGGTGGCAAGGGACCGGGCCTCAGCCCCGAAAAAGCTCTGGAGCTCGGGCTGAAAGTGGATGTCAACGCGATCCCAAGGGATGTTGCCGTAGCGCTCGACAAAGGCAAGGTTGATCTTACCGATCCGGCGAGTACGGTTCTTCTGCTGAAGGCCAATGCCGTTGTTGGTGTTACCGGATTCTTCGGCGAAGACGGAAAGACGCTGACGTCGGTCGGCATCCAGTGCGCGGTGTGCCATTCGACGGTCGACGATGCCTATACTCCCGGTATCGGCCATCGCCTGGATGGCTGGCCCAACCGCGACTTGAACATCGGCGCGATCATAGCGCTAGCGCCTGACCTGACGGCGTTCACCGAGATGCTGCAGATTTCCGAAGCGGAGGTGAAGAAAGCGGTGGAGGCCTGGGGACCCGGCAAGTTCGACGCCGAACTCAATCTGGACGGCAAAGCGTTCCGGCCGGACGGGAAAACCGCCGCCACGCTCAATCCACCGGCCTTCGGGCTCGCTGGCGTCAACAACCACACATGGACGGGTGCTTGGGGCACGGTAAGCTACTGGAACGCTTACGTCGGCAATCTGGAGATGCACGGAAAAGGCGTGTTCTACGACCCCCGCCTTGACGACGCCGAGAAGTACCCGGTGGCCGCGAGAACGAAGCAGGGCCACAAGCAGGATCAGGACGACCGCATTACCGGCAAGCTGCCAGCCCTTCACTTCTATCAGTTGTCGCTGCCCGTCCCGAAGCCTCCCGAGGGTGCCTTTGACAGCGCCGCTGCGGGAAAGGGCAACACGCTCTTTAACGAAAAAGCCAAGTGCGCCACCTGCCATGTTCCGCCGCTCTTCACGGAACCAGGCTGGAACCTGCACAAAGCGGACGAGATAGGCATCGATGATTTCCAGGCGATGCGATCTCCAGACGAGCGCTACCGTACAGTACCGCTACGGGCGCTCTGGGAGATGGAAAAGGTCCACAAGGGAGGCTTCTACCACGATGGCCGGTTCGCCACCCTCGACGAGGTCGTCAAGCACTACGATCAGCATCTCAAGCTAAATCTTAGCGATCAGGAGAGGAGCGATCTGATCGAGTATCTGAAGTCGATCTAACCGCCGCACGGCGGATAGGTATTCTCGAATTTCATTGGGAGGAAAGACCATGAAAAAGAAACGTGGCGAGGTAGAGCGAGATCAGACAGAATGTGGCCCGGGTCAATCTGTGTCCCGACGGAAATTCTTGAAGGCGACGATGACCGGCGTTGCGATCGCCGGCGCAGCCGGACTTTCGGGATGCATGACGGGGCAGCCTGTGGCTCGCGGAGCCGGAACGACGCCGAAATCCGTCGCCCATTATCAGGATAGGCCGAACAAGGGTCGCCGCTGCGGCGGGTGCACTCATTTCCTTGAGCCGAATGCGTGCGAGGTCGTTGCGGGCGAGATCAGCCCCAACGGCTGGTGCCGTTTCCACGAGCCACGGCCTGCTTGAGGAGCAAAGCCGAGCAAGGAGTAAGGCACAGTGACGACTACCAAGGAATCTCCGCTTATCGAAGGAAATCCGCGCAGCACTGCGCATATTGCAGATCACCCTATCCACCCGATGCTGATCCCGTTCCCGGTGGTGTTCGTCGTTTCTACACTCTTCTGCGATCTCGCTTTCTGGCGATCCGGTTCGCCGTTCTGGCCGCAGGCGGCGCTGTGGCTGCTCGGAGGAGCGCTCGTCTTCGGAACGTTGGCGGCGTTGGCGGGCCTGACCGATTTCCTGGGTGAGAAGCGCATCCGCGCCCTGAGCGACGCCCTGGCAGCATTTCATTGGCAACGCGATCGCGATCGTCCTGACGCTCGTCAACTTCTACCTGCGCTATCAGAATGGCGATCCAGCGGTTCTTCCTGAAGGACTCCTCCTATCCCTGATCGTGGTAGGCATCTTTCTGTTCACGGGCTGGAAGGGCTGGGAGATGGTCTACAGGCACCGCGTCGGGGTTGCCGACGAAGAGACCAGACTGAGATAGGCGACTGCGCTCGTGGTGTGGAGCCATCAGGTCACCGCTGAACGGGAGTGTAGATATGATCACAAAAGCCGCTCTGCTGGTTGGCATCGCGCTCTTCCCAACAGTTGTCTGCGCCCAACAGGAAGGCGTCCTTCATAAAGTTGAGACGAACGTCTTTCGACCTAAGCATGAGCCCTTCAACGAGGATGTGTTGAAGCGACTAAAGGTTCCGGAAGGCTTCGAGGTCAGCGTCTTTGCCCGCGAGCTCGGCAATGCCCGCATGATGGCGGTCGCGGAAGACGGAACCGTCTACGTGACGCGACCCGAGGAAAAGGACGTGATCGCCATCAAGGAAGGCGATCCAAAGCCTCATATGGTTGCCTCCGATCACGACGGCATCCACGGCATTGCGATCCGGGACGGCCGTATCTTTCTCGCCACTGTCCACGCGGTGATGGTGGCGGACCTGAATGAGGACGGCACCATCGGCAAATTGGAGACGATAGTCGATGACCTGCCGGATGGTGGCCAGCATGGGCGGCGAACGCTTGCCTTCGCGCCCGACGGAGCGCTGCACATCAACGTCGGTAGTTCGTGCGATGCCTGCTTCGAAAGCAGCGATGAAAAGGCCGCCAACCTTCGGCTGGACCTCAAGGACAAGAAGCGGACGGTTTTCGCGAAGGGGCTGAGAAACATGCTCGGCTTCGACTGGCACCCCGAGACGGGCCTTATGTGGGGCGTCGATCACGGTGTCGACCATCTAGGCGACGAACGGCGACCGCCAGCCGGACTGGGCCAGTTTCACCATGCCGGAGGATGAGCCGAAGGATGAATTCTGCCGGACCAAAACTCTCGGGCCAGCACTGACTTTCGACGCCCATGCTTCCGTGATCAACATCCGCTTCTACGATGCGCAGCTGTTTCCCGAGGAGTATCGCAACGATGCCTTCGTCACGCTGCGCGGTTCGGCCAACCGGGCCGAACCGGCTGGCTATAAGGTCGTGCGGGTCAACTTCGACAAAGGCGAGCCGACTGACACAGAGGACTTCCTTACTGGCTTCCTGAGCGAGGATCGTAAGTCCGAATTTGGCCGCATTGCAGGATTGGCGATTACTCCGAACGGCTCGCTGCTGATTTCGGAGGACACGAACGGCGTGATCTATGAGGTGACGTACAAGAAGGGTGGATAGAGCTCGCCGCGTGCCGTCTTCCGCCGTGGCCTGGCCTCGGTGGAGCTGATTTCCGAGGGCTGCTTTGCTCACCGACTCCGGCCGACAGCTCGCGGAGCTTTGCCGAGAACGGCACCAGATCGTCGAATCCTTCCTGTGGTCCAACGGTGTATCGCCCCAAACGGCGCATCGACGCGGAGGGATGGCGCATCATGCCAGCGCGGAGACGCTCGAGGCGTTCAAGAACTTTCTCCCCCGCTCCAACGATCCTTCCCCATGTTCCGTTTCGATCGCGGTCCATCTCGCCTCGGTTTGTTTTTTGCAAGTGGAAGAAGCTCGGACCGATCGTCGGCACGCCGTCGCGTCTCTTCGTGGGCGGTCCTCCAGCGGAGGACAAGAGGGCACTGCCCTTTGGAACCTTGCGGGCTGTAGCAAGTTAGCTTCTCGTCAACGGCGAGGATCGCAAATGCACACGCAAATCGGGTTGACCAGAGAGGATGTGGCCGGCTTTGAAGAAGCCCCCGACGGCTCACGTATTCTCTTGGCCGACATCGCCTATCTCAAGCTCTCAATCGTCAACGCAATTTTTTGTGGCAGTCCAACAGCAGGTGACGGCAGCTGGGTCTTGGTCGATACAGGGCTGCCGACTTCAGCCGAAACTATCGCGCAGACAGCAGAACGGAGATTTTCTGCTCGCTCACGCCCTGAGGCGATTGTCCTCACGCACGGCCATTTTGATCACTCCGGTTCGGCTGAAACGCTTGCCGCGCGCTGGGACGTACCCGTCTATGCGCATCCCCTTGAGCATCCCTATCTTAATGGCGGCGCTAGCTATCCGCCGGCGGATCCATGGGTCGGTGGAGGTACTTTCTCGCTTCTGTCGCCGCTCTTCCCGCGCAAACCAATCGATCTCGGCGACAGGCTAAAATCGCTCCCGAGCGATGGCAGCGTGCCCGGCATACCAGAGTGGTCGTGGATTCATACGCCTGGACACGCTCCGGGTCATATTTCTCTCTGGCGGGAGCGAGATCGAACGCTGATTGCGGGAGATGCGGTGATTACGACTGGCCAGGAGTCAGCCTACGAGGTTCTGACCCAGACGCCGGAAATGCACGGACCGCCGCGATATTTCACGATCGACTGGCTTGCCGCCGAAGCGTCGGTAACAGCACTTGCCCGGCTGGAACCCGAGAGAATAATTTCAGGGCACGGGCCGCCGCTTTCCGGGCCCAATATGCGGTCCGCGTTATGGAAGCTGTCGGATAATTTCCAGCAGGTGGCGGTACCGCGAGAGGGAAAATACGTGGCAAAGCGCGCGGCCGCCGACGATGATTCCGCCTACCGCTCGCCCTGAAGACCTGCCGCAGGGCTTCGGCGAAAATAAGCCGGTGCCGGGTGATTACTCTGCGACCTCCAGCCGAAGCATTGCGTTCGCCGAGGAGCGGCCGGTGGCGCTTGTCCGGAGCATGCTTTTCGAATGGCTGCGCCCGTCCAATCCGCTCGGTCAACTGCCAACACTTCGCTCATGACGTGTCCATGAAAGGCATGTGAATACTCGTTTTCCCGTCTCCTCCTTTGCCGCCGATCTGCAGAGGGTGGATCTCTCGGCGGCTGCGGCGGCTGCATTGATTTCCGCGGGCAGATCGGGATCAATCGAAGCCAATGAGACGGCGTGCATTTTCTCATCAAAGGCGGCGCTTTTTTGCACCTCAGCGGGAACATCTTGAAGCTCCGCTTGTTTACTGTCATGTCGCGCGGCGGGTCTTCCATATTCCACGGACGGCCTCAGCCCCTTTGCTAGTGCTGCCGCACGATCGCCGCTGTCGCGGACCATAAGCGTGAGCACGTGACATTCGGCGCGACAGGGCCTGTTCCGAACGAACGAACAGGTCCTGTCGTTCGGACTGAGGCCCCAAAATGATCGGTACTTGCATCCAGCCGCAATACCGCCCGAAGCGGCCCTCAATGCGCGTGAAGGACGCGCGCCAACGCTTGAAGCCGTGCTGCCGGACACTGTCATGCGGCAGGAACATGCAGCTGCGCAGCTCTCTCGATCCGGCTTTGATGTCAGAAAAGAAAAGCTTGCCGAATGAAGACTTGGTCGGGCAGCGTACAGTTCGAGTCCGGGCATCTTATATGTCTTGATTCTAAATTAGACTTCGGTATCGTCCTCCTTTCGCAATATGGGAGGAGTTACACATGGAACGTGTGGAGCCGAAGAAAACGGATACCGGACCAACAACCAGGGTGTGGTCGGTGCGGGAATATTCGAAACGGCACCAGATTGGCGAAACGGAACAGGCTCGATTGCTTCAGTTGTTTGGCCCATTCGCGACCGCATGCGAGCTTATGTACAATGCAAAGCGGAATCCGAAGTGGCGTTAATGCCTCGCCGAAGTGGCACGCGGACTCAAGCAGTTTTGCAAAAAGGCCGACATGACAACAAACCACTTTAGATGAACGAAGTTGCGACAAGCCCGAGGCTTGCGGAAAAGACCGCCGCCGTCGTCACCCAGGCCATCACGTTCATCGCTCGGGAATTCACCTGCTTACCCATGATGTTCCTGTTGTTTGTCATCAGCACGATCAGGAGCAGAAGCGGCGGCGTCGAAAATCCCTGTACAATACCCGCCCAGACCAGGGCTTTCATCGGGTTGAAGCCGAGGAAGTTCATGCCGACGGCAACAAGCGTGATCACGCCGATGACGAGATAGAACCTCGGAGCCTGACGCGCCGTTGCGTGCAAGGTACCCTTGATACCAACTGACTGCGCGAAATCATATGCGGCGCCGGTGGTCATGACGGGCACTGCGAGGAAACCAACCGATATGACGCCTGCCGCGAATAGAAATCCAGCCGCATTTCCGGCAATCGGCTTTAACGCCTCAGCAGCCTGTGCAGCGGTCTCTATCTCCGTTTGGCCATTGGCATGCAAAGTTGCGCCTGTCGCCAGAATAATGAAATACATGATCAGATTGGAAAATGTCATGCCAATCCAGATATCGCGCTGAGACCGGCGCAATTCTTTGTCGCTCGCGCCCTTGCGCTGGTTCAGCGTTGTTTTGCCGTCCGCAATTTGGTCTTCGACTTCCTCGTTTGACTGCCATGCATAAAGATAGGCAGACAGCGTCGTCCCGATTATCGCGACGACGATGGACAGGAATTCCTTACTGAATTCGATCGAAGGAACGACGGTGCCCCTCAAAACCGCGAAGAGATCCGGCTTTGCTAGAAAAGCGGCAGCGGCATAAGCAAGCAGCGACAACGCCAGCCAGCGGAAAATACTTCTGATGAGCGTATAGGAGCCGAATATCTGCAATGCGAAGATCAAGGCCGCTACGGCCGCCGCAATTATCGGCACCGGCAGCGGCACGAAGAGGCCCGATCGCCGCCGCCATGCCACCGAGATCTGCCGCGGCCTCGATCGCGTTGCCAATCACCACGCCGGCCAAAACACCCCAAAGCAGCCAGCGGGGGTAGAAGTCATGGATCGCCTGAAACAATCCTCTCCCGGAGACCTGCCCGAGCTTGGATGAGAGATAGACGACCGTGAACATCATTGGCAGCGTGATCGGTGCTGTCCATAAGATATCAAGCCCAAAACGCGCACCAGCACTGGCATAGGTGCCGATAGCAGACGGATCGTCATCCGCCGCGCCTGAAATTATGCCGCGTCCGAGTGATCCTCCTACCGCCATCGACCTTCCTCGTTCGCCGCGGGCGGAGGATCGTAGTTCATCGTGGTTTAGCTCGCGTTTTAAGAACGCGCCCGCATCGTTTGACGCTTTCATACGCGATCATCAGAGGGCACACGAAGCCTCTGGTACGGATACCATGACCGCTGTCCTCGTGGTGGGCATCATGACCGAGGCGTAGCGTCAGATAACCGTGGCGGATGACAAATGTTCCCTGTCGCTGTTAGCCCGGTCCAAGGCGGACGGGCGCCTCGGCCTCGAATTCAACCGCCTTCGTCTCGCAGCGTCGGGTGTCATCTGCGTCGATGCACCGCCCCGTACCTGTCGTAAAGCTTGTTTACCGCAACCTCCCCAGGGATCGGCACATAGGCGAACAAATGCATTCCGCGAGAGTTCGGAGGATAAAGCTGATACCGTGAGGAGTTGGAAATGGTCGTAATTCATTTAGACGACGCCAGGAATGAACCGGACGCGGATCTGATAAAACATGACGGCACAGGCCGCAGCTTTTATAAGTTTGCCTGCGAATTCGAGATGGACGGGCGGGCTTGGGCAGTAGCCTTTTGGGCGCATTCGCAAGGCGACGCCGAACATCGCGTCGAGGCAATGAAGCGCAGCCTGCGTTGCCTCGGTCAGATCTACAGCGAAGGCGAGATGTAGTGAACAGGCCCGCTCAATTTTTCACGTAGCTGGCGAAGCTCTCCGCCGGCGGTAACATTCCTGCCCCGGCGGCAGGTTCCTGCGGCCCCACCGGGTCTCTCTTGCCGTGGTAGGGGTCCAACGGCCTGATCACGTTGATTGCTGCCGTTGAGTCGCGCCACACTCAATGAAACGGCAAGGATAATGTGGGTAAATATCCACTGAAGATGTTTCCGTTCGAAATGTCGTGCGCGATTGTTACGCCCGGGGCGTGAACCTTGCCACTATTGAAGCGACGAGACCTTGCACTACCCTTTATTGGGTCGGCCGCTCTGGGGCGAATCGCAACAGTTCCTGATGCCCGCCATTCACGGAAACCTACGAATGAAGGACTTCTTCAAGATTGGAAAGGCAACTCTTTTGCTGAAGAGACCTTTTTTGCGCGGGACGCTGTCCGGTGCGCCTTTGGACGATCCTGCAAGCGAACTACTGCGGACATTCGGAAAGGCGATTGACCGTCGCGACAACGTGAAGCGCAAAGGTGAGGATCCTGTCATAATCAAAGAGAATGATGATATTTGCGCCGAGCTGGAGCTCGAACTCATCGTGGTGCTTCGCGCGCTAAGGCAACGAGAGCTGCGGCAACGGTCGAGCCAGTAAGGCGACCGGAATTTAATGGTTGTTGTTTATCGGCAAGCGTCTTTGTTGCACTAAGGCTATAGCCTGATTTTCGGCAGCGGCTTTCTGGCCGGGCCGTGGATGACTGATCCGTCCGCGGCGAAAATCGAGCCGTGGCAAGGGCAGTCCCATGTGCGATCCGCGTTATTCCAAGTGAGCGTACAGCCCTTATGCGTGCAGGACGCGGACAAGGTATGGATCAGGCCGGCATCGTCTCGCCAAGCTGCAATCTTCTCCTGCCCGCGCACAAGCACGCCGCCTTGCCTAGCCTCAATTTCGTCCAGGCTCCGGACGATCGATTGGCTGTCGCCGCTCTTGTGGAAATCTTTCGGATAGGGTCTTGTCGGGTCGTAGAGCCTTGCCCAGGCATTGGGATGGCCGGCAATTAAATCGGCGATTAACATACCGACAGCCGTGCCATTGCTGATCCCCCAAGCGTTGAAGCCGGTGGCGATGTAGAAGCCTGGGGCGCTCGTCGGGTCGGGCTCGCCGCCGTATGGAACCCGGTCTGCCGTGTCGTAGTCCTCGTTGCACCAGCGCCAAAGCGCCTCGCCAACGCGCAGGTTGGCACGCACCCAACGTTCAAGCTCCACGAATCGCGCCGCCACATCGCCGTCCTGACCCGTTCTGAAATGGGGGCCTAGCGCCACCAGCAGCGGTCCTTGCGCGTCGCGGCCGGTCCGCAGCGAGCGCGATGGTTCTTCGACGGTAATGAACATGCCGTCGATCAAGGCAGCATCGTCGAGGCGGAAGGCCATGGCAACGTGGCTTCTCGGCTGCGTGCGGTGCGACATGCCTACGGGACTCTTGACCGTCATGTTTGTTGCTACAACGACATTTTCGGCGTGCACCGTGCCACCGTCGGTGACCACGCGCCAGCGGCTCGCCTCACCAATGAGCCGTGCGCGACTATTTTCGAAAATCTTGCCGCCTCGCGCGGTTACGACCGCGGAGAGTCCGGTCAGATATCGGGCGGGATTGAACTGCGCCTGGTTTGGGAAGCGGAGTGCGGCGGCGGTTTCGAAAGGCAGGGGCGCGCGGTCGAGCACCTCCGCCTGAAGACCGAGGCTTCGCGCGGCCTCCGCCTCGACCTTGATAAGGGCGGAAGTCGCGGGATCCTGCGTATACGCATAGGCTGACTTAGCCTCGAGATTGCAGTCAATGCCGTGTTCTGCAATCCAGCCCTTGATGCAATCTGCCCCTGCGCTGTTGGCTTCGGCGTAGGCGCGGGCATGCTCAAGGCCGATCGTATCGATCAGGTGACGATAGATGAGCCGATGCTGCGTGGTGATCTTAGCCGTTGATCGGCCAGTAACCTGCCTTCCCACACGCAATCCTTCGATCACGATTACGGAACGTCCCGCCTCAAGCAGCCGCAGGGCCGTTGTGAGACCCACGATGCCTGCGCCCACAACAACCGTTTCGGCATGAATGGAAGCGTCGAGAGGAGGATAGGTCATGGCTCCGGCTGTTTCCGTCCAGCAGCAGCCTGATTTTCCCGAGAGCATGCCCATCGGCTCAGGCCTTGGCGCGGATGCCGATGAGCTCGACTTGCGAAATTACATCCCGGGCCTGTTTGTGGGATGTCCGTGCTTTCTTGTTGAACGCCTGGTTTTCAAAGGCCAATATCATCGATTTTCTCCAATGTTGCTCAATTGGGCTGTCCGTCTAACCCGGCAGTGCGCCAACGGTTCCGGGACGGCGCACAAGGTCTTGCAGTCTAATTTGACGGAACGGTCTCCAACGGACCGGCGCCGGCGCAATTCTCGCTGCTCGACGCGTTGTCAACATCGCGCTCGGGGCGATACTCACTGAGGGGCAGTTCCGAGTTGCCGCCATCGATCTTCCGGGCATCGGGGGCTCGGTCGCGCCGCTGCCCAACGCCGATAAACGAACCCTCGCGAGTTACGTCGACCGTCTCATCAAGGCGGCCCGATTCGAGGACGTGACGGTGATCGGTCATGATATCGGCGGCCAGATCGTCTATGCCTATCTCCGAGCTTTTCCGAACGCCGTTTCCCGGGCCGCCATTCTGCCGGGCGTGCCGCCGTGGGATAAGGTGATCCGAAATCCCCGCCTCTGGCACTTCGCCTTCCACGCGGTTCCGGACTTGCCGGAGCGATTGGTCGCCGGGCGTCAGCAGGAGTATTTCGACTTCTTCTTCGAGGCGATCTCGGCCCGTCCCGCCGCTGTTTCACAAGATGCCCGCCGCCGCTATGCGCACTCCTATGCCACGCCGTCAAGTCTCAAGGCCGGTTTCGATTGGTACCGGGGATTTCCGAGGATGAGAATGACAATTCCTCGCGTGGCAGCTCCCCGACGCCGGTGCTGTATGTGCGAGGCGAGGCTGAGGGTGGTGAATTTCAGGCTTATCTCAAAGGATTGCGAGGCGCCGACCTTGCTGACCTGACAGACGCGCTGATACCGGATTGCGGTCATTTCTCGCCGGAAGAGCAACCGGGCGCTCTCGCCGAGGCCCTGCGCGACTTCATCGCGGCGTCCGGTTGATTTACGATCTACGCGGTCAGAGGCCGCCACAGGTGCGCGCCTGCGCGGCGCCGTTGTGCCGGATACCGGACATTGGCTGCCGGACGAAAACCCGGCTTTCGTCCCGCAGCAGCTCTTGGCCTTCTTGGGTGACGGCGCAACTGGAAGCACGAAATAGTTTTGGGAGCGAAGCGCGCGGGCGCGGATGCGCAGAAGAACTAAATAAGCAGACTGAGCTCCTCATGTGAAGGGGCGCGGCCACCTCGCATGTAACATTGAAGAGATCGCACGCTCGCTCGCAAGGCCAGCGAAATGGGAGGATGGCGCTCCTGCAGGATGTCCTGCGCAGCGCATTGTCGAGCACTTGCCGACAGCCGCGGCGATAGCTGGGCCGGTGACTTGAATAAAGTCATCACAACCATCATCTGAATGCGGATTTAAATCTGTCGAACTGACAGCCTCTCGCTTGTTTTGCGGCCGCTGCCGGTCCTCAACGCGACGCATCCTGCGGAGTTTTTCATGGGCTTCATTGATCGCGACATCCAGCCGTCTTCAGACACCGGTTGCTGGATGCCTATTCCCTATCGGTGTCTTCCTCAGTCGATCTTGTCGGTCCCGCGGTCAGCCGAATCGAAAGAATCGGTGACCGTGCCGGTCATGGCTCAGGCTTTGCAATTTCGCCAGATGGTCTTGTCGTCACCAACAACCATGTCGTGGGTGACACCAAGAACATCCTGATCACAACGCCGGAAGGAGCAGTCATCGAGGGCAGGGTGCTCGGGCGCGACGCTGACACGGACCTCGCTTTGATCCGCGCGAACGACTGGTCAGGTGTCTGGGCGAAATTGGGAGACTCAAAAAGTCTAAAGCGGGGTCATATCGCCATAGCAATCGGCAATCCTCTGGGCTTTGAATGGACGGTTACGGCAGGAATCATATCTGCGCTGGGCCGGTCAATGCGCGCTGCCAGTGGTCGTTTGATGGAGGACATCATCCAAACTGACGCGGCGCTCAATCCCGGTAATTCCGGCGGCCCTCTGGTATCGTCTGCGGGTGAGGTGATCGGCGTTAACACGGCCGTGATCCAGGGCGCGCAAAGCATCGCATTCGCAGTGGCGTCGAATACAGCAAAGCATGTAGTCTCTGAGCTTCTGCGTTTCGGTCATGTTCGCAGAGCCTATATTGGCATTGCCGCGGACACCGTCGAGCTGCATCGAAGGATAGCCTTGGAAGCGGGCATGGCACAGACTACGGCGGTCCGACTTCGCCGCGTGGAGCCGGGCAGCCCCGCCGAGAAGGCAGGGCTGCAAGAGGGCGACTATCTCCTGTCGATCGACCGCCTTCCGGTTTCCGGCATTGATGACGTCGTGAGATTGATGGATGGAGAGAGGATCGATACCGACAGTGATTTCCTGATCTTCTCGGTCGCAGGACGGATAGAAAGCCGTACCGTAAGACCGCAGCGCCGGCATGAATAGCGCGCAAGGCGGCGAGTTCTGTCCAAGTGAAGCCGAGTTCGATCTTCGATAGGATTCGCGATCTCCCGTGCTGGGCTGATCACGGCCGGACGCAACTTGGCGAAATGAAACGTCATGGCAGCAGTTGCGGCTCTGTCGATACCGGAGCAGTGGATGAAAGCAGTAATCGCTCGATTACACGGCCGGGTGGACGCGGTCGAGGATATCGAAGGCCGGCGCCAAATGTTGGCGGTCGACCTGGCCAACCGTGAGAGGCACTCGAGTTGGAAGGACTTCCTGGCCAAGCTGAAGCAGCGCCATCTGCACGGCTGGAATTCGTCGTCTCGGACGATCATGCCGGATTGAAGAAGGCGATCGCCGTCGCTGCCCCCATCTTCGTTACCTTCATGACCGACACTGTTCAGCATACTTAAGCTTCGACTCTGCTATCGATGATAACGCCGCCGAGATTGTCGCTGCGCGACAGCCTGAAACGAGCGACGCCCGGCCAGCGTCAATTGCGATGCCACAGTCGCCGACGACACCACCGAATTCCCATCCAGATGTCGCACTATAATCTGGATAGCAACGGTTCTCACGGCGCCCCTTTGTACCCCACCAGCTTGAAGCATTTCCCAATCCTCAATGTGGTGCAGTCGATCATGCGCCGCTAGCCAGTCCCAAAGGCCGGGCGAACCCGGCCTCGACGTGGTGATAGACTAGTGCCGGTACTGGCGACCGTTAGAGCAGGCGTACAGAAGTAAGCGCCTGCCGCATTTCAGCGCTTCTTCCGAGCCCGTTGATCTCACCCGGGTGTTCGACGGCTCCCAAGGAACCGAGTATCTGCCGTGAACGTTGAGGATGTACGTCGGGACTTGGAAAACGAAATGGCAAAACAAAATGGCCGTCCCCTCCTCAACCACGGTGCGGCAGACCTGCCGTCCGTCACGGTGGATTGCTACAATCTCGAACTCCGCGACGAGAGTGGTTTCATAGGCGATCGCGCCAACAAGCGGGCTTTCCGACAGAAACTTGAAGATTGGCGCCAACGCATTCGCAAGGGCGGCGATGACCCGTTTGGTGATACAGCGACCGAAGAACTGTCAAAAAAGCAGATCGACGCCTTGCTGAATGGCGAGGATAGGGAAGCCTCGGCATTGATCATGGGGGCAATCGAAGATTTCGCTGCGGAAATTGCCTATGTGCTGCAACGGTTTCTCAGTGAAGATGGCTGGAACGGCACACAGCGTATCGCCGTCGGAGGGGGTCTGAAAGAGAGCGTCTTCTGTGAGCTCGCAATCGCGCGGGCGATGATTAGATTGAAGAGCGAGGGGCTAACAATCGATGTCGTGCCTATTGTCCACCATCCTGACGAGGCAGGGCTGCTCGGCTCGGCGCACCTGATGCATTCTTGGATGCTAGACGGGTATGACGGCATCCTCGCAGTCGACATCGGAGGGTCAAATATTCGAGCAGGCGTCGTGGAAACCCGACTCTCCGTTCGCCGGGACCTGTCACAAGCTCGAATCTGGAAATGCTGCATCTGGCGATATGGCGAAGACTGCAAGAGCCGTAAAGCGGCCATCGAAAAGCTGGTGAAGATGCTGATCAAGCTAATAAACAGGGCGGAGAAGCGGCATTTCTCGTTGGCGCCGGTCATCGGCGTGGCATGTCCCGGAGTCATCGAAGCGGATGGCTCCATCGTACGTGGCGGCCAGAATCTTCCGGGCGGCAATTGGGAGGGCAGACGATTCAATCTGCCTCGCGAGCTGATGGAGGCCATTCCGATCATCGGCGAACATGACACGCTGGTGGTGATGCACAATGACGGCGTCGTCCAGGGTCTCTCGCAGGTTCCGGTCATGCAAGACGTCGCACATTGGTCAACCGTTACGATCGGAACCGGTTTCGGAAATGTTCGCTTTACGAACCGGACATCAGCCACATCCGGAAAAACCAAGGCCTGAGGCGGTTTAGTCCTATTGCGATGGGCGCTTGTGCTGCGCGTCCGTTAAATGACCAGGTGGCTCAAGCTGTCCTCATCCGTCGTGCCGTCCTGGTATAAATGGATTATTTGGATCGCCAAATGATCGCGGTCGTAGTCGCTCGTGATACGCTTTGCCGCACACACACGATCGAATACCCGCTGGCAGATGGCAACGTCTACTTCTTGCATTGGCTTCTCGCTCGCACTGATACGCACTTGTAACATCACATGGACCTATTCTGAGATCGAAAGGGGAGACTGGCAAGGCCGCAAAGAACCGCCGGCGCGGGCCAGGTGTCATTTGCGAGAGGAAACCGGCTCAAGGGGAGGAGCCAGAGCCGGTTGCCGATAGGATGCGACAAGGCCCGTCTCTTGAGGGAGGAGGCGAGCCCGGCCGCACTTAGCACAACGGAGTGATTCTCAGCCCCCGTTGCACTGGGCGGATCGTACAGTGCAAGACAGGGCCGTCGATTCCGTCATGACGAGATCACCACGCGATCCGTCTGTTAAACATGCAGCACGATCGAAAGTTCCCTGTGCGAAAGCGTGCAAAGAATTCTGCGCCTGGAAGGTATGAGCGATACTGATGCCGCAAAATTGGCGCTTCGGCGGCCTTGCCACTGGCATAACGATCGTCTTGCTGCGCGTGATCGCCCTGACTTTTCGCACTTTACCTTCGGCGTTCGTCCTGGCGCAGATGCCGTTGGTCTCGCATAGACGCCAACTCCAACCATTAATACGCCCGCGGGGGATGGAGAGACGAAATGACTATCGCGTCGCCTTGCATTGGATGATCTTGTCGGCGCCTTCAGCAGTCGCAACGATCGCTTCTTCGATTTCGAGACAAAGGCCTACAGGGAAATTCCCATAGGCGTCGAGTATGGCAATCGCTGTTCCCGCGGCGTTTGGATTTTCGCAAACCAACTCCGAGGTCGGCCCATGCTCATTATCTTCGGTGGTCTGCCCGGCAGTGGAAAGCGGAGTCCGGTCCTATTTGCCCTTCGGCGGAACTGCCACCTGCTGGAAATTACTTGCCGCAAGACATTCCCGGGTGCACGACATCAAGCGGCCAGATTTCAATGGAACCATCGCAACGGTTGGAGTGTTAGATATCAGATCCGCGTAGCGGGGGCTGTCAACTCCAGTTCACACCGCCACCTGCTAGAGCGATCGTCCGAGTGCCGCAGGATTACGGTCCCTCCACGCTGCGGCACGTGATGCGACAGGCCTCGCCTTTCTTCTCAGTCTGGCGGCGCTTGCCGCATCTGTATACGCCCAGCTGATGCTTCCGACATGAATCTCCATCCAATCGGACGGCCATGCGATCAGTCAGTGACGTCGTAAAGAGACCAGGTGGATGGCCCCGCCAGGAAAGGGCAGCCGTCTAAGAGACTATCCGCATGCAGGGCTGCGTGCGGCGCTATTGTTTCCCTCTCTGAGACAGGGGCATTAACATGAGAGCGAAGGAGAAAGGATAATGCGCCGAGCCGCAAGAATTCCTGATGTCATTTCACACGACGAACATATCGTCACCGCCAAGGAGGCGTTGGAGGGTCTCTATCTGAAGCTCGAGCAGGAGTTGGAAGTGCGTTTAGTCGCGGCCGCGTTGCGCGCCGGTTGGCAGGCTGACGAAGCCATGGAGGCGATCGCTCAGCTTCGCAACGAGGACTTGGCGAACTTTGAAGCACGCAGCCGGCCGCGAGCGGAGGAAAACAACCGCCATCGGATTTGATGCCGTTGGCTCAGGTTCACAGTTTGAGGCCGCGGCCCGTTGTCAAGACAATGCCCCCACCGGCTGGGCATCTCCGCCGGAAGAGTAACGGCCGAGTTTTCGCCACCCAAGCATGCTTATTCCGAAACCTCGCTTTGCTTACCGATCAAGCGCGCATAGTCTGCAAATTCCGGGTTTTCACCTCTTTCCGCGGCCTCGTTGGCCAGAAGCAGAAGCCGGATCGGGAAAACCACACTTTTTCGGTTGGAATCGGACAGCTGAGGCAAGTTACCCGCGCTGACACCTGCTTCCGCCTCAGTCAGCGCGGCGCAAACATCTGAGTGGCTGATGATGCCCTTTTCGACCATCATTTTATTCATTGCTACCAGGGCCATGTAGAGCCCCTCTAACTGCAGATTGGCGGTATTCAAATCGGTCCCTTTCAGTCAGAGTTGAACTTATACCATAGGTTTCCTGGTCCGACGTACCCGGCGAGATTTGCAGGGATTTTCACCCTGGCTTCGCATCAGAAGAACCGACCAAGCCGATGTTCCGCCAGAACGGCCGCAGACTTTGGTCTGCAACGCCGCTTGTCCCAGATTTCACTTATTGAAGGACAGCCATCTTCACAGCAAAGGAGGAGCGATGGAGCTGAGTGATTTAATCCAGCGCCAAAATGGAGATGGTTTTGCGCCGCGTCTAAGAGGGCGACGGATGCATAATAATCAGAATTTCAGGGCAGTGTGCGCTTTCGCACAAACTCCGTGTCGATCGGAACACATTTTTTCATCGATCATTTTCCAATTACCAAATGGAGAATGAAACCGTGAATTCACAACCCATTCGGCCCACGCCACAAGAGCAAATTGTTTCCCTTGTTCCTGCACTTCGAGCCTTCGCTCGCCAATTTGTTCGCAATGGGAGTGACATTGATGATCTCGTGCAGGAGGCTGTCGCCAAAGCACTGGCGCACGTAGACCGGTTCGAGCCTCGCGGCCCCGACGCGATGAAATCGTGGCTGTTTACCATCATGCGCAACACTTTCCTCACGCAGTGCAAATCTCAGAAGCGTTCGCCTATCGGCTCGGTCGATGATCTGGCCAGCTTAGACGTGCCCGTTCACTCGAATCAGGAAATCGCGCTGTTTGCGAACGACGTCCGGGCGGCCCTGAAGAACCTCCCTGTGAAACACCGAAAGGCTCTTATCTATATTGCTTGGGGGCTAAGTTACGAGGAAGCAGCCGGTCTCTGCGGCTGTGAGATCGGTACGATAAAAAGCCGTGTCAATCGCGCCCGCGGTCATCTCGCTGCCCGCCTCAACGGCGCAAATGTCTCTCCAGATACGCGAGGATCACCGATAAGAAAGTCTTAAGTTTCCTTTGGCGCAACGGCTGGGGCATTGGTTTCTTCAGCGCCAATCCAAAAATGTCATCCTTGTTGCGGCGGCGTTGGCGGGCGAAGATGCGCATTGAACCAATCCGTAGCGTGCCGGACCACTTCATCGAGGGTACCGGTTTCTTCAAAAAGATGGCTCGCGCAAGGGATCGGTTCATTGCCGGCATCTCCGTGAAGTATGGGCCGCTTGCCATGATCACCAGATTTGGTTTTCCGGGTCGCATATATCATTCGCGCCGCGGCTGCCGGCCCAAGCCGATGAAGAGACAATAGAGCCAAATGGCGCCTGATCTGACCCACTGGCAAACCTCAGAAGTGCAAGCTTCCTTTCCGGAGTCGGGAACAATTGTCCGGTCGGGTGGTTCGTCAAATGTTCTAAGCAAAAAGGACGGAAAAATGATAGACAGCAGCAAGAAGCATATCGGTCGCGGCTCGCAAGGCAAGGGCGACGCATCAGGGGCCGCTTCGACGGTTGACGATGAGCGCCTCGGTGAAAACATGGTCCTGTCAAACCGTGATAAGGCCCAGCACTCAAAAACGCGTGGTCTCGACAGCAAGAACATCAAAACCGAGCAATATCAAGATCATGCCGCTAACCGCCGGCCAGCAAAGCGATCTTAGTGCGATCGCGCGGACCAAGCTCGCGAAAGCCATAAGGAGGCAATGATGGTAGGTAAGAAGACTCACGAACAGCAGCTTCGCGTCATCGAAAAGCGGGAGAATACTGCCAATGCCGACAAGGATTTTGACGCAGCGGCGGACCTGAAGAAGACCGAGGCTGCGAAGAAGGCGTATCGCAAGGGCCAAAGTATCGGGCCGTCGCCTGAAATCCAGGAAGACGACCGCAGCGTGCTTCGTGGTCGCAATCAGGAAAGCCCGCACCGAAAGCGCGGTGGCGCGTAGCGGGCAAAGCACGTTCGGCCGCTGTGACAATCCATACAAGGCGGAGGAAGAATCATGAAAGTGCGCGAAGTGATGACGCTGGGTGTCCGGCTGGTCACCCCGGAGCAGACGATACAGGAAGCAGCAAGGCTCATGGCCGAACTCGACTCTGGTGTCGTGCCGGTGACGGAAAATGGCCGGCTCGTCGGCATTTTGACAGATCGCGACATCACGGTGCGCGCTGTCGCTGAGGGCTGGGGCCCCGAGGCGAAGGTCGGCGGTATCATGACGTCGAAGGTCAGATACTGCTTTGATGATCAAGACACGGAGGAGGTCTGCCAGTATCTCGCCGATCATCAGATTAGGCGGATTCCAGTCGTCGAGCGAAGCAAGGTCCTTGTCGGCATCCTCTCCCTCGGCGACCTGGCCCGAGCTGCAGGGAATCGCTCAGCAGGTGCCGCGTTGGCAGGCATATCGCGGCACGGCGGCGAGCACTCGCAGTCGAGCGGCCCAGGTCACTAGCGACGGCAGCGTGTTGCGGCAGGCTGGCCGCGTGCGATTAGCTCTCACCTTCAATACGAGCAATCTGTTCGGCCCGGATTATGTCGGCGGCGCCTTCGCCTATTGAGGCGAGGATTACGCCCGCAAATCCGGCAATATGAAAAAATCCCCCACCACGTCATTCACCTTCCGATCCACGGCGATGGATTCGGCAACTGCGGCAATACCGATGACGGCAGGCGCTTCGCATCGGCCACGAACCGGCGCGGATGCCGCCGCCGGAGACGGAGGAATGCTATGCTATCCCCGAACTGAGCCAGCAACAGGTATGGATCCGGCAAGCAAGGTCGCGAGGCACGCCAATGAAGCCTGCAGGAGCTTCGACTGATATTTTCGCTGTTGTCCGGAGCGGCGGGAAGGCGCGCCTTGGAGTACCGACTGCAGCGGACTACCGCTTGTAGATAGCATCAAGAAGCCGCGCGACAGCGATGAGATGCTCTGATTGCGGATCGAACCGGCGGCTTTCGGCCAGCCTCCAGGCCCAGTCGGCTGCGGCACGCCCGCCCCAATCATCGGGCGGTGCCGTCAAGAGGGCCTTATGCGTTCCCTCATATTGTTCAGCGACGAAATCATAGAACGAACCGTCGATATTGCGGAATTCCGCACCGCCCTTGGTGCCGTAAAAGCAGGCGCCGATCACCGCATCGCGACCGGCCTGCAGACGCCAGGAACACGTCAGCCGCAATACTGCGCCGGTTGCAACGTCGATGGTAGCCACCGCGAAATCTTCGACCTCGCAACTGTTGTTGCCGATGGGCTTACCTTTGCTGTAAAGCCTCGCGGAAACGTGCTCAACCTCAGGAAAATCGAACGCCCAAAGCGCGAGATCGGCGAGATGTACGCCGAGATCCATGACGCAACCGCCGCCGGATAGCGATTTGTCGTAGAACCATGGCTTATCGGGACCATAGGCGTTGTGGAAAGTGAGGTCCGCGGCAAAAATCTCGCCAAGCGTGCCGCTGCGGACAAGATTGCGAATCTCCTGCATGGCGGCGGTGTGGCGATAAGAGAGATCGACGCCGAGCAGGCGATCGGCGCGGCGAGCGGCCTCGATCACGGCCGTGACTTCCTCAGTGCTCCGCCCGAGCGGCTTCTGACAGAAGACTGCCACACCGCGCTCCAATGCCTCGATCGATTGTTCGGCATGCAGCGCACTCGGTGTGGCGATGACGATACCATCCAGATCTAGATCGAGAAGCCCGTCCAAGGAGGCCGCGACCTTAGCCGATGGCGCGGATTTCAGCGCGTCTTCGATTGCGCCGGATGAAGGATCGGCGATTGCTGCCGCGTCAGCGAGGCCTGTTTTCAGGATCGCCTCCATCCGGTGGCGGCCGATCCATCCGAGGCCGAGAAAGCCCAATCGCGGGCGGCGCGTATTCAAAGTGGGCGTCGGGCGAGAGATTGACCGGTTCACGGGTAGATCACCAAGGCCTTCAGGAAGCCGTCTGGGCGATCGCGCGTCGCGTTAAGTGCCTCGTTGAGCCGTTCGAGCGGAAACCTGTGAGTATAAAGGGGTAGGGGATCAAGTTTGCCTTTCGCCACCGCCTCCACGGCATCGCGTATGCCTTGAATGTAAATGGCTGGATCGCGTTCATGAGCGTTGATGACATCGAGGCCGCGCCAGTTCCAAAGCTGCATGTTGACCTGCCGTACGCCGTCCTGGTGATAACCGGCGATGATCAATCTGCCGCGTTCCCGCGTCAGTTCGGCAGCGAGATCGAGCGGCCATTGTTTGCCGACGGCTTCAATGACGCAATCGCAGAAGCGGCCATCGGTCAGTTGGCGCACCTCGTCAATGATTTGGCGGTGATCCTCCATTGGGATGGTATCGGTTGCTCCCAACCGACGTGCAAGTTCAAGCGAAAAGGGGCGCCGGGAAATAGCGATCACGGAGGCACCCGCCGAAACTGCAAGCTGGGTCAGCAATGCCCCAAGAAAGCCAATACCGATGATACCGACGGTCTGCCCGCCCTTAATGCCGCTGCGCTTGAAGATATTCATGGCACAGGCGAGTGGTTCGCCCGGAAAAGGCTGGCCATCGAGTTCGCTTGGCAGGCGCACCACTGCGTCGCTATCGCCAAAATCGTGGGTAGCATAGGCATGATAGGTGAGGGCCGCCACGCGATCGCCGGTGACAAGGCCGTCGACGCCGGCGCCAACGGCATCGATCACACCCCAGCCTTCGTGACCGAGACCGCCAGGTTCGGTCGGGAACTGCATCCATTCGGCTCCTGCCCATGGCGTTAGGTTTGAAGCGCAGACGCCGCAGCCTTCAAGCCTTATCCTCACTTGTCCATGACCCGGGTCTGCCAACGCAACACGCTGCACCTTCAGTTTGCCCGGCCCAGTCACCACCGCCGCCTGCATGAACCGGGTGTGTTCTGGTGTCGCTGCATCCATTGTCCGTCCACCTTTTCTCGGGAATAGCGCCACAAACCGACAGCCATGGCGTTAACTCCGAAAGAGACTTCCGGTTCCGACAAGACGCGGAAGGTCGGTGACGCTCCGACGTTTCGTGGCATCCGACAACCGCGCAGCGCCATAGAGGGTTGATGTCAATGAAGAAGAAGACATTAAAGACGACAAAGATGACATTGATGAAGGAACTTTCGCCGTGTGGCTCAGTTCGACACAGGTCAACCTATTGATCCACATAGCTTCAGGTGAACGATGCCAAAAGTTCTCATTACTGGAGGGTGCGGCTTTATCGGCCGATATGTCGCCCAAGAGTTGCTTGAACGGGGATATGATCTTCGCATACTCGACGCTCTGATCGATCAGGTGCATGGAAATGCCGGACCTGCCATGTCGACGGAAGCCGAAATTGTCCGCGCCGACGTTCGCGACAAGGCAGCAGTCCGACAGGCTCTCGATGAGATCGACTATGTGATCCATCTTGCGGCGGAAGTCGGCGTCGGCCAATCCATGTACGAGATCGTCCGCTATGTCGGCAGCAATGATCTCGGAACAGCAACGCTTCTCGAAGCGATGATCGGCATGCGGGTCAGGCGCGTCATTGTCGCTTCGTCAATGAGCGTTTACGGCGAGGGCCTCTATGAAACGAGGGACGGGCGGCGCCTCGGCTTCGTCCGCCGCAAAGGTGCCGAGGTCAAGGCCGGACAGTGGGACCCGCTCGGTCCGGACGGCGAGCCGCTCGTTCCGGTCGCCACCGACGAGGAGAAGCAGGTCGATCTCGCCTCCATCTATGCACTGACGAAGTTCGCGCAGGAGCGACAGGTTTTGATCTTCGGCGAGGCTTATGGTGTGGAAACCACCGCGTTGCGCCTGTTCAATGTTTTCGGTGCCGGCCAGGCGCTGTCGAATCCCTATACCGGCGTGCTTGCGAATTTCGCCTCACGGCTTTCAAACCGGCAGCCGCCGATGATCTTCGAGGACGGCAGGCAGCGGCGCGACTTCGTTCATGTGCGCGACATTGCTCGTGCCTTCCGGCTTGCGCTCGAACAACCTCGGGCGCCAGGACAGGTCATCAATGTCGGCAGCGGCCTCGCCTATACCATCACCGAAGTCGCGGCGCTGCTTGCAGAGGCAATGGGCGTGCCTGAAATCACGCCGGACATCATGGGCAAGGCCCGTTCGGGCGATATTCGCAATTGCTTTGCCGACATTTCCAAAGCGCGTGAACTGCTCGGATTCGATCCGCAATACCGTCTTGAGAATTCACTCGGCAGCTTTGCCGAATGGGTACGCGGAGCCGGCGCGATCGACAGGGGCGCGGAGATGAAACGGCAACTCGAAGAACGGGGGCTCGTATCATGAGATCAAGTCGTCGGTCGATCCGTCAGCGGCAATATGGTTTCGTGGAATGGTTCCGTCCCGGCGAGTACGAGCGTACGGAAACGGTGCTGCCGGATATCCTCGCCGCTGGCGCAAGCTATCTTCGCACGCATCTCTCATGGGCCGAGTATCTCGCGCCCGGCGGCAAGGAATGGTTCGATTGGCTGCTTCCGAAGATCGGCAGGGAAATCGACCTTCTTCCCTGCATACACTACACGCCACCCTCGCTTTCTCGAACCGGCCGGTCTTCCGGCGCGCCGCGCGTGCTCAAGGACTATGCTGATTTCGTCGATCATGTGCTGACCCGCTACGGTCGCCATTTCCGCCACATCGAGCTCTGGAACGAGCCAAACAACCTGCTCGACTGGGACTGGCGGGAGGATTCCGATTTCAGGCTTTTCTGCGAGATGGTCGGCGCAGCCGCCTATTGGGCGAAACATCGCGGATGGTCGCCGATCCTTGGCGGACCGTGCCCTTTCGACCCATACTGGCTGAACCTGATGGGTGAACGCGGTGTGCTCAACGTCGTTTCGGCGGTCGGCTTCCACGGCTTTCCCGGCACGTGGGACAGCGAAGCAAGTACCTGGGGCGGTTGGGACCTGCATCTCGGCGAAATGCGCGCGATCCTCGACCGTCACAACAAGGATGCCGAAATCTGGATCACCGAGACCGGCTATTCCACCTGGCGCAATGATGAGATGGAGCAGGCCCGCCGTTTCGTGACGGCACTGAGCGTGCCGGCCGACCGGATGTATTGGTACGGCTGGCGGGACGTGCCGCCGGACGTTCCCGTGCAGGAAGGCCTCTGGTTCGATCCGCGCCACTATCATCTCGGCGCCGTCGACGCCAACAACCAGCCGAAGCTGCTTGCCCGCCTTTTGACGGAAGGCGGTATCAAACGGCTTGAAGAAGTGACGCGGCTGACGACCCCGTCGCTTGCAAGCGGGGCGGCGCCGATCGTCATCGCCGGAGGCTGTGGCTTCATCGGCTGCAATGTCGCAGACAGCTTTTTAAGGCAACATGAGGATGTCATCGTTCTCGACAATCTGAGCAGGCCCGGTGTCGACCAGAACCTGCGCTGGCTGAAAGATAATCATGGCGACCGCGTGCACCCGGTGCTCGCCGACGTGCGTGATCTGCGCGGCATCGAACCTGCGTTTGCTGATGCCAAAGCCGTATTCCATTTTGCGGCCCAAACGGCGGTAACGACCAGCCTGCTGCAGCCGATCGATGATTTCGAAGCCAATGCACGCGGCACGATCAACGTGCTGGAGGCGGTGCGCAGTGCAGGCCGCAATGCTGCTGTGATCTTTGCCAGCACCAACAAGGTCTACGGCAACCTCGAAGACATGCAGATGGTCGCTCTCGACGATCGCTATATCCCACTCGACGAAACCATCCGCGCGCATGGCATCAGCGAGGAGCACAAGCTCGATTTCTGTACGCCATACGGTTGCTCGAAGGGAGTAGCCGATCAATATGTGTTGGACTATGCGAAATCATACGGTCTTCCGACAGCCGTGTTGCGGATGAGCTGCATTTACGGGCCACGGCAGTTCGGCACGGAGGACCAAGGTTGGGTTGCGCATTTCCTGATCCGCGCGCTTCAGGGCGAGGCGATCTCCATCTATGGCGACGGCAAGCAGGTTCGCGACATTCTTCACGTCAATGATGCCGTCGCCGCCTATCGTGCAGCGCTTGCATCCATCGACCGGATCAAGGGCCATGCCTTCAACCTCGGCGGCGGTCCGCACAATTCTGTCAGCATCCAGATAGTGCTTCGCGAAATCGAACACCTTGCAGGTCGGTCGCTTCACACATCGCATAGCGATTGGCGTGCCGGCGACCAGCTTTTCTTCGTCGCTGACACGCGCGCACTTCAAAAGGTATCGGGCTGGAAGGCGCAAATAAAGTGGCGCGCCGGCATTCGCGACTTGCATGAATGGCTCATCGGAAACCGCTTTGGTGGGGGCTTGGCGCAGGCACGGAGAGTGATGGCATGACCTACCCCGCAAATGAAAGACGGTTACAGCGCCAAGCGCATCACGGTCAACTCCGCGACGGCGAGCTCCCAGACCGGATCCTTATGACGGTCGATGCCGTCGGCGGCATATGGCGTTATGCGATGGATCTTGCAGGCGAGCTGCGCCACGGCGGGGTCGAAACGGTGTTTGCAGGTTTCGGACCGTTGCCGTCGGCCCATCAGAGGCGCGAAGCTCTGTCGATCGGCACCCTTATCTGGTTGGAGGCTCCGCTCGACTGGACCGTCGATCAGGAGGGGCGGCTGGTCGAGATCCCGAAGCTGCTTCGCAGACTGGTGGAGGAATATCCCGTCGATCTCCTGCACCTGAACTTGCCGTCACAGGCCGCCGGCCTTGCGATCGGAATTCCAATCGTCGCGGTTTCGCACTCCTGTATCGCGACATGGTTCGATAGCGTGCGCGGCTGCGGCCTGCCCCACGGCTGGCGTTGGCAAAACCGGCGCAATCGCCTTGGCTTTGATCGCGCCGACATCGTGCTCGCACCGAGCCGAAGTCATGCCGATGCGCTGCGCCGCTGTTATGGCCAGATTACCAATCTCGAGGTCGTTCATAATTGCAGCCGCCTCGTGCCTTTGCCTGCTCCCAAGAAGGATTTCGTTTTCGCCGCCGGACGCTGGTGGGACGAGGGCAAGAATGGCGTCGTTCTCGACCAGGCTGCGGCCTTCGCCGATTGGCCCGTCGTCATGGCAGGGGCTGCGGCGGGACCAAGCGGGCAGCTGTTTAAAGCCCAACATGCCGAAGTTGCCGGCGAGCTGACGCACGAGGAGACGATGGTGCTGATGGCCTGCGCGGGAATTGTCGCTTCGCCATCTCTATACGAACCGTTCGGGTTGGCCGCACTGGAAGCGGCGCGTGCTGGCGCGGCACTCGTCCTTGCCGACATTCCCACCTATCGGGAGCTGTGGAACGGGGCGGCTATCTTTGCCGATCCGCGCGCTCCGCGCGCCTTTGCGGCCGCAATCAACCAGCTCGCTGCCGATCCGGTCATGCGGCTCGACCTCGGCCTTCTGGCGCGGCGACGCTCCGGCGAATTTTTACCCGACGTCCAGTGCCACGCGCTGCTGGATGTCTATGCACGCGCGATGCAGCACAGGCACAAGTTGACTGCGGCGGAGTGAACAATGAAGTTCCTGTTTTATACCCATTCGCTGATATCAGACTGGAACCACGGCAACGCCCACTTTCTAAGGGGCGTCATGCGCGATCTCATCCGTCGTGGTCACGAAGCGCTGGCGCTCGAACCGGAAAATGCCTGGAGCCGACTAAACCTTCTCGCCGATCAGGGCCCTCAGGCACTTGAGGACTTCGAAAAGGCTTTTTCGCAACTGCGCTCGCGCATCTACGATAGCGGCTTTGATCACGAAGCGGCAGTCGGCGAGGCCGATGTCGTCATCGTCCATGAATGGACAGATCCTGCACTCGTCGCCCGGCTCGGCCGGGCCCGACGGAACGGCGGAAAATTCACGCTTGTCTTTCACGACACGCATCACCGTGCCGTTTCGGCGCAAGGCGATATCGCCGCTCTTGATCTTGAGGACTACGACGTCGTCCTTGCCTTCGGCGAAACGCTTCGGCAGCGCTATCTGCGCTCCGGGTGGGGCAGGAACGTCTTTACCTGGCATGAGGCGGCGGACGAGGCGCTGTTTTACCCGATGCCGGAGGTTGAAAAAACCGGCGATCTGATCTGGATAGGAAACTGGGGAGACGACGAGCGCAGTGCCGAGATCGCGGCCTTTCTGGTGGAGCCTGTCCGGTCAATCCGTCTGAAAACCACCGTACGAGGCGTCCGCTATCCGGATCATGCCCTGCGGGCATTGGACGGCGCGGGGATCGTCTATGGCGGCTGGATCGCAAATGCATCGGTGCCACGCGCATTTGCAGAAAATCGCGTGACCATGCACATACCTCGCCGGCCTTATGTCGACGCTCTGCCTGGCATTCCCACCATTCGCATATTCGAGGCTCTTGCCTGCGGCATTCCATTGATATCGGCACCGTGGGACGACGCCGAAGGATTGTTCCGCCCGGGCAAGGATTTCCTCTTTGCCCGCGATGGCCGGGCAATGAGGCGGCTGCTCATCGACGTGCTGCGGGATCGAGCATTCGCCGCCGATCTTGCGGCTTGCGGCATAGAGACAGTTCACGCCCGCCACACCTGCCGCCATCGCGTGAATGAACTCCTCGACATCCTCGCCACGCACGGCACCCATCGCGTCACCAGCGCTATCAGCGGAAGGGAGGCTGCGCAATGAAAATCGCCTTTTACGGATCGAGCCTGGTTTCGGCCTACTGGAACGGCGCGGCTACGTATTACCGCGGGCTGCTGCGGGCGCTTTCGGCCAAGGGCTACGACATCACTTTCTACGAGCCGGATATCTACGACCGTCAGAAGCATCGCGATATCGAGCCACCGGACTGGTGCAACGTGGTCGTCTATGAGGGCACGGTCGAGGCGCTGAAGAATGCCGCCGTCGAAGCCGGGAACGCCGATATTGTCATAAAGGCAAGCGGCGTCGGATTTGAAGACGACCTCCTCCTGCAGGAAGTCATGCTGGCGGCGCGTCCAGGCGCACTGAAGATCTTCTGGGATGTCGATGCGCCGGCCACCCTTGCAGCACTTCGTGAACAGCCTGATCAGCCGTTGCGGCATGCGCTTCCCACTCTCGATCTCGTGCTGACCTACGGCGGCGGCAATCCCGTCGTCAAAGCTTACCGCACCATCGGCGCCAGGGACTGCATTCCAATCTACAATGCGCTCGACCCTGAAACCCACCATCCTGTCAGACCTGATGCACGGTTTGCCGCCGATCTCGCCTTTCTCGGCAACCGCCTTCCGGACCGGGAAGCACGTGTGGAATCCTTTTTTTTGGAACCTGCCGCGCGGCTGGAGGATCAGGTTTTCGTGCTCGGCGGTTCCGGCTGGCACGGCAAGCCGATGCCGCCGAACGTCAAATACATCGGCCACGTCCCGACCTGCGACCACAACGCCTTCAATGTCACGCCAAAGGCCGTCCTCAATATCTCGCGCGCCAGCATGGCGGCAAACGGCTTTTCACCGGCCACGCGGGTCTTCGAAGCAGCAGGGGCAGGGGCATGCCTCATGACGGACGACTGGGAAGGGATCGAGCTTTTCCTGAAGCCCGGCGAGGAGGTGCTCGTTGTCCGCGACGGGAAAGACGTCGCTGACCTTCTGGCCAATCTCAGCCACCAACGAGCCGGAGAAATCGGCAGGCGCGCATTGGAGCGCGTCTTGCGGGAGCACACGTACGACCATCGCGCCAACGAAGCAGACCGCATCTTCCGATCGCATCCGCACCGGATGGAGGCCGCCGAATGACCCGGCACCTCGATATCGTCGTTCTCGGCCTCTCGCTCTCCTCCTCCTGGGGAAACGGTCACGCCACCACTTTCCGCGCATTGCTACGCGGCATGAACGCGGAAGGGCACGATGTCCTGTTTCTGGAGCGCGACGTTCCCTGGTATGCGAGCCAGCGCGACCTGCCGGCGCCGGATTTCTGCGAGCTGTCCTATTATAACGGCATTGAAGAACTCGTCTCCCGCTTCGGCGACAGGATGAAGCGCGCCGATGCCGTCATTATAGGCTCTTACGTGCCCGAAGGCATTGCCGTCATCGACATGGTTGCAGCCCTTGAGCCGAACCGCCTCTGCTTTTATGACATTGATACTCCGGTCACGCTCGCGTCACTCGATCGCGGCGACGAACAATACCTGGCACGCCGGCAGATCGCGCGCTTCGACATCTATTTCTCCTTTTCGGGCGGTCCTATGATTCTCGGCCGGCTTACGAAATCGTATGGCGCACGGCGGGCCGAAGCGCTCTATTGCTCGGTCGATTCCGAGCGCTACCGCAATACAGGCGAGCCGCTTGCATGGGATCTTGGCTATCTCGGCACATACAGCCCCGACCGTCAGGCAGCGCTTTGCCGCCTTCTGATCGAACCGGCAAGCCAATTGCCCCACATGCGCTTCGTCGTTGCGGGTCCGCAATATCCGGAAGATACGACGTGGCCCGATAACGTCGAGCGGATCGACCACCTGCCGCCTTCCGAGCATCCGTCCTTCTATAGCCGGCAGCGCTTCACGCTGAACATCACTCGCGCCGACATGATCGCTGCGGGATGGTCGCCGAGCGTCAGGCTGTTCGAAGCCGCAGCGTGCCAGACCCCGATCATCAGCGACTTCTGGGAGGGGCTCGACGAACTGCTGCCGGAAGGAACAGCCGCCATCGTCGCCCGCAATACTGCTCAGGTTGTCGCGGCATTAACCGGGCTTGGCACAGAGCGCCGCAAGGCCATGGCAGATGAAGCGTACAAAAGGGTCGCCAGCCACCATACGGGTTTGGCACGCGCCAAGGAATTTGCCGCGATGCTCGCAGATAGCGGCATCGAACGGCAAGATCACCGGATTTCCGCTTGAGTTCAAAAGGAGAAAAGGCCGATGCTGGATAGGACCAAAGCAGGGAAGGGCAAAACCATTCTCGTCGCCGGCGGCGCTGGCTTCGTCGGATCGCACCTGTGCGATGCGCTGCTTGCTGCCGGCAACCGCGTCATCTGCGTGGACAGCTACCTGACCGGTTCGCCGATCAACGTCGCTCCCCTGCAGAACCACCCGAAGTTCAGCCTGATCGAGCAAGATATCTGCGACGAGCTTCAGATCGGCGAGCCGCTCGATCAGGTCTATAATCTTGCCTGTCCGGCTTCGCCTCCACTCTATCAGGCCGACCCGGTCCATACCATGATGACGAGTGTCGCCGGCACCGGAAAGCTGCTGCGGCTCGCCGAACGCCATGGCGCAACGTTCCTGCAGGCATCGACCAGCGAAGTCTATGGAGACCCGGAGGTGCATCCGCAGCAGGAGGACTATTGGGGGCACGTGAACTGCACAGGGCCTCGCGCCTGCTATGATGAAGGAAAGCGGGCCGCAGAGACGCTCTGCTTCGACAGCCTGCGTGCAGGCCGGGTCGATGCTCGCGTCGTGCGCATCTTCAATACCTACGGCCCGCGCATGAAACCCGAGGACGGCCGCATCGTTTCCAATTTCATCGTTCAGGCACTCCGCAACGAGGCTCTGACGATCTACGGCACCGGCGAACAGACAAGAGCGTTTTGCTACGTCTCCGATCTCATCGATGGTCTGGTACGGCTGACGAATATCCAACCCAATCCCGGCGTGCCGGTCAACATTGGCAATCCTGGTGAATTCACCGTTGCCGCACTGGCTGAAATGGTGCTGGCCATGGTGCCGACACGATCAAAGGTCGTCTACAAGCGGTTGCCTGCCGACGATCCGCAGCGCCGCCGTCCGGACATCACAAGAGCACGCATGCTTCTGGGATGGGAACCGAAGGTTCCACTTTCGGAAGGCTTGCCGCAGACGATCGCCTGGTTTGAGCAGACGCTCGCCGAACGTACGCTGATGCGCCGCGCCAAACGGCGAGAAGTGGCCGTAAATCGTGCAGCCAGCCGAGCGATGGGCATTTGATCATGAACTTCAGCATGACGGACAGGGAAGATCTTGAACGCCAGATCAGGGCGCTCGGGCCATGGTTTCACAATATTCGCATCCAAGGCGTCGAGACCGCCCCTGATCACTTTCTCGGCGATTATCCGAGCTTCAAGTGGGCGGGCTTCAAGCATGTCGTACCCGATGATCTGGAAGGGCGCAGTGTCCTCGACATTGGCTGCAACGCCGGCTTCTATTCGCTTGAGATGCGCCGCCGCAACGCTGGGCAAGTGGTGGCGATCGATTCTGACGCGCGTTATCTGGAGCAGGCGAGATTTGCGGCAGATCGCACAGGCGCGGACATCGATTTCCGGCAGATGTCCATCTATGACGTCGAAAAGCTAGGCGAGAAATTCGACCTCGTGCTTTTCATGGGCGTTCTTTACCATCTGCGTCATCCCCTGCTGGCCCTCGATCTCCTCTACGAGCATGTCGTCGGCGAGACGATGCTGTTTCAGTGCATGCAGCGCGGCGATGACACCATCTCTCGCCTCGAGGGAAACTATGACTTCTCACGGTGGGACATGTTTGAGCGATCGGATTATCCGAAGCTGTTTTTTGTGGAAGAACGCTATTCCGACGATCCGACGAATTGGTTCATTCCAAATAGAGCCGGCATCGAGGCAATGCTGAGGAGCTCAGGTTTCAACATTGAGCAGAACCCCGAGCGTGAGGTTTATCTGCTCAGCCGCGGCAAACGGCACTACGCGGTTGAAGCTCCGCCTGCGATCTCGAAGGCATGAACATTCCCGTTCGACCGACCAGGACCTCCACTCTTGAACTGGCACCGGGCGCTTTTTGTCCTGGAATGTCTAAATCAATCGGCCGCAGGCGGGGTCCCAGCGGACGTCCTCCGCCAAAGGTGGGTGTTCCCGGGGCCTCTCTATGATTGTTTCGGCCATGAAAAATGCATCTTGGGCCCGCAATTCCTCGCTTGGAAGACGCGCCCGGGCCCGAGGTTGCGATGCAGACACCGAGATCCCCTGAGAATTTCGCATAGGCTGAAGCCATGAATGCCGCCATTTCCTCGTGACGGGCATGAATGAACGAGACCTTGTCATGCGCGCGGTTCAGGGCGCCGAAGACGCCGTTGATGCCGTCGCCGGGATAGCCGAACATATGCTTCACGCCCCATTCGTTGAGACGCGAGACAATAAAATCGCCAACGGTGATTGCCAGGTCATCGGCAATGGCGGGAACAATCCAGGTCGCTGGAGGTTAGCCGGACATGCTCAAGTGAATCTCGAATGGAGGATTTCATGAGTGCTTCGAACACGACGACGGATCACCAAGAGATCCGCAACTGGGTGGAAGCCCGACAGGGTCATCCGGCTCGGGTGAAAGGCCGGGAGCCGGGAGGTATCCTTCGCATCGATTTCGGGGAACCCGAAGAATCGCTGGAGAAAATTTCCTGGGACAAGTTCTTCGAAATCTTCGACGAAAACAAGCTCGCCTTCCTCTATCAGGAAAAGACGGACGACGGCCGAACGAGTCGGTTCAGCAAGTTCGTGGCACGCCACTGAAGCCGACCCGAGTGGCCCGCACGAAGGGAGCCGATCATGACAGCGACCAAACATCCGAAGACCCGCAAGCCGAGCGATCGCGACCTGAAGGAAGATCCCGGCATCGGCCGGTCCAAAGGCCTTTCAGAACCAACGGATGACGAAGCCCTGCAGGGAGAAAATACGATTGAAGGCGATGTCGCCAATGACACCACGCCGCAGGGCGGTATCAATCCAAGGCAGCGCGGGAGAACAAATAAGTAAGGCAATAGGTGTCAAAAGCAATCCAGGCGCCTGCGCCTCAGTCCCGCGTGATAGCAGTATCGCCAGGCAATCCCATTGCACCGCGCGGTCTCAAAGCGCGCTTATTTGATGGCATATGCGCTCTTGCCGATTTTCCGGGCGCGTGTGCAAGCATGTCACCGAGTGAGTGTCGCAGCCGCTTCGCGCTGACGGGGTGCCTGAGACGCGCGCGCATGGCGAAAACTTGAACGATCCTCAGGCCAACGGGCTGACCGGGGCGCAGTCTGCAAGCTGTGTCTCCTTGAAATTGGCGCTGACCCAGATCTCGTCTGGTACGAACATCGCAACGGCCTGGCCGGCTTCGATATATTCACCTTTCGATCCGCTGAGGCGGGCCACGCGGCCCGGCTGGGCGGCAGTGACGGTCGTATATTGCAGGTTCTGGCGGGCAGCCTCCACCTGCGATTTCGCTTGAGCGAGACTTGCGATGGCACTTGCTTTCTGCGCCTCGGGCGCCGCCTTGTTCTTCGCAGCCGAGGTAACCTTCGCCTGGACCTGAGCAAAACTCGCCTCGGCCTGCCGCAGCGTCGAACCCGACTGTTTCGGAGCCTGCTGCGAGCCGGCGCCGCTTTTGACCAGCTGTTGCTGGCGATTGGCGTCGTCTCTTGCGAACTGGAGTTCGGCGGCGGCCGAGTTCAGTTATGCCTTCGCCTCGTCAATCGCTGCCGCGCCGGCTGCAATCTGCGCCACGACGGCCCTAATCGCGGCACTGGCAACTCCGACCTGCCCATTGGCCTGTTCCAGCGCGATCTGGTAGTCTCGAGGATCAATTTTCAGGATCACGTCGCCTGCCATGACGTGCTGGTTGTCGGTAACGGCAACCTCCGACACATAGCCGGAAACCTTGGCCGCCACCGAAAAGCGCCGGGCCTCCACAAAGGCATCATCCGTCATTTAATATGGATGGAAATAGACGAGCCAGATGAAATAACCTGCGATCGAGAGCAGCAGCAAAGAACCTATGACGAGAACGACCATCAGCGGATGGCGGTGAAGGAAAGAGCGATTGTCCTCCTTCTCGTGTGCATCCATTTGCTGTTGGGTCCTTTCCGCAGGAACCTCCCGCGGATATTCCGTTTTCTCGGCTTTCTGAGAGGTGCGCTGATCCAGGGACACGTGAGATTCCCGCGTTTTGGATTGAGCAAAAAGGCTAGCGCCGACTAGTTCTTGCGACGAAAGCCGGAGAAAAATGCGATCCGGCTTTTTCATTCAACGCGGTGCAGCCGCTACCGATTCTTCTTAGTCTTGAAAGCGTCAGACACCTTCCTGACCTTAGGATCGTTCAAGTTTTCGCCATGCGCGTCGCGGTCGCGTTCAGGGTTATCCTTGGCCGGCAGATATCCGGAGGGCTTTGTCGCGGGAGGGCCTTCCCAGCGTGGCGACTGATCCGTCGTGCCTGGCGTACCATCTCTCGGCTTCTTGATTGCCATAGCATGCTCCTTTCGTTGCGGAACGAACACGGCAGTCGAGCAATTGTTCCGATTGCTTCACCTTCGGCCGCTATGCACTCAACCAAGCTACGCTCGCGCCGATCGGCCGGAGCTGCTGCGTCTGATAGCGGATCTTCAGCCCGGCGAAGTCGTAATCGCGGAAAAGATCGACCGCATCAGTCGTCTGCCTTTGCCCGAGGCTGAAAAGCTGATCGAGACAATTCGGGATAAGGGCGCACGCCTTGCCGTGCCCGGTATTGTGGAACTTACCGACATCGCGGCGGGTGCTGACGGCATTGCGAAGATTGTAATCGAATCTCTCCAAGGAATGCTGCTGAAGCTCGCCCTGCAAATGGCTCGGGACGATTTCGAGGATCGCCGTGAACGCCAGCGGCAGGGCATCGAACTGGCAAAGGCGAGCGGCAAGTATGCCGGTCGTCAGGCAGACCAGGTGACACATGAACGCATATTGTCTTCCGGTCTAGCGGCAACAGCATCAGCAGGACGGCCAAGCTGACCGGATGTAGCGAAGCCCAGGTGAAGCGCGTTTGGGCTCGACGTCAAAGGGAAAGCACGAAGACGGAAATCTTGTCTCAGATATATCCGCTGTTTTTTGGATCAGCCGCATCCTGAGATGTTTCCTGGCTTCAATGGTCCATTTCGGCATTATTGATTTGAATCAAAGAACCCGCCGAAGGAAAGGTTCAATACTAATCTATCATCATGGCTGTACGGACAGCCGCGATGGAGGATCGTTCAATGGCGAACATAACCTTGCAGTCCCATCCCGAAGCATCTCCGGCGACGCCGGCGCATGTCTCCGTCCCGATCCTTGGCGCAACACTTGCCGCCTTCGCGGCCACATCGTTCCTGCTTTGCATGCTTCTCGGCATCGTCGCTCCCGAATGGGGCCTGCACAGGCCCTGGCTGCAGTTCTATCTCGGCCTGACGGGCTTCGATCTCAGAAGCTTGGCGCTAGGCCTCCTTCAAAGCGTCATCTTCGGCGGATATGCAGGAGCATTGATCGCTGCGATCTTCAACTTCATCAGCCGGCGCTTCGGCTGAGCAGGGGAGCGGAGCCCACATGGTCGCCGACCGTCGCAAGTTCGCATGGGTGAACGCAGTGCTGACCTTCCTGGTCGCACTCGCGCTTCTGCTTGCGCCCGCGGCCACAGCGCAGGCGATGCAGTGCCATGAACGCCCGACCCACGGGCACGCCGGGTTCGAGCATTCCTCCTTTGTGACAAAGGACGCCCACGTCTCGCTCCAAGGCGGCCTTCACACTCCTGATCACAAGCCCTGCTGCGCAGTCCCATGCGGCTTCTGCATCGTCCTGGCCAGCATGGACAGGACGGGCGCTCCCGCAGCCATAGGTTCCTTCCTCCGTTTCGCATGGGGCGACCAGACCGGAAGCGGTCTGGCGCTCCCGCCCACGCTCGGTCCTCCTCGTCTTCCGGTCTGAGGACACCAGAAGCCGCATTCGTTGCGGCTTCTGGTCGCTTCCACGGGCTTCCTCCTCTGGGTGCCCAAGACCAATGGTCGGCTATGCCGACCCGGAACCAAGGACCGCACCACAATGAAACGTCGTGACTTTCTCAACGGCCTGATGGTCGGCGCAGCAGCGCTTGGAACATCGCCCGCCCTTCATCCGATCCGCACCTGGGCACTGGACAGCGCCGCTAAACCGTCGGCTTCGCCGCGTGCCCTGTCCGTCGGCTACCGGACCATCGACGTTAAGGGCAGAGCCGCCCGCGTCTTCGGGCTTGTCCAGCCCGACGGCAGGCCGGGTCTGGCGCTGGAGGCCGGAACCGAATTCGACGTCGCGCTGTCCAGCGCCATCGACGAGCCGACGCTGATCCACTGGCATGGTCTGACGCCGCCGTGGGCGGCCGACGGCGTGCCGGACAATCCGGCGGCACTGCTGCAGCCGTCCGAAACCCGCCGTTACACCTTTCCGGTCGGCGCCGGCGGCACGCACTGGATGCACGCCCACACGCTGCAGGAGCAGAACCTGCTCGCCGCCCCGCTGATCGTGCGGACCGCCGACGACCTGAAGCGGGACGAGCAGGACGTCATCGTCCTGCTGCACGACTTCTCCTTCCTGTCAGCGGAGGAACTGCTGGCGAAGCTGAAGGGGAATGCCGCGCCCGGCGTCATGCCGATGGATCACGGTTCGATGAAAGGAATGGCCGGCATGCAGCATATGGGCATGGCGATGCCGGGAATGGCGGCCATGGACCTCAATGATATCGACTACGACGCCTATCTCGCCAACGACCGCGCGCTCGACGATCCCGAAGTCGTCAGGGTCGACAAGGGCGGCCACGTCCGCCTGCGCATCATCAACGGCGCGACGGCGACCGCCTTCACCATCGACACCGGCCGCCTTTCCGGAGAACTGGTCGCCGTCGATGGGCAGGACGTGGCGCCGGTCGCCGGGAAGTCGTTCCCCATCGCCATGGGCCAGCGCCTGGATATCCGCCTGAGCCTGCCGAAGCAGGGCGGGGCGTTTCCCGTCCTTGCCCTTCGCGAAGGTGCTGCGGAACGCACGGGCGTCCTCCTGGTCACTGCAGGCGCGGAGATCCGCAGGATTCCGGTCGCGGGCGAAGCGAAGGGGCCGGTTCTCGGGCTCGATTTCGAACAGCGGCTGCGCGCTGTCAGTCCCCTGGGGGCACGTCCGGCGGACCGCCGCTTCGAGCTCTCGCTGACGGGCAACATGGCCGCCTATACCTGGGGCATCGATGGCGCTGACGGTCTTCTCGTGAAGCGTGGCGAGCGGATCGAGGTCGCCATCAGCAACACGTCGATGATGGCGCATCCGATGCATCTGCACGGCCATCATTTCCAGGTAACCGCCATCAACGGGACGCCGCTTGCGGGCGCCGTGCGGGATACGGTCCTGGTGCCGCCGATGGCGAGCGTCACCTTGGCCTTCGATGCCAACAATCCTGGCCGCTGGCCGCTTCACTGCCATCACCTCTACCACATGGCGACGGGCATGATGGCCTACGTCACCTATGACGGCATGGGCTGACGCGATCTCCGAGACCGCGAACCCCTTTCTGCAACTCTATGGAATCGAGGCATCCTCATGGATCAGAACCATCCCTCTCCGTCGGCATGGAGCACGTACAGCCGAACCGTCTTTATCGCCTTCGCCGTCATCGCGGCAGGGCTCGTCGCCTACGAGCACCGCGTGCACGTCCTCGGCATCCTGCCGTGGCTTCTCATCCTGGCCTGTCCGCTCATGCACATGTTCATGCATCACGGACACGGCGGCCATTCCGGCCACCACGATCATTCGGGTCGCGATGCGCGCATGACGCAACATAAGGAGACGGACGATGTCTGACACCCCGGCCTACGGGCTCTGGAGCCTGGTGATTATCAATTCCGTGGTGTTCATTGTCTTCGCCGCAAGCTTCATGAGGCTTGACACAAAGCGGGACTGGCGAACGCTCGGAGCGTTCTCCGCCTTCGTCGTCGCGCTTTTCACGGAGATGTACGGCTTTCCGCTGACCATCTATCTTTTGTCGGGTTGGCTCGGTCGCCAGTTTCCAGGTATCGATTTCTGGTCGCACGACGCTGGCCATCTGCTCGAGATGATGTTCGGCTGGCGCGTCAACCCGCATTTCGGGCCGTTCCACCTTCTCAGCAACACCCTGATCATCGCGGGCTTCTGGCTGCTCGCCTCAAGCTGGCACGTGCTCTACGCCGCGCAGTGTGACCACCGTCTGGCGACAACCGGACCATATGCCCGCGTCCGCCATCCGCAATACGACGCCTTCGTCGTCATCATGATCGGATTCCTACTGCAATGGCCGACCGTGGTAACGCTCGTCATGTTTCCGGTGCTGGTATGGGTCTATATTCGCCTTGCGGACCGCGAGGAGGGGGCCTCGCGGGCCGAGTTTGGAGCCAAATGGGACGCCTATGCCAGGACCGTTCCCCGCTTCATCCCAAGCCTCGGCCGCGGAACGGATGCCGCCGGCAGCCATCGAGGAGGAGCCGTCCATGACTGACCACAACGTCCAGCAGGGCCATGCCCATGGCGGCCATCACCATCACGAGGAAGAAGCGGTTTCCAAGCCGGGGGCCCCAGAAGGTGCGATCTATATTTGCCCGATGCATCCGCAGATCCGGCAGATCGGCCCCGGCACCTGTCCGATATGCGGCATGACGCTCGAGCCGGAGGTCACCACGAGGGAGACCGGACCAAGTGCCGAACTTGTCGATATGACGCGGCGGTTCTGGATCGGACTGGCCTTGTCGCTGCCCGTTCTCGCGCTCGAGATGGGCGGCCATCTCACCAACCTGCACATGTTGCTCGGAGCGCAGCTTTCCAACTGGATCCAACTCGTGCTGGCCACGCCCGCGGTTCTATGGGCCGGATGGCCGTTCTTCAAGCGCGCGTGGGCCTCGCTCGTCAACCGCAGCCTCAACATGTTCACGCTGATCGCGATGGGCACGGGCGTGGCCTGGATCTACAGCGTCGTCGCTACGGCCGTGCCTGGCATCTTCCCGGCCACGTTCCGCGCTGTCGACGGTTCGGTCGCGATCTATTTCGAGGCAGCGGCGGTCATCACCGTACTCGTGCTGCTGGGCCAGGTTCTGGAACTGCGGGCGCGTGAGCAGACCGGCGGCGCCATCCGGGCGCTGCTCGACCTCGCACCGAAGATGGCACGCCGCATCAAGGACGACGGCTCCGACGAGGACGTCGGGCTGTACGCCGTTGCGGTCGGTGACCGCCTGCGCGTCCGTCCGGGCGAAAAGGTGCCTGTCGACGGCGAGCTCGTCGAGGGGCGCAGCTCCGTGGACGAATCCATGATTACGGGCGAATCCATGCCGGTCACGAAGGACGTCGGCGCGAAGGTGATTGGGGGCACCATGAACCGGAGCGGCGGCTTCGTCATGCGGGCCGGCAAGGTCGGGCGCGACACGATGCTGTCGCAGATCGTCCGCATGGTCGCAGACGCCCAGCGTTCTCGCGCTCCGATCCAGCGTCTCGCCGACCAGGTATCGGGCTGGTTCGTCCCGGCGGTGATCCTAATCGCGGTCGCCGCCTTCGTCGCCTGGGGCGTATGGGGACCGGAACCGCGCTTTGCCCACGGCCTCGTCGCCGCCGTCGCCGTGCTGATCATCGCCTGCCCATGTGCTCTCGGACTGGCGACGCCGATGTCGATTATGGTGGGCGTCGGGCGCGGTGCGCGAATGGGCGTCCTCATCAAGAACGCCGAGGCGCTGGAGCGCTTCGAAAAGATCGACACGCTGATCGTCGACAAGACCGGCACACTGACGGAAGGCAGGCCGAAGGTAACCGAATTGAAGGCAGTCGGAGGAATAGACGAAGCGGAACTCCTGAGGCTGGCCGCAACGCTCGAACGTGCCAGCGAACATCCCCTTGCCGCGGCCATTGTCGCAGCGGCGCAGGAGAGGGGCATTGCCCTGAGCGAGGCCCGCGAGTTCGACAGCCCCGTCGGCAAAGGGGTTACCGGTACGGTCGATGGCAGGAAGCTGGTCATCGGCAGCCACCGGATCATGGCTGAGGCAGGCGTCGATCTTGCCGCTCTCATGGCCGAGGCCGACGCGCTGCGCGGCGAGGGCGCGACAGTGATTTATGTCGCCATCGACGGCAAGGTCGGCGGTCTTGTCGCCATCGCCGATCCGATCAAGGCGACGACGCCCGAGGCGCTGCGCTCACTCAAGGAGGAGAACATCCGCGTCGTTATGCTGACCGGCGACAACAGGACGACGGCGCAAGCGGTGGCGCGCCGGCTCGGCATCGACGAGGTGGAGGCGGAGATCCTGCCGGAAGACAAGGGAAAGGTGGTCGCCAGGCTTCGAAGCGAAGGACGCGTCGTCGCAAT
Source organism: Rhizobium sp. USDA 3886 (assembly GCF_056279785.1). Lineage (NCBI taxonomy): Bacteria > Pseudomonadati > Pseudomonadota > Alphaproteobacteria > Hyphomicrobiales > Rhizobiaceae > Rhizobium > Rhizobium sp. USDA 3886. The sequence continues at coordinate 9,185 of NZ_JBWCDC010000002.1, read as the reverse complement.
GGCCGGCGACGGGGTCAACGACGCCCCGGCGCTTGCCGCCGCCGACGTCGGCATCGCCATGGGTACGGGAACCGACGTCGCGATCGAAAGTGCCGGCGTGACGCTGCTCAAGGGCGACCTGCAGGGCATCGCCAGGGCGCGCAAGCTCAGCCATGCCACGATGAGCAACATCCGCCAGAACCTGTTCTTCGCCTTCATATACAACGCAGCCGGCGTGCCCATAGCAGCCGGCGCGCTCTATCCGGCCCTGGGGCTGCTGCTCTCACCGATCATCGCGGCCGCCGCTATGGCGTTGTCCTCTGTCAGTGTCATCGGCAACTCGCTGCGGCTGCGCCGGTCGTCCTTGGACTAGGCCGCCGGCGCCTGCTGGAGGATGATCTGTGAATGCCTGTCCTGCGCAGGATAGAGGACGCAGGTGGAAGAAGACCACGCAAAAGGAGAATGGACATGACGACAACAAGATTGCCACATGCGGCCATGCTGGCCATGCTGGCCACGCTGATCGCTGTCGGCGGAGCTGGTGTCGCGCTCTCACAAACGAACGAAGCCGACCCGCATCATCCTGCGACATCGGCGCAGGCGTCCGAGGCGGACGAGGGAACAACGGGTCAGGGCCAAGGGGCAATGCCCGGCGGTCCCGGCATGATGCCCGGCGGGATGATGGGGCGGGGCATGATGAGCATGCCGATGATGGACATGCGCGGGCATATGATGAAGATCATGTTTGCTGTCGCGGACTCCGACGGCGACGGTGCGCTTTCCTTCGAGGAAGTGACGACGATCCATAAACGCATTTTCAACAGTGTCGATGCCGACAAGAACGGCAAGGTCACGCCTGAGGAGATGCAGGCGTTCATGCGCGAGTAGCGAACCGCCGGGCGAGGTGCTCCCTTCGGGGGCGTGATCCATGGTCGCGGTGTTACCAAGGATACGATAAGATCGGTTTGCATTGACCATGGAAGGGGGCGATGTTGCGAGTCCTTCTGTTCCTGATCCTGTATGGGCAATCCGCGCCCCTTGCGGCCGCGCCCGGACCTGCCGTCCATACCGCTTCGTTCGGCGGCGGCCGGTCGGTCAGCCTGAAGTCAGAGGCGGTGCTGTTCCTCGCAAGATGAGCTAGCTATTTGCCAGCCTATTGGGCCATCCGGCGCAGCTCAATCCGAGCCATGGCGCATGGGGGTATACCCTATTTGACCATCAGGAGAGGCAATGCACATCGCCCGAGTGTATCTGCGCGTAAGTACTCAAGGACAAGACCTGGATCGCCAAGAGACGATCATCGGCGACGCGAAGCAGGCCGGTTACTATGTCGCCGGCGTCTACCGCGAGAAGGCCTCAGGCGCTCGCGCCGATCGGCCGGAGCTGCTGCGCCTGATCGCGGATCTTCAGCCAGGCGAAATCGTCATCGCCGAAAAGATCGACCGCATTAGTCGGCTGCCATTACCTGAGGCCGAGAAGCTGGTCGCGGCGATCTGGAGCAAAGGTGCACGCTTGGCCGTGCCCGGCGTGGTGGATCTCAGTGATCTCGCTGCCGGCGCGGATGGCGTTGCCAAGATCGTGCTCGAGGCAATCCAGGACATGCTGCTGAAGCTGGCGCTGCAAATGGCTCGGGACGATTTCGAGGATCGGCGTGAACGCCAACGGCAAGGCATTGATCTGGCGAAATCGACCGGCAAATTGGGAGGAAATAGTATTGCCCGGACAGCGAAGCTCGCCGGTTGTAGCGAAAGCCAGGTCAAACGAGTTTGGGCTCGTAAGGGCGCCAATGCAGGTTGAATCTAACTACCTTTACTCCACCCTTTGCGAGAGGATCGTAGAGCACGTTTTCGTTGGGGATGCCCTCCGGGAGCTGTGGCGAAAAGGCGTCTACGATGTTGAGATGCTGCGCTCGGAATTTGATGCTCACGGATACGATCTCGTCATGTCTCGAGGGAAGGTCGTTCGCCACATATGGCGGCCGGCTTCACGTCGGAATTAGCACTCATTGGTTCATCGTTGCCAGATCGATAAACTTACGCACTTTGGGAGCAAATACGGAAACCGCCCCCCCTTTCGGGGGCCGATGAAACCCTAATGACCTGCGGTGAAGATCCGCCATGGCTTAGAGGCCGGATTTTACCAGCCTCGCTGCGATCTGTCTTTCCGTCACGATTTGGTTGCACTCGGCTCAGGGTTTTCCATCGAACAGCGCGTGCCTTTGGTATAGACCGTAGCCGCTTTTTGCGATTTTGTGCATGTCTTGCTGAGCGCGCTGGTTCCCGGCGTCAGGTGAAACCATTCGAAACATCGTCATAAGGGAGGGAACCGATGATCGACGCACTTCTGGACAAGATGACCCTTGAAGAGCAGGTATCCCTGTTGTCGGGCGCGGACTTCTGGACGACGGTTCCGATCGAGTGGCTCGGCATTCCAAAGATCAAGGTAACCGACGGGCCGAACGGAGCGCGCGGCGGCGGATCGCTTGTCGGTGGCGTGAAATCGGCCTGTTTCCCGGCCGCGATTGCGCTCGGCGCGAGCTGGAATCCGGAGCTGGTGCGGGACATGGGCACCGCTTTGGCCGAGGAGGCGCGCTCCAAGAGCGCCCGCGTCCTGTTGGCACCGACAGTCAATATCCATCGCTCCGGCCTGAATGGCCGCAATTTCGAATGCTATTCCGAAGATCCGCATCTGACGTCCGAACTGGCTGTCGCCTATATAGAGGGCGTCCAGGGTGGCGGGGTCGCGGCAACCGTCAAGCATTTCGCAGCGAATGAATCCGAAATCGAACGCCAGACCATGTCGTCCGATGTCGACGAGCGGGCGTTGCGCGAAATCTATCTGCCGCCCTTCGAAGCGGCGGTGAAGAAAGCTGGCGTCATGGCGGTGATGTGCTCCTATAACCGCCTGAACGGCACCTATACCAGCGAGCATTCCTGGCTTTTGACCGAAGTGCTGCGCGAGGAGTGGGGTTTCGAGGGCATCGTCATGTCGGACTGGTTTGGCTCTCATTCGACTGGTGAGACCGTCAATGCAGGGCTTGACCTAGAAATGCCGGGTCCGGCGCGCGATCGCGGGGAAAAGCTCGTCCAGGCGGTAAAAGACGGCAAGGTGAACCCCAAGACCGTGCGGTCATCGGCCCGTCGCATGCTCTTGCTTCTGGAGCGCGTCGGCGCATTCGCCGATCCGCTGATGACTGATGAGAAGGCCGAGGACCATCCGCATCATAGGGCGCTCATCCGCAAGCTCGGCGCTGAGGGCGCCGTGCTCTTGAAGAATAATGGCATCCTGCCGCTCGACAAGTCATCGCTGGACAGGATCGCCGTTCTCGGGCCGAATGCCGATGAAGCCCGCGTCATGGGTGGCGGCAGTGCTCAGATCAACGCCCACTACAAGGTCAGCCCGCTCGAAGGCATCCGCAAGACGCTTTCCGGCGCCAACAGCGTGTTTCATGCCAGGGGCGTACAGAACAATCGTTTGACCCGGCTGTTCTCCGGTCCGCTCGCTGTAGAATTCTTCGCCAGCACCGATTGCAGCGGCCCTGTTGTCTGGCGTCAGGATGGCACGGCGGGTGAGTTCTTTTGGTTCGATCTGCCGGATGTGGTCGACCGCAAGAGCTTCTCTGCCCGGGTCACCGGGAGCTTCAAGCCCGAGACAAGCGGCGAGCATGTCTTCGGCATGACCACCGCCGGCCTCGGCAAGCTCTTTGTCGATGGTCATCTGTTGGTGAATTGCCAGGATGGCTGGCAGAAAGGCGACAATTTCTTCGGTCTCGGCAATGTCGAGGTACGCAACGAAATGACGCTTGAGGCCGGCCACGTTTACGCGGTGTCGATCGATTTCCGTACACTCGACGAAACCTTCGAAGGGATCGCCTTCAGCGCCATCCGCTTCGGTGTCGAAGTGCCTCTGGGTGATGACGCTGTCGAGGAAGCGGTAAGCCGCGCCCGCGAATGCGATGTGGCAGTGGTGTTTGCCGGCCGCGAAGGCGAGTGGGATACTGAAGGCCGCGACCTGCCCGGTCTTTCCTTACCCGGTCGCCAGGACGAGATGATCGCCCGCATCGCTGCGGTCAATCCGCACACGGTCGTTGTCCTGCAGACCGGCGGGCCGATTGCCATGCCGTGGCTTGGCGACGTCGCAGCCGTCCTGCAGATGTGGTATCCGGGCCAGGAACTCGGCAATGCTGTGGCCGACGTGCTGTTCGGCGATGTCGAGCCGGGCGGCCGCCTGCCGCAAACCTTCCCGAAGTCGCTTGCCGACAACTCGTCCTTTACCGACGATCCGCTGACCTATCCGGGCAAGGACGGCCATGTCGTGTATAGCGAAGGCATCTATGTCGGCTATCGCCATCACGACACGCGCGCGATCACACCGCTTTTTCCATTCGGCTATGGCCTTGGCTACACCAGCTTCGAGTGGAGCGCGCCGCGGCTCTCCTCATCAACGATCGGAGAAGCGGGCGTTTCAGTCGAGGTGGACGTGACGAATACCGGGGCTCGAGCCGGCTCGGACGTCGTGCAGCTCTACGTTCGTCCGATCGGCTCAAAGATCGACCGGCCAGACAAGGAACTGCGGGCCTTCGGCAAGCTGCGTCTGGCGCCGGGCAAGAAGGGGACGGTCAGCCTCGGGATACGCCTGCGCGACCTCGCTTATTTCGATGTCGAAGCGAAAGCGTTTGTCGCACCAGCCGGCGAGTACGAGCTCGTCGTTGCGGCCCATGCGCTGGATATCCGCGGCACAGTCCGGATCGCCCTGTCCGAAACGTGGCTTGAACCTGAGCGGCCAGCGCCATTGCGAACCTAAAGCCACGGATCCGATGAGAATTCCGTTGTGCTTCAGACTGCGTTCATAATCAGGATCGTTCCTGCGATGAAGACGAATGCAGCTGCCGCAATCGCCGGGCTGATATTTTCACGGATGGTGGAGAACATCTGGCGGGCCAGTGTGCGCTGCACTTCAGTGTAGCGCGAGAACGCTACAGCCAAATGACCTTTCACAAGGTTTCGGAAGGTTGCCTAAAAGGTCATTAGGATCGAAAAAGCAACATTGCCCAAATGACCGTCATGTTCCAAAGAGTGCGGTTTCGGTGGGAAAAGCAACACTTCCGAAACCGCAGCTTAGTTCCATAATTCCTATTATGTGATATGTTATAACGTAACATAGAGACATCGATCCTTTCGCCACTTGAAAAGTCCTGCCTTCGGTGGTGTCGAGAGGCAGGACCATCGCCGAGATCGCCTTGCTTGAGGGCAAAAGCGTCCGCGAAATCGAGCTTTACCTGGAGCGTGCGCTCGTTGCGACTGCAGACGAACCCTTCGGCGGCTTCGCGCCAAAAGGAGACGTGCATCTGCGGTTCCTATTGCACGCGCTAGCCGCCACACGACAGTCGAAGGACACCTTGACAGCCATTCAATATACATTATATTATTATGTATATTGAATGAGGAGTAAGTCATGTCCGTCACTCGGATAACAGAGCAGCTTTGGGTTGGCGCACAGCCGGATATGGATGCGATCGGCCAGTTTGGCTCCCAAGGTTTCAAGACTTTGATCAACGTCCGTCCCGACCTCGAAGACGCCGATCAGCCTGGCAACGTCAGGGAACGAGACGCAGCCCGACGCGCCGGGATGAAGTACACCTTCATTCCCGTCACAGGTCCGTCGATCACTGAAGCTGATGTGCGCGCGTTCCAGAAGGCTTTCGTCGATGCGGGGGGAAAGGTGATGGCCCACTGCAAATCCGGCACCCGAGCGCTGCTTCTTCATGTCGTTGGCGAAGTCCTCGACGGCCGCATCGGGCAGAGTGACGTCGCGGCGTATGGCCGGAAGTACGGCTTTGACCTTTCGGCCGCGGAAAAATGGCTTTCGCGCCACTATTTGGTGCGGCCCGAGGTCAAGGGCTTTTTTGATCCGCGCACATGGAGCGTCCAATATGTGGTGTCGGACCCGACCACGGCAAAGTGTGCGATTGTCGATCCGGTCCTGGACTTCGATGAAAAGTCCGGCGCGACGGCAACCAAGAATGCGGACACCATCCTTGAATATGTCGCCACGAAGGGCCTCTAGGTCGAATGGATTCTCGACACCCATCCGCATGCGGACCATTTCTCCGCCGCCCAATACCTGAAATCGAAGACAGGCGCACCGACCGCGATCGGTGAACGCGTCGTGGATGTCCAGAAACTCTGGAAGGGCATCTACAACTGGCCCTCACTGGCCACAGACGGTTCTCAGTGGAACAAGCTGTTCGCCCATGGCGAGGAATTCACGGTCGGATCGATCAGAGGACGCGTGATGTTCTCGCCGGGCCACACATTGGCATCGGTGACCTATGTTATCGGAGATGCGGCCTTCGTGCACGATACAATCTTCCAACCAGACAGCGGCACAGCGCGCGCCGACTTCCCGGGCGGCAACGCATCCGACCTCTGGAATTCGATCCAAGCAATCCTGACGCTCCCGGACGAGACGCGCCTGTTCACGGGGCACGACTACCAACCGGACGGACGCCAGCCAAAATGGGAAAGCACGGTCGGCGAACAGAAGCGGCAAAACCAGCACATTGTCGGCCGCGATGTCGCCGGCTTCGTCAAGATCAGGACGGAGCGTGACAGGACGCTGCCGATGCCGAAGCTCATCCTGCATTCGTTGCAGGTCAATATCCGCGGCGGTCGGTTGCCCGAACCGGAGGATAACGGAAAACGCTACCTCAAGATTCCACTGGACGCCTTGGAGGGCGCTGCCTGGTGACGGACATGAATCCCGACAAGTCAGGCCAGCGCGTGGCGGACCTCACCGACCTGCAGGACAAAGCATCCGAAGTCTCGGAGCTTCTCAAGACGCTCGCCCATCCGATGCGGCTGATGATCGTCTGCACCCTTATCAAGGCCGAGTATTCGGTCAGCGAACTCGAAGAGAAACTCGACATCCACCAACCCAATCTCTCGCAGCAACTGACCGTTTTACGGGAGGCGGAGGTCGTCGAAACGCGCCGGGAAGGCAAACAGATTTACTACAAATTGACGGCACGGAAGGCGGAGCGTCTCGTTGGCGCGCTCTACGACATCTTCTGCGCCGACGGAGACATCGAATGATCGAATTTTTCCCATCATTGGCAGGCGGCATGCTCATCGGCCTTTCGGCGTCGATGCTCCTGCTCCTCAACGGCCGGATCGCTGGAATCAGCGGCATCGTCGGAAGACTGGCGCAGGGCTCGCATATGTCACCTTCCTGACCGCTGGCGTCGTGACCGTCAGTTTCATCAGAGGGTTTATGTCATGAGGAACAGCGTTCCCAAGATCGCGACGGCTTTGGTTTCCGGTCTTATATTCGGACTGGGTCTGTCGCTCTCCGGCATGCTCGACCCCGTGCGCGTGCAAGGTTTTCTCGATGTGTTCGGCGCGTGGGACCCGAGCCTGGCATTCGTTCTGGGTGGCGCTGTTGTCGTCGCCTTCCTTGGCGTAGCCGTATCCCGCCGTCTTTCGAAGCCAGTATTCGACAGGGAGTTCCACCTTCCCGGAACGCAGACGATCGATCGTCGTCTCGTGGTCGGTTCGGCCCTGTTCGGCATCGGCTGGGGCATTGCCGGATTTTGTCCCGGCCCGGCGATTTCGGCGCTCGCTTTGGGGAAGGTGGAGGTCATTGTCTTTGTTTTTGCGATGGTGCTCGGGATGGTCGCTCACGACAGATGGGCTGGGCAAGTCAATTGAACACGAGCATCATAGCGGCTGTCGTGTCAGGCGGCTTGGTGGGTTTCATGTTGGGACTGCTCGGTGGCGGAGGCTCAATCCTTGCCACTCCGCTTCTGCTCTACGTCGTGGGGGTCGCCCAGCCGCATGTCGCGATCGGAACAGGAGCGCTTGCCGTCTCGATGAACGCGTTCGCCAACCTCGCCTCACACGCCACGAAAGGCAAGATTTGGTGGCGCTGCGCCTTGGTCTTCGCCGCAATCGGATCGATCGGAGCGCTTGCTGGGTCGTCACTCGGCAAAGCCATGGATGGCTCCGCTCTCCTCTTCTTCTTCGGCATCGTGATGATTGTGATCGCGACTATCATGCTGCGTGGACAGAAGGCCGTGCATGCCGCTCCGCGGCCTGTTGATACGAGAATGTGCCTGACCACCACTGCCGTTGCGCTGGCGTCTGGCGTAGCGTCCGGATTCTTCGGCATCGGCGGAGGGTTCCTGATCGTGCCGGGCCTGATGGCCGCTACGGGCATGCCGATGATCAGCGCCGTCGGCTCGTCGCTGCTGGCTGTTGGTGCATTCGGACTGGCGACTTCAATCAACTACGCGATGTCGGGATTGGTCGACTGGACATTGGCGGCCCAGTTCATCAGCGGCGGCGTGGCCGGAGGCGTTTTGGGTATGTTGCTTGCGACAAGGCTTGCGGCCTACAAGAACGTGCTCAATAGGATTTTCTCGATACTCATCTATGCTGTCGCCGCCTGCATCCTTTACAAAAGCGGTTCAGCGTTCCTTGTGTGAGCGCCGCGATGAAGAGCATCAGGTCCACAGCGCTGTTAGCCGGCTGCCACTTTTTGAGAGGCGTAATGACCGCTTCGGGCCGAAAGGCGACCTCGCTCTCTTGACTGTCAGGATATGTTGCCGAGCTCGGCAGCTGCTTCCTTTGCGCCGATCTCGGGATCGCGCCGGAGCTGGAGCCACGGCCGGACCATGCGTCTTACCTCAGCTCGTGGCTGCAGGTTCTTTCCAACGACAAACGGGCTATCTTTCAGGCGGCGGCGCATGCCCAGCGGGCTGTCGGCTTCCTGCGCGGTCTCCAACCCATTCAGGCCGACGAGAGAGCGGCCGCGTAGAAATGCTAAGGTCGGTCGTTGTCATCCGCAACGGCAGACAGCCCTTTCGGCTCTCTCTCCCCCAAGGTGTTCTGATCGGACGTGAGGTCCAGCTTCCCCCAGATCGATGGTTTCCGGTCGGTGGCTTTCAGCTTTCGGGATTGCTTGATTTCGACGATAAACGGCTTTGTCTGCTGACGCATAGATCCTCCAGGCGACGAATCACGGTCCGACATTATCGCGTTGATAACAGGAGGCAACTGCCCGGGCGGCCGAGTTTGTCGCATCCAATGTCAGCGCTGTGACACCGAGACAGAGCAGCGGGTTCGCGGCTGCGATGTTCCGACATGGCACGCGCTGACGAGGCCGGCACGTCCAAGTTCCCTCCCATTGCTGTCATCGGCCACGTC
>NZ_JBWCDC010000001.1:3595000-4020164 GCF_056279785.1 Rhizobium sp. USDA 3886 | reverse complement strand
TCAACACCACCAATCCAACTTTTTTGACATTTTTGTAACAGTCTGTTTTCACTAGGGATTTTAAGGCAGAATTATTCACAGGCCCGCTTTTCACCGCGCTTCATTGAAGGAAATCTTTATCGACTGGTCAAAAATCGCGAAAATCCACCTGTCTGCCGGCCAAAAATTATTCAAAAACAGCCGTGAAAGGCGGATTTATCGTCAATCAACGGTAAAGATCAGCCCGAAACAGCGACCGTGGCCGATATCGCCCGAAATCGGAACCTAATGCGGCGTTTCGTGTTTTTCTTCCATTGCAGGAAAGGAGACCGATATGCCTACCAATACCGAAGACATCCGTGCATCCGTCAGCAAAGACATCACTGCGCTTCAACAGGAAGTGTCGCGCCTGCAGAAGATGATTTCCGCTCAGGGCGCCGAAGCCTATTACGAAGTACGCGATCGCGCCGGCAAAGCCTATGATGAATCGCTCCCTCGTGCCAAGAACGCCGTTGCCCAGCTCCGCGCCGAGAGCAAAGCCGCAGCAGGTGCTGCGCGCGAACATGCGGCAGCAACGACAACCGCATTGGCGCTCGCCGGCGCCTTGGGATTCCTCGCCGGCTACCTGATGAGCGGTTATCAGCAGCAAGAGCCGCGCCATTGGTGGCGGTAGCGGTCAGGACAATTGCCGCGATGCACAATAAAGATGACTTTTTGAAGGGCCCCTGACCCGGAATTCGGTAGGGCCCATAAACACTTACGTCTTAGAAAAACCAATTTTTAATGACATGAGGACGATCATAATAATGAGGGAGGATAAACCATGGAAAACAAGAAGGCGCATTGTATCATCGAGGTCAGCGTCGACGGCGCGAACGGTCGCCATGCAGTTGGCATCATGAACATGCGCCAGGCACTCGAACTACCCGAAATGCCGAGCCTGACCTACACCCATCCTGATCCGGTAAAAGCCGCCGCAGGCATCGTGGTCAATCGTCAGGAGCTGGCAGGCTACCTCGCCTGCCGGTAAGGCCGGCAGGCTTTAAAAAATATCATGAACGGAGCCGCCGTCGCGGACGACCCTGTTCGCCTGCCCTTCAACACGCGCGGTCCCCTCCATTATTCCTTTTAGTTTCCGCCGCCTTCGCTGGTATCTATCTGCCGTTCGTGCAAAGAAAGCGGCATCGCAATCAAACAAGGACTGCTGAGTGAGGGAGCGGCGCCCACCGCAGAAATCGCATGAACGCGGGAAAGCCGACGCGGATGCCGGTGGCAAGCGGGTCACCCTGCCCCGCGCCCTTTCGAAGCTTGGCTATTGCTCCCGTACCCAGGCCGAGCGCCTGATCGCCGAAGGCCGTGTTGCGGTCGATGGGCGGATTATCCGGAATCTTGACGCCTGGGTCGATCTTTCATCCGCAAAACTCGAAGTCGACGGCGCACCGATCGCCGCCGAGGCGAAAATCTACCTGATGCTGAATAAGCCGCGCGGGCTTGTGACGACCCGGCACGATCCAGAAGGGCGCCCGACTGTCTATGACTGTCTGAAGGAATTCGACATTCCGCATCTTTCGCCGGTCGGCCGGCTCGATAAGGCAAGCGAAGGCCTGCTGCTCTTCACCAACGATACTGAGTTCGCGCAGGCCCTGCTCGATCCGATCACCCATGTGACCAAGACCTACCATGTGCAGGTCGACCGCATCATGGATGCGGAATCGCTCGCCGAAATGACATACGGCATCCGGAACGACGGCGAAGTGCTGACGGCGACGGCCGCACGGCTCCTGCGGAGCGGCGATAGGAACTCCTGGATTGAGGTGGAACTCGACGAGGGCCGCAACCGGCAGATTCGCCGCATGCTCGAAGCCACGGGCGCCGAGTGCCTGCGGCTGGTGCGGGTTGCGATCGGCGGGCTTGATCTCGGGGAACTGCCGAAGGGCTCGGTCCGTGCATTGACCGAGGCGGAACTGCGCGACCTGAAGCGGCGGGCGGGCATGGAAAGAACAGGGCGGAATTGATGCAGATGGACGACATCACGCCGCATGATTTCTGGCAGGAGCTCCATCCGCCGGGCAGCTTCCCGACGGATGGCGATTTCACCTCATTCTATGTTGCGGAACTGGAGGACGGCCGCCAGCTCCGTCTGCCGATCCGGGTGCTTGCCGACGGCGAACACGCGCTCGCCTCGCTCATCGTCAACCAGGCGAGCTTCGCCGTGCTCGATGCGCTGGCCGGGCAACTGGCGGCAAAGATCGAGCACTTCGACATCGACATCGTCGCAGGCCTGCCGACGCTCGGGTTGACCCTTGCTGCCGCCGTTGCGCAAAAGCTCGGACACGCGCGTTACGTGCCCTTCGGAACCTCCCGGAAATTCTGGTATCGCGACGACCTTTCGGTCTCCCTGTCGTCGATCACCACGCCGGAGCAGCAGAAGCGTCTTTATATAGACCCGCGTATGCTGCCGCTGCTTCAGGGCCGCCGTGTCGCGCTGATCGACGATGTCATCTCCAGCGGCAGCTCGATCGTCTCCGGTCTGCAACTGGTGGAGGCCTGCGGCATCGAGCCAGCCGTCATTGCCGCAGCGATGCTGCAATCCGGACGCTGGCGGGAGAAGCTTGCCGCTACAGGCGCCCAATGGCCCGATCGCACTGTCGGCGTCTTCGCGACGCCGTTGCTCGAAAGGACGGCAGAGGGCCGCTGGCGCGCGCCCACCGCCTGATCGTGCGCAACATGAGGATTGTTCGACCTTTCCTCGCGCCCTCCCTATACAGCCCCCTTCGAATGGCTACATTCCGCTGACGGTTGAAACGCGAGCCCACCCATGACGTTCGAGCAAGCATCCCTGCTGATCCTTCTCTCGGCGATGCTCATTCTGTTCTCGCTGAACCGCGTCCGCATCGAGGTCGTGGCGATCGGCGGCCTGCTTGCCGGATATGTGCTCGGGCTTTACCACGCCGATCAGGTCTTCGCCGGTTTCGCAAGCCCCGTCGTCATCACAGTCATCGAGATTCTGCTGATCGTTCAGGTACTCGCTCACGCCAAACTGTTCGATAGCCTCTCTGTGCGTTTTGCCGCCATCGGACTATCTGGCTTCGCGGTCATCGCCAGCCTTTCGGTGATCACCGGTTTCATCTCGATCTTCATGAACAACATCGGCGCCTTCGCGATCATGCTGCCCGTCGCGATCCGCATCAGCGGCGCCATGAATATCCCGCAGCGTCAGCTTATCATGCCGCTTTCCTTCGCAGCACTTCTCGGCGGCCTCATATCGCTAATCGGAACCCCGGCCAATCTGCTGGTCAGCGATGCATTGGCCAAGGCAACGGGCGCCGGCTTTCATTTCTTCGACTTTGCCTATGTAGGCCTCCCCGTCGCGATCGCCGGAATTCTGCTGATGGCCGCCTTCGTTCCGCTTCTGCTTCCGGAAGCGGACGACCAGCCTGCCGCTGCGCCGCCAGCCCGGCGGCGCATCGTGACGGAACGGCGCATTCCTGAGGGTTCGCCGCTTGCCGGCGTGCGGCTTCTCGATTGCCCCCGCCTCTTTGAAATCCAGCCGCACGCATTGCTCCGCAGCGGCCAGTTCGTCTTCGGTCCGCTCGATCAGTCGACCATCGCGGCAGGCGATACCTTGCTTGCCGAAGGCGCCGACACGGTCTTTGCCGATCTCGCAGCCTCGGCGGCGCTCGTTCCGGAAATCGATCTGAACGGATTGCAGCCGGATTTCACCCGGATTGAAGCCGTTGTCATGCCGGAGAGCACGCTGGTCGGCTCGCGCATCCGCTCGCTGGAGGTCTTCAAAAGCCGGAACGTCGCGGTTGCCGCACTCTCCATGCGGTCGCCACGGATTGAGGGCCGCTTCGAGGATCTGCAGCTCTCGATCGGCGACATCCTTGTGCTCGAAGGCCCGGCCGAGGCGGTCGCCGAAGCGCTTGAAGAATGCGAGTGCCTGCCGCTCGCCTCCCAGCCCGCAGGCGAAGCGGTGTCGAATGCGTGGCCGCCCTTCGTGATCTTTGCTGCTGGAGTGATGCTTTCCGCTGCCGGTCCCGCCCGCCCGGAGATCGCATTTGCGGCTGTCGTGCTCGCTCTTGCGCTGATGGGCTATCTCAACATCCGTCAGGCCATGGCGGACATTAACTGGCCGATCGTCATCATGCTGGCCGCGATGATCCCGATCGGGTCGGCCGTTGCGACGACGGGCACGGCCGAGATGATCGCCGACTGGTTGAGCCTATTCGTGCCGATATCGATGCCGCTTGCCGGAATCGCACTCCTGCTTTTCATCGCCATGGCACTCACTCCTTTCGTCAACAACGCGACGGTGGCGATCGTGCTCAGCCCCGTTGCGCTGGAATTCGCGGAGGTGGCGCATCATGCCCCCGCGGCCTATCTGATTGCCGTAGCCGCCGGTGCATCGCTCGATTTCCTGACGCCCTTCGGCCACCACAACAATACGCTGGCGATGAGCATCGGCAGCTACCGCGTTTCAGACTTCCTGCGCGCCGGCAGTCCCCTGGCTGTTGCTTCCTATCTTCTCACCGTTCTTCTTGTTGCCCTGATCTGGCTTTGAACGCCATTTGCTTGACATCCCCCGGAATGAAACTAGAGCAAGGATGAACCCGAGCGATAAAGGACCGCCCTGCCCGTGCGAATTCTCTCCGAAGCCCATTTCCCCGAACTGCCGAACTATTACCGCGGCAAGGTGCGCGAGAATTACGACCTTCCGGATGGCAGCCGCATCATCATCAGCACCGACCGCCTCAGCGCTTTCGACCGCATCCTGACCTGTGTCCCTTATAAGGGCCAGGTACTGACGCAGACGGCGCGCTACTGGTTCGAGGCGACGAAGGATATCTGCCCGAACCATGTCATCGCTTATCCGGACCCGAATGTCGTCATCGGCAAGCGGCTCGACATCCTGCCCGTCGAGGTCGTCGTCCGCGGTTATCTCGCCGGCACCACCGGCACGTCGATCCTCACTCTTTATAAGAAGGGCGAGCGCGAAATGTACGGCATGCGCCTGCCGGACGGCATGCGTGACAACCAGCGCCTGCCCGAGCCGGTAATCACTCCCACCAGCAAGGAATTCGACGGCGGCCATGACGAGCCGCTGACGCCTGGCGAGATCGTCAGCCGCGGGCTGCTGACAGCGGAACAGTGGGAAATGCTTTCCAGATACGCGCTCGCGCTTTTCGCCCGCGGCCAGGAAATGGCTGCGAAGCGCGGCCTCATCCTTGTCGACACCAAATACGAATTCGGAACGGACAAGGACGGCAATATCATCCTCGCCGACGAAATCCACACGCCGGACAGCAGCCGCTACTGGCTCGCGGGCAGCTTTCAGCAGTCCTTCGAAGCGGGCACGCGCCCTGCAAGCTTCGACAAGGATTTCGTCCGCGCCTGGGTCGCCGAGCGTTGCGACCCCTATAAAGATGAGATCCCCGAGATCCCGGTCGAACTGATTGAGCAGACCTCGAAGGTTTACATCAAGGCCTATGAGGCGATTACCGCCCGGTCTTTCGTGCCGGATAACAGCGGCGAAACCCCGGTTGCCCGTGTCCGGCGCAACCTTGCGCGCTATTTCCCTTAAAAGTCCGGGACGAACCGCCCGAAAGCAGCCTCTACGCTTGCGGGTTTTCGCCTGAAGGCGCTAGCATTGGCAAATAAGGGGTGCCGGCCGGAAAGGCCAGCGGGGGAACGAATGGCACGAAGGCCGCGGCGCAAGGCCGAGGAAACGCGGGAAGACATTCTGTCGATGGCCGAATTGCTGTTCCGCCAGCGCGGTTTCGTCGCCGTATCGATCGCCGACATCGCCTCCTCCCTCGGCATGTCGCCGGCAAATGTCTTCAAGCATTTTCATTCGAAAGTGGCGCTCGTCGATGCCATCGCCGAGCGGCATCTCGGCAGCGCTACCGAGCGCTTCGGCTCTTTCGACCGAAATCTGCCGCCGAAAGAGCAACTGCTGCGTTTCGTGCTTCGGCTTCTCGACAGCCACCTTAAGGACATTCAGGAAAATCCCTACATCTTTGAAATGGTGCTGACGACAGTTCAGGCGAAGCTCGAAGCGGGTAATCGCTACCGCGAGCGAATCGAGCAGAAACTCCAAGAAATCATCCGCGACGGGGTTAGCTCAGGCCGTTATAAATGTACTGATCCCCGTCGCGCCGCCCATACCGTTGCCGATGTCCTTGCATCGGTGCTGCACCCCGTGCTGATCGCCCGTGACGATAAGGATGCACTCGTACACAGGGCTGAGGAGATCGTCTGTTTTGTGGATACTGCACTGCAAAATAGCGCTTGCTAAGTGACGATCATTGAATTACGTCACTTCGGAAATCTTTTCGTAAGTTCGGATCGAAGGGTATTTGAATCCCGGTAATCACGCTCCTTATATGGGGGCAGCGCTCCTCGATGGAGCCGATGATCCGATCCGCAAATGCCAACCGCAAGGGACTTCAGCATGATACGGCGTGGCTTCATCATTTCTTCAGCTTTGTTGCTTGGCGCATTACTCACGGCCTGCAGCGACAACGGCAACAACCAGGCCGGCGGCACCGGTGCGCCTGGAGCGGCGGCACAGCAGGCAGCCCCGGTCGGCGTCTTGGCGCTGGAGAAGGACACTTTCCCGGTCACGACGATCCTTCCGGGTCGGGCCGAGGCCTATCAGACGGCTGATATCCGCCCGCAGGTCAGTGGTATCATTCGCGAAATCGCCTTCAGGGAAGGTAGCGAAGTCAAGAAAGGCGACCTTCTCTACCAGATCGAAGACGCGCCTTATGTTGCGGCCGTCGAACAGGCCAAGGCCGCAATCGCCAAGGCCGAAGCCAGCGTGCCGAGCGCGCAGAGCAATTTCGACCGCTACCAGCGTCTCGTCGGCAGCGGCGCAACGCAGATCGAATTCGAAACGGCAAAGACCACTCTTCTCCAGGCGCATGCCGAGGTCGAATCGGCCAAGGCCGCCCTCGCCGCTGCGCAGATCGATCTCGACCACACGAAGATCGCTGCCCCGTTCGACGGCGTCATCGACCAGACGATCTATAACGTGGGTAACGTCGTTGCCGCCAACCAGACGACGGCGCTGACGACGATCCGCCAGCTTGACCCGATCTACGTTTCGCTGACGGAATCGAGCACCAATCTCCTCAGGCTGCGCGATGCCATGGCATCCGGCACAGTTCGGGACGAAGGCGGAAATGTCGCCTTCCGGCTCATCCTGGAAAACGGCAAGGAATACGCCCAAAAGGGCAAGCTGGATATGTCGAAGCAGATCGTCAGCGAGACGACCGGCACCTTCATCATCCGCGTGCTCTTCCCAAATCCGGATCTCGTCATTCTGCCGGGCATGTACGTCCGCGCAACCGTCGAACTCGGCGCCGAAGTCGGCTATGCCCTGCCGCAACTCGCCACCAGCCGTGACGCAACCGGACGCCTGACGGCGCAGTTCATCTCCGCTGACGGCAAGGTCGAGACCCGTGTCTTCGAAAACGCCTCGCCCTCCAATAATTCCTGGCTTGTGACCGACGGCGTGAAGGATGGCGATCAGCTGATCATAAGCGGTCTGCAGTCGATTGCGCCGGGCATGCCGGTCACGCCCGTCCCGATGAAGATCAATGAAAACGGTGTGGTCGTGGCTGCCGAGCAGGCAGCGGCCGGTGACGCCCAGAAGCCGGCCGCGCAGTAAGACGCGCCCGCCTCGAACGTTGACCCAAGCCGCACAGGAATAATTTGATGGCCAAGTTTTTCATCCGACGCCCGATTTTTGCCTGGGTTATTGCGATCACCATCATGCTCGCGGGCTTGCTCGGCATCTTTACGCTGTCGATCTCGCAATATCCGGACATCGCGCCCACCACGGTGCGCATCAACGCAACCTATCGCGGTGCGAGTGCCGAAACCGTCGAGAAATCGGTGACGACGATCATCGAAGACGGTATGACCGGCCTCGACGATCTCACATACATGACGTCGACCTCGTCGACCGGTTCGGCCAGCATCTCGCTGACTTTCGGAACAAGCGCCGACCCGGACATCGCGCAGGTTCAGGTCCAGAACAAGCTGCAGCTCGTTCAATCGCAGCTTCCCGACGACGTCATCGATGCCGGCATCAGCGTCACGCGCTCGACGTCCAGTATCCTGCTGGTCGGTTCGCTGGTTTCGACCGATGGAAAGCGGAATTCCGTCGATCTCGGCAACATCCTGTCGAATCAGATCGAAGATCAGATCCAGCGCCTCGAAGGCGTGGGCAGCATCAATATCTTCGGTTCAGGCTACGCCATGCGCGTCTGGCTCGATCCCTTCAAGCTGCAGAAGTACCAGCTGACGCCAAGCGACGTGACCTCCGCCATCGAGGCACAGAACACGCAGGTCTCTGTCGGCTCCCTCGGCGCGCAGCCGCTCGTCGAAGGCCAGCAGCTGAACGTGACGATCACGGCGCAGAGCCAGCTGACGACGGTCGCAGATTTCGAGCGGATCATTCTGAAAGTGGAAAAGGACGGCTCCACCGTCCGCCTCAGCGACGTCTCGCGCGTCGAAATCGGCCAGGAAAACTACGGCGGCTCATCGCGCTACAACGGCCAGCCGTCGAGCGGCTTCGCCGTCAATCTCGCGATAGGCGCCAACGCCATTGACACCGCAGAGCGCGTTCGTTCTGCGCTCGACACGATCGGCCGCGGCCTGCCGGAAGGCGTCGAGATCACCTATCCTTACGACACGACGCCCTTCGTTGAACTGTCTATCGAGAAGGTCGTCCACACCCTCATCGAAGCGATCGTTCTCGTCTTCGTGGTTCTTCTTGTCTTCCTGCAGAACCTGCGCGCGACGTTGATCCCGACCATCGCCGTGCCGGTGGTCCTGCTTGGTACCTTCGGCATTCTCGCGGCAACGGGATATTCAATCAACACGCTGACCATGTTCGCCATGGTTCTTGCGATCGGCCTTCTCGTCGACGACGCTATCGTCGTTGTCGAGAACGTCGAGCGCATCATGTCGGAGGAAAAGCTGTCGCCGCTTGAGGCGACCGAGAAGTCGATGGGCGAAATCACCGGCGCCATCGTCGGCATCGCGCTCGTTCTGACCGCGGTCTTCATTCCGATGGCCTTTTTCGGCGGCTCCACCGGCATCATCTACCGTCAGTTCTCGGTCACCATCGTTTCGGCCATGCTGCTTTCGGCCCTCGTCGCCATCGTGCTGACGCCGGCGCTCTGCGCGAGCATGCTGAAACCCGTCGGCGAACACAAGAAGCACCGCATCGGCGACTGGTTCAACCGCAACTTCACGCGGTCGACCAACGGCTATGTCCGCACTATCGGCTATCTGCTGAAGCGTCCGATCCGGGTCATGCTGGTGTTCCTGCTTGTCGGCGCCGGTTGTGCCTATCTCTTCACGCGCCTGCCGAGCTCGTTCCTGCCGCAGGAAGACCAGGGCGTTCTGCTGACGATCGTCACCACACCACCCGGCTCGACCACGCAGCAAACGCAGGCGGTCGTCGAGAAGGTCGAGAAATACTATCGCGAAAACGAGAAGGACGCCGTCGAATCGGTCTTCGGCGCCCTCGGCTTCGGCTTCAACGGCTCCGGCCAGAACAGCGCGATCGTCTTCACCAAGCTCAAGGATTTTTCACTTCGTAGCGATCCCAATCAGCACGCGCAGGCGATCGTGACGCGCGCTCTGAAGACCTTCTTCACCTTCCGCGAAGCACAGGTCTTTGCGTTGCTGCCCCCGGCGATCCAGGGTCTCGGTGTATCCAGCGGCTTCTCGATGTATCTCGTCGACACCGGCGGACACGGCACGGCGGCACTCGATACCGCCTCCAAGCAGCTGATCCAGATGGCCAGTGCCAGCGGCAGGGTGGTTGCTCTCCGCAGCAACAACAAGGAGGTCGAACCGCAGATGAAGATCGTCATCGATCAGGAGAAGATTGGTGCCATGGGCGTCGATATCTCCGCGGTCAATGCGATGCTTTCCGTTATCTTTACCGGCCGCGACGTCAACGACTTCACGCTGAACGGCGAGATCAAGCCGGTCTACGTGCAGGGCGACGCGCCCTTCCGGATGCAGCCGACCGATCTCGACCACTGGTACGCCCGCAACAATTCGGGTGAAATGGTACCTTTCTCCGCCTTCACGACGACGGAATGGGTCAAGGGTGCGCCGACGCTTGCCCGCTTCAACGCGGTGAGCGCAATCCCGCTCGAAGGCGCTTCGGCGCCGGGTGTCAGCTCCGGTGATGCGATGAACGAGATGGAGACCCTGACGGCGAAGCTCGGCGGCGGCTACACGGTCGCCTGGCAGGGCATCTCCTATCAGGAGCGGCTCTCGGGCTCGCAGGCGCCGATGCTCTACGCCATCTCCGTGCTCGTCGTCTTCCTCTGCCTCGCAGCGCTCTATGAAAGCTGGTCGATCCCCTTCTCGGTCATCATGGCGGTGCCTGTCGGTGTACTCGGCGCGCTGACCGCCGCGACCCTCTTCGGGCAGGCGAACGACGTCTACTTCAAGGTCGGTCTTCTGACGACGATAGGTCTGGCGGCAAAGAACGCGATTCTGATCGTCGAATTCGCCAAGGACCGGATGGAGACCGGAATGGGCCTCTTCGAGGCGACGCTGGAGGCGGCAAGGCTGCGTTTGCGTCCGATCATCATGACCTCGCTTGCCTTCATTCTGGGCGTCGTGCCTCTTGCCGTCGCAACTGGCGCGGGCTCCGCAGCCCAGAACGCTATCGGCATCGGTGTCCTCGGCGGCATGCTCGCGGCGACTGCGCTCGGGATTTTCTTCGTGCCGTCCTTTTTCGTCGTCATCCGCCGCCTCTTCTCCCGCCGCCGGAAAATTGTGGCGTGAGTGTGATAAAAATGCACTGCCAGAATGAAAGACTCGTTGATACATTGCCCGCGGACTGCTTCGGCATGGTGTACCTCGTTGGGACGAAGCGCGGCCGACGGCAAAGCATGATGCTTTTGGCAAGAATTGAGACTTGGTCGAGTTACAGGAAGAAATGAATGGTATCTCTTCGTTTTGCCACACCGGCACTTTTGCTTTTGCTTGCAGGCTGCGTGAGTGGCCCGGATCACACGCCGCCTGAGATGCCTTTGCCGGCAAAGTTCGGCGAGGGCGGGAAGAAGGAGATCGGCGATGTTGCGACGGTGGCCTGGTGGTCGGCCTATCGCGACAGGCAGCTCGACAGCCTGGTGGCGCGCGGCATCGACCAGAACCTCGACGTGCTGCAGGCGATGGAGCGCATCAATTCGGCGTCCTCCAATGTGACGGTTGCCGGCGCCGGCTCGCTGCCGAGCCTGGTGGTCGGCGCCTCGCACACGGTATCGGGCCAGATGGGCTCGGAGCGCACCCGGGTGGGCGCCACCAACACCACCGGCGGCGACGCCAACGTCTCCTGGCTGCTCGACCTCTTCGGCCAGTACCGCCGCTCCAAGGAAAGCGCGCTTGCCTCGCTCGATTCGGCCTATGCCAGCGCCGACGTCGCCCGGCTGGCCTTCCTGCAGGACCTCGTCTCGACCTATATCGACGCCCGCTTCTTCCAGGAGCGCATTGCGCTGTCGAAGGCCAACCTGCAATCGCGCCGGGAGACCTATGACCTCACCAAGTTCCAGCTGGAAGCCGGGGCAGCCTCCAGGCTCGACGTCGTCCAGGCCGAGGGCCTGGTGCAGTCGACGCAGGCCGAAATCCCTAATCTCGAAACCAACTTCCGCGTCTCGGCGCATCACATTGCCACGCTGCTCGGTCTGCCGGCGTCGGCGCTGATGGCCGAGCTGCAGAAGGGTGCTTCCCAGCCGATCTACCGTGCCGGCATCATCTCCGGCATTCCGGCCGACCTGATCCGCAACCGTCCCGACATCCGCGTGGCCGAGCGCAATCTGGCGGCGGCGACCGCCAATATCGGCGTCGCCCAATCGCAGCTTTATCCGTCGATCTCGCTCTCCGGCGCGATCTCGCCGACCTGGGTCAACCCGGCCGGCGGCAGCGGCGGCGGCCTGACCACCTGGTCGTTCGGCCCGACGCTCAGCCTGCCGATCTTCGACGGCGGCCGCCTGCGCGCCAATGTCGACATCGCCAAGTCGGACGCCAAAACCGCCTATTTCGCCTGGAAGGCGGCAGTGCTCAACGCCGTCGAAGAGGTGGAGAACGCGCTGTCGGCGGTACGCCGCGACGCCCAGACGGTGGAAGCGCTGCGCGCCCAGGTCAAGACGACGCAGGAATCGCTGGAACTGTCGACGGCGAGCTACAAGGACGGCGCCTCCTCGCTGCTCGACGTGCTCGACGCCCAGCGCCAGGTGTCGCTCGCCCAGGCAAGTCTTGCCGCTTCGGTGCAGCAGATGGCCAAGGACTACGTCTCGCTCAACGTCGCCATCGGCGGCGGCTATGCCCCGGGCGGCAAGGTCAACGCCGTCTCCGCCGCCGTGGCAAAGGGACCCACAAAGAGCTGAGCAAGCCATTTCTACGAATGATAAAAAGCCCCGCAATGCGGGGCTTTTTTATTGCTTCACGAAAATTCCCGTGTGCAATCGCGCCACCCCATAAAATGGATTCGACAAGTCACCACGCCTCAGGTAGGTATGATTAAACGATTAATCAAAGCACTATGAAAACCATGGCTCAGTTGCGCCCGGCACCGAACCTCAGCAGGATTGCCACGTCGCTTGGCGTGTCCGTCGCAACGGTGTCGAACGCGCTTTCCGGCAAGGGGCGCGTCTCGGAACAGCTAGCCGGAAAGATCAGGGAACATGCCGCGGAACTTGGATATGTTCCAAGCCAGGCAGGGCGGGCGCTTCGCACCGGCCGAAGCGGCGTGCTCGGTCTCGTTCTTCCGGATATCGCAAACCCCCTCTTTCCCAAGATTGCGCAGGCAATCGAATTTGCAGCCGCTTCTGCCGGTTACGGCGTGCTGATCGCCGATTCGCGCGGCAATGTCTCGGCGCAGACGGAGGCGATCAACCGGCTGGTCGAGCGCGGCGTCGACGGCATGGTCATCGTGCCCCGCCGCGCAACGCGCATATCCGCGGCAAGCTGTCCTGTGGCAGTCATCGACACGGCATCAACCCCCGGCAATACGGTTGCCGCCGATCACTGGCAGGGCGGCCAGCTAATCGCCGCCCACCTTGCCGATCTCGGCCATAAGCGGATCCTCATCATCGGCAACAATCCGGAATCAAACGTGCAGAACGACCGGTCGGGCGGCATCCGTTCGGGCCTTCGCCCGGACATGAGCGCCGAAACGCTCTGGATCGAAAAGCTCGAGCACCGTGCCGGCAGTGGCTGTCCTCTCGGCCTGGCAAAAAAGGTCGAGGAGGGGTTCACCGCCTTTGCCGCCTTGTCCGATCTTCAGGCGCTGCGAGCACTCACGGAGCTGCAGCGCGACGGTATCGATGTGCCTGCCGAGGCCAGCGTCACCGGTTTCGACGACCTCATCTGGTCTCCGGTGATAACACCCGCGCTCACCACGGTAAAAATGGACATGGACCTAATCGCCGCGATCGCCGTTTCGGCTTTGCTCGACAGCATAAAAACAAACAGCACCCGGGAGGGCGCACTCGTAACCGCGGAGAATGACCGCGTGCCCATGCAACTGATTGCCCGCCAATCATCCGGGCCGGTGAGCCCCGGTTCAAGAAAACCTGCAGATGGAGAACTCCTGACATGAAGACATCCCTCATCGCATCGGCAGCGCTGCTCGCGCTTGTCCCGTTCGGCGTCATGGCGCAGGAGCGGACGCTTACCGTTTCCGTCTATGCCTTTGCGCAGGACGACTTCAAGACGCTGGTCTACGACCCCTTCGAGCAGCAATGCGGCTGCAAGCTCGTCGTCGAGACGGGCAACAGCGTCGAGCGCCTGGCCAAGCTGGAGGCGAACAAGACAAACCCGGTCGTCGATATGGCGGTCGTCTCCATGGCAGACGCGCTTTCGGCCTCCCGCAAGGGATTGATCGACAAGATCGACACTTCCAAGCTCACCAATTTCGACAAGCTCTATGATCTCGCCAAGGACCCGAACAGCGACGGCATGAGCGTCGGCTATACATTTTACGCCACGTCGATCGCCTACCGTTCCGACAAGATGAAGATCGAGTCCTGGGCCGATCTTCTGAAGCCGGAATATGTCGGCCACGTCGCCTTCCCGAACGTGACCACCAATCAGGGACCGCCGGCGCTCTACATGCTCGGCCTGGCGCTCGGCAAGGACACGGCCGACCTCAAGGGTCCGATCGAAGCTGTCGGCGAGAAGAAGGACGATATCGTCACCTTCTACGAAAAATCCTCGCAGCTTGTACAGCTGATGCAGCAAGAGGAAATCTGGGCAGCCCCGATCGGCCGTTTCTCCTGGGCGGGATTCACCAAGCTCGACGTTCCGGTCGCCTGGGCAACGCCGAAGGAAGGCCAGACGGGTGGCATGAACGTCATGGTCGTCACCAAGGGCTCGAAGAACCAGGATCTGGCGTTGCAGTTCATGGATTTCTGGCTCTCGACCGACATCCAGACGAAACTTGCCGAAAAGCTGATCGATAGCCCGGCCAACAAGGACGTGAAGGTTTCCGAAGCCGCCGCAAACAACCTCACTTATGGCGAGGACACCGCCAAGAGCCTCAAGCTCATTCCGTCCGCCGCAGCGCTCGACAATCGAGACGCGTGGCTCAAAGAGTGGAACGTCAAGGTCGGCCAGTAACGCGCTCGTGACATCTGGTCCCGGTCTACCGGGACCATTCTCCCGCTGTCTCCCGCCAATCGAAAGACGCATCATGTTTCAGAACCGAGCAGAAGCTCTGGCGCTCGCCCTGCCCGCAGCAGTCTTTGCCGCCATGGTCTTTCTGGTGCCCGTTGCCATCCTGCTTTCGGAAGGTTTTCGGCTGGAAGGCGCCTGGACGCTTTCCGCCTATGGCGACTTCTTCTCCGGCACGCTGAACCGCACCGTCTTCATCCGCACCTTCAAGCTTGGTCTCGAGGTGACGGCAGTCTCCGCGGTCATCGGCTATGCCGCGGCTTTCGTCATCGTCAACCTGCCGCCCAAAGGCAAGGGACGGATGATCGGCCTCATCACCCTGCCGCTGATGATTTCCCCCGTTGCCCGTACCTATGCCTGGATCGTCATCCTCGGCCGCACCGGTATCGTCAACAAGGTAGTGACCGGCATGGGTTTCAGCGGCGAACCATTACGCCTACTCTTCACCGAGACCGCCGTCTTCATCGGCCTGCTGCAGCTCTTCCTGCCGTTGATGATCCTGTCGCTGATCAGCGCGCTTGAAAACATGCCGAAGGATGCGATCCCGGCGGCCCGCGTGCTCGGTGCCAACTGGTTCCAGGTCTTCTGGAAGGTCATCCTGCCGCTAACCCGTGAAGGCCTCGTGGTTGGCGGAACCCTCGTCTTCACCGGCTCGCTCACCGCCTATATCACGCCCGCCGTGCTCGGCGGCTCCAAGGTGCTGATGCTCGAGACGCTGCTCTACCAGCAGGTCTCGGTCGCCAACAACTTCGTTTCGGCAAGCGTCATCGCCTTCATGCTGATCGTTATGAGCTTTGCCGCCAACATCCTGCTGAAGCGCCTGGCAACCGCGAGGAACAAGCGATGACCGCTCGCCTTTTCCCGCCGATCGTGCTTTTCCTCGTGCTCACGTTCCTGATCGGGCCGTTCCTGATCATCATCGCCGCGTCGCTTTCGGCCGGGGATACGCTCTCCTTTCCACCGCAGGGCCTTTCGCTTCGCTGGGTGTTCAAGGTATTCACCATTGAGAGCTTCCGCGACAGCTTTTCGATGTCGATGTTGCTCGCCGTCTTCGGAACGCTCGCCGCCCTCGTGCTCGGCATTCCGGCCGCCTACGCTCTGTCGCGCTATTCGCTGCCCTTCGGTGAAACGGTCCGCACCGTGGTCTCCCTACCGATCATCGTACCGGGCATCATCGTCGGCCTTGCCATGCTGCGTTATCTCGTGGTGCCTTTCGGCTTCAACATCACGCTGGCGCTCTTCTTCGCTCACACGGCGCTCGTCCTGCCCTATGCCGTGCGCGTCGTCTCCGCGAGCCTTAATAATCTGCGCTCCGACATCGAGGAGGCCGCCGTGTTGCTCGGCTCCTCGCGGCTTGGCGCTTTCTTCCGCGTCGTGATGCCGAATATCCGCGGCGGCATCCTAGCTGCCTTCATTCTCGGCTTCGTCACCAGCTTTAACCAGGTGCCAGTCTCGCTTTTTTTGGTCCGGCCCCGGCGTCCGCACCCTGCCGATCGACATGCTGGGTTACATGGAAACCACCTACGATCCGTCAATTGCAGCGCTCTCCTCGCTGCTCGCCTTCCTTTCCATCGGCATCGTCTTCCTCGCCGAACGCTTCCTGGGATTCTCTCGTTATGTATGATGCCTATCTTCGACTAGAAAAGCTGACGCTGGCCTACGGCGATACCATCGCGGTGAAGGACCTCGACCTCTCGGTCGGCAAAGGCGAACTCGTCGCCTTGCTCGGCCCGTCGGGCTGCGGCAAGACGACGACGATGCGCTCCATTGCAGGTCTGCTCACGCCTGCCTCCGGTCACATCAATCTCGATGGCGTCGACATCACCCACGTTTCGGCCAACAAGCGCGCCGTCGGCCTCGTCTTCCAGTCCTATGCCCTGTTCCCGCATCTGACGGTCTATGAGAACGTCGCGTTTGGCCTGCGCTTGAAGGGCATCGGCGGCAAGGATCTCGATGCGAAGGTCAGCGCCGGCATCAAGTCTGTCGGCCTTGCCAAGTTCGCTGATCGCAAGCCTGCAGAACTCTCCGGCGGCCAGCAGCAGCGCGTGGCGCTTGCCCGTTCCATGGTCATGGAGCCGAAGGTGCTGCTGCTCGACGAGCCGCTCTCCAACCTCGACGCGCGCCTACGTCTGGAAATGCGCGCCGAACTGCAGCGCGTGCAGAAGGAAACCGGCGTCACCATGATCTTCGTCACCCACGACCAGGTGGAGGCCTTGGCACTTGCGGACCGTATCGTGGTCATGCTGAACGGCGGCGTCGAGCAAATCGGCACGCCGGAGGAAATCTACAACAAGCCGGTCTCCGCCTTCGTCGCCGATTTCGTCGGCTTCGAGAATGTCTTCAAGCTGGAAAACGGCAGGCTTGTCACACCGAACGGCGCCATTGAACTCCCCGCTTCTCCCCCGCAGGCAGCAGGGCTCGCCTGGCGGCCGAGCACGGTCGCCCTTGGTTCCGGTCCTTTCCAGGGCACCGTGCGCGGCACCTCCTTTGCCGGCGGCACGCGTGAATATCTGCTGGATACGCCGCTCGGGCCGATCAAGGCCGAGGTGGATGCCAGCCGGCCGCCTCACGAAATGGGCGCAGCACTTTCCTTCGACCTGCCGCTTGCAGCGGCGGCAACCCTCTCGCGTTTCGGGTGACGATCATGGGTGTTTGGATCGATACTGACATAGGTTTTGACGACATCGCCGCCATTCTGGTGGTCGGTCAGTCCGAACTCAAGATCGACGGCGTCTCGCTCGTCTTCGGCAATACGCCGCTGCCGCAGGTGCAGGCGAATGCCGCAGGCGCCGCGCAAGCCTTCGGCTGGAAGTTCCCCATCCATACCGGCCGCGCTCAGCCCGTTCTTGGGAAGCTCGAAACTGCACAGGCAATCCTCGGCGATACCGGTATACCCACCATTGGCAAAGGCCTGCCGAACGCCCCGGCACTTCCGCAAAGCGACGCCTTCACCGCGCTCTGCCGCCTGGCTTGAGGCTGACGGTCCGCGGCGCATACTGGCCCTTGGCCCGCTGACGAATATCGCGGCCGTAGCACTCGCACGTCCGGATCTTGCCGCCCGCATCACCGAACTCACCTGGATGGGCGGCGGCGTCACCGCTGGCAATCATACGGCCTCGGCGGAATTCAACGCTTTTGCCGATCCCGAAGCGCTCGCGATCGTCATTGCCCACAGCCTGCCGCTGCGCATGGTCGATCTCGACCTCTGCCGCAAGGTGCTCGCCGAGCCGAAAGACGTCGAGCCTATACGTGCCGCGGGTGGCGCCAACGCCGACTTGCTCGCCGACATGCTTGCCGGTTATATCCGCATTGGCACCAGCCGCGGCCGCCCGGCCATGGCGATTTATGATCCGTGTGCCGCCGTCGCCTTCGTGGCACCGGATGCGGTGAGCTTCCGCGCTGCCCGCATCGATGTCGAGCTGGCAGGGTCTTTGACCCGCGGCCGCACGGTCGTCGAAACGCGCGCCACGCATGCCACGTTCAACACCCAGTTCGCTGCTGATATCGATGCCGAGAGGGCGCGCACCATCATCCTCGCAGCCCTGCTCAATGAGGCCCGCAAATGAACGCTGAACTTGGCCGGGAACCCGCAGATATCAATGATCCTTCGCTGCGCGCCCGCGCCGTTGCGGCGGCGAGGGGTGCGGCTCCATTCGACGTGCTGATCGCCGGCGGCAAACTGCTCGACGTGGTCACCAGCCGCTTCCGCGATGCGGACATCGGCCTCGTCGGTGCGCTGATCGCCAGCGTGCATGCGCCGGGCAGCCGCACCGACGCGACCGAAATCATCGATGCCAGTGGCACGTTCGTTACACCCGGCCTGATCGATACGCATATGCATATCGAAAGCTCGATGGTAACGCCCGCCGAATATACCGCGGCGGTCCTGCCGCGCGGCGTGGCGACGATCCTTTGGGATCCGCACGAATTCGCCAATGTGCAAGGCCTTGACGGCGTACGTTGGGCGATCGAGGCGTCCCGCGTTCTGCCGCTGCGCATGATCCTGCTCGCACCATCTTGCGTGCCTTCGGTGCCCGATCTGGAAATGGCAGGCGCCGACTTTGATGCTCCGGTGGTTGCCGGGATGCTGCGCTCGCCGGCGCTCGGCGGCGTCGCCGAAGTCATGAACATGCGCGGCGTCATCGATGGCGATCCGCGCATGAGCGCGATTGTCAATGCCGGCCTCGCCTCCGGAAAGCTCGTCTGCGGCCATGCCCGGGGTCTGGAAGGCGCCGACCTCAACGCCTTCATGGCGGCCGGCATCACCTCCGATCACGAGCTGACCTCCGGCGCCGACCTTCTTTCCAAGCTCGCCGCCGGGATGACGATCGAGCTTCGCGGTTCGCATGATCATCTCCTGGAAGAATTCGTCGAAGCGCTGAACGGCATCGGCCACATGCCACCGACGGTGACGCTCTGCACCGACGATGTCTTCCCGGATGAGCTCGAAAGGGATGGCGGCCTGGATGACGTCATCCGCCGTCTGGTGCGCTACGGTCTGAAGCCTGAATGGGCGCTTTGTGCCGCGACCTTCAATGCCGCCCAGCGGCTGAAGCGCACCGACCTCGGGCTGATCGCCGCCGGGCGCCGCGCGGATATCGTCCTCTTCGAAGACCTGCAGGATTTCAAGGCTCGCACGGTCATTGCCAACGGCCGCGTGATGGCACAGAACGGCAGGCTCACGTCGCCGGTCCATTCACTCGACGCGACGCCGCTCGTCAATTCTGTGAAACTCTCGCCGCTGAGCGAAGACGATTTCAAAATGCCGTCGAAAGGCCACCGCGTCCGCGTCGCCACCATCGACCAACCGCGCTTCACGCAATGGGGCGAGGCCGAAGCCGAGGTGAAAGACGGCTTCGTCGTGCCGCCGCCGGGCAGCGCCATGATCGCCGTCGCCCATCGCCATGGCAAGGCGGATGGCCGCCCGCGTATTGGGTTCCTGACGGGCTGGGGTGAATGGCGGGGTGCTTTCTGCACCACGGTCTCGCACGACAGCCACAACCTCACCGTTTTTGGCGGCAATACGCAGGATATGGCGGCTGCCGCTAACGCCGTCATCGCCGCCGGTGGCGGCATGGCTGTCGCCAGGGATGGCCAGATCGAAGCAGTGCTCCCCCTGCCGCTTTCCGGCCTCGTCACCGAAATTTCGCTGGAGGACGCCGCCTCCGCCTTCCGCAACATCCGCAAGGCAATGGAAAAGATCGTCGACTGGCAGCCACCCTACCTCGTCTTCAAGGCCTGCTTCGGCGCAACGCTCGCCTGCAACGCCGGTCCGCATCAGACGGATCGGGGAATTGCAGATGTTTTGACCGGGAAGCTGCTCGAGGGACCCGTGTTGGAAATTTTGTAGCTGAAGCGGGAGTTACCGCTCCCCCTCATCCGGCCCTTTGGGCCGACCAGGGTCGAGCCAACGGTCTCGATCCGTCCTTCGGACCCCGCTGGGGAGAAGAGGGGCTACCGCAAAGCTGCCTACGCCACCAGTTCCTGCTCTACCAGCTTCACCCAATAGGCCGCACCATACCCAAGCGCATCATCGTTGAAGTCATAAGCGGTATTGTGGTGCAAAGCGCCATCAATGGCAGGCCCGTTTCCGAGCCACACGTAACAGCCCGGCGCATTCTGTTCGAAGAAGGCGAAGTCGTCCCCAGCCGTCGAAGGCGGAAAGCTGGTGCGCACCTTCTCTCCAAACACTGCCCGTGCGGCAGCCACCGCCCGCTGCGTCGCGTCGGCATCGTTGACGACCGGCGGAATGCGCCGCTCGAATTGATAGTCAGCGGCAATGCCATACATCACCGCCGTACCCTCAGCGAGGCGGCCGATCTCCTGCTCAAGCTGGTCGCGCACGTTGGCGGAATAGGCCCGCGCGGTCCCGCCGATCTCGACCACGTCCGGGATCACGTTAAGCGCCTTCGGGTCACCCGCCTGCAGCGAACATGCGCTTACGACGGCTGGCTGCAGCGGGTCGACGACACGGCCGACGATCGTCTGCAGCGAGGCAAGGAATGTGCCTGCTGCGGTAATCGGGTCGCGTCCAAGATGTGGCTTTGCGCCGTGCGTGCCCGTTCCGCGAAAGGTGATGCGCCAGCTATCCGAAGAGGCAAGCTGCGGCCCCTCGACCACCGCAATCTCATCGACGGCAAGCCCCGGCAGGTTGTGCAGACCGTAGACGGCATCGCAAGGGAAGAGTTCGAAAAGCCCCTCTTCCACCATCCGCCTTGCACCACCTCTGCCTTCCTCCGCCGGCTGGAAAATGAAATGCACGGTGCCCGAAAAGCCCGTGCTCGCCGCCAGATGACGCGCCGCGCCGAGCAGCATGGCGGTATGTCCATCATGTCCGCAGGCATGCATCTTGCCGGGCATGGTCGATCTGTACGGTCGCTCGGCGATCTCCGGCATCGCGAGCGCATCCATATCCGCGCGAAGGCCGATCACTCGCGTGCCGTTTCCCACTTGCAGTGTGCCAACGACCCCCGTGCCTCCAAGGCCGCGATGCACCTTGATGCCCGCTTCCTCCAGCAGCTTCGCCACGATGCCACTCGTGCGCTCCTCCTCGAAGCCGAGCTCCGGATGGGCATGCAGATCGCGGCGCAGCGATGTGAGAAAGGCCAGATCGTCCTTGATCCGTGCGGGGATGTTCATGGGCCTGGATGTCCTGTCATGCGAAACGGGCGCCAAAACGGCGCCCGCGTCGGGTTATCCTTTGTTCAACAAAGAGCGGCGAACTTCAACCCTCCTCGACGAAGACCTCTTCGCGCTTCTTCTTCACGCTCGGCAGGAAGACGACGATGAGGACTGCCGCGGCGATCGCAAGAAGGACCGCGCTGATCGGCCTCGAAACGAAGGTCATCGGATCGCCCCGCGAAAGGATCATCGCCCGCCGCAGGTTTTCTTCGAGCAGCGGACCCAGCACGAAACCGAGCAGCAACGGCGCCGGCTCGCATCTGAGCTTGGCGAGGAGGTAGCCGATGAACCCAAAGAAGGCGACGGCATAGAGGTCGTAGACGTTGGAATTGACGCTGTAGACCCCGATCGAGCAGAAGGCCATGATGATCGGGAAGAGCACGTAATACGGCACTGTCAGCAGCTTCACCCAGAGCCCGATCAGCGGCAGGTTGAGGACGACGAGCATCAGATTTCCGATCCACATCGAGGCGATGATGCCCCAGAAGAGCGCCGGCTGCTCGGTCGCGACGTTCGGTCCCGGCACGATCCCCTGAATGATCATCGCACCAATCATCAGCGCCATCACCGGATTGGCCGGGATGCCGAGTGTGAGAAGCGGAATGAACGAGGTCTGCGCGCCGGCATTGTTGGCCGACTCTGGGCCTGCGACGCCGGCAACTGCACCCTGGCCGAATTCCTTCGGCTTGTTCGAGATCCGCTTCTCGACCGTATAGGAGGCAAAGGACGCGAGGATCGCGCCGCCGCCCGGCAGGATGCCGAGAGCCGAGCCGATCGCTGTGCCACGAAGCACTGGCGCGATCATCTCCTTGAATTCTTCGCGTGAAGGCAGCAGGCCGGAGACCTTTGCTATCACAACCGTTCGGTTCTTCTCCCCTTCCAGGTTGCGCAGAATTTCGGCGATGCCGAAGACACCGACAGCAAGTGCCACGAAATTCAAGCCGTCCGCATATTCGCGGATGCCGAGCGTGAAGCGTGGTGTGCCGGTATAGATATCCGTGCCAACGAGGCCCAGCAGCAGCCCGAGCACCACCATCGCCAGTGCCTTGATGACGGAACCGTGGGCCAGCGCGATCGACGACACCAGGCCGACAACCATCAGCGAGAAATATTCCGCAGCGCCGAAGCGCAGGGCGATATCGGTCAGCGGCGGCGCGAAGATCGCGACAAGGAAGGTCGAAACCGTGCCGGCGAAGAAGGAACCGAGCGCTGCGATCGCAAGCGCCGCCCCCGCCCTGCCGCGCCGCGCCATCTGATAGCCGTCGATGGCGGTCACCGCGGAGGAGGATTCGCCCGGCATGTTGATCAGGATCGCCGTCGTCGAACCGCCATACTGCGCGCCATAATAAATGCCGGCGAGCATGATGAGCGAAGACACCGGCTCAAGCTGGAAAGTGATCGGCAGAAGCATGGCGATCGTCGCCGTGGCGCCGATGCCGGGCAGCACGCCGATCAGCGTACCGAGCAGAACGCCAATCAGACAGAAGAGAAGATTGGCCGGCGTTGCCGCCGTCGCGAAACCGAGTGCCAGATTGCTGAAAAGTTCCATCGCGGCCTCCTAGAACCGGACCCAGGGGCCAAAACGCTCGAACGGCAATCCGAGACCGTAACTGAAAACACCGACGGAAAAGGCCGTCAGCAGAGCCGAGAGCAAAATCGCGCGGAGCACCGTCATCCGATGCGAGGCGAAGCAGGCAATGAAAGCGGTCAGGAAGATCGAAGGCACGAATCCCAGCCCCCGGACCGTCAGCCCGAAAAAGATCGGCGCAGGCAGGATGAACAGCATGCCGCGCCAGGCAAGCGGCCCCATCGGCTCGCCCTGCGCGCGGATCGCTTGAACAAAGACGGCCGCGCCGAGAATGATCAGCACCGCTGAAAGCAGCAGCGGGAAGTAGCCCGGGCCCATGCGGAGCGTCGTCCCCAAATCGAGACTGTAGGATTGGATCGCAAAAAATGCGCCGGTCGCGACGAGCAGTGCGCCGCAGATGACATTGGTGGCATCGAAACTAACCGATTTCATGGTGTCTCCGTGGGTTGGAGATGGTTTCCCTCAGCGCAAGTGGTTCTCACTCATCTGGCTGCCGCCACCTTCTCCCCGCCGGGGAGAAGGGACGTGTGGCACTGTTCCCGCTCACGGAAGTCATGCCGAATGCTTACCAGAGTCTCCTCTCCCCAGCGGGGAGAGGGTTAGGGTGAGGGGGCCAAATGGCACTACGCCTCAGTCGGCATACTCGCCGGCAGCGTCGATCACCGGCTTCCAGCGAGCGATTTCGCCTTCAAGCTTCGCCTTCAGGGCGGCAGGCGTAGCGTCGGCTTCCGCCGACGGCGCAGTGCCGAGTTCCGCGAAGCGAGCTGCAACGTTCTGGTCCTTCAACGCCACTTGCAGCGACTTCGACAGACGCTCGTTGACCTCTGCCGGCGTACCCTTCGGTGTGTAGATGCCGTGCCAGATGCCGACTTCAAAACCGGGCAGACCGGCTTCGACGGCCGTCGGGATATCCTTCAGGACGTCGAGACGCTTCGGCGAGGTGACGGCGTAAGCCTTGATCGTGCCGCCCTTGATCTGCTTCGTCGTGTTGGTCGTCTGGTCGCACATGATGTCGACCTGGCCGCCGAGAAGGTCGGTCATCGCCGGGCCGGTGCCCTTGTAAGGGACAGTCGTCAACGGCGTCTGGATCGCGCTCATGAACATCATGCCGCAAAGATGCGAGGCGGCGCCGATGCCGGCATTGGCGTAGGTCACCGTATCCTTGTTCGCCTTCACATAATCGATCAGACTTTTCAGGTCCTTCGGCTCCAGATCCTTGCGGGCAACGATCGTCATCGGAACCTCGGTGACGAGGCCGACATAATCGAAGGCGCCGAGCGTCTCATAGGCAAGCTTGCGGTAGAGCGTGGCGCTGGTCGCCATGCCGATGTGGTGCAGGAGGATGGTGTAGCCATCCGGGCTGCCTGCGGCCACCCGTCCCGCGCCGAGCGTACCGCCCGCGCCGCCGACGTTTTCGATGACGATCTGCTGGCCGAGGTCCTTGGACATGGATTCGGCAACGAGGCGGGCAACCGTATCGGTCGGGCCGCCGGCCGAGAAGGGCACGACCATCGTGATTGTGCGCTCTGGATAGGTCTGCGCGGATGCGCCGTTTGCGAGAAGCGAGACGGCAACGGCCGCCGTCATGCCAAGCATGGCTTTCAGGATTTTCATCTTTTTCCTCCCTGATGAAAACAAAATACCACCGACGCTTCCCACGCGCCAATGCGAATAAGGCCATTAGCACGTCCTGAACCTGCTACCGCAATCAGCCCCGCCCTCCCCTTCGCGCGAATTCCTCACGTGTGCGGCGCAGCATGGGTCGATTCGGAAACAAACGGGTTTGATGATGTGTGGAAATCCACCCATTCGCCTACTCGGAGACGAGTAGCTTCTTGTCCAGCCCGTATTTCTGCATCTTTTCGTACAGTGTCTTCCGGGAAATCTGCAGCGACTCGTAGACCGGTTTGAGGCTGCCGCCATGCGCTACAAGCGCACTGGCGATCACGCTACGCTCGAACTCCGCGACTCGATCGGCAAGGCCGCTGACCTCGCCCAACTGCCGCTCGCCGTCGAGGCCGAGCACGAAGCGGTCCGCGGCATTGCGCAACTCGCGCACATTGCCAGGCCAATCCCGCTGGGCGATGTCGGAAATCACCTCGGGTGGTACCGCCATCTCGTCACGGCCGTAGCGTGCGGCCGCCTCGCGGACGAGTTGGAGGAACAGCAGCGGGATATCCGGCCGCCGTTGCGCCAGTGCCGGTACGTGCAGCGTCGCGACATTCAGTCTGTAGAGAAGGTCGGCGCGGAAGCGTCCCGCAGCGACTTCGACTTCGAGATCGACCTTGCTGGTCGCGATGAAGCGCACGTCGAGCGGCACGATGTCGTTCGAGCCGAGGCGGGAGATGACCCGCTCCTGCAGCACGCGCAGGAATTTCGCTTGCAAATCAAACGGCATCGACCCGATTTCATCGAGCAGGATCGTGCCCCCGCGCCCGTGCTCGAACTTGCCATAGCGAGGCCGTACTGCACCGGGAAACGCACCGGCTTCGTGGCCGAAAAGTTCGCTCTCGATCAGGTTTGCGGGCAGCGCCGCGCAGTTGATGGCTATGAACGGCCGGCTCGCCCGGGCACTGATGTCATGCAGCGCCCGCGCGACGACCTCCTTACCCGCTCCCGTCTCGCCGACAATCAGCGTATCGGCATCGCTCGCCCCGATCGCGCGGATGCGATAGCGCAAATCCACCATCACCTGCGTGCGGCCCGGCAGACGCGCTTCGATATCGTCGCGTTTCCCGGCAACGGCCCTGAGCACGCGGTTTTCCAGCACGAGGCTGCGGCGCTCCATGGCCCGCCTTATCACTCCCGCCAGCATCTGCGGCGTGAACGGCTTTTCGATGAAATCATAAGCGCCCTCGCGCATCGCCTTTACCGCCAGCTGCACGTCGCCATGGCCCGTGACGAGGATAACCGGCACTTCCACGTCGATCTCGCGGATCTTCTGCATCAGCGTCATGCCGTCGGTGCCGGGCATCCGGATATCACTGACGACGACCCCTGCAAAACTATAGCCGATCAGCTCCAGCACATGGTCGGCGGTGGAAAACGTCTCGACGCTGAAGCCCGAAAGCTCCAGTGCCTGCGCCGTCGACCGGCGCAGCTCCTCTTCGTCGTCCACCAGCAAGATCTTCTGCTCACTCATTCCGCCGCCTCTGGCATCATACCGGCCGCCGATTGCAGATCGATGCGGAACACGGCACCTCCTTCCGGATGACTGGCAGCCATCAGGCTGCCGCCGAAATCCTTGATGATATTGTAGGAAATCGAAAGCCCGAGCCCCAGTCCCTTGCCAACGCCCTTGGTTGTAAAGAAGGGATCGAAGATGCGCTCGGCGATCGCCGCCGGCACGCCCGGTCCATGATCGCGTACCGTCAGCACCACTTTGCCCTTCTCCTCCAGGGCCGTCACCTCGATCCGCCGGTCTTCGAGACCTTCAACGGCGTCGGCCGCGTTCGAAATCACATTCACCAGAACCTGCTGCAGGCGTACGGACCCGGCACGGACGACGGGAGGACGGGGGCCGAGATCGACCCGCAAGTCGGCATCTGCCGCCTTCAGCCGCCAGGCGATGATCTCCAGCGTATCGCGGATCGCTTCATCAAGCGGCACCGGGCCGAGCTTCTCGTTCGGCTTACGGGCGAAGTTGCGCAGATGCTTGCTGATGGATGCCATGCGGTCGATGAGCCCGCCGATACGCTGGATATTGTCCTGTGCCTCCGCCGTCCGCCCGCGATCCAGGAGCACGGCCGCGCTGTCCGTATAGGTCTTTGCTGCGGCAAGCGGCTGGTTGAACTCATGCGAGAGTGCCGCCGACATCTGGCCAAGCCCGGCGAGCTTGCCTGCCTGGATTAGATCGGCCTGAGTCTGGCGAAGCTGCTGCTCGGTCAGCCGCCGCTCGGCGATCTCCTCTTCGATACGGCTGTTGACGCGGGCAAGGTCGGCGGTGCGCTCCTCGACGCGCCGCTCCAACTCGTTGCGCGCTTCCGCCTGCAGATGCATGCGCTCGTTGAGCCGCATCCGCCGCTGCCGGAAGATTGCGATCGCCAGCCCGGCGATGCAGAGAATGAGGAAGACGGCGCCAAGTGCGGTGCGCGCCTGCGTGCGGATGGAACCGGTATCCATCAGTACGTTCACGGTCCAGTCCTCGGCCGGCATATAGTGCGAGAGCACGAGGTATTCCTTTTGCATGCCTTCTTCGACAAGCGACATCAGCTCATGCTCTTCGAAATGGCTGCGCGTGATCGGCAGCGCGGTCAACCGCGCGTTCGCGTAGCGGCGCGACGCTCCGGTGCGCGCGATGCGGTCTGCCGTCAGCGGCAAAATGCCGTTATAGAGCCAATCCGGCTTGCCCGACATGAAGATGATGCCTTCGGGATCCGACACGAAGATGCGGTATTCGCCGTCGCCCCACGAAGCCTCGATCATGTCGATATCGACCTTGAAGACGATAACGCCGCGGATTTCGGCATCCGCATGGATCGGCGAGGCGAAATAATATCCGCGTTTCAGTGAGGTGGTTCCCAGCGCATAGAACCGGGACTGGCGCCCGGCAAGCGCATCCTGGAAATAGGGCCGGTAGCTGAAATTCTCGCCGATGAAGCTGGCCGGCAGGTCGAAGTTGCTTGCCGCGATCGTCTCGCCATCCGGCTTGATCACATAGATATCGGAGGATTTCAGAAGCCCGTTGATCTCTTTGAGATAGAGATTCGCCGCATCGCGCAACACTTGGTCGTCCGGGCGGCTGACTAGTTCCTTGATGTTGTCGTGATCGGCAATCAACGCCGGCAGCGCCTCATAGCGGTTGAGGTGGCCGCTGAGCGCGGAAACCGCCAACCTGAGCGCCGTTCCGCCTTGGGATGACGCCTCGCCCATATAGGCGCGCGTCGCCACCGCCCCGCCATAATAGAAGAACGCGAAGACGACAAACGGCACCGAAAACAGCGCGAATATCAGCCTGTGTCTGGACGACAGGTCCGGCTCCTCCCCTTTGCGCCTCCTCCCCCGAGAGGCATACCCGACACGTCAAGTCTAATGACCGGATACCGGATTTCCAAGAGGCGGATTGTCTTGACTCGCACGGGGCCTGGATATCCTATTGCGCCAACGCGATGAGGATACCCTGCATGAGCGACGAGCAGAACCCCGCCGACAGCAAACTCACCACCTCGAAGCGCCGCTGGGCTGCCGAGGGCAAGTTTCTCACCGGCCGCATCAGCCGTCCGGAAACCGAGCGTCTGCCGCCCGGCCAGCATCTCGTCAAGAACTGGCCGGTTCTCGACCTCGGCCAGCAGCCGGTTATTTCACTGGACACATGGCGGCTGGAGGTGCGCGGGCTCGTCGAAACGCCGCTCGACTTCAGCTGGACCGCCTTTCAGACGCTCGAACAAAGCACGAAGATCAGCGACATTCACTGCGTCACCACATGGTCGCGCTATGACAACGAATGGAAGGGCGTCTCGACACGCGACCTCCTCGATCTCGCAATGCCGAAG
This sequence comes from Rhizobium sp. USDA 3886, assembly GCF_056279785.1. Lineage (NCBI taxonomy): Bacteria > Pseudomonadati > Pseudomonadota > Alphaproteobacteria > Hyphomicrobiales > Rhizobiaceae > Rhizobium > Rhizobium sp. USDA 3886. The sequence continues at coordinate 3,991,709 of NZ_JBWCDC010000001.1, read as the reverse complement.
CCGGAAGCCAATTACGTGATGCTGACGAGCCATGACGGCTATACGACCAATCTGCCGCTCGCCGATTTCGCAGCCGAAGAAGCCATCCTTGCAACGTCGTGGGAAGGCCGGCCGCTGACGCGCGATCACGGCGGTCCAATGCGCTTGGTCGTGCCGCATCTCTACTTCTGGAAAAGCGCCAAGTGGCTTTGCCGCATCGACCTCATCCCCGCCGACCACGCCGGCTTCTGGGAGAAGAACGGCTACCACATGTATGGCGACCCGTGGCGCGAGCAGCGCTATTCGGCCGACTGACCGCTAAGCAGGCGCTTGGCCGCAAAGAACACGCCTAAGAGAATGCCCATAAGCGCCGATAGCGACGCCATGCTTGCCGCGTGCATCGGAATCTCGCTCCAGCGCGGGCGCACGACATTCGCCGTGTTGAATGTCTCGCCACTGAAGCGGCAGGTGATCAGCGAAAGTCCGCGCCGTACCATCTCGGCATCGGCATCTGTAATGATCGCCGATGCCGCATCGGCTTCCCGCGGCATGTCGCCCATGGCGATCAGCACGGCCTTGGTTGCCGCGAGATAAGCATGGGCGCATTCGTTGAACGGGCTGCGCTCGTCCGTCACGCTGCCGGGCATTCGGCCCCAGAAGCAGTAGGAATACTGGATCCGCGCATAGTTCAGCACCCGCCGGAACGGCTCGTTGGTATCGGTCGCCCGCGAGGCAAGATCGATGATCCGATCCCGGTATTCCGCCATCACCGCCATCTCGCCATGCGAGATTTCCGGGATCGGGATGCCGGCATGGCTGCCAGCGGAGTTGCTGCTGTGGGCGAGTGCGCTGCCGGTGACGGACAAAAAAAGTGCCGTCAGACTTAGTCTTGCCACCCATCGCTTCGCCCCCATCGGCGGACGAGATCGCCGCAATGTTGCCAAGTGTTCCCTCATCCCTGTGTTCGTCACAGGAATGAGGAGTTCTCTTTTGAAGAGCCCACTAAGAGGCAACGCACTAAGTCCGGATCACCGGAACGCCGGACGCATACCCGCCCGTAGCGCCAGACGGCGTTCGGCTAGCGCTCCGAAGACGATCCCGAGCGCCGCCCACAGGATGACGTGCATGCCGAGCGATGTCGTGCGGAAGCGCCAGAGCACCGTCGCCGAATAATACTCCGGTATCTCGTTGATCGGCGGCAGCATGTACTGAACGAGGCCAATGAAGACGAGATAGGCGGCACCCGCGAGGATCGCAGCGTTCCAAATGCCGAAACGTGCCGAAAGATTGCGCGCCAGCGCCACCGCGGCGATGAGCGAGGCAACGGAAACGACGATCATCAGGAAGAAAAGCTCGGTGCGCACGCCGATCGTATCCGGACTGCCGACCGCCGGCGGGTTGGCCGGGTATTTGACCGCAGGAACGAGGACGATTGCAACGAAAGCGGCAAGCGCGATCACCGCGGCTGTGCCACGGGCGCTGAGCTGGCTGAAACGGCCGTGAACGAAGGTGAAGGCGAGCGAGAAGAGGCCGCCGACAGCAATCGCATAAGTCATCACGCCGGTGAAGAGGCCGAGACCGGCCTGTGTGGCACGGCTGACGAGTTCAGGCTCGGCAGCTTCGCCGGCGGCCCGGGCAGCGGCTTCCTCGAAGGCAATCGCCTGATCGACCAGCGGCTCGCCGAATGTATAGGCAAAGGCAAACACCAGAATGCCAGCGACCGCCCCCGCGAGCATGCCACGGAGCAAAAGAGTTCCAACCATGTCTGTCGTCCTTTAGTGGCAGGGGAAGCCGAGAAGGTGGCGGCCGTCATGCACGAATTCGTGGACGTAGCCGCCGGAAAACAGCGCCATGGCGCCCTCTTCCGTGCCGACGAAATAGATGGCGATGATCATCAGCAGGCCGCCGAAGATCGCCCAAGGCAGGATTTCCCCTACCGGGATCGGCGCTGGTGCTGCGACGGGCGCGAAAGTGGTGTCAGACATGTTTTCCTCCTGGAAGACGCGTTCAGTAGAAAGAGCGTTGTACGGTAGGGTCTGACTTCCAGCCTGCTTTCGCAGACTGGTCACAGTGGCGCGACCGCGCCGGATTTTCACCGGCTTCCAAACCCGCAACATGACCGTTATATCTACGCGCGGAGAACTGTCAACGAGACTTCATCTGGCTCCCCATCGCATTTCCGGAGAACAAAGGAACGTGCATACCCGGCTCACCTGGATCTGCCACGACCTGACGAGCGCCGGCCGTAGCGGCCGCTTTCCGCTAGACGAACCGCTTGAGGAAAACGCCGTCGCGAAGACGCGGGCGATTGCCGGTCAGCTACAGCGGGCCGATCGCGTCCTCACAAGTCCGGCGCTGCGCACGCGCCAAACCGCAGAAGCGCTCTCGCTCAGCTCTCTTCCCGATTCGCTGCTTGCCGACTGCGATTACGGCCGGTGGAGCGGAGCGGCGATCGCCGACCTGCAGACGCAGGAGCCCGACAACCTGCTCGCCTGGATGAGCGACCCGGAATCGGCACCGCATGGCGGCGAAAGCATCAGTAAACTCGCAGAGCGGCCGGCCAAATGGATGGAAATGCAAGCAGCGCTCGGCGGCCATGTCGTCGCCGTCAGTCATGCCGCGCTCATACGCACTGCTATCCTGAACGTGCTGAAGGCCCCGCTCTCCTCTTTCTGGCTTGTGGATATCGAACCCTTATCCGTCATCCGCATGACCCATAATGGCAGCCGCTGGGTACTTCGCTTCGGCGGCTGAAGTCGTTATTTCGCTAATTTTTCAAGCATTAAATTAGATCAGCCTTACGCAAGCAAGTTGCGTCATAGCTATTGAACCCGGTTTACCGGGCGCTAAGTCCTTGCCCCGAGGAGACAGGCCATGACCTATGATTGGAGTGGGGAGCGTACACGGCGCATGCGTCTTTTGCGGATCGCGACCGCCGTTATTCTCGTCGGCCTTGTCATCAGCGTTCCGTTGCTGATGACATAGGCAGAAAAGGCGAGCAGTTGTCAAACTGCTCGCCTTTTCTTTAAGTCTCTATCGAACGGGAATTTCAGAACTACCAGGACATTCATTTTAGTGCTTGATAGTCGTGCCCGTCACCGACACTGGATCGCTGGCCGGAAACGTATCCTCGAGCCCCTCGTCAAGCTGCTCCTCGAGCGTCAAACGATCGTGAGACGCGCGCGCGCTCAGCTTGACGCTCATCGTCCCGCCCTCCGGCGTCTTGACGGATGCGATCTGGCTCATCAGTTCTTTCGCCTTTTCTATGGCATTCTGGCGATTGAGCGAGCGTTCAGCATCGTTCCTCAACTGGACGGAAACGACCTCGCCGCCGTCGCCGACGAATTCGACCGTAAAGCCAGCCTTCCCGCCCCCAAGGGGGATAACCTGTGTTCCGACGACCTGCATTGGATTTCCTTTCTTGAACGCCGAAAGGAAAACGAAAATGCCACCCGCTTGGTTCCAAGCACCTATCAACCCGGGGAAGCAAGAAATAGCAAGGGAACTGATCATACCGGGGTGACAATGGCGCTCATCAAGCGCAGGCGGCGCGGGAGTAGAAGACAGCTCCCTGGCGCCCGCGCGACGCGCGAAAGGGGTCAAACACGATTTTTCATAATGAAAATATCGTGCTCTATTCGCCAATAGAATTCCCTTTGCTTCGCCCAGTCGATCAACTGTGAAATATCGGGGTAACGATAGGTTTCCCAGTTCTCAGGGAGGAAGCACCGGACGTCATCAATCATGATGGCAACCGATTGAAAATTACTCATGTTGGCAGAGATCGATGCGAGCTCATCTACCACTGGGCAATCCTGCTCAACTCGATAGGTGATGCCATCCGAGTAGTGTCCATCGAGCCAGAAGTTTATATCTCGCGTGAGTTTCGGTGCGCGTAATCACTTCGCTCCTTCACCACAAAGAGCCCCAACGAATCGGGGCTATTTGTTGACAAAGAGGAACGTCGGGAACGCATCATACGGACCATGGTTTCCGTACCCTATCATACCGATACTCGGAGATTGAGGCGGACCGCACAGCCACGTGCAAGAGGGAAGCACGGTTACAGGAGAGCTTGGCCGCACGATCCATTCTGCTCAACATTTGAGGCGGTTGAAAGTTCCAAAGTCGTCCGATGGCTTAATTCATCAACCGACACGAAAGCCACGTGCGATGCAAAGATCGCCTCAGCATTGTAGCCCGCGCTCGACACCTCTGCGGCATTCCGTTAATTATTGCGCATGCGAACTGAAGGCTTCCCGCGCATCGGGCGGCATTCCTCCTACAAGGGATTGCGCGATAAGCAGGACGACGCCACGATTTATGTGATGGAGGGCTGACCGCTCTGCCAGGACATTCACAAAGATGACGAATTTGTCTGCCGCGGGACAACGACCGGGCTCGCCATTGAGAGGTTTGAGACGAGCCCTGCCGCATCCTGGCTGCGGTTGTCTGGATCCTACAGCACAGGCATCACGCGACTTCGCTGGGCGAACGGGGTACGGACGCCAGCCGCGATTAACGGGCGAGCTCGTCGCGCGACAGATGATAAATGCAAAGCGCATCAAAAGGTTCCTGTGCGCTATGAACGTATTGCATCACGACATGGCGGGCGTATGCTGCCTTGCCGGCCCCGAGTTTAACGGCTGAGACCGGTTGAGAGACTCGTTGCGCTCTTGCCATTATTGGAGGGGCTATAGATGTCTCTTCTAGACCTTCTTCCGCTCAATGAAAATGAAATCGAGCTGGTCACAACAGTGGTTCGCCAGTGGTGCGAAGATCATCGTGTCCTGATAGAGAGCGGCCGCGGCCGCGTAGCCATGACGACAGCAGTGGGTCTGGTGATCTCAGGCGAACACTCGCCTGAAGCGCTGTCGGAGGCTCTTGGCCGTTGTATGCGGATCGAGCAGTAACAACCGGCCCGTAGATTAAGCACCTGCCTTGTACCGCTGGCGGGAAATGCTTTTTCGAAAATTCCGGAACCAGCGTCAAATTTCCGGAATTTCGCGACCGGCTACAGGCTACGACCTGTTACCGATGTCTCCGGTATGGACCAAGGACGTGTGGTAGCGGAGGAGGGATTTGAACCCCCGACACAAGGATTATGATTCCTCTGCTCTGACCTACTGAGCTACTCCGCCACTGGTCAACGATGCCGTTCGCAAAGCGACGGCTCGTGGGATGAGCGGCTTATAAGGTGCGGTCCGGCTTGGTGTCAAGCAGGTGACATCAAGAAAACGGCGGCTTTACAATATGCCGTTTTGCGTCGGGTTCAGGCGGCGACAGGGCGGGAAAGCAGGGCCTTCAACGAGGCTTCGGCCGCCGGCTCGCGCTCGGAACGCTCGACGAAGCCCCCGCCATAGACGCGGGCGTCGTCGCCCGGCGCCGAGTAGAGCGCGCAGGCCTGGCCGGGTGCCACGCCGGCCTCGCCGACGGTCAGGTCGACATAGATGCCATCTGCATCAGCACGCAGAACGGCGGGCGCCGGTGCCCTGGTGGAGCGAACCTTGGCGTAGCAGGCAAACCCCTCGCCAGCAACGGCGTCCAAAAGCGGCTCGTCGCCAAGCCAGTTGACGTCACGAAGATAGACGCGATGCGTCTCGAGCGCCTCCTTCGGTCCGACTATGACGCGGCGCGAGCGCGCATCGAGAAAGACGACGTAGAGCGGCTCGCCCGTCGCAACGCCGATGCCGCGGCGCTGCCCGATCGTGTAGTGCAGGATGCCGTCATGGCTTCCGAGCACGCGGCCGTCGAGATGCACGATCTCGCCGGCAAGTGCCGAGTTCGGCTTCAGCTTGGTGATGATATCGGAATACTTGCCCTGCGGCACGAAGCAGATGTCCTGACTGTCCGCCTTCTTGGCAACGGCTAGACCCATCTCTTCGGCAAGCCTGCGCGTCTCGGCCTTCGGCAGCCCGCCGAGCGGGAAGCGCAGATAATCGATCTGCTCCTGGGTGGTCGCGAACAGGAAATAGCTCTGGTCGCGATCGGCATCGGCCGGGCGGTAAAGCGCGCGGCGGCCGGGATTGCCGGACGCCGGATTCGGCCGCGAACGGATGTAATGGCCTGTCGCCAGCGCGTCGGCACCCAGTTCCTTGGCGGTCGCCAGAAGATCTGCGAACTTGACGGTCTGATTGCAGGACACGCAGGGGATCGGCGTTTCACCGGCGACATAGCTTTCCATGAAAGGATTGATGACCGTGTCGCGGAAGCGCTTCTCGTAATCGAGCACGTAATGCGGAATGCCAAGCGTTTCGCAGACCCGGCGCGCATCGTCGATGTCCTGTCCGGCGCAGCAGGAGCCGGCGCGGTGAACGGCCGCGCCGTGGTCGTAAAGCTGCAGCGTAATGCCGAGCACATCGTAGCCCTGGCGCTTCAGGATACCGGCGACGACGGAACTGTCGACGCCGCCCGACATGGCGACGACAACGCGCGTATCTTCCGGCTTCTTGTCAAAATCCAGTGTGTTCACGGGGGTGCTGCCAATTCAGTGCTTGTTTTGCTCCGCCGTTTGCCCTGCAAATGCGGTGGATTTCCTGCTCTTCCGGCGGGCTCGTCCGCCGGGCTTTCGTGGCCGTGGATATAGAAAGGATTGGGGTTTTGCGCAAGAGGCGGGGATTTGCAGGACCGCGCCGGGCTATTCCGCTGCCGCCTTGCGCCCTCTCTCCTCCCGGCCCTCCAGCACCGCTCTGACCTGCGGCAAGGCTTGCGGATATTCGCGCTGGATGAAATCGATCAGCTTTTCGCGGATCTCGCAGCGCAGATCGAAGGTTCGCCCGGAATTCGAGGCGGAGGCGAGGATGCGGATTTCCATGACGCTCTCCCTGAAATCGGTGACGGCGACGTTGATCACTCTCCGGTCCCAGAGCTTGGAGCCGGCCAGTGTCTCCTCCACCTTGGCGCGGATCGCGGAGACCGGCACGCTGTAATCGAGATAGATCATGACCGTGCCGATCAGCGATGCGCTTTCGCGCGTCCAGTTCTGGAAAGGGTTCTCGATGAAATAGCTGAGCGGCAGGACGAGGCGGCGCCAGTCCCATATTTTCACCACGACGTAAGTCGAGGTGATCTCCTCGACATTGCCCCATTCGCCCTCGACCAGAAGCGCGTCGTCGATGCGGATTGGTTGTGTGATCGCAAGCTGTATGCCGGCGAAGAGATTTTTCAGGACCGGCTGCAATGCCAGGCCGACGACGATGCCGGCAACGCCGGCGGATGCGAGCAGGCTGACGCCATATTGCTTAACCGCGTCGAAGGTCATCATACAGGCCGCGATCGTCACGACGACGATGATCATATCCGCGATCCGCTCGATGATCCGCGATTGTGTGACATGCTTGCGCGCGAGTAGATTGTCCTCGGCGTCCAGCTTGAAGCGCCGCAGATAGACCGTCATCCAGATATGCTTGGCGGTCTTCACCATCCACGCAACCAGGATGATGAAGACGATCAGCAGCACGTGTCGCAGCGTCGAGGCCTGATATTCCGTGAGCGGCGAAACCGTGGCGGCAAAGCCGAGCGCCGCAGCCAGAATTGCCAGCCGCGCCATGCCCTCAAGCCGGGAAACCAGCGACCGCCAGAAGAGATCGCGCGAGGCGACGAGGTGTTTCAGGAGCCGGAAAGCCACACGATGGAAAAAAAGCGCGAGCGCCACTACGACAGCAAAGATGAGAATGCTGGCCACCCAATCGGGCAGCCAGATGCCGTGGGCGCGAATATCATTCACAAGGTCGGACATGAAGCGGCACTTAGGGTGCTGTGCAATATGGAAAAGGGCAAAAATTCATACAGGGAGCAACGCAAGGCTGCGAAGGATGCACAATTTCAACCGTTGACGGCGATGCGCCGCTTTGAGGCCGTACCGTAGATCAATTCTTCGGCGCGCGCTGGTGGCATGGCCTTACCGAGCAGATAACCCTGGGCTTCTCCGAAGCCCTCCTGCTTCAGCCTCTTGAGCTGCTCTTTTGTTTCGACGCCTTCGGCAAGCGTTGTCGCATTGAAGCCAGAGCCGATGCCGACGACTGCTCGGATGATGGCGAGACTGCCAGCATCGTTCTCGATGCCGGCCACGAAGCTGCGATCAAGCTTGATCTTGTCGAAGGCAAAGGCGCGAAGATAGCTGAAGGAGGAATAGCCGGTGCCGAAATCATCGATCGCGATACGAATGCCGAGCTCCTTCAATGCGCGCAGCAATGGCAGGCTCAGCTCGACATCGGCGAGGAAGACGGACTCCGTGATCTCTACTTCCAGCCGCTCCGGCGGCAGGCAGCTGCCGTCAAGGGCGGCGACAACGGTCGACAGAAGGCTATTGTGGCGGAACTGGCTGACTGAGAGGTTGACCGCGATCCTCAGATGACCGGGCCACGAAGCAGCAGTACGGCAAGCTTCGCGCAGCACCCATTCGCCGATCGGAACGATCAGCCCCGTTTCCTCGGCGATCGGAATGAACTCCGTGGGCGCCACCAGGCCGCGCAGCGGATGGTGCCAGCGGATGAGCGCTTCGAAGCCTGCAAGACCGTCGTCTTCCAGTCTCACGATCGGCTGATAGTGCAATTCGAATTGATTTTTCTCCAGCGCATCGCGAAGCTCGATGCTCAACTGGTGCCACCGCTCTGCTTCGAGCCGCATCTCGGCTTCATAGAAGCGATAGGTCGACCGGCCGCTCGCCTTCGCGGCATAGAGCGCAAGATCGGCATGGCGCATCAGTACATCGGCATCCTCGGCATGCTCCGGTGCCAGCGCAATCCCGATGCTGCAGGTGACATGCTCGTTGACGCCATCGAGATCGAAAGGCGCGGAAAGCAGCGCGAGAAGCTGTTCGGCAAATCGCTCGGCGCGGCCAACCTCCGCAAGCTTCAGGACAAGGGCGAATTCGTCACCGCCGAGGCGGGCGACGAGATCGTTCTCCTGCGCCAACGCGGAAAGGCGCTTCGCAACCTGGCACAGAAGCGTATCGCCAGCGGCGTGTCCCTTGCTATCGTTGATGTGCTTGAAATGGTCGACATCGAGATAAAGAAGCGCGATCGGAGAAGCCTCCGTCGCTGCGGCAGCATGCAATTCAATATGCTGGGCGAAGGCCGCCCGGTTCGGCAGGCCGGTCAGCGAATCGTTCATTGCCATGTGGGCAAGCTTCGCTTCGAAGGCCCGCTCTTCCGTCACGTCCTGTGAGATACCGAGCAGATAGCGCGGCGGACTGCCTTCGGGAGCCGGCAACGCCTTTTTCGCCGTCCTCAGGATACGCTTGACCCCATCAAGCCCATGGATTGTTTCTTCGAAGCTGATCGTTCCGCCGGCGTCAAAGGCACGGCTGTCCTGCTCGCGGAGGATCGCCGTTTGCGCCGCCGGAAAGATCGTGCGGTCGGTGCTGCCGAGCACCTCGTCCGTCGCGCGGCCGACAATGACGCTGCAGGCCTCGTTGAAGAGGATATAGCGGCCGTCCTGCGCCATGTCCTTGACGAAAACACCGACCGGAAGGTTGTCGACAATGCTGTCGAGTAGCGAGCGCGTATCCGTCAGCTGGCGTTTGGCGGCGTTGACCTCCGTGCGGTCCTGCACGATCGCCAGGATGGCGCTCTTTCCGTCGAAGCGAACCTCGCGTCCGTAGGTCAGCACTTCGAAGGTCTCGCCATTGGCCTTGAGATGCGTCCAGCGCTCAGCCTTTTCGATGTCGGTGCGCGTTTCGACAGCCTTCAGCATGCGCGCTCGCTCGGCAGCTGGCCGGATATCGAGCACTGTCATGGCAGCAAAATCATCCAGCGCGAAACCGTAAAGGTCCAGCACAGCATCGTTGACGTTCAGGAAGTGCAACGTTTCCGGATCATAGACCCACATCGGTGACGGATGCGTCTTAAACAGGGAACGGAAATCGTCATTCGGGACTATGATCTCAGCGGACTTTTTCAAGGTTACGGCCGTGGGCAATGAATGCGTTCAAAGAAAATATCGAGCTGTTTATAGGGGGAAAAACTAAATAAAATCAGAATCATAGATCGCCTAAACTTTAGGCGGACGCATGCTGATTAGGCAGTCGGGAGCCATTTCATAGCCTCAGGAACAATCCGCCGAGCAGTTTGTTTTCTAGGGAGAACCCTGAGACTGCAACGCGGCAAAACCAGCCGCTTCGCAAATCGCCGCGAAGATGAAGGGAGCTGATCATGACCTCGGCCAAGCATCCCAAGACGACCAAACCGAGCGACCGCGATCTGACCGACGATCCTGGCATCGGTCGCTCGCGCGGCATTTCCACGCCGCCGGACGATGAGACGCTGCGGGGAGAGAATACCGTCGAAGGAGACGTTGCGAACGATACAACACCGCAGGGCGGTATTGATCCCCGCCATCGCGGCCGTACGAACAAATAGAAGATCATATTTCGAAAGGAGGCTCACGTGACTCTCCTGGAGCTTAAACCGAATCAAGCGGACGGCGTCGCGCATGCCATCCGCCATGCATGCCAGCTCCTGCCTGATCCCGCCAATATGATCGAATTCGGCGCTTTCTTCGATCCTTACGTCGACGGCTCGAAAGTCGTTCTCCTCGGCGAGGCAACGCATGGCACAGCGGAGTTCTACCGGGCGCGCGCGGCAATAACCCGTAACCTCATCGAAAATCACGGCTTCAACATCATCGCCGTCGAAGCCGATTGGCCCGATGCAGAGCGTATCGACCGCCATGTGCGTCATCGGAACGCGCGGATCTACGATGCCGAGTCCTTTATACGTTTTCCGGATTGGATGTGGCGCAATGCCGAATTCGAGCAGTTCGTCTCGTGGCTGCGCAGCTATAATGAGAGCCTTGAGCCGAACCGGCGCGTCGAATTCCGTGGCGTGGATATTTATTCGCTGAACAGCTCGATCAAGGCAGTGCTCGATTATCTCCAGCGCATCGACCCTGAGGAGGCGATGGAAGCCTGCCGCCGTTACGCCTGCCTGACGCCTTGGCAGGAGCGGCCCGCGGGTTATGCCCGTGCCATCCTTTCCGGCGTTCAGGAGGAATGCGAACCGGCCGTCGTCGCCCAATTGCAGGAACTGCTCACCCGCGAGCTCGACTATGCCGCCGCTGACGGCGAGGACTTTCTCGATGCGGCTCAAAATGCGCGTATCGTCGCGACGGCCGAACACTACTACCGGGCGATGTACCGGAGCAGCAACGATTCCTGGAATCTGCGCGACAAGCACATGTTCGAAACGCTCCAGAGATTGATGGAACACCGGCCAGACGCACGGGTCGTCGTGTGGGCCCACAACTCGCACATCGGCAACGCCGCTGCGACCGCCATGGGCTGGGATGGCCAGTTCAACATCGGGGAGCTTGCCCGGATTGCTTATGGCGACGAGGCCCTTCTCGTCGGCTTCGGGACAGACCGCGGTACGGTAGCCGCCGCCGATGATTGGGATCAACCGGCGAAGATCAAGATCGTCATCCCGTCGCGTCCGGACTCTTACGAGCGTGTTTTCCGGCAGACCGCGATACCGAGATCGCTGACAGATCTGCGGGGAACCCGGGATCGGGCAGTGCGCGAAATCTTGTCGGAACGGCGGCTGGAGCGCGCCATCGGCGTCGTTTACAGGCCGGACAGCGAATTCTACAGCCACTATTTCGAAGCAGTGCTTCCGGAGCAGTTCGACTGCTACCTTTGGTTTGAAGAAACGAAGGCCGTAAATCCGCTTGCCGCCGTGCGTCCGCAAGGCGTACCCGAAACCTATCCGTTCGGACTGTGATCATGCAGAACACCCCACGCTTTCGCAATCGCGCCGACGCGGGCAGAAAGCTCGCCGAAGCCATCGGCTCACGAAGCGATGACCCGGTTGTGCTCGGTCTACCGCGCGGCGGCGTTCCCGTCGCATTCGAACTCGCGCGTTGCCTGCACGCACCCCTCGATATTCTGCTTGTCCGCAAGATCGGGGCTCCCGGCTATCCGGAATACGCCATCGGCGCCGTCGTCGACGGACAAAATCCGCAACGCGTGATGAACGAAGATGTCTTCGCCTTTTGCGGTGCGTCGCTCGATTATTTCGAAAAGGAGGCAACTCGCCAGCTCGAAGAGATAGAGAGGCGCCGGAAAATCTATCTCGGCGATCGCCCTCCGACTGAGCTTGCGAACCGGAGCATCATTCTCGTCGACGATGGTATCGCCACGGGCGCATCGGTGAAGGCCGCATTAAAGGCACTGCGACAAGCGGAGGCGGGCCATGTCACGCTTGCAGTTCCGGTTGCACCGTGGACGGTAATCGAGGAGCTGAAAGCGGAAGTCGATGAAATCTTCTGCCTGTCCGCACCTGAGGACCTGCAGGCAGTCAGCCTTCACTACGACCATTTCGACCAGACCAGCGATAGTGAAGTCACCGCGCTGCTTGCGGCGGCGGCCGAATACGGTGACGTCCCGAAAAGCTGAGACGATTCACCGCTTCCGCTTTGCTTGTTTCCTTCGCATTCCAGTTCAATGGTGTGGGTGCATGCACTGGCCGTGATCGGCAAGGACTTCGATGACCCGGCACTGGTCCACCCGGCCGTGGCCGCAGCCTTCAACCATGATCTCCAGCTCGGCTTTCAACGCCATCAGGCTGCGGATGCGCTGCTCGACCTCGATGAGCCTGGCCTTGGCGATCGCATCGGCCGAAGCGCAGGATTGATCGGGGTCGTCCTGCAGCGACAGCAAGGTTCGGATGGAACCGACCTCGAAGCCGAGTTCGCGGGCATGGCGGATGAAGGCAAGCCGACGGATATCGGCAGGCTCATAGGAGCGCTGGTTGCCCTCGCTGCGGCTGGGTACCGCCAGCAGCCCGATGCTTTCGTAATAGCGGATCGTCGGAACCTTCACCCCGCTCTGGCGAGCCGCATCGCCGATCGTGATCTTTTTCATGATTTTCCTCTTGCACCTCTAGTCGCTAGAGCATGTAGGAAGATTGCTGCTGAAGAACAAGGAATCCGAAATGGCTGAAGCGGCTCGGGCAAAATACAAAGTTGGCGGCATGGACTGCGCATCCTGCGCGGCAAAGATCAACACGGCAGTCCGCCGTGTTGCCGGTGTCGAGGACGTCTCCGTCTCCGTGACCGCCGGCACGATGACCATCAGCCACGACGGGACCAGTGATCTGACGGCGATCGAAAAAAAGGTAACCGGCCTCGGCTACTCAGTGGTGCCGATGACAGGGAAAGCGCCGGATCACGACCACGCAGCGCAAGACCATAACCATGATCACACCAGCCCTACACATGTGCATCCTGAAAAGGAAGCCACAGAACTTCATAGCAGTGACCATGGACCTATGGGCGCCTTCTGGTGGCAAAGCAGGAAAGGACGGCTGACGATCGCATCCGGTGCGGCTCTTGCCGCGGCTTATGCTGTGGGGCATCTGCTTCCGGCGATCGCCTCCTACGCCTTTATTGCAGCCGTGCTGATCGGTCTTGTGCCGATCGCCCGCCGCGCGATTACGGCGGTACTGTCCGGAACGCCGTTTTCGATCGAGATGCTGATGACGATCGCCGCAATCGGCGCCATCGTCATCGACGCCGGAGAGGAGGCCGCGGCCGTCGTTTTCCTGTTTCTGGTCGGCGAACTGCTGGAGGGCGTGGCCGCCGGAAAGGCGCGGGCGAGCATTCAATCGCTGACGACGCTCGTGCCAAAAAATGCCTTGCTGGAGCAAAACGGCGAGACGCGCGAAGTACCGGCGGAGACCCTCGCCGTTGGTTCCGTGATCCTCGTCCGCCCGGGTGACCGGATTTCCGCCGACGGCGTCATCGTCTCGGGCGAAAGCGCAATCGACGAGGCGCCGGTGACAGGCGAAAGCGTTCCGGTGCGTAAAGGTACCGATGACACGGTCTTTGCCGGAACGGTGAACCGCGATGCGGCGCTCCGTGTCAAGGTAACCGCCGCAAGCGCCGACAACACGATCGCCCGCGTCATCAAACTCGTCGAAGAAGCGCAGGAATCGAAAGCGCCGACCGAACGTTTCATCGACCGCTTCTCGCGCTACTACACGCCGGGCGTCGTCGCGGCTGCGGCATTGGTCGCGATCATCCCGCCGCTCCTTGCCGATGGCGCCTGGGACGAATGGATCTATAAGGGACTGGCGATCCTGCTGATAGGCTGCCCCTGTGCTCTGGTGATCTCGACGCCCGCTGCAATCGCCGCTTCGCTATCGGCAGGCGCCCGGCATGGATTGCTGATGAAGGGTGGCACTGTTCTGGAAACACTCGGCAAGATTACCGCCGTCGCGCTCGACAAGACCGGTACGCTAACCGAAGGCAAGCCGAAGGTGACCGACATCGTGGCCTTCGAATTGACGGCGGCTCAGGTGCTTTCGCGCACCGCCGTCCTGGAAAGAAACTCCAGCCATCCTCTCGCATTGGCAATCCTCGATCGGGCAAAGAGCGACAAGGTACCCGTACCGCCTGCATTCGAGGTGGAGGCCATTCCGGGCAAGGGCATGACCGGACGCGTCGGCGGCGAAAGGCTTGACCTTCTCTCTCCGTCTGCCGCCCGCGCGACGGGCGCGCTGACGGCGGAACAGGAGGAATGCATCGCTGCATTGAACGAACAGGGCAAAAGCGTGTCGGTTCTCCTCGTCGACGGAAAAGCAGCTGGTCTCATCGCCATGCGCGACGAGCCGCGCCGAGATGCAAAGGTTGGTCTCAAGATGCTGACCGATGCCGGCGTCCGGATCGTCATGCTGACCGGCGACAACGAGCGCACGGCAAAGGCGATCGGCGAACAGCTTGATATCGATGTCCGAGCCGAGCTCATGCCCGGAGACAAGCAGCGTATCGTCGGCGAGCTGAAGCGCGAAGGCTTCGTCGTCGCCAAGGTCGGCGACGGCATCAATGACGCCCCTGCCCTGGCGGCCGCAGACGTCGGCATCGCCATGGGCGGCGGAACGGACGTGGCACTGGAGGCTGCCGATGCGGCGGTCCTGCATGGACGCGTCGGCGACGTGGCGGCGATGATCGAGCTTTCCAAGCGGACAATGCGCAACATCTTCGAAAACATTGCCATCGCGCTCGGCCTGAAGGCGGTCTTCCTCGTCACGACCGTCATCGGCCTCACAGGCCTCTGGCCCGCGATCCTCGCCGACACGGGCGCCACTGTGCTGGTGACTATGAATGCGCTGCGTTTGCTGCGGCCGGTACGATAGCGCAGCCAACCACAGCTTGTGATGAATTTTCGATGACGCGGGAACCATATTGCGGTCCGCGCATTCCCGAGTCCGGCTGCATTTGTCGAATGCAGGTCTGGGCAAATCTCAACGGGAGGACATCATGGACCGCAGAAATCTTACGGCATTGCTCGGCATCCTTGCCGTCGTCGGCTACCAGAACCGCGACAAGATTGCCGCAACGCTTCGGGAGATGACACAGGACGGCGCACAACCGCAGCCAGCTGGCACGGAAACTGCCGGAACACCTTCGCAGTCTTCTGGCGAAGGCTTGGGCGGACTCCTCGGCGGCCTTGGTGACCTCGTCAAGGGCGGCTCCGCCGGCGGAGTCCTGAGCGGCGGCCTTGGCGGCTTGCTCGATCAGTTCACCAAGAACGGCTATGGTGATACGGCGGATTCATGGGTATCGCCCGGCGCGAACAAGCCGATCGACGACCGCCAGCTCTCGCAGGCGCTCGGCCCGGACGTGATCGGGGAACTCACCTCAAAGACGGGCTTGAGCGAGGACGAGATTCTGAGACGCCTTTCGAAAGACCTACCAAAGGCCGTCGACGACCTGACACCACAAGGTCAGATTCCGAACAGCGCCAACTTTTCGATCTGATTGCTGTCCGATTCCAGCCATTTAAAAACTTTGCCCGGCGCAGTCCCCTGCGCCGGGCTTTGGTATTTTTTCTTGGGAGGAAATTTTCAGTCGACCGGAAAGACCAGATGCTTCGCCTGCCGGATTGCCGGGTGAGCTGTCAGTTTCACGAGAACATCGTCGCCGATCGGGCCGTCGACATAGAGGAGCGCGATCGCATCACCACCCTGCTTGTCGCGGCCGAGCTGGAAGTTGGCGATGTTGACGCCTGCTTCCCCGAGCGTCGTGCCGATGAAGCCGATCATGCCGGGAACGTCGGTGTTGGCAATATAGACCATATGACTGCCGACATCGGCGTCGAGATTGATGCCCTTGATCTGGATGAAGCGCGGCTTGCCGTCCGAGAACACGGTGCCGGCGATCGCGCGCGTCATGCTCTCTGTAGTCACCGTGAGCTTGATGTAGCCGTCGAAGACACCGGTCTTGTCGCGCTTGACCTCGGAGAGCACGATGCCCTTTTCCTTGATCATGATCGGTGCCGAAACCATGTTGACGTCGGCAACCTGCGTGCGGATCAGACCGGCCAGCAGCGCGCTCGTCAACGCCCGGGTATTCATGTTCGCCGTGGCGCCGTCGTAGAGGATCTCGATTTCCTTGATCGGTTCATCGGTAACCTGGCCGACGAAAGCGCCGAGAACGTCGGCGAGCTTGATGAACGGCTTCAGGATCGGTGCCTCTTCAGCCGTAATCGACGGCATGTTGATAGCGTTGGAAACCGCTCCCTTGATCAGATAGTCCGCCATCTGCTCGGCAACCTGCAGGGCGACGTTTTCCTGCGCTTCGGTGGTCGATGCGCCGAGATGCGGCGTGCAGACGACGTTCGGCAGGCCGAAGAGCGGGCTTTCCTTGGCAGGCTCGACTTCGAAGACGTCGAAGGCCGCACCCGCGACATGGCCGGACTTGATCGCTTCGGCAAGTGCTGCCTCGTCAACGAGGCCGCCGCGGGCGCAGTTGATGATGCGCACGCCGGGTTTCGTCTTGGCGAGGTTTTCAGCACCAAGGATACCGCGCGTCTTGTCGGTCATCGGCACGTGCAGCGTGATGAAATCCGCCTTGGCGAGCAGTTCGTCCAGCTCGACCTTGACAACGCCCATCTCCTCGGCGCGCTCCTTGGAGAGGAACGGGTCATAGGCGAGGACGTGCATCTTGAGACCGATGGCGCGGGCACAGACGATCGAGCCGATATTGCCGGCGCCGATGACGCCGAGCGTCTTGCCGGTGATTTCGACACCCATGAATTTCGACTTCTCCCACTTACCGGCCTGCGTCGAGGCATCGGCCTGCGGCAGCTGGCGGGCAACGGCAAACATCAGGGCGATCGCGTGCTCGGCGGTCGTGATCGAGTTGCCGAAGGGGGTATTCATGACAATGATGCCGCGGCGCGAGGCAGCTGGGATGTCGACGTTGTCGACCCCGATGCCGGCACGACCTATGACCTTGAGGTTGGTCGCGGCAGCGATCAGCTTTTCCGTCGCCTTGGTGGCCGAGCGGATGGCAAGGCCATCATAGTTGCCGATGATTTCGGCGAGCTTGTCCTTATCCTTGCCGAGCTGCGGCTGGAAATCGACTTCGACGCCGCGGTCGCGGAAAATCTGGACGGCGGTTTCCGACAATTCGTCGGATACGAGAACGCGAGGTGCCATTGGGGGCTTCCTTCAAAAGTGTTCAGCGATGGTAAAATGGGAATGCGAGGCTCCGCTCACTAAGCGGAGCCGGATGCGATCACGTCAGGCAGCAACCTGTGAAAGCGTCACCTTCTGCGTCTCGAAGGCCCAGGAAAGCCAAGGCATCAGCTTCTGCATGTCAGCGGTCTCGATCGTGGCGCCCGCCCAGATACGCAGACCGGACGGCGCGTCGCGATAATGGCCGATGTCATAAGCGACACCTTCCTTCTCGAGCAGCGAAACGATGCCCTTGGCGAAATTCGCCTGGCCGTCGGCATCGAGTGCCGCAACTTCCTTGTCGACGATCTTCAGGCAGACCGACGTGTTCGACGCCGTCTCCGGCTTCGCAGCCAGGTTGGCGATCCAATCGTTGGCCGCAACGAAATCGGCGATGACCTTGGCATTCGCGTCGGCTCTCGCCATCAGCGCCCTGAGGCCGCCGATCTGCTTTGCCCAGAGCAGCGCATCGAGATAGTCCTCGACGCAGAGCATGGACGGCGTGTTGATGGTTTCGCCTTGGAAAATGCCTTCGGAGAGTTTGCCGCCCGAGGTCATGCGGAAGATTTTCGGCAGCGGCCAGGCCGGCGTATAGGTCAGTAGGCGTTCGACAGCACGCGGGGAAAGGATGATGACGCCATGTGCGCCCTCGCCGCCGAGAACTTTCTGCCAGGAGAAAGTGACGACATCGAGCTTGGCGAAATCGAGGTTCTGCGCGAAAGCGGCAGACGTCGCATCGCAGATCGTCAAGCCCTTGCGGTCGGCCGGGATGAAATCACCGTTCGGAACTCGGACGCCAGAAGTCGTACCGTTCCAGGTGAAGACCACGTCGCGGTCGAAATCGACGGTGGAGAGATCTGGAAGCTCGCCGTAACCGGCTTCGAGCCTTCGAACATCCTTGAGTTTCAATTGCTTGACGACATCGGTAACCCAACCTGCGCCGAAGCTTTCCCAGGCGAGCATATCGACGCCGCGCTCACCGAGCAGCGACCAGAGCGCCATTTCGACGGCGCCGGTGTCGGAAGCCGGGACGATGCCGATGCGATAGTCCGCCGGCACTTCCAGGATTTCGCGGGTAAGATCGATGGCCTGCTTCAGCTTCGTCTTGCCGACTTTCGCGCGGTGCGAACGGCCGAGAGCCGCGTCGGAAAGAGCATCGAGCGTCCAACCGGGGCGCTTCGAGCAGGGGCCAGAAGAGAAATGAGTATTTTGCGGACGTACGTCCGGCTTCGCGGTCTTCGCCATGTGCTATCCTTCCAGATAGATAGCTCCTCGTTGGGGAGGAGTGTCCCGCCGCCGTGGATATAGATGACGTTCGTTATAGTCAACGGGGAAGTGTCGCAGGCTGAGGATTTTTTGACGCAGGCGCGATGGGGCAAAATCAAAAAGCCGCCCAAAGGACGGCTTTCGGATTGCGGTATCAATCTTACTTGTAGACCGGCTGCTGCAGCGGAATTTCCGGCGGCGGCTCGTAGCTCGCCTGCTGGCATCCGCCGAAAAGGTAACGGGCGCCGACGCGGGCTTCGTGAACGTTGAAGCCCTTGTCGCGGCCCGGACCGCCGTTGCTCGCGTAGCCAAACATGCTGCCGCCATCCACATGCAGGAAGCGGTAGCCGATATCCGCCTTGACGTTGCAGGTCACGTCAATCGAAGCGCCGGCCATCAGCGCATAGCTGAAGCGCCAGCTGCCGCGGCCGCCATGGGTTACTTCGCCATCGCAACCGCCGCCGTCATCCTGGCAGGAAACATTGCTCAGGTTCTTCCATTTGACGTAGGAGCCGCCGATACCGCCACCGACATAAGGTGTAAAGACACCGTAGGTGCCGAGGTCGACATAAGCGTTGGCCATCAGCGTCCAAGCCGTCAGAGAAGAGACGTCCCTTGAGGTGCAGGCTTCGAGCGGAAAACCGCACTGGCCGACCGTCGAGCCGCGGAAATCAGCCTTGGTCAGATAATCCAGCGTCAGATCCGTCCGGAAATAGTTGTTCACCTGGTAACCGACACCGCCTCCAACCGTCCAGGAATCACGCAACTCGGCGCTTTCGAAATCGATCTCGTTGGCGTTGCTGCCCTGGAAGTAGCGGGCGCCGCGCAGGTCAGTGAAGCCGTAACCGACATCGCCGCGCAGATACCAGCCGGTCGATTCAGTCACCGCGACTTCCGGCGGCATTTCCGGCTCGACAGGAGCTAGATCGGCCGCAAGTGCATTTGATGTGACAAGCAATGCGGCAAAGATGCCGAACAAGCTTCTTTTCATGATCCACTCCAGAATCCAGTTGCATTGGCAGAGCGGACTCCCTGCCAACCTGATACGCTTTGCATGGATAATGAATCGGAAACGTTAAAAGCTGCTTAACCCTAAACATTAACTACATATTTTACCAAAGAACATGGCTGTGGAGCCCATTGAATTTAAGGGGACCAAGCTGGAGCCGAACAATTCTTGATTATCTAAAATTCAACAGGCAGCTATGTTAGAGACCAACGCTGGAGAAGGTCAACCGCGTGAAGATCGTGTAGTTCGACTCAGAAACCATCATCGCGACGAAAACAAGTACCAGGATCGGCGGCAGGAGGATCGCGTAAACAAGCGCCAGCCGCTCCCAGGCCATGTGCATGAAAACGGCGACGATCAGGCCCGCCTTCAGCACCATGAAGAGCAAGATCAGGACCCATCGCGCATAGCCCTGGATTCCGAAATAATCGACGAGGTAGGAGAAGGTGCTGAGGACGAAGAGCAGGCCCCAGACTAGGAGATAGAGCTTGACCGGGTGCTGCTGTCCGGAATGCGCTTGCGCCTGTGCCATGGCTGTCCTCACCACAAGTAGAAGAATGCGAAAATGAATACCCAGACGAGATCGACGAAGTGCCAGTAAAGGCCCATGATCTCGACGATCTCGTAATTGCCCTTGCGGCTGGTGAAAAAGCCGCGCCGCTCCGTGTCGAAATCACCCCGCCAGACCTTTCGCGAGATGATGATAAGGAAGATCACGCCGAAGGTGACATGGGTGCCGTGAAATCCGGTTATCATGAAGAACGATGAGCCGAATTGCGCAGCACCCCACGGGTTCCCCCAGGGCCTTACGCCCTCCGAGATCAGCTTCGTCCATTCAAACGCCTGCATGCCGACGAATGTCGCGCCGAGAACCGCTGTCAGCAGCATCAGGGCCGCCGTCCGGCCGCGCTCGCGGCGGTATCCGAAATTGACGGCCATCGCCATCGTACCGCTGCTGCTGATGAGGATGAACGTCATGATGGCAATCAGGATCAGCGGCAATTCCTGTCCGCCGATTTCGAGTGCGAAGACCTCGCTGGGATTGGGCCAGTTGACGGGCGTCGACATGCGCGCGGTCATATAGGCAAGAAGGAAGCAGCCGAAGACGAAGGTGTCGCTGAGGAGGAATATCCACATCATGGCTTTCCCCCACGAGACGTTCTTGAACGCCCGCTGGTCGGACGAAAGATCCGCCGCGATCCCGCGAATGCCTTCGGGCCGCTGGAGCGTTCCGCCGGTTTCTGCTTGCGTATATTCAGCCATCCTTCATCCCTCACGAAATCAGCTGGCGGCAGAGATCGACGAAATCATTCGCCCAGCCGGCAAAGAGTGCGAAGAGAACCACCCAGACGAAAAGCATGAAATGCCAGTAGACGGCGCAGAGATCGAGGCTGAGGTGCAGCCTGCGGGCAGGGAAATGACCGTCGAAGGCCCTGCCCGTCGTCCGGCCGAGCACCGCGAGACCGCCCAGGATGTGCAGGCCGTGCAGGCCGGTCAGCATGTAGAAGAAGCTGTTGGCGGGATTGTCGGCCAATACATACCCTGCTGCGCCAAGTTCCCGCCATGCCATGACCTGTCCGGTGAGAAAGAGGACCGCCGTTGCCAGCCCCAACAGAAGCGCGGCCCGCATGGTGTCGCTACGGTCGCGGCGTGCCTCGAGCTTGGCCCATTCGAGCGCCGCGCTGCTAAGCGCGAGCATGGCGGTGTTGACCCAGAGCAGTCGCGGAATGGGCGTCGCCCACCAGTCGGTTGCCGCCATCCGCATGAAATAGGCGCTGATGAGAAGCGTAAAGAGAGCGCCGACCACAGCGAGGAAAATGCCGAGGCCGACACGGGCGGGCTCGATCGCCAGCCGCTTTTCACGGGACGAATCCGTCACCAGCCCCACTTCCAGCCACGGCTTGGAGGTCAGCCGGTGTTGAGCCATCCACCAAAAAACGATGACCGCGATCACAGCCAGGAAGATCAGCATGACGCTCATGAGGCTGCTCCCGCCGTCCTGCCGGTGCCTGGATCATTCTGCGGAAGGAAGTCCTGGTCATTGCCCGGCACGCTGTAATCATACGCCCAGCGGTAGACCACCGGCAGTTCCTTGCCCCAGTTGCCGTGCACAGGCGGGGTCTGCGGCGTCTGCCATTCCAGCGTCGTCGCATGCCACGGATTGCCGCCGGCTTCCCGGCCCCTGAAAAGGCTCCGGATCAGATTGAAAAGGAAGACGATCTGCGCTGCGCCGACGATCAGCGCGGCAACCGTGATGAAGACATTCAGCGGGGCGGCGGACGGCGGAACAAAGGCCGTTTCGCCGAGCTCGTAATAGCGGCGCGGCACGCCCACGAGGCCGAGGTAATGCATGGGAAAGAAGATCGCATAGGTGCCGACGAAAGTGATCCAGAAATGAATTTGCCCTAGCACCTCATCCAGCATGCGCCCGGTCACTTTCGGATACCAGTGATAGATCGCACCGAAGATGACCAGGATCGGCGCCACGCCCATCACCATATGGAAATGCGCGACGACGAACATCGTATCCGACAGTGGTACGTCGACGACCACATTGCCGAGGAACAGCCCCGTCAGGCCGCCGTTGACGAAGGTTATGATGAAGGCGAGCGCAAAGAGCATCGGCAGCGTCAGGTGGATATCGCCGCGCCAGAGCGTCAGCACCCAGTTGTAGACCTTGATCGCGGTCGGCACCGCTATGATCAGCGTCGTGACGGCGAAGAAGAAGCCGAAATTTGGGTTCATGCCGCTGACATACATGTGATGCGCCCAGACGATGAAGCTGAGCGCCCCGATGATCAGGATCGCCCAAACCATCATGCGGTAGCCGAAGATGTTCTTCCGCGCATGCGTGCTGATGAGATCCGAGACGATCCCGAAGGCGGGAAGCGCCACGATATAGACCTCGGGATGACCGAAGAACCAGAAGAGGTGCTGAAAAAGTATAGGGCTGCCGCCACCCTGCTGCAGCTGCGTGCCCATCTCCACGATGGCGGGCATGAAGAAGCTCGTCCCGAGCAGCCGGTCGAACAGCATCATGACGGCAGCGACGAAAAGTGCTGGAAAGGCGAGCAGCGCCATGACCGTCGCGGTGAAGATTCCCCACACCGTCAGCGGCATGCGCATCAGCGTCATGCCGCGCGCCCTTCCCTGCAGCACGGTCACCACATAGTTCAGGCCGCCCATCGTGAAGCCGATGATGAACAGGATCAGTGACGAGAGCATGAGAATGATGCCCCAGTCCTGCCCACCTGGGGTGCCTGACAGGATGGCTTGCGGCGGATAAAGCGTCCAGCCGGCGCCGGTTGGTCCGCCGGGCGCGAAAAATCCGGCGACCAGCACCAGCACGGCGAGCAGATAAATCCAGTAGCTCAGCATGTTGGCATAGGGAAACACCATGTCCCTGGCACCGAGCATCAGGGGAATGAGGTAGTTTCCGAAGCCGCCGAGAAACAACGCGGTGAGAAGATAGATCACCATGATCATGCCATGCATGGTGATGAACTGATAATAGTGCTCCGCATCGATGAAAGCGAAGTAACCGGGAAAGGCAAGCTGCAGGCGCATCAGCCAGGACAGGACGAGCGCCACGAAACCGATCGACATCGCCGTCACCGAATATTGGACGGCAATGATCTTGGCATCCTGGCTGAAGACATATTTCGTCCACCAGCTCCTCGGATGGTAAAGTTCCACATCCTCGACTTCCGCAGGCGGGATGACCTCCCCGGCGCCCGATCGAATATCGACCATAATATGTCCGTCCTCCCTGTTCCTCCGATAGGCTACTGCGCCTGTTCTGCCGGCTGCGCTTCCCCCGATGCCAGCATCTGCGTGAATGTCGTCTGCTCCTCCAGCCAGGACTGGTAGGCGACCTCCTCATCGACCATGACCGTTCCGCGCATCTGCGAATGCCCGACGCCGCACAGCTCGGCGCAAAGGATTTCGAACGTTCCTGTCCGTGTCGGCGTAAACCAGAAATAGGTCACCATGCCGGGGATCATGTCCATCTTTGCCCGGAACTCGGGCACATAGAAATCGTGAACGACGTCGATCGAGCGAAGCAGGACCTTGACCGGCTTGCCGATCGGCACGTGCAATTCGCCTCCCTCAACGATCACGTCATCCAGGCCGGCAGTGTCGTTCTTGTTCAGGCCAAGGGGATTCTCCGGATTGACCTCGCGGGTATCGGCCTTCCCCATCCGTCCGTCTGCGCCCGGCATCCGGAAACTCCACTGCCACTGCTGAGCGACGACCTCGATCTGGTGCGCATCAGCGGGCACGGTAATGAACTGGTTCCACACGACGAGCCCGGGCGCGAGCATCGCGGCAACCCCGACGGAGGTGACCACCGCAAGCCATATCTCCAGCCGCCTGTTTTCCGGCTCATAGGCGGCCCGGTTTCCGGGTTTGTGCCGGAACCGGAACACGCAATAGGCCATGAAGGAACCCACCGCCACGAACACCAGACCAGTGATCGCAAAGGTGATCATGATGGTGTCGTCGATGTAGCTCCAGTTGGAGGCGATCGGCGTCCACCACCACGGGCTCAGCAGATGGAACACGACGGATCCCACGACCAGCAGAACCAGAACCAGCACGATAGCCATTGCCTGCTCCTTGAACCGCGACCCGCCTGGGTGAAATCCGCAATCCGTCGATGTATTTTTAGCATTATCTCACGAACAAGTCGTGTGGACAATGACGACGGCGAAAGCGGTCCTGTGCGGGCGTTTCTGTGCTATTGGGAAAACTGCTTCAGATAAGCGATGAGATTGGTGATCTCGCTGTCGTCTTTCAGGCCAACAAACACCATCTTCGTTCCCTTTATTTTCCCCTTGGGATCGTGCAGGTAATCGCGCAGTGTCGCCTCGTCCCAAACCAGACCACCCTCGCCTGCTTTCTTCATTGCCGGAGAATAGCTGAAACTGGGGTGCGTCCCCGCCTTCCTGCCAAGGATCCGGTTCAGCGACGGGCCGACCTTATTCTTGTCCGTGTCGGCGTTATGACAGATGGCACATTTCTTGAAGACCGTCTCGCCCGCCGCGGCGTCGCCCTCTTGGGCATTCACGCCGAAAGCAGGAAGCATGGCAACCCATAAGCCGGCTAAAAGAACGCGATACCGCATGACAACCCAATCCTCCCAGGTTGCCTGAAACGACGGCCGGCGCCATCTCCGTATCGCAATATGGCTTTGCCGTATTGTCGCCGCTGCAGGCGGGTGACACTTCTGCGATCAAGAAAAAGCTATGCCTCCACGCCGATAAGTCAATTCATCCAATGAGATTGTGCGGAAGCGGGTGACGCGGACATAAAAAAAGCCGGCGCAATACACCGCCTTTGATCGATCGTGACTACTCCCCGGCCTGAAGGCCGGAGCTTCTGGTCTTGATCAGGCCGCTTGCGCGACCTGACTGCTACCGTCTTCTTCCTGCTTCCGACCTCCAGCGAGGTTCGATCCACAGGCCATCCCCGGATGTCCTCCGGTTCGGGCCTTGCGGCCCAGATGAAGAATGTTGCGGCCGGCGTTGTGGTCGGCGCAGGCGGCGTGGCCGCATCTGACGCATTCGAACCGGTCGCGGTCGATCCGGTTCTTCGGATCGACATGCCCGCACTCGGCGCATCGCTGCGACGTCCGTGCGGGGTTGACGTAGAAGACGGCGCCGCCGCGGCGGCGCATCTTGTATTCGAACTGCAGACGCGTCGCTCCGGGCGACACGTCGAGGATCGCCCGGTTCAGTCCGGACTTCTGCGCGACGTTGGTGCCCGGCTCCTCGACGGTCCCCTTGGCCGAGGCGGTCATGTTCTTCAGCTTCAGGTCCTCGAGATAGAGGACGTCGCAGCGACTGACGACGTCGGTCGTCATCTTATGCTTCGCGTCCCGTCTGCGCCGGACGATCCTGGCCCTGAACCGCCTGAGATCGCGCTGCGCCCGCAGACGGTTCTTCGAACCCCTCCTGCGGCGCGAGACGCGCCTGGCGAGGTTCGCCTCCCTGCGCTTCTCCTTCTCGGTCATTCTTGGCAGGTCGTAGACCGTGCCGTCGGAGAGCGCGAGCGCGTTGACCACGCCGAGGTCGCCCCCGAGCTCGACGAGATCCGGCAGGTCGAGCACGCTCGCAGGCTCGTCGACCTCACGCTCGGTCTGCACCGCGACGTACCAGTGGTCGCCGTCGGCGGAGACCGTGACGTTCTTCACCTCGCCGAGGAAGGGCCGATGGAGAACGAGCTTCACCCAGCCCGCCTTCGGCAGCAGGATTCCCTTCTCACCGAAGGAGATCTGCTTCGGGTCTGGGAAGCGGAAGGATTCGTTCTGGAACTTCCGTCTCGCCTTCGGGTACGCCGCGTGGCCCTTGAAGAAGTTCTTGAACGCCTTGTCGAGGTCGACGGCCGCCTGCTGCAGGCAGTGGTTCGGAACGTCCTTGAGGAACGGCAGATGGGCCTTCAGGCCCGGCAGTTCCTTGATCTGGTCGAACGAGGACAGGCGGTGCCTGGACGGCATCGCATACGCCATGCTCCGCTGCTCGAGGCAGAGGTTGTAGACGAGGCGGCAGCAGCCGACGGTCTGGCGGAACAGCCGCGCCTGCCGCGCGTCCGGGTAGATCCTGTATCGGTAGCCCAGCCGTTCCTTCATCGGAACGACCATAGGATGTTCTTCATATGTTCCGCAAGCGCCGGCGGATGCCGGACCGGAACATGGTTAACGGCGTCCCGTCCGCCTTACCCCGCCCGGAAGGACGAGGTTTGCGGCGGACACGTTCCGATCAGCGGCAGAATCAAGCGGCGGTACGGACGCCCGAGATCGTGCCGATCAGGTCGTTGACGATGCGCTCGATCTGCGCCCGGTCGTCGCCTTCTGCCATGACCCGGATCAGCGGTTCGGTGCCGGAGGGGCGGATGACGAGGCGGCCGTTCTTGGAAAGTTCGGCTTCCGCATCGGCGATCGCCTGCTGCACCTGCAGGTTTTCCAGCGGCTTGCCGCCGGAAATGCGGACATTGCGCAGAAGCTGCGGCACCGGCTCGAAGCGGCGGCAGACTTCACTGACGGTCTTGCCGGTACGCTTAACGGCAGCAAGGATCTGCAGCGCGGCAACAAGACCATCGCCGGTCGTGCCGTAGTCCGAGAGTACGATGTGCCCGGACTGCTCGCCGCCGACGTTGAAATTGTGCTGGCGCATATGCTCGACGACGTAGCGGTCGCCGACCTTGGTGCGGGCAAGACCCATCCCCTTGCCTTCGAGAAAGCGTTCCAGGCCGAGGTTCGACATCACAGTCGCAACGATGCCGTTGCCGCGAAGCTGCTGGTTCTCCGCCCAGCTTTCTGCGATCACCGCCATCAGCTGGTCGCCGTCGACGATCGCGCCGTTTTCATCCACGATGATGACCCGGTCGGCATCGCCGTCGAGCGCGATGCCGATATCGGCCCGCACTTCGTCGACCTTTTTCTGCAGAGCGACCGGGCTGGTGGAACCGCAGTTGAGATTGATGTTGATGCCGTTCGGCTCATTGCCGATCGTAACGACATCGGCGCCGAGTTCCCAAAGCACAGCCGGTGCCACTTTATAGGCGGCACCGTTGGCGCAGTCGATCGCAACCCTCAGGCCCTGTAGCGTGACATCGCGCGGCAGCGTGCGCTTCGCATGCTCGATGTAGCGGTCATGCACGCCGTCGATGCGCTTGGCGCGGCCGATGTCGTCGGCCTTGGCGAGCTGCGTGTGGAGATCCTTCTCCATCAGGTCTTCGATCTGCATCTCGATATCGTCGGAAAGCTTGTAGCCGTCGGGACCGAAGAGCTTGATGCCGTTATCCTCGTACGGATTGTGCGAGGCGGAAATCATGACGCCGATATCGCAACGCAGGGAACGCGTCAGCATGGCGACGGCAGGCGTCGGGATCGGACCGAGAACGAAGGCATCGACACCGGCCGCTGTGAACCCTGCGACCATGGCGTTTTCCAGCATATAGCCTGAGAGACGCGTATCCTTTCCAATGACAACGCGATGGCGGTGATTGCCGCGGCGGAAGATCGTTCCGACTGCAATGCCGACCCGCATCGCCAGATCCGGCGTCATCGGGAAGATGTTCGACTGCCCGCGAATCCCGTCCGTGCCGAAGTAACGTCTTTTCATATCGACCTCTACATTCTCAACGCGCCCAACGTAGGCTGCGCAATGCACTAAGTAAATTCAGCCAAAGGGACGAATCGCCCGAATACAAAGCCCCATTGCGGCCTGCTTATGACAGCGGCATGCCACAAATCGCAGGCGCCATCACGTAAATTACCAAGAAAATTGATTATATCCCGTTACCGACGGAAAAAGGCCGGATCTCCTGCTGGAAAATCCGGCCTTTGTTTCTTCAAGTTGCTTTCCGTCAATGCGGCTGAGGCTCGAGCCCTGCTTCCGGCTCGTCGCCCTTGGAAGCCGGGCGTATGCCGGTTTTCGGCACGGCCGAACCGCGGCTCGGCGGCGTATCGTCACCGAGGTCGCGAGCAGGCTTTTCGCCGCGGAGGAGCGCCTTGATTTCCTCTCCGGTCAGCGTCTCGTATTCAAGCAGGCCTTCGGCAAGCGCGACGAAATCGTCGTGCTTCTCGGTGAGGATATCGCGCGCCTGCTGATAGGCTTCATCGATCAGGCGGCGCACTTCGTTATCGATCTTCTGAGCTGTCGCTTCCGACACGTTCTGCGTTTGCGAAACGGAGTGGCCGAGGAACACTTCCTGCTGGTTCTCGCCGTAGGAGACCTGCCCGAGCTGGTCGGAGAAGCCCCACTGCGTGACCATGGCGCGGGCAAGCTTCGTCGCCTGTTCGATATCCGAAGAAGCACCGGAGGTGATGTTCTCCTTGCCGAAGGTCAGCTCTTCCGCCACACGGCCACCCATCATGATGCAGAGGCGCGAGACCATCCACTTGTAGCTCATCGAGTAACGGTCGCCCTCGGGAAGCTGCATAACCATGCCGAGTGAACGCCCGCGCGGAATGATCGTCGCCTTGTGCAACGGGTCGGCAACGGCAACGTTGAGCGCCGTGATCGCGTGGCCGGCTTCGTGATAGGCCGTGAGCTTCTTTTCCGCCTCGGTCATGGCCGAGGAGCGGCGTTCGGCGCCCATCATGATCTTGTCCTTGGCGTCCTCGAACTCCTGCATAGTGACGACGCGCTTGTTGCGGCGTGCAGCCATCAGCGCCGCTTCGTTGACGAGGTTCATGAGGTCAGCACCGGAGAAACCGGGCGTACCGCGGGCAAGAACCTTGAGATCGACATTCGGCGCCAGCGGCACGTTGCGGGCATGAACCTTCAGGATGCGTTCGCGGCCGACGATATCCGGGTTCGGAACGACGACCTGGCGGTCGAAGCGGCCGGGACGCAAGAGCGCCGGGTCGAGAACGTCGGGACGGTTAGTCGCCGCGATCAGGATGATGCCTTCATTGGCCTCGAAGCCGTCCATCTCGACGAGCAACTGGTTGAGCGTCTGCTCGCGCTCGTCGTTACCACCACCGAGACCGGCCCCACGATGGCGGCCGACGGCGTCGATTTCGTCGATGAAGATGATGCAGGGCGCATTCTTCTTCGCTTGCTCGAACATGTCGCGGACGCGGCTTGCGCCGACACCGACGAACATTTCGACGAAGTCGGAACCCGAGATGGTAAAGAACGGAACATTGGCTTCGCCGGCAACGGAGCGGGCGAGCAGCGTCTTACCTGTACCCGGAGGGCCGACAAGCAGCACGCCGCGCGGAATCTTGCCGCCGAGGCGCTGGAACTTCTGCGGGTCGCGGAGGAATTCGACGATTTCTTCCAAGTCCTGCTTGGCCTCGTCGACGCCTGCGACGTCATCGAACGTCACGCGTCCATGGGCCTCCGTGAGCAGCTTGGCCTTCGATTTGCCGAAGCCCATCGCGCCGCGCGAACCGCCTTGCATCTGCCGCATGAAGAACAGCCAGACGCCGAGAATGAGCAGCATCGGCAGCAACGTGCCGAGATAGCTCAGGAAGCCCGACGAACCGTCGGTTTCCGGCCGCGCTGAAACCAGGACGTTCTTCGACTGCAGGCGTTCGAGCAAGTTGTCGTCGATGACTGGAGAATAGGTCTGGAAAGTGGTGCCGTTTTCAACATAGCTTCCCGAGACACGATTGCCTGTGACGACGACCTCCTTGACGCGACCCGCATCGACCTCACGCAGGAACTGCGAATATGGAATGTCTCGCGAGCCGGTTTGCGCCGGCGTCGTCTGGAACATGCTGAAAAGGGCAATCAGCAGAAGCGCTATGATTGCCCACAAGGCGAAATTTCGTAAGTTAGGGTTCATTGAACTTCCCAGCACTGCAACAACCGCCTCATGGCAGCCGTCTTATTTGGCTTCTAACATAGGGTTGCGCTGTGCCGTTGCCAAGGCGATCCGCTCTGTCAGATGGTTTTTCCGTCAATAAGACCTAAAGGCGGGCTTGGATAGGGGTCCGTTCCAAAGGCCGCCGCGAGGCTTTCAGCAAAGATGAGATCAAATCGTGTCAAAAAGCGGTCGAAAGGCGCGAAATACGGGGTGACGCTGATCGATGGCGCCGATTCCGCCGAAAGGGACACGCCGCTGGTCGGCAGCACTATCGGTGATGCGGCGATCGCGCGCTTCAATGCGGCCTTGGGGAGGCGTTTTATCTGCTCCTCCCTCATCCCTGTGCTTGTCACAGGGATCCAGCCACCGCGCGTCCGCGCGGTGAATGACGCACCAGAGCTTGAAGAGGAGTCTCTCGCGCCCAAGGACTTGGGTGCACCGGATTCTTGTGACAAGTACAGGAATAAGGGATCGTATGTGGCACCCGCTTCAATCTGAACGGCCACTCCACATTCATTCCTGACTTCAAACCGCCCATCCCACACACAGCACTCCCCGGGCGCTACGACCAGTGGCAAGATGCCGCGGCTTTCGCGCGCAAGGTAAAGGCCATCGCGCCGCAGGTCCAAGATCACTCTGCTTGCGGTCATGCGTCCGGGCGCGCCGGTGCTGACGAAACCAAGAATGCGGTCCATCTGTTTGCGGCCCGGCGCAAAGCGCTGTCCGCCGAAAACGGCCGCGAGACGGCCAAGCGCATAGCGGAGCACGTCGACGGGAGCCTCAAGTCCCTTTTCCGTCACGCAACCCAGCCCTTCGCACGGAAGGGTAAAATGACGGTCGAGCCACAGGGCGGCTTGCCGTGAAAGCTCCAGCCGGACATCGGCTTCGCCAGCCTCAGGCTCCGGGGCGCCCTCACCCGCCAATGTCGCGCGCGTCCGCACGCGTTCGTATTTCAGATCTTCATTGCTTGGATCATCGAACCAGGGAGCGGCTCGGGCCGAGAGAAATGTCCGGATATCAGCGCGCAGGCACGACAGAAACGGCCGGGTAATCCAGATACGGCGATCAAAGAGGACGGCATCGGCGATCCCGATGGAAAGACTATCGCTACGCGCGCCGCGCATCGCCCGCGTCTCCCGCTGATCGTCCAGCGTATGTGCGGTCACGATGAGATTGGCTTCAAGTTCTGCCGTGGCATCCGCGAGCAGTTCGTAGCGCGCTTCGCGGGCGGCAGCCATGATGCCGGTTTTTGGTTTGGGGCCACGCCAGACACGCGTTGCGTGCGGCACATCAAGCGATTTGCATAAGGCTGCGACGTAACGCGCCTCATCTGCCGATTCTGCACGCAGATCGTGGTCGATCGTCGCGGCGCAGAGGGAGATTTTCGAATTGGGTTCGGCCTTCAGCGCTTCGGAAAGGGCAAGAAGCAGGCCGGTCGAATCGCTGCCACCGGAGATCGCGACGAGAATGCGCGTGGGGCTGGCAAGCGAACAGAGAAAGCGGCGGGCCGCTGCCTCGGGCGAAAGTACGGTTTCCGGAGACAAACCGGAAATCCTCAGCAGGAGAGGCGCTTCTGTTCGCTCGCGACCTTGCTTATGACGGCGCGCGAGGCCTTCGGGTAACGCTTGGTGACTTCCTTGAGCGTCGCGCAGGCGGTGTCGTTGTTATCGAGAGCCGCCAGCGACATGCCGAGCTTCAGCAGCATTTCGGGCGCTTTCTCGGAGGAACCGTATTTCTTGTGGGCATTCAGGAAGGTCTTGGCGGCCTCATTGAACTTGCCCTGGGAATAGAGCGCCTCGCCCAGCCAGAAATTGGCATCGGCAGCCCGGGCGCTTCCCGGATACTGCGCGATATACTGCGTGAACTGCTCTTCAGCAATCGCGTAGTCGCCGGAAAGGACGTGACCGTAAGCGGCCTTGTACTGATCGGTCTCGCTGCCGAGAGATGCGGTCTGCTGCGGCGACGTACCAGCGTTCAGGTCCGGAAGCGGCGCTGAGCCGACTTCCGCGTTCTCGTTCACGCTGCCGCCGATCGGATTGCCGTTCTGATCGAACTGGATCGAACCCAGTTGCTGCGGAGGCTGGCCGAAACCGCTGTTCGCGGGAACGTCGTTGGAGGGAGCCGTTTCGGCTCCCTGCGGTGTTTCGATGATC
Organism: Rhizobium sp. USDA 3886; assembly: GCF_056279785.1. Taxonomy (NCBI): domain Bacteria; kingdom Pseudomonadati; phylum Pseudomonadota; class Alphaproteobacteria; order Hyphomicrobiales; family Rhizobiaceae; genus Rhizobium; species Rhizobium sp. USDA 3886. The sequence goes on along the minus strand of NZ_JBWCDC010000001.1, from coordinate 3,959,520 downwards.
GTCGCGACGTCGTCCTGGCGCTGGGAACGTGCATCGGCCTGGCCGGAAGCCGGGGGCTGCATATCGGCCTCGCTCTTCTTCGTGCCGCCCTTCGCTCCAGCAGCACCGCCGCTCTTTTCCAGATCCTGGAAACGGAATTCGTTGTCTTCCTGCGTCTTGCGCAGCGATTCCTGCATCTGCAGGATCTGGAAGCTCATTTCTTCGATGCGGCCGTTCAGCTGGCGCAACTGCTCTTCAAGCTGCTGCACGCGCATTTCCGCGCTGCTGCTCTGCACGTTGACGGGCGGCGGCGTCTGCGTCTGGCTCTGCGCAGGCTTGCCGCCAAGGTTCAAGCCGAGAAACGAAGCGGGATAAGCCGCTCGCTCGGTTCCGGTAACGGCCGCAAGGCAGAGCAAGCCTGCCACGACAAGTTTCTTCATAGGTTTCGTCCTGTCCCAGTGATTCTTCGCGCCTCGATGGCACGAACAGGAGTTTTTCCAATTGCCTTCAAAAAGCAACGGAGTCTGGCCAAAGTGTGGTCGAAAAGAAAAGGCGGCCCGCGAAGGAGCCGCCTTTGCAAGCACAATATATTCCAGGCAGTTACATGCCAGCGCCGCCGAGAACGGTGACTGCACGGCGGTTTTGCGACCAGCAGGAAATATCGTCGCAGACGGCGACCGGACGTTCCTTACCGTAGGAGATCGTCTTCAGGCGCTGAGCCGGAACGCCGCGCGAAGCAAGGTAATCCTTGGTGGCGGCAGCACGGCGGGCGCCGAGAGCGAGGTTGTATTCACGCGTGCCGCGCTCGTCGGCATGGCCTTCGACGGTAATCGCATAGTTCGGGTAGCGGCCGAGCCACTGTGCCTGGCGGTCGAGCGTCTGCGCAGCATCCGCGCGGATCGAGGTCGAGTCCGTGTCGAAGAAGATGCGGTCGCCGACGTTGACGGTGAAATCCTGAGCCGAACCCGGCGTTGCGGCGCCTGCACCGAGCCCCAGGTCGCCAGCGCTGTTGGCCATGTTTTTCTTGTTGGCGCAGCCAGCAAGCGCCAGACCGGCAACGAGTGCGATCATGACGGGATTGCGGGCGAAACTCTGCATACGGCTCATTGCCGGGGTGTGAATTCGGCTCATGGCCGGGTCTCCTTGCGATTTATCAGGGTTGCCGGACTGTAACCGTACTCGGTTAATCGGCGTTCAAGAAGTATGGTTAATGATTTGTTGATTTGTCCCTGCATCGGCCAATTCCAGCACTTTGCGGCGACAAGAAGGCGAAATCCGGCTCATCCACTACTCAAGCAGTGGCGACCAGGCTGGGTCGGACGCGTAGGTCGGCGTCTTGATGGCCTGCTCGTTGTAGCCTGTCAGATCGATCGAATAGAGCTGCGGACCGCCGGCACCAGCCGGCTGGCGGAAGAACATCAGGACACGGCCGTTCGGCGCCCAGGTCGGGCCTTCGTTGTGGAAGCCCGTCGTCAGAATGCGCTCGCCCGAACCGTCCGGTTTCATTACGCCGATCGAGAATTTTCCGCCGGCTTGCTTGGTAAAGGCGATCAGATCGCCGCGCGGCGACCAGACCGGTGTCGAATAGTTGCCGTCGCCGAACGAGATACGCGTCTGGCCGGAGCCGTCGGCGTTCATCACGTAAATCTGCTGCTTGCCGCCGCGGTCGCTTTCGAAAACGATGCGCCCGCCGTCCGGCGAATAGGACGGCGAGGTATCGATCGCTGCCGTCGAGGTCAGGCGCGTCGTCGTGCGCGAACGCAGATCCATCGTGTAGATGTTGGCGTTGCCTTCCTGCTGAAGGCTCATCACCACCTTCTGGCCATCCGGCGAGAAGCGCGGCGAGAAGGTCATGCCCGGGAAGTTGCCGACGACCTCGCGCTGCCCGGTTTCGAGCTGCAGCAGGTAGACGCGCGGTTGCTGGTTGGCGAAAGACATGTAGGTCACTTCCTGCCGGTTCGGCGAGAAGCGCGGCGTCAGAACGAGGTCGCTGCCATCCGTCAGCGTGCGCACATTGAAGCCGTCCTGGTCCATGATCGCAAGCTGGCGCTTGCGCTGCTGCTTCGTGCCCGATTCGGAGACAAAGACCACGCGGGTATCGAAATAGCCCTCTTCGCCGGTGATCTGCTTATAGATCGCATCCGCGATGATATGGGCGACACGGCGCCAGTTTTCCGGCTGTGTGTAGAATTGCTGGCCGGTCATCTGCTGGCCGGCAAAAGTGTCCCAGAGACGGAACTCGGCGCGAAGGCGGCCATCGCCTTCCTGCGTAACCCGGCCGGTCACGAGCGCCTGCGCGTTGATGACCTTCCAGTCCTCGAAGCGCGGAGCTGCATCCGGATTGGAGATCTTCTCGATGAAGGCATTCTTGTTGACTGGCGCGAAGAGGCCGGAGCGCTGCAGGTCGGCTGCAATCACCTGAGAGACCTGCGCGCCGATGTCGCCCTGCAGGAAATCGGTGATGGCGATCGGCAGCGGCTCGACGTTGCCCTTGTTGATGTTGATCTCGACAAGCGCGTGTGCAGGCGTCGCGATAGCCGCTGTCGCAGCCATGCCGAGAGCCACCATGAAGGCGCGGAAGAGGGAACACTTGGTCATGAGGAACAAGCCTTTCAGCATTTAAAGGGCCATCTGACTGGGGTCGAAGTTCACGATGACTTCGCTCCACGCGTCATATTTGTCTTTCGGAAGGTTGGTGAACGGAGCAGACCGTTTGACGGCACGATAGGCACCGCCAGCAAGTGCCCGGCGCGTGGATTCGTTGCCGCCGGTCGCTTCGACCTCGGGGTCTCCGATGATCTCGCCATTCTCGTCCAACTTCATGTGGACGGTGATGCGGACCTGGTCCATGTCCGCAAGGCCGGGAATGATCTGCCAGTTGCCGGCAATCGCGTTGCGCAGCGCATCCATCTCGCTCATGCTGAGTTTGGAGCCGGTATTGTTCGACTTCTTGGCACCCAGCGAGGCGACTTCCGTCGAGCGCTTCGCGCCGCCGTTCGACGGATCCTGCTTGTTCAACAGCGCTGCAATGTCGTCGGCATTGAAATCGCTCTGCTTCGAGGACGAGGCCTTCGCCTTCTCCTGCACTTTGTCGGCTTTCTTCTTGTCAGGCTGCTTGTCGGCCGTCTTCTGCTGGTCCTGCGCCTTTTCCGGCGGTTTTTCCGCGGGCTTCTGCTCCGGCGGCTTCACCTGCGGCTTGGCGACCGGCGTCGGAACGTTGTCCGGCAGCGCCTCGGCTTCCGGCTTCGGCGGCTCGGCTGGTTCGGCAGGCATTTCTTCCGGCTTCGGCGGGGTCGGTGCAACCTCCGGCTTGGTTTCCGGGATCGACGCGACCGCCTTCGGCTCATCGACGACCGTATCCTCCTTCATGATCTCCTTCACCTCGTTGGGAACGGGATCATTCTGGGGAAGCGGCTTCTCGACGGCTTTCGGTGCCGCGGTGCTCTCGTTGTTGTTCGGCTTCGCGTTCGGGATCGGCGGCGTCTTTAGGTCGATCTTGTTGTCGCCGAGGTTCTCGGCGTCCGCAACATCAGCAGGTTTGGAAGTCGGCTTCGGTGCCGGCTTGTCGTTCGGCTTTGCCGTCTTGTCACCCTGCTGCATCTGGGTGATCGATTCGACCGGCACCAGATCGACCGGCATCGCTTCGAAGTCATCGACCTTGAACGACTCCGGCGAACCAATGGTCACCAGAGCCGCGGCGAGCACCAGTCCGTGCAGAACAGCAGATGTGACGACACTGGTCTTCATCTTGCTTTCTACTGGTCCTTCTTCTGCTGGGTGACGAGACCGATATTCTTGAAGCCCGCACCCTGGATGCGCGCCATGACATCGGCGATCACGCCGTAAGGCGCCGTCGCATCACCACGCACGAAGATGCGTTCGTTGTAGCCCGTGGTCGCGATCGCCTCGAGCTTGGCGGCGATCTCTTCGGCCGGGATCGGCGTTTCCTGCAGGAACACCGCGCCGTCGTTCTTGACGGAAATGGTGATCGGCTGCGTTTCGGAATTGAGCGCCTTGGCCTGCGTTTCCGGCAGGTCGATCGGCACGCCGACGGTCATCATCGGCGCCGCCACCATGAAGATGATGAGCAGCACGAGCATGACGTCGACGAGCGGCGTCACGTTGATCTCGGAAATAACACCCTTGTTCCGGCCACCACGGCGGCGGCGACCGCCGCCTCCGCCGTTATTGCCTCCAACAGCCATACCCATAATCGTGTACTCCGTCGGTTATTGTGCGGCCTGACGCGGCTGCAGCTTCTCATCGATCTGGCGCGAAAGGATGGCGGAGAACTCGTCCGCAAAGCCTTCCATGCGGCCAGAGAGCTTGCCGGCATCCGCGGAGAACTTGTTGTAGGCGATAACCGCCGGGATAGCGGCCACGAGGCCGATCGCGGTGGCGAGAAGCGCTTCGGCGATACCCGGGGCAACGACCGCGAGGTTGGTCGACTTCGAACCGGCGATTGCCTGGAACGAAGTCATGATACCGACGACCGTACCGAAGAGACCAATGAACGGACCGGCCGAACCGATCGTCGCGAGCGAGCCGAGGCGGGCGGAAAGAAATTCCGTTTCACGGGCGAGCGTCACGTCCATCGCCCGGTCGATACGCATCTGCAGACCGATCGGCGAGCGCGCACCGCGTTCGAAGGACTTCTTCCACTCGCGCATGGCGGCAACGAAGATCGAAGCAAGGCCGGTATTGTTGCGTTCGGAAAGCGTGCGGTAGAGCTCTTCCAGCGACTGCCCCGACCAGAAGACCTGCTCGAACTTGTCGAACTGGCGCCGGGCGCGGCCATAGGCCAGATATTTGTCGATGACGATCGCCCAAGTCCAGACGGAGGCTGCGATCAGCCCGAGCATGACCAGCTTGACGACGATGCCTGCCTGCATGAACAACGACCAGAGGCTGACGTCGGCCGTTGCTGCTGCCAATCCTACTTGTTCCATTTATCAAAATCCCCGAATCCAAACGCCCGGTGCTTGACCGGGCGGCACAGAAAGTGATCTCGCAAGAATTGTCTGGCGACCGCCGCCCAAAGCCCTGGTCAAGCTTAAAGCTCTTCTTCCGCCTTCCTTGCCGTCAAATTTGGTCAAAGGAAGGCGTGCACCGCACAATCTCTGACTTTCCAAGTAAGACACTATTATGGTTAATAGATCGTTAGTGCCAGAGTATGACGGCAAAGCTTAACCAGCTGAATTTTTCTTCCCGGCTTGGCACGAAGAGACCGAAGTCCGGCGACGGAATGCCGCGCAATCCTTGCAGCGCTGAATTCCTTCACATGAAAGTCATGTTTTTGCAAGGCCCGCGTTTGCTCAATTCTGCATGTCTGGAACGCGCGTTTAGCCGTCTTGCGTCTCGATTTGCATCCGCCTCGCCAACGCCTCTGGCAACCGGCGCGGCCTTCCCTTGGCGTTGATGACGGCGATGATCACTTTGGCGGCGATAAGCGGCGTTTCGCCGCGGCGGATTTCTTGGCTGAGCACCATCTTCGCGCCGCCGGCCTTCTCGGTGCACGTGACGATGGTGAGAATATCGTCCATGCGCGCCGGGTTTCTGAAGTCGATTTCCATACGGTGAACGACGAAGACAAGCCCTTCCTCGTCGGCGGTGATCAGCTCACGCTGCTCGACGCCCAGGCAGCGCAGATAGTCGGTACGGCCGCGCTCGAGGAAATGCAGGTAGCGCGCATGATAGACCAAGCCGGAGAAATCGGTGTCTTCATAGTAGACGCGCTGGATCAGCTGGTGCCCCGTCTCCGTCAGCTTGCCTGAAATGGAAAAGCCGTTATCCGCCATAATTTTCTCCAAACTCGCATGCCTGTTGGCGAGGCGCAGCAACGCCCTAGCTTTGAACAATCGTCACAATTCTTAAGTATTCCCGATAGTGGATGAACATACAGGAGGCAATGCCATGAAGATTGCGGTGATGGGCGGAGATGGGTTCATTGGCTGGCCGACATCGCTGCATCTCTCGGACGCGGGGCATGACGTCCACATTCTCGACAATCTCTCGCGGCGCTGGATCGATACCGAACTCGGCGTGCAATCACTGACGCCGATGGATTCCATTCAGGAGCGCACCCGCATCTGGCATGCCGAAACCGGGCGGCGCATCCATTTCAATCTGATCGACCTCGCCAAGGACTACGAGCTTCTCAAGAAGTGGCTTGCCGAAAACCGGCCGGATGCCATCGTCCATTTCGCCGAACAGCGCGCCGCGCCCTATTCGATGAAGAGCGACCGGCACAAAAACTACACCGTCAACAACAACGTCAGCGCCACGCATAACCTTTTGAATGCACTCGTCGAATTGCAGTTTGACGCCCATTTGATCCACCTCGGCACGATGGGCGTCTACGGCTATTCGACGGTCGGCGCCGCGATCCCCGAGGGCTACCTGACCGTCGGCGTCGAAACGGCAGATGGCGAGATGGCGAGCCAGGAAATCCTCTATCCGTCCAATCCCGGCTCGATTTACCATATGACCAAGTGCCTGGATCAGCTGCTCCTCCAGTTCTATGCGAAGAACGACGCGCTGCGCATCACCGACCTGCACCAGGGCATCGTGTGGGGCACGCACACCGAACAGACACGCCGCCATCCGCAACTGATCAACCGTTTCGATTATGACGGCGACTATGGCACCGTGCTGAACCGATTTCTCATCCAAGCGGCAATCGGTTATCCGCTCACCATCCACGGCACAGGCGGACAGACGCGCGCCTTCATCCATATCCAGGATTCTGTCCGCTGCATCGAGCTTGCGCTGAAGAACCCGCCGGCCCGCGGCTCCCGTGTCGAGATCTTCAATCAGATGACTGAGACACACCGTGTGCGCGATCTTGCCGAGATGATCGCCAGGATGAGCGGCGCAAAGATCGCCTGGCTTCCCAACCCCCGCAAGGAAGCGCCGGAAAACGATCTGATCGTCAGGAACGAGAAATTCCGCGATCTGGGGCTCGATCCGATCACGCTCGAAGCCGGCCTGCTCAGCGAGATCGTCGACGTCGCCAGGAAATTTGCCTACCGCGTCGATCGCTCCCGCGTTCCCGCCGTCTCTGCGTGGACGAAGGACATCGCCGCCACGATCAACCGCGACCCGGAAGGCAAGCGGCTGAAATCGGTGTCGTGAGTATGGAAGTGATCTCCGTCAACCCACAAAAAACGCCCTCATCCCGCCATGCCTACATCACCCTCGTCACGAATGCAGACTATGTCATGGGCGCGACCGCGCTAGCGCGCTCCCTCCGGCTCACAAAGACCGCGGCCGATATCGTCGTGCTGCATACCGGCGGCGTGAAGGGAAGCACCCTCGCCCCACTTGCTGATCTCGGCTGCCGCCTCATCGAAGTCGCGCACCTTCCGCTTTCCGATGCCTTCAACGAGCGTCATGCCCGCGGCCAGCTCCATTCCGCCGCCCCCTTCACCAAGGGTCGCAAGCCGGATTTTCATTCGCCGCTCGACAATTTCTGCAAGCTGCGCCTCTGGCAGTTGACCGAATATGAGCGCGTCGTCTTCATCGACGCTGATGCCATCGTGTTGAAGAATATCGACAAGCTCTTCGGCTACCCCGAATTTTCCGCCGCCCCCAATGTCTATGAAACACTGGCCGACTTCCGCCGCATGAATTCCGGCGTCTTCGTCGCGAGGCCTTCCGAGGAAACGTTTGGCCGGATGCTCACCATGCTCGACCAGCCCGACGCCTTCTGGCAGCGGACCGATCAGACCTTCCTCCAGGCCTTCTTCCCGGATTGGCACGGCCTGCCCGTCTATTTCAACATGCTGCAATATGTATGGTTCACCATGCCCGCGCTTTGGGACTGGAAGAGCATTTCAGTCCTGCATTACCAATATGAAAAGCCATGGGAGAAGGATCATCCGAAGGCGGCGATTCTCAAGCCGCTGATCGAGTTCTGGCACTCCGTCCATGCCGGCAATGACCTGCCGGATATTGCGGCCATGACGAATCCGGAGACGGCATGAAGGTATTGGTATCTGGCGGGACGGGCTTGGTGGGACGCTATATCGTCGAAGAGCTGCTTGCCGCCGGATATTCGGTCATCATCGGCGGACGCCGCGCGCCATTGCCCCGCCTGTTCTCGCGTCCCGTCGAATTCGCCCCGCTTTCGCTCGATCCCGACAAGGAACACATCGAGGCCTTCGACGACGCCTATTTCTTCGTGCATGCCGCTTTCAGCCACCTGCTCGGACAATATCGTGGCGGCGAAGGCGATGATCCGGGAGGCTTCAGCCGCCTGAACCTTGACGGCACGGTGAAGCTCTTCGACACCGCCAGGCGCGCCGGCACCCGCCGCTGTATCTTCATCTCCAGTCGTGCCGTCTATCAGAACGCAGCGCCCGGCACCGTCCTGACAGAGGACATGCTGCCGGAGCCAGACACGCTTTATGGGGAGGTGAAGCTCGCCGGCGAGCGAGCGCTCGCCCATCTGGCCGGACCGGGCTTCGCGGCGGCCAGCCTGCGCGCCACCGGCGTCTACGGCGACCTGCTTCCGAACAAATGGTCCGGCCTCATCGACGATTACCTCAGCGGCAGGCCGGCGCCCGTCCGGGCCGGAACGGAAGTTCACGGCCGCGACCTCGGCCGCGCCGTGCGGCTGATGCTGGAGACGGAAAGCGCCCGCATCTCCGGCGAGGTCTTCAATGTTTCTGACGTCGTCGCCGATACCCGCGATATCCTGTCGGTCGTGCAGCGGGAAACCGGCTGCCCGAATCCTCTGCCTGCCTCAGCAGACAAGGCTGCCGTCGGTCAGATGAGCACCGAAAAACTGGAGGCGCTTGGCTGGCTGCTGGGCGGCAAGGCGCTGTTCGAGCAAACGATCCGGCAACTGACAGGCGCATTGCAGCAACGCAAATTTCACCAAATCTAATCGGCTCCACCAAAGCCAGTGCCGCTGTCACGGGATTGCAAAGGCCCGCCAGCGGTTTATGGTCCGGTCCATGCAGCAGACGATATCCAAGGAACTCAAAGCCCAGATGCGTGCCGAACGGCTCGCGCTGCGCGACGTAATCCCGCTTGAGGCGCGTATCGAGAAGAGCTTGGCAATGGCGGAGCACGCGGGCGAGGCCGTGGCTTTCGATCCCGGCACGATCATTTCGGGCTTCATGCCGATCCGCTCGGAGGCCGATATCCGGCCGCTGATGGCGCGCTTTCAGGCGCGCGGAGCCCGCCTCTGCGTTCCGGCCATCCTCGACCGTCAGATGATCGTCTTCCGTGAGCTCCTGCGTGGCGAGCCGCTCGTTGCCACAGGCTTCGGCACTGCCGGACCGGGACCGGAGGCCGCGGTTCTCGATCCGGAAATCATGCTCGTGCCACTGTCGGCCTTCGACGATCGCGGCCACCGCATCGGCTACGGCGCTGGTCACTACGACCGCGCAATCCACCGTCTGCGGCAAAAAGGCGTGCGTCCGAAGCTGATCGGCATTGCATTCGACTGCCAGGAAGTGGCACATGTGCCCGACGAGCCGCATGACATAAGCCTGGATGCCATCCTGACAGAAAGCGGCCTTCGCTTTTTTGCTTCTTGGATCGGATAAGGAATGCGTCTGCTTTTTCTGGGTGACATGGTCGGCAAGACGGGGCGGACGGCGGTATGGGATCGCCTGCCCGGCCTGGTTTCCGACCTAAAACTCGACTTCGTGATCGTCAACGGCGAAAATGCCGCGGGCGGTTTCGGCATCACGGAAGACATCTTCCTCGAGACGATCAATGCGGGAGCCGACGTCGTCACCACCGGCAACCACGTCTGGGACCAGAAGGAAGCGGTCGCCTTTGCGGGCCGCCACGATCAGTTCCTCCGCCCGGCTAATTACCCGCAGGGAACGCCCGGCCGCGGCTCGGGACTCTTTTATGCGCGAAACGGAGCACGCGTGCTCGTGGCAAACATCATGGGCCGCGTCTTCATGCATCCGGAGCTCGACGATCCCTTCAAATCCGCCGAGACGATCCTCGACGCCTGCCCGCTCAAGGAACAGGCCGATGCGATCATCTTCGACTTCCATGCGGAGGCAACGAGCGAAAAGCAGTGCTTCGGCCATTTCGTCGACGGCCGCGCCACCTTCGTCGTCGGCACGCATACGCATGTGCCGACTGCCGACCATCAGATATTGAACGGCGGCACGGCCTATATGTCGGATGCCGGCATGTGTGGCGACTACGACTCTTCGCTCGGCATGGACAAGGAAGAGCCGCTGAACCGCTTCATCTCCAAGATGCCGAAGGGACGTATGGAAGCCGCCACCGGCCCTGCCACGATCTGCGGCGTCGGCGTCGAGATTTCCGATGCCACCGGGCTTGCGGAAAAGATCGCGCCGCTGCGGATTGGTCCGCGGCTGGCGGAGACGATTCCGGAATTCTGGCGGTAGGCGAACGGCACGCCTCATTACGCGGCACGGCACGCCACCCATCCACCCAACACGCAATTGTGAGCGCTCTCCATCTGGACCGCCGCGGTGCCTTGCCGCATCCTCGGCGCACCGTGAAAGCGCCGGAGGGGTGGCATGAAGCCGCAATTGCTTATCCTCGCTATCGCATGCCTCGTGCCCTTTGCCCTGCCCCGCGCGGCGGCCGCACAAACCGAACCCAAACCCGTCAGTCAGTGCCAAGCGATCGCCCAGGCAACCCCCAAGGCCACATTCGTGAGCTTTTCCGGCGACGCGCCTATCATGCCTGCAGTTTCGGAAGGCGAGGATGTCAAGCTGACCTTCCTTGGGCATTCCACCTTCGAAATCGAAACGCCGGGCGGCATCGTCATCGCAACGGATTTCAACGGCTGGTACCGGCCGGTCGTGACGCCTGACGTGGTGACGATGAACCGGGCGCACACAACGCACTACACGCTGACGCCAGATCCGGCGATCAAGCACGTGCTGCATGGCTGGAGCGATGTGCCCGGCGAAAAGGCAGACATCGACCTGATGATCGGCGATGCCTATATCCGCAACGTCACGACGGATATCCGCGGCGGCTACAGCGCGCCGCAGAACGATGGAAACTCAATCTTCATCTTCGAGATCGCCGGCCTCTGCATCGGCCATCTCGGTCACCTACACTATGAACTGACCGATGCCCACTATACCGAGATCGGCCGCCTGGATATCGTCATGGTGCCGGTCGACGGCGGCCTGACTATGGGCGCCGACAGCATGAGCCGCGTCATCAAGCGCCTGCGCTCGTCGCTGATCCTGCCGATGCACCGCCGCGGCCCGCCGGTCGAGCGCTTTGTGTCGATGTTCGGTAAGGATTTCGACATCAGCTATGCGCCTGACGACACGATTACCGTTTCCATGCGATCCCTCCCCAGGAAGCCGCTCATTTATGTCATGAAGGGCGCTCTATAGAGGAGACCAGAAAGCCTGAGACCTCTGGGCTCTGTCGGCATTAGGCAAATTGCAGATGCCGTTTGATGCCCACGTCGGGCATCTTGTCGTCACTGAGATTGGCCTTCGCGATCTCCCAGCCGAACTTCAGCTTGCTGCCGATCGAAACCCAGATCTCGGCATCGTCCACATGCATGGCAAGCATTGTCAGCTTCGGATCCTTCTTGCCGTTCTCGTACCAGGCGGCAACGACCGAATTCCAATACTGCCCGATCCTCGAAGGATCCGGCCGGACCTCGATCTTGCCTGCCAGGCTGGCGTGGTAGTCGTGATCCTTGCCTATGACGCAGAAATGCGCACGCGTTCCCGGTTTGACGGCGCGGGCAATGTCGGCATCGGATTTTGTATAGAACCAGATGGTATTTGTCTTCGGATCGGCATGCGGAGCCATCGGCTGCATGTGCATGTCGACGCCATCGATGCCGAGCATTCCTGCCGAAACATCGTTCACCTGATCCCAAAGCTGCTGTGCCGGATGTTCGCGCGCTTCGCTAAAGCTTGCCATGGCCTTCCCCTTCCCTTCGGGCTTTTCAAGCCTTCAAACGTCACGTCTGCCGCTTTGTTCCGCAGCTTTTCGCCCACCCAGGGACTCAGGAACAAGCTGCTTTTCCCTTGAATGCGGTCCGCTTCGCTCTTATAAGGCCGTCCATTCCGAACAATGAGACGTGAACAGGGGTGCCATGGCTGGCCATTCACAGTTTAAAAACATCATGCATCGCAAGGGCCGTCAGGATGCCGTGCGGTCGAAAATGTTCTCCAAGCTCGCGCGTGAAATCACCGTTGCAGCCAAGGCCGGCCTGCCCGACCCGACGATGAACGCCCGCCTGCGCCTAGCAATCCAGAACGCCAAGGCACAGTCCATGCCGAAGGACAATATCGACCGCGCCATCAAGAAGGCGGCAGGCGCCGATAGCGAGAACTACGACGAAGTCCGCTACGAAGGCTATGGCCCAGGCGGCACGGCGATCATCGTCGAGGCGCTGACAGACAACCGCAACCGCACCGCCTCCAACGTCCGCTCAATCTTCACCAAGGCGGGCGGCGCGCTCGGCGAAACAGGCTCGGTTTCCTTCTCCTTCGATCACGTCGGCGAGATCACCTACAAGCTATCGGCCGGCGATGCCGACACGGTCATGGAAGCCGCGATCGAAGCCGGCGCCGATGACGTCGAGACCGACGGGGAAGGCCACACCATCACCTGCGCCTTCGAATCCCTCGGCGAAGTCGCCAAGGCGCTGGAAGGCACGCTTGGCGAAGCCGAAACCGTCAAGGCCGTCTGGCGCGCCCAGAACAGCGTGCCAGTGGACGAGGAAAAGGCCCAGTCGCTGATGAAGCTCATCGACAGCCTGGACGACGACGACGACGTGCAGAACGTCTATTCGAACTTCGAGGTTTCCGAGGAAGTGCTCGCCAAGCTTTCGGCTTGAGCATTCCAACGAACGAATTGAAGACCCGGCTGCGGAAACGCTGGCGGGTCTTTTGTCTTAAGCCGCAACTCTCATGAAATTCCTCAGTCCTGCAAACAGCTCGACCGATCTCAACCGCGCCTCGATGTCGTGTATCGGCATGGAGATGATGACCTCGTCCGCCCCGGTCTCCTTCAGGAATTCGGTGAGCTTCGCCTCTGCCGTCTTCGGTGAACCGACGACCGCGTAGCGTAGTGTGTGCTCGACATTCAGTTTCTCCATCGGCGACCAGAAGCCTTGCATGTCCTCGACCGGCCGCGGAAACGGACCACGGACGTTGCGGCGCAGGTTGACGAATTGCTGCTGCGCGGAGGTGAAATGATACTGCGCTTCCTCATCCGTCGGCGCGACGGAGCCCATGACGCCGGCCATCACATAAGGCTGGTCGAGCGAGGCCGAAGGCTGGAACTTGCTGCGGTAGATGTCGATCGCATCGAGCAGCAAATCCGGTGCGAAATGCGAGGCGAAGGCATAGGGCAGGCCGAGCATCGCCGCCAGCTGGGCGCTATAAAGACTGGAGCCAAGCAGCCAGATCGGCACATGCGAACTGTAGCCTGGAACGGCAAGGATCGCCTGGTTCTCAACCGGCTCACCCAGTAGCTGCTGCAGCTCGACGATATCGTTCGGGAAATTGTGGGCGCCCGCCTCCAGATTGCGACGGAGCGCCTGCGCCGTCCGCATATCCGTGCCGGGAGCGCGACCGAGCCCGAGATCGACGCGGCCCGGAAAAAGCGCCGACAATGTGCCGAACTGCTCGGCGATCACCAGCGGCGAATGGTTGGGCAGCATGATTCCGCCCGAGCCGATGCGAATGTGGTTTGTCGCGGCGCCGACATGGCTGATGACGACCGCAGTCGCGGCACTCGCGACACCCGGCATGCCGTGATGCTCCGCCAGCCAGAAGCGCTTGTAGCCGCACTCCTCCGCTTTCTGCGCCATGCGCGCCGAGCCTTCGAAGGATTGCTGGATCGTCGTGCCTTCGGCAACGGGCGAAAGATCGAGAATGGAAAAGGGAACCATAAAGAAAACCTGCCGGTGATTGGAAGGACAGGTCTATGTAGGTTCTGGAATCGCTCATTCCAAATCCCGCGGACAAAGAAAAAGGGCCGGTTTCCCGACCCTCGATCTCGCTATTTCAAGCCGTGTGCCGCCGGTGCCGAAGAATGTGGATTTCGGCGCCGTGATGATGATGATCGTGCGGCAGCGTGAAATTGCCGAGCTGGCGGTCCATCTCCACGGCCTCGGCCGCAAGGCGGTGGATCGCGGCTGTCGTTTCCTCCACCATCGCGGCATTCTGCTGCGTCATCGAGTCGAGTTCGGAAACGGCCTTGTTGATCTGGCGCAGCGTATCCGCCTCTTCACGGGTCGATTCCATGATCTCGTGAACCTGGCCATTGATGTGCTCGACATGGCTGCCGATGCCCGTCAGCGCCACACCTGCCCGCTCGACAAGCGACACGCCCGTCTCAACCTCATGGGTCGATTTCTGCAGCAGGCTCGCGATCTCCTTGGCGGCGCTCGATGAACGCTGCGCCAGTTCACGCACTTCCATCGCAACGACCGCAAAGCCCTTGCCGGATTCACCGGCGCGGGCCGCTTCGACGCCGGCATTGAGGGCCAGCAGGTTCGTCTGGAATGCGATGTCGTCGATGACGGAGATGATCGTGTTGATCTGCCGCGATGAGGACTGGATCGCCTCCATCGCCGCAATGGTCTCACGCATGATCTCGCCGGAGCCGGTGGTCTCCTTTTTCGCGTCGCGGGCAATGCGCTCCGCCTGTTCAGCGCGTTGGATCTGGACGCGAACGGACTGGGTGATCGCATCGATCGCATTGGCCGTTTCGGTGATCGACGCAGCCTGGCGCTCGGTGCGTCGGGCAAGGTCGTCGGCGCCGGTCCGCATCTCTTCCGAGCCGGAGCGCACTGCCATGGAGTTGCCGCCGATCGCCGTCATCGTCTCGCTGAGCGTGGCGAGCGCCTCGTTGAAGTTGACGCGCAGGCCTTCAAGCTCGTTCGGGAAACTCGTCTCGATCTGGTAGGCAAGGTCGCCGTTCGCCAGATGATGCAGACCCTCATCCAGAGCCTGGACGACATCTTGCAAGGTTTTCGCTTCAGCTTCGCGAAGAGCAAGGTTTTCTTGACGGTCGCGCTCGGCGCGGGCGCGGGTTGCAGCACTTGCCGCTTCCAGCTCGCGGCTTTCGATCAGTGATTGCCTGAATCGGGCAAGCGCCTTGGCCATCGTGCCGATTTCGTCCTGACGGTTCTGGCTGCCGATCTCGACATCCAGCTTGCCGCCGGCCACCTCGCGGGTATTGCAGGCAAGGCGCGCAAGCGGCGAGAAGAGCAACTTGGTGATGAGGCCCGTGGCAATCGCCATGACGACAAGCGCTGCGAGGCCAATCATGGTCAGCAGCGTCGCGATCTCGATCGAACCAGCATTGAGCTCGCTGACGAGCACGCTTTCGACGACGAGGAACCGCTCGCCCTGATAGGCGATGGAGCGGACATAGGCCCGGGCGGTGCCGTCGGGGCGCGCAAAGTCGTCGACTGTCATGCCGTTGCTGCTTGCAAGCGCGTCCTTCACGAAGGTGAACGGCGCCGTGTCAAGCGTCGCAAGCCGGCCTTCGGTATTGAGCCCGACCGCAGAACCGTCACTGGAAATAATGGCAGCCTGAGCCGTGCTGCCGGAAACTATACCCTTTGCCAGGATGCTGGTGATGATATCATTGCGCACCTTGAAAAGGATGATGCCCTTCGCCTGACCGAGCTTGATGATCGGCACTGCATAGAAGATCGCCGACTTGCCACTGGAGGAATCGACCCGCAGACCCGAGAATGCAGTCGGCGCGGAATTGTCCGTCGCCTTGGCCGTGTTCTCGACCGCTTTTGCAAATGCAATACCCGCACCTGTCGCCTTCCATGGATCGGCCTTCAGGTTCTCGGCGAAATTATCGTCCTTCTTGTAGGAATAGAGAACCGAGCCGTCGAGATCGGCAATCAGCAAGTCGCTGAAGGCGGTGTTCTCTAGGTCGCGGGCGACTTCGCCCTGGGTCTTCTCGTGGTTCGAGTAGTAGAAGCCGCTCGGCCCTTCCGGCTTCATCAGCCTCTCACGCTGATCCGCCGGATTCGGATTGTTGGTGATGAACACCTTTTTGAGGTCGCCTCGCGCGTCGCCCGACGATTTTTCGATCGTCTTCCAGCCGCTTTTCAGGCTGGTGATCGACATCTGCAGCGCCTCTATGCGCGCAATGGAACTCGCCTGGTTCTCAAGCTGCCCTAGTTGGTCCTGCAGCATGTCGCCGCGGAAGATGAGAACACTTTCCTTGGCCTTCAGAGCCTGCGCATCCGAGATGCGGCTGCTGGTGAAATAGCCGAGAACGCTGATCGCGCTCACAGCCAGTGCCGTGAGCAGGATGAATGTCGCGATAACCTTAAAGGACAGGGACTGAAATCTCTGAGCCATGACAACAACCCTTCCGGAGCGGCTTGCCGGCAGCGCAATCCCTGCCAGCTTGACCGAAAACAGAACACGGGGAGCCTTAACCTTTTGCAAAAGGCAGCTCCTCTCACATTTGAAGGGACTAGATTTCAGGCATCGGATTTAATTCGTGGTAAACGGCCTCCTACAAAAGAGGGAATGTTTTTGCTTTGTTCACATATTGGTGGCAGTTATTTTGCAACCGCAATAAGGTGAACTATGCAAAATACGATTCGCATCATCGGCATCGATCCCGGTCTGCGCCGCACCGGCTGGGGAATTATCGACACGCTCGGCAATTCGCTGCGCTTCGTGGCCTCCGGAACAGTGACCTCCGACGGCGACATGGACCTCGCCTCCCGCCTCTGCCAGTTGCACGACGGACTCGCCGAAATCGTGCATGGTTACAAGCCGGATGAGGCAGCCGTTGAGCAGACTTTCGTCAACAAGGATGCGGTTGCGACCCTGAAGCTCGGCCAAGCCCGCGGCATTGCGATGCTCGTGCCGGCGCGCGCCGGGCTGCAGGTATCGGAATATGCACCCAATGCCGTCAAGAAGGCCGTCATCGGTGTGGGCCACGGTGAGAAGCAACAAATCCACATGATGCTGAAAATCCTGATGCCGAAAGTTGAGTTCAAAGGCAACGACGCCGCCGATGCGCTCGCCATCGCCATCTGCCATGCCCATAACCGCGGCAGCAGCAGGATGCGCCTGGCGGCAGTGGCCGGCTGACATGCGTTCTTGCCTTGTTCTATTAGTAATGATAATTCTTACCGCATCAGTGGAGCAATCAGATGCGCGTTACCTCAAAGGGCCAAGTCACTATCCCTCGCGACCTGCGTGAGCTTGCAGGTATAGAGCTAAACAGCGAGGTGATCTTTTCGGTTGAGGGTGGAAAGTTGATTCTTGCACCAAAGAATGGAAAGCAGGAATTGGAAGATCGCGGTCGTCTCGATCGCTTCATGCAATCCCTCGATCGGCTTGAAGGAACCGGCGACCAGGCAATCGATGCCGAAGAACTTATGTCGATGACGCGGGACCGCTGATGGCAACGTTGATCGACACCAACGTTCTCGTCGACCTTGCGATCCCGACATCCGATTGGCATGGCTGGTCACGCCAGCGTGCTTTGGACGTCTTCAAGCGCGGTCCGGTCCTGATAAACCCGATCATCTACTCGGAGTTTTCCGTGCGCTATCGCGATATGGACGAAGTGGATCGCCTGCTGCCGCAGGATGAATTCCGCCGCGAGAATCTGCCTTGGGCCGCTGCGTTTGCGGCCGCCGCCGCCTTCCGCGTCTATCGGAAATCAGGCGGCGAGCGTGAGAGCATTCTTCCCGATTTTCTAATTGGCGCGCATGCGGCGATCCGCGGCTACACGGTTCTGACCCGTGATTCCAAAGGCTACCATTCCTATTTCCCATCGCTCGACCTCATTACACCCGAAACCCATCCCTGACGGACCTCTTCATGATCGGCAAGCTCAAAGGCACCATCGACGAAATCGGCGACGACCATGTACTTGTCGACGTCCACGGCGTTTGCTACGTCGCCAATTGCTCCGGCCGCACGCTGTCGAGGCTCGGTTCGCCGGGAGAAGCTTGCGCGCTTTTCATCGAGACTTATGTGCGTGAAGACCAGCTGAAGCTCTTCGGCTTCATGACCGCGTTGGAGCGCGAATGGTTCAACCTGCTGCAAAGCGTCCAGGGTGTCGGCGCGAAGGTGGCGCTCGCCATCCTCTCCATCCTGACGCCGAGCGAACTTGCCAATGCCATCGCCCTGCAGGACAGAACGGCCGTCTCCCGCGCTCAGGGTGTCGGCCCGAAGGTCGCGGTACGTATCGTCACCGAGTTGAAGAACAAGGCCCCCGCCTTTGCCGGCGAGGCGATCAATATCGGTCTCAAGCAGGAACTTGGCGAAGGTGTCGCTTCGGCACCCGTCTCCGATGCCGTCTCTGCGTTGACGAATCTCGGCTATTCGCGTGACCAGGCCGCCAATGCTGTTGCTGCTGCGATGAAAACGGCAGGCGAAGGTGCTGACAGCGCGAAACTGATCAGGTTGGGATTGAGGGAATTGGCGCGGTGATTGGCGAAAACCCGGTTTCTTGCCATGATGGTTTGAGTTACCCGCAACCGCAGATCATTGAGATGCTTCGCTTGCTTCTGGCTTCCGCTGAAGTTGTCGTTGAGCATGCCGATGAACTGAATATATTGGTAGCGGCGCAGAGCCCCCCGGAAACGAATCTCGCCGATTATCTCGTCGTGTGGGCAGGTCTCCGGGACGGTTGCCGGAAAGTCATCACATTTGATCGCAAGGCTGCTAGGGCGATTCCCGGAATGGAACTTCTCGCATGACCGAACCTGCCCGCCTGATATCGCCGGAAAAGCGGGGCGAAGATCTGGATGTGACGCTGCGTCCGCAGTCGCTGGACGAGTTCACCGGCCAGGCGGAGGCGCGAGCGAATCTGAAGGTCTTCATCGAAGCCGCCAAGAACCGCGGCGAGGCGCTGGACCATGTCCTCTTCGTGGGGCCGCCGGGCCTCGGCAAGACGACGCTGGCGCAGATCATGGCGAAGGAGCTCGGAGTCAACTTCCGCTCCACGTCCGGCCCGGTTATCGCGAAAGCCGGCGACCTTGCGGCGCTGCTGACGAATCTCGAAGAGCGCGACGTACTCTTCATCGATGAGATCCACCGCCTGAGCCCGGCCGTCGAGGAAATCCTGTATCCAGCGATGGAGGATTTCCAGCTGGACCTCATCATCGGCGAAGGCCCGGCCGCCCGCTCGGTGAAGATCGATCTCTCGAAATTCACCCTCGTTGCCGCGACCACGCGCCTCGGCCTCCTGACGACGCCCCTTCGCGACCGCTTCGGCATTCCGGTGCGTCTGAGCTTCTACACCGTGGAAGAACTGGAACTGATCGTGCGCCGCGGCGCCCGCCTCATGAATCTGCCGATGACCGACGACGGCGCCCGCGAAATTGCGCGCCGCGCCCGCGGCACGCCGCGCATCGCCGGCCGGCTGCTTCGCCGCGTGCGCGATTTCGCCGAAGTCGCCAAGGCCGAAGCCGTCACCCGCGAGATCGCCGACGAGGCGCTCACCCGCCTGCTCGTCGACAGCGTCGGCCTCGACCAGCTCGACAAGCGCTATCTCAACATGATCGCCGTCAATTTCGGCGGCGGCCCGGTCGGCATCGAAACGATCGCCGCTGGCCTCTCTGAACCGCGCGACGCGATCGAGGACATCATCGAACCTTACATGATCCAGCAGGGCTTCATCCAGCGCACGCCGCGTGGCCGTGTGCTGACCGCAACGGCCTGGAAACATCTCGGTATGCAGCCCCCGAAGGACCTCGAAGCCGCACAGTTCCGGCTGTTTCAGGAAGGCGATTGAGTGATCACCCGACGGGGTTTATGAAGATTCTCGGCGGCAGTGTCGTGGGCGCCGCGCCACCTCATCTCATTGGCGGCGGCAATCGCGATCCGAGGAACTGTCCCAAGTTGTATTCGAAAGAACCTGAAGAGGAGGATGCGCGATGCCAAGTTTCGATCCGTGCCGGGTGTTGCGCAAGCTTGCCTATAGCAATGCGCTTGCGAACCGTCGCTTACTTGCCGCCTGCGCGTCCCTGCGTCCCGGGGAGTTCGAGGCGGAGCGCGTAAGCTTCTTTCCCTCGATCAAGTCGACGCTGAACCACATCATCACCGTCGACTGGTTCTATGTCGATGCGCTCGAGGGCGGCACTCTTGGTCCGAAAGCCTGGGAAGTCGACGAGCCCTTCGATACGGCCGCCTCGCTTGCTGCCGAGCAGCGCAAGGTCGATCAGCGCCTCGTGGCATTCTGCGAAGCCCTGACACCGGAAAGGCTTGCGGCCGTCATCGATCTCCAGCGCGCCGGCCGCGTCCAGAAAGAGCGGGCGGACGACGTGCTGAGCCACCTTTTCCAGCACCAGACGCATCATCGCGGCCAAGCGCATGCGATGCTCGCCGGAACTAGTGTGAAGCCGCCACAGCTTGACGAGTTCATCGTCAACGACGACGCGACGTTTCGCAGCGCCGAGATAGCCGCTCTGGGTTGGAGCGAAGAGACGCTGATGCGTTAATCGGCAAGCTGCGATTTCAGACGGTCGACGATCGTCTTAGTCAGCAGATCGTAATTCTCGTCGAAGTGATGATCGCCCGGCAGCTCGACGACATCGGCGCCGCTATCCTTCAGTGCGGGGCAGGCGACCTCGTCATCGTCGTCCTTACCGTAGATACATTGCACAAGCTTTGGGCCGATGGCCTTCAGATCATCGACCGGGTCGCCGGCAGCACCCTCGGTCTTTTGGCCGAGCCAGCCCATGACGGAAATCACGTAGTCCACCTCATGCGACAGCGAGAGCAGCGACACCTGGGCGATCGCCGCTTTGTCGGCAGCCTTCAGCCTGTTGTAGGTGGCAGGCACGACATCGGCTCCGAAAGAGTAACCGATCAGAAGAACGTGCTTCACCTTCCACTGCTTGCGATAAAATTCAATGATCTTCGCCAGATCGTCGGCCGTCTCCTGGGGCTGGCGCTCCGACCAGAAATAATGAAGCGAGTCGACGCCGACGACGGGAATGCCCTCTTTCTGCAGCGCCGCACCCACTTCCTTGTCGATATCGCGCCAGCCACCATCGCCGGAATAGATGATGGCCATGGTGTCCATGGACGGCTTGGCATCAAGCACGGCAAGCGGCAGTCCGAGCGGATTGTCTGTACTTCCGGAGGCCGCGATCAGGTCTTCCAAGATGTCTGAAAGCGTCGTCTCGGCATCATCCCCGGCATCGCGAATCTCGATTTCCGGATGATCCTTCTTCAGTGCCTCGGCATGCATGCGTCCGTCTTCCGGCGCGGCGGAGGTGAAGGCGGCAATGATCGGGTTCGGAAGGCCGCCTCTAGCAAGGCCGTAGACCATCCTGCCGTCGACGGTCTTCTTCGAGGCCGGCGTGCAGAGCTGTTGGGTCAGAGGAATGCCGGCGACCGGATCCACAGCCAGCGTTCGGCCGATCGTCGCATCCGGCGTCTGCGCCGCAATCGCCAGCGCCAATGCGCCGCCCTCGCCGATACCGGCGATTATCGGCAGATGATAGGCGCTGTTGCCCGCGGCGCGCTGCACCTGCTGGCTAAGCGACTCGATGTCGGAAACCAGATAGATGCAGCCATCGTTCTCGCTGAGATCATACTTGCGCAGTGCATCCATATAGGACGGGAAGTCGACGCCGATGACGACAGTGCCCTCCTGCACCAGACTGTCGGCCTCCGCCTTTTCCTTGTCGCCCCAGCCGGCGCCATCCGAAATCAGCATCACCGCGCCGGTGACGTCGCCGTCCGGCAGGAAGATGTGCGGCGAGGGAATGAGCCCGGCTTCGAAACTCTGCGTGGTTTCCTCGGCAGCGGCAGCCGGCGCTGTCAGCGCAAGCACGCATGCGGCTGCGAGAATATATCCTCTGATCATTTCCTGACGACTCCTCTCAATCCGCCGCCGATGAGAAGGGTCGCGTCCATCAACGCAATCATCGGATTGCCCCCTCCGGAGACCGCAAGATAGCGCGGCTGCCAGTGCGGATGAAATTTTGATTTGAATGCGCGAAGGCCTTTGAAATTGTAGAAGCGCTCGCCGTGTTCGAAGACCGTGCTGCCGATGCGATCCCAGACCGGTGCCGTCTCGCGCTTGGACATGCCCGAAAGCGGCGCCATGCCGAGGTTGAAGTGCGTGTAGCCCTCGCCGTGCAGATATTCCATGATCCGCACGAAGAGGAAGTCCATCGAACCCCTGGGCGCCTCCGGCGAAAAGCGCATCAGGTCGATCGTGCCTTCCGACTTCGTCTCGGTGACCAGAATATTGGCGAAAGCGACGATCTTGCCATCCTTCTTCAACACGCCGACCGGCTGGGCGCTTGCGTAGCCCGGTTCGAAGGCGCCGAGCGAGAAGCCTTTCTCCTTGGCGTTGTGATGTTCGAGCCAGGCATTCGAAACCGCCGCAAGGTCATTGATGATACCGGGCACCGCCTCGGGCGGGATGACTTCGAACTCCAGCCCGTCGCGCTGCGCGCGCGCTGCGGTCTGCCGCAGGTTCGCCCATTTGCCGCCCTTCATTTCAAAGTTCGTCAGATCGGCGACGGCCAGCTCGCCGAGCTTGAAGGCACGCAGCCCCGCATCGGCGCAGTGGGAGAGAAGTACTGGAGAAATCTGATAGAACACCGCCCGGCAGCCGGCCGCCCGCGCTGCCTCGACGAAGCGCCAGACGAGTTCCGGCGTCGCGTGCTTTGCCCCGATGGGATCGAAGAGCGCGATCCAGGAGCGGCCCTGTCGGCCATACATGATGAAAGCATCCCCCTCCTCGGAAAACATGATGCTCTTGTCGCCCATGCGCACGAGATTGGCGTCGGCATCATTCTGCGTCCTGACGATCTCGACCGCGCGCCGGAGCGCCTCCTCCGTCGCGGGCTCCGGCTTGAAGGCGGCGGGGCGCAGCAGGCTGAAGATCGCAATTGCCGAGGAGATGATCGTGAGGCCGAGAATGGCGCGCAGCCCGCGCGGCGCCTCGCCGGTGAATTCGAACTGCCACCAGAGCTCGTTGCTGTATTCCACATCGCGGTAGACGAAGAGCAGGATGACGACAGCGCCGACGCAGATCACGGCAATCGCCGTCATCCATGATGCCGTTAGCGCCTGGTTCAGCAGCGAGGCATGACGGGTGAATAGTCGGCGGCTGACAATCAGGCTGAAAATAAGGAAGGCGAGGAACACCGCCTCCACAAGTGCTACGGCCTTGAGCAGCGAAAGCGCCAGCGCGGCGACCGCGGCGATGACCGCCACCAGCCAGGCGCCATCCAACCGCTGACCGAGACCGCGCGCGGCAACGACCAACGCCAGACCCATCAAACTGGAGAGGAAGTGCGCGCCCTCGACGATCGGCAGCGGCAGATAATTGGCGAGGAATTCGAGATTCTGATCCGGCGTCGGCGTGACGCTCGAAAAGATCAGCATGGCGCCCAGAAGGAGCGTCAGGGCCGAAAGCAGCTGCGGCGTCAGCCGTCCGCCGATGCGCCGGATGCTGGAAGCCGCCGGATGATCGACAAAGCGCCGAAATTCGGTCGCCGACACCGCAAGCACGGCGATCAGAAGCGGCAGCACATGATAGATCAGCCGGTAGAGGACCAGCGAACCGAGAACCGCATCGACATTTACGGCGCTCCCGAGCGCAGCGATGATCACGGTCTCGAAAACGCCAAGCCCAGCCGGCACATGGCTTAGCACCCCGAGCCCGACGGCAATCGCATAGACTGCAAGAAACACCGGCCAGCCGATCGCCGTTTGCGGCAGCAGAACATAAAGAACCGTGGCCGAAGTCGCGATATCGAAGGCGGTCACGAGGAACTGGCGCGACCACGTGCGCGAATCCGGCAGGCGGATTGCGATCGGGCCGATATGGATCGCCCGACCATCGCGTCCGAGCAAGAGGAGCGCGCCGAGAGCGGCGATGATCGCGCCCGCGACCAGCCGCAGCAGCAATGCGCTCGTGCCCACCAGGGGTGCGATTTCATCGGCGATGATCATCAGCGCGATCGATGCGACCCCTGCGAGTCCAAGCCCGAAGGACAGGGTAACGAAGGCAATGACACGGCCTATATCTTCCGGCGTTAGGCCAAGGCGCGAATAGGCGCGATAGCGGATCGCCCCGCCGCTCAGCGCGCCGAAGCCGGCTGTGTTACCAACCGCATAAGCACTGAACGCGGTCAGTGCGACATGCGGAACGGGCAACCTCCTGCCGATATAGTCGATGGCATTGAGGTCGTAAAAGATGAGAGCCAGGAAGCTCAATACGGTAAAGAGAAGCGCAAGCAGAATAGCGCTGGGGCGCGTGTTGGCGAGCACAGCGACGACGTCATCATAGCGCACCTCATCCGTGAGCTGGACGATCGCATATCCGACGATGCAGAAAACAAAAAGTGTGGCGATCGCCACCAGGTGAGGCCGATAGCGCCGCAAGAGCCCGCGCGCACCCCCGTTCTCCGCGACTTCGACCTCTTCCAAGCTGCCGTCACTCGCCATCTCTACCTGCCGCTTTGCCGCCTGGCGGATCATTCCGGGAGCATACGCGGCATTCAAGCTGATGCCGGACGATACCCACCGCCGCCGTTTGCGTGTCACTCGGCTTGAATTGGGGCAGAATTAGCGCCGCCAAACGCAACGGAACATTGCATTTTCGTAAGGTTCGGCAATCGAAAGGCAAGAGGAGCAGCCTGCCCGGCACAAGCCTCGGAATTTTCAGCTGGCAGGCTCGCTTGCGGTATCCGGCCTTTGCATTATTTGGCGCGCCGCCGCCGCACGCGCCCCGGTTTCGCGCCCCTCGCCCGAGACCTGCACCGTAGGCACCGCGAATTCAATGCCGTTCTCCTTGAAGGCATTGCGGATCATCGCCAGGGCGTTGCGGCGGATGACGAATTGCTCGCCCGGCTTGGTCATCATAGACAGCCGGATCTCGATCGCGAATTCGCCGAACTGCTCCACGCCCTTCATCTTCAGCGTCTCGATGATATGCGGCCCGAATTCGGGATTCTCGAGCAATTGCTGACCGATCTGCTTGATCACCTTCTTCGCTTTCACAAGGTCGGTGTCGTAGGTCACGTTGAGGCTGATCTTGTCGATCGTCCAGTCTCGGTTGAGGTTCTTGATCGCCCCGAGTTCCCCGAAAGGCACCGTCGTCAGCGGTCCGCGATGATGGCGGAGTTTCACCGAGCGCAGGCTGAAGGACTCGACGACGCCCTTGTGGCTGCCGCTCTCGATATACTCGCCGACGCGGAAGGCGTCGTCCCACAGATAGAACATGCCGCTGATGACATCCTTGACGATCGCCTGCGCTCCGAAACCCACGGCAACGCCGACAACGCCGGCACCGGCGATCAGTGGCGCGATCTGAATACCGAGACCGGCAAGCACCATCAAGACGGCGATGACGGCGATGACAACGGCAAGGATGTTGCGAAAGATAGGCAGTAGTGTTTGCAGCCGCGCGCGCCTGGCCTTCTCCTCGTCGGTGACTGCTCCATCGATACGTGAATCGTCCAGCTTGCCGTTGATGTAGGCGCGTGCCAGATGCCAAAGCAGATCGGCCGCAAGCAGAATGACGATGCCGCCGATTGCTCCCCGGGTAAGGCGGTCCAGCATCGTCTCGCCCATCGCCATCCGGTTCGCAGCAAAGCCGAGCATGCGCCCGAACCAGACGGCGGCCGCCGTGATGATGATCGCGCGGACGCCTCGATCAAGCAGCGCCGCGGCGATCCGGCGTTTCGCCAGGAACCCTGCCTCCGCCTGGTGCAGCGAACGGACGGCAAGCGTGGCAACAGCGAGCGCCCGCGGCAGCAATACCGAGTAAATACCGATCCAGAGCAAGAGGTTGAAACCGGTGACCCAGAGGACCCAGAGCAAAGCGAAATAGAGCGTCAGCCCCCAGGAAAGGCCAGCGCTACGCTGCCCTTCCTCCGACGGCCGCGACCAGACCGCTTCGGACGCGATCAGGAACAGACCGATGCCGAGGACATAGGCAATGAAATAGCGGGCTCCGGCCGAAAAGCCGAGCGGCACCATGAGTTGGATCGCAGCCCATCCGAAAGCGAAATAGATTACGAAGATGGCGCACCGGCGAAACCAGAACAAAGCCTGCGCCCGCGAGACGTCGCGTTCGCCGTCGGCGCGTGGCAGTGTGACAAGCGCCATCAACAAACGTCCAAATGCAATGGTGAAACGGGCGACGATGAGGGCGATGGCGATGGCGATCGCCATCGACCGGGTGACCGGTGGCCAGCTGAACATCAACAGAGGTACGAGCGTCGCCACGGCAAAGACGATCGCCGGCACGATACGATAGAGGAGGTTCGCCGCGGCGTGATGAGCAACGGTCACCACCTCGCCGTCAGTGCGGCGGATTCGCAATCGCGGTACAATGAGACGCAGCAGTAATTCTGCAGCCGCTCCCGCCAGGAAAAGCACGAGCACTTTCGTCGTCACCAACCACCAGCCGCTCGGCGCGATCTCCCGCTCAACGATCTCCGAGGCATCGCCCACCTCCTCAGGCAGATCCATGGCAGCGTCAGACACCGTGTCCACATGGCGGCGTGCATGGTCGACGAGGTCGGAGAGCACCGACATCTGTCCGGCGTCATCTGAAACGGCAGGCGGTGCGGCGTTCGTCTGAGCCGCCATCCATTCCTTTACCTGGGGCGTCTGCATCAGTTGCAATATCTGCTGGATCTCTGCAGGTGGTTGGGCTGCAGGCACCGGAGCGGCCGGAGCTGTCGTCTGCGCACCCGCACTCCCCGCGATAACGATGGAGGCAAGCAGTGGCATTAGCAACCGCAGGACCCCGTGCGCGCAAATTCTCAGACCCATCGCCTTGCCCCTCTGTTGTTGCTGCCTCAACCATATATCGTGCTGTACGAAAGAGAAGCCCGCGCAGCGGGCGCTGCGCGGGCTTCGCATCGATCCTGCAGAATCCTTTAATCCTTAGGCTTTTCCACATGGCCGCCGAAGCCGGCGCGCATAGCGGAAAGCACCTTGTTAGCAAACTCGTCATTGTCGCGCGAAGAGAACCGGCCATAGAGCGCAGCGCTCAGCACCGGCGTGGGCACGCTTTCGTCGATCGCCGCCATGATCGTCCAGCGGCCTTCGCCAGAGTCCGAAACGCGGCCCGCATATTTCGTCAGCGCCGGATCGGCGTGCAGCGCGTCCGAGGTCAGGTCGAGCAGCCACGAGGTGATGACGCTGCCGCGCCGCCATACCTCGGCGACATCCTGCAGGTTGAAATCGTAGCGATAATGTTCGGGGTGGGAAAGCGGCGCGGTTTCGGCATCTGCCTCATTGCTAGCCGCCCCGATATTCGCCCGCTTCAGGATGTTCAGCCCCTCGGCATAGGCGGCCATGAGGCCGTATTCGATGCCATTGTGAACCATCTTGACGAAATGGCCCGCGCCATGCGGGCCGCAATGCAGATAGCCCAGCTCTGCCGTGCTGTTGGGGTCTGGCTTGCGATTGGTCGAAGGCGGCGTGCTGCCGGCGCCGGGCGCCAGCGACGCGAAGATCGGTGAGAGGTTCTGCACGATGCCTTTCTCGCCGCCGATCATCAGGCAATAGCCGCGTTCCAGACCGAAGACGCCGCCGCTGGTGCCGACGTCGACATAGTGGATGCCTTTGGTGATCAGTTCGGCGCCGCGACGGATGTCGTCGTGATAGTAGGAATTGCCGCCGTCGATGATGATGTCGTCGTCATACAGCAGCGGCACGAGCTGGGCGATCACCTTGTCGGTGATCGCTGCCGGTAGCATGAGCCAGATGGCACGCGGTCGGGAAAGCTTCGAGACGAACTCCTCAAGCGAGCCGCTGCCGACCGCACCTTTTCCAACGAGATCGGCGACGCTCTCCGGCTTCGCGTCGTAGACGACGCATTCATGGCCGTCGCGCATCAAGCGCTGGACCATATAATTGCCCATACGGCCCAAACCCACCATGCCAAGCTGCATCTCGGAATCTCCTGGAATCTAATCGATACAATAATTCCGGAAACTAGCACCCACAGTGCAGCAGGCAAGCGAAGTCTCTATCACATTAAGGCGAAGGCGGCTCCCATGCATCTGCCTCGCGGACGAGATGGACGATGTTTGCCGGATTGAGGATCCAGCCGCCACGGAAATCTTCGGGAAGTGCCTCGATCGGATCGCACCGCGGCACGCCGGCCTTTGCCAAATGCTCGGCCGCCTTACCGAAATCCGGCGTGAAGAGCTCCAGCCAAAGCTCCGCCTGGCTCATGGCCGGTGCCTCGTCGATCCAGAGCCGGATCGGCCCGAGCTCGAAACCGCGCGCGCCTTCCTTGC
This sequence comes from Rhizobium sp. USDA 3886, assembly GCF_056279785.1. Classification (NCBI taxonomy): domain Bacteria; kingdom Pseudomonadati; phylum Pseudomonadota; class Alphaproteobacteria; order Hyphomicrobiales; family Rhizobiaceae; genus Rhizobium; species Rhizobium sp. USDA 3886. Next base: position 3,931,310 of record NZ_JBWCDC010000001.1, on the reverse strand, counting down.
CGATTTCCTTCAGCCTTACGACGTCGCGATAAAAGCTGAGCACCGGCCGATACTGATGCGGTGGCACCTTCATGGCGACATCGACGCCTCCGTAAAGCAGCTCGGTCATTTGAGCGCCTCATAGTCCGGAGCCTCGGCCGGTTCACCGCGCATTTCGGCGAGGAACATGCCCTCCCGGAGGTTGATGCCGTGTTCGACAAAGGCCTTCATGCAGCAGAGCATGTTGGCCCAGCCCTCGCAGTTGAGATATGTGCCGCGCCGGCCGGCCTCGTCCTCATGCCAGCCGTTCTCGGAAATTGTCACCATCGTTCCGCCGTCCTCCAGCGGATCGAATTTCATCTCGACCGTCGTTTTGTAGCGGGCATTGTTCTCGTCCGTGCCGCCATCCCAGCGCAGCACGATCAGGCGCTCCGGAACGAGATCGACCACTTCGACCGGAGAATCCTTCCACCATGTCACGGTCGCGCCTTTGACGAGCGGCGCGCTCGCTCCGCCGATGGTCGTGAAATAGCTCGAGAGCTTCTTCGGATTGACCACCGCATCGAAAACTTCTGCGACCGGACGTCCGATCCGTCCGCCGACGCGAATACTGAGGGACATTGCACTTCCTCCTCTTTTCGATTGTGATAGGCATCATTATGTTATAAAAACATAACATGTCAAGCGAATCGGATAACGACCCTGTTTTCAAGGCACTGGCCCACTATCGGCGCCGTGAAATTCTCGACATTTTGAAGGACGGCCCGCGCACGACCGGCATGCTCTGCGAAGTCTTCGCAGAAATGGACCGCTGCACAGTGATGCAGCATCTGAAAGTTCTGGAGGAAGCCGGCCTCATTATCCCGAAGAAGGAAGGCCGCGAACGCTGGAACCACCTCAACAGCCTGCCGATCAAGCACATCTACGACCGGTGGATCAGCGCCTATGCAGGGCACGCATTGTCGATACTGGACCAACTGAAGGGGGATCTCGAAGATCGGCCTTGATGGAAAACCGCAGGACGAGACGGGCGCCGGGGCGCCTATCCCCGGATTAATCATGCAGTGCAGCCCACGGCATCAACAGCAGTTACGGAACGGCGGTCCAGCGCGCCGCTCCTGAGGGTGAGGACGAGACCCGCGGCAACGAGGATCGCGCCGACCCAAGGTGTGGCGCCGAGCCCGAGGGAGGATTCGACGACCAAACCGCCGATCCAGGCGCCTGACGCAATCCCGAGATTGAAGGCAGCAATATTCAGTGCCGAAGCAACATCGACGGCGGCCGGACGGACCTGCCGCGCCAGTTGCACGACATAGAGCTGCAGGCCAGGCACGTTTGCAAAGGAGAGGAAGCCGAGAGCCGCTAATGTCGGGATCGCCAGCCATGGCGAAACCGCTGTGAAGCTGAAGAGGACGAGCACAATCGCCTGCGCGATGAAGAGCCAAGTCAGCGCCTTAACCGGGTCACGATTGGCAATCCGCCCACCGATGATGTTGCCGACGGCGATCGCGACGCCGTAGAGCACGAGGATCAGGCTGACGGCAGACGCTGAAAAGCCCGTGATCTCCTGCAGGATCGACGCAAGGAAGGTGAAGGCGACGAACGTGCCGCCATAACCGAGCGCGGTCATGGCAAAGACGATCAGTAACCGGCCGCTGCCGAGCACGCGGACCTGATCCTTGATGCTCGCGGGCGGCCCTTTCGTGAGGTTGGAGGGAAGCAGGAGCGCAATGCCGGCAAAGGCCACGACGCCGAGGCCAGCAACGGCGGCAAAGGTCACCCGCCAGCCGAATGTCTGGCCGATGAAGGTGCCGAACGGCACGCCCGTCACGATCGCGACGGTCAATCCCATAAACATCATGGCTATGGCCGAGGCGCGGCGATTTTCCGGCACGAGATCGGCGGCAATCGTCGAGCCGACGGAGAAGAATACGCCATGCGCGAAAGCCGACAGCACGCGCGCGACGAGGAGCGGCGCATATCCGGGGCTGAACGCCGCCATGGCATTGCCAATGATGAAGAGCGCCATGAGGCCGAGCAGCAGCGGTTTGCGCGCGATACGGCCGGTGAGCGCCGTCAAGATCGGCGCGCCAAAAGTCACACCAAGCGCATAGATGCTGACGATGAGGCCCGCCAGCGGCAAAGTGATGTGGAGATCATTGGCGACTGTCGGCAGCAGGCCGACGATGACGAATTCCGTAGTCCCGATCGCATAGGCCGCGATCGTCAAGGCAAAAAGAGCAAGTGGCATAAGATGACCCGATTGATGATGTGCCCAAGAGTTTGGGGCAAGTTGTTGTTCGGGTCCGAATATGGATGCGGGGCACCGCGGCGATAATCCGATGGCGCGGCCCAGCACTTGTGAATTGAATTCATGTTATGTGCCCGCTTAAGAATGCTCTGTCTCGCTGATGAGCCATTTGCGGAAGAGCGCCACTGACGACTTTTCCAGAGCTCCGGCGGGATAAAGCATCGCGTAGTTGAGGGCTGCAGGCTGGCGTTCGACGAAACAGCGCACAAGCATTCCGGCGGCAATATCCTCGGCGACCAGCGAACTGCGCACCAGCGCAAAGCCTTTGCCCCTGCTGCAAGCCTGCAGCATCTCCTCGAAGGAATCGAAGACCGGTGCTTCATCGACCGCTCTTGCAATGTCGAAGCCGGCAAGCGGCTCGACGTTCGGATCATCTCGGACAGTCACCTGCTCGTACCATCGCTGCCAGTCGAGCACAGTGTGCCGCATGCCGCGGTAGACCAGCAACGGCGCGGCGCGAATGGCACCCCGGCTTGGAAGCCTACTTGAGAGAGCGGGCGCAGAGACGACGAATTCCTCGTCGAGCAGCAGCGACTCCGTCACAAGGTCGGGACCGCCATGTCCGAGCCAGATCGCCAAATCGACACTTGAAAAATCCGGCCGCTGATAACCAACAGCGGTGCGGACTTCAATTTTCGGATAGCGTCGGCAGAAGGCCTCGAGACGTGGGGCAAGCCACTGGCTTGAAAATTCGGGCGTCGTCGCGATCGTCAGCGATGGACTGGCGCTTGCTTCCCGTGCCTGATGCAGAGCGCTCTCGAGCGAAGAAAGTGCGCTCGCGATCTCGGGATGAAGCCTAAGACCAAGAGGTGAAAGCCGGGCGCCGTGCCGCCCGCGATCGAAGAGCCGGCCGCCCATCCAGCCTTCCAGCTGTGCGATCTGATGGCTGACGGCCGTCTGTGTCAGCCCCAACCGTTCCGCGGCCCGTCCAAAGCCTCGTGTCTCCGCGATAGCGCAGAAGGCCTGCAAGGTCGAAAGCGGCGGCAACGGACGATCTGCCATGAAAATCTCTCAGGATAAGAGCAATCGAGTTTCATTATACGGTGAAGCAAAGCAAGCATAAATTGACCGCATGGGAGATAGACCATGAGGCTTTCGATAAAAATTCTGAATGCATTGCTTCCGTTTAGCAGCCTCGCCCCACCGGCCCAGCAGCAACGATCCGCAGCCCAGCCGCAGCCGGCAGCCACACTGAACGCGCATATGCAGAAAGATATCGGAATAGACGAGGGGCGGAACTCAGCCATCGAAAAATGAGGTGCGATCCGCGGCAACCGATGGAGGTTTACGATCCTGGGCGCCTACAAACGTAGGTGGGCGCCGTGTGTCCAGGCCCACGAGCCTGATCAGGGACAGCTCCCTTTGGATCGAGTATGGCCCCAGGGATTGTGGTTCCTGTCGAGAGGCGCAGATCGCAGCACGATATATAAGGCCGTTGATAACGCTGCGCCAGCATGCTGCGCAAATTTAATTGAGCTCGGCAGGCGCCCGGCCGTTGAGCTTGTCGGTGATGCCGCGAATGCGGCTCGTCACCTCCCCGAGCACTTCGGCAAGGCTTTCTTCCGTCCGCGCGGTCGCCGCGGCAACGGTATCGCGATTGCTGCGCAGCGTTTCGAGTTCGGCCTCCAGCTCGGTCACGCGGCGGCTCAGCTCGGAAATTTCGTCCATCACCATGATCCCGGCCATGACGGTGATCCTCAGATCGCCGATTTCGCCGAACTGGCCCTTGAGATGGCCGACATAACGGTCGAAGCGGTTGGCAAGATCGGTCAGGTGGTCCTCCTGTCCCTCCTCGCAGGCCATTCGATAGGCCTTGCCGTCGATCGTTACCGTCACCTGTGCCATGTCACTGTCTTCCCACTAGCGGTCCAGAACCGCCCGGATCGTTTCCATTGCTGTTACCAGCCGCCGCGAAACCTCGCGGTTGACCTCTTCCAGCCGGTTGGCACGGAATTCTGCCTGGTCGAGTTCCTGCGCCAGCTTGGAGCGGTCGGCATGCACACGGCGAACCTCGCCCTCGATGTCGCCCTGCTCGCGCTGGCGTTCGATGCGCATATCCACGGCGTTTTCCAGGCCGGAAATCGCCTGTTTCAGCTCATTGAGCGCCGCTTCCATGGTTTTGCCTGTGGGCGTCATGTCGCTGTCCCGTTCCCCCGCGCAAGACCTCTCGAATCGGCAGCCCGTGCCGGTCCAGTGTTTTCAACAGGATATGCAGCTAGCCGACGGCACGTCAATAAAAGCCGTACCCGGGCATGGGGCCTATTCTGTGGATGACTGAAATACATCCTACCGGCGATAGAAGATTCGTCTTTTGTACAAGCACCCGATCAAATGTCAAAAATCGTCGCACCCCGCCCGGATATGGCCCGCAATTTATTGACTTGGCCGTTCCAACTGCTATGTCTCACCCGCTTTCATCGATGGCCTACACAAGGCTTGAGGCCATCTCCCGACACCGGAACCCCGTGGAAAAGCCATGACCTCTCCCGAACAACATGACCGCATGGCGAATGCGATCCGTTTTCTCTCCATGGATGCCGTCGAAAAGGCAAATTCGGGCCATCCGGGCCTGCCGATGGGCATGGCGGATGTCGCAACCGTTCTCTTTACGAAATACCTGAACTTCGATCCCAAGCAGCCCCACTGGCCGAACCGCGACCGCTTCGTGCTGTCAGCCGGTCACGGCTCCATGCTGCTCTATTCGCTGCTTTATCTGACCGGCTATCCGGACATGTCGATCGAGGACATCAAGCAGTTCCGCCAGCTCGGCTCGAAGACCGCCGGCCATCCGGAATACGGTCACGCTACCGGCATCGAAACGACGACCGGCCCGCTCGGCCAAGGTATCGCGAATTCGGTCGGCATGGCGATCGCCGAACGCAAACTGCGCGAGGAATTCGGTTCCGACCTGCTTGAACACTATACCTATGTGGTCGCAGGCGACGGCTGCCTCATGGAAGGCGTCAGCCAGGAAGCCATCGCGCTTGCCGGCCACCTGAAGCTCAACAAGCTCATCGTCTTCTGGGACAACAATTCGATCACAATCGATGGCGCAGTGTCGCTGTCGGATTCGACCGACCAGGTTGCGCGCTTCAAGTCCGTGCACTGGAACACGATCGAGGTCGATGGTCATGACCAGTCTGCCATTGCCGCCGCTATCGAAGCCGCGCAGAAATCTGACCGCCCGACCATGATTGCCTGCAAGACGATCATCGGCTTCGGCGCGCCGAACAAGCAGGGCACCCACAAGGTCCACGGCAACCCGCTCGGCGCAGACGAAATCGCCGCGACCCGCGAAGCGCTGAACTGGGACGCCGAAGCCTTCACCGTCCCGACCGACATTCTGGACGCCTGGCGCAAAGCGGGCACCCGTTCTGCCGAAACTATCAGGGCCTGGGAAGGTCGCCTCGACGCTTCCGGCAAGAAGGCCGAGTTCACCCGCCGCTTTGCCGGCGAACTGCCGCCCGGCTTCGATGCCGCGATCAGCGAGTACAAGAAGAAGCTTGCCGAAACCAAGCCGACGGTCGCGACCCGCAAGGCTTCGGAAGATGCGCTCGAAGTCATCAACGGTTTCCTGCCGGAAACGCTCGGCGGCTCTGCCGACCTGACGCCTTCGAACAACACCAAGACCAGCCAGATGAAGTCGATCACCCCGACAGACTTCTCCGGCCGCTACATGCATTATGGTATCCGCGAACACGGCATGGCGGCCGCCATGAACGGCATCTCGCTGCACGGCGGCCTGATCCCCTACGGCGGCGGCTTCCTGATCTTCTCGGATTATTGCCGCCCGCCAATCCGTCTCGCCTCGCTGATGGGCATCCGCGTCATACACGTGCTGACACATGACTCGATCGGCCTCGGCGAAGATGGTCCAACCCACCAGCCGGTCGAACAGCTCGCCGCACTGCGCGCCGTCCCGAACCTGATGATCTTCCGCCCGGCCGATGCCACGGAAACTGCCGAATGCTGGCAGATCGCCATCAAGACGCCGAACCGTCCGTCAGGCCTGGCGCTCACCCGCCAGAACCTCTCGGCTGTGCGCGCTGAATACAGCGAAAAGAACCTGTCGGCCCAAGGCGCCTACACGCTCGCCGGCTCCGACGATGCCAAGGTCACGATCTTTGCATCGGGCTCCGAAGTCGAGATCGCCGTCGCCGCTCGCGCCACGCTGGAAGGCAAGGGCATTTCCAGCCGCGTCGTCTCCGTTCCCTGCACCGAACTCTTCTTCGAGCAGCCGGACGCCTACCGCAATGCAGTCCTCGGCAAGTCGCCGGTCAAGATCGCAGTCGAAGCCGCCGTCCGCGAAGGTTGGGACGCCTTTATCGGTCCGGAAGGCACCTTCATCGGCATGAAGAGCTTCGGTGCGTCCGGCCCGTACAAGGAACTCTACAAGCATTTCGGCATCACGGCGGAAGCCGTCGTCGCCGCAGCAGAAGCTAAACTCTAAAGGGGGAGCGTTCCAGCGCTCTCCACTCATCCGCAAGCCCCATATCTAGGGAGTGAATGCAAATGACTGTAAAGGTTGCCATCAACGGCTTTGGCCGCATCGGCCGCAATGTTCTCCGTGCTATCGTTGAATCCGGGCGCACCGACATCGAAGTGGTCGCCATCAACGACCTCGGCCCTGTCGAAACCAATGCCCACCTGCTGCGTTACGACTCGATCCACGGCCGCTTCCCGGCAACCGTAAAGGTTGAAGGCGATACGATCATCGTCGGCAACGGCAAGCCGATCAAGGTGACGGCGATCAAGGATCCGGCGACGCTGCCGCACCGGGAACTCGGCGTCGACATCGCCATGGAGTGCACCGGCATCTTCACCGCGCGCGACAAGGCCGCGGCTCACCTGACCGCCGGCGCCAAGCGCGTCCTCGTCTCGGCTCCTGCCGACGGCGCTGACCTTACCGTCGTCTACGGCGTCAACCACGACCAGCTCACCAAGGAGCACATGGTCATCTCCAACGCATCCTGCACGACGAACTGCTTGGTTCCGGTCGTTAAGGTGCTGAATGACGCCGTCGGCATCGACCACGGCTTCATGACGACCATCCACTCCTACACCAACGACCAGCCGTCGCTCGACCAGATGCACAAGGATCTGTACCGCGCCCGCGCTGCAGCACTCTCGATGATCCCGACTTCGACAGGCGCAGCCAAAGCCGTCGGCCTCGTCCTGCCAGAACTGAAGGGTAAGCTCGACGGCACGTCGATCCGCGTCCCGACCCCGAACGTCTCCGTCGTCGATTTCAAGTTCGTCGCCAAGAAGGCAACCAGCGTTCAGGAAATCAACGAAGCCATCAAGACTGCCGCCAACGGCAAGCTGAAGGGCGTTCTCGGCTACACCGAGGAGCCGCTGGTTTCCCGCGACTTCAACCACGACAGCCAGTCCTCGATCTTAGCGATTGACCAGACCAAGGTCATGGAAGGCACGTTCGTCCGTATCCTCACCTGGTACGACAACGAGTGGGGCTTCTCCAACCGCATGGCCGATACAGCCGTTGCCTTTGCAAAACTTATCTGAGCTTAGCGAAAAGCAGATCTAGGAAGGCGGCTCGGGAAAACCGGGCCGCTTTTGTTTTGAGCAATTGAGCAGCATCCACGGATAATTCAAAAAACAAAAGTGCCGGCCTCTTCTTCCCTGCCCTGCTCTTGCCTGATTTGCCTCTACATTCTTCAAAGAGAATCTCTCCCGTAGCATTCCCACCGACCAGCCGTCCGGCGCGCCGTTCAGCAGCATTAAGCCGCAGGCAAGCGAGGTTAAGCCGCAAGGCCTACCCTTCCGGCCCGTTTTGCCGTTTACTGATGCAGGCGGAATGAAGCATGGAGGGCGGAATAGCTGCAATGCCCGGACTGTCTTGAGGCGCGGGGAATGAAAGGGGACAGACGTGGAAGCATTCTATATCGTCGTGCTGGTGTCGACGGCGCTTGTGCTTCTTGCGGCCTTCTCGAGCCTGCTCGCCTTTCGCTTTGGCGCTCCGCTGCTTCTGCTCTTCCTGGCAATCGGCCTGCTTGCGGGCGTGGATGGGCTCGGCATCGAATTCAGCAACAATTACCTTGCCTATATCCTCGGCTCGATCGCGCTTGCCGTCATTCTCTTTGATTCCGGCTTCGGTACGCCGATCCACGCCTTCAAGCTCGCGGCCATACCTTCGCTGACGCTTGCCTCCATTGGCGTGCTGATCACCGCCGGCCTCTTTGCCGTGGCCGCCATGTGGCTCCTCAATTTCAGCTGGCTCGAGGGACTGCTGCTCGGCTCGATCGTCGCTTCGACGGACGCCGCCGCCGTCTTCTTCCTGCTGCGTATCGGCGGCATCAACATTCGCGACAAGGTGCGCTCCACCCTCGAAGTGGAATCCGGCACCAACGATCCGATGGCGATCTTCCTCACCATCGCCCTCGTTGAGCTGCTCGCGAGCGGTGAAGGCTATGCCGGCATCAATATCGGCATGCTCGCGATGTTCATTCAGGAAATGGGCCTTGGCGTCATTCTCGGGCTGCTCGGCGGCATGATGATCGCACAGGTCGTCGGCCGTCTGGACACCGATCGCGGCCTCACGCCGATCTTCGTGCTCGGCCTTGCGATGCTCGTGTTTTCTTTCGCGGGCGCCGTCGGCGGCAGTGGCTTCCTGGCCGTTTATGTCGCCGGCATCTATGCCGGAAACCGCAAGCTTCCGGCGCTAGGATCAATCAAGCGCTTTCAGGACGGCATGACCTGGCTCGCGCAAATCATCATGTTCCTCGTGCTCGGCCTGCTCGCAACGCCTTCGCAATTTCCGGCAATCATCATTCCAGCGGTTGCGCTGGCGTTGTTTTTGATCGTCGTCGCCCGTCCGCTCGCCATCTGGCTTTCGCTCTTGCCCTTCGACTATACGCAGCAGGAGATCGGCTTCGTCGCCTGGGTCGGCCTTCGCGGCGCGGTCTCGATCCTGCTTGCCATCATGCCGATTCTCGGGGGATTGCAGAACGGGCAAATATTCTTCAACACCGCCTTCATCATCGTGCTGGTCTCGCTGTTGATCCAGGGTTGGACCATCAAGCCGGTGGCCAAGAAACTCGGCCTCATCATCCCGCCGCGCATGGGCGCGGTCGACAAGGTGGAGGTCGATCTGCCGGGTGCGGCAAACCACGAACTGCTCTCCTATCGCGTCATTAAGGACAGCCCGATCCTTCGCGGCGAACGCATCCCCCGCTGGGCTACCCCTTCGCTCGTCATCCGCGACGGCAAGTCGATGCGCTATCAATATGCCGGGCGGCTGCGCGAGAACGATCTTGTCTACCTCTTCATCGTGCCGAGCTACTCGCGCCTGCTTGACCGGCTTTTCGCCAGCCGTGCGCCAGTGGATGCCGACGATGCCGAGTTTTTCGGTGCTTTCGCGCTCTCCCCCGCCCGGCCTGCCGCCGATCTGGATGCTGCCTACGGCCCGGGCCTTTTGAATGAATCCGAGAGGGGGTTGACCATCGCCGAACTGATGAAGCAGCGCCTCGGCGGCAAGGCGGACTATGCCGATCGCGTCCGTCTTGGCTCGATCATTCTGATCGTTCGCGACCTCGACGATCAGGACCATATCACCTCGGTCGGCATGTCGCTCGAGGCTGTCGAACCCGCCATCACGCTGCCGATCTTCATCAATCTGCACGACATCGTCCAGCGTATCCGCGACCGCCTAAAGGGCCGTAAAACTCCGGAGGCCATAGCAGCCGGCAGCGCGCCGGATCCTGACGAAAACGCGCCTGAAAACCGCGGTTGAACGCCTTGCGTCTTGAGGCATCCTTGCTATGGTCGGCCACCTTCCAAGGCAATTAATGAACGGATCTTCCCATGGCAGCTTTCAAGACTCTCGACGACCTCAACGGCATCGCCGGAAAGCGTGTTCTCGTCCGCGTCGACCTCAACGTGCCCGTAAAGGACGGCAAGGTTACCGACACGACGCGCATCGAACGCGTTGCTCCGACGATCCTCGAACTGTCGAAGAAGGGTGCCAAGGTTATTCTGCTTGCGCATTTCGGCCGACCGAAGGAAGGCGCCTCGCCGGACCTCTCGCTCTCGCTGATCGCGCCGGACGTTTCCAAGGTGCTCGGCAGGCCGGTCGCGACCGCATCGGACTCGATCGGCGAAGCCGCTGCTTCGGCCGTCGCCGGAATGACGGACGGCGATATCCTGCTTCTCGAGAACACCCGCTTCCACAAGGGTGAGGAAAAGAACGACGCGGAATTCACCAAGGCGCTTGCTGCCAACGGTGACATCTATGTCAACGACGCTTTCTCCGCCGCGCATCGCGCCCATGCTTCCACCGAAGGCCTTGCCCACCTGCTTCCCGCCTATGCCGGCCGCACGATGCAGCAGGAACTGGAAGCGCTCGAAAAGGGCCTCGGCAATCCGGTCCGCCCAGTCGTTGCCATCGTCGGCGGCGCTAAGGTTTCCACCAAGATCGACTTGCTCATGAACCTCGTAAAGAAGGTCGACGCTCTGGTGATCGGCGGCGGCATGGCCAATACCTTCCTCGCCGCCCGCGGCACCAATGTCGGCAAGTCGCTCTGCGAGCATGACCTTGGCGAAACCGCAAAGCAGATCATGATCGAAGCCGCAACAGCCGGCTGCGCGATCATCCTGCCGGAAGACGGCGTCGTCGCGCGCGAATTCAAAGCGGGTGCAGCCAACGAGACCGTCGACATCAACGCCATTCCGGAAGACGCCATGGTACTCGACGTCGGTCCGAAGTCGGTCGACGTGGTCAAGGCCTGGATCGAGCGCGCCCAGACGCTGGTCTGGAACGGACCGCTCGGCGCCTTCGAAATCGAGCCTTTCGACAAGGCGACAGTCGCAGCCGCGAGGTATGCCGCCGAGCGTACCAAGGCTGGCAAGCTCACGTCCGTCGCAGGCGGCGGCGATACTGTTTCGGCACTGAACCATGCCGGCGCCGCTGATGACTTCAGCTATGTTTCGACGGCAGGTGGCGCCTTCCTCGAATGGATGGAAGGCAAGGTCCTGCCGGGTATTGCCGTCCTTTCCGGCAAGTAACCGTCCGGCTGATTTGGCAATCTTTACATGTGGATAGAACGCGGAGGCTTTTAGGTTTTCGCGGTCTTTTGCTCACGCGGCGAAAAAAAACTCAAAGTTTCAAACGATTGAAACGATTTCAATCGTTTCAATGACTTAGCGCTCCATTCTCCTGCCTATAAACTTCTGTTATCGCCGACCTATATCCATTCTGGTTGCCGATTTTCTTGTCCTGGAGAGAGTGAAAAATGAGCGAACGCCTGGAAGACATTGCAGCAAAGATGGTAGCGGGTGGCCGGGGGCTGCTTGCCGCCGATGAGTCGACCGGTACGATTGGAAAGCGGTTCGATACGATCAGCTTGGAATCGACTGAAACCAGCCGCCGCGATTATCGCGAAATGCTCTTCCGCTCCGAAGAGGCCATGAAGAAATACATCTCGGGCGTCATCCTCTACGAAGAGACGCTTTATCAGAAGGCGGCCGACGGCACGCCCTTCGTCGACATCATCAAGGCTGCAGACAGTATTCCCGGCATCAAGGTCGATATCGGCGCCAAGCCGATGGCGAAGTATCCGGGCGAAACGATCACCGAAGGCCTCGACGGTCTCGCCGGCCGCCTTGCCAAATATTATGAAGCCGGCGCCCGCTTCGCCAAATGGCGCGGTGTGATCGCTATCTCTTCGTCGCTCCCAACTTGGGGTTCGATGAAGGCGAACGCCCACGCGCTCGCCCGCTACGCCGTGCTCTGCCAGGAAGCGGGTATCGTGCCGATTGTCGAGCCGGAATGCCTGATGGACGGCAAGCCGGGCGACCACACTATTGATCGCTGCGCCCAGGTCACCGAATGGACGCTGCGCACCGTCTTTGAAGAACTCGCTGATGCGCGTGTCAGCCTCGAAGGCATGATCCTGAAGCCGAACATGGTTATCGACGGCAAGAACGCCCGCAAGGCATCCGTCGCGGAAGTCGCCGAACGCACCGTCCAGGTGTTGAAGCGCACGGTTCCGTCCGCCGTTCCCGGTATTGCCTTCCTTTCCGGCGGTCAGTCTACCGAAGAGGCGACAGCTCATCTTTCGGCGATCAATTCCGGGTTCGACCTGCCTTGGAAAGTCACTTTCTCGTATGGCCGCGCCCTGCAGGATACAGCACTGAAGGCCTGGGGCGGCAAGCCGGAGAACGTCGCCGCCGGTCAGCGCGCCTTCAGCCATCGCGCCGAAATGAACAGCCTTGCCGCCAAGGGCAGCTGGAAACAGGAACTCGAAAAGGCGGCTTGAAACCTACCTTAAGACTCCATCGAGCCCGGCGCGCGCCGGGCTTTTCTTTTGTCACCACGACAAGATTGCGCTTTCGCGACCGAAAGACGTGACCGATTATCGCGGCATCCAAAATATCGGAGCCGCGATGACTATCCTTTCCTATACGACTGTCGACGTTTTTACCTCCAACCGTTTCGAAGGCAATCCTCTTGCGGTCGTCATGGGCGCGGAAGAACTCGGCACCGAGACGATGCAGAAGATCGCAGCGGAATTCAGATATTCCGAAATCACCTTCGTCCTGTCGCCCAGGGACCCCGCCAACACGGCTAACGTCCGGATCTTCACGCCGACGATGGAGATCCCCTTCGCAGGCCATCCGAATGTCGGAACGGCCTATGTTCTCGGCCAGCAGAAGGAAATCTTCGGCAAGCCAGTCAGAGACACGCTGCGTTTCGAAGAAAGGGCCGGACTGGTCGAAGTGGCGCTTCGCCGCGTCGAGGGCCGGGTAACCGCTGCAACGATCCGCGCGCCTCGGCCTCTGGATATCGGGGCTGCCGTCTCGGAAGAAACCGTTGCGCGCTGCATCGGCATCGACAGCCACGCAATCCTCAACTCAACCCATCAACCGGTTTTCGTCTCCGTCGGCCTCTCCTTCGCGGTTGCCGAACTCGACGGCCTGGCATCGCTTGGCGCCGCACGCCCGAATCTGACGCATTTCCAGGACGCCGCCGGCCCTAACGCCGAAGGCAATCACGATTTCTCGCTGTTCGTCTATGCCCGCTCGCCCGAGGAGCCTTGGACTATCCGCGCCCGCATGTTCGCGCCGCTGGACAACGTCCCGGAAGACCCCGCGACCGGCAGCGCTTCAGCGGCCCTTTCCGCCTATCTCGTTTCCCTTGCGCCGGAGCAGACGACGACCCGGCGCTTGACGATCGAACAGGGTGTCGAAATGGGCCGGCGCAGCATCATCGAAGTCGATGTCGTCAAGAAGGATGGCGTGGTGACGGACGTCTCGATCTCCGGCGCCTGCGTGCCGGTCATGCGCGGTGAGATCACCGTCTAGGCGATCAGGTCGCGGCCAAGGAGGGCAACCGCCCAAACTGCGAACGCGACCAGCGCAATCTTCCAAAAGTCCATGCGGCGCCGCAAACCGGGCAGCCCCAGCGGCTTGATGATCTGTATGACCATGGCAAGGATGAGCACCAGCGCCAGCAGCTTTGTCACGGCATTATTTTCCAATATTTTCAGAATGTCACAGGACCGACATTATTCCGCGCGAACACAGCGTTTCTTCATGCCGTAACGGCATTCCGGGACACAATCAACATTATTGGGACAGGACGGACAGCGTCTCGTCTTATGACTCTTTAAATCGAATTCGCCGAGAGTGGGGAAATGAGAAGAAATCTGCTGTCCGTCGCCGCGCTGCTTTTCGGAACGCTTTTCCTCTTCATGGGCAATGGTCTGCAGGGCATCCTGCTTCCCGTCCGCGGCAATCTCGAAGGTTATGCCACGACCACGCTCGGCCTGCTCGGTACGTCTTGGGCCGCAGGCTTTGTCGTCGGCTGCCTCGTCGCCCCTAAACTGGTGCGGCGCGTGGGCCATGTGCGCGCCTTCTCCGGTTTCATCTCGATCATCGCCATCAGCGCCCTGTTCAGCGGCATCGTCATCGATCCCGTGTGGTGGATCGCGCTGCGTGCCGTCACAGGCTTCTCGACCGCCGGCACCTCGATGATCATCGAAAGCTGGCTCAACGAACGCGCCACGAACGAAAGCCGCGGCGCAATCTTTTCGCTCTATATCGGCATCACGCTTCTCGGTGTCGTTGGCGGGCAGATGATGATCCCGCTGGAAGACGTGCGAACGCCGTTGCTCTTCATGGTCTGCGGCATCTTCTACTGCATCGCGATGCTGCCCACGACGCTTTCGACTGCAGCCTCGCCGCAACCGCTGAAGGCCGTGAAGCTCGACCTGCCTGCGCTCTACCGCAATTCGCCCGTCTCCTGCCTCGGCATCCTGATGGTCGGCATCGCCAACGGTGCCTACGGTACGCTCGGCGCGGTTTTCGGCGCCGGCGCGGGGCTTTCCGACGCCAGTATCGCGATCATGATGAGCGCCACCATTTTCGCCGGCGCACTGATGCAGCTTCCCGCCGGCCGCCTTTCCGATCGCATCGACCGCCGCTATGTTCTGGCAGCCATGTCGGCGATTGCCGCGGTCGCCGGCGTGCTGATCGTCTTGCTGCACCCCTCCTCGCCGGTTCTCCTGATCGGCCTTGTCATTCTTTACGGCGCGGTCGCCAACACGCTCTATCCGATCGCCGTTGCGCATGCGAACGACTTCGCCTCCGCCGAGGATTTCGTGAAAGTTTCGGGCGGACTGCTGCTGCTCTACGGCATCGGGACGGTGATCGGACCGACGATCGGCGGTCCTGTGATGTCAATCGTCAGTCCGTATGCGCTCTTCCTCGTCACGGGGCTGTCGCATGTCTTGATCACCGTTTACGCAATCATCCGCAGCCGCATTCGCGCCGCAGTGCCAGCAAGCGAGCGTGAGATGTATACGACCATTCCGACCGGCACCTCCCAGATGCTCACGCCCGAAAGCATGTCGCTTGCCGAACGAGTGTCAAACAAGCCTCCCGAAAGCAGCGATCCTGCGGTAAAATACGGCTAAGGAACCGAACGGAGGACTGCTCATGAGCTTCATTGACGATGACCGGCCGCAGAAGAAGGTGGCTTACGAAATCGGAAGCGATCTTTCGATGCTTTCCGTGGACGAGTTGAAGGAACGAGTCGAAGTACTGAAGGCGGAGATCGCCCGCATCGAGGCCGAAGTGACAAGGAAGGCTTCGGGCCGCGCGGCGGCAGAAAGCCTTTTTCGCTCTTAGAAAAGGATAAAGGCTGCAAGCGCGCGAAAAACCGCTGCCACCAGTCTTAATGCGAAACAGTCTTAATAGAATATTAAGCCTTATAAGATATTACTGTTCTCATCCAGATTTTCTCTGGATCTCAGACAGTTTCCCATGCGGTGAATTGGTCTGATTTTTCTCCCTGTTTTACCTTGAGAGCCGCTTTTGCGGCTCTTCTTTTTGCACCGGTGGCGATTCACCACGAATCTGTGGAAGTTAACCCTTTCTTAAGAAACGCCTTGCGCAATTGGGCTAAAGATACCATCTTAAAGACATAAAGACCGGCCGCTGAAACCTTAGTTTGGGCTGGCGTTACCTGAACATATGTAGATGCGTGCAACAGGAACCATTTGAATGTCGGAACTCGGTTTGAATACCATCAGTTTTGCGGGCCGCGCTGCCGCATCCTCGCAGTTCAAGACGTTGTACGCAGAAGGCATGTCGCTGGTCGAGGAAACTGCTGCCTATCTGGACGGCAACGGCCGCGCCGCCTCCAAGGTTCTGCCCCGCATGGCTTCCGTTCTTTACGCGGCCGAATCGATGCGCCTCACGACACGCCTGATGCAGATGGCATCTTGGCTTCTCCTGCAGCGTGCCGTCAACAACGGCGAAATGTCGCGCGATCAGGTCCTCGCCGAAAAGAACAAGGTCCGCCTTGACGGCTTCAACGTGGACCGCAACGCTCCGGGCTGGGGCGACCTGCCGGAAGCCTTCCGCGATCTCGTTGAACGCTCGCTACGCCTCCAAAACCGCGTTGCCCTTCTCGACCGTGAAATCTATCGCCCGAATGAAGCGCCGATCGTTCCGGATAATCAGAACAGCGTCCAAGCACAGCTGAGCCTGCTGCAAACGGCTTTCGGCAACAACTGAGAGCTTGCATAAGCTAGACTAAAGGTGAACCGGCTTCGTCATGCGCGGCCGGTTTTTTGTTGCGTGCTGTCGCGACCTTCACATTGAGCCCGATTGGCTGCTGCTGTCGCATCGAGATGCCGTGAACTGCAGCTTGCACGCATCGGCACTCACTCAGACTCATTCAAGCAATAAAAAAGCCCGGAAACCCGGGCTTTTTCAAATTCTGTACCGCGCAGAAGCGATTAGAGGCCGAGGCCGCCGAAGCGCTTGTTGAACTTGGACACACGGCCGCCGCGGTCCATGAGCTGCTGGTTGCCGCCGGTCCAGGCCGGGTGGGACTTGGAATCGATTTCGAGGTTCATGACAGCGCCTTCCGAACCCCACGTCGAGCGGGTTTCGTATTCGGTGCCATCGGTCATCACCACCTTGATGACGTGGTAGTCGGGATGGATATCAGCCTTCATAACAATCTTCCTGCGATGCCAGGGTCCAATTTGACGCAAGTCATTGCGGCAAGAGAACCGATTGAATAAATGAAGCCGCAGTCACGAAGGCTACGGCTTCCCATTCGGATGCGGTGCCTATACATGAAGGCCGCCCGGATAACAAGGGCCTGCAAGCCGCCGATCAGCGGTATTGGGGCGATTGGAGATGATTTGGCAGACGCAGTGCAGACCGCGGAAAAGAAGTCGCGTTCCTTGAAGCCGCTCGGACGGCTGGCACCCTATGTGATGCGCTATCGCGGCATGGTCGCAGGCGCGCTGGCTTCGCTTGCCGTTGCCGCCGTGACGTCGCTCACGCTTCCGCTTGCCGTGCGCCGCATGATCGACCACGGCTTCACGCAGGCTGACGGTGCCTTCATCAACAGCTACTTTGCGATGCTGATGGTCATCGCCGTCGTGCTCGCGGCCGCAAGCGCCCTTCGCTACTATTTCGTCATCACGCTCGGCGAACGCATAGTCTCGGATTTGCGCAGGGATCTCTTTGCGCATGTCACACGGCTTTCTCCCTCCTTCTTCGATGTCAATCAGTCTGGCGAGATCGTGTCGCGCCTGACGGCCGACACGACGCAGATCAAATCGGCTGTCGGCGCGACCGCCTCTGTGGCACTGCGTAACGTAATCCTCTGTCTCGGCGCGATGGGCATGATGATCGTGACCTCGCCGAAGCTCTCAAGCCTTGTGCTCGGTGCAATCCCGCTGATCGTCTTTCCGCTCGTCGGCTTCGGGCGATCCGTTCGCAAGCGCTCTCGCGCCGCACAGGATACGCTCGCCGAAGCTTCCGCCTTCGCCAGCGAAACGATCGCTGCCACGCGCACCGTCCAGGCCTTCAGCGGCGAGGACGCAGCCGCAAACCGTTATGGCGCCGCCGTCGAATCCGCCTATGAGGCCGCACGCTCCGCCATCCGCTCGCGCGCACTTCTGACGGGCATTGCGATCACCCTGATCTTCGGCAGCGTCGTTGCAGTTCTTTGGGTCGGCGCACACAATGTTCTGACAGGAACGCTTTCTGCTGGCACACTTGGGCAGTTCCTGCTCTATTCAGTCATCGCCGCCGGCTCGCTCGGCGCTCTGTCGGAAGTCTGGGGAGAACTCTCGCAGGCAGCCGGCGCCGCCGACCGGCTGACCGAATTGCTGGACGAAGTCTCGCCGATCGCAGCGCCCGAAAAGCCCGAGACGCTGCCCGCGCCAGCCCGGGGACGCGTCGAATTCTCGAACGTGCACTTCGCCTATCCGTCGCGCCCCGGGAAATCGGCGCTGTATGGCCTTAGCTTCAGCATCACGCCCGGTGAAACCGTCGCCATCGTCGGCCCGTCCGGCGCTGGCAAGAGCACCGTCTTCTCGCTGCTGCTCCGCTTCTACGATCCGCAGCAGGGCTGCGTCGCGATTGACGGCATCGATGCACGCGGGGTGACGCCCGATGATCTGCGTGAGCGCATGGCGATCGTCCCGCAGGACGTCACCGTCTTTGCCGCTTCAATCCACGACAATATCGCCTTCGGCCGTCCCGGCGCGACGCGAGAAGACGTGCGCGCCGCAGCGATTGCCGCCCAGGCCGACGAGTTCATCGCAAGGCTGGACAAGGGCTATGACACCGAGGTCGGCGAGCGCGGCATTACCCTTTCCGGCGGCCAACGCCAGCGTATCGCGATTGCCCGCGCGATCCTGAAGAATGCTCCTATCCTCCTGCTCGACGAAGCAACGTCGGCTCTGGACGCGGAGAGCGAAACCCTGGTGCAAAAGGCGCTCGACGGCCTGATGCACGGCCGCACGACGCTGGTCATCGCCCATCGCCTCGCGACCGTCCTGAAAGCCGACCGCATCCTCGTCATGGACCAGGGGCGCGTCATCGAGGAAGGCACGCATCAGAGCCTGATCCGCCATGGCGGCATCTATGCCAAGCTGGCGAAGCTGCAGTTCGATGCAGGTGCGGAAGAGTTTCTGGCTGCCACCAAATAGGCGCTACGCCTGAGGAAACGCGTAGACATCCACAGGCTGGTCCAAGCCGCGCAGCGGATAGAGTCCGAGGCTTTCCAGATCGCTTTCGCACCCCGCCATTTCGACGAACGCCTTGGACAGCAGCACGGGCCGTTTGATTTCCTTGGTCAGGGTCTCCAGCCGCGATGCGACGTTGACGGCGGGGCCAATCACCGTGAAATCGAGGCGCTTGCGCGAGCCGATGTTGCCGTACATGACATCCCCCACATGCACGCCGACGCCGTAGCGCAACTCCACATGCCCCCTTTCGGCGTTGAAGACATTGAGCTCGGTCATTGCTGCCTGCGCTTCCTTGATTGCGCGGAGAAGATTGCTGCAGGCATTGGGATTGGTCAGCGGAAAGATGGCGAGCAAGCCATCGCCCATGAATTTCAGGATCTCACCGCCGTGCTTTTCGATCGGCTCCGACATCGCATCAAAATAATCATTCAGCAGCTCGATCACATCGTCGCGCGGCCATAAATCGGAAATCGTAGTGAAGTCGCGCAAGTCGCAGATGAGGATCGCCGCGCCGACCGTTGCACCGCTGCCACGTGTCGTGGCACCGGCAAGAATCTGCTCGCTGGCATGGGGCCCGACATAGGTCTGAAGCAGCGTGCGAGCGAGAATGTTCTTGATCCGAACCTCCGTGACAAGTGTGAGCGCTGGTAGAAGGTCCTTCAGGAAGATTAGATGCTCTTCGTCAAAACCGCCTGGTTTGTCACTCGAGAAGGTAATGACATGCCGTTTTCCGAGTGTGTGCTCCATTGGCCAGGCGACGTAGTCCGTCAGGCCATCCTGTCGCAACTCATCGTAAAGCGGGTAGGAGGTGGCTTCGCCGTCCAGCTTCTGCCGGACTTCTGCGGCACCGCTGAATATCTCGTTCATCGGGCTGTTCAGGAATTGCGACGTTGTCTCGACGCCGTAGCCGAAGGTCGTGATCTTCGCTTCCTGCATTCCGGGACGCCAGAGGATACGCGCGCCGAGCCATTGAGGATGCAGCGTCCGGAAATGCATTGTCGCGCGCGCGACGGGAACGCCGGCAGTCCGCAACCGCTCGCACATCTCCACCAGGATATTGTCGATGAACCGCTGGTTGCGGGTTTCATTGATCAGCCAGTCGAGGATCTTGTGCCGGCGCACCGGCCAAAGACCTTCCTCCTCGTTCTCGACTGCCGGAAATGGATTGGATACGGGCTGCATGTCAAACTCCACGATCTCGTCCCGCCAAGCGCACAAATTCAATAGCGTCTTCCGCATAGATGGTTATCGGAGGACGGATTGTAATATCAATAGTCGGATAGTTTACGTCAGCGACTAAAGTTGCATTTCCACGCGGCCGCTTCCGGTTGCTTTTATCCGCGTCCGCCCTAACCTCCTTCTGCCCGATTTGATGCAGTCGGGCGGCGTAACCGATGAATTCCGGGAGGAGAATCGAATGGCACTTTTCAATATGACCCGCCGCATGGCGTTCGGCCTCGGCTTGTTTGCGGCCTTGAGCCTCGGAACCGCGCATGCCGACGCGTTTCCGGAGCGCGCGGTTACTCTGGTCGTTCCCTTTGCTGCAGGCGGATCGACCGATGTCGTGGCGCGCATCATCGCCGAGAAGATGTCGGAAGACCTTGGCCAGCAGGTGATCGTCCAGAACATCGCCGGTGCCGGCGGCAATCTCGGCGCGGGCAACGTGGCTCGCGCTGAACCGGACGGCTACACTATCCTGATGGGAACGGTCGCCACCCACGCGCTGAACCCGCTGATCCTCAAATCCACACCTTACGACCCGGAAAAGGATTTCGCGCCGGTTTCGCTGCTCGTCATCGTGCCCAACGTGCTCGTCGTCAATCCGGAACTGCCCGCCAAGAACGTGCAGGAACTGATCGCGCTGCTGAAGGCCGAACCGGACAAATGGAGCTATGCTTCCTCCGGCAACGGCACGCCGCTTCATCTTTCCGGCGAGTTGTTCAATTCGATGGCCGGCGTCAAGATGCAGCACATCCCGTACAAAGGCGCGGGCCCAGCGCTGACCGATCTGCTGGGCAACCAGGTATCGATCATGTTCGACAATCTGCCGTCGTCTTCCAGCCACATCAAATCCGGCAAGCTGCGGGCGCTGGCGGTCACCACCGCGAAACGTGCTCCATCCTTCCCGGATATTCCGACCATCGCTGAGTCCGGCGTTCCGGGCTACGAGACCTACACTTGGAACGCGCTTTTTGCGCCAGCGAATACACCCGCGGATGTTGTGGCGAAGCTTAACGAGTCCGCCAACAAGGCCTTGAAGGATCCGGAAGTTGCCGGACGCATGAAGGAATTCAGCGCCACGATCGTCGGATCGACGCCGGAGGAACTTGGCGCGCATGTGAAGGCCGAACTGGCCAAGTGGGGACCCATCGTGAAGGGCGCGAATATCCAGATGGAATAGACTCAACTTTTGCACTAGGTTGTCCCATGTTACCGGGGCAACTTCCTGATAATTGGGAGATAATCGATGTATAAGTTTGAAGTGTACAAGGACAAGGCCGGCGAATTCCGTTTCCGCTTCAAGGCGTCGAACGGTGAATCCATGTTCAGCTCGGAAGGCTACAAAGCCAAGGCATCCGCGCTGAGCGCAATCGAATCTATCAAGAAGAATGTGCCGGACGCAACGGTCGACGATCAGACCACGGCAACGGCTTAACCGGACTTCGGCGGCGCCGAACGGCGCCGCCTCATATGGCCCTTCCCTCGGCCCGGCCGAAAAGATACAACCGCCGAGGAAAATCCCCTCAAGCGCATTGTAGCCGTGCATACCGCCTCCGCCAAAAGCCGGCGACTTCGCCAACGACCCAGCACTGCCTGGCAAGGCTGTCATGGCCGCCCCCCTAGGCGACGCTGTTCGGCGGCTATCGACGAAGAAAGGGCCGCCAAGCATATAGGCGCTGTTTATTTCTCGGTCAGCTTGAGCTCGATGCGGCGGTTGGTGGCGCGGGCTTCCGGTGTTTCACCGGGCGCGATCGGCTGGAATTCGCCGAAACCTGCCGCCACGAGGCGGTCGGAAGGAACGCCCTGCGAAATCAGATATTTGACGACAGAGATGGCACGGGCCGAGGAAAGCTCCCAGTTGTCACGAAAGCGGCCGGCCCCGGAAAGCGCCACATTGTCGGTATGGCCGTCGACCCGGAGCACCCAGTTGATTTCCGGCGGTATTTCCCTGGAAAGATCAAGCAGCGCAGTGGCAAGTTTCGTCATCTCCGCCGTGCCTTCCGGATTGAGATCGGAACTGCCGGAAGGGAACAGAACCTCTGACTGGAAGACGAAACGGTCGCCGACGATGCGGATGTTTTCGCGGTCGGACAGGATCTCGCGCAGGCGGCCGAAGAAATCGGAGCGGTAGCGATTGAGTTCCTGAACCCGCTGCGCCAGCGCGACGTTCAGGCGCCTGCCCAGATCGGCGATCTTCGCCTGCGAGCTCTGGTCCTTCTGCTCTGAAGCCTGAAGCGCGGCTTCGACGGCTGCGATCTGGCTGCGCAGGGCTGCTATCTGTTGGTTGAGAATTTCGACCTGGCTGAGCGCCCGGTCGCTTATCTGCTTCTGTTCGTCGAGTTCCTTTGTCAGGCCGCCGATGCGCTGCTGCGCGGCGTCCTTGCCGCCGGAACCGGCATCAAGCAATGCCTGCAGGCGCGAGCGCTCGCCTTCGGCGGTCGTGAGGGAGGCTTGCAGGTTGGCGACAGAATCCTCGAGATCTTGCTTGCTGCCCTTCTCAAGCGCGAGCAACTGCGTCAGTTCGTTGATCTGGCTGTTGAGGCGGTTCAACACTTCGTCGCGGCCGGAAATCTCGCGGCTCAGAATGAACTGGCCGACGACGAAAACCGTCAGGAGGAACATGATGGCAATCAGCAGCGTCGACAATGCGTCGACGAAACCCGGCCAGTAGTTCATTTCGCCGTGGCGGCGGCGGTTTCGGGCGAGCGCCATGGCTTACTTGCCCTCGCTTTTTTCGGTCTGGCTGGCGCGATGGCTTCTCTCGGTGGCACTGTGCTTTTCCTGCGCGCCGATGCGCTCAGCAAGCCGGTCGAGGGTGCGGCGCATGGCCTTTGCCTCGTCCTGCTGCGCTTCGATCCAGTCGCGCAGCATCTGCTGTTCGTTGCGCATGTTCTTGACGAGACCCTGGATACCCTCGGCAAGGCTTGCCATCGCAGCAACCGAGCGCTGGCTGCCAGCGCCGCCTTCTTCGGCAACCTTCTTCAGATAGTCCGACATCGCGCGGAGATCCTCGGAGGACGTCCCCGAGTCGAGCGTCGGAACGGCAATATCCGACCCGACATCGGTCACCGAGGACAGCCAGTTTTCGAGTTCCGTGTAGAAGCGGTTCTGCGCACGCCCCGCCTGAAGATCGAGGAAACCGAGAATGAGCGATCCGGACAGGCCGAGCAGCGAGGACGAGAAGGCTTGGCCCATACCGGTAAGCGGCAGGGCCAGACCTTCCTTGAGCGTGGTCAGCACGTCTCCGGCGCCGTTCGAGCCTGCGTCCAGCGACTGAATGACACCGCTGATCGAGCCAATCGTGCCGATGAGGCCCCAGAAGGTACCGAGGAGACCGAGGAAGACGAGAAGGCCGATGAGGTAACGCGACGTATCCCGCGATTCATCGAGCCGGGTCGCGATCGAGTCGAGAATTGAGCGTAGAGCCGTGGTCGAAAGCGTTGCCGTTGACTTACGGTTGCCGATCAGCGACCGCATGGGCGCAAGCAGCCTCGGATTGCGGTTTACCTTGTCTGCACTGCCGGCCGCGCGAAAGGAATTGAACCAGCGCACTTCCGGACGAAGCGCCAGCACATGGGTGAAAACCAGGATGATGCCGACCGCAAGCACGCCGACGATGAGGCCGTTGAGGCCCGGATTGTGCATGAACGCAGTCTGCGCCTGCCGGAAAAGGATGGAAGCGATGAAGCCGACAATCACGAGAAACAGGAGCATCGTCCAGAGGAACGGCATCGGACTGGAGAGTTTATAGACATAGTTGCTGCTCGGTTTTTCGGTCGAGCCGAATTCCGCCGCATTCACATTTTCCATGGTTGCGCAGCCCTCCAGATTGCTTGCAGCCGGAGACTAGATCAACATTGTGCCGAATTGAAGTGCGCGGGCAGAGAAAACCGTGTCTTTACAACAGCTGGTTTCCGGTGCGTCTCACTTCGCGGGGATGGGACGCTTGACGGTCTCGATCAGCGCCTTGTGAATATATTCATTGCCGGCGACGATAGCGCCGGTATCGAGAATATCCGTGCCACCGTTCCAGTCGGTCGCATAACCGCCTGCCTCACGGATCAGCAGGATACCGGCCGCCATGTCCCAGGGCGCAAGTCCCGTCTCCCAAAAACCGTCGAAGCGGCCGGCGGCGATATAGGCGAGATCAAGCGCCGGCGAACCGAGACGCCGGATCCCAGCCACCTCGCCCATGACATGCCGGAGCTCGACAAGGAACTTGCCGTGGTTGCCGCGGCCGAGATGCGGCACGCCGCAGCCGATGACGGAATCCGAAAGCACCCGGCGCGCGCCGACACGCAGGCGGCGGTCGTTGAGAAAGGCGCCACCGCCGCGCTCGGCGGTGTAGAGCTCATCCATCGCCGGATTGAAGACGACGCCCGCGACGATTTCGCCATTCCGTTCAAGCGCGATCGAGACCGCGAACATCGGAATGCCGTGCAGGAAGTTGGTCGTGCCGTCGAGCGGATCGACGATCCAACGGTGTGCCCCGTCCGTGCCCTTGATCTCTTCGCTCTCCTCGCCGAGGAACCCATAGGTCGGGCGCGCCTTCAGAAGCTCGTCCCTGACGATCTTTTCAGCCTTCCGGTCGGCATTGGAAACGAAATCGCCAGGCCCCTTCACTGAAACCTGCAGGTTCTGCACTTCCCCGAAATCACGCCCCAGCGATTTTCCTGCCTTGACGGCAGCCTGAACCATGACGTTGAGAAGAGCAGAACGGGCCATTGGAGCATTTCCTTGGAACTGATACGGGATGCGCTGTCAGGGCGGGAAAGCTCCCTGATCGCCGGAAAAGGCAGCGCTCTTATTAGATTGGCGGCCTCAAGACCACAAAATCAGGCAAATTTCAAGGGGAGAGCGTTGCGGACTCTGAAAGAGGTCGTCGGCACCGAAGGCTCCGCCGACGCCCTGTTCTGAGCTTACGGCAGGCGGCGGAACTTGTTCGCCCGGTCGATCGCCTGCTTTTGCTGAACGTCCTCGATACCGAGATAGAAATCCTCAAGCTCCGGGTCGGGCAACCCTGCCCGGCGGGAAAGCACATACCATTTCGCCGCTTCGACCGGGTCCGGCTTGGTGCCAAGCGCATTGATATAGAGATGTGCGAGCTTATTCTGCGCCGCGACGTTGCCACGATTGGCAGCGAGTTTCATCCATAGAAACCCATTCACGAAGTCGCGTGGCCCGTTGTTGCCGTTGATGAGCCAGATACCGAGGTCGAGCTGTGCAGTGTCGAAACCTGCGCGCGCCGAGCGGGCAAGCCATTCGCGTGCCAGCTTCTTTTTCTGCTCCGGCAGATCGGGAAGCACGGAATAGATTTGCGCTACGGCATATTGAGCGTCGGCAATGCCTTGCCGGGCGGATTTCTCGTAGTAGGGAAGCGCGAGCTTCAATCCTTCGGGACCGGGATGATCAGTCGTCAACAACTGCGCCCAGTTGAATTGCGCTGAAGCATTGCCGCCGTCGGCCGCCCGGTGCATGTAATCATCCGCCTTCGCCTTGTTTCGCGGTACGAGTTCTCCCGCCATCAGGATCAACGAATATTTGAACATCGCTGCCGCATCGCCGCCTTCGGCGGCCTTGCCGTACCAGAAGGCTGCGCTCTTCAGATCGCGGCGAACGCCGAGCCCGGCATACTGCATTTCCGCAATCAGCGTCTGCGCCGCCGGATCTCCGAGCTGCGCGCGCGGCAGCGCCAGCTGCATTGCCGTCAGATAATAACCGCGCTGATAAGCACCGTAAGCTGTATCGATCGACCCTTTGTAATCCTTCTCAGGCGGCAGGTCGGGCAGTTTGGCGCCCATGCGATCCAGCACACCGAGGCCGGTCGAGGGCTGCGCCCCTTCCGCCGGCCGGTTGGTCTTGAACGGTTCGGCTTCCTGACCCAGCGGCCGTGTCACGACGTTGTCGACCGTCTGCGCCGAAGCGCCATACGGCAAAACAGCCGCGAAAACGGCAGCAAGCAGGAGAGGTCGGCGCAAACGGGCGGAGGAGATCGGCATGGCCGCGATATCAATCCTCAAACCGTGGCGCTTTTTCGTCAAGAAGTGCGTTGACCTGAGCGACAATCGAAGCGGCCTGCCCCGGCTCGCCGAACACCGCCAGGCGCAGCGCCACGAACTCGGCACCCGACTGCGCGACGACGAGCGCAGAAGCCGGATCGGTGCCGCCCATGACGATGCAGGGAATTTCGATCATCGAGGCCCACCATTCGCCGAGCGCAACGTTCTTCGGATGCGCCTCCGGCTTGATGTCACCGTCGAGTTTGCCGAAGAAGATATAGTCCGGCCGCGCCTCGCCGATCTCCAAAGCCGTGTGGCGGTCGGCTGCTTTACCGCCGCCGATGATCAGCTTGCCCTCATATTTGTCGATCGCCTCGGCGATTTCGGCGGCTGAACCCGTCAAATGCAAGCCGTCGGCCTTCGCGCGTCCGGCAATGCGGCTGTCGCCCGCAATCAGGGCCGCTGCACCTGCATTCTGGATGAGCGGAACCAGCCTCTCGGCATGTTTCTGAAACGCTCCGGCATCGAGCCCGTATTGCGGCACGATCACCGAGGCAACGTCGCCGCCCTTCAGCGCGTTGGCGAGAATGTTTGCCTGCTCGTCGGCATCCGCGATGTCCGGGACGATCAGGACAAGGCGGCAGCGGTTTTCCGGTCCGGTCATGAACTCTTTCCAATTTCAGCGGATTTCGCCGCAGGCGGCAAATCCACACTCGTTTTGTGTGAGTAATTCCGTTAGAGGGGGCTGGCAAGGGGAGGACTTGAAAAGCATGCTGCCGGAACTGTCATTCTTTTGTGCCGCCGTGCCCGCCGTGTTGCTTGTCGGCCTCGCCAAAGGCGGCATGGGCGATGCACTAGCCTTGATCGGCGTCCCCATTCTGGCGCTGGTTGTCTCGCCTGTCGAAGCAGCCGCCATCCTGCTGCCGATCCTGATCTTCATGGACATGATCTCGCTTGTCGTCTGGCGCAAGCATGGCGACTGGACGACGCTGAAGACCATGCTGCCGGGTGCCCTCTTCGGCATCGCGTTGGGCTGGGCGACATCCGCACTGGTGCCCGGCAACGTCCTGCGCGTGGTCATCGGTGCAGTCACCGTACTCTTCTGCGCCCGCTATTTCTGGAACAACTTCGGCCCCGGCGCAGGAAAGGTCGCCCTGCCACGCGGCCAGCGCCCCCTGCTTGCGAGCGCCTGGGGCACGCTTTCCGGCTATGGCAGTTTCGTCGCCCATGCCGGCGGCGCGCCGTTTCAGATCTATGCCCTGCCCCTGAAACTGCCGCCGCGCGAATTCACCGGCACCAGCGTGCGTTTCTTTGCCATCCTGAACGCGGTGAAACTCATTCCCTATTTCGCACTCGGCCAACTCGACACGAAGAACCTCGTGACATCGGCGACGCTGCTGCCTTTCGTGCCGCTCGCGACCATTGCTGGCGCCTGGTGCGTCAAGCGCATGAAGCCGGAGATATTCTATCCGTTCATGTATGCGATGGCACTGATCGCAGCACTTCTGATCATACACGAGGGGCTCGGATTCTAAGTCCCGGCGCGCCAGCGGACGCCGCTCGGTTGCGGCGCACAATTTCCTTGCCCGGAAGCTGCCTTTGACGTAGCTTTTTGCCATGTCGACCACCGACCCTTTCGCCGCGATATCAGACCCGAACCGGCGGTTCCTGCTGGAGCAGTTGAGGCGCGCGCCGAGAACGGTCAACGAACTCGCCGAAAGCCTTCCAATCAGCCGGCCGGCGGTCTCGCAGCACTTGAAAGCCCTGCTCGACAGCAACCTTGTGTCGGTGACCTCCGAAGGCACGAAACGTATTTATGCGGTCAACAACCGCGGCTTCGACAAGCTCAATCTGTGGCTTGATCAATTCTGGACGTGAGGCCGATCGCCCAATAGAAATGCGCCAGCCCAACTCCGCACTGCTTGGGACTGGCGCATGATTTTTCAAAAATCGCCGGCTATTACTAACCCATTGAAATGTTGGATTTTATCCTCTTTGCGTTGCAGGATCAGCGCGCCGGCAATCCGCATTATTGCTTAGTGAACGGATGATTTCAGACGTTGGATTTCGTCTTTGATGCGCAACTTTTTGCGCTTGCAATCCGCAATCTCGGTGTCTTTTCTGGAGGGGGATACCATCAGCGAATGTAACTCCTCCTCAAGAGCTACATGCTTTTTTTCGAGTGACTCAAGATGAGCTTGAACAGTCATTTGACCCTTCCTTCCTCTTGCCTTCCCCAGCCATCCATCGCTGGGGTTCTAGGCGTCAACTTTTGGAATGTGACATATTTTCGAATCCTTGTCGAAGGCGAAAACATGGTCAGTAGGTGGCAAATTCATGATCAGCACTAACTAGCCGTTACCGCTATTTGGTGATAGGAGCTTGCGGAAATCATCGGCAGGCCGGACAACGTCCGAAGACGACTATGGGGAATACGAATGGCCGATCAGGAACAGGCGGAAATCAGGCTCATGGCAGCGCGTTTGCGTCAGGAGCACGAGGACTACGACGCCGCGATAAACGCCATGATTGCCATGGGATGCGACGCGTTGCGCATCCAGCGCATGAAAAAGAAGAAGCTCGCCATCAAGGACAAGCTGACCAAGTTGGAAGACCAGATCATTCCGGATATCATCGCCTGAAAGGGTAATGCCGTTGACGCTGACAGACAGACCTCCCGTCGCCATCATCATGGGCAGCCAGTCCGACTGGGAGACCATGAAAAACGCCGCCGACACGCTGGAGGCGCTGGAAATCCCGTATGAAGCGCGCATTATTTCAGCGCATCGGACGCCGGACCGCATGGTGAGCTTCGCCAAGAACGCGCGTGACGAGGGCTTCAAGGTGATCATTGCCGGTGCCGGTGGTGCCGCCCATCTTCCCGGCATGACGGCCGCACTGACGCCGCTTCCGGTTTTCGGCGTTCCCGTCCAGTCGAAGGCGATGTCTGGCCAGGACAGCCTTCTTTCCATCGTCCAGATGCCGGGCGGCATTCCGGTCGGCACGCTGGCGATCGGCAAGGCCGGCGCGATCAACGCGGCGCTGCTGGCGGCCGCCGTTCTTGCGCTTTCGGACGAGGATATCGCCGAGCGGCTCGATGAATACCGCGAGCGCCAGAGCGCCTCGATTGCCGAATATCCGATGGACAACCTATGACGGCAAAGACGATCGGCATCATCGGCGGCGGCCAGCTCGGCCGCATGCTTGCGATGGCCGCAGCACGGCTGAACTTCCGCACGATCATCCTGGAACCCCAGGCCGATTGTCCCGCCGCGCAGGCCGCCAACAACCAGATCGTTGCGGCCTACGACGATCCCGCAGCGCTGGCAGAACTGGTGAAGGCCTGCGACGTCGTCACCTATGAATTCGAGAACGTGCCCGTATCGGCAGCTGAAGCAATTGCGAAAGACGTCCCCGTCTACCCGCCGCCAAAGGCGCTGGAAGTGGCGCAGGACCGCCTCGTCGAAAAGCGCTTCATCAATGAATGCGGCATTCCGACCGCGCGCTCCCATGCCGTCGACAGCCAAAGCGAGCTTGAAGCAGCGCTGAGAGACTTCGGCGGCCAGGGTGTGCTCAAGACGCGGCGTCTCGGCTATGACGGCAAGGGACAGAAGGTTTTCCGCTCCGCAGCCGACAGCGCCGAAGGCGTCTTTGCCGCCCTTGGCGGCGTGCCGCTGATTCTGGAGAGCTTCGTCGCCTTCGAGCGCGAGATTTCGATCATCGCCGCCCGCGCAGCGGACGGCACCGTCGTCGCCTTCGATCCGGCGGAAAACGTGCATCGCAATGGCATTCTGCACTCCTCGACGGTGCCCGCCTCGATCTCGGATGCGACCGCGGCGGCGGCGCGCCAGGCGGCGGAAGCGATTCTCTCCTCACTCGGTTATGTCGGCGTCATCGGAATCGAGTTCTTCGTTCTCGCAGACGGCGGCTTGATCGCTAACGAGATGGCGCCGCGCGTCCACAATTCCGGCCACTGGACCGAGGCAGCCTGCGTCGTTTCGCAGTTCGAGCAGCACATCCGCGCCGTCGGCGGCCTGCCGCTCGGCAATGCGGACCGCCACTCCGATTGTGTGATGCAGAACCTCGTCGGTGACGATATTTTAGGCCTGCCTGATTGGCTGAAACGGCGAGATACCCTCGTCCACCTCTATGGCAAGACCGAATCCCGCCCCGGCCGAAAGATGGGGCATGTGACAGTGCTCACGGGAAAAGCCTAGGTTTTTGCCCGAGAAAAAGCCTTCATGCGGTTGACACAGACATGAGGCCGGGTTATCTGCACGCCAACCTAAAGAGCGCGCACAGACGCGCTTTTTGATTGTTTAAAAGATACGGGCGAATGTGAAATTCCCCCACAGAGATCGCGGATCAGAAAAATGAAGATCAAGAATTCGCTCAAGTCGCTCAAGGCTCGCCATCGTGACAACCGTCTGGTTCGCCGCAAGGGCCGCATGTACATCATCAACAAGCTGAACCCGCGCTTCAAGGCTCGTCAGGGCTGATCATAGCGTGAGCCGGATTGCGCCTGCGCGTTGCGCGCAGTGGGCTTTTTCGGCGGGTCGCTTCGGTGATCACATCAAATTTTCTTTGATCTTCGGCGCTGGCGGGCTACATTGTCCGCCATGCGCTTTTTTGCTTTGACCTGCGCGGCACTGCCGCTTGCTCTCGGTTTCCTCGCTCCCGCCCTTCCTGCCGCCGCCGCGGAGAAGGAGGTTATCGTCGAGCAGCCGGATGCCAACGCCTCCCCGAAACAGCGTCTCGACAATCTCTATGCCCAGCTGAAGCGCGAGCGCGATCCCGACAAGGCGAGCAGCATTGCCGAGGAAATACGCCTCGAATGGAATGATTCCGGCAGCGCCACCGTGAACTTGCTGATGCAGTGGGCCGACAAGGCGATCGAAGAAAAGCGCAGTCCTGCGGCCCTCGATTTCCTCGATCAGGCGATCGCGCTGAAACCTGACTATGCCGAAAGCTGGAACCGCCGCGCGACGCTGAATTACGCCATGGGCAATTATCGGAAGTCGATGTCAGATATCGAGCAGGTGCTCGATCTCGAGCCGCGCCACTTCGGTGCGCTCTCGGGGTTGGCGACGATTCTCAATATGTCCGGCAATGACCAACTGACCCTGAAAGCCTGGGAACGCTTCCTGGAGGTCTATCCCGCAAATCGCGCGGCGCAGCAGCAGGCGAATACCCTGTCCGAAAAACTCGCCGGAAGCCGGACATGACCTTGACGCCGGACCGGCATGCGCAATCTTAGAATCGGTGCCGTAACTGTTGCCGGTTCAAAGCCATGCTTGCCGAAATTTCCACCCTTCTCGCCCCCATCGCTGCCGCCGTCGGCTACTCGTCTTACAAAGCCCGCCAGTTCGAACACGCATTTCCCAATGCCGGCGAACTGACCGATATCGGCGGCTACAAGTTGAATGCCGTCCACATCCCCCGCCCCGCCACCGCCGATCTTCCTCCGCTAGTCTTTATCCATGGTGCGAGCGGCAATCTGCTCGACCAGACCGGGGCCTTCATGCTTCCGCTCGAGGGCCGCGCAGAAATGCTCTTCGCCGATCGCCCCGGGCATGGCTATTCGGAACGCGGCGGGCCGGAAAACGCCTTTCCCTCCGGCCAGGCGGATGCGATCGCGAAGCTCATGGAGAAGCGCGGGATTGAAAAGGCGATCATCGTCGGCCACTCCTTCGGCGGCGCGATCGCCGCGGCCTTTGGCGTGCATCACCCGGAAAAGACAGCCGGCCTTCTCTTCCTTGCCCCGGCAACGCATCCTTGGCCGGGAGGTATCGACTGGTACCACCATATCGCAACCGCGCCGTTGATCGGCTGGCTCTTCAATCGCGTCGTCGTCGTGCCATTGGGCCTGTGGCGGCTGGAACAGGTCACGCTCAATGTCTTCCGGCCCAACCCGCGCCCGGCCGATTACATCGCGAAGACTGGGCCATCGCTGGTGTTGCGACCGAAGACATTTCATGCCAACGCCACCGATTTCATCAGGTTGCTCGAATATCTGAAGGCGCAATCGCCCCTCTATACTCGCATCATGGCGCCGACCGTCATCATTACCGGCGACAGCGACGGCATCGTCTTGGAGCACCTCCATTCTCAAGCCCTCGCCCGCGACATTGCCGGCTCGGAACTGGTGAGGATCAGGGGAGTCGGCCATAAGCCTGACTATCTCGCGACCGATGTCGCCATTGCCGCGCTTGAAAAGATCGCTGGAATGCCGCGCGATCTGCAAGCCGCGGCGCGCAAGGCCGAAGAACGGCTCTCAGGCGGCAGCGCAATTGCTGCCTGAGTGGGCTTGCGCGCTGTGAAAACGAAACCATATCCCTTCGCATAATTTGATAGTTTGGAGGGGAATAATGGAACGCCTGCGCATTAAAGCCATTTCGCTGTTCACTGTTTTTGCTTTCGTTGCCTCGCCGCTCGCGCTTGCTTTTGCGGCTTCACCTGCGCCGGTGGAAGCCGAACACGGCATGGTCGTCACCGCCCAGCATCTGGCGACCGATGTCGGCGTCGAAATCCTGAAAGGCGGCGGCAATGCCGTGGATGCGGCAGTGGCGGTCGGCTACGCGCTGGCGGTCGTCTATCCGACGGCGGGCAATATCGGCGGCGGCGGCTTCATGACGATCCGGCTCAAGGACGGCAAGACGACCTTCCTCGATTTCCGCGAGCGGGCTCCGCTTGCGGCCACGAAGACCATGTATCTCGATGCCAAGGGCAATATCGTTCCGCGCGCCAGCCTGGACGGCTATCTCGCCGTCGGCGTGCCGGGCTCGGTCATGGGTTTCGAGACCGCCCGCGAAAGATACGGCACCAAATCCCGTGCCGAGTTGCTGGCGCCTGCGATCCGCTTTGCCAAGGAAGGCTTTACGCTGGAACAAGGCGACGCCGCGACCCTCGCCTCCAGCGCCAAGCGGCTCGCGAAAGACGAGGCCGCCGCAAGGATATTCCTGAAGCCGGACGGCAAGCCTTACTCCGCCGGAGAAAAGCTTGTGCAGCCCGAACTCGCCGCCGTGCTGTCCGGCATTTCCGAGAAGGGCACGGACGCCTTCTACAAGGCGGCACCTGCCGAGGCGATCGTCAAGGCAAGCCAGGCGAAAGGTGGCGTGCTCGCCAAGGAAGATTTCGAGCAATATGCCGTGCGCGAACTGAAGCCGGTCGAGTGCAACTACCGCGGCTATGACATCGTCTCCTCGCCGCCGCCCTCTTCCGGCGGCGTCATCATCTGCGAGATCCTGAACGTGCTCGAGGGCTACCCGCTTTCCTACATGGGATACGGCTCGGCCGAGACAGTCCGTGCCATGGTCGAGGCGATGCGCTACGCCTATGTCGATCGCAACGCCGCGCTTGGCGATCCGGACTTCGTCGACAATCCGGTTTCGAAGCTTCTGAACAAAGCCTATGCCAAGGAAATCCGTGAGAAGACCGATCCCTACAAGGCCGGCAAATCCGCCGACCTGAAGCCGCTCGGCGCCAAGGAAAGCGTTGAAACGACCCATTATTCGATCATCGACGACGAGGGCAACGCGGTCGCCGTGACCTATACCCTGAACGGTTCCTTCGGCGCCGGAGTGGTCGCCCCCGGCACCGGCATCCTGCTCAACAACGAGATGGACGACTTCACCTCAAAGCCCGGCGTGCCGAACCTCTACGGGCTTGTCCAGGGCGAGGCCAACGCCATCGCGCCGAAGAAGACGCCGCTCTCTTCCATGAGCCCGACGATCATCTCCAGGGACGGCAAGCCCTTCATGGTGATCGGCAGCCCCGGCGGCTCACGCATCATCACCATCACGCTGGAAGCGATCCTGAACGTTATCGACTTCGGCATGGACATCAGCCAGGCCGTCAATGCACCGCGCATTCATCATCAATGGCAGCCGGACAAGATCTACCTCGAACCCTATACCCTGTCTCCGGATACGGTAAAGACGCTCGCCGCAATGGGCTACAGCTTCGACGATGGCAGCGGCCCGCCCCAATGGGGCCAGGCGGCCGGCATCCTTGTCGGCGGCAAGAGCCTTTCCGATATCGAAAAGGGTGGCAGCCCACGCTACTACGGTGCGATGGACAGCCGCGCCACCGAGGGTTCGGCAAACGGCTATTGAGCCGCCTGCCGCATCAGCGGATCCGGGCGCGTACATAATCGCCTCTGATATTCACCAGCGGGCGTGCGCCCGGAACACTCGGAACGAGGCTGTCAATGTAGGATGCCTTGGCGGTCACGGTATAATCGACCGGCACGTCCTTGCCGAAGCCGAGATAGGCATCGAGCGATTGTGCAGCGATCTCGATCTTCTCGTCGCGTTTGACGGCATCGTAGGTGAGGCTCGCGCGCACCGCTGCGCCGGAGATATCGACTGCGGAAGCGTGGCCATCAAGCGTGATGTCCGCAGCCTTTCCCGATGTGCCAAGGCTTGCGAAGTCGCCGCTCAGTTTCGCCATGAACGCCTGCTGCTCTATGCGCACTGCGCTGCCGGGCGGAATATTGGCCGACACTTCCGGCGAGCAATCGGCAATGTCGCTCCAGGCCGACATCATCACATCGATCGTCAGGGTCGCACCCTCGAGCTCCACGCGGCTTTCGTCCTTGCAGATATTGAAGAACCAGTTCGAATACCAGGATGAGAACCAGCCGCTCCGACGCCCGCTGGTCCCCGTGCGATAGGGCTCATCCGACTTTGTGGTGATCTTGATCGAGCTTGCGTCGCCAGTGATCACGATCGTGCGGATGCTGGAAATATCGAAGGTTTCGCCGACCGGCCTCACATCGGCGAAACTGGAAACAAGCATCATGAAAAACAGGGGAATGGACAGGATTATCGACATCGGCTTTTTCCTTGATGGCGCCGTCGAAGCGACTGGCCCGAAGAAAGTGACCTCCTGCCCTTCCTGTTGAGACCTCAATCGTGATCCGGGTCGCCCGCAATTGCGATCGAGGCCATTTTCGTGCTGATATCGACCCATCCATCCGGACGCCGCCTCATGATCTTTATTCCGCTTCCCTTCGTCGTTGCCCTGCTGCTCTTCATTGTGCTGATCCGTCTGCTGCGGCAGGAGGACTGGCATGCGCCGGAGAAGCGGCCATTCCTGGTTCTCATCGGCATCTATGCGCTGCAGTCCGTGCTGATCGGAATTCGCTGGGGCTACAACGTCCTCGCGATCATGCCGGCGCAGGCCATTCTGGCCGCTATGATCGCCGCACTTGCCTGGGTCAGTTTCCGGAGCCTTACGCTGGAAGGGCCTCCCTCATTCGCCCGGCTGTGGCCGCACGCCCTTCCAGCGATTCTCGTCGCCACGCTACTGCTCTTCTGGCACGAGCCGATGGGCCTTGCCTTGATCCTCATCTTCCTTGGCTACGGAGCCGCCCTGCTCTGGCTCGCGCGCCATGGCCCGGACGGACTGATCGCCTCGCGGCTGGACGGCGCGCTGCTTTCCTATCGTTCGCTCCTGACCACCGCAGCGGCGCTCATTGCCGCGGCGTTCGCCGATATCTTCATCAGTCTGGATTTTGACCGTACTGGCGGCACCCATGGCGGTGCCATCGTGGCACTCGGAAACGTCATCACGCTCCTCATTCTCGGAGGCGCCGCGTCCATCGCCAGCGGCGGCCAACCGGCTGAAGAGCAGAGCCGGGAAACGCCCCCCGCCCCGCCAACGATGCCGACGGAAAAGGACGGCGCGGTTGCCGCCTCCCTCAACGCATTGATGCAATCCCGCGAGATCTATCGCGATCCCGAGCTCAATCTCAACCGTATCGCCCGAAAGATGAGCCTGCCTGCCCGCCGCGTATCGATTGCCGTCAATCGCATCCATGGCGTCAGCGTTTCGCAATATGTCAATGAATTCCGCATCCGCTCGGCATGCGATCAACTGATCACGACGGATGAACCGGTGACGCGCGTGATGTTTGATTCCGGCTTCATCAGCAAATCGAACTTCAATCGCGAGTTCCTGCGCGTGACCGGCACCAGTCCCACAGAATTCCGGCGGCGCAGCGGCAGGGCTGACACCGTTGATGCGAAAGTGCCGGCTTTTGTGTCACCGTGACAAAATCGGCGTTCACAAGGGATCGCGGGCATCATATGCATGGGCGAACCATCAGCCGAAAGAGCTCATAATGGCCAGCATTGAAATGATCGTCGCCGCCCGCGCCCGCCTCCGGGGCCATGCACGGCGAACGCCGCTTCTTTCCTCTCCGTTCCTTAACGAGATTGCCGGAAGGCATGTGTTCGTGAAGGCGGAATGTCTGCAGCATTCGGGGTCGTTCAAGTTCCGCGGCGGCTGGTCAGCCGTTTCCGGCCTCGATCCTGCAGTGCGTGCGAAAGGCGTCATCGCCTTTTCCTCCGGCAACCATGCCCAGGGCGTCGCCCTTGCCGCAAAGCTTCACGGCATTCCCTCCGTCATCATCATGCCGTCGGACGCGCCCGCACTGAAGATCGACAATACCCGCGCGTTTGGCGCCGAAGTAGTGCTTTACGATCGAGAAAATGGGGATCGCGACGCGATCGGCGCCCGGTTCTCGGCGGAACGCGGCCTGACGCTGATCAAGCCTTTCGACGAACCGTTGGTGATTGCCGGACAGGGCACGACCGGGCTTGAAATTGCCGAGCAGGCAGATGAAGAAGGCGTGAAGTCGGCGGAAGTCCTCGTTCCCTGCGGCGGTGGCGGACTGACGTCCGGCATCGCGCTGGCGCTTGAGGCAAGCGCGCCGGGCTTCACCGTGCGGCCCTGCGAGCCGGAGAACTTCGACGACACCACGCGTTCGCTGGCCTCCGGCAAGATCGAACGCAACGCAGTGATGACGGGCACGATCTGCGATGCGATCATGACACCGGAACCCGGTAAGATCACCTTCCCGATCCTGCAGAGGCTCGCCGGCGCCGGCATCGTCGTCACCGACGAGGAGGCGCTGAGGGCTATGGCGCTCGCTTTCAAGCGGCTGAAGATTGTCGTTGAGCCCGGCGGGGCGGTCGCGCTCGCTGCCGCGCTCTTCCATGGCGA
This sequence comes from Rhizobium sp. USDA 3886, assembly GCF_056279785.1. Lineage (NCBI taxonomy): Bacteria > Pseudomonadati > Pseudomonadota > Alphaproteobacteria > Hyphomicrobiales > Rhizobiaceae > Rhizobium > Rhizobium sp. USDA 3886. The sequence goes on along the minus strand of NZ_JBWCDC010000001.1, from coordinate 3,894,273 downwards.
CGCGCTTGAAAGCGACAATATCATCGCAGTGACATCGGGCGGCAATGTCGATACGCACGTCTTTGCCGCAGCGTTAGCACGTTTCGGCTGAGACGCCCTACTCGCCCACATAGCTTGACCAGCGCATCCTGATTTTCAGGCTTCGACCTCAGAAAACGGTCGCGCGACAATGATTCTGCGACCTTTTCGGGTCGGCAATTCCTCGGGGTGCCCGCCCCAGATCACGATTGTGAACGACCTTGATTATGTTCGAGGTCGCGACCGCGTGGACTGTGACGCAAATCGCTAAGGCCGCTGCGTAGCGGTCTCCAAGCCCGAGGCCTTCATATGAAACATACCCTTCTTCTTCTCGTTGCGGCGGCTACTGTCGTAATGCTGCCTCTGACGCAGATCAAGGCTGCCGACATAGTCGGCGTCAGCAACCTTTCCGTCCCTGTTCCCGAACGGCACGAAACGATTCAAATCACGCTCTGGTATCCTCCGACTGCGGGCGGAACGGAGATGCTGATAGGCGATAACGCCCTCTTCCAAGGCGTCACCGCGCGGCTTAACGCTCCCGCCGCCGCAGGCCCCTGGCCTCTCATCCTCCTTTCTCACGGCGGGTTGAAGTCAGGTCCGAATATCGGCGCATGGATGGCGTCGCGACTGGCCGCAAGCGGCTTTGCCGTAGCAATGCTCAGGCAACCGGACCCTCACACCCAGGCGCCGCAAGAACTCCTGGACGAGATCTGGCTAAGGCCAGCAGACCTTTCAGCGACACTCACCGCCATCGAAGCTGATATGTCCCTGTCGGGCCGGATCGATACGAAGAGGGTCGGCGTGCTCGGCTTCCTGGTCGGAGGCACGTCCGCTCTCGCGCTCGCCGGCGCACGTTTCGACTCAGAGAATTTCATGCGTTCCTGCGATCCTGGCGGAACAGGAGTGGATTGCGCCGATTTCGCGCGAACAGGTGTCGATCTCCGCGCTGTCGATGCTAGCCGCCTCGCCCGCTCCCATCTCGACAGCCGCATCAAGGCGATCTTCCTTGTCGATCCCGAACTAAGCGCGAACTTCACTCCGGAAAGTCTGGCCGATATCTCCGTTCCGGTCGACATCGTTAATCTCGGAAATCCCGACACCATCTGGCCCGGGCTCAACGCCGCCGGCCTTGCAGGAAGAATCGCCACTGCAAATTACGACACCGTGCCCGACGCCACGCAATACGACGCCTTCAGCGAATGCAAAAACGACGCGCCGGACATCCTTCGGAAAGAGGGAGAAGAACCACTCTGCGACGGAACAGGGGATCGTAGCCGGAAAGAAATTCACGAACAGTTGGCAGCGATGGCCGCTGCCGCATTCCGGCGGATGCTGCCACGGTGATTGGGCTCATGCACAATTGAAAGTCACCGCCTACGCACTCTCCGGTGTTCGCTGAGGCACAAAATCTAAGATCGCCTCGCGCACCGCCTGCAGCACGATGGAAGCAAGCCGTGCCGTCGCCGGATCGGGGTCGGCTTCCGCGCGATGAAGCACGAGGCCTAGCGACGGTAGCTCCGGCAATCCCAGTGCCGCGGGCTTCAGCGGCTTCACCTTTGCCGGCAACCCGATCGGTGTGCGTATAGTCACGCCCAACCCGGCCGCAGTCGCAGCCCACAACCCGCCGAGGCTGGGGCTAACGAAGGCCAGCCGCCAGGCAATGTTTGCGCGGTCGAGCGCATTGGTCGCGGCTGTCCGCAGCACGCATGGCGCCTCCAGCGAGGCGAGCGGCAGCGGCTCGCCGCTTGCGGCATTCCAGCCGGGCTCGCCTACGGCAGGACCGATCCAGCGCATCGGCACCTCGCCGATCTTTTCGCAATGTGCGGTCAGGGTTCGATCGCTCCAGGCTAGCGCCAGATCGAGTTTTCCTGTCGTGACCCGTTCGAGCAGTTCCGCGTTGCGAACGACTCGCGCCTCGATCCGCACCTTCGGATGGGCGCGGGCAAAACGGCCGAGAACATCAGGCAGCAGGTTTTCGCCGAAATCTTCCTGCAGGCCAAGCCGCACCCAGCCTTCCAGCTCGACGCTGTGGACGGCCGCTGCCGCTTCATCGTTGAGTTCGAGCAGCCGCCGGGCGTAGGCGAGCATCGTCTCGCCCGCCTCCGTCAGCGCCAGACCACGGCCCGCCTTGCGAAAAATCGGCGTACCGGCTTGCTCCTCCAGTTTCTTCAACTGCGCGCTGACGGCCGACGTGGAGCGCCCCAGCCGATCCGCCGCCTTGGCGAAGTTGCCGAGTTCCATTCCGGTCGCGAAGGTTCGCAGTACATCGAGGTCGAAGATCGTCCTGCGCATCGCTTAATCCTATTTTTCAGGACTATTTGTCCAAAAAATTCTGATTTTATGCATTATCGTGCCGTGCGATGCTCCTCCTGTCAAGAATTCACGATAAGGAGGCACAAATGCCCTTCGTTCGAATCTCCCTCCTGAAAGGCAAGTCGCCAGACTATCTCCATGCGCTTTCAGACAGTATTCACCGCGCCCTGATCGAGACGTTTAACGTCCCTCCGAACGATCGTTTTCAAATCATTCATCAGCACGAGCCCGGCGAATTGATTTTCGACCGGCATTATCTAGGCGGCCCTCGCTCGGATGATTTCACACTCATCGCAATCACCGCGGGAAAGCCACGTTCAACGGAAACCCGTAAGGCGTTCTTCAAGCGAGCAGTCGAACTCCTTGGCGAGTCGCCGGGCCTGAAGGCAGAGGATGTGATGATCGTCGTGACGACTACGTCGGAGGACGAATGGTCGTTCGGCGGCGGCAAGGCGCAGATGACCGAACCCGGTTGGGAACGTCGCGCCTTCGAGTCCATGGAGACGTCCCGATGATCGCTATGCAATACAGCTTCACCCTGCCTTCGGACTACGATATGGCGATCATCGATCGCCGGATCCGCGACAAGGGGCCGATGCTGGACGGCTTCCCGAATCTCGGATTCAAGGCCTATCTCAGCGCGCGCAAAGGCGAATTCGGCAGCCGGGAGAACCTCTATGCGCCATTCTATCTTTGGCAGAAGCCGCAAGGCGCGAGCGATTTCCTGACAGGACCGGGCTTCGAGGCGCTGACGCAGTCTTTCGGCTGGCCGCAGGTAAGGCACTGGATCGTATGGAATGCCGAGGTGGCGGACTTGAGAGCCGCAAAGTTTGCAAGCCGCGATATCCTGCCGATCCCTCCCTACGCACCGCTTGCCGAAATCCGCCGGGAGGAGGTCGCGCGGTCACATGCGGAAGCGGCACGAGGCGGCGTTCTGGCTTTGATATCCGCCTTCGAGCCGTCCGGCTGGAGCCTTGTACGCTTCACGCTTTATCGCGACATGCCATTGATCTCCAACGGCGACCAGATCTATCGCGTCGGGCATGTTTCCCTGCCGTAATTCAGGTGGTCGCGCGCCGATAAAATGCCAGCGATCCGGCAAGCGCAATGAGTGCTCCGCCGCTGATACGGTCGAGCCACATGGCGCCGGAATTCTCGAGCAGGCGGACAGCCTGCGAGCCGAAGATGGCGTATCCGAACATGATTGCGAAATCGAGCGAGGCGAAGATGACTGCAAGCACCGCATATTGGACCGGCTGCGGCAGCGAAGGATCGATGAACTGCGGCAGGAAGGCCGAGAAGAACAGGTAGCCTTTCGGGTTGGTGACCGCCACCGTGAAGCTTTTCAGTCCGATCGCAAAGGCCGAACCGGCGCCGCCGGCGGCCTCCGCCTTCACGGTCGTATCGATCGTTCCCTTCGAGCGCAGCATCATGATGCCGAGAAAGGCAAGATAGGCAGCACCCGCATATTTCAGCACCGAGAACCAGAACTCGGAGGCCGCAAGAAGCGCGCCGAGACCGATCGCCACAGCCCCGATCAGCACGAAATCGGAAAGCACGGCACCCACCATGCCGGCGATCGCCCGGCGCGTACCGTAACGCGACCCATTGGTCAGCGCCAGGAGCACGGTCGGCCCCGGCGTCGCGATACCGACGAAGGAAACCGCAGCGAAAGCGAAAAGCGTGACGATATCCATAAGTCCCTCCAGAGCTCGGATACCGGAAGCTTGCATTTGCCTGGACCGCGATCAAGCCGAAAACGAAAAAGCCCGTTGCCTTCCAAAGCAACGGGCTTTTGTTCGATTGAACGCAAATGGATCAGATGCCGCTTTGGCCATCGGAGCCGATATAGGCGATGCGCAGCATGTTGGTGGCGCCGGGCGTTCCGAGAGGCACGCCAGCCGAAATGATGATACGGTCGCCCGGCTTGCCGAAACCCTCGCCGGCGACGATGCGGCAGGCCCGGTTCACCATGTCGTCGAGGTCCGTCGCGTCGTGCGTGACGACACAGTGCAGACCCCAGACGATCGCCAGCCGCCGGGCCGTCTTGATGATCGGCGAGAGCGCCAGAACCGGCACCTGCGGACGCTCGCGCGACGCGCGCAGCCCCGTCGTGCCCGACGAGGTGTAACAGACGATCGCGGAAAGCTTCAACGTCTCGGCAATCTGACGGGCGGCGAGCGAAATCGCATCGGCGCCGGTCGCTTCCGGCTGGGCGCGTTGAGCATAAATGATGCCCGGATAATGCGGTTCACGCTCAATGGCGGTGGCGATCGACGCCATCGTCGCGACGGCTTCGACCGGATAGTCGCCCGAGGCGGATTCAGCCGAAAGCATGACGGCATCCGCACCCTCGAAAACGGCGGTCGCAACGTCCGACACTTCGGCGCGCGTCGGCACCGGCGCTGAGATCATCGATTCCAGCATCTGGGTCGCGACGACGACCGGCTTGCCGGAGCGGCGGCAGGCGCGGATCAGCTGCTTCTGGATGCCCGGGACGGATTCGAGCGGCATCTCGACGCCCAGATCGCCGCGGGCAACCATCAAGGCATCGGAGAGTTCGATGATTTCTTCGATGCGCTCGATTGCCTGCGGCTTTTCGATCTTCGACATCAGGCCGACCCGGCCCCTGGCGATCTTGCGGACCTCCGCGAGATCTTCCGGGCGCTGCACGAAAGAAAGCGCGACCCAGTCGACATCATCGGTCGCCAGAACGGCATCGAGATCGATGCGGTCCTTGTCCGTCAGAACACCGACGCCGAGCAACGTGTCGGGGAGGCTGATGCCCTTACGGTCCGAAATCTTCGTGCCGGAGATGACCGTCGTGACGATGCTCTTGCCGTCGCACTTTTCGGCGCGCAATGCGAGCTTGCCATCATCGATCAGCAGGCGGTGGCCCGGCTTGACGGCTTCCAGAATTTCCGGATGCGGCAGGAAGACGCGGCTTGCATCACCGGGTGCGTCATTGTTGTCGAGCGTAAAGGTCTGGCCGGGCTTCAGCTCAACCTGGGTTTCCGCAAACTTGCCGACGCGAAGCTTCGGCCCTTGCAAATCGGCGAGGATGCCGATCGGGCGGCCGGAGCGCGCCTCTACCGCGCGTATGCGCTCGATCAGCGTGCGCATCACGTCATGGCTTGCATGGCTCATGTTGATGCGGAAAACGTCGGCACCGGCCTGGTGCAACTTTTCGATCATCGCTTCGTCGCTCGAGGCGGGGCCGAGCGTCGCGAGGATTTTCACTTTGCGGTTACGCTTCATCAATTCGGGCTTTCTTGCGTGCCGGGAGTGTCGGAAAGTTGGACCATCCAGCTGCCCTGGCGGCCCGTGTCGTATTCCTTGAATCCCATCCTCTGATAACCGCGGGCATAGCAGTCCTTCACGCCCGTGATCTTGAACTCGTTTTCCGCTACGCACATCTGGATGTCACCCGTCCAACGCCCCCCCCGGGCGGCGTCCTCTGCGTAGAGATAATAGTATCGTGACTGCAGTTCTCCTTCGATCAGCGTCGCGCAGGTCGTTGCAGGGACCTGCCACCAGCCTTCAGTGATCCACCCGTCCTTGGCACGGTATCCGATCGCCACACCCACGAGGTTCTGCGTGCCGTTGCAGACGCGGAAATCGGCGCGGGCAGCATCGGCAGCGAAAAACGGTGAGAGGGCAGCGAATGCAAACAAGGCGAAACGGGCAATCCCGGACCGGGTGAGGAAACTTGGTGCGGCTTGCATCAACACGGCTTCCGAATGGCTCCCACGGTTATTCGTTGTCCGTGCCTTCTTGCGCTGCCATCAAACGAATGTCAACGCGATGCTAATCGATTATATTCCTTTCGTAACCTCCTCGTGAACGGCGACCTGCCATAGGCTGCCCCGTATCGCGCTTGAACCTGCCCCATATGCATGCGATCAGTGACAGCGAGCGCCAAATGACGATCGGCATTTCCTGATGAACCCCTTCAAACCTTTCGAAATTTTACCTGGAAATCATGACAGCGGCATGGTGATTCTCGGCGATCACGCAATGAATCGGCTGCCTGAGCGGTATGGCAGGCTCGGGCTTCCCCAATCCGCCTTTTCCCGCCATATCGCCTATGACATCGGCATAGAAGGTTTGGCGAGAGAGCTTTCCGCGAGGCTGGGGGTTCCGGCCGTTCTCGGCGGCTTTTCGCGCCTTCTGATCGACCCCAACCGCGGCGAGGACGACCCAACGCTGATCATGAAGATCTCCGACGGTGCGATCATTCCCGGCAATCATCCGATCGCGGATGAGGAGTGGGACTACCGCATCAAGGAGTTCCACCGGCCCTACCACAACGCCGTCTCCGGGACGATCGACAAGGTCGCCAATACGACCGGCAAGGCGCCGCTCGTGCTCTCGCTTCATTCCTATACGCCGGCCTGGAAAGGCGTTCCGCGGCCATGGCATGCCGCCGTCCTCTGGGACAGCGACCATCGCGCCGTCGCCCCGCTGCTTGACATGCTGAGGCGCAGTCCCGATCTCATGATCGGCGACAACGAACCGTATGACGGCGCGCTCAAAGGCGATACGATGTACCGGCACTGCATGGTCACCGGCATACCGCATGCCCTGCTCGAGGTCCGCCAGGACCTGATCCAAAACGACGCCGGCGTTTGCAAATGGGCCGAACGCCTGGCTCCGATCTTCGCGGCCATGAATGCCGATCCGGCGCTGCACGAATACAACGTCCATGTATCGCGCACCGGCCCTTACGAATGAAGGAGAGCGAGATGACCGCACTCAGCAAGAAGCAGCAGACCGAATTCGAAGCTGCCGCCTTCCGCCGCCTCGTCGCGCATTTGCGCGAACGTGCCGACGTTCAGAATATCGACCTGATGAATCTCGCGGGCTTCTGCCGCAACTGCCTGTCGAACTGGTATCGCGAAGCCGCGGAGGGCGAGGGCGTGCCGTTGTCGAAGGACGAATCGCGCGAGATCATCTACGGCATGCCCTACGAAGACTGGATGAATCTGCATCAGAACGAAGCCTCGGAGGCGCAAAAAACTGCATTTGAACTGAACAAGCCGCACAAATAGGTTCATCACGTCCGATTGGACTTGACCGCGGCGCAGCTTCGCGGCAGTCACTCCCCACCGAATTCAAGACGAGAAAATCAGGAGAACACGATGTCCGATGCTCATGGCGTCGCCCGCGATCAGCTACGCGCTTTCATCGAGCGCATTGAACGGCTGGAAGAAGAAAAGAAGACCATCGCCGACGACATCAAGGACGTCTACGGCGAAGCCAAGGGCACGGGCTTCGATACCAAAATCCTGAAAAAAGTCGTCGCTCTTCGCAAGAAGGACGAGCAGGAGCGCATGGAAGAGGAAGCTATCCTCGATACCTACCTGCACGCACTCGGCATGATCGAGTCCCCGCCGGAAGGCTGAAGATTGCCCCTTACCAGTTTCAGAGCCGCCGGAGCGACTGAACTGACCCCCGAAAGTTGGACATCAACCTTCGGGGGTCAGTTCAGTCGCTCCGGCGGCTTTTCTTTTGCGCCTGCCAACGCGAAACGGTAGAAGGCTGGCATCTGTGGGCCGGCTTTTCGCACCAAACGAACCTGGGCCGCTTGCGCCATATTCTTGGACTGGTGCATGATGCGTGACCACATCGAGTCCACCCCCGCAATGAATTCAGACCCAGACATAGCAATCATCGGCGCCGGAGCTGCAGGTATCGGGGCCGCACGACGTCTGGCTGGAGGCGGCTTTTCTGTATCGATTTTGGAGGCCTTGCCGCGCCTTGGAGGGCGCGCCTGGACGTATGAGACGCCGGCAGCAGCCGTCGATCTCGGCTGCGGCTGGCTTCACTCCGCCGACCGCAATCCATGGACCCGCATCGCCGAGGAAAAGGGCTTCGTGGTCGACCGAGGCCCCACAGCATGGGGCGAGCAGTTCCGCGACCTGGGGTTTCCGAAAGCGGAACGGGAGGCAGCGGGACGCGCCTTTGCGCGATGGAGCGAGCGGATTTCGACGACACCCCCAGTCAGCGACCGCGCATCAGATGCGTTGGATCCGGATAGCCCATGGATAGCCTATCTCCAGGCACTGAGCGGATACATCAGCGGTGACGAGCTCGAGCATATCTCCGCGATGGACTATGCTGCCTACAACATGGCGTCGACCGGTTGCAATTGGCGCGTGCCGACCGGCTACGGCACGGTGATTTCGTCGAGCCTTCCGGCCGGTATCGAGCTTCACCTGGCTACACCCATCGAAGCCCTGACGTTCGAAGGGCGCCGTATTGCGCTTCGGACATCGAGCGGCACGCTTCGGCCGCGCGCTGCCATTTGCACGGTATCGACAAATGTTCTTGCCGGAGACTCGACCATCTGGCCATCGGTGCTCGATCCATGGCGTGACGCTGCTGCTCGGTTGCCGCTCGGCAGTAATGAGAAACTCTTCCTGGAGATTGTCGGCGACAGCCCGTTTGCGCCCGAAAGCTATGTTATAGGTGATGCTCACGATCCGGCGACCGGCGCCTACTACATCCGCCCGTTCGGCTCGCAGGTGATCGAGTGCTTTCTGGGTGGGGCCGGCGCGCGGGCCATCGCGGCCGACGGATCCGACGCTGGCTTTGCCCGCGCGATCGACCAGCTCGCCGAACTTTTCGGCTCGTCGGTGCGCCGCTGCCTTCATCCCCTTGTCGCTTCCGATTGGTCGGGCACCGCGTCGATCGGCGGCGCCTATAGCCACGCTCTGCCAGGACAAGTCGACGCCCGTTCGGAACTCGCCCGTCCCTTCGACGATCGGCTGTTCTTTGCAGGCGAAGCAACGCATACGACGGACTTCTCGACCGCACACGGCGCCTACGGAAGCGGTGTATGCGCCGCGGAGCAAGCAATTGCCGCGCTGGCGCCGAACCTTCGATAAATGCCCTGATGCCGCCCGCCCAAAGGCTGAGGATTATCGTTTGCTGATTTCGGAGCCGGGCCCCCAGCGGTTTCTTGAATCATGCTTTGGAGTTAGCCCGCTGTTTCCCGTTGCTTTGCATTCGGCGCGATAATATCCTTCCGCCGCATACTGGAGCCGCGTCCGGTTCCGCTTAATATTCAGTTATTTGACGTAATGGCAGCCAACAGCTGCCGGACATTTTCTCGACACTGCTGCGCATCGCGCAGCCATTCCGACAGTGCATGTGCATTCTATATCCAGACATGCGCGAAGCCGCGAGCTTCGCTCATTCCCATCCGGTGTCCCGCATGGCGCCGGTACCAAAGCCAAGCCGAAAATCAACTCTGCTCAAGAGGAACTCAAATCATGTCGATGATTACCACGAAGGACGGAACGGAGATTTTCTACAAGGATTGGGGCAAGGGCCAGCCTATTATTTTCTCTCACGGCTGGCCGCTCTCGGCCGATGCCTGGGATGCGCAGATGGTCTTCTTCGGCAACAATGGCTATCGCGTCATCGCGCATGACCGCCGCAGCCATGGGCGTTCGAGCCAGACCTGGGACGGCAACCACATGGACCAATATGCCGATGATCTGGCCGAGTTGATCGAAAAGCTCGATCTCAAGGACCTGATCATGATCGGCCATTCCACCGGTGGGGGCGAAGTCACCCATTATCTCGGACGCCACGGCACGAAGCGTGTCGCCAAGGTCGTGCTGGTCGGCGCCGTGCCGCCACTGATGCTCAAGACGGACAAGAATCCCGGCGGCTTGCCGCTTAAAGTTTTTGACGGTATCCGCAAGGGCACACTCGAAAATCGCTCGCAGTTCTACAAGGATCTCGTGGCGCCCTTCTACAGCTATAACCGCGATGGCGCGAAATTCTCCGAAGGCATCCGCGACAGTTTCTGGACGCAGGGAATGATGGGCGGGTTGAAGGGACAGCTGGATTGCATCCACGAATTCTCCGAGGTCGATTACACGGACGACCTCAAGAAGATCGACAAACCGACGCTCATCATTCATGGCGACGATGATCAGATCGTGCCGATCGGCGCTTCCGCATTGGAATCCTCGAAGATCGTCGAGGGTTCGATTCTCAAGGTCTATCAGGGCGCCCCCCACGGCCTCGCCCAGACGCATACCGACCGTTTCAACAAGGACGTGCTCGACTTCCTGAAGGCCTGAACCTTCGGGCCTATCCATTTCCTCCCGCCTCCAGTGCGGGAGGATGTGCCCAGCGCGTAAACAAAGACCGCCGGATTTCTCCGGCGGCCTGGTCGTTGTTACTGATCAACCTGCTCAGTTCGTATTGAACTTGCGCACTTCCATGAAGTTTACCGCCGAGCCGCTGAAGCGGTCCGGATCGATCGACGCGGTCTTGACGTTGAAACCTTCGGCATAGACGGCCGTCGGCTGGGCGCGCAGCGTCTGGCTGACGAAGCGAGGGGCCTTGACCGGCTTCGTGATCATTTCCATGCGCGAATTGGTCAGCGCCCACCGCGAAATTATCTTTTGCGTCAGCTTCGGCTCGGTGCGGACCGTTGCACGGCTTGCGTCGGCAGCGGCGGCAGCCTCCTTCGTCGGCCGTCCACCCTTGGTCGCAACCCCGTTGGCAATGCCGTCCTCGGAAGTCTGCGGCAGGTCGAAGGCGTCGCCGAAGCTTGCGGATTTGACGGGAGCAAGCGCGGCAAGTTGTACCGGCGCCTTCTTCTCAACCGGCTTAGCCGCAGGCATTGCCGCGCTGATGGCCTGCTCGACCGTGGCGGGTGCAAGGGCAGCCACTTGCTTGTCGACCACATTGTTCTGATCAAGCGCTTGAGCGAGTGCCGGGGAAAGCTGATCCGCTTCGGCTTCGTCCGCACCCGCTTCCGGATCCGCGGCCGCTGCCGCAAGCAGATTTTCAGCGAGTGCCGGGCGATCGGCCGGGGTCGGAACCGTTGGATCGTTGGATGCCACTTCCGCATCACCCGGCGCGTTGCGCGGGCCAAGCAGCGAAGGAACCGGAACGTGATACGTGCTGAGATCGGCGAACTGTTGCTGCCCCTGTTGTTCGGTGGCAGCAGCAAGCGCCTGTTGCGCAGCATTGCCGGAATTCGGCGAAATGAGCGCATTTGCAACTTCGCCACCGTCAAGCTGGCCGGCAAAGGCAGGACGAACCTGCGGCACCGGCGCATTCACAGCGGCAACCTCGGTCGGTTGGGCTTCAGCTTCGGCAGCAGCCGGTGCTTCGGCCTTCGGCGGCGTTGCCTTGGCAACCGCGACCGGAGCGGCTTCCTCCGCGCTATCCTCTTCCTCGTCCGCACCGCCGCCAAAAAGGGCCGCGAACAATGTCTTCGGCTTTCTCGTTTCGGTGTCGCCGCCGCTTGCCATGACGAGCTGATTGGTGCTCACCCGGCGCTTGTAGTCGGCCATCGCCTGCTGGTAGCCCGGCAGGGGCTTGCCGTCAGAAGGGATGTGAATGGTGTTGCCGTTCGGGAAGAGCTGCGCCAGCTCCTGGCGGCTCATGCGCGGCCAAGCGCGAACGCCGCCGACATCCATGTGCACGAAGGGCGAACCGGACTTCGGATAAAAGCCAACGCCACCGACCTGCATTTTCATGCCGATCGCGCGTAGCTTTGCAAGCTTCACATCCGGAATGAAGAAGTCCATCGCCTTGCCGAGCATATGCTGGCTCTTTTCGGCGACGCCGGAATTGCGCGAACGGGACTTGAGCATCGAATTGGTGGCGGGCGAACGGAAGCCGCAGACAACGTTGATGTAGTCCCTGGAACCGCTCTGGCGGTAGACTTCCCAGATGAGATCGAAAAGATGGGGGTCCATCTTTGTCGGCTGGTTCTTGCGCCAGTCGCGAAGGAATCGGTTTAGCTGCCCAAGACCCTTCGGGTCGAACCTACCGTTGCGCTTGTAGGTGATGACGGCCTTTTCGCCGGTATGGATGAAGTAGAGTTTCAGACTGCGCGTTTCACCTGCCGCCTCGGACGGTGTGCCAACGAATACTGGTGAGGAAACCGTGAGTGCGAGAAGGGCAGCCGTCGCCGTCCTAACCGCCTTTCCGCCAATGTCGGCGCACAGGGTACGCCAGCTCAAGCGCGAAGGCTTGGTGTTCTCATTCAGATCCGGCAAACTCAATCCCCGTCAGGCTGCCCAGGTCCCCGAGCTGTCCCAATGACTGTCAAATGCGGTGACACGATGGCAAAAATGCCACAGACGATCAACCTTTTCTTTACATAGTCAACGATCGACTAACAAGTGGTTTATAACGGGTAACAGAACATGCTTGCGGGAATATTAACGGAACGCCGCTTATGCCGCGTCTTTCTGGGGATTGTCGGGATCGATACCGTAATCTTTCAGTTTTCTGTAAAGCGTTGAACGTCCGATGCCGAGTTTTCTTGCCACTTGACTCATCTGGCCGCGGTAGAATTTAAGAGCGAATCGAATCAATTCTTCCTCGACGTCGGCAAGTTTGCGCACTTCGCCGGCCGGATTGACGCTTGCGATCGCATTCTCAGGCACCTCGTTGGGGTGCCCAAACGGCTCGCCCGCAAAGGTTGGCGGAACGTGATATTCTGCAAGGTCCACTTCGTGCTCGCGATGCGTATTGTCGGCAACAAGCGCTAGGTGGTCGACCACGTCATATTGCGGCAGTTGGGCAGCGATCTGCGGAAAGTCCGCCTCGGTAAGTTCCGGGCCCTCGGCGAGTACGACGGCTCGGAAGATCGCGTTTTCGAGCTGGCGGATGTTGCCCGGCCAGTCATAGGCCGTCAGCAATGCCAGCGCACCCGCGTTGACCGTCATGCGATGGCCGTTCTTCTGTTCGGATGAGAAGCGGTCGGTAAAGACACGCACAAGATGCGGAATGTCCTCCTTGCGCTTGCGCAGCGCCGGAATGGTGATCGGGAAGACATTGAGGCGATAATAGAGGTCCTCGCGGAAGCGGCCGTTTTTCACTTCCTCGATCAGATCCTTGTTCGTCGCGGAAATGAGACGGACATTGACCTTGTGCGCCGTCCGCGCGCCGACGGTTTCGACTTCGCCCTGCTGCACCGCGCGCAGCAGCTTGACCTGCACGTCGAGCGGCAGGTCGCCGATTTCATCGAGGAAGATCGTGCCGCCGTCGGCTTCCATGAACTTGCCCGTATGGCGCTCAGTGGCGCCGGTGAACGCGCCCTTTTCATGGCCGAAGAGGATGCTTTCGACGAGATTGTGCGGAATTGCACCGCAATTCACCGTCACGAAGGGCTTACCCGCGCGGTCGCCGCCGGATTGGATGGCACGCGCCACCAATTCCTTGCCGACGCCGGACTCGCCTTCGAGCACGACCGGAATAGTGGATTGCGCGGCACGCTGCGCCAGATCGATGACGCGGATCATTGCCGGGCTTGCGGAAACGATGTCATCGAAGCCGACGAGGCCGGAGCGCGAGCGGCGGCCCGAGCGGGCCCGCACTTCGCGCTGGTCCAGCTTCATCGCGTTGGCGATCGAGGTTGCGATGCGCTCCGGTGAAACCGGTTTGACCACGAAATCGAAGGCCCCGGCACGCATGGCCTGCACCACCATTTCGATGCCGCCCTGCCCGGTCTGCACGATCACCGGGATCTGCGTGCCGAGTTCATGGAGCGCCTCGAGGAATTCGAGGCCGGTCATTTCCGGCATCATCAGGTCGAGAAGGATGACGTTGAAGAGACCACCGTCGCGCTTCACCATCTCCAGACCGATCCGGCCGTTTTCAGCCTGATGGACGACATGTCCGTGACGCTCGATTGCATTCTTCAGCAGACGGCGCTGTACCGGGTCGTCCTCGACCACGAGAATCTGCCCTGCACCCTTGAGCTCACTATAACCGGTCATTGTCGCCTCACTTCATGCGAAACCTGAGGTCACTCTGCCAGAAAGGCTTGAACATCCAGTTTTGAGAAATAATTGCATTTTAACGATTGTGGCGACACCGAATCCGTATCGAAGCGGGGCCTCCGGCATCCCGAAAGCCCCTTGATACGGGGCCTTCCGGCGCTTAGACAGTCAGACCTGTTCGAAATGAGGAAGAGGAACCCAGCCATGAATTTCGTGCTCCCCGGCGCCGGTCTTAATTTTTCGGCAACAGTTGCCTCTGCCGCGGCTGATCCGGCGCTCGGCGACCTTCCGGTCTGGAAGCTGCAGGATCTCTACCCCTCCGCCACCTCGACTGCCTTCACAAGCGACATGGAAAAGGCGGGCCGGAACGCGATCGCCTTCGAAGAAAGATGGAAGGGCAAGCTGGCGGAGGCAACGACCAAAACAGGCGCTGAAGGCATCGGCCAGGCGCTGAAGGAATACGAGGCGTTGGATGATCTCATCGGCCGTCTCGGCTCTTTCGCGGGTCTCACTTATTTCTCCGATACGACCAACCCGGTGAACGGCAAGCTCTACGGCGACGTCCAGGCGAAGGTCACCGAATTCTTCGGCCACCTTCTCTTCTTCGGGCTGGAACTGAACCGCATCGACGACGCGGTGATGGATGCATGCATGGCGAACGACCCCGATGCCGGCCATTACCGCCCTTGGCTGATCGACCTGCGCAAGGACAAGCCCTACCAGCTGGAAGACAAGCTGGAACAGCTCTTCCTCGAAAAATCGATGACGAGTGCAGCTGCATTCAACCGCCTCTTCGATGAGACCATGGCAGAACTCCGCTACGATATCGACGGCGAGAAAGTGCCGCTCGAAGTCGCGCTCAATCTACTGCAGGACAAGGATCCGGAAGCGCGCCGCAAGGCAGCGATGGCGCTTGCCGAAACCTTCACGGCGAATATCCGCACTTTCACGCTGATCACCAATACTCTTGCCAAGGACAAGGATATTTCCGACCGCTGGCGCGGCTTCGAGGATATCGCCGACAGCCGCCATTTGGCGAACCGCGTTGAGCGCAACGTGGTCGATGCGCTAGCGGCTGCCGTCAAGCAGGCCTATCCGCGCCTTTCGCACCGCTATTACAAGATGAAGGCGAAGTGGCTCGGAATGGACCAGATGAATTTCTGGGACCGCAACGCGCCGCTTCCGGAAACCTCCAATGCGGTGATTTCCTGGAGCGAAGCGAAGGATACCGTTCTTTCGGCCTACGGCAATTTCGCGCCGGAAATGGCGGCAATCGCCAGCCGCTTCTTCGACGAACAGTGGATCGACGCACCCGTGCGTCCCGGCAAGGCGCCCGGCGCTTTCTCTCACCCGACGGTTCCCTCGGCGCACCCCTATGTGCTGGTCAACTACATGGGCAAGCCTCGAGATGTCATGACACTTGCCCATGAACTCGGCCACGGCGTCCATCAGGTGCTGGCCGGTGCACAGGGCGCGCTGATGTGCCAGACACCGCTGACGCTCGCCGAAACCGCATCCGTCTTCGGCGAGATGCTGACCTTCCGCGCGCTGCTCGACAAGACGGCGGACAAGCGCGAGCGCAAGGCGATGCTCGCCCAGAAGGTCGAGGACATGATCAACACGGTGGTGCGCCAGATCGCCTTCTACGAATTCGAACGCGAGCTTCACACGGCCCGCAAGGCAGGCGAACTGACCGCCGAAGACATCGGCGAGCTCTGGCTTTCGGTTCAGTCGGAGAGCCTTGGCCCCGCGATCAGGATTTCGGAAGGATACGAGACTTACTGGGCCTATATCCCCCACTTCATCCACTCGCCTTTCTACGTCTATGCCTACGCTTTCGGCGATTGCCTGGTGAACTCGCTCTATGCGGTCTATCAGAAAGCCGACAAGGGCTTTCAGGACAAGTATTTCGAGCTGCTGAGGGCCGGCGGCACGAAGCATCACTCCGAACTCCTGAAACCTTTCGGCCTCGACGCCACCGATCCGTCGTTTTGGAGCAAGGGCCTGTCGATGATCGAAGGGCTGATCGATGAGCTTGAGGCGTTGGATAGGGGCTAAGCAAGAAGTTGCCCCTCACCTTAACCCTCTCCGCGCAAACGGGGCGACGGGACCTGCCACGCGCAACGTCGAGATTTCAAGCCGCCGCTGCGGCATATCCCTTCTCCCCGGCGAGCGGGAAGAAGGTGCCCGCAGGCGGATGAGGGGTATTCCCACGGAACAACATCGCCATGATCGGCCTCCAACCCCACATCCTCTTCCGTGACGACACGACCGGACAAGTGATGCTCTTCACCGATCCCGCCGAGATTATCACCGCCCGGACGCGTGATGAATTCTTTGCAGGCCTGGTGCGGATGGAAGCGGCCAGAGCCCAGGGAAGGTGGCTGGCGGGTTATATATCTTACGAGGCGGGCTACCTCTTCGAGAAAAAGCTCGCAGACTTCGCGGAAGAGAACAGGCAGACGCCGCTGCTTTGCTTCGGCATCTTCGACGACCCGCAAAAGGGCGATCATCCGCTCGCGCAGCCCAAACAGCGCCTCGAAAACGAGGCGTTCCTGACCGCGCCCAAAGCCGCTTGGGCATTTCCTGTATACAAAGAGCGATTCGACCGATTGCATTGGCATCTGCGCCAGGGTGATTGCTACCAGGCAAACCTGACGATGCCCATCGAAGCACGCTGGAACGGCGATCCGCGCGCGGCTTTCTGGTCGCTGATCGAACGTCAGCCCGTGAAATACGGAGCGCTCGTCGATCTCGGCGGTCCTATTATCCTATCGCGCTCTCCCGAACTCTTCTTCCGGACGGACGAGGAAGGCTGGATCGAGACTCATCCGATGAAGGGCACCGCCAAGCGCGGCGCCGACGCGGCCGAAGATGCCGCCATCATCGCGGCGATGCAGGCGGACATGAAGACGCAAGCCGAAAACCGGATGATCGTCGACCTGCTACGCAACGACATCTCGCGCATCACCGAGGTCGGCACGCTCGATGTTCCGAAGCTCTTTGAGATCGAGACCTACCCGACCTTGCACCAAATGGTGAGCCATGTGCAGGCGAAGCTGCTGCCCGGCCTTTCCATCCGCGATATCTTTGCCGCCCTGTTCCCTTGCGGTTCGATCACAGGCGCGCCGAAGCTCAGCGCCATGCAGATCCTGCATGAACTCGAAGACACGCCGCGCGATGCCTATTGCGGCGCAATCGGCATGATTTCGCCCACGGGCTCCATGCGCTTTTCCGTTGCGATCCGCACCATCAGCCTCTTCGATGACGGCAAGGCGATCTTCAACGTCGGCGGCGGCATCGTCTTCGATTCCACGGCTGAGGCCGAATATGAAGAATGCCTGCTCAAGGCCCGCTTCGCGATCGGCGATGAGGAGATCGCGCGATGAGCAATTTCTCGCTGCTGGAGACATTGCGGTGGGAGCCGGAAACCGGCTTCGTCCGCCTCCGGCTGCATCTTGCCCGTCTGACGCGATCCGCCCGGCGGATCGGCTTTCCCGAGCCGCGGCATGCGCTCGACGAGCTCAATGCATCCGTCCAGGGCGCGACGGGCGCTCTGCGCATCCGGCTGACCTTCGATGCTCATGGCCGCACAGAAGTCACCACCGCGCCCTTCATACCACTTGCACCCGGCACGGTGTGGAACATCCGCATCGCTTCGACGCGCCTCGACAGCGCCGACAAGCTGCTTCGGATCAAAACCACCCGCCGCGCCGTCTACGAGACCGCCCGCGCCGAATACACGCCGCACCAGGCCGACGAGGTGCTGATGCTGAATGAACGCGGCGAAGTCTGCGAGGGCACGATCACTTCGATCTTCCTGGACAATGGTTCCGGCACCCTTCGCACGCCGCCGATCTCCTGCGGCCTGCTCGCCGGCGTGCTGCGCACGGAACTGATCTGTCAGCGAAAGGCGCGGGTGGGCCGCATTCGGATGAACCACCTGGAGAGCAGCCGGATTTTCGTCGGAAACTCTCTCCGCGGCCTCATACCCGCAAGGCTTGCCACCTGAGCCGCGCATAAATCCTAAGACGAACGATAAGCCGGAAGGATTCTGCCATGTTTATCCTCGCGCTCACTTATGTGAAGCCGAACGAAGAAGCCGACAAGCTCATGGAGCCGCATATGGCCTGGGTCAAGGAAGGCTATGCGCGGGGCTGGTTCCTTGCCTCCGGCCGCAAAGTCCCCCGCACCGGTGGCGTGGTTCTCGCCATCGGCAATCGTGCCGAGATCGAGGCCTATGTCGCCGCCGATCCCTTTGCAGTCCACGGCGTTGCGGAGTACGACATCACGGAAGTCGCGGTGACAACGGTGGCCGCGGGGCTGGAGCTTCTCAAAAGCTGAGTCGCAAATGCGCGGCGGGGATCGTCAATTGGAAAGAAGGACAATCGCCAGCTGTTCCACCGCGCGGCGTTACGCTAGGCTTTCGCTATGACGCTCCCGACCTACACTCCCTATGACGGTTCCTCCAAACCCTTCACCATCGGCCTCATGCCGCTCGATATCGGCCGCTGGATCGAGCCGGATGCCGATCTGCCGCGCTATCTCGGCGAAAAGCAACATCTGCTTGAAGCCCATCGGGATGAGATTTTCGTGGCCGAGGAGGACACCGAAACCGCACAGCAGGAATGCCTCGACCTTCTCGTGAATTACCTTTGCGAGGCCTATCCGGCTCTCTACCGCCGCATTGGCAATCTTGTTGAAGTAGCCGGCAAACCCGTCGATCTCTGGGAGCCATCCCTTCCGCCACTTCTGAAGGCCGGCTCACTTATTGCCGACGACCTTGTCATCATGCGCCGCAAGGACGACGGCTGGCACCTCGTCGCCGGTTACGTTGCCTTCCCTTCTTCCTGGTCGCTCAAGGAAAAGTTTGGCCGGCCGATGCAGGCGATCCATGCAGACGTGCCCGGTTTCGGCGAAGGGACGCGCAACGCGACGTTGATTACCCGCATCTTCGACAGTCTGCAGACCGCTCAGCCCGTCGAGCGCATGAACTGGTCTGTTAACGCCACAGGCGATCTTTTCCTGCCTGCATCCAAACATCGCCGTCCGCCGCAGGCCGCGGCCTTTACACTCGCTGAACGCTTCGCCCGTGTCGAGCGCCAGACATTGCGCAAGCTGCCAGGCTCCGGCGATATCGTCTTCACCATCCGCGTCTATGTCGATCCCGTAGCCGCGATCGAGCATCATCCAAAGGCGGCAGTACTGGTGCAAAGCTTCGCGAACCAGCTCGAGACGCTTGACGAACATCAGACCGCTTACAAAGGTCTGGCCTTGCAGAAGGCCGCCCTCGTCACAAAGCTGCGCATGCTCGCCCGCCGGCTATCGCCTGTCTGATAATCGATTTCCCGCAAACGCTCTTTATTGTGACGCCGATTTATGATTAGAGCCGGTCACCTCGCATTTCTTGCGCCATTTCAGAAGAATCCTTAGAGGCTCATCGCCTTCGCCGCCTTCCACAGGAGAAAAGAATGACGGAACAGACCCACCCGGTATATGCCGAAATTACCGGTCCGATCGTGATGATCGGCTTTGGCTCCATCGGCCGCGGCACGCTGCCGCTGATCGAGCGCCACTTCAAGTTCGACAAGAGCCGGATGGTTGTTATCGACCCGCGCGACGAGCCGGCCGATATGGAAATCCTGAAGAAGTACGGCATCCTCCATATCAAGGAATATGTGACGAAGGACAACTACAAGGATCTCCTGAAGCCGCTTCTGACCAAAGGCGGAGGTCAGGGCTTCTGCGTCAATCTCTCGGTCGACACTGGCTCGCTCGACATCATGAAGCTCTGCCGCAAGCTCGACGTGCTCTATATCGATACCGTCGTCGAACCTTGGCTCGGCTTCTATTTCGACAAGAACATGAAGAATGCTGACCGCACCAACTATGCGCTGCGCGAAACCGTGCGCAAGGAAAAGGCAAGGAACCCAGGCGGGGCGACGGCTGTCTCCACCTGCGGCGCAAACCCGGGCATGGTGTCCTGGTTCGTCAAGCAGGCGCTGGTCAATCTCGCCAACGAGATCGGCGTGAAGTTCGAAGAACCGGATCAGCACGACCGCGAAGCCTGGGCGAAGCTGATGAAGAAGGTCGGCGTCAAGGGCGTCCACATCGCCGAACGCGACACCCAGCGCACCAAGCATCCGAAACCGCTCAACGTCTTCTGGAACACTTGGTCTGTCGAAGGCTTCATCTCCGAAGGCATGCAGCCCGCCGAACTCGGCTGGGGCACCCATGAAAACTGGATGCCGAAGAACGCCAAGAAGCAGAAGAAGGGCTGCAAGGCCGCGATCTATCTGGAGCAGCCAGGCGCCAACACCCGCGTCCGCACATGGTGCCCGACGCCAGGCCCGCAATACGGCTTCCTTGTCACCCATAACGAATCGATCTCGATCGCCGATTATTTCACGGTCCGCGACAAAGATGGCGAAGTCACCTTCCGCCCGACCTGCCACTATGCCTACCATCCGGCCAACGACGCGATCCTGTCGCTGCATGAAATGTTCGGCAACGGCGGTACGCCGCAGCCGGTCCACCACGTCCTCGACGAGGACGAGCTGGAGGATGGCATCGACGAACTCGGCGTGCTCCTCTACGGCCACGAGAAGAATGCGTACTGGTACGGCTCGCGTCTCTCGCTTGAAGAGACCCGTCGCATCGCTCCTTACCAGAACGCAACGGGCCTGCAGGTGACCTCCGCTGTTCTCGCAGGCATGGTCTGGGCCCTCGAACATCCGAAGGCCGGCATCGTCGAGGCCGACGAGATCGATTATAAGCGCTGCCTCGAAGTGCAGCTGCCTTATCTCGGCCCGGTTGAAGGTCACTACACCGACTGGACCCCCCTCGATGGCCGCCCGGGCCTCTTCCCGGACGACATCGATACGAAGGATCCCTGGCAGTTCAAGAACATCCTGGTCCGTTCGTAACCGGGAGATTCAAACTCGCATCAATACCTACGCGGGGCGAGTGGAGTGGGGCGGCAGATAATCCGCTCCACTCCACATCCGAGAACGATCTTCTCGGTAGGACGAAAAGCGTGAAGGTCGCCAGGCGCGACATCCCGACTTTTCTCGATTGGGAAATCCTATTTCTACATGGCACACTGCTGGGGCAACAGGCTCATAGAGAGGAACCCTCCGTGATCTCATCCAGACCAATGCGTGAAAGCGAATATCCGGCTTACCTCGATTATTTCATCACGGATTACGCCACTGAGATCTCGGCCAATTACGGTCTTTCCCGCCATGAAGCCGTGGCACAGGCCAATCGGGAAATTGCAAATGACCTGCCGCTTGGCGTCAACACGCCCGGCGAAGTCATGCTCTGTGTCATAGACCAAGCGTCGGAAATTGAGTGCGTCGTGGGTTATCTTTGGTATCGGCCCGATCCAGCGAAGCGCTTCGTATTCATCAAAGATTTCTATATCTTTGCAGAGCATCAGGGAAAAGGCTTTGGCAAGCAGGCGTTGAATACCTTGGAAGCCAACCTGTCACAGACAGGTTTCGAGCAGATAAGGCTGCGCGTTGCCGAGGATAACAAGCGCGCCAAGCATGTCTATGAGACAGCTGGTTTTCGCGTCACCGGCATTAATATGAGCAAGTCAATTAAAACGGAATGCTAATCATCAGAGCATCAGAAACTTCGCCCCAATTTGCCGCGCAAAAGCGGACATTTTTGTAACGCCTGCTGTGTAATTTCGCTTCATCGTTGCAGGAGACTTGCCATGGCGGCGGGCTCGGGCCATGTTTTTCAGGACTTTCGCGGATAGAGTCCGCTCCGAATCGCCGGGAGAACCATATGACGTTCAGAAACATTCTCGTCCTTGCGGGTGCAGCGGCAGCGCTTGCCGCCTGCGTCTCAGACCGCCCCATGCCGGTAGCGACGCGCGCTGCGCCGACCGGCGTCGAGGGTTCCTGGGCTGATCCGAACGGCATCATTTCTACCTTCCAGGCCGGCACCTTCACCACCCGCACGACCGACAGCAACCAGCTGCTCGCGTCCGGCACGTATATCAACACTTCGCCGTCACTGGTCGAAATCAGCATGACATCGCTGGTTCGCAAGACGCAGTCGAAGGTCAATTGCGCGCTCGTCAACCAAAGTCAGCTGAACTGCACCTCGGATGCAGGTTCGCAATTCACGTTGACGCGCCGCATGTAATTTCCCAGCCCACCTTCAATGAAGAAGCTCCCTTAGTGGGAGCTTTTTTCGTTTTTGCCTTTTGGAAAGCACCTCGGGAAACACAGCTTTTTGCACTTGCGGTCGGTCATTGTTGATGAAAACATCCGCCCGCCGGGTAACCGCCAAAACGAATAAGGGAAGGGCGGAGTCAGGGGTACGGGCCTCGCCATCAAATCAGGAGAACAGGATGACCAAGTCATTTAGCTTCGGTCTGTTGACCGCATCGATGCTGGCCCTCAGCGCCGGCGCAGCCTTCGCGGACTACCAGCTCAATATTCTTCATATCAACGATTTCCATTCACGCATCGAGTCGATCAACAAGTTCGATTCCACCTGCTCGGCGGAGGACGAAGGCAAGAACGCGTGCTTCGGCGGCGCCGCCCGCTTGAAGACCGCGATTGACCAGCGCCGTCAGGCGCTCTCCGGCCAGAACGTCCTGCTGCTGAACGCCGGCGACAACTTTCAAGGCTCGCTCTTCTACACGACCTACAAGGGTACTGCGGAAGCCGAAATGCTGAACGCCATGAAATTCGACGTCATGACCGTCGGCAATCATGAATTTGACGACAGCGAAGACGGCCTCGCCGCCTTCCTCGACAAGGTGCAGTTCCCGGTCATTTCCGCCAACGTCCTTGCCGCCGACGGCGCGAAGGTCGGTGATCGCATCAAGCCTTCATTAGTACTCGATGTCGGCGGCCAGAAGATCGGCATCGTCGGGGCCGTGGCCAATGATACTGAAGAGCTTTCCTCTCCCGGCCCCAAAGTGATGATTGCCGAAGATGTCCAGACGATCACCGCCGCCATCGAGGAACTAAAGGCGCAGGGCATCAACAAGATCATCGCTCTCACCCATGTCGGCTATCCGCGCGATCTCGCAGCCATCGCCAAGATTCCGGATGTCGATGTGGTCGTCGGCGGCCACTCGCACAGCCTGCTTTCGAACACCGATCCGAAGGCGGAAGGCCCCTACCCGACGATGGTAGACAATCCGGGCGGCTACAAGGTGCCGGTCGTGCAGGCTGCCTCCTACAGCAAGTATCTCGGCGATCTCGTCGTCGACTTCGACGACAGCGGCGTCGTCAAGAGCGCCAAGGGCGATCCGATCCTGATCGACTCCTCCTTCACGCCCGACCCGGCCCTCGTTGCCCGTATCCAGGAGCTGGCAAAACCGATCGAAGAACTCCGCAAGAAGGTCATCGGCGCATCCGAAGCGCCGATCGAGGGCGACCGCACGGTTTGCCGCGTCAAGGAGTGCTCGATGGGCAACCTCGTCGCCGACGCCATGCTGGACCGCACGAAAAACCAGGGCATGCAGATCGCCATCCAGAACGGCGGCGGCCTGCGCGCCTCGATCGACGGTGGCGACATCACTCAGGGCGAGGTCATCACCGTCCTGCCCTTCCAGAACACGGTGGCCACTTTCCAGCTGACGGGGGCGGACATCGTCAAGGCGCTTGAAAACGGCGTCAGCCAGATCGATGAGGGCGCTGGCCGCTTCCCGCAGGTTGCCGGCCTGAAGTACAGCTTCGACAAATCCAAGCCGGCAGGCAGCCGCATCAGCGACGTCCAAGCGAGGGAAGGCGATGCATTCGTCCCGATCGCTCCCGCCAAGAGCTACGGTGTCGTCACCAACAACTTCATGCGCGCCGGCGGCGACGGTTATTCGATCTTCGAAACGGCCGGCAAGAACGCCTATGATTTCGGGCCGGATCTCGCGGACGTGACCGTCGAATATCTGGCGGCCCATAACCCCTACAAGCCCTATACCGACGGCCGCATAACGGCGCTCGCATCGGCTGAGGCTGCAGCGCCTGCGGCTCCAGCTGCGACGGCACCTGCTCCCGCAGCCACTGCACCTGCTGCGACGCCGGCAAACCACGTTATCGCGGCAGGTGACACGCTTTGGGATCTTGCTAAGCAATTCTACGGTGACGGCGAACTCTGGAAGAAGATCTCCGAAGCCAACGGCAATCCAGACCCGCGCCGTCTGATGGTGGGCAAGGAGCTTCAGGTTCCCGCGAAGTAAGACGATTTGTCCCGAGCTTGAAAGCCGGTCCGGGGTTTCCCGGGCCGGTTTTTCTACTTATAGGGATGAACCAACCGAGCCCGGCTGCGCATGAGCGGGTAGAGACTATTAAGCGTTGGGGCCAAGATGACCATTGCGACTTCATACCTCCCGGCGGAGCATCCACCCGTCAAGTTCGGCAGGGTCGGTGTTCTTCTCGTCAATCTCGGCACGCCTGACGGCACCGACTACACATCCATGCGACGCTATCTGCGCGAATTCCTGACAGACAAACGCGTCATCGAATGGTCGCCGTGGAAATGGTATCCGATCCTCTTCGGCATTGTCCTGAACACCCGCCCGCAGAAGGTCGGTAAGGCCTACGAGACGATCTGGAACAAGGATAATAACGAGAGCTATCTGCGTACCTACACGCGCAACCAGTCCGATCTCATGGCCGCGCGTCTGAAGGACCTGCCGAACGTCAAAGTCGATTGGGCGATGCGCTACGGCACGCCCTCCATCGGCTCGCGCATCGACGCACTAAAGGACGAAGGCTGCGACCGCATCGTTCTTTTCCCGCTCTATCCGCAATATGCGGCAGCAACGACCGCGACGGTCAACGACAAGGCATTCCAGCATCTCTTGAAGATGCGCTGGCAGCCGGCGCTGCGGACCGTGCCGGACTACCATGACGATGAAACCTATATCGAGGCGCTCGCCAGTTCGGTGACGAAGCATCTTGCGACGCTCGACTGGGAACCGGAGATGATCCTTGCTTCGTTTCACGGCATTCCACTCTCCTATTCCGAACAAGGCGATCCCTATTACTTCCAGTGCCAGAAGACAGGGCACCTGCTCCGCAAAAAGCTCGGCCTTCCGGAGGAGAAGTTCATGGTCACCTTCCAGTCCCGCTTCGGGCCGGAAGAATGGCTGCAACCCTATACGGACAAGACCGTCGAGAAGCTGGCGCAGGACGGCGTCAAACGCATCGCCGTCCTTAATCCGGGTTTCGTCTCCGACTGTCTGGAGACACTGGAAGAGATCGCCGAGCAGGCGGCTCACTCCTTCCATGCGAACGGCGGCGAGAAATTTACGCATATCCCCTGCCTCAACGACAGCGACGACGGCATGCGCGTGCTGGAAAAAGTCGTGCGTCGCGAGTTGCTCGGCTGGGTCTGACGGTCGTCATTTCCCAATTGCAAAGAACATGTTAACTCATCACATCCGATGTTGTGGCGCGGCCTGCGCCGAGGGAGGGGTTTCATGGTCTTGGGCGGTTTCGATATCGTCGTTATTGCGCTCGTCGTCTTCGTCATCCTGGTGCTTTTTGCAGGCGTCAAGACGGTGCCGCAGGGCTATCGCTATACGATCGAGCGCTTCGGACGCTATACGCGGACGCTGGAGCCGGGCCTCAACATCATCACGCCCTTCATCGAGCGCGTCGGCGCCCGCTTGAACGTCATGGAGCAGGTTCTCGATGTTCCTACCCAGGAAGTCATCACCCGCGACAACGCCTCCGTCGCCGCCGATGCCGTCGCCTTCTACCAGGTCCTGAATGCCGCTCAGGCCGCCTACCAGGTCTCCAATCTCGAAAACGCCATCCTCAACCTGACGATGACCAATATCCGCTCCGTCATGGGCTCCATGGATCTCGACGAGCTTCTGTCCAACCGCGATGCGATCAACGACCGGCTGCTGCGCGTCGTTGATGACGCAGTGCAGCCCTGGGGTATCAAGGTCACGCGCATCGAGATCAAGGACATCCGTCCACCGACCGATCTCGTCGACGCCATGGCACGGCAGATGAAGGCCGAACGTGAGAAGCGTGCCCAAATTCTGGAAGCCGAAGGTTCGCGCAACGCCCAGATCCTTCGCGCCGAAGGGGCCAAGCAATCGGCGATCCTCGAAGCGGAAGGCCAGCGCGAGGCAGCGTTTCGCGAGGCGGAAGCCCGGGAGCGTCTGGCCGAGGCCGAGGCCAAGGCGACAAAGATGGTCTCGGAAGCAATCGCCGCCGGCGATGTGCAGGCGATCAACTACTTCGTCGCCCAAAAATATACCGAGGCTCTTACCGCGATCGGCTCGGCTTCCAATTCCAAGATTGTCATGATGCCGATGGAAGCCTCGTCCATTATCGGCTCTCTGAGCGGCATCGGCGCGATCGCTAGGGAGGTCTTCGGCGACGGCAACAATCCGCCCTCCCCGCCACGTCCGCGTCAAGTGCCGTCGCGCACGAACCCGCCGGTCAATCCCTTCAACCAAACCCCGGAGCGCTGACGAATGCTGGCACGCATCGTTGCAGAATTGGGACCATGGAGCTGGTGGATCGTGGGCCTGGTGCTGCTTGCCGCCGAGATGATCGTGCCTGGCTTTTTCCTCGTCTGGATCGGGCTCGCCGCACTCGCCATAGGCGTTCTGTCGCTACTGTTTTGGGATGCCGCCTTCTGGGTCTGGGAAACGCAGCTCATCCTGTTCGCTGTCCTGGCCGTTGCCGCGACACTCCTCGGCCGCCGGCTAACGCTTCGCCATGATGTGACTGACGAGCCCTTCCTCAATCAGCGGGGCGCAAGTCTCGTCGGCCGAACGGCAACGCTCTCGGAACCGATCGCCGAAGGCCGTGGCCGCATTCGCCTCGATGATACGATCTGGCGGGTGACAGGCCCGAACCTCCCGGCCGGAACGCAGGTGAAGGTGGTCGCAAGCAATGGCCGCGACCTGACGGTCGAGCCGCTCTAATCAAGCGACGCCGATCCGCAAGAGATCGTGAAAATGCACCAGGCCCGCCGGTCTGTTGTCGTCATCGATGACGATCAGTGCGCCGATTTGATACTGCTCCAGCAATGCCAGCGCGCTTGTTGCAAGCGCCGTCGGCTTCACGGTCTTCGGCGTGCGCGTCATGATATCGTCGACGCAAAGCTCGGACAGATTGCGTGTCAGGTTGCGGGCAATGTCCCCCTCGGTAACGATGCCGCAGAGCCGCCCGTCTTCCTCTAGAACGCCGACGCAGCCGAAATGCTTGCGCGACAGCACTTGGATCGCCTCCGGCATCGGCGTCCCCTTCGGCACTAGCGGCACGCGCTCGCCAGTGTGCATGACGTCGCCGACATGCGTCAGGCTGGCGCCGAGCTTTCCGCCCGGATGGAAGACATGGAAATCCCGCGCCGTGAAACCGCGCGCTTCAAGCAACGCGATCGCCAGCGCATCCCCGAGGGCGAGCTGCATCAATGTCGATGTCGTTGGCGCAAGCCCGTTCGGGCAGGCTTCCTGTTCGTTCGGGATCAGCAATACGATGTCGGATGCTGTTGCCAGCGACGAGCGCTCGCTGCACGTGAGCGCGATCAAAGGAATGGAGAATCGGCGTGTATAGGCAATGATGCTGCGCAGTTCTGCGCTTTCGCCGCCTTTGGATATGGCGAGGACAAGATCGTCCCTCGCGATCATCCCGAGGTCGCCGTGATTGGCCTCCGCGGCGTGAACGAAAAACGCCGGCGTGCCCGTCGAAGCAAGAGTAGCGGCCAATTTTGTACCAATGTGCCCGCTTTTGCCGACACCAGTCACGATGACTCGGCCGCTAATGCCGCCGATCGTCTCCACCGCTTGAGAAAAGGGCTCAGACAGGCCGTCGCTCAAGGCGCGTTCCAGCGCCTCCAGGCCGCGTCTCTCCGTCTCGATCGTCCGCTTGGCGGATTCGAGCACACTGTTCTCAACAAGTTTGACCGCTTTCCTCATGGCCCTGCGTTAGCGCTTTTCATTTAAGGTGTCCACCCATGCCGCTTTGCAACCTGTGAACAGAGCGCTGCAGCCGAAACGAATGATTAACCACAAGGCTTTACGTTCGGGTAACAAATTGAGCATGCCACACGCGGAATCCGGATGGCCAAGGAAAATGAGACGAGCAGTTTGACGCCGCTCCGCGCGACGCGTTTTGCCGTGTCTTCTATCGTTCTCTGCGCTGTGTTTCTTCCACCTGGCCCTGGGTTTGCTCAGTCCACGCAGAGCAGCATCAGCAGCGGCACATCCGGCTATTCGTCTGCATCCAGTTCGCAGTCGTATAGCGGTTCCTCGAATGCACAGCAGTCTTTTCCCGCCGGCAATGGCGCAGTCGATGGTAGCGATATAGCAAATCCTTCCAACGATGAATTAATCAGCGGCACCCCATCCAACTCAGGTCAACAAGCCGGAACATCAACGACAACCGGGGCAACGAATCAGGATCCGTCCGATGAAACGACCGGCTCCATCCTCGATGAGGAGATACGCCGCCTGAACACCCGTGAACCAGCGGTCGATGACAGGAGGGCGCCACGGAAACTGGAGGAAACCCTCTCGGCTCAGGAGACGGCGGGCATCCACGTCGGCACCTTCGTACTGCGCCCCTCCGTTACCCAGTCGATCAATACCGAAACCACGAAGGACGGCAGCACGAAGGAAACCCGTGCTTTCCTCGAAACCGATGCCTACGCAACACTGACCTCCGATTGGGCGCTGCATCAGCTCCTCATCACCAGCCAGGGCACATGGCAGCAGAATATCAGCGGTAGCGGCGAAGAGCAGCCCGCCTTCGACATCGACGGCGACCTTCGCCTCGACCTGCCTGACGATACGGTCGCGCATATCAAGGGCGGATACCGGTTCTATCGCGAGGACACCGACGATCCCGACGCAATCGCCGATGCCGAGCAGCAATCGGACGTGCAGGAGTTTTCGGCGGGCGCATCCGTCGAGCGAGATTTCGGGATCTTGCGAGGTACCGCAGCACTCGATCTGACACGGACGATCTACTCTGACGCCGTGCTTTCGAACGGCACGAGGGTCTCGCTCAGCGACCGCAACCAGACGTCAGGCACATTGCGGACCCGCGTCGGCTACGAGCTTTCGCCCGCACTCATTCCCTTCATCGAAGCCTCCATCGGCACGACGGTCTACGATGAAACGCGGGATTCGGCAGGCTTTGCACGCTCCGGCGACAGCTACGGTGCCAAAGCCGGCGTCGAAATCGATCTCGGAGAAAAGCTGAAAGGCGAAGTCGGTCTCGGCTACGAAACTGCAACCTTTGATGATAGCCGCCTCGACTCGATCGATACCGCAACCGTCGACGCAAACCTCCTCTGGTCGCCGCTGCGTGGAACCGACGTTCGTTTTGATCTATCGACCAGCATCCAACCTTCAACGACGGCTGGTCAGAGCGGTTATATCTCGCACGTGCTGACGACGGCGATCACGCATCAGCTGCGCGACAATCTTCAAGCAACGGTGCTGGGTGGGGTGACTTTGCGGGACTATCCGTCCGGCGGCAGCAGTGACGAGACGGTCTATACCGCGAGCGGCGGATTGACTTGGAACATCAACCGCTATCTCGATTTCACCAGCACGCTGGGATACGAGCTGACGACGCGGGATGTAGGCGCCGACTCGCAGCAATGGCGAGCCGGCGTCGGTCTCAAGCTGAAACGCTAGCCTCAAAGGCCTTTCAGCAGTGCCTTGAAACCGTCTTCGACGGTCGGGCGAATATCCGCACGTTCGAGTGCGAACGCCACGTTGGCCAGGATGAAACCATCCTTCGCGCCGCAGTCGTAGGTCGTGCCACGGAAGTGGTAGCCTGCAAAATCCTGTTCCTTGAGCAACTTCAGCATGCCGTCGGTCAGCTGGATTTCATTGCCGGCACCGCGCTCCTGCGTCTCGAGGATCTTGAAGATTTCCGGCTGCAGAATGTAGCGGCCGTTGATGAAGAAGTTGGAGGGTGCAGTGCCTTTGGCTGGCTTTTCGACCATACCAGTGATGCGGAAACCCTCGCCGATCGGTTCGCCCGCTCCCACGATGCCGTATCTGTGCGCCTGCTCCGGATCGCACTCTTCAACGGCGATGATGTTGCCACCGCTCTGGGCATAGAGATCGATCATGCCCTTCATGCAGCCCTTGCCTTCCACCTTCATGATCATGTCCGGCAGCAGCAGGGCGAAAGGTTCGTCGCCGACGATCTCTCGGGCGCACCATACGGCGTGGCCGAGGCCGAGCGGCTCCTGCTGACGTGTGAAGCTGACCGTGCCTGCTTTCGGAAGCTGATTGGCGAGCAGCGTCATTTCCGCCTGCTTGCTGCGTTCCTTCAGCGTTTGCTCGAGTTCGAAATGAATGTCGAAATAGTCTTCGATGATATGCTTGTTGCGGCCTGTCACGAAAACGAAGTGTTCAATGCCGGCTTCGAGCGCCTCGTCGATCACATACTGGATGATCGGTTTATCGACGACAGTCAGCATTTCCTTCGGAACGGCTTTGGTGGCCGGGAGGAACCGTGTCCCCAAACCTGCAACCGGAAATACCGCTTTACGAACTTTTTTCTGCTGTCCCACGTAGACCTCCTAGGGGGCTGGATCGCTTTTACACTCAAGCTATTTAGGGTGAACTAGATTAGAATCGCTACCGTTTTGCAAAGGATGACGGGAGAAGCCGGTCATGGTAAAGAATTTGTTGACTCCGTTCCGGTAGTGTCGGGTTTGGCCGGAAACCGCAACTCCGCCGCACGTGTAACGAAGATGACGGATACGACTGCCGATGACCCAGAATCGCAAATACTCCCTTCGTGGTCTTGCTCTCGCCCTCATTGTGACCGCTTCCGCAGGTCTGGCTCCCCATAACGCGGCTGCCGACCAGCGGTTCCAGAAGTGGATCGCGGACTTTTACCAAACTGCCGCGCAAAATGGCATCAGCAAGGCAACCTACCGGAAAGCTTTCGCAGGCGTGACCGAACCGGACCCAACAGTCCTTGAAAAGGCGGCCTATCAGCCGGAATTCAGGGCCAAGATTTGGGACTATGTGGACTCCCGCGTGAACCCCTATACAGCCGAGATCGGCCGCAAAATGGCCGCAAAGCATGCGGCGACCCTTACCGCGATCGAACGGCATTTTGGCGTCGACAAGAACATCATCCTGGCGATCTGGTCGATGGAATCAAATTATGGCGCCGTGCTTCAAAAGGACGACCGCCTACACTACGTGCCGCGCGCGCTGGCGACCCTTGCCTACGCGGACGACCGCCGCGCCAAATACGCCAAGAAGCAGCTCGTCGCCGCGCTGAAGATTCTGCAGAACGGCGATATCTCGGCCGATGGCATGACAGGATCCTGGGCAGGCGCCATGGGCCATACGCAGTTCATCCCGACAAGCTATCTGCTCTATGCGGTCGATGCCGACCGCAACGGCCATCGCGACATATGGAATTCCGTGCCGGACGCGCTTGCGACCTCCGCTAATCTTCTCGCAAAGAACGGCTGGGACACAGGCAGAACATGGGGCTACGAAGTCTCGGTTCCAGCGAGCCTGGCAAAGCAGGCCGGTAAGACACATACGATCGCGCAGTGGGCAGCGATGGGCGTCACCCGCCCCAACGGCAAGGGCTTCCGCGACGGCTCAACAAGGGCCGTGCTGAAGATGCCGGCCGGCGCCGGCGGTCCCGGCTTCCTGATGACCGCGAACTTTTTCACCATCAAGAAGTACAATGCTTCCGACAGCTACGCGCTCGCCGTCGGTTTGCTTGCTGATGAAATCGCCGGTTATGGCGGCGTGAAGCAGCCTTGGCCGCGGCCGGACGGCACGCTCGATATGAAGGAAAAATTCGAGCTGCAAAATCGCTTGAAGACGCTCGGCTATTACAATGGCGAGGTCGACGGCAATTTCGGTTCAGGTTCGAAAGCCGCGATCTCGGCTGTTCAGGAACGCCTCGGCATGCAGGCCGATGGCGAACCTTCGCTCCCCCTCCTGAAGGCGCTCCGGCGCTAGAAAGGAAAAATCCGCGACATAGATTTCATGGAGAGTGGACGCCTGCGTCCCCTCCATGCGAAAATGTCGCGAGAGGTGGGGCATGACGATGCGTAGATCGGGTAAGGGGCTAAAACCGGGCTGGAGGACGCTGCTATCCGCCGTTCTGGTGTTTTCTTTCGGCATCACAGCTCCCGTCGATTTCGCCGATGCCCAAGAGCGCTACTATTACCGCCGCTCGATCTTCGATTTCTTCCTCGGACGCCGTTATATCGATGAATATCCAGCCCCCCCCGAGGTCCGGCGCGCCCCGCAGCGTCAGCGTAGACGCACTGCAGTCACACCCAAGACAGTTGCTACTCCGCGGCCCGCAGCGCCGATTCCTCAGGAACCCGTGGTCCAGAAGCTCGAGAACGCACAAAAAATCCTGATTGTCGGCGATTTCCTGGCGAGCGGCCTCGGTGATGGCATGATGGAAGCCTTCAAGGCTTCACCCGGCGTCGTCGTCGAAGCCCGGGGCAACGTTGCTTCCGGCTTGGTGCGCGACGACTACTACGATTGGCCCGAACAGCTCTTGAGAATGATGGACGAACTGAAGCCGGCGATGGTCGTCGTCATGATCGGCGCCAACGACCGGCAGCAGATGGTCATCGGCGTCGCCAAGGAGAAGTTCCGCACGGACGCCTGGTATGGCGAATATCAGAAGCGCGTGCTGAACTTCGGCAAGGAAATAACCAACCGCAAGATACCATTGCTTTGGGTCGGCTTGCCCGCCTTCGAATCACCCTCGATGACGGCCGACGCCGTTCAGATGAACCAGCTCTATCGCAAGCAGGTCGAAAGCATCGGCGGTGAGTTCGTCGATATCTGGGATGGCTTCGTAGACGAGAACGGACAGTTCGTCGTTACCGGTTCCGACATCAATGGCCAGCAGGTGCGCCTGCGCACGTCGGACGGCATCAATTTGACACAGGCCGGACGCCGCAAGGTGGCCTTCTACGTCGAAAAGCCGGCCCGTCGCCTTCTCGGTACGCAGGCAAGCCCCGACCTCATGCGCCTCGACACAAGCAATCTGCCCCATCTCGGACTGCCGTCGGATCCGGCCGCGCATACACAGCCGATCAGCCTTTCGGACCCCAATCTCGACGGAGGCGCCGAGCTCCTCGGCGGCAGGCAGCCTCCGGTCACGCTGACGAGGTCGCCGCGAGACATGCTGGTGCACGACGGCCAGATGGAACCGGCGCCGGCAGGACGCGTGGACGACTACAGCCTTCCGGCCTCGAAAGAGCCGAAGCAGGTCTCGGCCAAATAAGCTTCAGCCCTTTGGCTGAGCGACAGTGCGCAGGTAGATGAAATTTTCGTGACGCTCGCCTTCGAACTCGAAGTAGGTCGAGCCCCGCCTTTCAAAGCCCTGCCGTTCATAGAACCGGATAGCGTGGGCGTTCTGATGGTTGACGGCCAGCCATATATGCGTCGCGCCACGCATGGCCGAGAGGAGGTCTGCCACCCGCAGCAATTCGGCGCCGATGCCCTTTCCGATGAAGTGCTCTTGGACATAGAGTGTGACGTGACGTCGGAAAGCTCGGGACATGGCGCATCAAAATCGAGACGCAGATAACCGACAAGATGGCCGTCGATTTCGCACAGGATGAAATACTGGGTGTTAGCGGCCAGATGAAGCCGGAAATTCTCTGCCGTGAACTGTGTCAGCACATAATCTGAAAGCGCCTGACGGATTCCCGTCCTGGCATAGGTGTGCAGCCAGACCTGGGTCGTCAGGGCTGCCAGATTCGCCGCATCGTCCGGCAAGGCTTTCCGAAACCTCATAGTCATTAAGCACTCCGCATGACCAAATCACCAGTTTGCCCTACAGACTGCTCAATAGATCAACCGCCCGCAACCTCTTGCGAGCGGTCCATGTCATGTTCGGCTTCAAGCGACAGTATCAGCCCGGCAGAACCGTGGAGCCCATCAGCGCCTCATCGATCGCGCGTGCTGCCTGGCGGCCTTCGCGGATCGCCCAGACGACCAGCGACTGGCCGCGGCGGACATCGCCTGCCGTCCACAGCTTGTCGACCGAGGTCTTGTAGTCCTTGTCGTTGGCAACGACATTGGTCGAGCCGCGGCGGTCGGTGTTGAGCGTCAGCTTGCCGTCGAGATCCTTGAGCACGCTGTCGGTGAACGGGCCGCGGAAACCGATGGCGATAAAGGCGAGATCCGCCTTGATGACGAATTCCGTGCCGGGAACCGGCTTGCGGCGCTCATCGACTTCACAGCACTTCACACCTGTCAGCACGCCATCCTCGCCGATGAATTCCAGCGTCGCGACCTGGAACTCGCGGACGGCGCCTTCGGCCTGCGAGGAGGACGTGCGCATCTTCGTTGCCCAGAACGGCCAGACGGCGAGCTTGTCTTCCTTCTCCGGCGGCTGCGGACGAATGTCGAGCTGTGTGACCTTGACGGCGCCCTGACGGAAGGCCGTGCCGACACAGTCCGAAGCGGTATCGCCGCCGCCGACGACGACCACATGCTTGGCGCCCGCCAGGATCGGATCTGACGCCCAGCCGACACTGTCAATATTTTCGCGGCCCACGCGCTTGTTCTGTTGCACGAGGTAAGGCATCGCGTCGTGGACGCCGGCAAGTTCGATGCCGGGAATGCCCGCTTCGCGCGGCGTTTCGGAGCCGCCGCAATAAAGCACCGCATCGTAATCCGACAGCAGCTGCTCGACCTTCACATCGACGCCGACATTAACGCCGCAATGGAAGGTGACGCCCTCGCCCTTCATTTGCTCGACACGACGGTCGATGAAATTCTTCTCCATCTTGAAGTCCGGAATGCCGTAGCGCAACAGGCCGCCCGGCCGGCTCTCGCGCTCGTAGACATGGACCTCATGGCCGGCGCGGCCGAGCTGCTGGGCGGCCGCCATACCAGCGGGACCGGAGCCGATGACCGCGACCTTCTTGCCGGTATGGACCGTTGCCGGCTGCGGGCGGATGAAGCCGAGCTCATAGGCCTTGTCGGCAATCGCCTGCTCGACCGTCTTGATTGCAACCGGCGCATCTTCAAGGTTCAGCGTGCAGGCCTCCTCGCACGGCGCCGGGCAGACGCGGCCGGTGAACTCCGGGAAGTTGTTGGTCGAATGCAGGTTCTGAATCGCCGCTTCCCAGTTGTTGTTGTAGACGAGGTCGTTCCAGTCCGGAATCTGGTTGTGGATCGGGCAGCCGGTCGGGCCATGACAATAGGGGATGCCACAGTCCATGCAGCGGGCGGCCTGTTTCTGCACTTCCGGGTCCGACATCGGGATCGTGAATTCGCGGAAATGCCGGATGCGATCCGACGCCGGCTGATACTTCGCTACCTGCCGGTCGATTTCCAGAAACCCTGTGACCTTACCCATATTTTCGTCCCTCATCATCTTAAAGCCCAAGACCCAAAGGCCCCCAGTACCTGTAGGCCAGTCCCATGACTGCGCCCAGGGCTACGAATTCCGTTTCAAAAGAGGCTCCGGCGGAAACTGCAACGGCGAGGCACAGAGAGATGAAGGAATGAAGCAGCGAAAACCGATTTTTCATCATCGTTCTTTCCAGCATCCTCCATGCCGCTCGCCAGAGCAGTGGCAGATTTAGCGATTTAGAGCACTCACTCCGCGGCAACTCCCATCCGGCTCCGCTCCATTTCCTCGAGCGCACGGCGGTACTCGACCGGCATGACCTTGCGGAATTTCGGACGGTAGTCGGCCCAGTCGTCCAGAATCTGCTTGGCGCGGGTCGAGCCCGTGTAGTGCAGATGGTTGGAGATCAGCTGATAAAGGCGCTCCTCGTCGTGACGCGTCATGTCGCCGGAGACGTCGACGCGTCCCTTGTGCATGAGGTCGCCGCCGTGATGGTGCAGCTTCTCCAGCATGTCGTCCTCTTCCGGAACTGGTTCGAGCTCAACCATGGCCATGTTGCAGCGCTTAGCGAAATCGCCAGCCTCATCAAGAACGTAGGCAACGCCGCCGGACATACCGGCCGCGAAGTTGCGTCCCGTTTCGCCGAGCACGACCACCACGCCGCCCGTCATGTATTCGCAGCCATGATCGCCCACACCTTCCACGATAGCGATTGCGCCCGAGTTACGGACGGCGAAACGCTCGCCCGCTATACCGCGGAAGTAGCACTCGCCTTCGGTCGCACCGTAGAGCACCGTGTTGCCGACGATGATGGAGTCTTCAGCGACGATCTTCGAGTTTTCCGGGGGCCGGATGATGATCTTGCCGCCCGAGAGGCCCTTGCCGACATAGTCGTTGCCGTCGCCGATCAGGGTGAAGGTGACGCCGCGTGCGAGGAACGCAGCGAAGCTCTGACCCGCCGTGCCCCTCAGCGTGACGTTGATCGTGTCGTCCTTCAGGCCGCGGTGGTTGTAGCGCTTCGCAACCTCGCCCGAAAGCATGGCGCCCGCCGAACGGTCGACATTCTTGATGTCGACTTCGAAGGCAACCGGCGTTTTCGAGGAGAGCGCAGGCTCGGCCTTCTCGATCAGCTTGCGGTCGAGAATGTCGTCGATCGGGTGCTTCTGACGGCTCGTCCAGTAAGTCTCTTCCTTCGCGGCATCGACCTTGTGGAAGATGCGACTGAAATCGAGCCCCTTGGCCTTCCAGTGCGCCAGCATCTCGTCCTTCTCGAGCAGTTCCGAAGCGCCGATGATGTCATCGAGTTTGGTGAAGCCGAGCGAGGCCAGGATTTCGCGCACTTCGTTGGCGACGAAGAAGAAGTAGTTGATGACGTGCTCGGGCGTGCCCTTGAAGCGCTTGCGCAGAACCGGATCCTGCGTCGCAACCCCCACCGGACAGGTGTTGAGATGGCACTTGCGCATCATGATACAGCCAGCGGCAATCAGCGGTGCCGTCGCAAAGCCGAACTCGTCTGCACCGAGTAGCGCCCCGATGATGACGTCGCGGCCGGTCTTCAGACCGCCGTCGACCTGTAGGGCGACGCGCGAGCGAAGGCCGTTCAGCACCAGCGTCTGCTGGGTTTCGGCAAGGCCGATTTCCCAAGGGCTGCCGGCATGTTTCAGCGAGGTGAGCGGCGAAGCACCCGTGCCGCCGTCAAAGCCGGCAACCGTGATGTGGTCGGCGCGCGCCTTGGCAACACCGGCGGCAACCGTGCCAACGCCGACTTCTGAGACGAGCTTGACCGAGATGTCCGATGCCGGGTTGACGTTCTTCAGGTCGTAGATCAGCTGCGCCAGATCTTCGATCGAATAGATGTCATGGTGCGGCGGCGGTGAGATCAGGCCGACGCCGGGCGTCGAGTGACGGGTCTTGGCAACCGTCGCATCGACCTTGTGACCTGGCAGCTGCCCGCCTTCGCCAGGCTTGGCACCCTGCGCGACCTTGATCTGCAGCATGTCGGCGTTGACGAGATATTCGGTCGTCACTCCGAAGCGTCCCGACGCGATTTGCTTGATCGCCGAGCGTTCCGGGTTCATCGAGCCGTCGCGCAACGGCATGTAGCGGTCGGACTCTTCGCCGCCCTCGCCGGTGTTCGACTTGCCGCCGATCTTGTTCATAGCGATCGCCAGCGTCGTATGGGCCTCGCGGCTGATCGAACCGAAGGACATCGCGCCCGTGGAGAAGCGCTTGACGATACCGGCTGCCGGCTCGACCTCGTCGATCGAAATCGGCTTGCGGCCGAGCTGCTCGGCGCTTTTGACGTTGAACAGGCCGCGGATGGTATTCATGCGCAGTGCCGTAGTGTTCATCATGTCGGAGAACTCGCGGTAGCGATCCTCAGCATTGCCGCGAACCGCATGCTGAAGGGCGGCGACCGCGTCCGGCGTCCAAGCGTGGCTTTCGCCGCGCATGCGGAAAGCATATTCGCCGCCGATGTCGAGCGTGCTGGCAAGCAGCGGGTCGCGGCCGAAGGCGGCCGTATGGCGAGCAACAGTTTCCTTGGCGATCTCCTCCAGGCCGACGCCTTCGATCATCGTTGCAGTGCCAAAGAAATACTTGTCGACGAAATCCGACTGCAGGCCGATTGCGTCGAAGATTTGCGCGCCGCAATAGGATTGATAGGTCGAGATGCCCATCTTCGACATGACCTTGAGGATGCCTTTGCCGACCGCCTTGATGTAGCGGTAGACGATTTCGCTGGCGTCCACTTCCTTTGGAAACTCGCCCTTGGCATGCATGTCAAGCAGTGTGTCGAAGGCGAGATAAGGGTTGATCGCTTCGGCACCATAGCCTGCGAGCAGGCAGAAGTGATGTACTTCGCGCGGCTCGCCGGTTTCGACGACGAGACCGACGGAGGTGCGAAGCCCCTTGCGGATCAGGTGGTGGTGCACGGCAGCGGTCGCCAGCAGCGCGGGAATCGCGATGCGGTCCGGCCCTATCTGACGATCAGAGAGCACGATGATGTTGTAGCCGCCCTTGACCGCCGCTTCCGCGCGCTCGCAAAGGCGGTCGAGCATCTCCGGCATGCCTTCGGCGCCGCGCTCCACATCATAGGTGAAGTCGAGCGTCTTGGTATCGAAGCGATCTTCCGTGTGACCGATCGAGCGGATCTTTTCCAGATCGCCGTTGGTCAGGATCGGCTGGCGCACTTCGAGGCGCTTGGCGTTCGCCATGCCCGTATGGTCGAGGATGTTCGGCCGAGGCCCGATGAAGGAAACGAGGCTCATGACGAGCTCTTCGCGGATCGGGTCAATCGGCGGGTTCGTCACCTGCGCGAAGTTCTGCTTGAAGTAGGTGTAGAGCAGCTTCGACTTGTCGGACATCGCCGAAATCGGCGTATCCGTACCCATCGAGCCGATCGCTTCCTGACCCGTCGTCGCCATCGGCGACATCAGGATTCTCGTGTCTTCGGTTGTATAGCCGAAGGCCTGCTGGCGGTTGAGCAGCGAAACGTCACGGCGCAGCGCGCGCGGTTCGACCGGCTTCAGGTCTTCGAGGATGAGCTGCGTGCGATCGAGCCAGCTGCGATAGGGATGCTGGGTCGCAAGCTGCGACTTCACCTCGTCATCCGAGATGATGCGGCCTTCTTCCATATCGATCAACAGCATCTTGCCGGGCTGCAGGCGCCATTTCTGGACGATATTTTCTTCCGGAACTGGCAGCACGCCCGCTTCCGACGCCATGATAACACGATCGTCGTTGGTGACGAGATAGCGGGCCGGACGCAGGCCGTTGCGGTCGAGCGTCGCGCCGATCTGCTTGCCGTCCGTGAAGGCGACGGCGGCCGGTCCGTCCCACGGCTCCATGAGCGCTGCGTGGTATTCGTAGAATGCCTTGCGCTCGGCCGCCATCGACTGGTTGCCGGCCCAGGCTTCCGGGATCAGCATCATCACCGCATGCGACAGCGAATAGCCGCCGCGCACGAGGAATTCGAGCGCGTTGTCGAAACAGGCCGTGTCCGACTGGCCTTCGTAGGAGATCGGCCAGAGCTTGGAGATATCCTCGCCGAAGAGCGGCGAAGACACGGAAGCCTGGCGCGCCGCCATCCAGTTGACGTTGCCGCGCAGCGTGTTGATTTCGCCGTTGTGTGCGACCATGCGATAGGGGTGTGCCAGCTTCCACGACGGGAAGGTGTTGGTCGAGAAGCGCTGGTGCACGAGGGCGACCGCACTTTCGAAACGTGGGTCGGACAAGTCTTTATAATAGGCGCCGACCTGATAGGCGAGGAACATACCCTTGTAGACGACGGTCGCCGACGACAGCGACACCGGATAGAAGTTGCTCTCCTCGCCTTCGAACTCGTCGTAGATGCGATTGGAGATCACCTTGCGCAGCGTAAAGAGACGGCGCTCGAACTCGTCGTTCGTCGCTGCATCCTCGCCGGCGCCGATGAAGACCTGCACATGGTGCGGCTCCGTCGCGGCGATATCTGGTGCCTTGGAGAGCGACGAGTTGTCGACAGGTACGTCGCGGAAGCCGAGGAAGACCTGGCCTTCCTCTGTGATCACATCCTGGATCACCTTCTTGAAGTGCTCGATCTGCCCTTTATCACGCGGCATGAAGATATGGCCCATGCCGTATTCGCCGGCCTTCGGCAGGATAACGCCCTGTTTGGCCATCTCCTCGCGGAAGAAGCGGTCGGGAATCTGCACGAGAATGCCGGCGCCATCGCCCATCAGCGGATCGGCGCCGACAGCACCGCGGTGCGTCAGGTTTTCCAGAATAAAGAGACCGTCCTTGACGATCTGATGTGACTTCTGACCCTTCATATGCGCGACGAAGCCGACGCCGCAGGCGTCATGCTCGTTGCGCGGATCATAAAGCCCCTGTTTCCGCGGCAGACCGGAGGCGGATTTACGCGTATTGGCCGTTGCGCGCACGTCCGCTGCGAACTGGTCAAAACCCGTGGATGGCGTCTTCGTCATCTTTCCCTCCTGTCAAAGCCCGCGAGCGGGCGTCTCTTCGTCGCGCGCCGCCCTTGATACTGGGTTCGGCGCGTGACAGCGCTGTTGCATTATCGAAGATCCGGTCGCGTTGACCCGCTAAAAGCAAGCCGCCGCGCTCCGCGCCTGCCCAGTCGCCTCCGCGCTGCCAAGGCTGCGCTTGAGTGGACTATAGCGTGAAACCCTGCAAAGGTCAGGGCTTTCGGCGCCTCTTCGGCCGTAAAGGCCAAAATAGGACAGCAACACTGTCCTAATTCATCAGTTCTATGCCAGAAACCTATGCGCTCCGCAAGAGCGCGCGATTAAAAAATCGTCAATTTGGGACTGAAGATTGCCGAATTAATGGGAATGACGAAATTAAATTACATATTGCCGTACTATTTTGTTTATTGATTGCGGAGTTCAATTTTTGTGATGCATTGCGAGGCAGATGTTTGATCCCGTGAAGCTTTGGCGTAATGTCCCGGCCGAACTCGCCAACCCCACATTTTCCCCGACGGTTCTTCATGTTTTTTTCTTCCGACAACTGGGCTGGCGCCCATGAATCCATTGCCCAACGCCTGCTCGCCGAATCCGCCGGTTTCGCTTCCGCATACGGCACCAGCAATCTCGATAAAAAAGTCGAGGTGCGCTTTTGCGAAGTCTTCGAGCGCGAAGTCGCTGTCTTCTTTGTCGCGACGGGTACGGCTGCGAACTCCCTTTCTCTTGCGAGCGTCCAACGCCCCGGCGGCGTCGCCTTCTGCCATTCGGAGGCCCATGTCATTGAGGATGAATGCGGCGCACCGGAATTTTTTTCAGGTTCCGCCCGCCTTGTCGCTGTGCCCGGAGAGTCCGGCAAGATCGATCCGGCAAAGCTTTCGGCAAAGATCGCAAGCTTCCCTGAGGATGACGTGCATCACGGCCGCGCGAGTGCCGTCACTATTACCCAGGCCACCGAGATCGGTACCGTCTATTCGCTGCCGGAAATCGGTGAGATTTCCGGCATCGCAAGGAAGCGCAACCTAGCCCTTCATATGGATGGCGCACGTTTTGCCAACGCACTCGTGGCGCTTGGCGCAACGCCTGCCGAAATGACCTGGAAACGCGGCGTGGACATGCTTTCCTTCGGCGGCACCAAGAACGGCTGCTGGTGCGCGGAGGCGATCGTCTTCTTCAATCCGGATCAGGCCAGAGAGATGCCCTTCATCCGCAAGCGTGCCGCGCAGCTCTTCTCCAAGTCGCGCTTCATCGCCGCCCAGTTCGACGCCTATTTCGAGAACGATCTCTGGCTCGATCTCGCCCGCCATGCGAACCGCATGGCGGACAGTCTTCGCGTAGGCATCGGCGCCAGCAATTCGGCGAGACTCGCATGGCCCACCGCCACGAACGAAGTCTTCGCCGTCGTCACGACGGCGGCGGCGAAGATCGCCGAGGGAAGGGGTGCAAAGTTCTACGAGTGGCCGGTTCCAGCCGCAACCCCGGAACTCGTCGGCGGCAACGAGACGTTGATCCGCCTCGTCACCAGCTTCGCCACGACGGAAGCCGATGTCGACGGCTTCCTGAAATGCCTGGCGGCATAAAGGCCGATTCCATTTAGTTCTGATGGCCGTAGACGGCGGATTGCGGGGCACCGCGAGCCGCCTTTTCCGCTTCGTGCCCGATCACAAGGATCATCATTACACAGGCCACCAGCCCGGATACGAATAGTGCGCCATACATCATCGGTCTGTCCTCCCTTGCCCCGAGCGACGACCGTTACCGGTTCCCAAACTAGGAGTCGGAATCTCACCAAACAGCTAAGCGAAAGGGTTGAGAGGGGCTTAAAACGGTAAGCAGCCGATTAACTTTTGCGGGCGAAATGCTGCAAATCTTCCATCGACTGGAACTTTAAGGAGGGTTTCTCGTTTATGAGCGAAAGGTGAAGAGCCATGAAAAAGTTAGCAGTCGCGCTCATGTCACTTGTGACGGCTTTTGCCGGTATTCCACCTGCCGAAGCATTTCCGGTTGTCAATTTCGAAAAACCGAAGGTGGTTTCGAACATAGAGCAGGTTCAAGACCGCCGCCTGATCATCCGCCGATGGAATGGACGCCGCTATTATCCGGGCTATAGGAATTACGGCGGCTACACCCGCTATAGGAATTACGGTGGCTACCGAAATTATGGTGGCTATCGCTATCGGAACTATGACGGCTATTACGGCCGCCGCTACTACCGCCGGCATCGTAACAACGACGCCGCGGCCATTATTGGCGGATTGGCGCTCGGTGCGATCATCGGAGGCGCATTGGCTCAGCCACGCTACTATGGCCCCCCGTCCTCCTATGCCTATGGCGGCAACGGTCATACGCGCTGGTGCTACAGCCGATATCGCTCCTATAGGGCATGGGATAATACGTTCCAGCCGTACTATGGCCCGCGCCGGCAGTGCGTTTCGCCTTATTGATCGGCAAGCAACCGGAACCCGCCACCAAGCGGGTTTCTATTTCTATGCGGCTGATCGCAGGCCCCGCACCTTCCCAAGAATATCCT
Organism: Rhizobium sp. USDA 3886; assembly: GCF_056279785.1. NCBI lineage: Bacteria > Pseudomonadati > Pseudomonadota > Alphaproteobacteria > Hyphomicrobiales > Rhizobiaceae > Rhizobium > Rhizobium sp. USDA 3886. The sequence continues at coordinate 3,851,348 of NZ_JBWCDC010000001.1, read as the reverse complement.
CCGAAAGCGCCGACACCAGCGCCTGATCGGCCCCTTTGCGCGGCACCAGCACGAATTCCACATCCTCCAGCAGCGGCAGCCTTGCCGCACCAATCTCTTTCAATCCAGAGGGAGCCATGCTGCGCGGCTGCACCAGCACGCCCATTCCAGCCCGCGCCGCGGCTGTCAAGCCACTGAGGCTGCCGCAGGTGCAGACGATCCGCCAAGGCACCTGCACCCGGCTGAGGGCCTCGAGCGCAATGCTGCGCGTCACGCTCGGCGGCGGGAAGGCAATCAGCGGCAGCGGTCCCTGCGCAAACACATGGTCCGGATCGCGCGCCAGCCAGACGAGCGGCTCGCGATAGACAAGCGTGCCGCGGGTATCGCCGAGCCGGCGCTTGGCGAGCACCAGATCGATCTCGCCATTGTCCTGCATCTCGTAGAGCGCTCCAGAGAGCGCTACCGTCAATTCCAGATCAACCGACGGATGCGACCGCACGAAATCCTCCAACACGGCCGGAAGCTGGCTTGTCACGAAATCTTCCGAGACACCGAGGCGGAGCCGGCCACGCAGGCTGCTATCCTTGAAAAGCGATTGAACCTGTGCCTCGATCGAAAGCATCATGCGCGCATGCGAAAGCAGCGCTTCCCCATCTCCGGTGAGTACGACCTTGTGGGTATCGCGAGCCAGCAGTTTTCGCCCGAGGGAAGTCTCCAGCCGCTGGATATGCTGGCTGACGGTCGATTGCCCAAGACCCAGCCGCTCGGCCGCGAGCGTGAAACTGCCCATCTGCTCGACGGCAACAAAACTGCGCAATTGCGTCAAATCAAGCACGGAAATCCCAGTTCGCGATAACTGTTATTCCTTGCATCCTGAATCATAATTAGCGACAAAGCAACGAGCTTCTGAAAATGCCGAGAAAGCATCATGCGCCGCTTCTTGCCCGATACCTTCACGATCCTGCTCGTCTGTACTGTCATTCTTGCCTCGCTGCTTCCGGCAAGCGGCACTTTCGCGGATTATTTTGGCGTCGCCACTAATCTTGCCATCGCTCTGCTCTTCTTCCTGCATGGCGCACGGCTCTCCAGTGACGTCGTCATTGCGGGCCTCTTGCACTGGCGGCTGCACCTCGTCATTCTGTTGACAACCTTCGCCATCTTCCCGCTGCTCGGCATGGGGCTTAGCCTGATCCCGGATTCGATCTTGCCGCGGCCGCTTTATCTCGGCATTCTTTTCCTGTGCGTCCTGCCATCCACGGTGCAGTCTTCGATTGCCTTCACCTCGATGGCAGCTGGCAATGTGCCGGCGGCCATCTGCTCGGCCTCTGCTTCCAACATCTTCGGCATGTTCCTGACGCCGCTGCTCGTCGGCCTGCTCTTTTCCGTTGGTGGCCATGGCGGCTTTTCCTGGGATGCGCTGGAGCAGATCCTGCTGCAACTGCTTGCGCCCTTCGTGGCCGGCCAGATCCTGCAGCCTTGGATCGGCAACTGGATCCGCGCGAAGAAAAAGGTCCTGATGCCGGTGGATCGCGGTTCGATCCTGATGGTCGTCTATCTCGCTTTCAGCACCGCAGTGGTCGAGGGACTGTGGCACACCTTCTCGGTAAGAGACATCGCCGTCGTCGTCGTGCTCGACATGCTGCTGCTTGCGATCGTCCTGATGCTCACGATGCACGGCAGCCGCTTTCTCGGCTTCAACAAGGCCGACGAGATCACCATCACTTTCTGCGGCTCGAAGAAGAGTTTGGCAAGCGGCGTGCCGATGGCAAGCGTCATCTTCGCCGGCCAGTCGATCGGCGCAATCGTCCTGCCGCTGATGCTCTTCCATCAGATTCAGTTGATGGTCTGCGCCGTGATCGCGCAGAAATATGCCGCAGCGGCCGCGCACCGGATAACGGAAGAGGAAGCCGAAGAGGCTGCAAGCCCGGCCTGATCCGCAGGTAACAAAAAAGCGGCGCCCCAACGGAGCGCCGCCTGCCTTTTCCTATCCTGGGAGGGATCGGTTAGTGGGCGACCTGGGCCTCGATAGCCTTCGGCGCGCTTACCGGCTCTGCGGCAATCGCGATCTTGCGCGGCTTCATGGCTTCCGGGATGCTGCGAAGAAGGTCGATATGGAGCAGGCCGTTCTTCAGCGAAGCAGCGGTTACCTCGACATGGTCGGCAAGTTGGAAGCGGCGCTCGAAGGCGCGCTTGGCGATGCCGCGATAGAGGAACTCGCTGCCCTCCGCATTCTCTTCGCTCTTTCCGCCCTTGACGGTCAGCGTGTGAGCTTGAGCCTCGATGGAGATTTCGCTTTCATCGAAACCGGCAACCGCCATGGTGATGCGATAGGTGTTTTCACCGGTTCGCTCGATATTGTAGGGCGGATAGGTATTGCCCTGATCCGGCTGAGACAAGCTATCAAGCATGGTGAAGAGACGGTCGAAACCGACGGTCGAGCGATAGAGTGGAGAAAAGTCGACGTGACGCATGATGTCCTCCTGAGGAAGCGACGTGTTGCGATAGATGCCCCTGAAACCCCATATTCGGCAGCTTCGGGACGGTTCAGCGGACCCCTTTTGGCACCCGCAGAATTGAGATGGTGATCGACTTTCCGCAGTTCAAGCCCCCGTTTGAAGCCAGGTGAACAGGGCATGAACGCGCGGTTCGGCATGCGTTCAGCCGCACTTCTGTAAACATTGTATCGTCGGGTAATCAAACTGGCCCGATGGCTGAAGTGCATCGTCCCTTCTTCTTCAGTCCGATTTGCGGCCGGCGCCGGGCATCCCCTCAGATCGCCCCGCCGGTCTCTTTTTCTTGCTCCAGCTTAAGAGTTGATTTTCCATCTCCGTGCATTATCCCCTACATTCAAGGCGGCATCGAAAGCAGCGGCTTATGGACAGCGTCCTCATCTCCACACCTGACAATCCGGTTCCGGCAAGCCGCACAGAGGGCTATTTCGAGACGCATGACGGCTGGAAGCTGCGCTATGCGGTATTCCGGTCCGATACCTCCGTTGCGAAAGGCACGGTCGTCATTCTCCAGGGGCGCAATGAATATATCGAGAAATATTTCGAGACGATCCGCGATCTGACGGCAAAGGGCCTCTGGGTTGCGATCTTCGATCTTCGCGGTCAGGGCGGTTCGCCACGGCTCATCAAGAAGCGGCAGCATGGCCATGTGCGGCGCTTTTCCGACTATGAACGGGACCTCGACACCTTTTTGGAGAAGGTGGTGCTGCCCGACACCCGCCTGCCATTCTATCTGCTCGGCCATTCGACCGGCGGCCTGATTGCGCTTTCGGCAGCACCCTATCTGACGACGCGCATCGAACGCATGGTGCTTTCCGCGCCCTTCATCGGCCTGATCGGCCAGGCGGCGTCAGCCTCGACCATCCGCCGCCTCGCCGCCACGGCTTGCGCGCTCGGGCTCGGCTCGCTGCCGCTAAGCCGCAAACTCCGGGAACTGCCTTTTCAGGACAATCCGCTGACATCGGACGAAGTGCGTTTCGAACGGAACGTCGCTATGATGAAGGAGCACCCGGAACTGACACTCGGCCCGCCCACAGCACGCTGGTTGCACGAATCCTTCAAGGCGATCGACAGGGTTCTAATGCCGAGCCATCTCTTTTCGATCACCATCCCAACGATCGTCATTGCCCCGACCCGCGACGGCGTCGTGCCTTATATCGCGCAGGAACGGCTCTCCCGCTATTTCCGTGCCGGCCAGCTCGTGCCCATCAATGGCGCGCGGCATGAGATTTTTCAGGAGCGCGATTCCTATCGCGCCGCAGCACTCGCAGCGTTCCATGCGTTTATCCCCGGTAGCGACGCCGAGGCCAGGAAAGAGGTCGAGGGGATCGGTGTCTGAGCGGACGGTAGCTTAGCGCTGCAGGATCGCAAGTGCCTGGTCGTAAACAGCACGGCTGCCGGCAGCGATGATCGAGCCACCGTTTTCCGGCCGCCCGCCCTCCCAAGTCGTGATGATGCCGCCGGCATTTTCGATCACCGGAATGATCCCGCCGACATCGTAGGGCTTGAGGCCGTTTTCGATCACCAGATCGACATGGCCGGCCGCCAGCAGTGCATAGGCATAGCAATCCGTTCCGTAGCGGAAAAGCCGGACCTGGCTTTCGATCTCACGATATTTCTCCATTTCGAAGCCGGTGAAGAGATGCGGCGACGTGGTGAAGAGGATCGCCTTCGAAAGCATGCCGCAATCGCGTGTCTTCAAGCGCCGTTCGCCCTCCGGCCCGGAATAGATCGAGCCGTTCTGATCCGCAAAATAGCGCTCACCAGTGAAGGGTTGCTCGATCATACCCATGATCGCCCGGCCGTTCTTCTGCAGCCCGATCAGCGTTCCCCAGACCGGCACGCCGGAAATGAAGGCCCGCGTGCCGTCGATCGGGTCGATGACCCAGACATAGTCGCGATCCAGCCCGACGTTGCCATGTTCCTCGCCGAGAATGCCATGATCAGGAAAACGCTCTTCAATCAGCTTGCGGATTGCAGCTTCCGCTGCCTTATCGCCCTCGGTAACGGGATCGAAACCGCTCGAAAGCTTGTTTGTGACATCGAGGCCGGACCGGAATCGCGGCAGCGTTTCAGCCTTGGCGGCTTCCGCCAGGCGATTGAAGAACGTGCGGTCAGGGAGCATGGGCAATCCGTTTTTCTGGGCCGTGTGGCGCGCATTTCTTAGCGGAATTGCGCTCGAATGCAAACGTTTCAGGCATTTTCTCGATAGCTGCCTAAAGATTTTGCATTGCAAAATAATGATTGACAATTGTGCAGCGCAGCAGTAGCGTCTTCATACAGTCTTCTGACTGTAAATACCCTCCTTGGGTGTTTCCTCCCTAGACTTAGCCGCGCTGAACAGCGCGGTTCTTTTTTGAGCGACTGTCTAGGAGCTTATTCGGCAGCAAGCGCCGTATCGATCGAGAATTGTTCCACGTAGCTCGCCATCTGCCGCATGAAACCCGTTACGGCGTTGACGATCAGCGGAAAATCCGTGTGCTTTTCCAGGGTCACTTCGTCCACGTAGATCGCCCGATTCACCTCGATCTGCAGGGCGTGCAACCCTCGCGCCGGCCGACCGTAGTGTTCGGTGATGAAGCCGCCGGCATAAGGCTTGTTGCGGATGGCGGTGAAACCCATCTCCTCGAGAATACTGATTGCCATACGCGAAAGCTCGGCCGATGCGCTGGTGCCATACCGGTCGCCGATGATGAAGTCGGGCCGCGTATTGCTGCCTGCGACACGCACATTGCCCGGCATGGAGTGGCAATCGATCAGCACGCCGAAGCCGAACTGCACGTGGGTGCGCGCAATCAGGCGACGCAGCGCGGCGTGATAGGGTTTGTAGATACTCTCGACCCGATCGAGCCCTTCCTGCACCGGCAGCCGACGGGCATAGATTTCCATATTCTCGGCAACGATGCGCGGAATGGTCCCGAGCCCGCCTGCAACACGCAGCGAATTGATGTTCGCGTAAGGCGGCAACAGCCCATCGAACATGCGCGGATCGAGTTCGTAGGGTTCGCGGTTCACATCCAGATAGGCGCGCGGGAAATTGGCGAGAAGCAAAGGCGCGCCGAGCCGACTGGCGGCGGAAAAGAGCTCGTCGACATAGTGATCCTCCGACCGGCGGATGGAAATGCCCTCGAGCCGCGACTGGGCGATAAATTCCGGTGGATAAATACGGCCGCTGTGGGGGGAATTATAAACGAAGGGAATGGTCTGCGACACGGGCTCACGGATCTCAAAAAGCTCGTATTCGCGAATTTCCGGCACCTTTTTCCCTCTTAACCATGTCACAGGACGGCTGCTTCGCCCATGTTGCCAGTTGCCTCACCTCAAGTCCATACTATGTAGCGGGGATGACAGCCTGGGGTAGGCAATTCACCGGTTGTTTACCGGCTAAAGTCTAGTGTAAATAGCTGGCACCTCCCACCAAAACCTATTCACAATCGGTCTGGATAATGACTCAGAAGATACTGCTCGCCGAAGACGACAACGACATGCGCCGCTTCCTCGTGAAGGCGCTCGAAAAGGCCGGTTACAAGGTCCTGTCCTACGACAACGGCGCAAGCGCCTATGACAGGCTCCGTGAAGAGCCCTTCTCCCTGCTCCTGACCGATATCGTCATGCCGGAGATGGATGGCATCGAGCTCGCGCGCCGGGCGACCGAACTCGACCCGGACCTCAAGGTTATGTTCATAACCGGTTTTGCAGCCGTCGCGCTCAATCCCGATTCGAAGGCGCCGAAGGATGCAAAGGTGCTTTCCAAGCCCTTCCATCTTCGCGATCTCGTTGATGAAGTAAACAAAATGCTTGCCGCATAAGGCTTGCGACCGGCGCGTCACAAAACTTCAAAAAAGCCTATTGACGGCTCCCAAGGTTTTGTGATCTATGCGCCGCCATCGGATGGGCGTGTAGCTCAGCGGGAGAGCACTACGTTGACATCGTAGGGGTCACAAGTTCGATCCTTGTCACGCCCACCATTCAGATCGCTTAAAATTCAGGGCCTTTCGAGAAATCGAGAGGCCCTTTTTACATAGTGCTCCTCCCAGATTCAGCAAACCTTGAAAGACTATCATCCAGTGCCGTTTTCGGAGCTTCCGAAAGACCGACAAGAAGCCATCCTCAAGTTCTTCAAAGCACTTGCCCGGAGGAAAGCGAGGCTGGATTACTGCAGTGGGCGCTTGCCAGTGGCGCTCACTATCAGCGACCCAATAGACCGGAGCGGCCAGAACCCACCTGTACGGCCGGGAACGAAGCCGACATCAATACACGAGAGGGTTATCGCCACCGCGCCAGCAGCATGCAATGTTGCTGATTTGCCGCCAGAACAAATAGCTATCGGTTGCATTTAATGCGCGTCTCTCGTAAAGAGTTTATATGCGCAACAACCGATGAGCCGTTACGATGGATACGATTCCCACCGAAGGCTTTGACGCGGCCGTGACCCTGACAGACCATCTCGACCACCTGCCCGACAAGAAGCGCCGAGAGCTTGCCCGGGTTCTGCAGATCCTGTTTTTCGAGGTCGAGCAGTTCCGCGCCACCAAGCTGTCCGGCAGGAAGGCGGCCGGCAAAGTGCTCAAGGTGGTGCTCTACGGCTCGTACGCCCGCGGCGACTGGGTCGAGGATCGCTCAAGCGGCTATCGTTCCGACTATGACCTTCTCATCGTCGTCAACACCAAGAGCTTTGCCGAGGAGCATGAGCTGTGGGAGGCGCTGGAGGAACGGTTGTTGCAGGAACAGATCAGCCACCGGATCGAAACGCCCGTAATCCCGATCGTGCACTGCCTGGCAGACGTCAACGACCAACTGGCGCGTGGCCGGCCGTTCTTTACCGACATCGCCAAAGACGGCATCGTGCTCTACGAGGAGCCCGGCCATCCCCTCGCCCAGGCGAAGGCGCTGACACCGGAGGAGGCAAGGGCTGAGGCACAGCGGTATTTCGATCAGTGGTTTCCAAGCGCGGATGCATTCAGCGCATCCGCAGGTTTCCTCATAGAGAGAGGAAATTTGAAGGAGGCTGCGTTTAATTTACATCAGGCGGTCGAGCGGCTCTATCATACTGTTTTACTCACTCTGGCTCTCCACAGCCCGAAGTCTCACCGCATCAAGGTGCTGCGCTCGCAAGCCGAAAGCGCCGATGCCCGACTGGTCGCCGCGTGGCCGCGCGATACCCGTTTTGCCCGCCGCTGCTTTGAGCTTTTGTCTCGCGCCTACGTCGAAGCGCGGTACTCCTCGAAATACACGATCAGCAGTGAAGAGCTGCAATGGCTCGTCGCGCGCGTGAAGGACTTGCAGGCGCTCGTTGAGCAGATCTGCAAAGACCGTCTTGGTCCATGAAGCCGGATCTTCCCCATATTGAGCGGTCAAAGCGTTGTTCCACGCTAGAAAGGGATTTCGGCAAGCCGGTGATAGGCGAGTTATCTTCCAGGAAGCGACCAATCGCGCCTCACAGCGCAGAACTGCGCTCTCGCTCAACACGGCTGACAAGCCAGCCAAAACCCCAACAAGTACTTTTACTTCGTAAGCGTGGCGTCTTCAGATAGAGTTGCTGCGGTTTGCAGGTTCGGCGTCTCAGGGATGGCTGCGATGAAGAACATCGTGAACGCATAGACTGAGAACAGCGTCAGCACCGCGGTCAATCGAATCATTCAGTATCTCCTTATTCACAAGGAACAGCTTGACCCATATCGGAGCTTTCCCAAACCGTTTTCTGAACGGGAGATGAACAAAAACTTGTGACAGAGCATTTTAACGATATTTTTACAACACATTTTGGAGAGTCTCTCCTGTTCCCGCGGGGGCTTATAAGCCGGAAGAAGGAGGGTTCCATGACCGTGACGAAGGTATTGCTCCATTTGAGCTAATCCTGTGAATAGCGGGAATCGACACCGGCCCTCTGGACATTAGCAAGGAGAAATGTTTGCCTAGGCAGGCTGGCTGAGGGGCCGGCGGTTGGGGGCAAGCGATGGAAATCGAAGAACTGCTCGACATGCAGGAGCGCGGAATCCGCGACCGGGTCCTTGGCTACACTTTGAGCGACAACCCCATGTCGCGGCCGGAACTGATGCCGATCCGCGACGTCACGGAGCTTGAGGTGTGGTACGCCCGCTATGAAGCATGGCGCTTCGGCTGGTCCGTCGAGGACGCCAACCGGCGCCATTGAACAGGCGAAGACCTATTCAGCCCCGCTCAAGCAAGACGGAAGACTGAGGCCGGCCGTTGTTGTTGACGGCCACGCTTCCCGGAACGGGCCGCTATCCCTGCAGCGGCCCGTTTTCTTTGAGTGCGGCAAATTTCGGACACAGAAACATGCGACGCCCGTCCGGCAAACCAGCATGACAGGAATCCTGAACAGATGAGACTGATAGTGATTGCAGCCGCGGCGCTTTCCGCCGCAGCTTTCGCCTCCGGCGCCAGCGCCGCCTCCCAGAATTTTCCAGGTGCCGGCGTTTCGACACTCGCGGGCAAATGCGCAAAACTCGTCGTTGGCAAAGTGGATGCAACGAAGGGCTGCAAGGGCGAACTCGCCAGCGTGGGACTGCCGAACGGTCAAGTGACCTTCATCTTCACGTCAGGCGGCAAGATGCTTGGCTTTCAAGGCGATGGCACCGCGATCAAGCCGGCATCCAACGGCAATGCCCGCATTCCGCTCAAGATGGTAACGACGGGCGCCGGCGAGAAAATGACAGGCCAGGTCAAGGTGGCAGGCACCTGCACCTTCGGCAATCCTTACGGCGGCAAGCCTATCGTGATCGAATGCACCGCCGAGAGCAAGGATACGGCCTTCACCGGCAGCTTCCGCACCAGCGGTAAGGCTCCGAAGCAGAAATAGACCTCAGGTGCACCACCCACCGACAGCGCCTGGCTTGCGGGCAAGTCCCTCGTTAATCAGTTGAGTGCCCAAGGAACGGCCGCCGCGCGAAATCACGTGCGGCGCACCGGCACCGACCGGCTTGCCGGCAGCGTTCATGACGAAGGGCCCGGCATTCAGAAATTTGAGCAGCCTCGATTTTGCGGCAAAGCCGATCCTCCGCTCTCCTTCGCAACGCGCGGCGCCGACGTCCGGCACGGCCATATCCGCGATCAGGATCTTTTCACCCTTATACCAAAAAGTCCCGCCGTCTCCGACGCAGTTCATATGCTCGCCCTGCCCGCAATAGCCGAAGGCAGCGCGGGCGTTTTCCGAACTGGCGGGTGATGCGGCCGTCGAGGACAGCTTCACAGGCTGCGCGGCAGGAACCGGAACGGCGGCAGGCGGCACGGGGCGCTGCGGCTGCGAAACAGCGGCCTGCCTCGGCACACTCTTGGCGACAGCCGCTTTGGGCGCATCTGGCTTGATTGCAGCGGTAATCGCAGCTGTATCCAGCGCCCGTGAGGCAAGGAACGGCCGCACGCTCTTCCAGTTGTCGTAAAGAGCAATGCCGCTTACGGCAACGGCGCCTGCGAAGAGCCAGGGCAAGGCTCCGCCCTGCCCCCTGCCCTTCGATTTTGCGGATGATTTGCGGCGGCGGCCGCGAGGTGCAGTTCTAGCCATCTGGTCCGAATCCCGTGATGGCCGATTATCGCCTCCCAATCCTTTCCGAAAGGTTGGCATGAGCGCTCACAGTCCTCCCGGCGAACAAAGAGCCACGCAGGACGTTAGCTCGCGGAGATGTTTTCACCGGAAGAGTTCCCGTCATGGACGTCATTTTTGCCGATATGCTCCCCGAAACCGGTATTCATTATTCGGTCATCTTTGCGCGGCTCATCGGCGCGATCGTCCTCGGCGGCGTCATCGGTTTCGAACGCGAGGTGCGCGACCATCCTGCGGGCCTCCGCACTCATATTCTGGTGAGCCTTGCTGCAGCGCTCTTCGGGATCATTTCCATCGAAGCCGTGCAGGTGCCGAGCTTTGCCGACGACCAGCAGGTCCGCATCGATCCGCTGCGCGTCATCGAGGCCGTGACGGCGGGCGTCGCATTTCTGGCCGCAGGCATGATCGTTTTTTCGAGAGGTAGGGTGAAAGGACTGACGACCGGAGCTGGCATGTGGCTCTCAGGCGCGATCGGCCTTGCCGTTGGCTTCGGTTACTGGCCGGTCGCCTTCTTCGCGACGGCGGCTGCAGTCTGCGTCCTGTTTGCTCTGGGTAAAATGGAGCAGCGCCTGGAACGCGATTCCGGAAAAAATCTGCCGCCGGAGGACGAGGCCGACTCATAGAAAACGCCAGGCATGCAAGCGCTTCCTTTTAATTGCGATCAGAATTAGCGGGCTGCCCTGTTGACCTGTCGTTCTCGGGAGGCACGTTCGTCCCACAGCCAGTGATATTCCCGAGTGCCGTTTTGCGCTTCTGGATATCGATGCCGTTCCCGAAGGCTTCCTTGAGAGCCTGCCATTCGCTTTCGTGTTTCAAATAGATGTCCTGCGGCACGAGATCAGTCGTCATGTGGTCCTCACATTTTTGTCCGGGCTTTAAATGCAAAAACCCCGACGCCGGTTCCCGCGCCGTCTGAAAAAATCTAGCGGCGCTGTTTGCGGCCTTTGGACGCTGCAGTGTCGGGACCGCCTTTTGAAAGATCAGCGCCGGTGACATGAGCCGGAAAATGAATGTCGTCCATCGGCGTCTGCGGCAGCGTCAGATCGACATGGTGCGGCGGCAGCACCTGCACCTTCTGCATGCGGTTTGGCTTTGCCCGCTTCATGCGGTCAGCCGCTTCCGCCCGCTTGTCGGGAGAATGAGTCGAAGCCTGCATCGTTGTCCCTCCTTTTTATCGCGCCGGCAATGGAGTTCCATTGCCTCAACCAGAGCCTAACGGGCGGGCGGCTGCATGGTTCCAAAGAAAAGCTCCGGCGCGTACTGCGGCCGCCTTGACTGCCGCCGCAGGTTAACTACCTAGAAGGCTGTCTGCAGCCAAAATGATGCGCATGGTTGCCCCCCGTGCAGAAGCATCGGCTGCAGGACAAACACTGGTGCCGGGCCCCTCTGGCGAGAGTTTTTACGGCGCTCTCGTGATGTCGGTACCGCCTGCAAATAGCCGGCGGATTTTCATTCGATGAAAAAGCTCACAATTCCTCACGCGCATATCCCTTGCGATATGCCGCGCTTTTCAATCACATCATCCTTCAAAAACGATGTCCGCACCAAAGGAGTGCGGCCATGAAGCAATCCATCAGCCATAAACCCACGCTTGGCTATTTCCGCTGGGCTTTCATCATGACGGCATTTGGCCTGGCGCTCGGCGCTTTGCTGGGCTGGCAGTCCACCGGCACGATCAGCGGCATGGCGACGATCTTCTTCATCTGCGCGGTTCTGGCAGTGCTGGAGATTTCCCTCTCCTTCGACAACGCGATCGTCAATGCCAACAAGCTCAATGAAATGACGCCAGCCTGGCAGCACCGGTTCTTGACCTGGGGCATCATCATTGCCGTCTTCGGCATGCGCATCGTCTTTCCGCTGGCAATCGTGGCGATTGCCGCAAATATCGGCCCGATCGACGCCGTGCTCCTCGCAGCGCGGCAACCGGCCGAATATGCACGCATCATGAACGAGGCCCATCTGCCGATCGCAGCCTTCGGCGGGACCTTTCTTCTGATGGTCGGCCTTACTTACTTCTTCGACCATGAAAAGGACGTCCATTGGATCGTCTCTCTCGAGAAACTGATGTCGCGTGGCGCAACGATCAAGGGCATCGAGATCGCCTTCGTTCTCCTGCTGATTCTCACTTTCGCTTCACTGCTTGAGGGCGAAGAATCGACGACGTTCGTCTACAGCGCGATCTACGGTCTTGTCACATTCTTGGTCGTCGAAGTGATTGGCGCGCTACTGGACGCCTCGCAAAGGGCCATGTCAGAGGCGGCACGCGGCGGCCTCGGCGCATTCATCTATCTCGAGGTGCTGGATGCAAGCTTCTCGTTCGACGGCGTCATCGGCGCTTTCGCCCTGACGCAAAACCTTTTCATCATCGCCATCGGTCTGGGCGTCGGCGCAATGTATGTACGCTCGATGACGATCATGCTCGTCGAAAAGGGGACGCTGACGCATTACCGCTACCTGGAGCATGGCGCATTCTACGCGATCCTGATCCTTGCGATCATAATGTACGTCCAGACCCTCTTCCACATTCCGGAAGTCGTCACCGGTCTCGCCGGTGCAGCGCTCATCGGAGTCTCGCTCTGGTCTTCGATCCGCCACAACAAGCGGAAAGGCAAGAAAACCCAAGCGGAAGCAGAAGCGAAGGCGCAAGCCGAAGCCCATTCACCTGCCCGCGAGCGGCTGAAGGCCTGATGCAAGCAAAGCCGCACGCTACATGCGTTGCGGCTTGTCCGGGGCAAAAATAAAGCCCGCGACCAACCGGTTGCGGGCTGTTTCATGCGTAATATATCGGCAGATTAACGGCCGATATGGTCGAAGGCGTCCGGCGCGATACCGAGAACCTTGAGGTCCCGACCCTTCGGACGGCGACCAGCTTCGAAAGCTGCGCTTACGGCATTTGCGGCGCCGATCACAGCGAAGGCACGGCCGAAGAAACCTTCCCGAATGGACTTGCTGTAGGAGGACATTTATTTTTCTCACTTAGCTTCATTATTGACTGCTCACATATGATGCGCCGCAGCATTCTCCACAAGTGACGGGAATTCAGGCCTGCCATGCAAAAACAAGCAGCCGGCCCATGTTTCATGGCCGGCCGCAAGGCAGGGGTTCGAGCAGTATTTTTCTTTTAGTCTTCGCTTGCAGCAAGTTGCGAAAGAACTTCGCCGCGGCCGCGTATTCTCAAGATCAGCGGAATGATAAAGGCCGCAGCCGCAACGATCAGCAGCCCGGCTGCAATCGGCGACATGACAAGCGTCGTCACGTCGCCCTGGCTGATGGCGAGTGCCCGCCGCAACTGCTGTTCGGCCAGCGGCCCGAGGATGAGGCCGACGACCGCAGGCGCGATCGGATAGCCGAAGAGCCGCATGATATAGCCGAGAATACCGAAGGCGAGCAGCATGCCGAGTTCGAACACCGACGGATTGGCGCCGATCGTGCCGAGCGTCGCAAACAGCAGGATGCCGGCGTAAAGCCAGGGCTTCGGAATCGTCAGCAAACGCACCCATAGGCCGATCATCGGCAGGTTGAGCACGAGCAGCATGGCATTGGCGATCAAAAGGCTGGCGATCAGCCCCCAGACAAGCTGCGGATTGGACGCAAACAGCAGCGGCCCAGGCTGCAGCCCGTACTGCTGAAAGCCGGCGAGCATGATCGCCGCCGTTGCCGTCGTCGGCAGGCCGAGCGTCAGGAGCGGCACAAGGGTGCCAGCCGCCGACGCATTGTTTGCCGCTTCCGGACCTGCAACACCTTCAATCGCGCCTTGACCGAATTCTTCGGGATTCTTCGCAAGACGTTTCTCGGTCGCATAAGAAAGGAACGTGCCTATCTCGGCACCACCGGCCGGCATGGCGCCGATCGGGAAGCCGATCAGCGTGCCGCGCAACCAGGGTTTCCAAGAACGGGACCAATCCTGCGCCGTCATCCACAGCGAGCCCCGGACGGCTTCCACCTTTTCCTCGCCGCGATTGCCTTGGGCGGCGATGTAAAGCGTTTCTCCGATCGCAAACATGGCAACCGCAAGCGTCGTCACTTCGACACCGTCAAGGAGATCGGGAATGCCGAACGAAAGCCGTGCCTGACCCGTTTGCTGGTCGATACCGACCATGGCAAGGACAAAGCCTATGAAGAGGGAGGTCAAGCCGCGCAGCGCTGAGTCCCCGAAGGCCGACGAAACGGTCACAAAAGCGAGTACCATCAGGGCGAAATATTCGCGCGGGCCGAAGATCAGCGCCAGTTTGACGATATAAGGCGCGACGAAAGCAAGCCCCAGCGTGGCGATGAGGCCGGCCACGAACGAACCGATTGCCGCTGTCGCCAGCGCCGGACCACCGCGGCCCGCGCGTGCCATTTTATTACCTTCAAGCGCAGTGACGATCGAGGCGCTCTCGCCCGGCGTATTCAACAGAATGGAGGTCGTCGAGCCACCATACATGCCGCCGTAGTAGATACCGGCAAACATGATCAGCGAGCCGGCCGGATCGAGCCGGTAGGTGACAGGCAGGAGAAGGGCAACCGTCAGCGCAGGCCCAATGCCTGGCAGAACGCCGACAGCCGTTCCAAGCGTAACACCGACGAATGCGTAAAGCAGGTTCATCGGCTGCATGGCGACCAGTATACCCTGGAAGAGGAATTCAAAGGTGCTCATCGCATCCAATCCTAGAAGAAGAGTCTTTCGAGCGGCCCGGCAGGCAAGGTGAGCTGCAGTAGTTGCGAGAAGATGGCCCAGACGATGAAGCTGAAGACGATGCCGAAGGGAATCGAAAGCCAGAGCTTGCGGCGCCCGAAGCCGCGTGCCGTGAACGCAAAGAGAATGCCGGTGGCAATCGAGAAGCCGGCCGTTTTCAGAAGCAGCATTTGTGCCGCAAGACCGGCAACGATCCAGATGACGGGAGCGACTTCCTGGCGTTCGCGCTCGGAAAAATCTCCGCGCAACGCCTCAAAGACAGTCCAGATGCCGAGGCCAATCAACCCGAACGCCACGACCTTGGGCGCGGTGGCCGGCCCGATGCGGGCATATTGCGCGATCGCTCTCATATGCGTGGCGTCCCAAAGCATGACGGCCGCAACGACGAAAAGACAGATGGCAATGATCAGCGCCGCCCAATCCGGGCGGCGCTTCGTTGCCAAGGGTGCGTTGCCCCTGCTCATTTAACAAGCCCGATCTCTTTGAGGATGCTCTCGGTAGCCGAAACGTCCTTCTCGAGCTGCACCTTGAAGGCATCGCCGGCGAGGTATGTGTCGGCCCAGCCCTTCGTCTTCAGGATTTCCTGCCAGCCTGCCGACTTGGAAAGTTTGTCAAAATCAGCAGTCACAGCAGCCGTCTGCTCAGGCGTCAGGCCGGGAGCGGCGGCGACCATGCGCCAGTTCTGCACGCTGACATCGACGCCAGATTCTTTCAGCGTCGGGGCGTCGACGCCCTCAATGCGCTGATCGCTCGAGACGGCGAGCAGGCGGAGCTGCCCGGCCTTTACCTGCGATTCGAATTCGCCATAGCCTGAAATCCCGGCCGTCACCTGTCCGCCGAGGATAGCGGCAAGCGCCTCGCCGCCGCCCGAGAAGGCGACATAGTTGATCGTCGTCGGATCGACGCCGGAGGCCTTCGCGATGAGACCGACCGCGATGTGGTCGGTACCGCCGGCCGAACCGCCACCCCAGGACACCGAACCCGGATCAGCCTTCAGCTTGGCAACGAGATCGCCCATCGTCTTGATGTCGGACGACGCCGGAACGACAATGGCCTCATACTCACCGGTCAGGCGAGCGATCGGCGTGACGTCCTTCAGCGTGACAGGCGATTGGTTGGTCAGGATCGCACCGACCATGACATAGCCGCCAACGATCAGGGCGTTCGGATTGCCGCTGTTCTGGCTGGCGAACTGCGCCAGACCGATGGTGCCGCCGGCGCCCGGAACGTTCTGAACCTGAACATTGCCGGAGATGCCTTCCTTCTGCATGACCGTCTGCAGCGAACGGGCCGTCTGGTCCCAGCCGCCGCCAGGTGCGGCAGGCGCCATGATGGTGTAGTCGGCCGAATAGGCCGGCAGCGCGATAGCCGCTGCGAAAAGCGTAGCAAGGAAAGTATGCTTCACGATGTGTCCTCCGTGATCGCGGTGAGCGCCGCGTATTGTTCTCAAGGGAATCGGGAAGCAATGCCGGGCAGCGGACTTGATGGTCCGCAATAGCGACGGAAACTCCTCCCGAAACGTCTGCCCTCCGCCTCCACGGAGAGAAGTGCCAGAACCGCACCACATCAAGCTGTCATTTAGCTGACATTACCAGGATATCCAGCGCCGGTGACACTTTTTTGCCGTAATTCGAGCATGGGGCGCTCGGTCACGCCAGCGGCACACACCTCAAATCCGCTTTAGCAAAGGACGGGAATGCGAACGCCGCCATCATCTACTGCGTCCGCAGCACCTCGTTCCAATGGGCGATCAGCCGCGCGCGTTTGACCTGGTCGAGATAGACCATCAGCCCGGGGCTGACCGGAACGGGCCGGAGCTGGGCGCCGAGGAGTTCCTGCAGGGTATTGGCCGTATTCTCGCCCGCGACCTCCGGGCTGACAGCGGGAATCTGGAGCTCCCGGGCCATGATCGTCTGCCCCTCCTTCGACATGAAGAAGGTGAGATATTGCCGCCCGAGTTCCGGCTCGGCAGCGGCCTGCGGCACCAGGCCGATCCGCGACATTACGACGGTATAGTCTTTCGGCAGCACGATGCCGACATCGGGGTGCCGGGACGCCCAGTCCGCCGCATAGGAGCCGAGGATGTTGTAACCGAGCACGAAGCGCCCGTCGGCGACCCGCTCCAGGATCGCCGAGCTCGTCGAATAAAGCTTGACGCCAGCAGCTCCCATGGCCCGGATCACTGACCAGATGTCCCCGAACTGCTCCTGATCGCGCGCCATGAAAAGAAAGCCGACGCCGGAGCGTTCGATGTCATAGGTGCCGATCCGGCCGTAGACCGCGTTGCCCTTGCGCTTCAGATAATCGACGAATTCCGCCCGTGAACTTGGTACCGGCTCATGCGTGAAGCTCGGCTTGTGATAGACAAAAACGGCCGGCTCGAAAGTGAGCGCATAGGCGGTGTTCCGCCAGTTTGCCCATTTCGGCCATTGCCCGCTCATCGGCAGATTGCTGACCTGCGCGTAGCCGTCGTTGGAGAGCTTCACCTGCAGGTCCATCGCCGACGAAAAGGCAAAATCCGCCGTTTTCTTCCCGGCATCCGTCTCCCGCACGATCCGGTCGTAGATCTCGCCCGTCAGCATGTCTTCGTAACGCACGGCGACATCCGGATTGGCCTTCTGAAAGCCATGGATCATCGGCTGGGCCAGCGGCTCGTCGAGCGAGGAATAGACCGTCAGCACCCGTGCATCCGCCTTGCCGGATTTCGCGGGATAAAAGGCCTGATCCGCAAGCGCGAGGTGCGGTGTAAGACACAAAAGCAGAATGAAACGGATCCTCATGCGCCCAACAATGCATCAGGGGCCGCAAGGGCACAAGCAGCCGACCGAATCAGGAATTTTAAGACAGTGCCGTTGAGTCGCGGATCGGCTCGTGTCGCGAATCGAGGCACTGCCTCAAGAATATGCTTTTGGCCGGTTGCGCCGCCAACCAATCCTAAAGGATTAGCGTTTGGCGCAATCTTCGCCCGAACGGTGTATTGATGCGTGGCCACAACATAATAGGTTCAACCAGCCGCGAAGCACGCCGATATCGCAAGACGCTTCTTGCAGGGGGATGGCTTTGCGCGGTCAAAATCTGGAAAAGCGAGAGTGACATGAGAGAATCCATGGAGAGAGTCATGGAACGGCGACTGAGTGCTATTCTCGCCGTCGATGTCGTCGGCTTCAGCCGGCTGATGGGTATCGATGAATCCGGCACGTTGCAGGCGCTGAATCGCCACCGCTGCGAACTGATCGATATTCGAATCTCACACTACAAGGGCCGCATCTTCAAACTTACTGGCGACGGCATCTTCGCCGAGTTCCAGAGCGTGGTGAACGCGGTCGCCTGCGCCGCCGAGATCCAGCGCAGCATGGCCGTTCGCAACGAGGACGTACCGAAGGAGGAGCGCGTGGAGTTCCGCATCGGCATCAATCTCGGCGATGTCATCGTCGAGGATGGCGATGTCTTCGGCGACGGTGTCAATCTGGCGGCGCGGCTGGAGCGCGTCGCGTCTCCGGGCGGCATCGCCGTTTCCTCCATCGTTCGCGATCAGGTGGGCTCCCGCCTCAATCTCGGCTTCGACTTTTTAGGTGAACACGTGTTCAAAAATATCAGGCAGGCCGTCCCGGTCTACACGGTCGCCTTCAACGCGCCGACTTCGGCGCGCTTCGTGGCACAGAACCGCAATACCTGCTTCGTCGCCGTCCTGCCCTTCACGAACATGAGCGGTGACGCCGATCAAGACTATTTTTCGGACGGGATAACCGAAGACATCATCACAGACCTCTCCAAGATCTCCAGTCTGCACGTCGTTCCACGCAACACCGTCTTCACTTACAAGGGCGCGTCGGTAAAGGTGAAGCAGGTCGCTCAGGAACTCGGCGTTCGCTATATGCTCGAAGGCAGCGTTCGCATCGCCGGCAAGCGCGTGCGTATCTCGAGCCATTTGATCGACACGATGAACGGCGACCATCTCTGGGCCGAACGCTACGATCGCGACCTGACCGACATCTTCGCCATTCAGGATGAGATCACCCATGCCATCGTCAGCCAGTTGAAGGTGCGCCTGCTGCCGGAGGAGAGAAAGGCGATTGCCGTCGAGCCGACCGCCAATGTCGAGGCCTATACCTATTATCTGCGCGGCCGCCAGCTTTCCCATACCTGGACGAAATCCTACCTGCAGCTTGCGCGCCGTATGTTCCTCAAGGCGGTCGAACTCGACCCGGACTACGGCCGGGCCTATGCTGGCATCGCCGATTGCGACGCGGCAATCCGCGATTGGGCGCCGGCGGATGTGCCTTTGAAAGGCATTCTCGAAATGAGTGCCCGCGCCCTGGAGATCGATCCGGACCTTGCCGAGGCCCATGCCTCCCGCGGTCTGGCGCTCCACCAGAACGGCGAGGACGACAAGGCCATGGCCGCTTTCGAGCGCGCGCTTGCCCTCGACCCCAATCTCTACGAAGCGAATTTCCACTATGCCCGCTTCTTCTTCATGCGTGGCAATTTCGCCGAGGCAGTGCAATACTTTACCCGCGCCGCCGAAATCCGGCCGGATGACTACGTCTCTCCCATCCACCTGATGTCCGCCTATCTATCCCTCGGCCGGACGCTGGATAAGGAAAACTGGGCCCGCCTCGGCCTCCAGCGGGCCGAACGGGCGCTCAACCTCAACCCGGAAAATTCAGGCCCGGCTCATCGCGGCGCGCTGGCGCTTGCCCATCTCGGCGATGCAGTGCGCGCCTGCGACTGGGCAGCACGGGCCATCGCCATCGATCCCGACGACATCGTCGCCCAGTACAACCTCGCCTGCGTCCATGCTGTGCTGGGAAACGTGGACAAGGCGATCGATATCCTGGAGCAGTTGCTGCC
Organism: Rhizobium sp. USDA 3886; assembly: GCF_056279785.1. Classification (NCBI taxonomy): domain Bacteria; kingdom Pseudomonadati; phylum Pseudomonadota; class Alphaproteobacteria; order Hyphomicrobiales; family Rhizobiaceae; genus Rhizobium; species Rhizobium sp. USDA 3886. Next base: position 3,831,766 of record NZ_JBWCDC010000001.1, on the reverse strand, counting down.
GCGCAGCTCGGTTTACCATATCAAGTGGTTCACCCACGATTCGGACCTGGACAATCTGCGCGACGACCCCCGCTTTCGCAAACTGCTGGCGGAGGCGATGAAGGAGCGCGAACGGATCGAGGGGGGTAGGGAGCGGTGTACTGTGTAGCCGGCCAGGGGCTCCGCACCCAACCATCACCCCACACAATTTCACTATGACATCCATTCCCCATACCTGATAATCTCTCGCAGAACATTGGGGAAACACTGTTGCGCATCCTGCTCACCGAAGACAACATCGCGCTGGCCGACGGCCTGTCTGCGATCTTGCGCGGTACGGGGCATGCCGTCGACGTCGTCCATGACGGCGCATCCGCCAATGCGGTCATCGCGGCGGAAAATTTCGATCTCGTGATCCTCGACCTCAACCTGCCGGAGATGGACGGGCTGGACGTCCTGCGCAGCATGCGCGCCCGGCAGAACCAGGCGGCGGTCCTGATCCTGACCGCACGCGGAGCGCCGGAGGAGCGGGTCAGGGGCCTCGATCTCGGCGCCGACGATTACCTCATCAAGCCCTTCGACATTGCCGAATTCGAAGCGCGTGTCCGCGTGCTGCTCCGGCGCCAGGCGGGCCTGCACTCAGCGACGGTGATGTATGGCTGCGTCTCTTTCGACCTCAAATCCCGAACTTTTTCGGCCGGAAACATGCAGCTTGATATTCCCGCTCGCGAAGTCGGACTGCTTGAAATCCTCTTCATGCGTGCCGGCAAGGTCGTGTCCAAGGAGGCAATCACCCAGTCGCTGACGGCCTTCGACGATGACATTTCCGCCAACGCGATCGAGCAATATGTCAGCCGGTTGCGCAAGCGCCTTGCGCCGCATGGATTGACCGTGAAGACCGCACGCGGCATCGGCTACTATCTCGACAAGCTTCACGAGGCCTCATGAAAGCCGCCTATTCGCTGAGGCGCCGGTTGCTTTTCTGGCTGCTGATCTCCACCGCCGTCATCGGCACGCTAGCGCTTGCCGACACATACCGGGAGGCGGTCGAGACCTCGAACATCGTGTCCGACCGTGTGCTTGCCGGTTCGGCGCTTGCCATTGCCGAGCGCGTCGTCGTGGCGGAGGACGGTACGCTGGAAGTCGATATCCCCTATGTCGCACTGGAGATGCTTACGTCTGCTGCGCAGGATCGGGTGTTCTACCGCGTCGATGGCCCGCCCGGAATGTTCATCACCGGCTATCAGGAGCTTCCGGTTCTCAAGGAAACCAAAGGCGACGCGGCCGTCTTCGCAGACGATATTTTCCGCGGCGAACCGATCCGCGTCGCCACGCTGGAGCGCTCCGCCTCGACCGGTATCCGCTCCGTTCCCTTCGTCGTCACCGTCGCGGAAACGACGATCGCCCGGCGCCATCTCGCACGTGCCATCCTTCTTCGTTCGGCTGTCCGCCTCGCCTTCATGATCGCCGGTGCGGCCGTGATTGTCTGGATCTCGGTCTCGGTCGCGCTCCGCCCGCTCTACAAACTTCGCGATGCGATCGGCGAGCGCAGCCCGGACGACTTGCATCCGATCGAGCAATCGGTGCCGAGCGAGGTGCAGCCTCTGGTGGATACGGTGAACAGCTTCATGGTGCGCCTGCAGTCCGCCCTTGACGCCCTCCGGAATTTTACCGGCAATGCCAGCCATCAATTGCGCACGCCGCTTGCCATCATCCGGACCCAGCTCGCGCTTTCCGCCCGCGCCGCAACGCTGCCTGAAGCGCAGGATGCGGCCCTGAAGGGCGACCAGGCCGTCGCGCATGCCGAACGCATCCTCGCCCAGCTGCTGCTGATGGCAAAGATCGACGCCGCAACGGCCAAGGAGGCTCTGGCAGCCTCGAAGATCGACATCGCCACCATCGCCCAGGACATCACGGGCGAATTGATCCCCGCTGCCGCCGAAGCCGGTATCGACCTGGGGTTCGAAGGTGAAGGTCCTGCGATGATCCGCGCCGAACCCCTGCTGATCGGCGAATTGCTGCGCAATCTCGCGGGAAACGCTATCGCATATTCCGGCAAGGGTGCCGAGGTCACCGTGCGGATCGCGCAGGATGGCGATGCCGTGCGCCTCGAGGTTGAGGACAATGGTCCCGGTATTCCGCCGGAGAAGCTCGAAGCCGTGCGCCGCCGCTTTTCACGCGGCGGCAACTCCGATGCGCCAGGCGCCGGCCTCGGCCTCCCCATCGTTGAAGAAATCGCCAATCTTTTCAATGCGATGCTCACGCTCTCGCCAGCGGCCCGCGGCAAGGGGCTCAAAGCCGTCGTCGCCTTTGCAAAAGTGTCGTAAAGGCTGCAGCGTTAGCCTTCCGCCTTGCTTTCTCTCGCTGCATTGCACACTATCCACAACGGGAACAGGTCATGCCGCACAGTGAGGCGGCGCCGGATAAGGCAAAATATGTCGATCAAAGCCAGCATCTATCATCTGACGCATTACAAATACGACAGACCGGTCCGCCTCGGGCCGCAGGTCATCCGCCTCAAGCCCGCCTCGCATTCGAAGACACGCGTGCTCAGTCATTCGCTGAAGGTCACACCGTCGAACCATTTCGTGAACTTGCAGCAGGATCCCTACGGGAATTATCTTGCCCGCTACGTCTTTCCCGACCCGGTGACCGAATTCAAGATCGAGGTTGATCTGGTCGCCGACATGACGGTCTATAACCCCTTCGACTTCTTCGTCGAGGAGGAAGCTACCAAATGGCCCTTCGACTATCCTGAGACGATCCAGGAAGACCTCTCGATCTACATGAAGGCGGAGGACCCCGGCCCGCGGCTCAAGGCTTTCCTCGAAACGCTCGATTATTCGCCGGATCAGCCGACCGTCGACATGATTGTTGGCCTCAACGCCCGCCTGCAGCAGCAGATCGGCTATGTCATCCGCATGGAAACTGGCGTCCAGACGCCGGAGGAAACACTCGAAATAGCCAAAGGCTCTTGCCGCGATACCAGCTGGCTGTTCGTTCAGGTTCTCCGTCATCTCGGCCTCGCCGCGCGCTTCGTTTCCGGCTACCTCATCCAGTTGACGCCAGACCTGAAGGCTCTTGACGGCCCCTCCGGCACGGAAGTCGATTTCACTGACCTTCATGCCTGGGCCGAGGTCTATCTGCCCGGCGCTGGCTGGGTCGGTCTCGACCCCACATCCGGGCTGCTGACTGGTGAAAGCCATATCCCGCTGGCAGCGACCCCGCACTACCGCAACGCTGCCCCGATCTCCGGCGGCTATTTCGGCGAAGCCAATACCGAGTTCGCCTTCGACATGAAGGTGGCCCGTGTCGCCGAACATCCGCGTATCACCAAGCCATTCTCGGAGGAGAGCTGGAACGAGCTCGACGCGCTTGGCGAAAAAGTGGATAGCATCCTCAAAGCGGAAGACGTGCGCCTGACGATGGGTGGGGAACCCACTTTTGTGTCGATCGACGATTTCGAATCGGAAGAGTGGAATACCGCCGCCGTAGGCCCGACAAAACGGGAGAAGGCGGACAGCCTGATCCGCAGGCTGCGCCAGCGCTTCGCGCCGGGCGGCTTCCTGCATTACGGACAAGGCAAGTGGTATCCCGGCGAAAGCCTGCCGCGCTGGACCTTCTCGCTCTATTGGCGCAAGGACGGAATGCCGATCTGGCAGAATCCGGATTTGATCGCGGCAGAAGGCGCCGATACCGCCGCCAAGGCCGAAGACGCCGAGCGGCTGCTCACCGGCATCGCGCGCGAGCTGGCGATTGCACCTGACATGGTGCTGCCCGCCTATGAAGATCCCGCCGAATGGATCGTCAAGGAAGGAAGCCTTCCCGAAAATGTCGATCCGTCGAATTCCAAGCTGAAGGATCCGGAAGAGCGCAGCCGCATCGCCCGCGTCTTCGAACGCGGCCTGACGGTTCCGACAGGCTACATTCTTCCGGTACAGGCCTGGAATGCCAAGGCCGCGGGACACCGCTGGATCAGCGAGAAATGGCAGACCCGGCGCGGCAAGATCTTCCTTGTGCCGGGCGACAGTCCGGTCGGATACCGTCTGCCGCTTGGCACACTTCCTTACGTGCCGCCGTCGCAATATCCCTATATCCACATCGCCGACCCATCGATCCCGCGCCAGCCCCTGCCCGAAGTTTTGGTGCCCGCCGGCCGCGCCATGCCAGAGGCCTCCTTTCAGCGCGACGATAGCGGCCAGAGCCGCGTGGAACAGACGCTCGGCGAAATCGGCGGCGCGGTTCGCACGGCGATATCGGTCGAGCCGCGCGACGGCCGGCTTTGCGTCTTCATGCCGCCCGTCGAGCGCATCGAAGACTACCTCGAGCTCATCGCAGCCGCCGAAAACGCGGCGGCTGAACTTGGCCTTGCCGTCCATATCGAGGGCTATTCGCCGCCACAGGACGAGCGCATCAACGTCATTCGCGTCGCACCGGATCCAGGTGTCATCGAGGTGAATATCCATCCCGCCTCGAACTGGCAGGATTGCGTCGCGATCACCACCGCGATCTACGAAGAAGCGCGGATGACCCGCCTCGGCGCCGACAAGTTCATGATCGACGGCCGTCATACGGGCACGGGCGGCGGTAACCATGTCGTCGTCGGCGGCGCCAACCCGAACGACAGTCCGTTCCTGCGCCGGCCCGACCTCTTGAAGAGCCTTGTGCTGCATTGGCAGCGGCATCCTTCGCTCTCCTACCTCTTCTCCGGCATGTTCATCGGACCAACCAGCCAGGCGCCGCGCATCGACGAGGCCAGGCACGACAGCCTGTACGAGTTGGAAATCGCGCTTGCTCATGTCCCCGCACCCGGCGGCGGCCCGCAACCGCTTCCCTGGTTGGCCGACCGCCTGTTCCGCAATCTGCTGATCGACGTGACGGGCAATACGCACCGGGCCGAAATCTGCATCGACAAGCTCTTTTCGCCGGATGGGCCGACCGGCCGTCTCGGTCTCGTCGAGTTCCGCGGCTTCGAAATGCCCCCGAATGCCCGCATGTCGCTGGCTCAGCAATTGATGGTCCGCGCCCTCATTGCCCGTTTCTGGAAAAATCCCGCGGATGGCAAATTCGTGCGCTGGGGCACTTCCCTGCACGATCGCTTCATGCTGCCGCATTTCGTCTGGGCCGATTTCCTGGACGTGCTCGCCGATCTCAAGGAGAACGGTTTCGATGTCAGTCCGGAATGGTTCAAGGCGCAACTCGAATTCCGCTTCCCCTTCTGCGGCGAAGTGGAATACGAGGGCTCGAAACTCGAGCTCCGCCAGGCGCTCGAACCTTGGCACGTCATGGGCGAGGAAGGCGCGATCGGCGGCACCGTTCGATACGTCGACAGCTCGGTCGAGCGACTTCAGGTTCGCCTCGAAACCAGCAATTCCTCACGCTATACCGTCACCTGCAACGGCCGAACCGTGCCGCTGATGCCGACAGGCACGTCCGGTGTGTCCGTCGCCGGGGTCCGCTTTAAGGCATGGCAGCCGTCCTCGGGCCTGCATCCGGTTTTGCCGGTGAACACGCCGCTGACATTTGACATTTATGATACATGGTCGAAGCGTTCGATCGGCGGCTGCATCTATCATGTTGCCCATCCGGGCGGTCGCAACTATGACACCTTCCCGGTAAACGGCAACGAAGCGGAAGCAAGGCGGCTTTCCCGATTCGAGCCGTGGGGGCATACGGCCGGCGGCTTCATTCCGCTCGCCGAGACGGGTGCGCCGGAATTCCCGCTGACGCTGGATCTCCGCAGGCCCGCAGGCATTTGACGAGCTAGGTTTTAATGGGCAAGAAACCGGCAGTGGCGAAGCGCAGGGACGAGGTTCAAAGCCGCGGCGGCAACGATGCGGCCTTCGGCTATGCGCCTCTGCCCGGCATTGCCGACGAGATGGTTGACAACGACGGCGCAATCCGTCCGGTCTGGCAGCGCTTTCTTGCGGGCTTCGGGGCAATTCCGCAGGAGGAACTAACCGAGCGTTTCGCCCGTGCCGACCGCTATCTGCGCGATGCCGGCGTGTTCTACCGCGCTTATGGCAGCAAGGGCACCGGCGAGCGGTCTTGGCCACTGTCGCATATCCCGGTCCTGATCGACGAGCGCGAATGGCAGGCGCTTTCCGCCGGCCTCGTGCAGCGCGCCGATATGCTCGAGGCGATCGTCGCCGACATCTATGGCGACAACAAACTGGTCGAGGAAGGCTTTCTGCCGCCCGCCCTGATTGCGGCCAATCCGGAATTCCAGCGCCCACTTGCCGGTATAAAGCCCGCGACCGGCCACTACCTACATTTCTGTGCCTTCGAGATCGGCCGCGGACCGGACGGTAACTGGTGGGTTCTAGCCGACCGCACGCAAGCGCCGTCAGGTGCAGGCTTCGCGCTTGAAAGCCGCGTTGCCACCACCCGCGCCTTTTCCGATATCTATGCCGAAACTCCGGTCCATCGCCTCGCCTCCTTCTTCGGCGCCTTCCGCGACGCGCTGCAGGCGATGAAGCACTCCGGCGACGACCGCATCGGCGTTCTGACCCCCGGCCCGGCAAACGAGACCTATTACGAGCACGCCTATATCGCCCGCTATCTCGGCTTCATGCTGCTCGAAGGCGAAGATCTGACGGTGGTCAACGGCCGAGTCATGGTTCGCACGGTGGCCGGCCTGAAGCCGATCGGCGTGCTCTGGCGCCGCCTCGATTCCGCCTACGCCGATCCGCTGGAGCTGAACCAGAATTCGCATATCGGCACGCCTGGTCTGGTCGAGGCGCTGCGTGCCGAATCGGTGACGATCGTCAATGCTCTCGGAACCGGCATCCTCGAGACGCGCGCCCTGCTCGCCTTCATGCCGACGATCTGTCGCCGCTTGCTCGGCGAAAAACTGCACCTGCCGTCGATCGCCACATGGTGGTGCGGGCAAAAGGAAGAACGCGAGCATGTCGCGAAGAACATCGAGAAGATGGTGATCGGTCCCGCCTATTCGCGCGCGCCCTTCTTCGATGACAGCGGCGAATCCGTGCTCGGCTCGTCGCTCCGCGCAACCGCAAAGGACTCGATCACCGACTGGCTGAATTCCGACGGTCCGAAACTCGTCGGCCAGGAAGTCGTGACGCTGTCGACAACGCCGGCCTGGGTGGACGGAAAGCTGACGCCGCGGCCGATGTCGCTTCGCGTCTTTGCTGCCCGCACCGCCAATGGCTGGCAGATCATGCCGGGCGGCTTTGCCCGCATCGGTGCCGGCGCCGACGCTGCCGCGATCGCCATGCAGTCGGGCGGCGCGGCGGCGGACGTCTGGATCGTCAGCGACAAGCCGGTCGAGCGCCATACGCTGCTGCCCGCCGAAGGAAGCTTCACGCGCAACATGCCGGGCAGCCTGCCGAGCCGGGCGGCCGACAATCTCTTTTGGCTCGGCCGCTATATCGAGCGCGCCGAAGGAGCGCTGCGTATCCTTCGTGCCTGGCATGCGCGCTATGCCGAATCCGCCGATCCGAGCCAGCCGCTGCTTGCCGATGTTTCGGAATATCTCGCCGCCGTCGACATCGACACGGAAGAAGCCGTGCCCGAAACGCTGCTGCGCAACATCGACAGCGCCGTCTATTCCGCCAGCAATATCCGCGACCGATTCTCGCCCGACGGCTGGCTGGCGCTCAACGATCTTGCCAAGACCGCGCACCGTTTCCACGTCAGCGTTGCCGCGGGCGACGACGCCAGCCATGCCATGACGATCCTGCTGCGCAAGCTCGCGGGCTTCGCAGGTCTCGTGCACGAAAACATGTATCGCTTCACCGGATGGCGCTTCCTCTCGCTCGGCCGCTACATCGAGCGCGGACTGCACATGACGCGCCTGCTTGGCCATATGTCCGGTCCCGAAGCTCCGGATGGCGCGCTGGACATGCTGCTCGAAATCGGCGACAGCGTCATGACCCACCGCCGCCGCTACAACGTCAACACCGCGCGCCTGACCGTCACCGACCTTCTGGCGCTCGATCCGCTGAACCCGCGCTCGGTTCTCTTCCAGATGAATGAGATCCATCGCGAGGTCGAGCAACTGCCGAACGCCTTCGTCAACGGCCAAATGTCGCCCTTCTACCGCGAGGCCATGCGTCTGCATTCCGGCCTGGCCGTCATGACGCCGGAAGCGATGACGGGCGAGATCTACAAGAAGTTCGAACGCGAGCTGGAGCAGCTGTCCGACCTTCTCGCCCAGACCTATCTCGGGTGACCGCCGTGCTCTACGACCTCACCCTGCACATGGAATACACCTACGAGACGCCAGCCTCCGGCGCGCGCCACATCATGCGGCTGATGCCGCTGTCTCTGCCCGATCGCCAGCGGCTGGTTGCTGGCTCGATTGCCATTTCTCCGCAGCCGGATGAGCAATCGCATTTCACCGATTTCTTCCGCCATCCGGCAACGTCCTTCCTGCTGCGGTCGCCGCACGAGACGCTGGATATCCGCATGCAGGCCCGCGTGCAGGTCGATAGCCGCTCGATCGCCGCCGATTTCTCGCCGGACCTCGACCGCCTGCCGGAGGAAGTCGCCGGCATCTGGTCGCTGGAGCCGGACTCTCCACATCATTTCCTCGCCAGCAGCCCGCGCCTCACGGAAACTCGCGCGATTTCCGACTATGCCAGGGACTGCGCTCTGCCCGGCCTCACCGTCCTGCAGATCGCCAACGCCTTGTGCACCCGCATCAACAGGGATTTCACCTACGACACGGAAGCGACGACGGTGGATTCCACCGCCCTCGACGCTTTCAAGCTGAAACGCGGCGTCTGCCAGGATTTCGTCCATGTGATGATCCTCGCACTCCGCAGCCTCGGCATTCCGGCAGGCTATGTCTCAGGCTTCCTGCGCACCATCCCGCCGCCCGGCAAGGAACGGCTCGAAGGGGCGGATGCCATGCATGCCTGGGTCCGCGTCTGGTGCGGCGAAACGCTGGGCTGGATTGAGCTCGACCCGACCAACGACATGCCCGCCGGCACCGACCACATCGTCGTCGCCTACGGCCGCGACTACTCCGACGTCGCCCCCGTCATCGGCGTCCTGAAAAGCTACGGCGGCCACCGCGCCGTACAGGCGGTCGACGTTATTCCGATCAAGTAATCGGAAGAGGAATAGCTTTTTGCCTGCTGGAATCCCGAAATCAACCGGACTTCGCCGAAGCATCCGCATGCTTTCCTGGCCTCCGTGCCGGAATGTACCAACGGCGATGGAAAGCGTGCAGGACTGACGCAGCAACCGCCGCCACAGACGTTAATGCGCAAAAGCGCCAGCTATCCGCCTGGCGAGAAGGATTATCCGACAAACGCAGTAGATCATGTCCCGAAATCGCAAGTTATCTGCAATTTTAACGATTACATTAAGACGTGTGGTAACAACCGCGCTGTAAGTATGAAGGCAGAATAAACCTTCTTACTTTCAGGTGACATGATGTCCCCCACATCTTTTCTACGCGCCAATATTGCGCGCATCCTACGCGACCGCTCAGGCAATTTCGCCATGATGACGGCGATTCTAATGCCGGTGGCGATTAGTGCGGCCGGTGTAGCAGTCGATGTATCCAGTATGATGCTTTCGCAACGCCAGTTGCAGGAAGCCTCCGATTCGGCTGCTCTGGCCGCAGCCTCCGCGCTCGTCGCCGAAACGGTCGATGTCAATGGCGCCAAGGAGCTTGCCAAGAATTTTGTCATTGGCCAGATGTCAAACTACCTCGACGATTCGGACACTATCGCGGCCCTAAAGGATGGAATGTCTGTCGTTGTCACCGAAACTACATCCAGTTCGGGCGGCAAGACTTACAAAGTTGAGGTCAAAACCGCCTATAACATGGACAACAGCGCTCTGATGCGCCTCATGGGCAGAGAGAGCACGGAAATCGCCTCGTTGTCCAAGACTGAAAGCAGCACCGAAAATACCGTGACAGAGAGCTCGCTCTCCATGTATCTCGTGCTCGACCGTTCGGGCTCGATGGCCGAAGATACTACGTCTTCATATACGAAGACGGAAAGCTATAACTGCGGCACGAGTTGGAGCCCAAAGACCTGTGAACGAACTGTTACGGACTACTACACCAAGATCGAGGCATTGAAGCTGGCCGTTTCGAGCCTGCTGACCCAGTTGGATACCGCCGATCCCAATCTGCAATACGTCCGCACCGGCAGCGTCTCTTACAATGACCAAATGCAGTCAGCTTTGAAGCTGGCGTGGGGAACGTCGCGTGTGTCAACCTACGTCAACGCTCTAACCGCGACAGGCGGGACGAATTCAAGTGCTGCCTTCAAGGCCGCCTACAACAAGCTTATCGCCCCGGCCGAGGATACAGCACATTTGAATAAGAACGGCCTAATGCCAGACAAATACATTGTCTTCATGACAGACGGCAACAACAATTACACTTCGGCCGACACTGAAACCAAAGAATGGTGCGACCTGGCGCGCGACAAGAATATCACGGTCTATACGGTTGCGTTCATGGCTCCTGATCGCGGCAAGGCGCTGCTTAGCTATTGCGCGACGAGCTCTTCTACCTATTTCGCCGCCGAGAACATGGCCTCGCTTGTCGCCGCCTTCAAGATAATCGGTTCCTCCGCCGCCAAGCAGAGCGTGCGCCTTACCCAATAGACTCCGTGCTCTCAACAAAAAAGCCGCTCCGGAACAAACGGGGGCGGCTTTTCGTTTAGCGCTTATCTCGCGCATCAGACCGGGAAAACCAATTGAAATCAAGTCCCTTATGCCGGCGAATGTGAAGGTTCCGCAAATTTTCGCTTTCGCTAAATCCCTTGTTGCAAGTGCTTGGTAACGATGCATAAACTGCCGTGACCGGCGTGCGTGCAAAGTCGGCTTCGTCAGACGTAACGCACTGAAAATAAATCAAAATTGGCGAGATATGACGATGAATACCGTTTCCAAGCCGACCATCCCCTCTCCCGCTCCGCGCAGTTCCCGGCCGGAAATTCTCGCCGAAGAAATCATCGAACGCCTGACTTACCGCATCGGCAAGGATGCAAAGGTTGCCAAGCCGCATGACTGGCTGACGGCGACTATCCTCGTCGTTCGCGACCGCATCATCGACAAATGGATGGAATCTACGCGTAAGGTCTACGCGACCGGCGACAAGCGCGTTTACTATCTGTCGCTCGAATTCCTGATCGGCCGCCTGATGCGCGATGCCGTGACGAACATGGGCCTGATGGAGCAGGTGCGCGATGCGCTGACCTCCCTCGGCGTCGACGTCAACGTGATCGCCGGCCTCGAGCCGGATGCCGCCCTCGGCAATGGCGGCCTCGGACGCCTCGCGGCCTGTTTCATGGAAAGCATGGCGACGGTCGAGGTGCCGGCCTATGGTTACGGCATCCGGTACGTCCACGGCCTCTTCCGCCAGCAACTCGCCGACGGCTGGCAGGTGGAACTGCCCGAAAGCTGGCTGGCGCACGGCAATCCCTGGGAGTTCGAACGCCGCGAAAGCGCCTATGAAATCGGCTACGGCGGCACCGTCGACGTCGCCAACGACGCCGAGGGCGAGCCGCGCTATGTCTGGAAACCGGCAGAGCGCGTCATCGCCGCTGCCTTCGACACTCCGGTGGTCGGCTGGCGCGGCAAGCGCGTCAACACACTGCGTCTCTGGTCGGCCCAGCCGATCGACCCGATCCTGCTCGACGCCTTCAATGCCGGCGACCACATCGGCGCTCTGCGCGAAAGCAACAAGGCCGAAAGCCTGACGCGGGTGCTCTATCCGGCGGACGCAACGCCGGCCGGACAGGAACTGCGTCTCCGCCAGGAATTCTTCTTCTCCTCCGCCTCGCTTCAGGACATCCTGCGCCGCCACCTGCAGCAATATGACGATTTCACCTCATTGCCCGACAAAGTCGCGATCCAGCTGAACGACACCCACCCAGCCGTTTCGGTGGCCGAGCTGACGCGCCTGCTGTGCGACGTCCACGGCATGGATTTCGAGCAAGCCTTCGACATCGTCCGCCGCACGATTTCCTACACCAACCACACGCTTCTGCCGGAAGCTCTCGAAACCTGGCCGATCCCGCTCTTTGAACGGCTGCTGCCGCGGCACATGCAGCTGATCTACGCGATCAACGCCAAGATCCTGCTTGAGGCCCGCAGGGAAAAGAACTTCACCGACACCGAAATCCGGTCGATTTCGCTGATCGACGAAAGCGGAGATCGCCGGGTGCGCATGGGCAACCTCGCCTTCGTTGGCTCGCATTCGATCAACGGCGTCTCCGCCTTGCATACCGAACTTATGAAGGTCACGGTCTTTGCGGACCTGCACAAGCTTTATCCGAACCGCATCAACAACAAGACGAACGGCATCACCCCGCGCCGCTGGCTGCAGCAATGCAACCCCGGGCTTACCGGCCTCATCCGCGAGGCGATCGGCGACGAATTCATGGATGACGCCGAGAAGCTGAAGCCGCTCGAAAAATTCGCCACCGATCCGAGCTTCCAGGAAAGGTTCGGCGCCGTAAAGCGCGCGAACAAGGTGACGCTTTCCAATCTTGTCGCCAGCCGCATGGGCGTGAAGATTGATCCTTCCGCGATGTTCGACATTCAGATCAAGCGCATCCACGAATACAAACGCCAGCTGCTTAACGTTATCGAGGCGGTGGCCCTCTATGACCAGATCCGATCACATCCCGAACTCGACTGGGTGCCGCGCGTGAAGCTATTCGCCGGCAAGGCGGCGCCGAGCTATCACAACGCCAAGCTCATCATCAAGCTGATCAACGACGTCTCCCGCACGATCAATAACGACCCGGCTGTCCGTGGCCTCCTGAAAGTGGTCTTCATACCCAATTACAATGTCTCGCTTGCCGAGGTCATGGTGCCCGCAGCGGATCTGTCTGAGCAGATTTCGACCGCCGGCATGGAAGCCTCCGGCACCGGCAACATGAAATTCGGTCTGAATGGGGCGCTTACGATCGGGACACTGGACGGGGCGAATGTCGAAATGCGCGACAATGTCGGTGCCGACAACATCGTCATCTTCGGCCTTCGAGCGGACGAAGTCTCCGACGCCCGCAGCGACGGACACAACCCGCGCGCCATCATCGAAAGCTCCCGCGAACTGTCGCAGGCGCTGGCTTCGATCGCCGGCGGCGTCTTCTCGCCGGATGACCGCAATCGCTACGCCCAGCTGATCGATGGCATTTATTCGCACGACTGGTTCATGGTCGCCGCCGATTTCGACGCCTACGCGGCCGCGCAGAGAGACGTGGACCAGATCTGGAACAAGCCGTCCTCCTGGTATGCCAAGACCATCAACAACACCGCTCGAATGGGCTGGTTCTCCTCCGACCGCACGATTCGGCAGTATGCCGATGAAATCTGGAGAGCCGGATGAAAACGCCGAAAGCCGCCCTTGAAGTAAAGCGTCCCTGGGAAATTTCGGCAGACGAAATCGCGGCAATCCTTGCCGGTTCGCATGCAAATCCATTTGCCGTACTTGGCGTGCACCATGCAGGCGACAGCTACGCTGCCCGGTGCTTCATTCCCGGCGCCGAAGAAGTCACCGCCTTGACGCTCGACGGCAGCGTTGTTGGTGAACTGAAGCAGCTCCATCCGGATGGCTTTTTCGCAGGGCAAGCAGCGCTGACGAAACGGCAGCCCGTGCGCTACCGCGCCCGGCGCGGCGATGCGGAATGGGCCGTCACCGACCCATACAGCTTCGGGCCCGTGCTTGGTCCGATGGACGATTACTACGCGCGTGAAGGCTCGCATCTTCGCCTCTTCGACAAGATGGGTGCGCACTGGATCAAGCATGAGGGCGCGCAGGGAATCCATTTTGCCGTCTGGGCACCGAACGCCCAGCGCGTCTCCGTCGTCGGCGATTTCAACAATTGGGACGGCCGCCGTCATGTGATGCGCTTCCGCGCCAGCGCCGGCATATGGGAAATCTTTGCGCCGGATGTTCCCACGGGCGTGCCTTATAAATTCGAGATTCGGGGCCATGACGGAATCCTCCTGCCCCTGAAGGCCGATCCATTTGCGCGGCGCAGCGAATTGCGCCCGAAAACCGCTTCCGTCGTGGCGCCCGAGCTTCTGCCGGAATGGCAGGACGAAGACCACCTCAAGCACTGGAGCGAAACCGACAAGCGCCGCCAGCCGATCTCGATTTATGAGGTCCATGCCGGTTCATGGCAACGCCGCCAGGATGGTTCGTTCCTCTCCTGGGATGAACTCGCAAACAGCCTCATCCCCTACTGCGTCGACATGGGCTTCACCCATATCGAATTCCTGCCGATCACCGAACATCCCTACGATCCGTCATGGGGCTACCAGACCACCGGGCTTTACGCACCGAGCGCCCGCTTCGGCGAACCGGAGGGTTTTGCCCGCTTCGTCAATGGCTGCCACAAGGTCGGCATCGGCGTCATTCTCGACTGGGTGCCCGCGCACTTCCCCACCGACGAACACGGCCTGGGCTGGTTCGACGGCACCGCACTTTACGAGCATGAGGACCCGCGCAAGGGTTTCCACCCGGATTGGAATACAGCCATCTACAATTTCGGCCGTACCGAGGTTCAGTCGTATCTCGTCAACAATGCACTCTATTGGGCAGAGAAATTCCATCTCGACGGCCTGCGCGTCGATGCCGTCGCCTCGATGCTCTATCTCGATTATTCGCGCAAACACGGAGAATGGATCCCGAACGAATATGGCGGCAACGAAAACCTGGAGGCCGTCCGCTTCCTTCAAGACATGAATACCCGCATCTATGCCGAGCACCCCAGCGTCGTGACCATTGCCGAGGAGTCGACCTCTTGGCCGAAGGTTTCGCAGCCGGTGCATGAAGGCGGTCTTGGCTTCGGCTTCAAGTGGAACATGGGCTTCATGCACGACACGCTGAGCTACATGAAACGTGATCCGATATATCGCAGACATCACCACAACGAACTGACCTTCGGCCTGCTCTACGCCTATTCGGAAAACTTTGTTCTGCCGCTCTCCCATGACGAAGTGGTGCATGGCAAAGGCTCGCTGATTGCAAAGATGCCCGGCGACGACTGGCAGAAATTCGCAAACCTGCGCGCCTACTATGGCTTCATGTGGGGCTACCCCGGCAAGAAACTGCTCTTCATGGGCCAGGAGTTTGCGCAATGGAGCGAATGGAGCGAGGCAACCTCGCTCGACTGGAACCTGCTGCAATACCGCATGCACGAGGGCATGCGCCGTCTCGTCCGCGACCTCAACCTCACTTACCGCTCCAAGCCGGCGCTGCACGCCCGCGATTGCGAGGGCGACGGTTTCGAATGGCTGATCGCCGACGATCACGAAAACTCCGTCTTTGCATGGCTGCGCAAGGCGCCGGACCAGAAGCCGATCGCCGTCATCACCAATTTCACGCCGGCTTACCGCGAGAACTATTCCATCCGCCTACCGTTCGAAGGCCGCTGGCGGGAGATCCTGAACACCGATGCCGATATCTACGGCGGCAGCGGCAAGGGTAATGGCGGGCGCGTGCAGGCCGTCAACGCCGGCGGCAGCATTGCCGCGTCGATCGCCCTGCCGCCGCTGGCGACGATCATGCTTGAACCTGAGACTTGAAGACTGGTGGGAGGAGTAGACAATGGTAGAAAAGCGCATTCAGCCACTTGCCCGCGACGCAATGGCTTACGTTCTGGCCGGCGGCAGGGGGAGCCGCCTCAAGGAACTCACCGACCGGCGCGCCAAGCCGGCGGTCTATTTCGGTGGCAAATCACGCATCATCGACTTCGCGCTGTCGAACGCACTGAATTCCGGCATCCGCCGCATCGGCGTCGCGACGCAATATAAGGCGCACTCTCTGATCCGCCATATGCAGCGTGGCTGGAACTTCTTCCGTCCCGAGCGAAACGAAAGCTTCGACATCCTGCCTGCCAGCCAGCGCGTCTCGGAAACGCAATGGTACGAAGGCACTGCTGATGCCGTCTATCAGAACATCGACATCATCGAGGATTACGGCGTCGAGTACATGGTCATTCTTGCGGGCGATCACGTCTACAAGATGGATTACGAATGGATGCTGCAGCAGCACGTCGATTCGGGCGCGGATGTCACCATCGGCTGCCTCGAAGTGCCGCGCATGGAAGCCGTCGGCTTCGGCGTTATGCATGTGGACAAGACCGACCGGATCATCGATTTCGTCGAAAAGCCCGCCAATCCGCCAGGCATTCCGGACAAACCCGATTTCGCGCTGGCGTCTATGGGCATCTACGTCTTCCACACGAAGTTCCTGATCGACGCGCTTCGCCGCGACGCCGCCGATCCGAATTCCAGCAAGGATTTCGGCAAGGATATCATCCCCTATATCGTCAAGAACGGTAATGCGGTCGCCCATCGCTTCGGCCAGTCCTGCGTCCGTTCGGATTTCGAGCATGAGCCCTATTGGCGCGACGTCGGGACCATCGAAGCCTACTGGCAGGCGAATATCGACCTGACGGCGATCGTTCCGGAGCTTGATATTTACGACAAATCCTGGCCGATCTGGACCTATGCGGAAATCTCGCCGCCGGCAAAGTTCGTCCATGACGACGAGGACCGCCGAGGCTCGGCAACCTCCTCGGTCGTTGCCGGCGATTGCATCATCTCCGGCGCCACGCTTCATAAAAGCCTTCTTTTCACAGGTGTTCGCGCTAACTCCTATTCCAAATTGGAGGGAGCCGTCGTCCTGCCGAGCGTAAAGGTCGGCCGGCGCGCGCAATTGAAAAACGTCGTGATTGATCATGGCGTCGTCATTCCGGAGGGCCTTGTCGTCGGCGAGGATCCGGAACTCGATGCTAAGCGGTTCCGGCGCACGGAAAGCGGTATTTGCCTGATTACGCAACCGATGATCGATAAGTTGGATCTTTAGACATATGAAAGTTCTTTCGGTTTCGTCCGAAGTCTTCCCTTTGATCAAAACAGGGGGCCTTGCCGACGTGGCCGGCGCCCTGCCAATCGCACTCAAGCGGTTCGGCATCGAGACGAAGACCCTCATGCCCGGCTACCCGGCAGTCATGAAGGTCATTCGCGATCCTGTCGTCCGCCTGCAGTTCGATGATCTGCTGGGAGCGCCCGCGACGGTGCTGGAAGTGGAGTATGAAGGCCTCGATATCCTCGTGCTTGACGCCCCCGCATATTACGATCGTGCGGGCGGTCCATATCTCGACCAGACGGGCAAGGACTATGCCGACAACTGGCGGCGCTTCGCGGCGCTGTCGCTGGCAGCTGCCGAAATCGCCGCGGGCCTGATGCCGGACTGGCGCCCGGACCTCGTGCATGCCCATGATTGGCAGGCTGCGATGACGCCGGTCTATATGCGCTACTATCCGACGCCAGAGCTGCCAAGCGTTCTGACGATCCACAACATGGCCTTCCAGGGCCAGTTCGGCGCTGATATTTTCCCGGGCCTGCGCCTGCCGCCGCATGCGTTCTCGACTGAAAGCATCGAATACTACGGCCATATCGGCTTCCTGAAAGGCGGCCTGCAGACTGCGCACGCGATCACGACCGTCAGCCCCACCTATGCCGAAGAAATCCTGACGAACGAGTTCGGCATGGGGCTGGAAGGCGCCATCGCCAGCCGCCGCGAGGTGCTGCACGGTATCGTCAACGGCATCGACGCTGAAGTTTGGAACCCGGCGACTGATCCGGTCGTCCATACCCATTACGGCATCACGACGCTGAGAAATCGCGAAGAGAACCGCAAATCGATCGCCGAGTTCTTCCGCCTGCATGACGACGGTGCGCCGATCTTCAGCATCATCAGCCGCCTTACCTGGCAAAAGGGGATGGACGTGATCGCCGCGACCGCCGACGCAATCGTCGCCCTTGGTGGCAAGCTTGCCATTCTCGGTTCCGGCGATCCAGCGCTTGAAGGCTCGCTGCTTGCCGCCGCCGCCCGTCATCCTGGCCGCATCGGCGTCTCGATCGGATATAACGAGCCGATGTCACACCTGATGCAGGCCGGTTGCGACGCTATCATCATTCCCTCGCGTTTCGAACCGTGCGGTCTCACCCAGCTTTACGGCTTGCGTTACGGCTGCGTGCCGATCGTGGCACGCACCGGTGGTCTCAACGATACCGTGATCGACGCCAATCACGCCGCGCTTGCAGCGAAAGTCGCAACGGGGATACAGTTTTCTCCCGTCACCGCAGAGGGTATGTTGCAGGCAATCCGGCGTGCACTACATCTCTTCGCAGACCAAAAAGTCTGGACCCAATTGCAAAAGCAAGGCATGAAATCGGATGTCTCGTGGGAGAAGAGCGCCGAGCGCTACGCTGCCCTCTATTCAAGCCTCGCCCCGAAAGGCAAGTGACAGAAATGAACAAATCTGTATCCACAACGCCCTATCAGGACCAGAAACCCGGCACGTCGGGTCTCAGGAAAAAGGTCCCGGTCTTCCAGCAGCCGAACTATGCTGAGAACTTCATCCAATCGATTTTCGATTCACTGGAAGGCTATCAGGGCAAGTGCCTCGTCATTGGCGGCGACGGACGCTACTACAATCGCGAAGTCATCCAGAAGGCGATCAAAATGGCCGCCGCCAATGGCTTTGGAAAAGTCATGGTTGGCAAGGGCGGCATCCTTTCGACCCCGGCGGCCTCGCACATCATCCGTAAATACAAGGCTTTCGGCGGCATTATCCTTTCTGCCAGCCACAATCCCGGCGGCCCGACCGAGGATTTCGGTATCAAATACAACGTCAATAACGGCGGGCCGGCGCCGGAAAAGATTACGGACGCAATCTATGCCCGCACCAAGGTGATCGACAGCTTCAAGATCGCTGATTTACCGGACGTGAACCTCGATCGCATCGGCAAGGAAGAACTGCCCGGCGGCATGATGCTTTCGGTCATCGATTCGGTCGAGGATTACACCGCGCTGATGGAGGAGCTCTTCGATTTCGGCGCGATCCGCAATCTGATCAGCCTCGGTTTCCGCATCGCCTTCGATGCGATGAGCGCCGTTACCGGCCCGTATGCCAAGGAAATCTTCGAAAACCGACTCGGCGCGCCGCTCGGATCGGTGCGCAATTTCATGCCACTGCCGGACTTCGGCGGGCATCATCCGGATCCGAACCCTGTCCACTGCAAGGAACTCTATGACGAGATGATGGGCGACGACGCGCCCGATTTCGGCGCAGCTTCGGACGGCGACGGCGACCGCAACCTCATCGTCGGCCGCGGCATCTTCGTCACCCCATCGGACAGCCTGGCGATTCTAGCAGCGAACGCCAATCTCGCGCCCGGATATTCCGGCGGCCTGGCAGGCATCGCACGCTCCATGCCGACCAGCGGCGCCGCCGACCGCGTCGCGGAAAAACGCGGCATCGGCATGTACGAAACGCCGACCGGCTGGAAATTCTTCGGCAATCTGCTCGATGCCGGCATGGCGACGATCTGCGGTGAAGAAAGCGCCGGCACCGGATCCAACCACGTCCGCGAAAAGGATGGTCTCTGGGCCGTGCTCCTCTGGCTGAACATCCTCGCTGTCCGCGGCGAAAGCGTTCAAGACGTCGTCACCCAACATTGGCAGACCTATGGCCGCAACTACTATTCCCGCCATGACTATGAGGGCGTCGATACCGATGCCGCCAACGTGCTGATCGATAACTTGCGCAGCCAACTTTCGACCTTGCCGGGCAAGACTTTCGGCGCCTTGACCGTCGAGAAGGCGGACGACTTCGCCTATCACGATCCGGTCGATAAGTCGGTCAGCGAGCATCAGGGCATTCGCATTCTTTTCACGGGCGGCTCGCGCGTGGTGTTCCGCCTCTCCGGCACCGGTACGTCCGGCGCGACGCTGCGCGTATACCTCGAGCGTTACGAGCCGGATTCGACCCGGCACAACATCGAGACGCAGGAGGCGCTGGCCGACCTGATCGCCGCTGCGGAAAGCATTGCGGATATCCGCGAGCGCACGGGCCGTGATGCACCTTCTGTGATCACCTGATCGGAGGCTCATGCGGGCGGACAACAGGGCTAAAGGAGGCGCGATCCTCTTCGAAACTGGCGTCGAATTTGCCGTCTGGTCTCAGCACGCCGCGGAGATCCAGCTCTGCCTCTTCGATGAAACCGGCAACAAGGAATTCGCGCGCCTGCCGATGGCGCGCGAAGACGGCCATGTGCACCGGCTCTTTGTCGACGATCTGAAGGAAGGCACCCGTTACGGCTTTCGAGCCGACGGCATCTATGCGCCGGAAAACGGCCTCTGGTTCGACCCGTCCAAGCTTCTGGTCGACCCGTACGCCAAGCAGCTCGACCGGCCCTTCCGTCATGATCCGCGCCTCGGCGTCTTTGGTGAAGACACCCAGAACCTGATGCCGAAGGCTATGGTGGCCCGCGATACGAAAGTGACGCTGGAGAAGCCGCTCTTCGAGCCAGGCGGTTTTATCTATGAGATTGCAGTCAAGCCGTTCACCATCCTCCATCCGGATATTCCCGAGACGCAGCGCGGCACCGTCGCTGCACTTGCCCATCCCTCGGTAATCGCTCATCTCAAGCGTATCGGCGTCGATGCGGTCGAGCTGATGCCGATCACCGCTTGGATCGACGAGCGCCACCTGCCTCCGCTCGAGCTCGCAAACGGTTGGGGCTACAATCCCGTTGCCTTCATGGCGCTCGATCCCCGCCTCGTGCCGGGTGGCATGGCGGAACTGCGCGATACGGTCGCGAAGCTTCGCGCCGAAGGCATCGGCGTTATCCTCGATCTCGTCTTCAATCACACTGGCGAAAGCGATCGATATGGCACAACACTTTCGTTGCGCGGCCTCGACAATCTCTCCTTCTTCCGCCATCAGCCCGAGCGCCCCGGTGAGCTCGTCAACGACACCGGGACGGGCAATACGGTTGCCTGCGATCACCCCTATATCCGCCAGCTCATCATCGACAGCCTCCGCCATTTTGTCCTCGGGGCCGGCGTCGATGGTTTCCGCTTCGATCTGGCGCCTGTGCTCGGCCGCACGGCAAACGGCTTCGAAGCCCATGGGGGCAGCCTTTCCGCGATCCTTGACGATGACGTGCTCTCCGACCGCATAATGATCGCCGAGCCCTGGGATATCGGTCCTGGCGGTTACCAACTCGGCAATTTCCCGGTTCCCTTCCTCGAATGGAATGACCGCGCTCGCGACGATATCCGCTGCTATTGGCGCGGCGACGACTGGAAGACAGGGCCGCTCGCAACAGCACTGGCGGGTTCCTCCGACATCTTCTCGCGGAACGGCGGGACAGCGACGCGCAGCGTCAACTTCCTCGCCGCCCATGACGGTTTCACGCTGAAGGACCTCGTTTCCTATAGTCACAAGCACAACGAGGCGAACGGCGAGGAAAACCGCGACGGGCACAGCGAGAACCATTCGTGGAACAACGGCATCGAAGGCGAGACACGCTATCCGGATATCATCAAGAAACGCCGCGACGATCTGAAGGCGCTGATCTCGACGCTCTTTGCCAGCCGCGGCAGCATTATGCTGACTGCGGGTGATGAAGGCGGGCGAACCCAGCGCGGTAACAACAACGCCTATTGCCAGGACAACGAGATAACCTGGGTCGATTGGAAGGGGCTGGATGAGGAACTGATCGCTCATACCGCCTTCGTCGTCGCATTGCGAAAGCGCTTCTCCGTCTTCTCGGAAAGCGGTTTCTTCGACGGCGATGGCGATGTCGAATGGATATCGCCCTCCGGCCACCCGATGACCATCGGCGAGTGGGAGACGGCGAATCTTTCCACGCTTGGCATGCTACTCACAACACGCGATGGCGATAGCCGCAGACAGGTGCGTCTGGCCGTGCTTTTCAACCGATCGGACAGGGCACACGACTTCCTTCTCTCAGCCCCGAACACTGCCGTGTGGCGGCTATTGAGTGCATCCGGGAACTCCCGGAAGCTTGGCGGAACAGTGACCGTTCCGCCGCGGTCGGTCATCTTTTGCGTTGGGAATTGATTCAAGCCGCAACGGATGTGAATCGTTGTCGTAATTGTCACAAATCCACTGTAAGCAATTGAGCAGGCGGCTTCTTCACGGGGAATTTATGGTCAAAGAAATTTCGCTCGCGGAAGTCCGCGGGCTCATTGGCACGAAAACAGGCCTTTCGGATTGGATTCTTGTCGATCAGCCGATGATCGACGCTTTTGCGCACGCCACCAACGACCATCAGTTCATCCATACCGATCCGGTCCGCGCCGCAGCCGAGAGCACATTCGGCGGCACGATCGCACATGGCTTCCTGACACTCTCGCTGCTTTCCGCCATGAATTACAATGCGCTGCCAAAAGTTCGCGAGCAGACGATGGGCATCAATTACGGGTTCGACAAGGTGCGCTTCATGGCTCCGGTCAAATCTGGCACCCGCATCCGCGGCCATTTCGTCCTCGCGGACGCACGCTTCCGCGGCGCCAGCATGCTGATGACCACCTATGAGGTGTCCATCGAGATCGAGAACGAGAGGAAGCCAGCGCTTACCGCCAACTGGATCACCATCATCCAGTTCGACCCGAAGGACCGGCCGGGGGAAACCTAAGGAGCAGGCTCTTTGGAAATCCCAGCACAGTTCCATGTCCTCGAAACCGGGAGATGGCTTGTAAACCACAGGATGAATTCAGCGTTGCCGGGCTATCTCATGGTCGGTTCGAAGACGCCTGCAAGTGAACTTTCCGAATTGACCGACAGCGCGCTTACCGAACTGGGCCCGCTGCTGGCAAAGGCTCAGGACGCTCTGCAACAGGTCCTGCAAGCGCGGCGCGTCTATATCGGCCGATACGGACACACCCCCGGGCTATCCGATCCATTTCCACATAATTCCCATTTATGATTGGGTGGAAACACGCTTCTGGGAGGATGCGAGATATCGGGTGCTTGAGGGCTTTACCGAACCCGGCAAGACCACTGATGGCGCGGAGTTGACGCTCTTCGTATCGCGGGAATTTTTGCGAACGAGCGGTTCCGCCGCCGATCAAAGGCCCTTCCGTTTCAAAGGCCATCGAATTGCTGAGAACGGCTTTGCGTCCTTAGCCGCTTTCAGCAATTTCGCCGCCAGCCCGTCAATGGCCAGCATCTCCCGCCGCCTCGGCGAGCAGGCCGAAGACATAGTCGGAAAACGACCGCCAGCATTCGATCCGGAACGTATGATCCTCGGTGCGGAAGAGCACGACTTCGGCCTTGCCGAACAGAGTGCGCGAGCAGGTGCCGACCGGAAATGCGCCGATCGAAAGGTCCTGCGGGCAGCCGGCCGAAAGCGTCACTTCGGCGCCCGGACCGGAAACGATGATGCCGACATTGCGATGGGATACATCCGTCGCCGAATGCAGCACGTCCGCGCCGGAAAAGGCGGCCATCAGGTCCGCGCCGCTTTCATCGATCACCAGCCATTCGTCCGGACCGAGCCACAGAGCCGAGCGTCCGTCCTTGTGGCCTGATGTCTTCGGCGTATCCGGGATCGTCACGCCAAGGGCCGAAGAAAGAGCCTTGAGGGATTCTGCCGGCGCCCGGAGCGCCAACCGGCTCGCCGCCGGTGCAGGCGTCAGCCGCACGGCGGCAGAACCGCCGTGGCGACCGGAAAGGGCGGATTTACGAATTGCCACATCAACCATTGATCCGGCCTCCTTCCTTGTCAAAGAACACCATGTCCGTCACCTCGACGGCAATCGTCTTGTCCGGCATCGGTACATAAAGAGTCTCGCCCATGCGCGCCCGGCCGCCCGCGACCAGCGCGAAGGCGATCGACTTGCCGAGGTTTTCCGACCAGTAGGACGAGGTCACATGACCGAGCATCGTCATCGGCTTCGGCTCGTTCGGGTTGGCGACGATCTGTGCGCCTTCTTCCAACACGACCTTCGGATCCTTCGTGACAAGGCCGACGAGTTGCTTTCGCCCTTCCCTGACGAGATCGGGACGCTTCAGCCCGCGAATGCCGACGAAATCCGCTTTCTTCTTCGAAACAGCCCAAGAAAGAGCAGCATCGTCCGGCGTAACCGTGCCGTCCGTATCCTGGCCAACGATGATATAGCCCTTCTCGGCGCGAAGAACGTGCATCGTCTCGGTACCGTAGACGCACGCGCCGAGCGGCTCGGCATTCGCCCAGACAGCTTCCAGCACCGATTGACCAAAGTCGGCAGGAACGTTGATTTCGAAGCCGACTTCGCCGGTAAACGACACACGGAAGAGGCGCGCAGGCACGCCGCAGACCTTGCACTCGGCAACGCTCATATGCGGGAAGGCCTCGTTGGAAATATCGAGTCCTTCGACGAGCGGTGCGACGATCTCGCGCGCCTTCGGCCCCTGCACGGCAATCACCGCCCACTGTTCCGTCACGGAAGTCAGCCACACCTTCAGATGCGGGAATTCCGTCTGCAGATAGTCTTCCATGTGATGAAGCACACGCGGCGCGCCTCCGGTCGTCGTCGTGACGTGGAAGCGACCCTCGCTCAGGCGTCCGACGACGCCGTCGTCGTAAATAAAGCCGTCTTCGCGCGTCATGATGCCGTAGCGGCACTTGCCCGGTTTCAGCGTATCCCAGGCATTGGTGTACATGAGGTTCATGAATTCCGCCGCATCCGGGCCGACGACCTCGATCTTGCCGAGCGTCGAGGCATCGAAGACGCCCGCAGCCTCGCGCGCCGTCTTGCACTCGCGGGCAACCGCCTGATGCATCGTCTCGCCGGCACGCGGATAGAACCAGGCACGTTTCCAGTTGCCGACATCTTCGAAGACAGCGCCGTGATCTTCTTCCCACTGATGCATCGGCGTCTTGCGCGTTGGGTCGAAGAGTTCGCCGCGCGAATGGCCGACGAGCGCGCCATAGGTGACCGGTGTATAGGGCGCACGGAAGGTCGTGAGGCCCACTTGGGGGATTTCCTTGCCGAGCATTTCGGCGGCGATCGCCAGACCGTGCATGTTAGAGAGCTTGCCTTGGTCGGAAGCCATGCCGTTCGTCGTGAAGCGCTTGATGTGCTCGATCGAGTGCATGCCTTCGCGCACCGCAAGACGGATGTCCTTGGCGCAGACATCGTGCTGGAAGTCGATAAAGGCCTTGGCGCTCGCTTCCGGTCCGGCGCCTTCGGCAGCGCCGATCATGCCACCTGTCCAGTCATAGGCCTGTTCGCCCGAAATACTGATCTTGCCGCTGCCGGATTTTCCGACGGCCTGCGCCATCAGCTCACCGGCTGCCAGCGACTCTTCGATCGTCTGCTGCAGGCCGTCCGTGCCGTTGCAAGCGCCGACCGACAGGCAGTCCTGCGCATAGGTGCCGGGCAGGAACCGCTGGCTTTCCGGCTCGAACTTCACCTTGCCGCGCGACTGAGAGAAGAGATGCACCGACGGCGTCCAGCCGGCCGAAACCAGCAATCCGTCGATGACGATCTTGCGCGGCGAACCGCCGCCGTTACGCGCAACGGTCATCGATGAGACGCGAAGCTTGCCCGAAGTATTGATAACCGATTGTCCAGTCAGCACCTCGACGCCGAGCGAACGCGCTTCGGCAAGAACTGCAGCCCCCGGCGTCTGGCGGCAATCGACGATCGCAGCGATTGCCACGCCTGCCCGCTTCAGATCGAAGGCGGCTTCATAGGCCGAGTCATGCGCCGTGTAGACGCCAACCTTTGCACCAACGGCGACGCCGTAATGGTTCAGGTACATGCGCGCGGCGGACGCCAGCATGATGCCCGGACGGTCGTTGTTCGGGAATACCATATGCCGCTCGATCGCACCGCCGGCGAGGATCACCCGCTTGGCGCGGACCTGCCAGAGGCGCTCGCGCGGCAGGCCGCGGTCGGGCTTGGCGATATGGTCGGTCACGCGTTCGGCAAGACCGATGAAATTGTGGTTGTAGTAGCCGAAGGCTGTCGTGCGGGTCAGAACCTGCACGTTGTTCATCGCCTTCAACTTGGCGGTCGCCTGCTGCGCCCAGGCGTAACCCTCGATGCCGTCGATCTTCATGCCACTGTCGAAACGCAACGCGCCGCCGCATTCCGCCTGCTCGTCGCATATAATGACGCTGGCACCTGCTTCAGCCGCGGCAAGGGCGGCCGAAAGCCCGGCAACGCCCGCACCTGCCACCAGCACATCGCAATGCGCGTAGCGGCTTGCGTAATGATCCGGATCGCTTTCCGTCGGCGCCACGCCGAGACCGGCAGCACGTCGGATGATTGGCTCATAGACGTGCTTCCAGGCGGCCTTCGGCCACATGAAGGTCTTGTAGTAGAAGCCCGCCGCGAAGAACGGCGAAAGCAGATCGTTGACGCCGCCGACGTCGAAAGCGAGAGACGGGAAGCGGTTCTGCGAATTGACGATCATTCCGTCGAAGACTTCCTGGACCGTCGCGCGCACGTTCGGCTGCTTGCGAGCCGAGTCTCGGGAAACGTCGATCAGCGCATTCGGCTCTTCCGCGCCGGCTGAAAGGATGCCGCGCGGGCGGTGATACTTGAAGGAGCGGCCGACGAGATGCACACCGTTCGCAATAAGCGCCGAGGCGACCGTATCGCCTTCGAGCGCGGTATAGCTCTTGCCGTCGAAGGTGAAGCGGGCGGTCCTCGCCGGCGTCAGGCGTCCCTTGCCTGCAATTCGGTTCGCGCCGCTCATTTCGCCTCTCCTTCCGTCGCTTCATAGGTTTCGACGGGGGCGTGCGGAACACTGGCAGCGCCTATTTCAGGCTTCGGCTCGCCTGCCTTATAGGTCATGATGAATTTGTCGCTGACTGTATCGCGCGCCGCATTGAAGAAGCGGCCGCAGCCATGGATATGCCGCCAGCGTTCGAAGATCAGACCCTTCGGATTGTCGCGCAGGAAGAAATACTCTTCAAATTCCTCGTCGGAAATCGAAGCGATGTTCTGCGGCCTCGCAATATGCGCATCGCCTGCGCCGCGGAATTCGAGCTCGGAACGTTCTTCCTGACAGTATGGGCAGTAGATCAGTAGCATTTTATTCTCCCTCTTCTCCCCCGCAGGGAGAAGGTGCCCGAAGGGCGGATGAGGGGGGTGAGGAGCGAACGCGGCGAACGGCCTGAGTGGAAGCGAAGGGCAACTAACGGCCCGCCGTGCCGCCCCCTCATCCGACCCTGCGGGCCACCTTCTCCCCGCTGGGGAGAAGGGAAGACCCATCGCACCGTCCCGTGCAAATCAATCGGCGACATCATCAATGCGCCACCGCTGCGGCAGCCGCTTCGTCGATGAGCCTTCCGGTGCGGAAGCGCTCCAGCGTTAGCCCGGCGTTGAACTTGTGCGGCTCGTCCCGGGCGATCAGGTGCGCAAAGAGATTAGCCGAGCCCGGTGTCGCCTTGAAGCCACCAGTGCCCCAGCCGCAGTTGACATAGAGTCCCGGAACCGGCGTCTTCGACTGGATCGCCGAACGGTCCGGCGTGTTGTCGACGATACCGCCCCAGGAGCGCATCATCTTCACTCGGCGGAACATCGGGAAGAGCTCGCAGATCGCATCGAGCGTATGCGTGATGATCTGCAGGCCGCCGGTCTGCGAATAGGAATTGTACTGGTCCGTGCCAGCGCCGATGACGAGCTCGCCCTTGTCAGACTGCGAGATATAGGCATGCACCGTGTTCGACATGACGACGCAGGGGAAGATCGGCTTCAGCGGTTCGGAAACCAGGGCCTGCAGCGGGCTCGATTGCAGCGGCACGCGAACGTCCGCCATCTTCATCACGGTCGTCGTATGGCCGGCCGCGGAGACGCCGATCTTCTTCGCGCCGATGAAGCCGCGATTGGTTTCAACGCCCGTCACCCTGCCATCAGGACCGCGGCGCAGGCCTGTGACTTCGCAATTCTGGATGATGTGAACGCCGCGATCCGACGCCGCACGCGCATAACCCCAGGCGACTGCATCGTGACGTGCCGTACCGCCGCGGCGCTGCAGAGCCGCGCCGTTGATCGGGTAGCGCGCCGTTGCCGAAATATCGAGCGGCGGACAATAAGCCTTTGCCTGCTCTGGCGTCAGCCATTCGTTGTCGATGCCGTAGAGCCGGTTGGCATGGATATGCCGCTTGAAGGACTGCTGGTCGTGAATGTTGTGTGAGAGCATCATCACGCCGCGCGGCGAATACATCACATTGTAATTGAGATCCTGCGACAGATTCTCCCAGAGCTTCATCGAATGCTCGTAGATGTGCATGCTCTCTTCATAGAGATAGTTCGAGCGGATGATGGTAGTGTTACGACCGGTATTGCCACCGCCGAGCCAACCTTTTTCCAGCACTGCGACATTGGTAATGCCATGCTCCTTAGCAAGGTAGTAGGCTGCCCCCAGACCATGCCCGCCGCCGCCGATGATGATGACGTCGTATTCCGCGCGCGGTTCCGGCGAAGTCCACTGCCTGTCCCAGCCCTTATGGCCTCTGAGCGCTTCCCGTGCCACGGCAAAAACCGAATATTTCCGCATCCGCCTTCGTCTCCTTCAGGGAAAGGCATTTCCTTCGTGGCCATACAAATCGCAAATCGAAATGCGGCACAACGTTTCTTTTGCGACGCGAACGGGCTTTTGTTTGACATGCCTGGAACAAGTGCTGATGAGACTCCACCGGCTGAACCGCGTTCGTGCCGGATTAGTCGAACTAACCCAAGAGGGCAGGCAGACGGGTGGCAGTATCATATGCTAATATTCCTATGCTTAGGGGTATTTCCATGTCGTATCTGCGTCCTGTTACAGCTGCGGTGCTCTGCGCGGTGCTTTCCAGCCCCATGCCGGTTTCCGCAACCGAGCAGGTCGGCCAGGCGATCCGGATCAAGACGCAGGTCACCGGTCAATCGGGACCGCTGACGGTAAATGCCGCTGTCCATCGCGACGAGCGCATTCGTACCTCGCAATCCGGACTTGGCCAGTTTGTCTTCCGGGACGGTACGAAGCTTGCGGTCGGCTGGGGCTCGTCGGTCGTCATCGACAAATACATCTTCGATGATTCGCAATCGGTGAAGAGGCTGAGCATCCGCGCAGCGAAGGGAACGTTCCGCTGGATCAGCGGCAGTTCGAAATCGTCCGCCTACCAGATCCTGACGCCCGCAGGTACGATCGGTGTGCGCGGCACTGCCTTCGATTTCTATGTCGGCCCCGATGGAACAACAGCCGTCGTTATGCTGAATGGTGCCGCTCAGTTTTGCGGCCCCGGCGGCTGCCGGCAGCTGACACGCCGTTGCGACTGTGTCGTTGCGACACCTAACGGAAACATGACGGATGTGGCGCGCGTCAACCAGGGCGTCCTTCGCAGGCTCGGAACGTCAGACGCGCTCCCATTCCTTTCCGGCGGCCAGTCGCTTACCGGCATGATGGGCGGCGGCTGCGGGTTGACCGCGGCGTTGCAACGGCGCCCTGAAGCGCCTCAGCGACAGGCACCGAGCACCCCGCCTCCGGAACCAAAGCCCGAGAAGCCGCGGGAACCTGGCAGGCCCCACACGGACAAGCCGCGTGATCACACCGATAGGCCGCACGACCCTGACGGGCCGCATAAATCATATGACCACAACCGAGGGGATCACGACAAAGGTCGCGATAAGGCCGATCGTCATGACAAGGATCATGACAGGGATCGTGGCGAACGGAACCGCCATCGTTAACACCTCACTCAGCCGGCCGCGCTTCCTCGGAAACCGGTTCATCGCGGAAATGATCAGCCCTGCGGGAAATCCGGCGATAAAATTCTGCCAATCCAGGAGCCATCATCTTGGCCCTCAGCCTGATGGCGCTGACGATCCGGCGAGCGTCGGGCGAGCGCGACCGAAAGGCTTCAATAAGCTGATTGTGGAGGCGCTGCAGTTCCCCAAATTCCGCTGATTGTGCCAAGCGCTGATCGCCAACAACAGCGAATAGACGCGTGCGGCTGCTCTTTCCCTTCAGACCGATAATGCCCGCCTCTAGCAGCGCGGCACCTAGCTGCAGCCGCGCCGTATCCTCCGAAATCAGAATATCGAAACCGACTTCCTTGCAGGAGGATTCGATGCGCGCAGCAACGTTCACGGCATCGCCGACGGCCGAATAGTTGAAGCGCGATTCGGCCCCCATGTTTCCGACGCAGGCAACGCCGGTATGGATGCCGATGCCGATACCGACGGGCTGGTCCGTGCCGAAGCCGAAGGCGTCGGCAGCATTCAGTTCGGCAAGCGTTTCCCGCATGGCCAGTGCCGCACGCACCGCCTTCGTCTCGTGACCGGCAACATCGACTGGTGCATTCCAGAAGGCCATGATCGAGTCGCCGATGAATTTGTCGAGCGTGCCCTCATTGGCGACGACATGGCGGCTCAACGCATCGAGCAGCGTGTTGAGGAATCCGACGACGGCCGTTGGCGATAGGCGCTCGCTGATTTCGGTGAAATGACGTACATCGACGAACATGACCGTCAGTTCCCGATCGTCGCCGCCAAGGCGCAATGCGTCGCGCGTATGCTCGATACGATAGAGGAGTGACGGTGATAGATACTGTCCGAAGGCGCGGCGAACCTCGCGCCGCTCCCGGTCAATTACAAGGATGCGGAACGATGTCGCTGAAAAATGGGTGATCGATCCGCTGATGATCGGCGCCAACGGATCGAAGAGAAGCCCGGAATAGGAAAAGCAAAGCCAGGACGCGACAAGAGCGAGCGCAGTGATCGCCAAACCGCAGGCGAGCGCCACGGCCGGGCTGACGAAGGTCGTCAATATCACCAGAAGGCTGCCCAGCATCGCGATGGCGAATATCTCCAGGCCGTCCGCCCAATCCGGCCGCGACAGATAGCGGCTGTTCAGGATCTGCTCGACAGTCTGCGCATGCAGCGAAACCCCCGGCACATTCTCTCCAAGCGCCGTAACGCGGATATCCTGCAATCCGGCAGCCGAGGTGCCGACAAAGACGATGCTGCCGGTTGATCGCCGCGCTGACCTCCGGCGATGCTCCTTCCGCCGCAAGCACATGCCGCGCGGAGACATATCTCTCCGCATGGTCGGCGCTGACGTAAAGCCAGAGCTCACCTGCCGCCGTCACGGGAACGACGAAGTCGCCGATCTTGGCCGATGTCATGACACCGACTGCGTCCGGTGCGCCTGCCAGCACATAGGTCGAAGCACCCTGGGCAACACGCAACGCTTCGAGCGCCAGGTTAGGATAAAGCTGCTCGCCGTCCGTCAGAAACAGCGGAACCGCCCGCACTACCGATGATGGGCTGCCTGGGTTAAGGCTGATATGGCCAACACCGGCGGCATTCGCTTCAAGACGCGGCCGCAACGGCGTTGCAGCTTTGATATGCGGAGGTGCCTCGACGGGACTTTCGCCGGTGAAGGCGAAACCAGCCTTGACCGATGGACGATATGTTCCCTCGTTGGATAAGCCGAAGCCGAGCACGACGGGCTTATCGGCAATCGAATCAGCAAAAATGTTGTCATTGTCCGGCAACTGCGCCAGAAGCGACGGATCGATCCCCGGCACATTGCCGACGACAGCGCGAGGTGAAAGCCTGTCCGGTTCGGCAAAAAGTATATCGAAAGCAATCGCCGCCGCACCCATCTCGGACAGTCTGTTGACAAGCAGGGCCAACCTATCCCGCGGCCACGGCCACTGGCCGAATTCCCGCAGCGACGCCTCATCGATATCAATCACCCGCACGGGCAGCTCTTCGAACGGCCGCGGCGACACGCGCTGGTACTCGTCGAAGGTCACATCGCGGATCGATCGCAGGAGCTGCGGATCACCGGCCCGCAGCAGCGTGAGCATGGCAACAATCGCCAAGCCGATGATGACGCCGATTTGCTGCGTGCGTGTCATGAACCGATGGCGCCCCTACGCTGCAAGCTTGCTGAGCAGCAAGGAAAAGCTACCCCGCTTTAGCCCTGAACACCATCCTGTCTTAGAACTGGCTCGCAGCATAAAGACAAATTGTGTCGGAGCGCGGAAATCGGGCTAGGCAGACTACCGGCCGGAGGAGAGGATCACGTTTGCAATAGACCTATTGGCCGGCCGATTTGACTGAGGCCTTGCGTTTCCGTTTTGCTACCGGAAGCTCCGGCTCAGCTTCGGCTTCCCGCTGAAGACGGAGAGCTTTCAACTTCTCCGTCTTTTTTTCGCGCAGTTTCGCCTCATCTGCGATGATCGCCCGCGCCGTGTGATCCGTCGCTTCGGCCTTGTCACGGGCCGACATCTTCGTGGCGTTGAAGAATGCGTCCTTTGTGGCAGTCATTCGCTTTTCCCTTGGATGGTTAGCGTAGTTGGAAGCCAGCCTCGCAAGCGGTCATTAGCGCGTATTTGCCGCCTTCTTGGGCATCGGCAGCAAACCTTCGCGCTGCATCTTCTTGCGCGCGAGTTTCCGCTGGCGGCGAATAGCCTCACCCTTTTCGCGGGCCCGCTTCTCGGACGGCTTTTCATAGGCGCTACGCGCCTTCATTTCGCGAAACAGCCCTTCGCGCTGCATCTTCTTCTTGAGTACGCGAAGAGCCTGATCGACATTATTGTCCCTGACGAGAACCTGCAAAATCTTTTCCTTTCGCCGGCATGACACGCCGTGCTGTTAACGAGTGAAGACGTTACTTTCGAATCTTGATGCTGGAAACCTTCAACCAAGGCTCGGCATTGGAAGTTTGAACTGCCTTAGTACCGACGATCCGCGGTGGGGATTCGGTCGCATCGATATCAAGTGCGGTTATCCTGCGCTCGAAGTTTTCAGCCTCGAACCGGACACGATACTGCACATGTCCATGGTCGTTCGGCAGCACGCCGACAACCTTGCATCGCCTGTTGGCCGCCGCCGTTCGGGTGAGACCGGACTTCAGCACCACAAGGTCGCCGACTTTATAGTTCGAATAGTTCGGCTTTGGCATCGCGGCACCCTTTCAAATGTCAGATGGTCGGATCGCCTAAACAAAAAGGCCGGGCGCTTTACCCGACCTCTCCCATCATTCAGCCTGCTGCCAGTACATCCGTGGTCAGCCAGGGCTAATGACAAATCATGCGGCCTGGAGATTGTCCGCTGCGTTCTTGCCGGACTTTTTATCCCGGACCAGATCATAGCGTACCTTCTGTCCATCGGACAGTGTGCTCATCCCGGCGCGTTCCACTGCGGAAATATGCACGAAGACGTCAGTCGAGCCGTCATCCGGCTGGATAAAACCAAAACCCTTGGTGCTGTTGAACCATTTAACTGTGCCTGAATTCATGAACGATCTCCTTTCAATCGTTGCCTTACCGGAGAAACATTCGCCGGTTCTTATCGATGTTGAGAGGAAATCTGACAGAACGCTTTCGGCGTGTGGACAAAGGTCGCAAGCAATATTCGATGCGCTACATATAGGTGCATTTTCAAATACGGCAATAGCAAATGCATCGAGATGCCGTGTCCGCCAGGGTAACCGAGGGCCGCGCCCGCCATTTTTTCGGCAGATCGCCATATCAGTCTGGACTTCACCCCTCCGATCTGGTATCCCCCATCACCAATCGCAAGGCTCCGGCCGCGCGAACCGTATTATTTTGCCCTGGCGCTGTCGCCGCTGGTGTCAACCAAAACCAAAGGAACGTGATTCTCGTGCAGGTACTCGTCCGCGATAACAATGTCGATCAGGCTCTCCGCGCTCTCAAGAAGAAGATGCAGCGCGAAGGCATTTTCCGCGAAATGAAGATGCGCGACTACTACGAAAAGCCGTCGCAGAAGCGCGCTCGCGAGAAGGCCGAAGCCGTTCGCCGCGTTCGCAAGCTGGCTCGCAAGCGGGCGCAGCGCGAAGGTCTGGTCGCACGCTAGGCGGTGCCGTCGTTATTTCGACGTTTTCAGATGCATGTTGGCGGGGGCGATTACGTGTCGCCGCCGCCTTTTTATTTTGCCGCTGAAGATCGCATATCCGATTACCGCGGATATGACGCATGGGGAAAGCGCACGAATGGCTGATTTCTTGTTCATCTCGCCCCGGTCCTTGCGCGCGCCGAAGGCGACGTTGCTGCCGGTGCTTGCAGTCCTTGCCGCAGTCGGTCTCGCCGGCTGCCAGACCGACAACACCTCCGATGCTGTGATCCGCCTCGACAAGGCCCAGGGCTCTGAAGGGAACATCGCCTCGCTAACTTCGGTGATCAATGCCAATCCGCGTGATCCGGAGGGCTATAACGTGCGGGGTTCGGCCTATGGCCGCGGCGGTCAATTCAAGGCCGCGCTAAACGACTTCAACACCGCTCTGCAGATCAATCCGCGTTTCTTCCAGGCCTATGCCAACCGCGCGCTTGTCTATCGCAACATGGGCCAGCCACAACAGGCGATCTCCGACTACAATGCGGCATTGCAGATCAACCCGAGCTATGACGTCGCCTATATCGGCCGTGGCAACGTCTATCGTCAGGCCGGCCAGGACGATGCGGCATTCAACGATTTCGACCGTGCGATCCAGCTCAACACGACGGATGGCCGCGCCTATCACAATCGCGGCCTGATCTTCCAGAAGCGCAATCAGCAGGACAAGGCGATCGACGATTTCTCGAAGGCGATCTCGCTGTCACCAAATTCGGCCGAGCCCTATAACGGCCGGGGCATTTCCTATATCGCGCTGAACGACGACGACAATGCCTTCGCCGACTTCAACCATGCGATCGAGCTCAACGGCAACATCGCCGAATCCTGGGCCAACCAGGCGCTTGTCTATGAACGTCGCGGCGACAAGGCGAAGGCTGCCCGTTCCTATCGCCATGCGATCGGCCTGGACCCGAAATACCAGCCGGCCCGTGACGGCCTGGCCCGCGTCGGTGCCACCACCAGCGGCTGATACCCGAAGATCGTGGAGAACCAGCGATGGCGGCGAAACAGCATGTGATCGTCGTCGGCGCCGGCATCATCGGCGCCTCGATCGCCTGGCATTTGGCGAAGGCCGATGCCGCTGTGACCGTTGTCGCCCAAGAAACGGGCGGCGTTGCGACACCCAATTCCTTTGCCTGGATTAACGCCAGCTGGGGAAACCCGGAATTCTACTTTCATTTCCGGCGCCGTTCCATGGCGGAGTGGAAGCGGTTTGCCGCCGAGCTTCCGGGCCTGCCGCTTTCCTGGTGCGGCGGCACCTGCTGGGACCTGCCTCCCGATCAACTCGCGGCGTTCGAGAAGGAGCACAGCGGCTGGGGCTACGGAATCAGCCGGATCGATCGCAGCGAAATCTCGCGCCGCGAACCCTATCTCCGCAATCCTCCCGATTTCGCCCTCGCCGTCGCTGAGGAAGGCGCAGTCGAGCCGGTTGCCGTAGCGCGCATGATGCTGGCGGATGCAGAAGCGCGAGGCGCAAAATTCATCGGCGGTGCCGTTCGCGGCCTCATCCGCAGCGGCGAGCACATTACGGGCATCGTGACGTCCCAAGGTTTGATCGAAGCGGACCATGTCGTCCTCGCTTCCGGGGCAGGATCCGTTCCGATCGCTGCATCGGCCGGGATCACACTGCCGATCGACGCGCCGCCTGGCCTGATCGTGCACTCCCGCCCCTTCGGGAAGCGGCTGAACGGCCTGGTGATCGCGACGGAGCTGCATATGCGCCAAACCGCCGAAGGGCGCATCATCGCCGGCAGCGACTTCGGCGGCGGCGATCCCGGTGAAGACCGCCTGGCGACCGCCGCGACTCTCTTTGCAAAGGTCAAAGCAAACCTTTTTGGAAGCGATGCGCTGACAATGGACTTCCTCACGGTCGGATACCGACCGACGCCGCGGGACGGCTTCCCGATTATCGGCAATTGTGGCATCAGTGGCCTCTATGTTGCGGTCATGCATTCCGGCGTGACGCTTGCTCCGTTGATCGGCACGCTGGCGGCAAACGAGATTCTGTCAGGCGCAACTGACGCAAGCTTGAGCCCATTTCGGTTCTCCCGGTTTGCCTGATGGCGCAATTGTATGGCGATTACAATTCTTCCGTCAGGATGTTTTAGTGTGTTGCAACCACTTCCCCCTGCCCCTAACATGCCCCTGCTTCGATAGCAGGCTATCGGGAATCCGAACGCATTGAGGGCACTGACGGCGATGCAGTTTTTTGCTTTCGTAACTGTTTGCGAAAATCCGGCCGGGCAATTCGCCCACGAAAGCCTGCAAAGAATATGCCCATGAGTCTGCGCGCACGGCTGTTTCCGAAAGCCTCTATTGGCACCTATCTCGTCGCCATGGCGGTCTCGATCGCTGTGCCGATCTTTGCCTTTGTCACCCTCCTGCTTTTGCAGCTCGAGGACAATCAGCGG
Source organism: Rhizobium sp. USDA 3886 (assembly GCF_056279785.1). Classification (NCBI taxonomy): domain Bacteria; kingdom Pseudomonadati; phylum Pseudomonadota; class Alphaproteobacteria; order Hyphomicrobiales; family Rhizobiaceae; genus Rhizobium; species Rhizobium sp. USDA 3886. The sequence continues at coordinate 3,795,700 of NZ_JBWCDC010000001.1, read as the reverse complement.
ACAACGTTAAGACGCGAGACAGCGCAAGACGCGCTGACCCTCTCCCGCACGATCGACCGTCAATTGCAGGACATGGCGACGACCCTTCGCCTGCTCTCGACCTCGCCAGAGCTCGAGAACAACGATTTCGCTGCCTTCCATGAACGCACAGAAACGGCCCTGCGCGGCGACACGCTTTACGTCCTAGCCGTCGACCGAAGCGGCCAGCAACTTCTGAACACGCGCCGTGATTTCGGCACGCTGCTTGGCAAGACGGCCAACATCCCGGCGATGGAATCGGCCATCAACTCTGGCCGCATCGAAGCATCCGATGTCTTCAAGGGAGCGACGAGCGGCGAATGGGTCTACAACGTCACGATACCCCTGGATGCGGGCCAGGTTGCGGCGCTGATCGTCACCCAGAACGCCAAGGACCTCGCCAGACTTGTCACGACCGAAGGGCTTCCATCGGGGTGGTCGGCTGCGGTCATCGATCAGGGTGGCCATGTGGTGGCTTCGAGCGGCATGGCGAGCATTGACCCCGGAACGCCGTTCGACACGCGTATCCTGCCGTCGCTTATCGCTTCGCGCGGCGTCTTCGAGGACAAGGATATTTTGCCGGATCAGCTCCTGGGCTATGCTCAAATTCCGGGCTGGTCCTGGAAAACGGTGGTTTGGGGGCCGATCGCCACGGCACAGGCATCGATCCTCACGACCTGGCGCTTCCTGATTGTCGGCGGCATCGCATTACTTCTGGTCGCGGTGCTCGCGGCCTATGCCGTGGCGCGGCAGGTGCGCACCACGATCCGCGACATCGCCGACATGGCAAGCCGCATGGGAGAGGGCCATATCGTGGCGCCGATCGATACTAGCGTCATCGAGGCAAACCAGGTCGCCGTAGCTCTTTCCAATGCCTCTTTCGACCGCAGCCAGACGGAAGACCGTCTGCATTTCATAATGCATGAGCTGGTGCATCGAACGAAGAACTTGCTCACGCTGGCCCAGGCAATGATGCGCCAGCTCGCCAAACAGGCCGAGAGTGTCGAGAGCTTCCAATCCGCCGTATCCGATCGCCTAGACGGCCTCGTCCGTTCGATCGAGCTTTTGACAAGCGAACAATGGTCCGGCGCATCGCTCCGCCGGGTCATCGACATTCATCTGGAGGCTTTCCCGCAGGCGGCAGAACAGCTTGAGATTTCCGGTGAGGACTTTGTCGTCAAGCCCGAGGCCGTCCAAAACCTCGGCTTGACGCTGCATGAACTGGCCACCAATTCAGTTAAATATGGGGCGCTTTCCATACCGCAGGGCCGCGTCTCCTTCTCCTGGGCGAATATTCAGACAGAGGATCAGCCCGAAGCGATGCTGCGTTTCATTTGGGAAGAACGGAACGGCCCTGAGGTCGCGACCCCATCCCGCTCCGGCTTCGGAACCACGGTCATCAAGACGCATGCCGCGGCCGCTTTTCGAGGAACGGTGCAGGTGGACTACCTGCCGGGAGGCATGACCTGGACGCTGACAGCTCCGCGCAGCACGCTCGAGCGGGAGTAACCGCCGGAACAATCAAAAGGATCAATTCGTTTCCGATAGGTCATCCGAAAGGAGAACGGCCATGTTCAAGCACATGATGATCGCAGCGACGGCAGTGGCGGCAGCAGCCTTTGCAAGCCCGGCAAGCGCTGCAAACTATGTCAGCCTCGGCCGTCTGGTCTGCGGATCGGAAGGCGGTCAGGGACTGATCGTCACTTCACGGAAGAATCTGATCTGCACCTACACCCCTGCTGGCGGCGGCCCGAAGGCCGTCTATGCCGGGAAAATCGAAAAATTCGGCCTGGATATCGGTGAGACTGGCAAGAGCGTCATGATCTGGCAGGTTCTTGCAAGGACCGGCACCAACATTCCGGAATTTGCGCTTGCTGGCGAATATTACGGTATTGGTGCCGATGCCAGCCTCGGCGCAGGTGCCGGCGCCAAGGTGATCGCCGGTGGAACCAACCAGGCCTTCATGCTGCAGCCGCTGAATGTCCAGGCTCAGGAGGGCCTCAATCTCGCGATCGGCGTGGAGAAAATGACGCTGGCGCCCGCTGCTACCTGATAAAGGTCAGCGGAGATGGAAAAAGGCTCGCCCAGGCGGGCCTTTTTCTTCGGCTGGCAAGCCGACTATGAACACTCGGCTCGGAGCCGGGCCATGGCTCAGTGGCCGATCGCCTTGTTGATCTCTTCGGTCACCTTCTTGGCGTCGCCAAGCAGCATCATCGTGCCGTCCTTGTAGAAGAGCGTATTGTCTATGCCGGCATAGCCGGAGCCAAGCGAGCGCTTGACGAAGAGGCAGGTCTTGGCCTTGTCGACATCGAGGATCGGCATCCCGTAGATCGGCGAGGTCTTGTCATCGCGCGCCGCTGGATTGGTGACGTCGTTGGCACCGATGACATAAGCGACATCGGCCTGGCCGAAGTCGGAGTTGATGTCCTCGAGCTCAAAGACCTCGTCATAGGGCACATTTGCTTCGGCCAGCAGCACGTTCATGTGGCCGGGCATGCGGCCCGCGACCGGATGGATTGCGTATTTGACCTCGACGCCTGCCTTCTTGAGGTTGTCGGCCAGTTCACGCAGCGCATGTTGCGCTTGTGCAACCGCCATGCCGTAGCCCGGCACGATGATGACCTTGGAAGCGTTCGCCATCAGATAGGCTGCATCCTCCGCCGAGCCGAGTTTGACGGTCTTGTCGGAATTATCCGCAGCACCTGCAGAAGTCTCGCCGCCGAAGCCTCCGAGGATGACGGATATGAACGAACGGTTCATGCCCTTGCACATGATATAGGAGAGGATCGCGCCCGAAGAGCCGACCAGCGCACCGGTTATGATCAGAGCGAGATTACCGAGCGTGAAACCGATCCCGGCGGCCGCCCAGCCGGAATAGGAGTTCAGCATGGAGACGACCACCGGCATGTCCGCGCCCCCGATCGGCACGATCAGCAGCACGCCAAGCGCCAGCGAAAGCGCCACCACGGCCCAAAAGTCGAAATGGCTTTCCGTTGCAGCGAGCCCGACGATGAAGAGCACAATCAGTGCCAGCAGCCCAATGTTGATAATGTGCCGGAAGGGCAGGAGGATAGGCTTGCCGGACATCCGCCCGTCGAGCTTCAGGAAGGCGATAATCGAGCCGGTAAAGGTGAGCGCACCGATCGCAGCGCCGATCGCCATCTCGATACGCGCCTCTCCACGGACCGAGCCGATATCGCCGATGCCGAAGGAGGCGGGTGTATAAAGCGCGGAGGCCGCAACGAGCACGGCGGCAAGACCAACCAATGAGTGGAAGCCTGCCACCAGCTGCGGCATCGAGGTCATCGGAATGACGCGGGCGATATAGGCGCCCGCCCCGCCGCCGATTGCCAGTCCGAGCACGATCAGCACGAACCCGGTGAAAGAAGGCGTTGCCAGCACCAGCGTCGTGAGGATCGCGATCCCCATGCCGATCATGCCGTAGAGATTGCCCTTGCGGCTGGTGGCCGGGTGGGAGAGGCCGCGGAGCGCCAGGATGAAAAGCACGCCGGAGACGAGATAGAGGAAAGCTGCGATATTGGTCATTCGTCCGGCCTCACTTGTCTTTCTTGCGGTACATCGCCAGCATGCGCTGCGTGACGAGGAAACCGCCGAAGATATTGACCGAGACGAGAACAAGCGCGACGAAGCCGAAGCCGGTCGCAAGCCCGCTTGCCGAAATGCCGACCGCAAGCAGAGCGCCAACAACGATGACCGAGGAGATGGCGTTGGTGACGGCCATCAGTGGCGTATGCAGCGCAGGGGTCACGGACCAGACGACGTAATAGCCGACGAAGATCGCTAGCACGAATATCGCGAACTGAAAGATGAAGGGATCGATCGCCCCGCCCGTCGCCGCACTTGCCGCTTCCGGTGCCTGCGCGGCCGCAGTCACGACTGCGTTGACCGCTTGGTCGAGCTGCTCCAGCGCCTTGTCCATTGCTTCACCGGCCATCAGTTGTCCCCCTTCTTCGTCCCGCCGAATGCCGGGTGTACGACATCGCCCGCATAGGTCAGCATGGTTGCCTTGATGAGTTCATCATCGAGGTTCAAGACAACGCTCTTGGTTTCCTTGTTGACCATGGTCTCGAGGAAGGTGACGAGGTTCTTGGCATAGAGCGCCGAAGCGCTGGTGGCGATCCGGCCCGGCATGTTGGCAAAGCCGATCACCTTCACGCCTTCGACCTCAACGACCTCGTCTGCAACCACCCCTTCGACATTGCCGCCACGCTCGACCGCCAGATCGACGGCAACGGCGCCGGGCTTCATCGAAGCCAGCATCTCGCGCGATACGAGCTTCGGCGCAGCGCGTCCAGGGATCAGTGCCGTGGTGATGACGATGTCCTGCTTGGCGATATGCTCGGCAACGAGGGCTGCCTGTTTTGCCTGGTATTCCTGGGACATTTCCTTGGCATAGCCGCCGGCCGTCTCCGCCGCCTTGAACTCCCCGTCTTCGACAGCGATGAACTTGGCGCCGAGCGAGGCGACCTGCTCCTTGGCAGCGGGGCGAACGTCCGTGGCCGAGACCGCAGCGCCGAGGCGGCGCGCCGTCGCAATCGCCTGGAGGCCTGCCACGCCTGCCCCCATCACAAAAATCTTGGCGGCCGGAACGGTGCCCGCCGCTGTCATCATCATTGGCAGGGCGCGATCATAAGCCGCCGCCGCTTCGATGATGGCCTGATAGCCCGCAAGATTTGCCTGAGATGAAAGAACGTCCATGGATTGCGCGCGGGTGATACGCGGCATCAGTTCCATCGCGAAGACAGAAAGGCCCGCTTTGGCCATCGCTGCAATCACCTCGTCGTTTCCGTAGGGATCCATGATCGCGATGACGACTGCACCGCTCTTATAGCCTGCGATCTCCGCCTCCGTCGGGCGGCGCACCTTCAGCACCACGTCCGCAGTTGCCGCTTCACTTGCGGAGCCGATTCGCGCCCCTGCAGCCTCGAATTCGCTGTCCGGTATGCGAGACTGAGCGCCCGCGCCTGCCTCGACCACTACGTCGAAGCCGAGGTTCTTCATCTTCTTCACGGTCTCTGCGGACGCCGCAACACGTGTCTCGGAACCGCTCGATTCTTTTGCAATGAAAACGATATTGCCCAACTGCCCCTCCTCCGGGTCAGCCAGACCACCGCGGGCTCACCCGCTCGGGCCAAGCACCTATTCAAAAATTCGGAAATGCCGCTCCTCGCCTGCTGCGGTCAGCGCAGCAGGACGATGCCGGCAACGAAGATGATGAGAAAAACCAGAAGACCGCCGAGAAAGCCGCTGCTGGTGAAAAAACCAGCTGCCATGCCAAGCAGCAAAGCGACGAGGAACATCGTGCCGTATTTCGCAGCCGAGATGAACAGATTATAGGTTTGTTCATGTTCCGTGTAGTCCATCGGCGCGCCGACTTCGACGGGTCCATTGTTTTCTTCGGCCATGAAATTTCGTCTCCCTCAATACCCGCCCGCATGGATGATACGGGCCGCCTGAATGCCATGATTCCCCTGCCTTCGCGAGGGACTGATCCCATTCAGGGCTTACACAAAGCCTGGGAAAAGCGCAATGCATGAGAATGCCGCAGCCGGTACGCTTCGGCATTTCATGGGCGCGGCTTTCAAAGCGGCAGATCGGTGCCGAGTTGGCCCTCCGGCACGAAGCGAGCGGTCGGGATGATGGTGAGCGATGGCAGCGTGCTGTCGGGGTCGCGGGAGAACATCATGCGCTGTTCGCTGGCGCTGGAAATGAAGAAGGGATAGCGCGTCAGAAGCTTGCGGCCGACTTCGATGACATTCGTCGCCATCAGCGTCATGTCGATTCCGTAATTCTTCGCGAGCCGGCCTGGCACGATCGTATCAGCATAGAAGACCCGCTTGTAGAAAGCGGCATGCGGAGGCCGGCAGAACTGAAGAACGCGGGCGGCACGGAAATACGCCGCCGCGACGATGCTGGGCCTCAGCGTCAGGTAGGGAATCCACGGCAGGTCAGCGGTCAGTTCGGGATCGGCCGCAAAGCGCGCCGGATCGATCAGGGTCAGCCCCGCGTCCAGAAGCGCATCGATCGCCTCGGGAAAGGCGCCACCGGATTGGGTGACGCGATGCTCCGGCGTCGCATAGTGGAGTCGGATGGTGCTGACCAGTTCGCCGTAGTAGTAGAGGCCGAAGACATAGGCATGGCTGTCGAAATCGCTATCGTCCAACAGCCCCTTGGGGGCGAGCGCCAGCACGTCGTGAGCCTTGTAGGCCTTCCAGCGCAACCGCTCGACATCCTCCATGTCCTCGGTGCTTTCGATGCGGCGATATTCAACGTGATCCAGAATTTCGAGAAGCTTCCTTGAAAAGTCACTTGTATTCAAAGGGATTGACGCCATTAATGCCCCCGCTGTTAACGGGCCATTAATCATATCTGGCCGAGCAAAGTGCAAGAACTATCAAAAATTTTTGACGTATCTGAATTATTAAGGTTAACAGCCGCGGTTATGCGGGCTCTTGCAGCGAGGGCGCGGTCGGCTCAAGCGACCTTGCTGCGGCGGCGCTGGGCGGCGCGGCGGCTCAGTGCTTGCGAAAGGATGCCGATCTCTTTCGAGGGTACTGGCGGAGAGAAGACATAGCCCTGCACGAGATCCGCGCTGCGATGCTTGTTGAGCAACGCCAGTTGCTCGAGAGTTTCCACACCTTCGATGACAATCTTGAGCCCGAGTTCGCGAGCAAGGTTGACCGTGCCGCGCAATAGCTTCAGTCGGCGCGTATCTTCCGCGATATTGCGAACGAAGGAGCGGTCGATCTTTACGATATCAAGCGGCAATGTATCGAGATAGCTAAGGCTGGAGAAGCCCGTGCCGAAGTCGTCGATCGCTATGGTGATGCCGTGGGAGCGCAGTTCCGCGAGAATGGCGCGCACCGCCGCAGGCTCATCGATAAGACAGCTTTCCGTAATTTCCAGATGCAGCCGCGACGCCTTGAGGCCGGATGTCGAAAGCGCTTCCGAAACGACGGCAAGGATATCGTTGTCACGCAGGTCGCGTGCCGAAAGATTGACCGATATCGCGATGTGATCGGGCCAAGTCACGCATTCGCTGCAGGCCCTGAAAAGGATGAACCGCGTGATGTCCGATATGATGCCCATCTCCTCGGCAAGACGGATGAAGACGTCCGGCGGAATAGCGCCCTTTTCCGGGTGGACCCAGCGCGCCAGCGCCTCGGCGCATTCGATGCGCGTTCCATCGGCTTTGAACATCGGTTGAAAGGCGACGCTCAACGCGTCCGCAGCCACCGCCTCGCGCAAATCCGCCTTCAGCTTCTGCTGCTCGATATAGCGGCCATCCATTTCGTGTTCGAAGCCGGTGATGCCGCCACGCAACCGCGATTTGCTTTCAAAGAGCGCGAGGTCCGCTTTGATGCTCCACTCTTCCATTGCAAATGCATTGCTTTCGAGGATCGCATAGCCGGCGCTGAGCGACACGAGGAAGGTAACCTCGTCCACGTCGTAGTTGCCCTGGATAGCGGCATGCACCCTGCGGATTTCGGCATCGAGCACTTCGCTGCTCTTGGTATGCGGAAAGAAGATGACGAACTGGTCGCCCATGAGACGGCCGACGATGGCATTGCCTGCTTCAACCTTGACCCGCGCCGCGATCGCACAGAGCAGATGGTCACCCGTGATATGGCCGCGCATATCGTTAACGTGCTTGAACTCGTCGATGTCGAGAACCATGAAACCAAGCGGGCCGCGCCGTTTCGGGTGACGGTCGAGGTATTCCTGGACGAGATGACCGAAATATTCGCGGTTCGGCAGGCCGGTCAGGGCATCGAAGCGGACCATATGCAGGATCTTCTGTTCCGCCTTCACGCGGCTCGACACGTCCTCGAAGATCAGAACGGCGCCGCCGTCGGCGCGGTGTTTCGCGGAAAATTCCAGCGACAAGCTCTCGGGGAAATGGATCAGAGTGCGCGACAGGCCTTCCTCGGCAACCTGGGTCAGCTGCCGCAGGATCAGCTCCGGTTGCGAGGCGTCCATGAAGCTATAGCGCGCGCCGTAGCGCAGGACGGCACCAAGATCGCGATCCTTCAATCGGTCCGGATCGCCGATCTTGAGAAGCTCGCAGGCCTTGCGGTTAATCACCTGGATACGGTTCGATGGATCGACCATCACGAGGCCGTGCGGCATATTGTTGAGCGCGGTATCAAAACGATCGGCGATCAGCGATATCTGCCGGTGGGCGATGACATTCTCATAAAGGAACTCGCGCACGCCATTGGCCATCGCCCGCGTCGTCAGCCAGAAGGGAATGAGGAAGATCGAGAGGATGCCGCGATAGAAATCCAACGCCATCAGGCTGCAGACGATCATCGGCAGGCAGCAGGAGAAAGTCTGCAGGTCAACCGCCAGCCGCGAGCCATAATTGCGGCCGACGACAGAAACCATAGTCGCCATGGTGACGGAGATGCAGGCGAGCTCGGCGAAGGAATCGTGGACGACGAAGATGGCGTAGCCGCTACCGATGCCGAGGATGGCGGTGGTGCAGGCTGCAGCGGCAACGAGTATCCGCTCCCAGCGCGCGACAGTTTCTCCTTGTCCACAAGATCGAACCGCCGGAAGATGACCATGCGGATGCAGAAGACCAGGAGAGCTGCAGCCGACAGCAGCACATAGACGAGGGATTGCGTCTTGGCTGCAACCGCCAGGAAGGTCGCGACATGCACAATGACGCCGGCGAGGAGCGTCATGCGGTTCCCGGAAAGAGAACTCACAAACGACAGATACACGTCCGTAGGGACCCTGTTCGGGTTATGTGGCTTCATCCATACTTTCCCTGTGCGCCGGGATAATACGGAGAACCCTTTAAAAATTGATTTCCTTGACGCTATGTATTTGGTTGTTTTTTCTAAAACCCTAGAGGGAATTTCAAAGTTTAAAACACTCTTCACAGCCTTATGGCGAGGTTCATGGAAAAATAAACCACGCTTAGGTTGCTGATCGTACATGATGCAGCCATGCCGCGGCAGCCAGTATCTACGACTAAAATCCTACAGGGCCGTTTATTCTTTCAATTTCGGAAACCGTAGTTTAAACAAATTCAAAAAGGGAGAACTTGCCGCAAAGGCAGATAAGGGGAGAAGGCATGCCGGCGTTTCTAAGCGTCAGCCGGCTGATCGATAGCGTCAGCCAATTTATCGGAAAAATCGCGGATTACATGGTGCTTTTCTGCTGCCTCATCAGCGCGGGCAACGCAACCGTCCGCTATCTCTTCAATTACAGCTCGAACGGGTGGCTGGAGATTCAATGGTATCTCTTTGCTTACATCGTCGTGCTCGGTGCAGCTCATACGCTGCGCAACAACGAGCACGTGCGCGTGGATCTGATCTACGGATCGGTTTCCGACAAAGCTAGAATCTGGATCGATATCATCGGCCTGATCGTCTTCCTGATTCCGGCCTGCTTCTTCCTGGCTTACCTGTGCTGGCCCTATTTCGTGATCGCCTTCCAGCAAGGTGAGATATCCGCCAATGCCGGAGGGCTCATTCGCTGGCCGGTCAAGCTTATTCTTTTCGCAGGTTTCGCACTCCTGGTGCTGCAGGGTATTTCGGAACTCATCAAGAGGGTCGCCGCGTTGAGTGGCTACATCCAGCTCGAAACGAAATACGAAAAGCCCCTGCAATAAAGCTCTCCGGGAGGAACGGACTTGTTTGACTTCGGTATCATTCCGCCGGCGATGTTTCTGGGCATGGTTATCTTCATGCTCTACGGCTTTCCGGTCGCCTTTTCGCTCGCGGCCGTCGGCCTTTTCTTCGGCATCATCGGCATAGCAACCGGCCATTTCAGCGAGGCCTTTTTGCAGGCCCTGCCCCTTCGCATCTTCGGCATCGTTTCCAACGACCTGCTGCTTGCCATTCCCTTCTTCACCTTCATGGGCGCCATTCTGGAAAGGTGCGGCCTGGCGGAGGATCTCCTCGAAGGAACGGGTAAGCTTTTCGGCGCCGTTCCAGGCGGTCTCGCCTATGCCGTCATCCTCGTCGGCGCTGTTCTCGGCGCCATCACCGGCACTGTTGCGGCATCGGTCATCACCATGGGCGTGATCTCGCTGCCGATCATGCTGCGCTACGGCTATAATCCGCGGCTCGCGACGGGCGTCATTGCAGCATCGGGCACGATCACCCAGGTCATCCCGCCCTCGCTCGTGCTCGTCGTTCTTGCCGACCAGCTCGGCAGATCGGTCGGCGACATGTATCTCGGCGCCATCGGCCCTTCGGTCCTGCAGGTCGCGATCTTCCTGGGTTTCATCCTGTTCCTGTCCATCTTCCGACCGGGCTTGATGCCGCCGCTGCCGAAGGAGGTGCGCGGCGAGTTCAACTGGGCACTGCTAATGAAGGTGCTGGCCGGTATGGTGCCTTCCGTCGTCCTCATCTTCCTCGTGCTTGGCACGATCTTCATGGGCCTTGCAACGCCAACGGAAGCCGGCGCCCTCGGCGTCGTGGGCGCCATGGTACTCGCAGCGCTCCATCGCCGCCTCACTTGGCCGCTGGTCCGCGAAGCCATGACATCGACAATGCATATCACCTCGATGGTGGTGATGATCCTGATCGGCTCGACCTGCTTCAGCCTCGTCTTTCAGGGCATGGATGGTTCGCGCTGGATCGAGCACATGCTGTCCGGCATCCCTGGCGGCCAGGTCGGCTTCCTGATCTTCGTCAACGTCTTCATCTTCGTCCTCGCCTTCTTCCTCGATTTCTTCGAAATCGCCTTCATCGTCATCCCAATGCTGGCACCCGTTGCTTCGGCGCTCGGTATCGACCTGATCTGGTTTGGCGTGCTCATCTGCGTGAACATGCAGACCAGCTTCATGCATCCGCCCTTCGGCTTCGCGCTCTTCTATCTGCGCTCTATCGCCAGCCGCGACGTGAAGACGCGGGATATCTACATGGGCGCAATCCCCTGGGTCGTCATGCAGCTCATCCTTGTTGCAGTCGTGATCTTCTGGCCGCAATCCGTGACCTACTGGCTGAACAAGGGTCCGGCCGTCGATCTCAATACGATCAAGATCGAAATACCCGGCTTCGGCGGCAACCAGCTCTCGTTGCCGCCGGCGCCTGGCGGCGGTTCACCACAGATCCCGGGTCTCACCCTGCCGCCACTGAACGGCCTGCCCGGTCAGCAACCGGCTCCTGCGACGCCCGCGCCGGCCAATCCAGTACAGCCGGCACCGCAACCCGATCTCAGCCAGCCGCCGAAGATCAATTGAATGCAATGAAGAAGCCCCGGATCTCGATCCGGGGCTTCTTTTTGGCAGATGTGATGAACGCGCAGAAGGAATCCAAGCCGCCTAGAGCTTGCCCGACCGCTGCTGGATCATCATGAAAGTGTCGAACGTATATTCCGAGAGCTGCATCCAGAGATAAGCGTCACGCTTGAATGCGGTCTGGTCGTCGTAGATCTTCTTGAAAGACGGGTTCGAACTCGAGATATTAGCGTAGAGGCCGGTCGAAACCTGGAAAGCAGCTTCCAGAATTTCCTGGCTGAAGGGACGCAGCGTCGCACCTTCGGCGACGAGCTGCTTCAGCGCTGAAGGGTTCTTCATATCGTACTTCGCCATCATTCTGGTATTGGAGTACGTGCAGGCGTCGGCAAGGATCGTCTGGTAGTGCTTTGGCAGGCTGTTCCACTTTTCGAGATTGAAGAAAGCATGGATCGCTGGGCCGCCTTCCCAGAAGCCCGGATAGTAGTAGTACTTGGCGACCTTGTGCAGGCCGAGCTTCAGGTCGTCATAGGGACCGACCCACTCGGACGCGTCGATCGTGCCCTTTTCGAGCGCCGGATAGATGTCGCCGCCGGCAATCTGCTGCGGGATGACGCCGAGCTTTTCCATCACGCGGCCAGCAAGGCCGGCAATGCGCATCTTGACGCCCTTGAGGTCGTCCAGCGTATTGATTTCCTTGCGGAACCAACCACCCATCTGCACGCCCGTATTGCCGGCCGGAAGGCCGAACATGCCCTGCGTTGCATAGAATTCGTTCATCAGGTTGATGCCGTTGCCTTCGAAGAACCAGGCATTGGTGAGACGCGCGTTAAGGCCGAAAGGAATCGCCGTGCCAATCGCATACGTCGGATCTTTGCCGACAAAGTAATAAGAGCACGTGTGGCAGCATTCGACGGTACCCGAGCTGACGGCGTCGGCGGCCTGCAGGCCGGGCACGATTTCGCCGGCTGCGAAAGGCTGGATCTTGAAGGCACCATCTGTCGCTTCGGAGACCTGCTTGGCGATATCTTCCGCGCCGCCAAAGATCGTGTCCAGGCTCTTCGGGAACGAAGAGGTCATGCGCCACGAAATCTTCGGATTCTCCTGCGCGATCGCCGGCGCGGCGAGTGCGCTTGCCGCAACGGCACCTGCCCCTGCAGTTCCGGCCTTCTTAATAAACGAACGACGATCCATCAAAAACCTCCCGTATAGATGGTATGCACGGACAATTTCTTTCCTACCCGGTGCAATAGGCGAGCTAAGCATGTGGCCGCCTGCGTTTCAAGCTTTAGTCGATGAGACTTTCGCATCACGGCAGCAATTGGGCAGGCGCCGTGTTTCCATCAAGAATCAGCAGTTTAGCAAACGCCTTCCGCCTGGACGGCTCCGATAGCCGCAATTTGGCCCGTCATTGCGCGGAGACGTTGACATTGAGGCCGATCTCGGCTCTCACAATAGAAAAATCGAGAGCTTTCCGGACCGAAAATGACCAAGCCGATCGTCGCCGTTCCTGCCGATATCCGCACCCTCGACGGTGCCAACTGGCATGCCGTCCAGCACCAGTATGTGCGTGCGGCGCTGAACGCAGCCGGCGTCATGGCCTTCATCATCCCCGCGTTCGAGGAAGGCTACGACACGGACGCAATCCTCGACCGGGTCGATGGCTTGCTCGTTTCTGGTTCCGCGAGCAACGTCCATCCCTCACTCTATGGCGTTGAAACCCGTGAGAGCGACGGGCCTTTCGATCGCGCGCGTGACGCAACGGCCATACCCCTCATCCGCCGTGCAATCGATCGAGCCATCCCGCTGCTCGCGATCTGCCGCGGGATACAAGAGCTGAATGTCGCGCTCGGCGGTTCGCTTGCCAGCGAAATCCACGAGCAGGAAGGCATCTGGGACCACAGAAAGCCGGCCGATGTCGATCGTGATGGCATGTATGCGATCCGCCAGAGCGTTTTCGTCAAGGAAGGCTCCTGCATCGCCCGCATCATCGGCCCCGGCGAAATCCAGGTGAACTCGCTGCACCGTCAGGCAATTGCCAGGACGGCGCCTCGCCTGCAGGTGGAGGCGATCGCCGAAGATGGAACGATTGAGGCGGTTTCCGTCATCGACGCCAAAGCCTTCGCCGTCGGTGTGCAATGGCATCCGGAATACTGGGCTGAAACCGACAAACCCTCGAACCAGATCTTCGCAGCCTTCGGTGATGCGGCAAGGGAATATGCAGCCGGAAAGCTGCAACCGGCTGCGGTCCACGAATCAACGCCTTGAAGATGTCTCCGGCACCGGCGCCAGCGGCCTGCCCTTCTCAAACCATTCGATGAGATTGCTGGCAACCAGATCGGCCATCGCGTTGCGAGTCGGGATCGAGGCGGAAGCGACGTGCGGCATCAGCACGGCATTCGGCAAGCTGAATAGTTCGGCCGGAACCACCGGCTCGTCGTAGAAGACATCCAGGCCCGCAGCACCCAGCGCGCCGCTCTTCAGCGCCAAGACGAGTGCCGCTTCATCGACCGTCCAGCCGCGGCCGACATTGATCAGAATGCCGTCGGGGCCGAGCGCCGAAAGGATCTCCGCGTCGATGGTCTTGTGGGTATGGGGGGTCTTCGGCACGATCGCAATCAGCGTATCGACGGCGTCGGCAAGGCCTTTCAGCGTCGGGTGATAGTCGTAGGCGACGTCCGGATGCTTCGTGCGCGTATAATAGCTGATCTTCACCTTGAACGGTTCGAGGCGCCTGGCGATCTCCTGACCGATGCGGCCGAGGCCATAGAGACCGACATGCCGCCCCTTCAAGGAAAAGCGCGATAATGGGTAGGCAGAACCCGGCTTCCAGTGGCCATCGCGCAGCCAGTTCTCCGCCCGCGGCAGCTCGCGGACGGTGTTGAGCAGCAGGCCGATTGCGGTGTCGGCGACCTCGTCGTTCAACACATCCGGCGTGTTGGTGACGACGATTCCCTTTTCAGCAGCATGCTTGACGTCCACGGCGTCATAGCCGACGCCAAAGCTCGCGATCACCTCGAGACTCGGCAATTGATCCATCCACCTGCCGGGAAACGCGCCGCTGACGGCCGCGCCGCGAATGCGGCTTGCAGTGTCGGCGTCGATTTTCAACGTCTCGTTGTTCTCAATCGCGACAATCTCGAAACGGTCCTTCAATGTCGCTAGAACGCGCTCGTGTATCTTCCCTGGAACGAGAATGGCAATGCGGGACATGGCTCTTCCTCTTGTCTTACTGGCGGGCTCTGTAGGGGCTCGTCGACTGGCGGATGCGCATCTCGGGTTTGATCAGGTGGATGCCGTCCGGCTCGTGGCTGCCGGCCAAGCGATCGAGAAGCGCCCGGGCGGCAAGGCGGCCGACTTCGGCCTGCCCGTTCCAGACCGTCGTCAGCGCCGGCGTCGACAGCGAGGCTTCTTCGAGATCGTCATAGCCGGTAACCGAGATGTCCTTGCCCGGCACAAGACCGGCACGCGCAATGCCATTCATGAGCCCGATGGCGACGAGATCGTTCCAGCAGACGGCAGCCGTCGGCTTCTGCGGCAGCGACAGGAAATGCACAGCCGCCTCGAACCCACCCTGCATCGAGCGCGGACCGGGAATGCGCAGGTTCGGATCGACTTCGATTTCCGCCTTGCGCAGCGCATTGACATAGCCCTGATAGCGATCGCGGCCAGTCGAGGTTTGATCCGTACCGCCGATCATGGCGATACAGCGGTGGCCGAGCCCGATCAGGTGATTGGTGGCAAGCGAAATGCCGTAGCTGTCGTCACCACGATAGGTCGGCAGGTCCATCCCCTCCATCGAGCGTGCGACCAGAATCGCCGGCATACCGTTGGCTTCGGCAAGCTGCATGTCCTCCGGTGGCGTGCCGATCGCGGGCGACATGATGACGCCATCGCCGCCGAGCTGCAGCAGCGTCTCGATGAAGGTGCGCTGCTTCTCGACCGAATCGTAATGATTGGACAGAATGAAGGTATGACGGCTGCGATCGAGCTCGCTTTCGATCGCCTTCAGGATTTCGCCGTAGAACGGGTTCATGATGTCGTGCACGACGACGCCGACGATGCCTGAGCGAGAGGTGCGCAGGCTCGCCGCACGGCGGTTGTAAATATAGCCGAGCGCGCGCGCCTGTTCCTTGATCTTGTCCCGCGTATTGCCCGCAACGAGCGGGCTGTCGCGTAAGGCAAGCGATACAGTTGCCGTTGAAATACCGAGCGTTTCGGCAATCGTCGAAAGTTTGATCTTTTGTGCCACGCATCCTCCCAAGGCAACGCGCAAGATATGGAGCACACGTCGCGAAACCGGAAAAGAGCGCTCCTTAAAATGTTTAATTAAAAGATTAAACGCAGGGAGGCAAACCGAATTTTAATCGGCCGTCAAATTTCGTCGGGTTCTTCGAACGGCACGGCTTCGGCCTGCAGATTGTTGTCGATCGCCTTCAGCAAGCGCACGAGATTGCGGATTTCCTTCTCCGAAAAATCAAGCGTAGCCGTCCGGTCGCAGGCCGACGCCGCCATCTCAATTGCCTTCACGCTGCCGCGGCCGAGTTCGGTGAGATAGACCTTCGTCAGCCGCGCATCTTCAGCATCCGGTTTGCGTTCGAGGAAGCCTTGCGCTTCCATGCGGCCGATGGTGCGGGTCATGGTCGGCGCCTTGACGCCGAGTTTCTGCGCAAGCCCGCCTGCAGTCATGCCATCGGTTTCAGCAAGCAAAAGAATGACGCCGTCCTGGCCGGCGTAAAGCCCACTCTCAAGCAGATTACGCGAGAGCACCGTGCGCATGGACCGCGCAGCTTGCGTCAAAGCCGGCGAAAGATCGGCAAGCGTATATTCGGTCTGGTCCTTTTTCTTGGACTTGTTTTTCTTGCCGTCTTTGTGCTTCTTCCCCATCGCCATCCCTTTGATCTTTAAGCCGTGACAACGCTGCGTTATGACATTGCGCAGGTTCACGTCATAAACAAGGGGCATTGAAACCGGATGACAGCGCCTGCCCGGAACTTCGCGGACAACGACGCCGCACTTTCGCCCGAAGACCGGCGGAACTGGATCGCGGTATTGCCGCTCGGCGCGCACGAGCAGCATGGCCCACACCTTCCTTTCGAAACCGACACGCTGATTGCCGAAGGTATCGTCGAAAGGCTGAAAACCGCCCTTCCCTCCACATTGCCTGTCACCTTCCTGCCCACAGAGCCGATCGGCTATTCGACGGAACACATGGATGTCGACGGTACCAAGACGCTGACCTGCTGCGAAGCGATCCACCGCTGGCTCGCGATTGCCGGAATGCTGCACGATCTCGGCATTCGCAAGCTGATGATGCTGAACGCCCACGGCGGAAATTCGCCGCTGATGACCATCGTCGCGACCGAAGCGCGGATGAAGTTCAACATGCTGGCCGTCGCAACCAGCTGGACCCGTTTCGGCGTGCCGGAAGACGTGATTTCAGCGCAGAATAAAGCAATCGACATCCATGGCGGCGATATCGAAACCTCGGTGATGCTCGCATTGCATCCCGGCAAGGTTGCGATATCCGAAGCTCGGAACTTTACTTCGCAGCAGTCAGAATTCATCGCACGCTTCAAGCATCTGCGGGCCTACGGACCGCACGCCTTCGGCTGGAAGATGTCCGATCTGAATGCCCGAGGCGCAGCAGGGAACGCCGCCGCCGCTACGGTCGAAAAGGGCGAAGCGCTGATCGCGCATGCGGTCAAGGGGCTGGTCGAACTGCTGCAGGATGTGGATGCGTTTGACACGGAGGTGCTAAGCTAGCAGCTCGGTTTGTCAATTGCGCCTTCCAGAATAGGGCGGGTTGAGCGTTGGAGCCAGCCGAAACGAAGAAATGGGCGCACGATCTACTACCTCATCGCGGCGTTTCGACAACTGCCGATACGATACGGCGTACCACCGGAAGGATCATCAGCAGGCTGGGAAACGCAACCGCCCAGGACGTTCCCCACGCACCGGGCCATTTTGTGATGAAGGTGGCTCCAAGCCCTACGTTCACCACCGTCGCAACAGCCGACACGATGCCCGACATGAAGACGGAAAGCACCAGCGGCATCACGACAACAGTATAGGAGGAAGGGAGCTTCCTTGTCCGCGACCGTCGTTCGAAATCAGCCATGTTTCTTCTCCTTGTCTCGCGCAGGAACAACAGAGGGGGTGCCCTGGACGAGCTCACGGATATATTGACGCAGCGAGCGAGGCTCTCGTCCAAGAGCCGCGGCAAGCGACAGGCTGTTTCCCCCAAGACCGTACTTGCTGTAGTGCCCATGAACATCGGCGAGCAGCTGCAGCTCACGATCGCCGTATGGAAGACGCGCACCGGCCGCCCATTGCGAAAAGCTGGACTCACACGCCTGGATCGAACGGCCGAGTTCTTCCGACATGATGGATGCGATCTCGTTTCGATTGAACATGCCCGTACAGAGCTCCAATGTGGCATAAGCAAGCCGTTCGCTCGTCAAGGCGATGGCCGCCACTTCCGCGACGTCGCGATAATCCACGCGCGCAACCTTGGCTTCATTCGGGAAGGGTTCCGAAAAGCGGCCACTTTCGACAACGCCGGGCCACGCCAGACCGATGTTCTGCATGAAGTTTGCCGGATGCAGGATCGTGTACTCCAGCCTCGATGAATACAGCGCATCCTCCACGGGGACCTTGCTGGCGTGGTTCTTCAGCCGCGTGTTCGTGGGCTGGATGACGGAAGAAAAAACGAACTTCCGCGCGCCACCACGCTCTGCGGCCTCGACCAACGCCACGCCCATAGTGGCTTCATCGGGCGAGAAGGCAGGGCCAATATGAAAGACGCCATCGACCCCCGCCATTGCACTGATGAGACTGTCGGCGTTTCGAAGGTCTCCGATCGCAAGTTCCGTTGCGCCCGCCGCCAGCGCGCCGTCACCTTGGGAGGGCTTGCGCACAAGCGCACGTACCGCAGCTTTTCGTCGCGCGAGTTCGGGCACTACCAGCCGGGCGAATTTTCCAGTCGCACCTATAACGAGGATGGTCGGACCAGTCGATTGCATCGTGCTTTCTCCAAGTTTGCGAATGACCTGGAAGTACGCAGTTGCGATCCTCGAGACAATCATCGTAGAAATTCATTCTTCATCTCGAAATATGAGATAATGGAATGAGCCGCCTTGCAGATCTGGAAACATTCATTGCGATCATCGAACATGGCAGCATGACCAACGCAGCCCGCCATTTCAGGCCGTCAGCCGATCGCTTGCGGCACTGGAGGAGGATATCGGCGTCCAACTCGTCCACCGCACGACGCGTCAATCCGGCGCAAGCGAGGCGGGGTTGGCCTTCTACAAACGCCTAAAGCCGGCGGTAGCCGAGATCAGAGAGGCAGAACTCGAAGCCAACAACAGACGCTCGGAGCCATCCGGTATACTGCGGGTCGGCGCACCGGTTCTGTTCGGCCCGGAGTTTCTCGTACCGATTATCGCCGAGTATATGCGCACCTATCCAAGCGTCGAGGTCGACCTTCAACTTTCGGACGCATTCGTGGATCTGGCCGCGGAAGGCCTCGACCTCGTGCTGCGAATTGCCGATTTGCCGGACTCCGGCCTGCAGGCAAAGCGTCTCGGCGCGTTGCGCAGGGTTGTCTTCGGTGCGCCTTCCTATTTCGAGCGGCATGGCCGCCCTGAGCACCCTTCGGATTTGCGGCACCACGCCTGTCTCGTCAGAACGATCGATCAACGACCAGGCCAATGGTCGTTTCTGATTGATGGGAAACCGCGCGCGATCACGGTCAGCGGGTCGTTTCGGGCGAACACGATGGCGGCGATTTATTCGGCGGCGAGCCATGGTCTCGGGATAGCGTATTCTCCGCTCTGGCAGGTCAGGCATCTCATTGACAAAGGCAGCATCGAGCTTGTGCTGAAGGAATTCGAACCGAAGCCGGTTCCCATCCATGCGCTTTGGCAGGAGAACAGATTTCCGCCGGCGAAAGTCCGCGCTTTCATCGATCTTCTGACGGTGCGGCTGAAACTCGCTGGTCTCTAGTTCTGCTTTTGCAGCAGAGCCGATGTGATCTTATAACATTATAAAACCCTTTGAACTGATCCGCTCGAACCCTTATATGAAACCGACCGTTTAAAGCCCCCTCGGCGGCAAACCCATTCTTCGAGGTTCTCATGACCGACGCAATTTCGACCCTGCAGAAGCCCATCCCCGTCACCGTGCTCACCGGCTATCTCGGTGCCGGCAAGACGACGCTGCTTAACCGCATCCTGTCCGAAAACCACGGCAAGAAATATGCGGTGATCGTCAACGAGTTCGGCGAGATTGGCATCGACAACGACCTGATCGTCGAGTCGGACGAGGAAATCTACGAGATGAATAACGGCTGCGTCTGTTGCACCGTGCGCGGCGACCTGATCCGTGTGGTTGAAGGCCTGATGCGCCGCCCCGGCCGCTTCGACGGCATCAT
Organism: Rhizobium sp. USDA 3886; assembly: GCF_056279785.1. Lineage (NCBI taxonomy): Bacteria > Pseudomonadati > Pseudomonadota > Alphaproteobacteria > Hyphomicrobiales > Rhizobiaceae > Rhizobium > Rhizobium sp. USDA 3886. Next base: position 3,776,027 of record NZ_JBWCDC010000001.1, on the reverse strand, counting down.
CGTCGAAACCACCGGCCTTGCCGATCCGGTGCCGGTCGCCCAGACGTTCTTCATGGATGACGACGTGCGCGCCAAGACCGAGCTCGATGCCGTCGTCGCCCTCGTCGATGCCAAGCACCTCCCGTTGCGCCTGAAGGACAGCCGCGAGGCCGAGGACCAGATCGCCTTTGCCGACGTCGTCCTCATCAACAAGACCGACCTCGTCACGCCAGAAGAACTGGCGCAGATCGAGGATATCGTCCGCGCCATCAACCCGTCGGCTCGCGTTTACAAGACCAGCCGCTCCGGCGTCGATCTCGCCCGCGTACTCGACCAAGGTGCCTTCAATCTGGAGCGCGCCCTGGAAAACGACCCGCACTTCCTGGAGCACGATCACGACGATCATGTCTGCGGCCCGGATTGCGACCACGATCACCATCATCACGCGCATAACCATGACCACGACCATCATGGCCACGATCATGGCCATCATCACCACGGCGCGGTGTCGCCGATCCACGATGTGACGGTGCAGTCAGTATCGCTCCGCGGCAGCGAGATGAACCCCGAACGCTTCTTTCCCTGGATCCAGAAGGTCACCCAGACGCAGGGCCCGAACATCCTGCGCCTCAAGGGCATCATTGCCTTCAAGGACGATGCCGAGCGCTATGTCATCCAGGGCGTGCACATGATCGTGGAGGGCGACCATCAGCGTCCGTGGAAGGACGGCGAGAAGCATGAGACGCGTCTCGTTTTCATCGGCCGCGAACTCGACCGCGAAAAGCTCGAAGCCTCCTTCAAGGCATGTGAGGCCGCGGCCTGATGCCTACAGTTGCCCCGCTTGATCTCGACGGCCACATTCTGGCCGTCGAATTTTTAGGTGATGTTCCCTTCTTCGCGAATGCCAACGGCACGTTTCACCGGCTGGATGGCGGCGAGAAGGTTTCCGAAGCGCATCAGGGCATGCTCACCTGCATTCGCGATCCCTACAGCGAAAGCCTGATCTCCGGCGGCGAAGATGGCAAGGTGCTGCGCATTGCGGCCGATGCCGGCGTCAGCGACATAGCCAGTGCGCCGCGCAAATGGATTTCGCAGGTGGCCGCAGGCCCGCAAGGCGCTGTTGCCTATGCCTATGGAAAGAGCACGTTCGTTCGCCTGTCGAATGGCGAGACCAAGGAATTCGCCGAGGAACGCACCGTCGAAGGCCTCGCCTTCGCGCCGAAGGGCATGCGCATCGCCGCGGCGCGCTACAACGGCGTGTCGCTGCACTGGGTCGGCATGAACGCAAAGCCGGTTGATCTGGAATGGAAGGGTGCGCATACCGGCGTTACCTTTTCGCCTGATGGCAATTTCCTCGTGACGAACATGCAGGAAAATGCGCTGCACGGCTGGAAACTCGACATCAAACCTGGCGCCGAGGCCCGCCACATGCGCATGACCGGTTACCCGGCTAAGGTGAAGTCAGTTTCTTGGTCCGCCAAGGGCAAGTGGCTCGCCTCATCTGGCGCACCGGCAGCGATCGTCTGGCCCTTCCAAGGCAAGGACGGGCCGATGGGCAAGGCGCCGCTGGAACTCGGCACACGCGCCAACATCATGGCGACCGCGGTCAAGTTCCACCCGGCAGAGGACATCCTTGCAATCGGCTTCATCGACGGCATGATCCTTGCCGTGCGCATCGCCGACAGCAAGGAAGCGCTGATCCGCCGCCCTGGCAAGGGCGCAATCACGGCAATGAGCTGGAGCAAGAATGGCAAGCTGCTTGCCTTCGCCTCGGAAGCAGGCGATTGCGGTGTCGTCGATATTTCGGCCTGACCGATTGATCTCCGGATGATGATGGCGGTGTGCCTTCATCATCCCTAAGATGTTCGCGCATTTTCGATAATCTCGCCCAGCACCCCATGCAAGGCATCGCGATAGCCGTTGCGGGCTGATGGCCCGCTTTCCTCCGACGTCATCACCACGGTCAGATTGAGCGACGGCACGATGTAGAGCATCTGCCCGCCGTAGCCCCATGCGAAATGCACGTCCTCGCCGCCGAGATTGCGCTCGAACCATCCGTAGCCATAGGCATCGCCCGAAAAGCGCGAGTTGGTGCGCAGCTGCCAGGAGGACGCAATCCACTCGGCAGGAACGACCTGTCGCCCCTCTGGCGTCCTGCCGCCGTTGCGATAGAGCTCGCCGAAGGCAAGCAAGGAGCGGGCGCTCATGGCCATCTGGTTTCCGCCGAGATAGATGCCCTGCGGATCGCGCTCCCAGGCGCCGATGCGGAAGCCTTCGACTGGCCCGAGCCATTCTCGTGCCAGGGCAAGGGTTGTCTTACCGCTCGCCTTCGTCAGGATTGCAGACAGGAGATGTGTCGAGGCGGTCGAATAAAGCATCTGGCCGCCGGGCTCGTCATCGAAAGGCTGGGAGAGTGCAAAGCGCACCCAGTTTCGGCTCGAAACCCAGCGGCCGTAGTTCGGTCCCGACATGCGGCCCAACCCTGCCTGCATGGACAGCAGGTTTCCAATGGTGACCTCGTTCAGCCGTGGATCGGGTGATTGCGGCAGATCCGCCTTCAGGATCGGCGCAATCTTCTGATCCGGTCCTTCGAGCACGCCCTTGCTGATGGCGATACCGACAAGCGCGGAGATGATCGCTTTCGACGCAGACTTGATATTCGTCGGTTCGGAGACCGTATGTCCGCGATAGCCGCGCTCAGCCACGATCCTTCCGTCACGTGAAATGATGATGGTTTTCAGCGGTTTCAGTTCCTCGCGGGAAGCGAAGTTTTCGAGCAAGGACGCAAGGCGATCGTCTTCCTGCTGGGCTGAGACCGGCGCGACGGAAAGGAATAGGGCAAACCATATGAGGAAGGCTCTGATCATCGCTATGAGCTAGCGCAATCCCAGGAAGAATTCATCCACTCGCGGAGCCGATTCACGCGGACGTGAAAGTTTATGATCTTGCTTGCCCTATCGACAGACCGCCCAACATATCGGCCGGACCAGATCAACACACGGCAGGAGCGTCAGACTATGGCACGCGTAATCGTAATCGGAGCGACCGGCCATGTCGGCACGTATCTCGTCCCACATCTTGTGGAAGCTGGCCATGAGGTGGTCGCCATCAGCCGGGGCAAAGCGGAACCCTATATTCCCCATACGACATGGAAAAGTGTCGAGCGACGGCAGATGGATAGAGCGCCGATGGAGGAGGAAGGCAGCTTCGGCCCCGCCATCCGCGCGCTGAAACCGGATATCGTCATCGACATGATCTGTTTCACGCTGGAAAGTGCTCGCCATCTGCTGGAAGCATTGGACGGCCATGTCGGTCATTTTCTGCACACCGGCACTATCTGGACACACGGCCACTCCATTTCGGTTCCGACGCGCGAGGACGCGCCAAAAACGCCCTTTGGAGACTACGGCGTGCAAAAGAAGGCGATCGAGGACTATCTTCTAGGCGAGGCACGGGGGCGGGGCTTTCCCGCAACCCTCATCCATCCCGGCCATATCGTCGGACCCGGCTGGTCTCCACTCAATCCTGCCGGACACTTCAACGTTTCCGTCTTTTCAACGATTGCTCGCGGCGAGACGCTGAGACTGCCGAATTTCGGCCTGGAGACGGTTCATCACATTCACGCCGACGACGTAGCAGGCATGTTCATGGCTGCTACCGGCAATTGGCGCGCATCGACCGGAGAGAGCTTCCATGCGGTCTCCGGTCAAGCCCTGACACTTAGAGGTTATGCAGAAGCGATGTTTCGCTGGTTCGGACATGAGCCGAGACTCGAGTTCCTCCCCTATGACGAATGGTCAAAAATGGAGAGCGCCGAGGACGCGAAGGCAACGTGGGAGCACATCGCCCGAAGCCCGAATTGCTCGATGCAGAAGGCGAAACAGTTGCTGCAGTTCACGCCGCGCTACAGCTCTCTCCAGGCTATACAGGAGTCGGTCCAATGGCTGATAGCGCAGGGGCAACGCATAGGTGCTTGAAGCCCCCCTTTTCAGGGAGAGGCTTCAGCCGGTCAGGCCGCCTTGCGGACCGGCGCGCTGGTCAGCATGCGCCCCGAGGGAACGATCATGCCGGCCGCGCCGTCAAGCCAGCCTTCCGTCAGTTCCAGCGCCAGGAAGCGCGAGCGTTCGAAGGGACCGGGCATGACGAGATGGCAAGCTTTTTCGGCGAAAAAGCCGAAACGCTCATAGTAGGCAGCATCGCCGACGAGCAGGATGGCACCGTGCCCGCGGTTCTTGGCTTCGAGAACGGCTGCGCGCATCAGCGCCGAACCGACACCCTTGCCCTCAAAGGTCGGATCGACGGCGAGCGGGCCAAGCAGCAGGGCATTGATCGGCGTGCCGTCGGTGTTGACGCCGGCTTCGATATTCCAAAGACGCACGGTACCAATGACATGGCCGTCGCGGTCGCGCGCGACGAGTGCCAGTCCTTCGGCCGGAATGCGGCCGCGGCGGATCTTCTCCGACGACTTCTTGCGGCGATTCGGACCCATTGCGCGATCGAGCAGATTCTCGCGTGCAACCACATCCGACGGATTCTCGGCGTCGATGGTGAAGACAGAGGGCGCAAACAATGCGCGGACAGAATCAAGAACAGCGGCCATCTTGGCCTCCCGTACCCAATACCGTTATCAGCGGCGATTGAAGAGAATTGTGAGGTTGCCGCCCCGATTGGCTACGGGGCCGGCTGGATCAGATAACGTAGGCCTTCAGCGGTTCGAAGCCATTGAAAGCGACCGCCGAATAGGTCGTCGTGTAGGCACCGGTACCTTCTATGAGAACCTCGTCGCCGATGGTGAGGCTCACCGGCAGCGGATAGAGGTTCTTCTCGTAGAGCACGTCGGCCGAATCGCAGGTCGGGCCGGCGATGACGCAAGGTTCCATCTTGTCGCCGTCGCGCTCGGTGCGGATCGGGTAGCGGATGGCCTCATCCATCGTTTCGGCGAGACCGCCGAACTTGCCGATGTCGAGGAACACCCAGCGTGCCGTGTCGTTGTCCGACTTCTTCGAGACAAGCACCACTTCAGACTTGATGACGCCGGCATTGCCGACCATGCCGCGGCCCGGCTCGATGATCGTCTTCGGGATCTGGTTGCCGAAGTGATCGCGCAGGCTCTGGTAGATCGAACGGCCGTAAGCCTCAGCCGACGGAACGTCGCGAAGGTACTTCGTCGGGAAGCCGCCGCCCATGTTGACCATCTGCAGGTGAATGCCCTGCTTAGCGAGCTGCACGAAGACGCGCTTGGCATCGGCGAGAGCCGAGTCCCAGGCATCGACTTTGGTCATCTGCGAGCCGACATGGAACGACACGCCGTAGGATTCGAGGCCAAGCTGATGGGCGTAGACGAGAACGTCGACGGCCATCTGCGGGACGCAGCCGAACTTGCGCGACAGCGGCCATTCAGCACCTTCGCCATCTGTCAGCACACGGCAGAACACGCGGGCGCCGGGCGCAGCGCGTGAGATCTTCTCGACTTCTTCGTGGCTGTCGACAGCAAAGAGGCTGACGCCGAGCGCGTGAGCGCGGGCGACGTCGCGTTCCTTCTTGATCGTGTTGCCGTAGGAAATGCGGACAGAGGTCGCACCGGCATCCAGCGCCATTTCGATTTCGGCGACGGACGCGCAGTCGAAATTGGACCCAAGGTTTGCCAGCAGCTTCAGCACTTCCGGAGCCGGGTTGGCCTTGACGGCATAGTAGATCGCGCTGTCCGGCATCGCATGACGAAAGGCGTTGAAATTGTCGCGCACGACGTCGAGGTCGACCACGAGGCACGGACCGTCGGGACGTCGGGTTGCGAGAAAGTCGCGGATGCGCTGGGTGGTCATATCGATTCCCTCTTCCAATTCCAGAGCTCCGGCGAAAACCGGAGGACAAAGGGCATACGAATGCTCGCGTTGGAACCAGCCGGTGGAGACCCCGGAACCATAGCAAGCGCTCGATGCGCAAATATTGAACCAACGCCACGACAGCGGCATAGTTCGGCTTTGTCTGCCATGGATTGGAGGGAAAATCCCAACCGCACTTCCGGCAATGAAGGTGTGCCTCTTCAGTAACCCCGGCTGATGGAAAGCCGGAAGACACCAGAAAGGCCCGCACCGTCGTTGCTTAGGCGTCCTCGCATTTCCCGGTTGGCCGGAATAGCGACTGGAGGGGTTAGTTCCAGGTACCTTACCGATGACCTCACCTAATCGAGGGTCGGCGGACACCCATGGGCACGTGCGACTTTGGGCTGAGGACGAGATAAGAATATTCGCAGTCATAATCAAGAATTTTTTTGCCCCTCCCTCAAAAAAATAAATTGAACAAACACGCGCAATTTGTTCAGTCTTCCTCAACAACGGAGGATGGCCATGGACACACTGACCCGCATACGCGCCTTCATCGATGTCGTTGAAGCGGAAGGTTTTTCCGCCGCGGCGCGGCGCACCGGCCGCTCCAAGGCGCTGCTCTCCAAGTATGTGCGCGAGCTGGAAGACGAACTCGGCGCCCTGTTGCTCAACCGCACTACTCGCCAGTTCTCGATGACGGAAGCCGGTCACACCTATTATCGCACCGCCTCTGACATCCTGAAGGAGATCGACAACCTCGCCGATCTGGTGCGCGAGAACAACGCGCAGCTCAAAGGCCGGCTGAAGATCTCGGCGCCACGTACCTTTGTCGACGCTGATGTTGGTCAGTCGCTGATCGATTTCGCCAAGGAGAACCCGGACCTGCAGCTGGAAATCGCGGCGGACGACCGGTTCGTCGATCTGATCGAAGAAGGCTTCGACCTGGCGATCCGCGTTACGAAGCTTGAAGATTCGGGGATGATTGCGCGCAAGATCTCGGATTTCCGCGTGCATGTCTGCGCGACACCGGAGTTTCTCGAGCGTTATCCAAACATCGAACATCCGGCGGACATTTCCAACGTTCCCTTCATCGTCGATACGAATTCGCGTACGCAGGCCAGCGTCCGATTCTATAATCCGGACAGCACGTCCTTCGCGGTCGCAGTTTCCGGACCGATCGAAGTGAACAGTCCGCATGCGACATTACGCGCGGCTCTCTCCGGAATCGGCATCGCAGTCATTCCGGATTTCATCGCCCGCAAACCGATCGAGGACGGCCGGCTCGTGACGCTGTTCAACGACTACATACCCACCGATCGCGGGATTTATGCCGTCTATCCGCACCGGCGCTACCTGCCCGCAAAGGTCCGCATCTTCGTGGATTACCTCCATGCTTGGTTCAAGAGGCACCCTTGAATCAGACCTGATTCACCTTGCCGCTTTGAGGCCGGTCCCAATTCCGTCCCATTCTCCGGCAAGAAAACACCAACCGATTTGGGACAGAGCGGTAACCCGAAGCATGAAAAAATCGACTTTCCTTACGGCCGCGCTGATCTCGCTTGCGCCGGTCACCGCCATGGCACATCCGCATATTTTCGTGGAAGCTCGGCTCGAAGTCGTGGCAGCGCCCGACGGCAGCATTCAGGAGCTGCGGAACGTCTGGCGCTTCGACGAGGTGTTCTCCTCCTCGGTCGTCATGGATTTCGACAAGAACACCGATTTGAAGCTGGAGCCGAACGAACTCGCCGAAGTCGGCAAGACCGTCCGGGAATCGCTCTCGGACTACGACTACTACATGAACCTGACGATCGACGGGAAGAACGTTACCGTGCAGAAGCCGGACATCATTCACGTCGACTACAAGGAGGGCCAGCTTCTGATGTTCTTCGCGGTCAAACCCACGGAGAAGATGCCGCTGAAGGGCAAGCTCACTTTCGGCGTCTACGATCCGACGCTCTACACCTCGATCGACTTTCCGACGGACAAGGAACTGGCGATGGTTGGCGACGGCTTCAAGAACTGCAAGCATGATGTGTTGCGGCCGGACGCCGATCAGGTGATTTCTCAGAACAAGCAGTCGCTCACTGACGCCTTCTTCAACGATCCGACCGGCACCAACATGTCCAAGCTCTTTGCCACCAAGCTGGAGGTTTCATGCTGAAACGGAACGCTTCGCTGTTCCTTCCGATGGCCGCATTTGCATTGCTTGCGCTGATGAGCGGGGCACATGCGCAATCGCCGCTCGGGATCGGAACCGCGGAGCCGAGTTTCCAGCCGACAGGCGGCCCGCTGGCACCGCTGCTTGCCTACATCAATTACGAGCAGCAGGCCTTCTACCGCGCGTTGACCGCGGCACTGAGGGCGATGCGCGAAGACCCGTGGCAACTCGGGTCTCTGGTCGGCCTATCCTTCGCCTATGGCGTCTTCCATGCAGCAGGCCCCGGGCACGGCAAGGCAGTGATCTCCTCCTACATGATCGCCAACGAAATCGAGCTGAAGCGCGGCGTAGCAATCTCCTTCATCTCAGCCTTCCTCCAGGGTGCGGTGGCAGTGGCGCTCGTTGGTGGTGCCTGGCTCATCCTGCGCGGTAGCGGCATCACACTGACGCAGGCGACGAATGCGATGGAGATCACAAGCTTCGTCATGGTCATCGCCTTCGGCGGCTGGCTGCTTTTTCGCAAACTGCGTTCGATGGTCAGCGGCCTACCAAAACGCGAGGTCGTGGAAACCTCGGCCGGTCCGATCAGCATGATGCTCGACTGGAAGGACAACGAAAGCCGCAGGGAGACCTCTGCCTTCGGCGAGAAGCAGGCACGCCGGGCGGGGCACAACTTCATCTCCGGCATGGCCTGCGAAACCTGCGGCCGCTCTCATGCGCCGGACCCGTCGCTGCTGGGCGGCGACACGTTCAGCATCCGGGAAGCCTGGTCGGCGATCGTTGCCGTCGGCCTCCGCCCCTGCTCCGGCGCGCTGCTCGTCATGACCTTTTCGCTGCTGAACGGCCTTTATCTCGGCGGTATTTTTTCCGTGCTCGCCATGTCGCTTGGCACGGCCATCACGGTCGCCGTCCTCGCGATCCTTGCCGTCACCGCCAAAGGCACCGCCGTTCGCATATCGGGCCGCGGCTCGACGACTTCAGTCTGGGTTGGCAACGCGATCGAAATTCTGGGTGCCGTTCTAGTGATTTTCATGGGCGTGCTGCTGCTGGGCGCCTCGCTTCAGGGGTAGGCTGTTACTTCCCCCTACCTCGTTGGTACCGCGCCCTCAGCCAGAATATCGCGAAGAAGCCGAGCAGCAGCGCCGCGCCGGCGACAAACGCGAGCGCTGGAGAGTAATTGCCGATCCAAAGAACAAGCGTCGGCAGGAAATAGATGACCAGCCCTACCCCGACGAGGATGATCCCGGCGGCGATCGCCTGAGAACGGCTTTCCGGGCTCATGCGAGCCTTTCCTTTTCGAGATCGGCACGGATATCCTGCAGGCGCCGGCGCTGCTTGCCTTCGGCATCGAAGTTATCCGGCGCAAGCCAGGTCTCGAAAGCTTCCTTGATTATCGGCCATTCGCTGTCGATCATGGAGAACCAGGCGGTATCGCGGTTGCGCCGCTTGGAGATCATATGCTGGCGGAACACGCCTTCGAAGGTGAAGCCGTAGCGTGCCGCCGTCGTCTTGCTGGCTTCGTTGTTGTTGTCGCACTTCCATTCGTAGCGGCGGTAACCAAGGTCTTCGAAGACATGCTTGGCCATCAGGTAATGCACTTCGGTGGAAAGCGGCGAACGCTTCATATCCGGCCCATGCGCCACACCGCCGATTTCGACGACGCCGTTGGCCGGGTCGGCGCGCATGTAATTGGCCATGCCGACGATCCTGTCGGTGGCATTGTTGCGAAAGACGTGGGTAAGCCAGCCGGACTTGGCATGAGCGTTCTCGAGCCACATGGCAAAATCGTCGAAGCCGGTGAAATCGTCCTGCGAAAAATAGAGAAGCAGCGGATTGATACCCATGCCGCCGAGGCCGTCCCAGAGCGCCTGAAGATGCTCCGCGCGGACATAGGGCTCGACGGTCACGTAGCGCCCCTTCAGTGTCACATAATCAGGTCCCGGCACCTTGAAATTCGATAGATCGCGCATGCTCACTCCTCTCATCGGAAGAGTGGATAGGCCAGACGCCCGGGAAAGGCAACCGGCCCGCATGTCACTGTGACAAGGAAACCTTGGCGGAGGAAACCGTTGCTTCGATGTGGTCCACAAGCGCATCGGCAAGGCCGAGACGGCCGGCAAGAAGGTCGAGATAGCCGCGCTCAGCACGCGAGTCGGGCTCGATCGTCAGGCGCGAGGCCGTATAGAGCTCGACCTTCTGTTCCTCGGTCCTGGCGGCGGCGACCAGCGCGTCGAGATCGGTCGGCGAGGCAAGCTCATGCTCGATGAAGGACGCGGCTTCGCCGCTTACATCGGCGGCCTTCATCTTGTCCATGATATGCGCACGCTCGGCATCATCGATATGCCCGTCGGCCTTGGCCGCCGCGATCATGGCGCGGATGAGCACGAGGGCAAATTCATTGCTGCCTGCGGGCGATGCCGGGCCGAAGCCAGATTCGGCCGGTGCCGGCAGCAGAACGGGCGTCGAGGGTGGAGCGACATCCGAAGGCGTGGCGGGCGCCTGACCTGCCTGGTAATTCTTGTAGGCCTGGTAGCCGAGACCGGCGATAGCCGCAAGCCCGCCGATCGCAAGCGCATTGCCGGCGATATTTCGGCCCGTTTTCGTTCCAAGAAGCACGGTTGCCAACGCGCCGGCCTTCCACGGATTGTCCTTGGCCAACTGGACGGTATCTCCGGCTCTGTCGCGGACACTGCCGCCAACGCCCGGTATTTGCGAGCCCAGAAACTGGTCAAGAAGCTTCTTCGCGTCGAACATCGTTCATCGTCTCCCTGTTAAAGGCAGACCTGAAGATAGGAAGCAAACCGGCAAATACAAATGCCGGCGAAACCGCCGGCATCCTAGAACGCTCGGGGAAAATGTCAGGCCTTCAGCGCAGCCGCTTCCGAGGCGAGTTTGGTGATGCCTGCCCAATCGCCCGCGGCGACGAGTTCCTTCGGCGCTACCCAGGATCCGCCGACGCAAATGACGTTCGGCAGCGACAGGTAGTCATTGGCATTTTTGAGCGAAATGCCGCCGGTCGGGCAGAAGAACGTGCCGGCGAGCGGTGAGGAGAGCGCCTTGAGGTATGCCGCACCACCCGCCTGCTCGGCCGGGAAGAACTTCAGCACCTGATAACCTTCTTCGCGAAGCGCCATGACTTCGCTGGCCGTCGCAGCGCCCGGCAGCAGCGGAACCGGCGATTTCGATGCCGCGGCGAGCAGTTCCTGCGTGGCGCCTGGGCTGACGACGAACTTCGAGCCGGCGGCAACGGCTGCATCCCAGTGCTGGGCGTTCAGGATCGTGCCTGTGCCGACTTCGGCACCTTCGACTTCCTGCGCAACGGCGCGGACCGTATCGAGTGCGGCAGGCGTGCGCATGGTGATCTCGATCGCCTTCAGACCGCCTGCGACCAGCGCGCGCGCCAACAAAACGCCGGACTTCACGTCATCGACGATGAGCACCGGAACGACTGGCTGGAGTTTGAGGATGGAAAGGAGCTTTTCTGTCTTCTCGCCCATAGCAGCACGGTTCCTTAAAGCGTTGAATTCGGGCTCCCGAATACCCCTGCGGACGGGCTTTGTCGAGACAAAACAGATGCGGCACGAAGGTGGGTATCCCTCCCGGGAGATTTACGTTACGGTACGGCGATCGTCACAAAAGGTTCACTGAAATGGCGAAAGAGATCGAGCGGAAATTTCTGGTACGCAACGACGGCTGGCGCGCAAAGGCCGAGACGAAATCGGTCCTCCGGCAGGGCTACATCGCCTCGATGGACGACCGCTCCGTGCGTGTGCGCATCCTCGACGGAAAGAAAGCGAAGCTGACGATCAAGATTGGCCGCAGCACTGTCACCCGCGACGAGTTCGAATACGAAATGCCTGTTTCCGATGCCGAAGAACTGATGCAGAGCGCCATCGGCCTCGTGATTGAAAAGACGCGCTACCGCGTGCCGCATGACAGCTTCGTCTGGGAAGTCGACGTTTTTGCCGGCGCGCACCGCGGGCTGGTGATTGCGGAAGTGGAAATGGGGTCCGAGGATGACAATCCCTCCCGTCCCGCTTGGCTCGGCCGCGAAGTGACCGGCGATTTCCGCTATTCCAACCAGGCACTCGCCACCGAATTCGAGTACGATCAGGATGCCCTTTCGCATACGGCCTGATGCGGATTTTACCGATGAGTTCCGAAGGGTGGCGACGGAACAGCTTGAACGCGCCATTGCCGTTCTTGAGAAGCGGCCGGACGGCGCGGACGAAGCGGTTCATGATTTTCGCAAGAATCTGAAGCGGCTGCGCTCGCTTTACCGGCTCGTGGCGAAAGAGGTGCCGGACTTTCAGAAGCGGGAAAATGCCAGACTGCGCGACATCGCAAAATCGCTCTCGGCGATCAGGGACGCAGCAGCTCTGATCGGCACCGCCGAATATCTGCAAAAAGGCGCCCGCAGCGACGCAGAGAGCGAGGCGCTCAGCCGCATCGTCGCCGTTCTGGAAGCACGCCGCGACTGGATGGCCAAGGCCGAAAGCGGGCTTGAACAGAAGCTTCACGAGACGGCCGTGACGCTGAAGGATGCGATCGCCGCGTTCGATGAGGTTTCCTTCAAAAACAGCCATCGCAGAAACGCTCGCATGCTCGCCAAAGGCTGGCAGCGAACCTTGCGAAGGGCGCGGGCGGCGCTCACGGCATGCCACGATACAGCAGCAGCCGAAGATTTTCATGAACTGCGCAAGCGAACCTATGACTACCGGCTCTATCACGCGCTGCTGCGCAATCTGTGGCCCGCCGCGATGAAGGCGAAGCACGATGACGCCGAGGAACTGGCAGAGCAGCTCGGCCGTATAAATGATCTCTCGGTGCTTTCGCAACTGGTTGAGGCCGAGCCGCAGCTCTTTACCCGCAACGAAGATCTCGCTCATCTGCTCGACGCCATCATCTTCCGCCAGCAGGAAGAGCGGCAAAGCGCTCTTGCCAGCGCCGAACGCGTCTTTGCCGACAAACCGCGGCGCGAGGCTAGTCGGATCGAAGCACTCTGGCTGTAGTTTGAAGCTGAATCTCGAAGGTGGGCTGATCCGTGTCTTCAGGTCGCATTGCCAACGCTTGCGCGAAAACGCTGCAGACTGTATTTCAGCGCGCATGACCGACAGCATCAATCACACCAGCCCGTTCCTCGTGGCGGCGCTTTACCATTTTGTTTCCGTGCCGCGCTTCGAAAGCCTGCGCGAGCCTCTGCAGGCGCTTTGCGAAGAAAACGGCGTGAAAGGCACGCTGCTTCTGGCGCATGAGGGCATCAACGGAACGATCGCCGGGCCGGATGTGGGCATCCGGACGGTGCTCGCCTATCTGCGCGCGCAGCCGGAATTCGCGGCGCTAGAGCACAAGGAAAGCCGCTCATCCAAGATGCCTTTCCTGCGCATGAAGGTGAAGCACAAGAAAGAGATTGTCACGATGGGCGTCGAGAATATCGACCCTAATAAGGTCGTCGGCACCTATGTGACGCCGCAGCATTGGAATGCGCTGATTTCCGACCCCGACACCATTGTCATCGACACACGCAACGACTACGAGACGGCGATCGGTACCTTCCGCGGCGCGGTCGACCCGAAGACGAAGACCTTCCGCGACTTTCCGGAATGGGTGCGCCAGAACACCGGCCTGCATAACAAGCCGAAGATCGCCATGTACTGCACCGGTGGTATCCGCTGCGAAAAGGCGACGGCTTTCATGAAAGAGCAAGGTTTTGAGGAGGTCTACCACCTCAAGGGCGGCATTCTGAAATACCTGGAAGAAGTTCCGCAGGAGGAAAGTCTCTGGGACGGCGCCTGCTTCGTCTTCGACGAGCGAGTCTCGGTCGAGCACGGACTCAAGGAAGGCGAGCACAAGCTCTGTCATGCCTGCCGCAATCCGATTACCGCAGAGGAGATCACGTCGCCTCTCTACGAGGAAGGCGTTTCCTGCAGCAACTGCTACCACACGCGCACCGACGACGACCGGCTGCGCTACCGTCAACGGCAGCTCCAGATCGCGCTTGCCAGGAAGCGCGGTCAGAAGCACGTCGGGATTTAGGGTCAGGCAGCGGTTATCCGGCGCGGCATCGCGTCAAGCGCACGGCGTGCCTCAAGCATTTCGGTGATTCTGTCTGCCGGCACCGGCTTGCTGAAGAAATAACCCTGGAGGCAATCGCAACCGAAGAGACGGACGGCGAGCGCCTGCTCTTCTGTCTCGATGCCCTCGGCCGTCACCGGAATATCCAATGAGCGGGCCAGCGCGACCGTCGCTTGCAGCATCTCGCGCTGGCTGTCGCTTTCGGTGACGCCCTCAACCAGCGAGCGGTCGATCTTGATGCGGTCGAAGCCGAACTGGCGGAGATAGCCGATCGATGAAAAGCCCGAACCGAAATCGTCGAGCGCTATCTTGACGCCGAGCGTCTTCAGCCGCTCGATCGAATGGCGGGTGCGCTGCGGGTTTTGGATCATGTAGCCTTCGGTGATCTCGAGCGTTACGCGCTCGGCCTCGATCTCCGTCTGTTTTAGGACATAGCGGACATAGTCGGTAAAGGCCGGGTTCCGGAACTGGCCGGGGGAAACGTTTACGGCAACACGCAGTTCGGGCCACTGCTTGGCCGTCTCGCAGGCTTTGCGCAGCACGAAAAGACCGAGTGCCTCGATAAGCCCGCTGGTTTCTGCGATCGGAATGAAAACCTCCGGCGAGACTGGCCCGTAGCCGGGACGGTTCCAGCGCACCAGCGCTTCGACACCATTCATCTCATGAGAGGAGGCGTCGATCAGCGGCTGATAGGCCAGTGTCAGATCGCCGCTTTCGATCGCGATGCGCAGATCGAGTTCAAGCGCATTTCGCTCCTCGCGGTCGGCATCCATAGCGGGATCGTAAAGCGTCATGCGGGCCCGACCGGCTTCCTTGGCCTTGTACATCGCAAGATCGGCACGGCGGACCAATTCTTCGCGGCCGATCGTCCCGCCAGCAGCCATCGCGATGCCGATGCTGGCGCCAATGACTACGACGCGCCGGCCGATCTCCAGCGGCTCCGCCAGGAAATCCAGAATCTGTTCCGAAAGCTGCAGTGCATCGGCGTTGCCGCCTTCGGACAGGAAGGCGATCGCGAATTCATCGCCGCCAATGCGCGCCAGAACCGCACCCTCTGGGATCAGCACCTTGAGACCGGCAGCAACCGCGCGAATCAACTGATCACCGGTCCCGTGCCCGTAGCTGTCGTTGACTTCCTTGAAACCGTCGAGGTCGAGATAAAGAAGCAGCACGTTCTTGCCGGTCTGCTTGGCCTTGGCAACGACGTCATCGACAGCAATTCCCAAGCCTTCACGGTTCGATAGCCCACTGAGACGATCGCGGAGGGCATCCTCGCGGGCATTGTTTTCCTCCGCCTTCAGCCGGCGTCCGGCGAGCCAACCTATGACGAGCAGCACGGCGAAGAACAGCCCGACGAGACCGAGCGCCTTCACAACCGTCGGACGCACTTGGGCGTAGCTGATGTCGCCCGGCGAACGCGAAATCCACACGAGTTTGCCAAGCGCCTTGCCGGCGGCATCATCGATCGCCACGGAATACTGCGCGTCGTAAGCGGCTGGCACGAGCTTCAAACCCTGGATAACGTAGGTCTCACCGAGGCCCTTGATCGTCGCGTCGTTCAGATGCCGAGCAAAAATCAGGTAGCGGCGCTGGCCGACGGGTGTATTCAAGGCGCCGGATTTTTCCCGCACGAGCGCAACGCCAACTGCCGCGATGCCGCTCTTGGTGCCGATGAAACCCACGGCTTCCGGTGATTCAAGTCCGGCGGCCTTCACTTTGTCGAACAACGTCCAAAGCGATGGCGCAAAGAAATCATCAAGCGCTTCACTCATCGACAGGCCATCGCGATAGACCATCAGCGGCTTCTTATCGTCATCTACGACGATTGCCATGTCGAAAAGCGCGCTGTTGGAGGACATTTCGCCGTAGTTGCTGATCGTCCAAGCCATGCCATCCGGGGCATAGACATTGACGGCCGCATCGTCCCAGGCGGCATAGTCGTTCAACGTTGCGCCGAGCTGCGCTACGAATGTCTTGAGAGCGCCAGCCGTGGTTTCACGAGAACGTTCGTCGTCGAGAATATTGGCGTTATCGGTGACGCGTGACAGCGCCGTCAGCACCATGACGGTCACGACCGCGACCATGACCGCAAAGGAAAAAAGCACACCCGTAACAGTTGCGTGGCGGCCAATCCCCAAAGCCTGATTTTTTTGCCTAAAGAACGCAGGCATACATTGCTCCCCGATAACGGAGGACTTTGCCAGTCAAGGCTTCAAAAACGGTTAAAGCGAACGGTACAAGGCCTCATCCGTGTGATTTTTCTCCATCAAAATCACTCGGCCCTAAAAACCCTCCCCGCGGAACGGGAAGGGCTTGATTTCATAACCGGGTTTTAGCCGCGGCTTACCAGCCTGCGATGACCGAGCCCTTGAAAGTATCGGCGATGAACTGCTTCACAGCATCGCTGTGGTAGGCTTCGACCAGCGTCTTGACCCAAGGCTGATCCTTGTCCTTCTCGCTAACCGCCAGAATGTTGACGTAAGGCGCCTTCTCACCTTCGCGGGCGATCGGGTCCTTCGCCGGGTCAAGACCGGCTTCCAGTGCATAGTTGGTGTTGATAACAGCGGCATCCACGTCGTCAAGCGAGCGCGGCAGCTGGGCGGCATCGAGTTCGGCGAACTTCAGATTCTTGGCATTCTCGGTGACATCGGCAGGGCCGACCTTCAGGCTCGCGCCATCCTTAAGCTTGATGAGTCCCTTATCGGCGAGGATCAGCAGAGCACGGCCGCCATTGGTCGGGTCGTTGGGGATCGCAACGGTAGCGCCATCAGCAAGCTCGTCCAGGCTCTTCACCTTCTTGGAATAGACGCCCATCGGGAAGTTGACCGTATAGGCGACGTCAACGATCTTGAAGCCGCGATCGGCGACCTGGTTGTCGAGATAGGGCTTGTGCTGGAAGGAGTTGGCGCTCAGCTCGCCATCGGCAAGCGCCTGGTTCGGCACGACATAGTCGGAAAATTCCAGGATCTCGATGTCGAGGCCTTTGGGCGCTGCGACTTCCTTCACTTTCTCCATGATCTGTGCATGCGGACCCGGCGTGACGCCGATCTTGATCGTTTCCGCCGCGACGGCAGTTGCAAAGACCGCTGCAAAGGCGGCCGCGAGGATGATTTTCTTCATCGGGTTTTCTCCTTGGGTTATGGGCAATTCGATCAATTCTTGCGGGATCGCTTGTCAAAGCGGCGCGCGAGCGCATCGCCGGCGCTCTGCACGGCCTGGACGAGCAGGATCAAGACGATGACGACGACCAGCATCACATCCGGCATGAAGCGCTGGTAGCCGTAACGGATGCCGAGATCGCCGAGCCCGCCTCCGCCCACGGCGCCGACCATCGCCGAGTAGCCGATGAGGCTGACCAGCGTCATTGTGAGCGCCAGCGTCAGCGCCGGACGCGCTTCGGCAAGAAGCACCTTGCGTACGATCTGCATCGGGGTCGCACCCATGGCGCGGGCGGCTTCGATCAGGCCTTTGTCTACGTCGCGAATGGCGGCTTCGACGAGCCGCGCAAAGAACGGGATGGTTGCGATCGTCAGCGGCACGATCGCCGCCTTGGTGCCGATCGACGTGCCGGTGACGAGGCGTGTGAAAGGAATGATTGCGACGACAAGGATGATGAATGGCGTCGAGCGTGTTGCGTTGACGATCAGTCCAACGATCCGGTTCACGGAAGGCGCCGGAAAGAGCTCGCCGCGGCCGCTGGTCGCCAGGAACACGCCGATCGGCAGCCCGATAAGGGAGCCGATGAAGCCCGCGATCGCCACCATGCGCAGCGTATCGAGCGTTGCCTTGCCAATGAGAAGCAGGAGATCAGGAGACATAGCCGAGCACCTCCGCAACGAGACCGTTCACCTCGAAGAATTTATCCGCATTCGCGATAGTGGCATCGTCCGCTGCATAGGCGATGATGAGGGAGCCATAGGGTTCGCCACCGATCTCGTCGACGGTTCCGGCGATGATGTTGATATCCGAACCCAGCGTCTGGATAAGCCGCGAGATCAGCGGCTGTTCTGCCGTCCGACCGAAAAAGGTGATGCGCACGGCAACGCGCCCGCCCGCCGTCTTTTGCGGCCGCAAGCCGGATGCGAGCGCTGCAGGAAGCTTCGAGCCCGGCAGGCCGGCCAGCAATGCGCGCGTCGTCGGATGTTGCGGCCGAGTGAAGACATCGAAAGTGCGGCCGCGCTCGACGATGATACCCTCGTCGATGACGGCGACGTCGCTGGTGATGGCTTTGACGACCTCCATCTCGTGGGTGATCAGAAGCACCGTTAGCCCAAACTCCGCATTGATGCGCTTCAAGAGCTCGAGGATCGACTGGGTGGTCTCTGGATCGAGCGCGGAGGTCGCTTCATCGGAAAGCAGGAGCTTCGGCTGCGTGGCGAGCGCGCGGGCAATGCCGACGCGCTGCTTCTGGCCGCCGGAAAGTTCTGCCGGATAGCGGTCGCGCTTATCGGAAAGTCCGACGAGATCGAGCAGCGGCTCGACGCGTGCGCGAATGGCTTCCTTGTCGTAACCGGCGATTGCCAGGGGCAGCGCCACATTGCCGAAGGCCGTGCGCGAAGACAGCAGGTTGAAATGCTGGAAGATCATGCCGACCGAACGGCGGAGGGCGCGCAGGCCGGCCTCGTCCAGATCGGGAACGTTGACGCCATCGACGATGACCTTGCCGCTTGTCGGACGTTCCAAGCCGTTGACAAGACGGATCAGTGTCGACTTGCCGGCACCGGAACGACCGATGATGCCGGTAATGGAGCCGCGCGCGACGGCAAAATCGATTGCATCAAGCGCGGTAAACGATTTGTCCTCAGCGCCGAAGCGTTTCGATATGCCTTCGAAGAGGACGGTATTTGCGGCATTTGCCGCGCTGGAAGAGTCGGAATGCATGGATGCTCTCGATGTTCAAAAAGGTCCGCAGTCGCTGAATGGCTGAGGACGCGGCGCGTCTGGTCAGGCCGGCGTTCGGCAACGCATTCGGAACAGAGAGGCAGTCTTTGTCATCGCACAACCGGAATATTCAATTTGATCTGCGCATGGCTGCCATACGCTGGGATGTAATGTTTATGGCGGAGTTCCAGTCGCGATTGACAGAGAGATTTTTTCTTTGAATCGGCTAGAGCAGCAAAAAACCACTCATTGTGCAATTGTCTGAATCACGAAGCGCGCCGCTTGTTTCTTCTCCCTGGCGGGGAGAAGTGCCGGAGCGTCAGCGCGGCGATGGGGTGAGCGACAAAAGGAGCAAACGACCGACAACAATGAAGTCGAGCCTGCCATACCACCCTCCTCCGGCCTTCGGAATTCAAGCGACCTTATGGTTACCCTTGGGAAACTGGCTTGCCAGCTCCCGGTACCATTTGCCGCTCTTCTTCACGGTGCGGACCTGGGTGTCGTAATCGACGTGGACGAGGCCGAAACGCATCTTGTAGCCCTCCGCCCATTCGAAATTGTCCATCAGGCTCCAGGCGAAATAGCCGCGCATCGCGTAGCCGTCCTTGATGAGATCGGCGACGACAGCAAGGTGATCACTGTAGTAGTCGAGACGCGGCTGGTCATCGACCTCGCCGTTGATCACACCCATGTTGTAGCAGGCGCCGTTCTCCGTGATGTAGCATTCCGGCAGTTCGTAGCGACGATAGAGGTCTTCGACGACGTGCTTGAGACCGGGCGCATAGACTTCCCAACCGATATCCGTCTTCACATCGCTGACACGCGGCGCTTCGACCGTCCAGGGGAAATCGCCGTACTTCGCCGGGTCGTCGGCAACACGCAGCGGTGTGTAGTAGTTGAGCCCCCACCAATCGAGCTTCTGGCTGATGATTTTCAAATCTCCATCTTCGATGATGGGCATGCGATCACTGAGCGATTCCACGAACTCCTTCGGATAATCTCCCTTGAAGACGGGATCGAAAAAAGCACCATTGTGGAACTGATGCGCGCGCTCGCCCGCGGCGAAATCCGCCTCGCTTTGCGATCCCGGCATGACGGACATTGCATTCAGCACCAGGCCGACCGGCACCTTCGGCGCCTCGGCACGGATCGCCTCGACGCCAAGTCCGTGCGCAAGGTTCATGTAGTGCATGGCGTGAAGCGCTGCCTGCATGTTGCGCTCGCCCGGGGCGTGGATGCCGTAGAGGTGGCTGAGCCACACGATGCACCATGGTTCGTTGAAGGTCGCGACGCTGTCGAGGCGGTCACCAAAACGCGCCATGACGGTCTTCGCGTAGCGCTGATAGGCATAGGCCGTGGAACGCGCCGTCCAGCCGCCGTCGCCCATGAGCGTGAGCGGCAAATCCCAGTGAAAAAGCGTTGCAAAGGTCTTGATGCCGCGCGCCTTGCAACCGTCGATGAGACGATCGTAAAAATCGAGGCCGGCTTCGTTCACAGGCCCGGTGCCATCCGGAATGATGCGCGGCCAGGCGATCGAGAAGCGATAGGCCTCGACGCCCATCTCCTTGATCAGGTCAAGGTCCTGATCGAGCCGGTTGTAATGATCGCAGGCGACGTCGCCATTGTGGCGGTTATAGACACGACCCGGCATGTTGCAGAAGGCGTCCCAGATCGACGGCTTGCGGCCATCAGCCTTGGAAGCGCCTTCGATCTGAAAGGCAGCCGTCGCGACGCCAAAGGTGAAATCGCCCGGAAAACGGGCGGCGAGTGTCTTAGGATCGATCATTTGAAAACCCCGCCTGGTGATGGACTGGTCGTTCGAGCGGCGGTTTAGCCAAGTGAACCGGCGTTGTACAGAGTGGAAATGTCAAAACTGTAACGTTGCAGACGGATATCCCTTCTCCCCGCGAGCGAGGAGAAGGTGGCGGCAGCCGGATGAGGGGCTAGTCCAGAAACTTGGCCATCAGACCTTCACCCAAGCGCCATTCCGCTTCGATGAAGCAACGCAGGCCTCGACGAAGGCGACCCCCTTCACGCCGTCATCGACAGTCGGATAAACCACGGCCTTGTCGACCGCTTTGCCCGTCTTGTGCGCATTGATGGCGTGCGCCGCTTCCGTGTAGATCGTCGCGAAGGCTTCGAGGTAGCCTTCCGGATGACCGGACGGAATGCGTGACACGCGGGCAGCGGCGGCACCGGAACCCGCGCCGTTGCGGGTGATCAGCCGCTTCGGCTCGCCGAATGGCGTGTACCACAGGTAGTTCGGATCCGCCTGCACCCACTCGAAGCCGCCCTTGGTGCCGTAGACGCGGATCTTCAGGCCGTTTTCATGGCCGGGCGCCACCTGGCTGCACCAGAGCATGCCCTTGGCCGGCTTCTCCTTGCCTTTTGCCTTAAAGCGCAGAAGCACGTGAGCATTGTCGTCCAGGCGGCGGCCTTCGACGAAACTATCGAGATCGGCGGCGAGGCTATCGAGTTCGAGGCCGGTGATGAAGGAGGCAAGGTTATAGGCATGCGTGCCGATATCGCCGGTCGAACCGCCCGCACCCGACTGTGCCGGGTCGGTGCGCCAGACGGCCTGCTTGGCGCCGGTCTGCTCGACAGGCTCGGTCAGCCAGTCCTGCGGATATTCGGCCTGCACGATGCGGATGTCGCCGAGTTCGCCATTGGCAATCATCTCGCGCGCCTGGCGGACCATCGGATAGCCGGTGTAGTTGTGCGTCAGGATGAACAGCGCGCCACTCTCGTCGGCGACCTTCCTCAGCTTCTTTGCATCGGCGAGGTTGGAGGTCAGCGGTTTGTCGCAGATGACGTGGATGCCCCGGCGCAGGAATTCCTTGGCGGCATCGTAGTGAACATGGTTCGGCGTGACGATCGAGACCGCCTCGATGCCGTTCTTCAGCTTCGCCTCGCGGATCGCCATTTCCCGGTAGCTCGCGTAAGTGCGCGACGGATCGAGCCCGAGGTCGCGGCCCGATGCGGTCGACTTTTCCGGTGTCGACGACAGCGCACCTGCGATGAGTTCGTACTGGTCGTCGATGCGGGCCGCTATCCGATGCACGGCGCCGATGAACGCGCCCGCCCCGCCGCCGACCATGCCGAGGCGGATGCGCGGCTCGCGCGCCTGTTCCGTTGATCCTTCAATTGCCATTCGTTCCTCCAAAGAAATGAGTGTTCATCGACGGTGCCGCGATTCCCTTCTCGCCCAGCGGGGGAGAAGGTGGCGGTAGCCGGATGAGCGGCAGGCGACACAGTTTTCGCTGTTTGCTCAGGACGTCGCTCCGCTCCTCATCCGTCCTTCGGACATCTTTCTCCCCAGCGGGGGAGAAGAAAAAAGCAAGGCTCAGAGCCCGAGCATGCGGCGGTTCGCCGCCTGGTCCGTGCCGCTGCCGGCAAAATCGTCGAAGGCCTTCTCGGTGACGCGGATGATGTGTGCCTTGACGAAATCGGCGCCTTCACGCGCACCGTCTTCCGGATGCTTCAGCGCGCATTCCCATTCGACAACGGCCCAGCCGTCGAAATTGTTGGCGGTCATTTTCGAGAAGACGGCGCCGAAATCCACCTGGCCGTCGCCGAGCGAGCGGAAGCGGCCGGCACGTTCGACCCAGCCTTGGTAACCGCCATAGACGCCCTGACGCCCGGTCGGATTGAACTCCGCATCCTTGACGTGGAACATCTTGATGCGGTCCTTGTAGATATCGATGTTGTCCAGATAATCGAGGCACTGCAGGACATAGTGCGACGGGTCGTAGAGCATGTTGGCGCGCGGATGATTGCCGACGCGCTCCAGGAACATCTCGTAAGTCACACCGTCATGCAGGTCTTCGCCCGGGTGGATCTCATAGCAGACATCGACGCCTTGGGCATCGGCATGGTCGAGGATCGGCTTCCAGCGGCGGGCAAGCTCATCGAAGGCCGTTTCGACAAGACCGGCTGGACGCTGCGGCCACGGATAGATGAAGGGCCAGGCAAGCGCGCCGGAAAAGGTGGCATGCGCCTTGATGCCGAGATGCTTGGAGGCCGTCAGCGCCATCTTCACCTGCTCGACTGCCCATTCCTGCCGCGCCTTCGGATTGCCGCGCACTTCCGGTGCGGCAAAGCCGTCGAAGGCCTCGTCGTAGGCCGGATGCACAGCTACCAGCTGACCCTGGAGATGGGTCGAAAGCTCGGTGACCTCGATACCATTCTCGCGCGCCTTGCCGGCGAATTCGTCGCAATAATCCTTGGAGCTGGCAGCCTTCTTCAGATCGATCAGCTGACCAGCCCACGTCGGAACCTGCACGCCCTTGTAGCCGACATCAGCCGCCCATTTAGTGATTGAATCCCATGAGTTGAAAGGCGCGGCGTCGCCCGCAAACTGCCCGAGGAACAGGCCAGGCCCTTTGATCGTCTTCATGTCAGAATCCTCCCTGATGATCGACCGTAAACGTTTATGATAACTTCCAACACGCGTTTTGGCGGGTGCAAGGCGCCTCCACGCTTCTTGCAGCAGATGTACCTGAAAAGCCGAAAGTCAAACCGAAGCGAACTAATCATGCCTACCCGGAGGCTGCAAGAGGTACGTGCAGCAATCTTTGCCGCAGCGTGTACGCAAACAAAGAAAATGCGCCCGTCCTTGCGAATGGGCGCATTGCAGTCGGATGATCAGAACGGAGAATCCGGGAAGTAGAAGTCCTTGGCGTTATCCTTGGTAACGAGCGTTGCGTCGAGAATGTAGGTGCCGCGGACAGGGACCTGATCGTAGAAATTCGCAGCCGTCATTTCCATCGCCGTGCCGACCATTGCCGGCGGATAAAGAACGTCGACCGGGATCAGCTTGTCGCCATCCATGACCTTCTTGACCATGTCCTTGGAGCCGGCGCCGGCGATGACATACTGAATGTCCGTACGCTTGGCCTGCTCGATGGCCTGCAGCACGCCGACGGCCATGTCGTCGTCCTGGCACCATACGACGTCGATCTTTTGATACTTCGTCAGATAGTCCTGCATGACCTTGAAGGCATCGTCGCGGTTCCAGTTGCCGTACTGGCGATCAAGAACCTTAACGTTCGAACCGGCGATGCCCTTGTCGAAGCCGTCTTGGCGCTGCTGGTCGATCGGGATCGGCAGGCCGCGGATGACGACGACCTCCGCATCCGGCGTGTTTTCCTTGATGTACTTGCCGGCGACTTCGCCGAGCGCCGGGTTATTGCCGGCAATGTAGAGGTCACGAACGGAATCGTCGTTGTTGCTCGGCGCACGGTCAACGAGCGCCACGAACTTGCCGGCGTCCTTGATTTCCTTAATGGCGTTGACGAGCGGATCCGGATCCGACGGCAGGATGACCAGCGCGTCGATGCCCTGCGTGGCAAGATCCTGCACGGCGTTTGCCTGGCTTGCAGCATCCGGCGAGGTCTTGACGATGACGTTGAGGCCTGGATGCTCGGCCATCAGCAACTTGGCCACGCGTTCCGCATGAAACACGACGCCAGCAGTCCAGCCATGGTCGGCTGCTGGAATTGAAACGCCGATCGTTACCTTCTTGTCCTGGGCGTACGAGACGCCCGTGAGGACTGCCATGGCGGCGACGGCCAGCCCCATAATTCTTTTACGCATTTTTCTCTCTCCCAAATAATGACTGGGCCCTATCGATCGAGGACCGGGCGACCCATAAACCCGGCTATTCACGGTTTGCGCACCAGCGACCGCTGAACCAGCATGGCGATGATGATGATCGCCCCCTGGATGGCGCCGATCAGGTATTCGCTGATAAAATTCGAAAGCAGCATGATGTTGCCGACGAGTTCGAGAATGAAGGCGCCGCAGATCGTGCCCCAGACCCGGCCCGCGCCACCCTTGAGCGCCGTGCCGCCGACCACCACGGCGGTGATCGCCTGCAACTCCCAGAGGATGCCGGTCGTCGCCGATGTCGAGCCAAGCCGCGGCACGTAGAGAAGCACGGCGATGGCGACGCACAGGCCCTGGATGACGAAGGCGATGGTACGCACACGGTTGACGGCGATGCCGGAATAACGCGCCACGTCGCTGCTGGAGCCGACCGCCACGACATGCCGCCCATAGCGGGTCCGGTAGAGGACGAAGGCTGCAACGCCGGTGACGGCAAGGATCACGGCGATCGGAACCGGCACGCCGAGGATGGAGCCAAAATAGGCCGGACGGTAGAGCGTCTGCAGTTCAGGCTCGCGCAGCGTGATGGCGCCGCCCTGCGAAAGCCAGGTGGTCAAGCCGCGATAGACGCCCATGGTGCCAAGCGTCGCGATGAAAGGCTCGATCTTGCCGACGGTGGTGATGAGACCGTTCGCGAGCCCGCATGACGCGCCGATCACAATCGTAAGCACGACAGCAGCCGTCAGCATCAGCGCCGGATCGGCAATCGCTCCGGAATTCATGAACAGGATCATCAGGCTGGCGACGAAAGCGACCATCGACCCCACGGAAAGGTCCAGGTCGCCCGCAGAGATCACGAAGGTCGCGCCGACCGCGATGATGGCAATGAAAGCGCTTCTCGTCGCGACGTTTGCAAGGTTCGTGATGCCGATGAAATTCGGATTGACCAGCGCGCCAACCACAAGAAGCAAAGCCAATGCCGCAAAGGGCGCGACCGCCCGAAGATCGACATCGCGCCACAATCGGCGCCGACTTTCTTTTTCGCTGCTTTCCTCACTTGCACTCATGCTCAAAACCAACCTCCCGTCCCATTGCCCCTGGGAATTCGCCCGCTACGCCTCGACCGGATATTTCACCTGGTCAGGCAGCAATCTTCTTTTTCAATCCCGCCGCGTAGCGCATGATTTCCTGTTCGGAGATTTCATCACCCTCCAGAATGCCGACGACCCGCCCTTCGCGCATCACGGCAATACGCGTGCAAAGTCCGATCACCTCCGGCATCTCCGAAGAGACCACGATGATCGAATGGCCATCACGGGCCAGAGCCGAAATGAAATGGTAGATCTGCTGCTTGGTGCCGACATCGATGCCGCGGGTCGGCTCGTCTATGATGATGATCTGCGGCTCGATCTCCATGACTTTGGCCAGAAGCAATTTCTGCTGGTTGCCACCGGACATGCGGCCGGCAACGATGTTGCCGTCCCTGACACGAATGTCGAAGCGGCGGCGTGCTCTCGCCATCGCAGAGGCTTCACTCGCGGCGCTCAGATAGCCAAACCGGCCATGCTTGTCCAAGGATTGCAGCGTAAGATTGGCGATCATGCCGGAATTGAGAAGCAGTCCCTTAGATTTGCGGTCCTTGGTCATATAGGCCAAGCCCGCGCGGTTTGCGGAATGAACATCGTGCGCGGGCACGGACTGCCCGTTGGCCGTGACTTCGCCAGCCGAGCGCGAGCGCAGACCCATGATCGCCTCCATAAGCTCGGTACGGCCGGAGCCGATCAAGCCGGAAAAGCCGAGGATCTCGCCCCTCCGGACCTCGAAACTCGCATCACGGACATAGTGGGTCGATACGGACTTGACGCTGAGAACAATCACTTCGTCGACATTGGGCTCATGCTTGGCAGGATATAGGCTGGAGAGTTCGCGCCCGACCATCAATTGGGCGATCGATTCACCGTCTAGGATGGAGGTGGGCGAGGTCTTCACCCATTGGCCATCGCGCAGCACGGTGACCCGGTCCGTCAGCTCCATGACCTCGTCAAGCTTGTGGGAAACGAAAACGAAACTCGTTCCCTTGTCGCGAAGCTTGCGCACCTGTTTGAACAGGCTGTTGATCTCCTCGCGAGAGAGCACGGCGGTGGGCTCGTCCATGAACACGATCCGCGCATTGCGGCTGATCGCCTTGGCGATCTCCACCATCTGCTTGTCGGCGATCGAGAGCGTGCTGATCTGCGCATTCACGTCGACATGCGAGCCGAGAAGATCGAGGACACGCCGCGCTTCAGCACGCATATACTTGCGGTCGAGGACGCCGAAACGCGTGACCTCGCGGCCGAGAAACAGGCTCTCGGTGACGGTCAGATGTTCGGCGAGATTGAATTCCTGATGGATGATGACGATGCCGAGCGCTTCGGCGGCACCATCGGGCGGCAGCTTCACCGGCTTGCCGTCGAGCAGGATTTCGCCGGAGCTTGGCTCTTCGAAACCGGAAAGGATCTTGACGAGGGTGGATTTGCCGGCACCGTTTTCGCCCATCAGCGCATGGATTTCGCCGGCGCGAAGATCGAAATTGACGCTGAAAAGGACCTGCACGCCGCTGAACGACTTGCTAATTCGCCTTGCGGACAGCACCACCGCGCCGTCTTCGACGGTCTCCGGACCCATTATTCCCTCCCTACGGCTCCCGTCCGCTTACGGAGTGTGTAAACCTTTACATTGGCCATGTAAAGGTTTACATCATAGCCCACACGGCAATTTTTCAGCGTCGCCTTTGACCTTCGGGGAAGTCTGTGTAGTGTCCCGGGTCAAGACGAGACCCAAGGCAGAGCGCAGTGTCGAATTCCAGCCCCGCAACAATCGAAGATGTCGCCCGAATTGCCCAGGTTTCGATTGCAACGGTCTCCCGCGCAATCCATATGCCTGAGAAAGTCGCGAACTCGACGCGCCTCAAAGTCAATCAGGCAATCGCCATCACCGGCTACACGACGAATGCGATGGCGCGCAGCCTGCGGCTCGGGCGCTCGAACATGATTCTCGTCGTCGCGCCTGACATCGGCGATCCGAATTTCTCCAACATCTTGGTCGGACTGGAGAATGAGGCGCGCGCACATGGCTACGGCATCCTTATCGGCCATACGCAGAATGATGCGCAACGCGGCCTCGAATATCTGAAATTCCTGAATTCCAACCAAGCGGCCGGGCTGATCCTCTTCACCGGTATCCTGCCCTTCGGCCATCAGACGATGACGGCGCGCCTGCCGCCCAGTGTTGGCGTATTCGAGCCGGTCTTCAACGGTGGTATTCCATATGTCGGCGTCGACGATACCGCCGGAGCCCGCAAGGCAGTTGATCTGCTGATTGCTGAGGGCCACCAGAAGATCGCCTTCATCGGCGATTCGCGCACCCGCCTCGCCTATAGCCGACGGCGCATGGGTTATGACGCGGGACTGGATGCCGCAGGCATCGGTGCCGATCTTCGAATTGTCTTCGAAGGTGACGGCACGATCGAAAGCGGACGACTGGCGGTCGAACAACTTTTCATGCGCGATACCCTGCCGACGGCCTTCATGTGCGTCAACGATCAGACCGCAATCGGCGTGATAATAGGCCTCGGTGCGCGCGGCTACGATATTCCACGGGATTTTTCCGTGACCGGCTTCGACGACGTGCCGCAGGCGGTCTTCATATCGCCATCGCTGACGACGATCCGCCAGCCACGCACAGCCATCGGCAAGCATGCCATGGCGCTCCTGCTCGAACTCCTGTCAGACGGCCAGCCAGCCGAGACAGAAATCCTGCTCAGACCCGATTTGGTGGTCCGCAACTCGGTCTCCGCGCCCTCGCGCAACTGGACGAGGAAGTAGGACAGAGGGCGGCGGCAGCCGAATGAAAGCTGCCGCCGGCCGCATCGCTCAAACGTAGCGGTTGACGACGTTTTCCAGCAGTTCCTGCTTGCCGGACTTGGGTTGCGGATTGATGTCTTTGCTCTCGACCCAACCGGCGATCTGCTCCAGCGAGTATTCGCCGCGCAGCAGCTTTTGGCCTTCGGCGGTGTTCCAGCCGGCGTAACGGTCTTCGAGTGGCTTGGAGAGAGCCTTGTCCTCGATCATTTTGGCCGCCGCCTTGAGACCGCGGGCGCAGCAATCCATGCCGCCGATGTGGCCGATCAGCAGGTCTTCCGGATCGAGCGACTGGCGGCGGAGCTTGGAGTCGAAGTTCGTGCCGCCGGTCTTGAAGCCGCCGCCTGCCAGGACGTGGTAGTAGGCGAGCGCCATTTCCGGAACGTTGTTCGGGAACTGGTCAGTATCCCAGCCGGACTGGTAATCGTTGCGGTTCATGTCGATCGAGCCGAAGATGCCAAGCGCGTTGGCAAGCGCCAGCTCGTGCTCGAAGGAATGGCCGGCGAGGATCGCATGGCCCTGCTCGATGTTGACCTTCACTTCGTTTTCGAGGCCGTTCTTCTTCAGGAAGCCGTAAACCGTCGCAACATCGTAGTCGTACTGGTGCTTGGTCGGCTCCTGCGGCTTCGGCTCGATGAGGATCGTGCCCTTGAAGCCGATCTTGTGCTTGTATTCGACGACGAGGTTGAGGAAGCGGCCGAGCTGGTCGAGTTCGCGCTTGAGATCAGTGTTCAGCAGCGTCTCATAGCCTTCGCGGCCGCCCCAGAGAACGTAGTTTTCGCCGCCGAGCTTCTGCGTCGCATCCATGCAGGTCTTCACCGTCGCAGCCGAAAATGCAAAGACATCCGGATCCGGATTGGTCGCAGCCCCGGACATGAAGCGGCGGTTGGAGAAGAGATTCGCTGTGCCCCAGAGCAGCTTGACGCCGGTCGCCGCCTGCTTCTCGGCGAAGTAGTCGACGATCTCGTTGAGGTTCTTCGTGTTCTCCGCGAAGTTCTTGCCTTCCGGACGCACGTCGGCGTCATGGAAGCAATAGAACGGCGTTCCGAGCAGCTGGAAGAATTCGAAAGCGACGTCGGCCTTCAGCTTCGCAGCCTTCATCGTGTCTTCGAACCACGGACGCAGGAAGGTCTGGCCGCCGAAGGGGTCGCCACCCGGCCAGGTGAAGGTGTGCCAGTAGGCAACCGCGAAGCGCAGATGCTCTTCCATGCGCTTGCCCATGACAATTTCGTCGGGCTGGTAGTGGCGGAAGGCCAGCGGATTGGTGCTATCCGGCCCTTCATATTTCACTTTCTGGATGTCGCCGAAAAATCCGGTGCTCATGGTTTTGTCTCCTTGGGTTTCAAATTATTGTTCTGCCAGACGGCCCCCTCATCCGCCTGCCGGCACCTTCTCCCAGTTGGGGAGAAGAGACCCGCTGCAACATCGCGCCTCTTTCGAAGCCGGTTCTGCGAGGCTCCCCCTCTCCCCTCGGGGAGAGGGTAGTGTGAGGGGCTATCCGAACTAATGCACCAGCGATTTGATCGCCGGATAAAGCGCCCGGTAGCGTCTGTAGGCATCCTCATACGTACCGCTCAAAGCCGCGACCGGCTCGATCGTTCCTGCCGTCTTCGGCGGCGTGCATACGGCAACCGGATCGGCACGTGTGGCCGCGATCAGGCCGAGGCGGGCGGCACCGAAGGCCGCGCCGAAATCGCCGTCCGCCGGCAGGTCTACCGGGACGCCAAGCGCCGTTGCGATCGACGCCAGCCAGTAGCGCGAGCGTGAACCGCCACCGATGGCAGTAACGCGGGAAATATCCGTGCCTGCCGAACGCAGGGCTTCAAGATTGTCGCGGATGGCGAAGGACACGCCTTCGAGCACAGCCTGTGTCAGCACCACCCGGCTGCTTTCATGCTCAAGGCCGATGAAGGCGCCGCGTATGACGGCATCATTGTGCGGCGTGCGCTCGCCTGAAAGATAAGGAAGAAAGGTGACGCCGGATGGTGCCTTCAGCGCCTCGCCGAGTTCGTTCGTGAGGTCTGCGGCGGATTTGCCGGTGACGTTCGAATGCCAGTTCAAGGCATCGGTGGCCGAGAGAATGACGCCCATCTGATGCCAGGTGTTCGGCAGTGCGTGGCAGAAGGCATGGACCGCACTCTCTGGCTTCGGCAGATAGGCGGAATTCGCCGCGAAGAGAACGCCGGAGGTGCCGAGCGAGACGAAGGCCGCCCCATTACTGACCGTGCCCATGCCGCAGGCAGACGCCGCATTGTCCCCTGCCCCGCCGGCAACGACGACATCGCCCGCAATGCCCCACTTGGCGGCAAGTTCGCCGCG
Organism: Rhizobium sp. USDA 3886; assembly: GCF_056279785.1. Classification (NCBI taxonomy): domain Bacteria; kingdom Pseudomonadati; phylum Pseudomonadota; class Alphaproteobacteria; order Hyphomicrobiales; family Rhizobiaceae; genus Rhizobium; species Rhizobium sp. USDA 3886. Next base: position 3,745,281 of record NZ_JBWCDC010000001.1, on the reverse strand, counting down.
TAGTTTGCCGGCCTGCTCAGTCCCTTCGACCAGTTTAGGCATCTGATTCTCGTCGAGACCCGTCGCAGCCAGAAGCTCCGGCGACCATTTGCGCTTTCCAGTGTTGAGCCATGACGTGCCTGCCGAGTCCGACATTTCCGACATGTGCTCACCGGTCAGCCAGAGCCGCAAATAGTCCTTCGGCAGCAGCACCCAGCGTACCTTGGCGAAGACTTCCGGCTCGTTTTTGGCGATCCAGGCAAGCTTCGGCGCGGTGAAGCCGGGAAAGACGATGTTACCGGTGAGCCTACGGAACCTCGGATCCGCATCCAGCGCGGCAGCCTCAACGTGAGAACGCGTATCGTTCCAGAGAATGCAGGGACGAAGCACCTTGTCATCGGCGTCGAGCAGCGTCGCGCCGTGCATCTGGCCGGAAAGGCCAACACCCTTGACGGCCGCAAATTCCTTCGGATGTTTGCCCTTCAGGCCCGCTACTGCCTCCTCCGTCGCACGAATCCAATGCGACGGTTCTTGTTCCGACCAGCCGGAATGCGGACGCGAAACCTCGAGCGAACCATTCGCCGAGCCGATGATCTTCTGATTGCCGTCGATGAGCATCGCCTTGACGCCCGAGGTTCCGAGATCGAGACCCAGATACATGTCGTTCTCCTTGCCGTTACGGCAGATTGTCTTTCAGGAATATGTCGAGGCGGATGCGCTCTTGCGCATCGATGACGGCAAGCCCGTCGGCCTTTGCTTTAAGAACCCGGATTGCACTGCGCACCTCGTGGCCGGCGTTCTGATTGAGGATTGCATCGATCGTGCCGTCGATGAGGGCCGCGCGTGTATGGATGGTCAACTCATGGGCAACGACCGTCAAAGTGCGGCGTGATGCTTTCGCCTTCAGCGCTCTGATAAGGCCACGGTTGCCGGCGCCCAAGCTGTAGACGCCAATCACCCGCTCATGCTTGGACAAGGCATCGGCGACCAGCATATGCGCCAGTTCCGGATCGTCGCGGCCTTCGAGGACCGGCAGGACGGAAAGCTTTGGAAATTCCTGCGCCATCAACGCGGCGAAGCCTTCCAGCCGCTCGCGATGGTCGCGCACCAGCATGGAACCCGCAAGCACTGCCACCTCGCCCTCGGCATCGCCAAGAAAGCGTCCGAGAAGACGCGCTGCGGTTCTTCCGGCGGCGATATTGTCGATACCCGCATAGTGATGTCGGCGGGATCCTGTGAGGTCCGAAACCAGCGTGACGACAGGAATGCCGACGGCTACCAGCTTGTCGACTGCGGCGACCACTTCCGGTGCATCGATGGCGACGAGCGCGATCCCGGCCGGACGTTCATCGGCAAGTTTTTCGAGCGCCGCGACCAGAGCAGCGGGATCGAAGGCGGCAACTTCAACCGTCCGGATGCTCGTCCTCTCGGCCGGCGAGCGGATCATCGCTTCGCGGATTTCGGCGTTGAGGCCGTGCATGAAGGAATTGTCGGAGGCAGGCAGGATAAAACCCAGCGGATAAGTGCGGCCCTTGGCAAGATTGGCGGCAGCGACATCGCGGACATAACCGATCTTGCGGATTGCCGTTTCCACCTTCTCGCGCGTGATGCGGCGGACACCGGGGCGCTGGTTCAGCACGCGATCGACGGTCGCGAGACTGACCCCTGCCGCAGCGGCGATATCATGAACTGTAGGCCTCATCGCTCCTCCTGATGAAACCATTAACTCCAAATCTGATGTACGTAAATCAAATTTTTTGGCAGTTGCCAAACGCACATAAAAAGGCCGGCATTGGTTTTTCCAAGCCGGCCGTAATTTCATTTCTTTGAACGCTCAGTGGCCTCCGCCGCCACCGCCCTGAGGTGCCGGCTTCTTGATCATCGCGACACCGAGGATCATGGCCATGAAAAGTACGGTCAGGATCAGGAATACGTCACTGAAGGAGAGGATGATCGCCTGTTTGGTGGCAAGCCCGACCATCTGCTTGATGGCAACCGACGCCCCGTCCATGCCATAGGAATTGAAGTTGGCAGTCAGGTTGTTGATCTGGTCGACCGCGGCCGGATTTCCCCAGTCAATGTTTTCGCGCAGGCGCTCATAGTGCACGTCCTGCCGATTGGTCAGCACCGTATTGATCACCGCAAGGCCGACAGCCCCGCCGAGGTTACGAGTCAGGTTGAACAGTCCGGACGCACCACGGATACGTGAAGGCGGCATCGTGCCGAGCGCGATGTTGTTGATTGGCACCATACACATCATCAACCCGAAGCCGCGCAGGATCTGCGGGATGAAGAGCTCGTAGAAATCCCAGTCATCCGTCAGATGTGTCATGATGAAGGTACCAGCCGCGAAGCTGGTAAAACCGATTGCCATCATCAGGCGCAGGTCCATCTTTGTCGACAACCGGCCAGCGATCGGTGCGGTGAGGAACATCGCAAGCCCAGAGACGAACATGGTCTCGCCGATCATCAGCGAATCGTAGCCGCGGATGCGCCCCAGATAGACCGGGTAGATATAGGTGAGGCCGTATAGCCCGATCCCCATGACGAATGAGAACACGGAACCGAAGGAGAAATTCCTGTTGGTAAAGGCCCTGAGGTCGACGACGGGAAAGTCCACGGTGAAGGCGCGATAGAAGAAGATGATCGCGCCTGCCGCGGAAGCCACAGCACCGGCGACGATATAGTCATCGTTGAACCAGTCGTTCGAACTGCCTTCCTCCAGCACGTATTCCAGTGCGCCGAGGAAGGTGCCCATGGAGAGGAGTCCCCACCAGTCGAATTTCCTGAAGAGCGACAGTTCCGGTTTGTCGAAATCGATGAAATTCCAGGTGACGGTCGCCACGACAATGCCGGGAATGACGTTGACGAGAAATAGCCAGTGCCACGAGAAGGCATGACTGAGATAACCGCCGACGGTCGGGCCGATCGTCGGCGCAAGCGTGGCGATCAGGCCGATGATCGGCGAGACGATGCTGCGCTTCGACGGCGGGAAGATGGTGAAGGCGGCCGCAAAGACCGATGGGATCATGCCGCCGCCGATAAAGCCCTGGATGGCGCGGTAGACTATCATCTGGTCGATGTTCGTTGCCGTTGCGCAGAGCACGCTCGACAGCGTGAAACCGGCAGCTGAGATCGCGAAAAGGTAGCGTGTCGAGATGATGCGCGCGAGAGTGCCCGACAGCGGAATCATGATGACTTCCGCAATCAGGTAGGACGTCTGCACCCAGCCGATCTCATCCGAGCCGGCGGAAAGGCCGGCCTGAATTTCCGCGAGCGATGCAGAGACGATCTGGATGTCGAGGATCGACATGAACATGCCAAGCACCATCGCAAAGAACGCGATGAGCTTGCGCGGGTCCATTCGCTCTTCGGCACCGGCGCCCGGAATGGCTCCTGCTGTAGCGGTGGTGGTAGCCATTGGCCCTACTCCGGCTGGCTGATCACTTTGCTGCCTGCTCTGCAGCCGGCGCCGTGCGGGTATCGACATCGACGACGACGCTCAGACCGGCGCGCAGACGGCCGCTGTTAAGCGCATCCTGAGACAGGGCAATGCGGACCGGGACGCGCTGGATAATCTTGGTGAAATTGCCCGTCGCATTCTCCGGCGGCAGCAGCGAGAAGACCGAGCCGGAAGCCGGCGAAATCGACTCCACGGTGCCGACGATCGGATGATCGTCGTAGGCATCGACATGCACGTTGACTCTCGAGCCTGGAACCAGGTGCTGGATCTGCGTTTCCTTGAAATTGGCGTCGATATAGAGCTGACGCACTGGAACGAGCGCCATCAGACGCTGCCCCGGCGAAACGAGGTCGCCTTCCTGAACCGAACGGTTGCCGACGACGCCATCATAAGGCGCCTTGAGGACAGTGAAGGAGAGGTCACGGGCAGCCTTGTCCCGCTGAAGTTCGAGCGTGCGGACCGAACCTTCGGCTTCCTTGCGCTGCGCTTCGAGAATGGCGATGTTGGCTTCCGATGACTTGATGCTGGCATCTCCGCCGATGAGATTGGCCTTGGCCTGGTCGAGAGCGATGTTGGCGTTGTCGAGATCGGCTGTCGTGCCGACCGCTTTCGCCTGAAGCTCCGACTGCCGCTTTTGAGTGATCTCGGCGCCGCGAACCGCTGCCTCGAGAGCGACCTTGGAAGCCTGCGCCTGCGCAAGCGACGCCTTGGCGCCCTCGATCTGCGCGTCGATACGGCTCAGCGACAGCTTTTCAGTCGCGATCTGGGCTTCGGCCTGTTCGAGGGCATTCTGATAATCGCCATTGTCGAGCGTGGCGAGCACGTCACCGGCCTTCACCTGCTGGTTGGCGAAGACGTTCACCTTGGCGACATAGCCGGTGACCTTCGGCGAGATCGTTGCGATATCGCCTTCGATATAGGCGTCATCGGTCGAGACCATGAAGCGGCCGTTCGTCCACCATTCGTAGCCGTACCATGCGCCGCCCGCGAGGAGGGCAAGCGCAATGACCGGCAGCGCCAGGCTGCGGCGCTTCTTCTTTTCCTCGACCTTGCCATCAGGCATCGTCTCAACGCTCTGCACCTGCGGAGCGCCGCGAGCCTCCGCGGTGGGGGCGTCCGCGGAGGCTACGGCTTCCGGCTTGGCCGCTTCGGCCTCGGCGGAATCGCTAACAATGCGTGCAACATTGGTTTTCTGACTGGACGACATGAACAGATACCGGGTAAACGAGTGATAATGATCGAACTGAACGGTTCGGTTCAGTTGACATAGAGCCTTTTTAAAGCCATATCAAGTCACATCGAACCGCGCGGTTCGATTTTTGCTAAAGAATCTTCGCGAGTGCGAACGTGGTTAAGGAGACGATGACAGAGGTTTTCAAAGATTCCGTCGTAGAAGCCCCGGCTGCGAGCGGCCGATGGGCGGCGGGAGAGGATCCGGCAAAGCGCAAACAGATCCTCGAAGGAGCCAAGCGTGTCTTCATGAAACTCGGTTTCGATGCCGCGAGCATGAACGACGTGACGCGCGAGGCAGGTGTTTCAAAAGGAACGCTCTACGTCTACTTCGCGAACAAGGAAGAACTTTTTACCGCGATGATGGAGACCGAGCGCGCCGCCTTTGTCGCCAGCGTGCGTGCGGCTCTCAATGCAAATCCTGACCCGGATACCGCTCTTTATGATTTCGGCATGACCTTCGTCCGGCACACGACCGAAGAAAAGGTCATCAATGCTATACGCACCGTCATCGGGGTGCGCGACCGCATGCCGCACCTCTGTCAACGCTTCTTCACCGGCCCCGAGAACATCCGGACCGTCCTCACCGACTATCTGAAGACGCAGGTCGCCGCCGGGCATTTTTTGATCGAGGATGTCGAACTCGCGGCGCGCCAGTTCCTGGAACTTTGCGGCGGAGGCTTCTTCAAGCTACGCCTCTTGGGCGACATGGCAGGTCCTCCCTCCGAAGAAGAGATGAGCCGTATCATCCGCGGCGCGATCCGCGTTTTCCTTGCGGCTTACGGCACTCACCAGAACCGGTCGGCCTAAACGTCTTCGATTCCGCCCGGCGTCGCACTAAAATCCAGCAATAGCGATCAAGCCCTGCCTCCCGGGCGGCAATACCGCGATTCCCTCGCTTTGGCAGAAGTTAAATACCTATTTCGGCGGCAATATTCCCGGCCAGGGCGGTATCGCCGCCTATGGCATCTGCACGCATATCGAAGGAGAAGCCGAGAAGTTCCGCTATGTGGCAGGTGCCGAAGTCACAGACACGGGCGACCTGCGGGAGGGTTTTACTACGCAGGTGCCAGGTCAGCGCTACGCTGTCGTCACCCATCGCGGTCACGTTTCCGCTATTCCGGCAACGATGCATCATATCTTGGGATTTGGCTCCCCTCCTCGGGTCTGCAGCACGCCGAGATGCCGGACATGTTCGGGCGTTACGACGAGCATTTTGATCCCCATACCGGCATGGGCGTTACGGAAGTCTGGATACGGGTGAGGGAATAAAAGCCTTCCCGCTTTCGTATATCCCCCTGCGCGCTTGTTTCTTGGCGCCTTCACCTTAAATTGCGGGGCGTCAGATTCGATGGCGCGAGGAAAAATATCGATATGCAAGATATCATGATGCTTGTTCAGGATCCGGCAGCCTGGGTGGCTCTGGTGACCCTGGTTGTCATGGAAGTCGTTCTCGGTATCGACAACCTGATCTTCATTTCCATTCTCACCAACAAGTTGCCGGTCGAGCATCGTGACAAGGCCCGCAAGGTGGGCATCAGCCTCGCGCTCGTCATGCGTCTTGCATTGCTTGGCACCGTGGCTTGGATCGTCCAGCTCACCACGCCTGTTTTCGAGGCTTTCGGTCACGGCTTCTCGTGGAAGGACATGATTCTGATTGCAGGCGGGTTGTTCCTCGTATGGAAGGCCACCAAGGAAATCCACCACAGTGTCGATCCGGAGGATCACAACGAGGATTTCATCGCGAGTTCGGCGACGACGGGATTTGCGGCGGCGATCGGCCAGATCCTGCTACTCGATCTTGTTTTCTCGGTGGACAGCATCATCACCGCTGTCGGCATGACGCCGCACCTGCCGATCATGATCATCGCGGTCATCTCAGCGGTGACAGTAATGCTGTTTGCAGCAGCGCCGCTTGCGAATTTCATCGAGAAGAACCCAACGATCGTCATGCTGGCGCTCGCCTTCCTTTTGATGATTGGCACGACGCTGATCGCCGATGGCATGGGTTTCCATGTGCCGAAGGGCTATGTCTATGCCGCCATGGCCTTCTCGGCGCTGGTCGAAATCTTGAATATGTTCGCGAGAAACGCCCGAATGCGGAAGAAGGCCGGCGGGCATTGACGAAATTGAAGCGGGGCGCGGCAACGCCGCGCCCTTTGCTTTTGTTCACGCAGCCCTGGCGAGTTTCCTATCGATCGCCGACGCCAGCCGCTGATCCTCTTCCGTGATATCCGGCGCGAAGCGGGCGACGACCTTCCCACTGCGGCCAGCGGTGGTCAGACGCTGATAGAGCGGGTGCGTATCTTCGCCCTTGGCCGGGAAGGCCGCGATGACGAAGCCGGCTCGCGCTTGTCTTCACAGCGCTTTTCGAGGCCGTCATATTGTTTGGTCAAGCCGCATTTCGAGGCAACGTTGACGACCAGCATCACCTTGCGGCGATATTCGCTCAGCGTCGTTTCACGGCCATCGGCCAACTTTGCCGATACGTTCAAAAGATCAGTCATAGCCATTCTCCAGCTCGAATCCCGAAGCGAAAACGATACCCGCACCTTCGTTTGTCCAGCGGGTTGATGGTCCGCATAGTGGGCAAATCATCTCAAAGCAGCTAGTTTGCATGCGAAGGACAGCACATTCTATGGGGGGAAGAACCGTGCGGGAAGTGCTTGTAGCGGCCTTGGTTTTCGCCTGCCTCGTGATCGCTTCGCTCGGAACGATGCTGGGCTATTCGAAGTTGCCTGCACATCACCGCCAGGATGAAACCAACACTGTCGTCCGGCTGGTCGCCAATATTTTCGTTGTGATGACCTCCCTCGTATTCGGGCTGATGATCAACTCGGCGAAGAACACATTCGAAGCACTTGACAACAACGTTCATTCCTTCGCTACCGAGATCATTCTTCTCGATCGAACGTTGCGCACCTATGGCCTCGAAGCTCATGACGCCCGACAAAGTCTTGTTGCCTATGTCGAAAAAGCATTGACCAATACGGCGCGTATCGACGGCTCGCTCGTCAGAAGCGATCGGGCGTCGGAACTAGCCCTAAACGGCGTAGGCGATAGTTTGTCGGTGATCAGTCCTATCGATGCCGGTCATGTCGCTCTGTGGGATAACGCACGCCAGCAATATCAGAAGATCGTCGAGCAGCGATGGGTCATCGTCGAGCAGTCGGAAGGGGTCATCCCCCTACCTATCATCTGCATGCTCGCTGCCTGGCTTATCCTGATCTTTGCGAGCTTCGGCTACCGGGCACCCAAGAATATCATTGTTGCCGCAATGTTCGTCATGTCCGCGCTGCTTATTTCCGCCTCGCTGTATCTCGTCCTGGATATGGACATCCCCTTTGCGGGATTGATCCAGATTTCCGATGCACCACTTCAGCGGGCACTTGCCGAAATAAAGAGCTAGGAAGCGTGGCAGGAACATTGATCGCGCCGCCGCATTGATAAGCCACGCAAGCGTCACATTTACTGTCCGTGGGCGGATCTTCTTCCGCCGATCGGTCCGAGTCCTGGAGCAGCATGACTACTGCGCAGATTCTCGCCTTCGGCGTTATTGGCCTGATGATGGCAATCTTCATCTGGGACCGGTTCCGCTATGATCTCGTTGCCTGTTGCGCGCTGGTATTGGCCATCGCCGTGGGCATTGTTCCCTTCGACAAGGCCTTTTCTGGCTTCAGCGACGAGATCGTCATCATCGTCGGTAGCGCGCTGATGGTAAGTGCGGGCGTAGCGCGTTCCGGCGTCGTCGACAACGCCATCAAACGCTTCTTCCCGAACCTCGACAAACTGCATCTGCAGCTGGCGCTTCTTCTGATCGTCGTCGCAGTGCTTTCCGCCTTCATCAAGAATATCGGTGCGCTGGCGATCATGATTCCCGTCGCGTTCCAGTTCTCGAGGAAGACTGGCAAGTCGCCCTCGCTCTACCTGATGCCGATGAGCTTCGCGGCCTTGCTCGGCGGGCTGATGACGCAGATCGGCACCTCACCGAACATCGTCGTATCGCGGCTGCGTAACGAGATCGCCGGCACCCCCTTCACCATGTTCGATTTCACGCCCGTCGGCGCAACGCTAACGCTCGTCGGCGTCGCGTTCTTGATCTTCTTTTATTGGCTGGTGCCGGAACGGCAGAACGAGAATCCAACGCTGGAAGAAGCGCTCGATCTGAAGACCTACTTTTCCGAGGCGAGCGTGGTCGAGGGTTCCAGCTTCGATGGGAAGGCGCTCAACGAGATCCTGCAGTTGGGTGATGGAGAAGTCGTGGCGACAGCGATCCTTCGAGGCCATGCCCGGATGTCGCCCTTTCCGGATATCACGCTTAGGGCCGGCGACACGATCCTGCTTGAGGGAAGACCAGATGCCCTCGATCGTGTCGTTTCCAACGCCAAGTTGAGGCTCTCGGGAAAGCAGATGCCGCAGATGAGGGCGGAAGGCGACGTCACGTCAATTGAAGCCGTCATTTCGGCGGAATCGTCGCTCATTGGCTGGTCGGCGCGCCAGCTTTCGCTCTTCAACCGGCGGCGCATCAACCTGCTGGCCGTGAGCCGCCATGGTCATCGTCTGACCGAGCGGCTGAGCGAGGTCACATTGCGCGCGGGCGACGTTGTGGTGCTTCAGGGAAGCCGAAAGAACCTGCCGGGCTTTCTGCAGGAATTCTCGTGCCTGCCGTTGGCGCAGCGCGATATCATGCTGGGCACGCAGCGCCGCGCCTTTATGCCGATCCTCATCCTTGTCGCGGCCATGGGTGTGACTGCCGCAGGGCTCGCCCCGGTTTCCGTTGCCTTCTTCTGCGCGGCCCTTTCCATGGTCATCTTCCGCGTGATCCCTTTGGCCGAGATATACAAATCGCTTGATGGGCCAATTCTCATCATGCTGGCGGCACTCATTCCCGTCTCGGACTCCCTGAGGACGACAGGCGGCAGCGAGCTGATCGCCGGGTGGCTTGGTCACTTCGCGACCCAGATGCCGCCTTCCGGAGCGCTTGCGCTAATCCTCATAACGGCGATGGCGATAACACCCTTCCTCAACAATGCGGCGACTGTGCTTGTCATGGCACCGATCGCCGCAAGCTTCGCGCAGACGCTAGGGTACAGGCCGGAAGCCTTCCTGATGGCGGTTGCGATCGGCGCAGGCTGCGATTTCCTCACGCCGATTGGTCATCAGTGTAATACGCTGGTCTTCGGCCCCGGTGGTTACCGGTTCAGCGACTATCCGCGCCTTGGCCTGCCGCTCTCCTTCATCATCATTCTCGTCAGCGTGCCGATGCTTCTCCACGTCTGGCCGGTCCACTGAGGCAGGGTACTGCCCATTTTCCTTGACGTGCGCGGTCGAATATGGCCTTAAGGCCAGCCAAACGGACAATCGGCGGATGAACTGGGCAGAATGCCCTTATCCGGCCGGTTTCCTGATCCAGTAATCTGCATTCTTCCGCCGAACGTCGCTTTCGCCAAGGAAAGCCGTCCGGCATTCATTTGACGGGCACATAAAATGACAGCTTCCGGCGTCCGCGTCCGCATCGCTCCCTCGCCGACCGGCGAGCCGCATGTCGGCACCGCTTACATCGCTCTCTTCAATTACCTTTTCGCCAAGAAGCACGGCGGCGAGTTCATTCTGCGCATCGAGGATACCGATGCGACGCGCTCGACCCCCGAATTCGAAAAGAAGGTGCTGGACGCGCTGAAATGGTGTGGGCTGAAGTGGTCGGAAGGCCCGGATGTCGGCGGCCCTTATGGCCCGTACCGCCAGAGCGACCGCAAGCCTATCTACGGCGAATATGTCGAGAAGATCGTTGCTGCTGGCCACGGCTTCCGCTGTTTCTGCACGCCGGCGCGTCTGGAAAAGATGCGCGAGGCGCAGCGCGCCGCCAACCTGCCGCCGAAGTATGACGGGCACTGCCTGAACCTTTCGGCCGAGGAAGTCAGCTCGCGCATGACAGCCGGCGAACCCTCCGTCGTGCGTATGAAGATCCCTACCGAGGGTTCCTGCAAATTTACCGACGGCGTCTATGGCGACGTGGAAATCCCGTGGGATGCGGTGGACATGCAAGTTCTGCTCAAGGCAGATGGCATGCCGACCTATCACATGGCAAACGTCGTCGACGACCACCTGATGAAGATCACCCACGTCGCCCGCGGCGAGGAGTGGCTGGCATCGGTTCCGAAACACATCCTGATCTACCGGTATCTCGGCCTTGAGCCGCCGGTGTTCATGCATCTGTCGCTGATGCGCAATGCCGACAAGTCGAAGCTGTCGAAGCGCAAAAACCCGACCTCGATCTCTTACTACACCGCACTCGGCTATATCCCCGAGGCGCTGATGAACTTCCTCGGCCTGTTCTTCGTCCAGATCGCCGAAGGCGAAGAGCTGATGACGATGGACGAACTCACCGAAAAGTTCGATCCGGAGAACCTCTCAAAGGCCGGCGCAATCTTCGATATCCAGAAACTCGATTGGCTGAACGGCCGCTGGATCCGCGAGAAGCTTTCGGAAGAGGAATTCCAGCACCGCGTTCTGCACTGGGCGATGGAAAACGATCGCCTGAAGGCAGGGCTTGCGCTCTCACAGTCGCGCATCTCCAAGCTCGGCGAATTGCCGGACCTCACGGGTTTCCTGTTCAAATCGGACCTGAACCTTGATCCGTCCGCTTTTGCTAAGATCAAGTCGCCGCCGGAAGAGGTCCTGGAGATCCTCAACACGGTGCAGCCAGACCTCGAAACGATCCTCGAATGGAACGTCGAGTCGATCGAAGCCGAGCTGCGTGCCGTTGCCGACCGCATGGGCAAGAAGCTCAAGGTGGTCGTCGCACCGCTTTTCGTTGCCATCTCCGGCTCGTCGCGTTCGCTGCCCCTCTTCGATTCCATGGCGATCCTCGGCCGCGCGGTCGTGCGGCAACGGCTGAAACTGGCGTCGCAGGCAGTCGCCTCCCTTGTCGGCCCGAAGAACTGAACCGGACGTTTGCAACATGACTGAAAAGACCGAAACAGCGACCCTTTCCTCCGACGCGACGGAAGTCCGCGCCCAGAAGCTGAAGCTGCTGCGCGAACAGGTCGGCGATGTCTATCCTGCGCATTTCCACCGGACGATCACCAATGCTGAACTTACTGCGAAATACGAGGACCTGGAGCCAGACACCGAGACGCAGGATGTCGTCACCGTTGCCGGCCGCGTCTATTCCTCGCGCAACTCCGGTATGTTCATGGATATCCATGACGCCTCCGGCAAAATCCAGATTTTCAGCCACAAGGATGTGACGGGCGAAGAAGCTCGCGCGCTGCTGCCGATGATCGACATTGGCGACATCATCGGTGTGACTGGCGTCGTCCGCCGCACCAAGCGCGGCGAACTGACGATCAACGCTCAGCAGATCACCATGCTGACCAAGTCGCTGCTGCCGATGCCCGAGAAGTGGCATGGCCTCTCTGACATCGAGCTGCGCTACCGCAAGCGCCACCTCGACATCATGACCAACGAGGAATCCAAGCTCCGCTTCCAGCAACGTTCGAAGATCGTCTCCGGGATCCGCCGCTTCATGGAGAACGACGGCTTCATGGAAGTCGAGACGCCGATGTTGCAGTCGGTCTATGGCGGTGCAACAGCCGAGCCATTCAAGACGCATCACAACACGCTGAAGCTCGACATGTACCTGCGCATTGCGCCGGAACTCTTTCTGAAGCGCACGCTCGTCTCGGGTCTCACCGACAAGGTATTCGAGATCAACCGCAACTTCCGCAACGAAGGCGTCTCGACAAGGCACAATCCCGAATTCACCATGATGGAGTGCTACTGGGCCTACGCCGACTACGAGGACATGATGGACCTCGTGGAACGCCTGTTCGCCGAACTCGCGATTTCCATCCATGGCAGCACGGAATTCACCTTCGTCGACAAGCAGATCTCCTTCAAGGGTCCGTTCCGCCGCGTGCCGATGCCCGGTGCCGTTAAGGAGGCAACCGGCATCGACTTCCTGGCAATCAAGACCGATGAGGAAGCCCGCGCCGCCACAAGGGCGGCTGGTTTCGAAATTGAAAAGGACGCGACCTGGGGCGAATGCCTCGCCTTCATCTTCGAGGAGAAGGTCGAAAGCACACTGATTCAGCCCGCGCACGTCACGCATTTCCCGAAGGACATCTCGCCCTTCGCCAAAGAAGTGCCGGGCGAGCCGCGCCTCGTCGAGCGTTTCGAGACCTATTGCAACGCTTGGGAACTCGGCAACGCCTTCTCGGAGCTCAACGACCCGGAAGAGCAGCGCAAGCGCATGGTCGAGCAGTTGGAGCAGGCACACGCGCGCGGCGAGAAAGAAAAGCAGCTGGACGACGAATTCCTCGATGCGATCGACCAAGGCATGCCGCCGGCAGGCGGTCTCGGCATCGGCGTCGATCGCCTGATCATGCTGCTTACGAATTCACCTTCGATCCGCGACATCATCCTCTTCCCGGCTCGCCGCAGCAAGGTGGACTGAGCGCAAGGCTAGCGAAGATAAGCAGAATCAAAAAGGCAGGCGGCCGGTGGTCGCCCGCCTTTTGCATGTGAGTGATCTAATGGCTGGAAGCTGGAGCAGCCTTGCCGCTTTCTGGCGGAGAAGCGGTTTCGCCTTCCGGTGATGCGTCCTCTTCGCCGTCCTTCATCTTGCTCTCGCTTTCGGTCGCGGCGACGGCGGTCGGATCGATACAATCGGAGCGTTGCTTGAAGGAGGCGCTAAGCGCCTGGATCTCTTCGGCTGGCAAGTCGATGCGCTCGCCGAAGAACAGCCCATTCTCGCTCGCCTGACCATCGTAATAGCGGGCAGAATAGGGTTTGCCGTTCAGCCCTTCGACCAACTGGTCGGGATGCGGGATATAGACCACATCTGCGCCGATCGCGCGGCCTCGAATATCCGAACGCAACGTCGGCCCGTTCTCATCGAGGACCACGACCTGCACCAGATCGGGCTTTTCCTGCTCATAGACGGCTTGCGCGACGCGCAAGGCAGTCTTCACCCGCGTCATGCCGTCGGTCGGTTCGGTCTTGATGTATTTGCGGATCCAGACGCGATCCTGCTTCTTGATGGTCACGAGGTTGACATCGGTGCAGGAGACGCCATTCAGCTCTTCCAGGGACCGGCCGATAATATTGTCCCTGCCGATATAAAGCGCAGCGCCGCCGGAAGCGCCCGCAAACAGGGCCATTCCGCCGATCACGACCACCAATTTCCGGGAGGGCCGGAAGATACGCAGTAAGGCCTTCACGCCAACTGCTCCGCCATCGAAAAAACTCCAACGCAACACATGCCAGTGAAGCTAGTCAAACGACGTTTCGGAATGCTTAAGTGGTCTTCCAAGAAACATACCAATTCGGCCGAAAGACCAAAAAAGGTCCACCCACACACTACGCTTGTCATGATCCGTTCGGCCGTGTTCTAAACATGCATGGCCTTCACGCTTCGTCAGATCCAGTATTTCGTCGCCGTTGCCGAACAGGGTTCGGTGACGCGCGCTGCGCAGAATCTGTCGATCTCACAATCCTCCGTGACGGAAGCGCTGAAGGAGCTGGAAACCGACCTCGGCGTCGAGCTTTTCGAACGTCACCCGCGCGGGCTGACGATCACGCATAACGGCCATCAGTTTCTCCGGCATGCGACAAAAATTCTAGCCAGTGTCTCCGATGCCCGCGCCAGTTTTTCCAGCCTGCAAAGCGCTCTTTCCGGCACACTGAACATCGGCGTCACCTCGCTGGTCGCAGGCTATGTACTCTCCGACCTCCTGGCGCGCTACCGCCGTGCCTGCCCGGGTGTGGAGGTGAGCGCAATCGAAGACAATGGTGGCTATCTCGAGCATCTGCTGGTTGGCGGCGAACTCGATGTTGCGGTCATGGTCATTTCCAACCTCCGCGACCGCATGGCGCTGCAGGCGGAAATTCTCGAGACTTCACCCTATCGTCTCTGGCTGCCGATAGGCCACCCGCTCGTTTCGGCCGACATCATCTCGGTCGCTGACATCGCCCGCGAGCCGCTGATCATGCTGACGGTCGATGAGATCGAAGAGAATACCGGCAAGCTGCTGTCAGCCCTCGGTGCCCGACCGCATGTCGCCTTCCGCACCCGCTCGGTCGAAGCCGTGCGCAGTCTCGTTGCAACAGGCGCCGGCGTCGCCCTGCTTCCCGATCTCGTCTACCGCCCCTGGTCGCTCGAAGGCGACCGCATCGAAAGCCGCGACGTCTCCGGTTCGCTGCCGGTCGTGCAGGTCGGCATGGTTTGGCGTAAAGGCTCGAGTCTGCCTCAGGCGGCCCGCGATTTCGTCGGCATCGCCGAAGCGATGAGATCCGGCCGTCTGCGATGACGATATCGGAATTTCCGATATCGTCCTTCTGACAAATGAATTTGCGAAACCGGATTTTTCAGCGCACCTTTTCTGCCGGGAACAAAACGCCGCGGCAAGCGGCACCAACCGGGAGACAGGCGATGAAGTATCTTCTGAAGTCGTGCACCACTGCCCTAGCGAGCTTGAGCCTCGTGACGCAGGTTGCCGCTGCCGAACCATTGAAGGCCTTGGGCAAGGGTGAGGGTGCGGTCAGCATCGTCGCCTGGGCCGGTTACATTGAGCGCGGCGAGACCGACAAGAATTACGACTGGGTTACCGATTTTGAAAAGGAGACCGGCTGCAAGGTTTCCGTGAAGACCGCGGCAACCTCGGATGAAATGGTGGCGCTGATGAACGAAGGTGGCTTCGATCTCGTCACCGCTTCGGGCGATGCTTCGCTGCGTCTCGTTGCTGGCAAGCGCGTGCAGCCGATCAATACCGATCTTATTCCGAGTTGGAAGACAATCGACGAGCGTCTGCAGAACGCGCCGTGGCACACGGTCGGCGACGTTCACTACGGAACCCCGTATGTTTGGGGCCCGAACGTGCTGATGTATAATACCGACGCGTTCAAGGATAAGGCGCCGACCAGCTGGAAGGTGGTCTTTGAGGAAGAAACACTGCCCGACGGCAAGTCCAACAAGGGCCGCGTCCAGGCCTATGACGGACCGATCTACGTCGCCGATGCCGCCCTTTACCTGATGGCGCACAAACCGGAACTCGGCATCAAGGATCCCTATGAGTTGAACGAGGACCAGTACAAGGCAGCTCTCGACCTGCTGCGCGGCCAGCGCAAACTGATCGGCCGCTACTGGCATGATGCTATGATCCAGATCGACGATTTCAAGAACGAGGGCGTTGTCGCCTCCGGTTCCTGGCCGTTCCAGGTCAACCTGCTGCAAGCTGAGAAGCAGAAGATCGCCTCGACCTTTCCGGATGAAGGTGTGACGGGCTGGGCCGACACCACCATGCTGCACGTCGACAGCGAGCATCCGAATTGCGCCTACATGTGGATGGAGCACTCCCTGTCGCCGAAGGTGCAGGGTGATGTGTCCGCCTGGTTTGGCACGGTGCCCTCCGTTCCGGCCGCCTGCAAGGGCAACGAGTTGCTGACCGATGCCGGCTGCACCACCAACGGCTTCGACCATTTCGACAAGATCAAATTCTGGAAGACGCCCGTCGCCAAGTGCACGACGCAGAGCGAATGCGTGCCGTATCATCGCTGGGTGTCGGACTATATCGGCGTGATCGGCGGGCGGTAAGGAAAGCCCTCTCCAACCCCTCCCCACGGGGGAGGGGCTTGAACGGCAACGTGCTGCCATGTGTCGGCAGATAGCGAACACGGCAATTTACCTCCCTCCTCCTTGTGAGGAGGGTTGTGAGGGGTTGGCTGATGCGCCCGACCTCGTAGACACCATGGAGCCCCAATGACCTACGCCGTCCGTTTCCAGAAGGTTTCGCGCCATTTCGGCCAGGTTCGCGCCGTCGACGGCGTCGATCTCGAAATCGCGCCGGGCGAGTTCTTCGTGATGCTCGGCCCTTCGGGCTCCGGCAAGACCACCTGCCTGCGTCTGATCGCCGGCTTCGAACAGCCGACCGAGGGACATATCCAGATTTTCGGCGAAAAGGCTGAAGGCGTCCCGCCCTACCGCCGCAACGTCAACACCGTCTTCCAGGACTACGCGCTCTTCCCGCATCTCAACATCCTAGACAATGTCGCCTACGGGCTGATGGTCAGGGGTATCGGTAAGGTGGAACGCACCAAGGCGGCTGAGCAAGCGCTCGAGCTGGTGAAGCTTCCAGGCTATGGCATACGTCGTCCGGGCCAGTTGTCCGGCGGACAGCGGCAGCGCGTGGCGCTCGCCCGCGCGCTGGTCAACAAGCCAAAAGTTCTGCTGCTCGACGAGCCGCTCGGCGCGCTTGATCTGAAGCTGCGGGAGCAAATGCAGGAAGAGTTGAAGAGCCTACAGCGCGCACTCGGCATCACCTTCGTTTTCGTCACCCACGATCAAGGCGAGGCGCTATCCATGGCAGACCGCGTCGCCGTCTTCAATAACGGTGGCACCGTGCAGGAAGGCACGCCGCAGGATATCTATCGCCGCCCGAAGACACGCTTCGTCGCCGATTTCGTCGGTTCCTCGAACGTCATCTCGCCGGATGTGATGACCCTCCTCGGCGGCGAAAGGCGCTGGGCGAGCCTGCGTCCTGAAGCGATTCACATCTCCGGCGACGGCGTTGAGGCAGCGGTCGAAAACACCAGTTTCCTTGGCGCCGCGACTCGCCTGACGGTCGGCATGAGGGGCACGCGCCTGCACGTCACGCTGCCTGCCGGCGTCAATGTGCCGGATATCGGTGCCAGCGTGCGCCTCGCCTGGCAGCCGGCCGACGTGCACTACATGGATGACGCAGCATGACAGCGCTCGCCCTGACAAAGCCCGGCGCTACGACCTCAATCCTGCCTGGGCGCGGCGGTTTCTTCGGTGGACTCTCGGACGCGTTTTGGCGCCATCCGAAGCTACTGCTTTTGCTGATGCTGACGCCGCCACTGCTTTGGCTCGGCATCATCTATATCGGCTCGCTGTTCGCACTGCTGCTGCAGAGTTTCTTCTCGATCGACGATTTCTCCGGCTTGGTCAATTACGAGTTCACGCTCGCGACCTATGCTGAGCTTCTGAACCCCACCAATTTCGATATCATCGTCCGTACCGTCGTGATGGCGGCCATGGTGACGATCGCCTCTGCCGTCATCGCCTTCCCGATCGCCTACTACGCAGCGCGCTACGCACAGGGAAAATGGAAGGCCTTCTTCTATCTGGCTGTTATGCTGCCGCTCTGGTCGAGCTATCTCGTCAAGGTTTACGCCTGGAAGCTGATTCTCGCCAAGGAAGGGATCCTCACCTGGATTTTCGCCAAGCTGCACCTCTCCTGGCTGCTCGACAGCATTCTCACGCTGCCGGTCGTCGGCGGCAATTCGCTTTCGGTGAGCTATCTCGGCACCTTCGTCGTTTTCGTCCATATCTGGCTACCCTACATGATCCTGCCGACGCAGGCCGCCCTCGAGCGCGTGCCTGCAAACCTGATCGAGGCCTCCGCCGATCTCGGCGCCACGCCGAGCCAGACCTTCCGCACGGTGTTATTCCCGCTGGCGCTGCCCGGCATCGTCGCCGGCTCCATCTTTACCTTCTCGCTGACCCTCGGCGATTACATCATCCCGCAGATCATCGGTTCCTCGCGTCTCTTCATCGGCCAGGCGGTCTATGCGCAGCAGGGCACAGCCGGAAACGTGCCGCTCGCCGCCGCCTTCTCCGTCGTGCCGATCGTCATCATGGCCATCTATCTCTGGATGGCGAAGAAGCAGGGAGCTTTCGATGCGCTCTGATCGCGGACAACGCTCGCCTCTCCTCCTGAAGATCGCAGCTGCCGGCGGCCTGCTTTTCCTGCATCTGCCGATCCTGCTGATCTTCATCTATGCCTTCACCACCGAGGAAAAGAGCTACCAGTGGCCACCGCCCGGCCTGACGACGCAGTGGTTCGACGTGACCTGGAACCGGCCTGATGTCTGGGCGGCCCTCGGCCTTTCTGTGCAAGTCGCCTGCATCGCCACAGCCATCGCGCTGGTGCTCGGCACGCTCTGCGCCGCCGCCGTCAGCCAGACGAAGTTCTTTGGCCGTGAGGCAATCTCGCTGCTCGTCATCCTGCCGATCGCGCTTCCCGGCATCATCACCGGCATTGCGCTGCGCTCGGCCTTCAGCCTGTTCGACATCCCGTTCTCCGTCTGGACAATCGTACTCGGCCACGCCACTTTCTGCGTTGTGGTCGTCTATAACAATGCGGTCGCCCGCTTCCGGCGCACCTCCGGCTCGCTGATCGAAGCCTCGATGGATCTCGGCGCCGACAGCTTCCAGACTTTCCGGCACGTCATCCTGCCGAATATCGGCACGGCGCTGCTTGCCGGCGGCATGCTCGCCTTTGCGTTGTCCTTCGATGAAGTCATCGTCACCACCTTCACCGGCGGCCAGCAATCGACGCTGCCTATTTGGATGCTCGAAGAACTCATCCGCCCCCGCCAGCGCCCGGTTACCAACGTGGTCGCGATGGCCGTCGTGCTCGTCACTTTCCTGCCGATCCTGGCAGCCTACTACCTCACCCGCGACGGCGACCAGATCGCCGGCGCCGGCAAATGAAAAGGGAGAACATCATGGACACCCAGATGCTGATTGGATCCCGCTTCGAAGCGGGCACGGAAACGGAAGAGCACATCCTGAACCCGAAGACGGGCGAGACGGTGCTGAATCTGCCGGAAGCCTCGCTCGGCCAGATCGATGCCGCCGTGGACGCCGCCGGGAAGGCTTTCAAGAGCTGGTCGCAGACGACACCCGCCGAACGCTCCAGCTATCTGCTGAAGATCGCCGGTGCCATAGAGGAAGACGCACAAGGCTTTGCCACGCTTGAAGCACTGAACTGCGGCAAGCCGATCAACGCCGTGCTCAACGACGAAATCCCGGCAATCGTCGATTGCTACCGTTTCTTTGCCGGAGCTGTCCGCAACCTGCACGGCCCCGTCGCCGGCGCATATCTGCCCGGCCATACCTCGATGATCCGCCGCGACGCGATCGGCATCGTTGGCTCGATCGCCCCCTGGAATTATCCTCTGATGATGATGGCCTGGAAGCTGGCACCCGCGATCGCCGGCGGCAACACCGTCGTCTTCAAGCCTTCCGAACAAACGCCGCTGACGGCTCTGAAGATGGCGAAACTGCTCGCCGATATCCTGCCTGAGGGCGTTGTTAACGTCATCCTCGGCCGCGGCGAAAGTGTTGGTAATGCGCTGATCAACCACCCGAAGATCGGCATGGTCTCGATCACCGGCGATGTCGCGACCGGCAAGAAGGTGCTGCAGGCCGCCGCAAAGACCGTCAAGCGCACGCATCTGGAACTCGGCGGCAAGGCCCCCGTCATCGTCTTCGACGACGCTGATATCGATGCGGTCGTTTCCGGCATCCGCACCTTCGGTTACTACAACGCCGGCCAGGACTGCACCGCCGCCTGCCGTATCTATGCTGATGCCAAGGTCTACGACAGGTTCGTCGCCGACCTCTCCTCGGCGGTTTCCTCGATTAAGTTCAACCAGGCCGAAGACACCGAAAACGAGATCGGCCCGCTGATCTCCAAGCGCCAGCGTGACCGCGTCGAAAGCTTCGTCACCCGCGCCGCCGAGCACAAGCACATGGAAATCACTACTGGCGGTAAGACCTCAGGCGACAGGGGGTTCTTCTTCACGCCAACCGTCATTGCCGGCGCCACGCAGGAGGACGAGATCGTCCGTCGCGAAGTCTTCGGTCCTGTCGTCTCCGTGACGCGCTTCAGCGACATCGAGGATGCCGTCGCCTGGGCGAACGACAGCGACTATGGCCTCGCATCCTCCGTCTGGACCAATGATATCAGCCGCGGCATGAAGACGGCTGCGCGCCTGCAATATGGCTGCACCTGGATCAACACGCATTTCATGCTGGTCAACGAGATGCCGCATGGCGGTCTCAAGCAATCCGGCTACGGCAAGGATATGTCGGTCTATGCGCTGGAGGATTACACCGCCGTCCGGCACGTGATGATCAACCATGGTTGAGTAATTTTGACCCGTGTCAGTTGTGATCAAGACCGTCGCAGACACCTGCGGCGGAACAATTTGGTCTTTCCCGCGTCCTATTCTGTATCCAACGCAGAGGAAACCTCCATGCTCAAATGGGCTCTCATATTTCTCGTCATTTCGCTGGTTGCCGGGTTCTTCGGTTTTTCCGGCATCTCCGCCGCCACCGCAACGATCGCGCGTGTCCTTTTCGGCATCGCCCTCGTCATCTTCCTGATCTTCCTGATCCTGGCGCTAATGGCCGGCCAGGCGGTTCTCTAACGGTCATGGCTTAGAGCAGGCTCGCTCCGACATTGATCGCGAGTGCCAGGATCGTCGTATTGAAGAGAAACGACAGCACCGCATGAAGCAGCGTGATCTTGCGCATTGTCATAGAGGAAACGGCAACATCCGCCGTCTGCGCCGCGACGCCGATCGTGAATGAGAAATAAAGGAAGTCCCAATAAACAGGCTCTCCGATCCTGTCTGGGAAAATCAATCCTTCACCTTTGTCCGGTCCGCCGTAAAATCGATGGGCGTAATGGATGGTGAAGAGCGTATGGAGGAAAATCCACGAAACCAGGATCGTGACGACCGCCGCACAGGCCCTGGCCAAAGCCACATCAGGCGGCGCTTCTTTCACGGAGTGCAGCTCGAGCCCGATGCCGGCAATGCTCGCCAGCGCCGCCGTGATCGACAGGAAAAGCACGAAGGTGTCGGAAAAATCCAGATCTTCTGCTCGCTTCCTGATATCCGCGACCGTCGCCCGCAGCATCCTTCGCCAACTGATGCAGGTGAAGACGATGGCCGTAACGTTCCAGCCGACTAGCACATTCTTGGCGTTCACGTCCCGGGAAGTGAGAAGCAGGAAAACCGCCAGGCCTGCGATGAAAGCAATGATGATGGTCCGATGCCGGACCGCATAGATCATCATCGGGCTGCGCTGATCGTTGTCCGCCATGACTTTCCTCAGGCTCCATGCCCTTGATATCAGCACGAAAAAGGCGCGGCCGCCTTTGGCAACCGCGCCTTCAGTTGCTTTCTATGAAGACGTTAGGCGGCAGCGAGCTGCAATTCCTTCTGGACCATCGTACGCAGCGCCGTCAGGTCCTTGGCGAAGGCGCGGATGCCTTCGGCGAGCTTTTCGGTTGCCATCGCATCTTCGTTCATCATCCAGCGGAAGGTCTTCTCGTCGATTTCGATCTTCGGCTCGGCCTCCTTGGCGTCGGGCGAGAGTTTGCGGACAAGCGTGCCCTGATCGCTGGCGAGTTCGTCGAGCAGCGCCGGGCTGATCGTCAGGCGATCGCAGCCCGCCAGCGCTTCGATTTCGCCGGCATTGCGGAACGAGGCACCCATGACGATCGTCTTGATGTCATGCGCCTTGTAGTAGTTGTAGATGTCGCGGACGGACTGAACGCCCGGATCCTCTTCCGCAGTATAATCCCTCCCGGTCGACTTCTTGTACCAGTCGAGGATACGGCCGACGAAGGGCGAAATCAGAAAGGCTTTCGCATCGGCGCAGGCAACGGCCTGGGCCTTGGAGAAGAGAAGCGTCAGGTTGCAGTCGATTCCTTCTTTCTGCAGCACTTCCGCAGCGCGGATGCCTTCCCACGTGGAAGCAAGCTTGATGAGAATGCGGTCACGCTCAATGCCGCGCTCCTTGTAGGAGGCAATGATGCCGCGCGCCTTGGCGATCGATGCTTCCGTGTCGAAGGAAAGGTCGGCATCGACTTCCGTGGATACGCGGCCCGGCACGAGCTTCGACAAGGCGGCGCCGACTGAAATCGCAAGGCGGTCGGCAACGGCTGCGGCAACCGCATCGCGGTTTCCGCCCTGTTTCTTGCCCCAGGACACGGCTTCCTTGATGGTATCGGCAAACATCGGCGTCCCGAGCGCCTTCAAAACGATGGTTGGATTGGTCGTGCAATCCACCGGTTTCAGGCGGGCGACGGCCTCGATGTCGCCGGTATCGGCGACGACCGTGGTCATGTCTCGGAGTTGGTCAAGCTTGGATGTCATGGTCAAAATCCCTTGTGAACTCGAACTGCTAACTTGAGCTGCGGCCGGCGCCGGTCCGGCCGAGACCTCCCCGTGCGTCCGCACATTTTGTCCCTCGGCTGCGTTGACGTGACTATCGCCGTTCCCTAAAGGGAAAGTCAAGGACATTTGTTCATTTCAATTGACATAAGTGTCACACGCGTCATTATCATCTTTAAGAAAATGCCGGCTCTGTCGCCTCCGGGGTGCAAGTAGGGTGAAATTCACACAGGAGAAGATGTGGGTAAGCTGAAACGTGGCACGCACACCGCTTACTCAGAAGCCTCGTCGCTGAGGCTGCGCGCCGCGTGGCTCTATTACAATCAGGGCCTGACGCAAAAAGACGTCGCCGAGCAGCTCGGCATCAGCCGCACGACGGTCATCCGCCTGCTCGACGAAGCGATGAAGCGCAGCGAGGTGCAGATCTGGATCAACGATTCGATTGGCGACTGCGTCGAGCTCTCCGTGAAGCTGGAGCGCGCCTACGGGCTCGACGAGGCGATCGTTGTCCCCGCTCCCGTCAATTCCGACGTCGGTAGTCTGGCAAAGAGCGTCGGCCTCGCGCTCGGCCAGTTCCTGTCCGAGACCATCCCGGACGACTATACGATCGGAGTTGGCTGGGGGCGCACAATGACGGCGTCGCTTTCGAGTTTTCGTCCGCCCCGCCGCGCCAATTGCAAGGTCGTTTCGCTGCTTGGCGGCATCGTCGCCGTGCATCAAACAAACCCCATTGACTATACGTGGCGGCTGGCAAGCCAGCTCGGCGCCGAATGCTACATGTTCCTCTCGCCGCTGCTCGTCGATTCGGTCGAGACCAAGCGCAATCTGATCGAGAAATGCGGACTGGACACGATCTACCGGTTAGCGGAAGACCTCGATCTTGCGATCGTTAGCTGCGGTGACATCGGCCCGCATTCGACGTCGCTGTCGGAGGGCTGGATTTCGAAGGCCGAACTACAACAGCTGATCGACGCCGGCTGCGTCTGCGACACGATGTTCAATTTTCTGGACAAGGACGGCAACACTGTCGATCACTCGATCAACAGCCGTGTGATGTCGGTCGATCTGGATACCCTGAAGAAGGCACGGCACATCGTGCTCTCCTCAGGTGGGGCGCACCGCGCGGTGGCGATCCGCGCCACCATCCGGCGCATCGGCTGCAATACGCTGATCACGGACGAGAGCGCCGCAAAGGCGCTCTTGGAATTGGCCGAGACGGTACCGCTCGTGTCTTCTCCCCAGCGGGGAGAAGTGTCGGATCGATAGCGCGGCGGTGAGGAGTGAGCGAGGTAGTCGCGAACGGCCGAGCGGCGCGAGGTCGAGTGTGTATCTCCCCGCTGGGAGAAGGGACCGCGGCCGCCGGAATACTAAATCTTAAGCCTGACCGGCTTCCCAGCCGAGTATCGCCCGCTTGCGGGTGAGACCCCAATGGTAGCCCGTCAAGTCGCCATTTTTCCCGAGCGCGCGATGGCACGGCACGACGAATGAGATTGGATTACGTCCTACCGCGGCGCCGACTGCACGCATCGCTGTCGGCTTGCCGATGTCGTTGGCGATATCGCTGTAGGTTACCGCCTTGCCGAATGGGATCTTGAGCAAGCTTTCCCAGACGCGGACCTGAAAATCCGTGCCGATGAGCACAACCCGCAACGGCTGGTCTGCAGACCACTTTCCGGGCTCGAAGATGCGCTCGGCATAAGGCGTGGTGGCCTGCCGATCTTCGACATATTGGGCATTCGGCCAGCGGCAAGTCATATCTTCCAAGCAGGCGGCCTCGTCGCCGAGATCGCTGAAGGCAAGGCCAGCAAGACCGCGATCGGTGGCCATGACCAGCGCGACGCCGAAGGGAGACCGGTGGAAGCCGTAGCGGATCGTCAGGCCGCCGCCCTTTGCCTTCCATTCGCCAGGCGACATCGCTTCATGGGTGACGAAGAGATCGTGAAGACGGCTCGGACCCGAAAGACCCACCTCGATGGAAGTTTCGAGCAGCGGCATATCTTCCTTGCGCAGCAATCGCTTCGCATGATCGAGCGTAACCGCCTGCAGGAAGGCCTTGGGCGAAAGCCCGGCCCAGCGGGTAAACGTCTTCTGGAGCTGCGTCGGCGACTGGTTGAGCCGCGCGGCGATCGCCTCCAGCGACGGCTGGTCGCGATAATCCTCGGTGATGAGCTCGATGACCTGCCGGACGGTCTCGTAGTCCGGGCTCTCGGGCGTAATGTCTCTGTTCAGATTTGCGATCATATTCATCGTTCTTCTCCTTGTAACAAGGAGATAGTCAAGGGGAGGACCGCAAGCCACCCGTTTCTTGCGCAGCGTTCAAATACGCTGCTTGACCGCCGCAAGCGCGCCCTTGAAGGCCTTGGCGAAGCTTTCGCGATCATTTGGATTGAGGAAGGAGCCGATGTCCGTCCGCCGGCCCTCGCCGAAAATATGCATGGAGAGAATGCCGATTTCCTGGTGGCGGCGGACGAGGAAACGCGCCCAGAAGGGATTGAAGTGATGCTCCACCATGCGTCCGGAAGGCGCGAACTTGCGGATTGCAACATCAGTGCGCGAAACGGTCACTTCCTCACGAGCCTTGCCGGAGCGGTAGTTGAGCCAGAAGGCACCGTAGAGCAACGCGAAATCCAGCCCGAAGAAGAAGCCGATCGGCCAGGCACCGGTAACGACGAAGAACATCCCATACATGAAACAGACGGCACCGGAAATCAGCAGCAGCACTCTGAAACCCTTGGGGCCGAGCGACCGGTAAGGAAAAAGTTCGGCTGCAAAAACCGGCTGTTCGTTCGCGCTGTCGGCGTTGCTTTCCGTCATGGCTGATGAGTATAGATTGTCTATGCCAGAACCGAAACTCAAATCCGCCCGCAAAGCCCCGCCGGGACCAGAAGTGATCACCCGCCGCAAACCGGCGGCCGTACGCACCGCGTATTCGCAAGCCGAGCGCGAAGAGATCTTCCGCCGCTTCTCGATCCAGCGACCGGAACCCAGAGGCGAGCTGGAACACACTAACCCGTTCACACTCGTCGTTGCCGTGGCGCTCTCCGCCCAAGCAACGGATGCCGGTGTCAACAAGGCGACGCGGCCGCTTTTTAAGGTAGCAGATACGCCGGAGAAGATGCTGGCGCTCGGCGAGGAACGCCTGCGCGACTACATCAAAACGATCGGCCTTTATCGCAACAAGGCGAAGAACGTCATGGCGCTCTCGCAGATGCTGGTCAACGAATTCAGCGGCGAGGTTCCGCAGACACGGGAAGAACTCGTGCGCCTGCCGGGGGTCGGACGCAAGACGGCGAACGTAGTGCTCTCGATGGCTTTCGCTCAAGCGACCATGGCGGTTGACACGCACATCTTCCGCATCGCCAATCGCATCAAGCTGGCACCGGGAAAGACACCGGAAGAGGTGGAGGACCGCCTGATGAAGGTGATCCCCAGGCACTACCTCTATCACGCTCACCACTGGCTGATCCTGCACGGCCGCTACACATGCAAGGCACGCCGACCGGAATGCGAACGCTGCGTGATCGCCGATCTGTGCAAATCACCGGAAAAGAGGTGCGAGATACCGGCGCCGCTGGTCGAATTACCGCCGCAGGTGATCGGCGAGGCCGTCGAGTAGCCGAACCATCGGCCTCCTCAAACTGCTCTACGGTGAAAACCGAGGTCCCTTTGGGACATCAGCTTGTAGAGATGAATCATCATGCCTGCAGCAAAGAGCGGCGTCAGCAGGTTGAGGAAGGGAACCGCCAGGAAAGCGGCGATCACCAGGCCGCCGAGGAAGACCGTGGAAGCGTGCTTCGCTCTGAAGAGCCGCGCCTCCTCCGGCGAACGGAAGCGCATCGCGGCGAACTCGAAGAACTCACGGCCGAGCAGATAACCGTTCACCAGGAAGAAGGCGATCAGGTTCACACCCGGAATGAAAAGCAGGAAAAGGGCGACAATATTACCGACGATCACAACGCCTAAGAACTTGAGTGAACTCGCGATTGCCGGGCCGAGCGGCATGGCCGTTCCCGGGATATCCTCGGGATAATCCCGCTTCTCTACCACTTCCGCCACGTCATCGAGAAAAAGGCCGGCAATCAACGCCGTTACGGGCGACAGCAGCAGCGCCAGCCCCAAGGCAAGACCGATGCCTGCGAGAATGACAAAGACGAAGCTCAGCCAGCCAGCCCAATCGGGCACTTCCGGAAAGAAGCCCGCGATCCACGGAAACAGAAAAGTCATGAACAGGCTTCGCAGCATGAACCAGAGCCCAATGAGTGCGAGGAGCGTAAGCCCCAGCACCTTCCAGAAAACCGACCGGGTTTCCCGTGCAAAAAGGTTGACAAAGGCAAGGCGCGCGGCATCGAGGATCATTCTTCGCATCTCCCGTTTATGCCTGCGCATGTAGGAATCTCAACGCCCGACGGCAAGTCGAAATAAAATTACATGCAACAATGGAAAACTTGTCTAAAATAACACACTAATATATAGTCTATAGTATTCGATATAAACTTGAGCCTGGGACGCAGCTTCCGGAAATAGTTGCAACGGCAAGTCTCGCCAATAGCGCATCCGCGAAATGCCTCTGGGAAGTCAGGAGGCTAATGTGGAAGACTTTGTCCAGAAGCTCAGACACTATGTGAAGTCAGGCACTCCGGCCGAACGCAGGATCGCGAAATATTTTACCGAGCACCTGAACGACCTTCCTTTTGAGACCGCGGCTTCCGTGGCCGACCGCCTCGATCTAAGCCCGATGACGGTTGGCCGTTTTCTGCGCGCGCTCGGCTATCAAGGACTCGACAGCGTCAAAATTCATTTCCGCGAAACCGCCGTCACCTCTCCAGTCCAGCTTCAAAATTCGCTCAGCGAGTTGCAGACCGATGCCTCGGAAGGAAAGCCGCTTGCATTGCTCGTCACCGAGCAGATTCAGGCGCTGCACTACATCTATCATCTGACGGCACAGACGCACTGGGCCGAAGCCGTAGCGATGATCGGCACGGCGCGCGAAGTTTTCATTGCAACGCATGTACGGCTCGCGGGCTTCGCGACGCATTTCGCCCACCGGCTGACACGGTCCCGCGATAGCGTCCACGCACTGGACGGTTCGGCAAACCGCTTCGCCGAACTCTTCGCCCGCCCGAGCGGCGAGGGTGCCCTCCTGATCATCATCGATTGTCGACGCTTCGGCAAAGCGCGTCTGTTGGCGCGAACGGCGCGGCGTTATGGCTACAAGGTCGTGCTGATCACGACGGAAAACAGCGACTGGCTGCCCGATCAATCCAACATCATGCTGGCGCTTCCGCCTACCCGCTCGCTCGACGAGGACAATCTTCCCCCGCTGATCGCTCTTCTCGACTGTCTGTCGGAATCCGTCATTGCCGCCGCGGGCGAAGAGGCGTTCGAACGTCGGCGGCGAATGTCGGAATTCGGCACCATTCTCGGAGAAAGCGGCAATCGCTAGCTTATCGCTTCCAGCTCGGCGCGATGGCGATACATCGCGAGAAACCGCCGGTATTCGCGATCATACAGAGCCCGCTTTGTCACGTCCGGCGCACGCTCGTCACCCCCGGGATACATTGCCGCCCCAGCCGCCATGAGATCCTTATGTAAGCCGCAGGCAACAGAAGCCCCGATCGCAGTTCCCAGCAACACAGCCTCATTCATCTTCGGCACGACGACCCTGCAGCCCGTAGCATCCGAATAAAGTTCCATCAGCACGGGGTTCTTCACATGCCCGCCAGCAACATGCAGCGTGTCCGGCGCGTAGCCATATTCCTTCATCTTTTCGAGAATATGCCGGATGCCGAGCGCAATGCCGACGGCCGTACGCCAGTAGAGTGCGCAAAGCCCGTCGAATGACGTATCGAGCGTCAACCCGCTGATGGTGCCGACCGCGTGCGGATCGGCAAGCGGCGACCGGTTGCCATGGAAATCCGGTAGCACGAAGATGCGCGAACCGAGTGTATCGCCTTCTTCGGAACGCAACTGCGCAATGCGGGACACAATCTTCTGATGCAATGCGGCGGTCGGCTCGCCGCCGGCGGCATGCATGCGCACAATATGATCGAGCAACCCGCCCGTCGCCGATTGGCCGGCTTCAACGAGCCACGAATCCTGAAAGACGACCTCATAGTAAGGTCCCCACATACCGTGACTTGGCTTGCGATCGCGGGAGAACGAAATGATGCAGCTCGAGGTTCCTGCGATAAGCGCCAGATGACGCTCAAGCTGCGCTGGGTCGGCCGCATAGCCGGCAAGCGCGCCAAGCGCGCCCGCATAGGCGTCGATCAGACCCGCCGAAACATGGCAATCCGTCGTCAGCCCGAGAGCCGATGCAGCCTCCTGGGTCAAGGTGCCGACGCTCGCACCGACCGGTACTGTCTCATCAGGCAGACGGCCGCGTTCCTGCAGGTCTTCCAAACCGATCTGTGCCAGGAAATCCTTTTGCCAGCCCTTTTCCTTGTGCGCCAGATAGTTCCACTTCGCCGTCAGCGTGCTGCGCGAACGGGCAAATGAGCCCGTCGCTTTCCATGTCATGAAGTCGGCAAGGTCGAAGAAATAGCCGGCGTTCATCCATGTGCCGGGCAGTTTTTTCTTCAACCACATCAGCTTTGGCATCTCCATCTCTGGCGACATGAAATGCCCGGAATGGTCGAGAACCGCATGTTCGGTCGCCGTGCAGAAATCCGCCTCGTTCAGCGCCCTGTGGTCGAGCCAAACCATGGTGTCGAAGCGTCTCTCGCCGCCGGTCGAGACGCTGATCTGCCCGCCATCGACATCGCGGACGACGAGCGAGCATGTGCCGTCGAAGCCGATCGCGCCGACGGACACAGGAGCTGCGCCCGATTGTCCCATCGCCTTGCGAACGGCGATGCAGACCGCGGACCAGATGTTTTCGGAATCATGTTCGGCATGGTTTTCACGTGGCCTGTTCATGATGATCGGATGTTCGCCTTTGCCGAGCAGGCGTCCGCAGGCGTCGAACACGCCAGCACGCGCGCTGCCGGTGCCGACATCCACCGCAACCACATGATCATGCATCAAGGGTGAGTCCCGTCCAGCTTTTGTTTCTGGATAAGGTGTATCAAATCCGGCATCGCGTCAAACACGAGTTGCGGCGTAAGTCGGTCGAGTTCGGCACGATAGCCTGCAAAATTGGCATGTGAGCCGCCGGTAAAGGCAAAGACTGTCATGCCTGCAGCCTTGGCCGCCTCGATGCCCGCAGGGCTGTCTTCGATTACGACGCAGTTCTTCGGATCGACACGCATTTCGCGCGCCGCATGCAGGAAGAGATCGGGCGCCGGCTTGCCATTCTTCACCATCGAGGCGCTGAAGATGTTCGGCAGCTTGTCGATAAGGCCGGTGACCGTGAGCGACAGCCTGATACGCTCGACTTGGCTCGACGAGGCGACGCAGCAGGGGATGGCGAGCGCGTCGATCGTCGCACCTATGCCTTCGATCGGCCTCAGTTCCTTCCTGAACCGCGCATAGAGATTGGTGCGGATGCGCTCGAGAAACTCCTCGCCGGCATGCACCTCGTATTCGCTCTTCATCGTTTCGATGACGGTAGCGAGGCTCTTGCCGAGGAAGCGTCCATAGACCTCTTCCTCGGTGATGGGGATGCCGAGGTCGTTCATCGCCCTGACGAGCACGCTTACGGAAATCGGCTCGCTATCGACGAGAACTCCGTCGCAATCGAAAATCACCAGGCGTATTTCAGCATCAGTCATGAACGACCAACCAGAGTTCGGATCGGATGCATTGTCGTTGCGCCCCACGCATAAGGCCGGATCGATGGCGGCAGGATTTGCCGCTATCCTGATTTCCTACATTGCAAGCTTGCCGTCGAGATAGAGCTGCAAGGTCGTGCGGGTGCCCTTTTCCCACAGGGTTTTCAAGGCATGCGCGAAACGCTTGCGGAATACCTCCGATTGCGACACTTCGCCGAAAATGTCTTCGAAAGCAAGGAATGCCATCGGATCGTCCTTTGCCTTCAGCGCGGCCGCATGAAGGCGGTCGGCACTGGCATCGTTGAAGGCGATCTTTTTGCCGCTATCGGTCGTGCCCGCGAAATAGCGGCACCATAGAGCCGAAACCAACGAAAGGCCGACGACGTCTTTGCCCTGGCGCAGATTGTCGAGCGTCGACGGCAGGATGAATTTTGGCTGACGGTTCGATCCGTCCTGCGCCAGACGCGGGATCGTGTCGGCGATCTTCGGGTTGAGAAGACGGCGCTCGATAAGCGCGAAATAATCCTTGAGCGAGGTGTTCGGCACGGGCGGCACGATCGGGATGATCTCGTCGTTTTCGAGCGTGGCGAGAAAGGCGCGGATCAGCGGCTCTTCCATCGCATCATGCACGAAATGAATGTCCATGAGCGCCGCCGGATAGGCGATCGCCGCATGGCCGCCGTTCAGGATGCGGATCTTCATATGCTCGTAAGGCGTGACATCTGGAACGAAGGTGACGCCGACCTTTTCAAGCGCCGGCCGTCCGGCGGTGAATTTGTCTTCCAGCACCCACTGCTTGAACTCTTCGCAATAGACCGGCCAGTTGTCCTCGATTCCGAACGTGTCCTTCAACAGATCAATCTCGCGCTGCCCGGTTGCCGGCGTAATGCGATCGACCATGGCATTCGGGAAGGCGACATTGGCCTTGATCCACACGGCAAACGCCGGATCGGAGAGCTCCGCCGTACCCAAGACGGCGTTTCTGGTGACGGCACCGTTATGCGGAATGTTGTCGCAGGACATAACGGTGAAGGGCACGATGCCCTTCTCCTCGCGCGCCTTGAGACCGGCAACGATCAGGCCAAAAACGGTTTTTGGCTCGGACGGGTTCTGTCCGTCCGCAGCAATCGCCGGATGCGCCGGATTGAACTTTCCCGCCGCGTCGATGAAATATCCGCCCTCGGTGATCGTCAGCGAGACGATGCGGATTGCAGGATCGGAGAGCTTGGCGATGATGGCTCCGGAATCGCCGACCGGCAGGATACCGACCATCGGACCGGTCACACGCGCCGCCGTCTTGTTGTTATCCTGCTCCACGACCGTTGTCAGAAAGTCCTGCGCAGCAAGCTTCTCGCGCATCGCGGCGTCGGAAGGCAGCATGCCTGCGCCGATGATGGCCCAGTCGTGATCCTGGCCCTCGTTGAAAAGGTCGTCGAGATAGATAGCCTGGTGGGCGCGGTGGAAATTGCCAACGCCGAAGTGCACGATGCCGGGCTTGAGCGACACTCTGTCATAAGCGGGGACGGTGGCCGTTTTAGCCGCATCGGAAAGCGTTGCCAGCGATAGTTTGCACGTCATGTTTCAGTCCTCTTGAGGCCTTGCGGAGCGTATCCAGCCGCCCTACTTTCGGCAAACCGGACGCCTTGCCCGGTCTGCATTCCCACCCCGCCCGGCCGTCGCCTCAGATGGCGAGGCCGCCCTCGTTGAATTTGTGGATGCGCGCCTTGTCCGGCGTCAGATGGACGATGTCCCCGGCCTTCGCCGCGAAATCGCCGCCACCGCGTGCAGTGACCGAGCCGATGCCTTCGACATCGATATGCAGGAACGTGTCGGAGCCGAGATGCTCGGCGACGATAACCCTGCCCTTCCAGTCACCGCTGTCCATCGAAAGCAGCACATGCTCAGGACGCAGGCCGATCGCGTGGGCATTCAGCGCCGCTGCATTCTGACCGGTGATGAAATTCATCTTCGGCGAGCCGATGAAGCCGGCAACGAAAAGATTGCGCGGGCTCTTGTAGAGCTCGAGCGGCGAGCCAACCTGCTCGATGTTGCCGCGGTTCAACACGACGATCTTGTCGGCCATGGTCATGGCTTCCACCTGGTCGTGGGTGACGTAAACCATCGTTGTCTTCAGTTGCTGGTGCAGTTCACTGATTTCCAGGCGCATGTTGACGCGAAGTGCGGCATCGAGGTTCGACAGCGGCTCGTCAAAGAGAAAGGCTGACGGCTGGCGCACGATGGCGCGGCCGATCGCAACGCGCTGCCGCTGGCCGCCGGAAAGTTGCCGTGGTCTCCGCTCCAGATAGTCAGTGAGGTTCAGAACGCGTGCGGCGTCGGTTACTTTCCTGTCGATCTCGGCCTTGTCCATGCCCGCCATCTTCAGCGGGAAGGCAATATTGTTGCGCACGCTCATATGCGGATAAAGCGCATAGGATTGGAACACCATCGCAAGTCCGCGCTCGGATGGCGCCTTTTCGGTCGCGTCCTTGCCGTCGATGACGATCTTGCCGCCGGAAACGTCCTCCAGCCCGGCGATCAGCCTGAGCAGCGTGGACTTGCCGCAACCCGAAGGGCCGACGAAGACGACGAATTCGCCGTCCTTGATTTCGAGATCGATCGAAGGGATGACCTTGGCTTCGCCGAAGACCTTCGAAACGCTCTGAAGGGTAATGCTGCCCATGTTTCTCTCCCTGATGTCTTATTTCACCGCGCCGAAGGTCAGGCCGCGGACGAGTTGCTTTTGTGAGAACCAGCCGAGGATCAGGATCGGCGCGATTGCCATCGTCGAAGCTGCGGAAAGCTTGGCGTAGAACAGACCTTCGGGGCTGGAGTAGGAGGCGATGAATGCTGTCAGCGGCGCGGCTTTCGAGGCGCTGAGATTCAGAGTCCAGAAGGCTTCGTTCCAGGCCAGGATGATGTTGAGGAGTAGCGTCGAGGCAATGCCCGGCACCGCCATCGGCGTCAGCACGTAGATGATTTCCTTCGCAAGCGACGCGCCGTCCATGCGCGCCGCCTCGAGGATCTCGCCGGGGATTTCCTTGAAGTAGGTGTAGAGCATCCAGACGATGATCGGCAGGTTGATCAGCATCAGCACGATCACCAGCCCCAACCGGCTGTCGAGCAGCCCGGAATTGCGGAACATCAGGTAGATCGGGATCAGCGCGCCGACCGGCGGCATCATCTTTGTCGACAGCATCCACATCAGCACGTCCTTGGTCCGCTTGGTCGGCGCAAACGCCATGGCCCAGGCGGCCGGGATCGCGATGATGAGACCAATCAGCGTCGAGCCGAAGGAGATGATCACCGAATTCATGAAGTGGCCGAGATAGTTCGACCGGCTCTGCACCTCTGCATAGCTTTCCGTCGTCCAGTGGAAGAACAGGAACTGCGGCGGCGAAGCGATGGCGTCGGCTTCCGACTTGAAGCTCGTGAGAAACGTCCAAAGGATCGGGAAGAAAATCAGGATCGCGAGCGTCCAGGCGATCGCCGTCATGATGACCTTGCGTTGAGTGGTGACTTTTCTAGCCATCTCAAGCCTCCAGATTCTTGCCGACAAGGCGGACAAGGAAGATCGCGACGATGTTTGCGAGGATGACGGCAATGATACCGCCCGCCGAGGCACCGCCGATATCGAATTGCAGAAGCGCCTGCGCATAGACGAGGTAGGTCAGG
This sequence comes from Rhizobium sp. USDA 3886, assembly GCF_056279785.1. Taxonomy (NCBI): domain Bacteria; kingdom Pseudomonadati; phylum Pseudomonadota; class Alphaproteobacteria; order Hyphomicrobiales; family Rhizobiaceae; genus Rhizobium; species Rhizobium sp. USDA 3886. The sequence goes on along the minus strand of NZ_JBWCDC010000001.1, from coordinate 3,711,228 downwards.
TTCGTGCTTTGCGTACCCGGGCCGCCGTTGGTGGTGACCAGGATTTCGGCAAAAACCGAGAGCAGGAAGATCGTTTGGATCAGGATCACGACCGTGATGGCGCGCGCCATATGCGGCAGAATGATATAGATGAATCTCGATATCGCGCCAGCGCCGTCCATTTCCGCAGCCTCCTTCTGCTCCTCGTCCAGAGACTGCAGAGAAGTGAGCAGGATCAGCGTCGCAAACGGCAGCCACTGCCAGGCGACGATCAGAATGATCGAGAAGAGCGGCGCGTTTGCCAGCCAGTCATAGGGCTGCAGGCCGAGCGCCTTGGCAAGATGCGCGAAGAGCCCGTTGACCGGGTTCATGAACATGTTCTTCCAGACGAGCGCTGCGACCGTCGGCATCACGAAGAAAGGCGCAATCACCAGGATGCGCACAATGCCCTGGCCATAAATGTCCTGGTCGAGCAGCAAGGCGAAGGCGATACCGCCGACCACCGTGATGATCAGCACGCCGAGCACCAGCAGCAGCGTATTGGTGAGCGCCGCGAAAAAGGCCGGATCGGACAGGAAGTAGCTGTAGTTCAGAAAGCCAACGAAGCTCTCCGTTCCCGGGCTGAGAAGATTGTAGTTCAGCAGCGAGAAGTAGATCGTCATCACAAGCGGGACGATCATCCATGCGAAGAGAAGCACGACGGACGGTGCGATCATCATTCGCGCTGCGGAGCGGGTGTGTAACGTTGCCATGGCGATGACCGATCCTGTTTCGAGGGGCACGCGGCTGCAGGGCAGCTAGCAAAAAAGGGGCCGCCGACGCAATTCGGGCATTCGGCGGCCCAGAGGGGCGGGAGGTCAACAATCCCACCGTCTCAGGAGGTTGTTATTTGATGTAACCAGCCTTGGTCATTTCGCGGGTCGTCAGTTGCTGCGCGCTCTGCAGGGCCTGTTCGACCGAGAGCTGGCCGGCGAGAGCCGCGGAGAACTGCTGGCCGACGGCCGTACCGATGCCCTGGAACTCCGGGATCGCCACAAACTGAACGCCGACATAGGGGACCGGCTTGACGGTCGGCTTGGTCGGGTCAGCGGCGTTGATCGAGTCCAGCGTCATCTTCGCAAAGGGTGCGGTCTTCTGGTATTCCGCGTTCTCATACAGAGAGGTACGCGTCCCGGGAGGGGCGTTCAACCAGCCGTCCTTCTCGGCGACGAGCTTGGTGTAGTCCTTGCCCGTTGCCCAGGCGACGAACTTCTCGGCCGCTTCGACCTTCTGCGAACTCGCCGGGATAGCGAGGCTCCAGGCCCACAGCCAGTTGCCGCGCTTGCCGAGCCCCTTGTCCGGGGCCAGTGCGAAGCCGACCTTGTCGGCAACCTTTGATTCCTTCGGGTTGCTGACGAAGGAAGCCGCGACGGTAGCGTCGATCCACATGCCGCACTTGCCGGTCTGGAAGAGCGCCAGGTTTTCGTTGAAGCCGTTCGACGAAGCGCCGGGAGGGCCGGCTTCCTTCATCAAGTCGACGTAGAAGCTCAGCGTGTCCTTCCACTCCGGCTGGTCGAACTGAGGTTTCCAGCTCTCATCAAACCAGCGGGCGCCGAACGAGTTCGACATCGCCGTCAGGAAGGCCATGTTTTCGCCCCAGCCGGCCTTGCCACGCAGGCAGATGCCGTAGATTCCCTTGTCCTTGTCGGTGATCTTCTTCGCAGCGTCAGCGATGAAATCCCAGGTCGGCGCGTCGGGCATCTTCAGGCCGGCGGCATCGAACAGATCCTTGCGGTACATGACCATCGAGCTTTCGCCGTAGAACGGCGCAGCATAGAGCTTCCCGTCTACGGTCAGGCCGCTGCGGATTGCCGGCAGCAGGTCGTCGGCGTCGTAGTCGGCGCCGAGGTTGTCGAGCGGCAAGAGCCAGTTCTGCTTTGCCCAGATCGGAACTTCATAAGTGCCGATCGTCAGAACGTCGTATTGGCCTCCCTTGGTCGCGATGTCGGTCGTGACCTTCTGGCGCAAAACGTTCTCCTCGAGGGTAACCCATTCAAGGTCGATGTCGGGATTCTTTGCCTTGAAGTCATCCGTCAGCTTCTGCATCCGGATCATGTCGCCGTTGTTCACGGTCGCGATCGTCAGCGTTTCGGCCGAAGCCATGCCGGCAAACGCCAATGCTGAGCAGGCGCCCAGCAGAATAGTTCTCAATGTCATATCTTCCTCCCAGAAGATGGGTATGAGCATTCGCTTTGCTCATGGGCAATTACTCACCACTGGGTGCGGAATGTCAATTGAAATCGTTGCTGCAATAGCGAAATGACTGGCTATCCTGTTGATTTAAAACATTATAATTTTTGCTCAAATACTGAGCAAAAACTCAGCTGTCTCTTCATCGGTGATCAGACTATTGATCTGACGGCCAACGATTGCGGCTCTTATCGCCTTGAATTTGCGCTTGCCTTTGGCGATTCCTATGACTGTCGAGGTTTCGCGTGAAGGAATCGAAGCCGACGCGACGCGTTCGTTGATCGGATTATCGAGAAGCCTGCCCTCCCCGTCGAAAATCCAGCCACAGATTTCGCCGATCGCGCCCTCGCGCATCAGCTCCATCATCTCGTCCTTCTCCAGGAAGCCGTCGACGCAAAGCGGGCCGTCGATGCCCAGTTCGCCGATACCCACGAAGGTCACATCGGCTTGGGCACTTATCGCAAGCGTGTAGCGCACGAGTTGCTGGCCATGGAGCAATTCGCGCTCCTCCGCCGAGGTGACGAGCACCGGCAGCGGCATCGGGAAGTGCCTCGCCTTCACCGCATCCGCCATGCTGAAGATGACATTGTAATAGGCGGCCGAACCGTCCGGGGTGATATTGCCCGTCAGCGAAACGATGCGATGGTTCGGACACTCAATCAGCGGAAGCTGGTCGACGGCAGCTTTCAGCGTACGGCCGGTTCCAACGGCGAGCACGATCGGATCCGGCCGCTTGAGCCAGCGCTCAATCTCGGCTGACGCCGCTTCGGCGATGCCGACTGTCCTCGATGAAGACCCCGGATCGCTCGGCACGATCTCGACATGCTTGAGGTCGAATTTCTTCCGCAGCTGGTTGGCAAGCTCAAGGCAGGCAGCAATCGGATGATCGAGCCGCACTTTGATGAGTTTTTCGGCGACGGCCAGCGACACCAGCCGCTGCGCCGATTGCCGCGAGATACCCATCGCAGAGGCGATCTCGTCCTGCGTACGGCCAGCCACGTAATAAAGCCAACCTGCACGCGCTGCGTCGTCCAGCCGTCCCGATGTCTCGGTTCTTTTCGCCATTGAGGTCTACCGCGTGTATGAATGTTCTCTGAGTCTGCGCAGCGCCAGATCAGAACAAAATTGAGCAAAAGTCGAGTGCATTGAGAAAATGCAACGGTCGTGTGGGCGAAAATTCGCTCAGGCGAACCAATTTGTGACGAAGAAGATCGCAGCCTTGATAAGGCCGTAGATCACGCCGCCGACTACTGTCAGCGAAATCCCGGCCATGATCATTCCGAACAGCGAAAAGAGACCGTCCCTGCCCAATATGCCGAAAGAAAACAGGCAGATGGCGAAGGCCGGTAGGATATTGCCGAGCGGGATGGGCAGCGTGAGGATGATCGCAAGCACCAGGCAGAGAAAGCCCGCAAGATATTCGGCAGGCGGCTCTACGAGGAAGGAAAGCCTCGGCTGCAGCATGCGTTCGGCAAAGGCGAGCCAACGGTGGATGCGCGAGACGATCACTTCGAAATCCTCGCGCCTTATCGAGCGGCCGGCGATTACCTTCGGCAACCATGGCTTCAGCCCGAATGTCAGCTGCGAGGCCAGAAAGAGCAGCGGCGCGCCGAGGATTGCGGAGGTTCCCGGCGGCGTCGGCACCAGATTAGGAATGGCAAAGACCAGCATCAGCGCGCCGGTCGCGCGGTCTCCCATCACCTCGAAAAGATCGCCGATTGAAATGCGCTCACGGCTTCTGTCACCCGCAAGCTGCCTCAGGATAGCAGAAAGCCGCCGCCCCTTAGGGCGTGGACCCCTGACAAAATGCCTGCGTGATCTCTCCATTCCCTCGATTGTCATTGCATCCCGGCTCGTCGGCTTGCGACTGATACCATCCCAGTGTGAATCTTCTCTGTCGAATGCGCCGCCATCATGGCCGTGCCAGTTCTGGATCACGGCCATTACATGACTATTTTTCGCCGGCACCCTTCGCTTGACCCTCTGAAGCAAGGTGAACCTGCCGGCACAGGACTTGCAAATCCGCCCGAAGGGTGCGAGCAGACGCGGAAACTTTCGAGACGGCGGATAACATGATCATCTCATTCGATATCGGCGGTTCGGCAATCAAGGGCGGCATCGCGCATTCTGAAACGGACATCGTCCCGCTTGGCCGCCGCCCGACGCCGAAAGATGATTTCGCCGCTTTCGCCGAGACGATCCGCAGCATCATCGCCGAAACCGGTGAAACGCCCTCGCGCCTTTCCTTCTCGATTGCCGGTGTTGTCGATCCCGACACACAGCGGCTGACCTGCGCCAACATTCCCTGCATTCACAACCGCAGCCTTGCGGCTGATCTGGAGGCCGAACTTGGTCTTCCGGTGCTGATTGCCAACGACGCCGATTGCTTTGCCATGGCAGAAGCCGAGCTCGGCGCTGGACGAGGCCACCGCATTGTTTTCGGCGCGATCCTCGGCACCGGCGTCGGTGGCGGGCTTGTTTCCGATGGCCGGCTCGTCAATGCATCGGGCGGCCTTTGCTGGCGAATGGGGTCATGGCCCGATCCTCGCCTCCGAAGCCGGTAATCCTCCTGTGAAAATCCCAGCCTTTCGGTGTGGCTGCGGCCAGAACGGCTGTGTCGATACCGTCGGCGGCGCCCGCGGCCTGGAGCGGCTTCACAAGACGTTGCACAACCTTGACTTCACGAGCGAGGAGATCATCGCGCAATGGCAACGGGGTGAGGAAAACGCAACGCGCACGATCGACGTCTATACCGATCTCGTCGCCTCACCCCTGGCGCTCACGATCAATATCACCGGCGCGACCATCGTGCCAGTTGGTGGCGGACTTTCCAATGTCGAGCCGCTGCTTGCCGAACTCGACAAGGCCGTGAGAAGCCGCACGCTACGCAAGTTCGACCGGCCCCTGATCGTGCGCAGCGAATGCCGTTTAGAGCCGGGCCTCATCGGCGCAGCTCTCCTGGGCTTGAAAGCGGAAGCGGCGTAAGAGCGTTTTTGGGGTTGATCAAAAAGATGAAAATGGCGCGGCTTTCACCGCGCCATTTTCACTCTGCCGCCAATGCCGGCGGACGATGGTCTTCCGCCTCTTCCTGGTTGGCATTGGCAAATTCGGCCTCGGCGTCCGTCGCCTTCGGCTCGCGGCCGAAGAAGAGGGCATAGCCGGCGGGCAGCACGAGAATGGTCAGCACGGTCGCGACCAGAATGCCGCCCATCATCGCGTAGGCGAGCGGACCCCAGAAGACGCCGCGGGAGATCGGGATGAGGGCCAGGACCGCCGTCAGCGCCGTCAGCATGATCGGCCGGAAACGGCGCACGGCCGCACCCACGATCGCCTCCTGCCGGTGCATGCCCGCCTTGATGTCCTGGTCGATCTGATCGACGAGGATGATCGAGTTGCGGATGATGATGCCGAGCAGCGCGATAACGCCTAGGATCGCGACGAAGCCGAAGGGTGCACCACTAATGAGTAGCGCCGCGGCAGCACCGATGATGCCGAGCGGGCCGGTGGCCAGCACCAGCATCGCCTTGCCGAAGTGCTGCAGCTGCGCCATCAAGAGCAGAACAATGACGACGAGCATGATCGGCGCCTTGGCTGCGATCGAGGCCTGGCTTTCGGCAGCATCTTCCGCACCGCCTTGGATTTCGATCTTGTAGCCGGCAGGCAGGCTGTCGCGCAGGCCCTGAATATCGGCATACATCTTCATCGCCACGTCGTTCGGCTGAATGCCGTCCGGCAGCGTTCCGCGAACCGTGATCGTCGGCAGACGGTCACGCCGCCATTCAACGCCTTGTTCCATAGCCGGGACGACCTTGGCGACCTGCGCGACCGGAACGGAGCCGCCGAAGTCTGTCGGGACATAGACCGAATTGACAGCCGATAGCAGCGAACGGCTGGAATCCGGCTCGCGGGCGACGATCGAGACCGTCTCTTCGCCGTCGCGGAAGTCGTCAAGCGGCACGCCGGACATCGCCGCCTCCAGCGTCTGACGGACACGCTGCGAGGTAACACCAAGAGCGCGGGCGCGATCCTGATCGATCACCAGCTTCATGGCCGGCACCGGCTCCAGCCAGTCGTCGTGGACGGCGCCGAGCTGCGGATTCTCTGCAAACTTCGCCTTCACCTGATCGGCGATATGGCGAACCTCCTGGCGATCCGGCCCCATGACGCGCATCTGCACGGGCCAGCCCGTCGGTGGACCAAGGAAGAGACGGTCGACCTTGCTGCGAATGGACGGAAAATCTTCCGCAAGGATGCCGCGCAGCTTGACGATCAGCCGCTCGCGGGCAGGCTCGTCATTGGCGATGATCAGGAGCTGCGCGAAGTTCGGATTGCGAAGCTGCTGGTCGAGCGGCAGGAAGAAGCGCGGCGCGCCTTCGCCGATATAGGTGGCGACGAACTTCTTGTCCTTGTCATCCATCATCTTGGCTTCGAGCGCCTTTGCCTGCGTCTCGACTTCCTTGATGCTGGTGCCTTCCGGCAACCAGAGATCGACGAGGATCTCAGGGCGCGAGGACTGCGGGAAGAAGTTCTGCGGAATGAACTGGAAGGCCCAGAGGCTCGTGGCGAAGGTGAAGAGCGTGGCGGCCAGCACGATGATGCGATGGCGCACGGCCCAGGCGACGGTGGTCCGAAGGCGGCGATAAAAGCGCGTATCGAAGACATCATGATGCTCGCCAGCGTGCTTGCGTTGCTTGAGGATCATGTAACCGAGCCACGGCGTGAAATAGACCGCCACGAACCAAGAGACGACGAGCGCGATGCCGACCACGTAGAAGAGCGAGCGCACATATTCGCCGGCCGTCGACTCCGCAAAGCCGACGGGAATGAAGCCCGCCGTAGTGATCAGCGTGCCGGTCAGCATCGGGAAGGCGGTCGAGGAATAGGCGAAGCTCGCGGCTTCGATCTTCACCAGGCCCTCTTCCAGTTTTCGTTCCATCATCTCGACGACGATCATCGCATCGTCGACCAAGAGCCCAAGCGCAATGATGAGTGCGCCGAGCGAGATGCGCTGCAGGTCGATGCCTATTTCGTACATGATGGCGAAAGTAGCAGCCAGCACGAGCGGAATCGCGATCGCGATGACAAGGCCAGACCGCCAGCCGATCGACAGGAACGAGACGATCAGCACGATGATCAATGCTTCGCCAAGTGCATGCATGAATTCACTGATGGCGTCCGTCACCACATCCGGCTGGTTGGAAATCTGGTCGACGGAAACGCCATAGGGCAGAGATTCATCGAAGCGCTGGTAGGTCGCCTCGATGGCCTTGCCGACATCCGTGACCTTGAAGCCCTTGGCCATAACCACGCCAACCTGCACGCTTTCGTGCCCGTTGAAGCGGTACTTGCGCTGATAGGGGTCTTCGAGACCGGAGGTGACGGTGGCGATATCGCCGAGACGCGTCACCTGATTGCCGGAGCGCAGGCGCAGTTCGCGGATATCCTCGACCTTCTTTACATCGCCTTCGACGGAAATGCGCACCGAATGCAGGCCGGTATCGACGGATCCTGCGGGATCGACATTGTTCTGGCCCTTGATGGCATTCTGCAAGTCGAGGATTGTTAGCCCCCGTTCGGCAAGCGCCTTGGACGAAACGTCGATATAAATCTTTTCTGGCTGGTCGCCGATGATGACGGCCTTCTCGACGCCCGGCGTCGAAAGCAGCATGTCGCGCGCCTGAATCGCGAATTTCTTCAGTTCCGGATAGGAGTAGCCGTCGCCGCTGATTGAATGAAGCGTGATGAAAGTATCGCCGAATTCGTCATTGAAATAGGGCCCAAGCAGGCCTTCCGGCAGTTCGTTCGAAATATCGCCGACCTTCTTGCGCACCTGATAGAAGGCGTCCGCCACTTCCGCGGCGTTGGTATCACCCTGGACCTGAAGTGTGATGATCGCGCTGCCGGCACGGGTGTAGGAGCGAACGAAATCGAGATGTGGGGTTTCCTGCAGCTTGCGCTCGATCTTGTTGACGACCTGATCCTCCATTTCCTGGATGGATGCGCCCGGCCATAGGGCCTGCACAACCATGACACGGAAGGTGAAGTCCGGATCTTCCTTCTGGCCCATGCGCATCAGTCCGAGCGCACCGGTGACTATGATCAAGCCGAAGAGGAAGCGCGCGATACTCGGATGGCCGATAGCCCAACGCGACAGGTTGAAGGGGCGTTTTTCAGTGGTTGTGTTGTCCATGACAGTCTTCCCTCTCTTGGACAGCAATTACTGGACGGTGTCGGCAGGCTCGGCGGAAGCCGACTGCTGGCCCGGCACCAAGACCTTCAGGTTCTCGGTCATGAACTGCGTACCGGCGGCAACGACGAGATCGCCGGCCTTGAGGCCCTCGGTGACGTTGACACCGTCGCCGATGAAATCGCCGACGTGAATTTCGCGGGCGTGCACGGTCGCCGCATCGCGGTCAACCACCCAGACCATCTTCTTGCCATCCTTCTCGGCAAGCGCGCTCAAGGGCACTGCGACATAAGGATCGGAATTCGTGACATCCGCCTCGATCGTCGCCGTCATGCCGAGGAGAACACGCTGATCATTCGGCAGGCTGACGCGGACGGAGAAGGTCCGGGACTGCTGATCGGCGCTGCCCGAAACCTCACGAACCTTCCCGTCGAGCACCAGCTTGTCATCTGACCAGAAGGTTGCCTTCACCGTTTTGCCGGGCTTGAATTCGGCAATATCGTTTTCCGGCACCGCGACCTGGACTTCCTTCTCGCCGTCGACGGCAACGGTGACGACGGGCGTCCCGGAGGCGACGACCTGGCCCGTATCCGCACTGACTGCGGTCACGATGCCGTTCTGATCGGCCTTCAGGTCTGTGTAGCTTACCTGGTTCTTGGCCTGATCGAGCGAGGACATCGCCGCATCGCGCGTCGAAACGGCCTGGTCGTAGGAAAGCGAAGCCTGCTCCAGCTGCGATTTTGGTGTAACATTCTTGTCGAAGAGTTGCCCGGCACGCTTGTTGGCGAGATCTGCCGTCTGCACGCCCTTCTCGGCCGCAGCCAAGTTGGCTTCAGCCGTCTTCACAGCGAGCTGATAATCCGTGGAGTCGATGCGCGCGAGCACATCCCCGGGCTTCACCCGATCACCGATATTGACGAGCCGTTCCGTGATCTTGCCAGCGACACGGAAGCCGAGATTCATCTCGGTACGTGCTTTTACGGCGCCGGAATAGTCGAGGGCGCGCGTCTCGCCGGCCTTCGCAATCTCCACGACCTTGACGGGCCGGACGATTTCCTTCGTCTCAGCCTTCTTCTCATCGCTGCAGCCCGAAACGGCGAATGCAACGGCGCCAAGGAGCGCGAAACTGGCGACGGACGGCAACTTGACGGTCTTCAGCGAAATCATCTTTCGCACTCCTGAAATCGTTTCTATGTTGGGAGGCGCGGCGGCTTTACCGTCGGGCTATTTCTTAAGCGCTCTGATCGAATACTCGATGAGTTCGTCAACCGTCGCGCGGTTGGTCTTGGCGAGACATTGCGCCACCATCTGCGGATGACAGAGCGTCACGGTGGCCGCACCGAAGCAGCGTGAAGCAACATCGGCATCTTGCTCGGCGAATTCACCGGCTGCGATCCCTTCGCGGATCACGGCGGCAATCAGTTCATGAATGCTGTCGACATGCCTTTCGATGACATGCCAGTCGCGTTCGATCGCGACGACAACCATCTCGTGCACCTTCTGCTCATCAAGCATGGTGTCGAGCGTCATCTGATACTGGCCATACACAAATCGTCGCAGGCGCTCCGATGCACTGATCGGCAAATGGCAGATGTCGTAAGCCTGCTTGTAGCTGGCAGCCAGCATGCGGCCGCAGATCGCCTGGTGGATTTCCACTTTGGAGGCGAAGAAGCGGTAGATATTGGCCGGCGACATGCCGAGGTCGCGTGCCACATCGGCAACCGTCGTCTTGCTGTAGCCATAGTGCCGGAACAGCCGCTCTGCCGCGTCGAGAATGCGCGTTACATTTTCCTGACGGGTGCTGTCCAGCATGTTTTCTGCGGTGTCATTCATGCGTTTTCAGAGCCTTACTTACGACTGACGATTTTCGTATTTCGTCAGTCGTAAAATATCAGGCGCCACTTGTCAATGTTCTGCCGAAAAAAATGCCGCGGCTTCGGGTCGCGGCATTCGCAATCAATAATTGCGGAAATCAGCCCAGCTTGACGTCGAGTGTGATCGGGACGGCGGAAAGCGCCTTGGAAACAGGGCACCCTGCCTTCGCCTTATTGGCGAGCTCAGTGAACGTCGCCTGGTCGGCGCCGGGAATCTTGCCGGTCAACGACAGATGGATTGCGGTAATCGCGAAGCCGCCTTCGACGCTCTCGAGCGTTACCTTTGCAGTGGTCTCCATATCTTCGGCCGTAAGCCCCGCATCGCCGAGGATCAACGATAGCGCCATGGTGAAGCAGCCGGCATGGGCAGCGCCGATCAGTTCTTCCGGATTGGTGCCTGGAATACCTTCGAAGCGGCTTGCAAAACCATAGGGATATTCCTTCAACGCGCCGCTCTGCGTCGATATCCGTCCCTTGCCGTCTTTGAGACCGCCGGACCACTGGGCCGAACCTATGCGATTGATCTGCATGCCGTCCTCCTGTTTCGATTGAGCTCCTTCCGGAAAGGACTTGCGCCGCTTCCCGCCGCAGAGAGGCCAAAGCCTCTCGAACGGCAATATAATGCTCTATCCTCAGAAGGCGACGGCTGTAAGAAAATCGGTCCGAAAATGACCTTTGGTCACCTGACGGCACGATAAATCATCATACCAAGAAATTGCCTTCGTATGATGATTGTAGCAATGGTAGATTGTGCACGTCACAAGGCAAACTGGAGTTTCAATAGGATTCGGTTTGCACCGCAGGTGAGAGGCGGAGAGGACAGTGGATTCCATCGAGCAGCAGGGTGAGGGTGAAAACCCGCGCATCGAGCGCCGCCCCCGCGTCCGCCGGAATGTCACGACCTCGATCGCGCAGGATATCTGTTCAGACCGTTATCCGGCAGGCCTACCGCTGCCGCGCGAAAACGATCTTTGTGCAATCTACGGCGTGAGCCGCACGGTCATTCGCGAATCCCTGAAAATCCTGGAATCCAAAGGTCTCGTGCGTGGCAAGCCGCGCATCGGCACCACCGTCTGCGATAAGCACGACTGGAATATCCTCGACGCCGACGTGCTCGAATGGATGGGACCATATATCGAGAATTTCGACTTGCTCGGCTGCATCCTTGAAGCGCGGCGTACCATCGAGCCTGCGGCAGCCGAATATGCGGCCGTGCGCGCAACGGCGCAGGAGATTGCCGATCTCGACAGCGCTTGGCGGCAGATGCGCGATTCCGCCAACGATCCGGGAAGCTTCACCGATGCCGACGTCATGTTCCATTCGGCGCTGCTGACCGCGAGCCACAACCAGGTGTTTCGGCGACTTTCGAGCGCCATTCACGCCGCGGCGAAATATGTCCTTCACGCCTCGAACGTCACGGTCGAAAGCCGCGAGGACGCAGTAGCCGTTCACGGCGAACTGGTCGAGGCACTCCGAATGCGCGACCGCAAAAGGGCACGCGAGTGCGCCAACCGGACGCTGGATCTTGCGATGCGCGATCTTGCCGCCATCGAAAAGACGATCGGCAGAACCCCAATCATGATTGGAAATGCCGGCCGAGCCGCTTAGAGCAACACGAGAAGAATGAGGCCTGGACCCATGAAGATCACGAAACTGACAACCTATATCGTTCCGCCGCGCTGGCTATTTTTGAAGGTCGAGACCGATGAGGGCGTGATCGGCTGGGGCGAGCCGGTAGTCGAGGGCCGGGCGCTAACCGTGGAGACCTGCGTGCACGAGCTTGCCGACTACCTGATCGGCAAGGATCCGTTCCTGATCGAGGACCACTGGAATGTCATGTATCGCGGCGGCTTCTATCGCGGTGGCGCCATCCACATGAGCGCGCTTTCCGGCATCGACCAGGCGCTCTGGGACATCAAGGGCAAGGCACTCGGCCAGCCGATCCATTCGCTGCTCGGCGGCCAGGTGCGCGACCGGATCAAGGTCTACAGCTGGATCGGCGGCGACCGCCCGTCGGACGTTGCGCGCAACGCCACGGAGGTCGTCGCACGCGGCTTCAAGGCGATCAAGCTCAACGGCTGCGAAGAAATGCAGATCGTCGATACCAACGAGAAGGTTGAGAAGGCTGTCGAGACCATTGCTACTATCCGCGAGGCGATCGGTCCGCATATCGGCATCGGCGTCGATTTTCACGGCCGCGTGCACAAGCCGATGGCCAAGGTTCTTGCTAAGGAACTCGAGCCGTACAAGCTGATGTTCATCGAAGAGCCGGTACTCTCCGAAAACCGGGAAGCATTGAAGGAAATCGCCAATCACTGCTCGACGCCGATCGCGCTTGGCGAGCGGCTCTATTCGCGCTGGGATTTCAAGTCGGTGCTCTCAGACGGCTACGTCGACATTCTCCAGCCCGACCTGTCGCATGCCGGCGGCATCACCGAATGCCGCAAGATCGCGGCGATGGCGGAAGCCTATGACGTAGCGCTTGCCCCGCATTGCCCGCTCGGTCCGATCGCGCTTGCCGCCTGCCTGCAGGTCGATGCGGTCAGCTATAACGCCTTCATCCAGGAACAGAGCCTCGGCATCCACTACAACGAGGGCAACGATATCCTCGACTACATCTCCAATAAGGAAGTCTTCAAATACGCCGATGGTTTCGTCTCGATCCCGCAGGGACCGGGACTCGGCGTCGAAGTCGACGAGGCCTATGTCGTCGAACGTGCCAAGCAGGGCCACCGCTGGCGCAACCCGATTTGGCGCCATGCCGACGGCAGTTTCGCCGAATGGTGAGAACCAACAGGGTCACATCGAGCGGCCCTTTTTGTTGCAGCATGTAGGAAGCCATGCGCGCTAACCGTCATTGTGAAAGCTCACAGGAGGAAATTTCAAATGACACGAGCAATCGCAGTGATCGTCGCCCGCATCATCTTCAGCTTCGTCTTCTTCATGGCGGCCGGCTTCAAATTTGCCGACGTCGGCGCCACCGCAACCTATATCGCCTCCGCCGGTTTTCCGATGGCCGGCGCCCTGGCATGGGTAGCAGCTTTCTTCGAAATAGCTTTGGCGCTAGCCTTGATAACCGGCGCCTTCTTTACCGAAGCAAGCCTGCTTGCCGGCATTTATGTCATCTTCCTCGCATTCGCCTTTCATGGCCCGTCGCGCTGGGCGGGCAACCAGGCAGAATTTGGCTTCTTCATCGACCACTTCACGTTCCTGGCCGGACTGCTGTTTGCCGCCGCGCATGGACCGGAGAAGTGGGCGATCCGCCGCAGCCTGGTGAGACTGTAGGGGTTGCCAGCCAGATAACTTCGCACTCGCACCGGAACCATACACCCACCCGAACATTGCCCTAACGCAAACCGAATGAGGGATTGGCGAAAATGGAACTTCAGGGAAGAACCGCATTGGTCACCGGCGCGGGTTCCGGCATCGGAAAGGCGACCGCGCTGAAGCTCGCCGCAGAAGGCGCCAAGGTTGCCGTTTTGAGCCGCACCGGCCACGAGGTGAATCAGACCCGCGACGAAATCCGTTCCGCAGGCGGGCAGTCGATTTCGCTGACGGCCGACACCAGCGACGAAGACCAGATGCGCGGAGCAGTTGAAGCGCTTCTCGGTAAGTTCGGCGGCATCGACATCGTCGTTGCCAATGCCGGCATCAACGGCGTCTGGGCTCCTGTCGACGACCTGAAGCCGGAGGAGTGGGACAAGACCATGGCCGTCAACCTGCGCGGTACCTACCTCACTCTCCATCTCACCGTCCCGCATATGAAATCGAATGGCGGCGGTTCGATCATCGTCGTCTCCTCGATCAATGGGACGCGTACCTTCACGACGCCGGGCGCGACTGCCTATACCGTCACGAAGGCCGGCCAGGTGGCGATGGTGCAGCAGCTGGCACTGGAGCTCGGCAAGCATGGAATCCGCGTCAATGCCGTCTGCCCAGGCGCCATCGACACCAACATCAACGACAATACAAGCAGCCGTCACCGGGACGAGGCGGGAATCCCGGTTGTCTGGCCGGAAGGCGAAATTCCGATCACGGGAGGAGAGGCGGGCCACAGCGAAGACGTTGCCGAAACAATCCTCTTTCTTGCCGCCGATCGCTCGCATCACATCACCGGCACGCCGATCTGGATCGATGGTGGCCAAGGTCTGCTGCGCTAGGGTCAGCCGCCAAGGCGCCCAGTTTCCAGTGTGAAAAGCTCCTGCGCTCGCTTGACGCCACGAAGCGCATAGCGGCCGATGCAGGCGAGTCCGCTGCTCTGAGCTCCCGGAATCGCGGCGGCAAAATCCGACGACATCAGCACGTTGAGATCGACCGACCGGCAGATCGACGCGATGCGGCTGACCTCGTTGACTGCCGGACCGATGACCGTGAAGTCGAGCCGTTCCTGGCTGCCGATATTGCCGTAGAAGACATCACCGATATGCAGGCCAAGATAGACGTCGGTTGTTGGCCGGTTATCGCGGGCGCGTTCGTCGTTCAGCGCCGCAAGCTTGCCGCGCAAGAGCTTCTCCGCCTTCAGCGCCGCACAGCAGGCATCCGACGGTGAATCTGCCTTGAAGATAGCGAGCACACCGTCGCCGATAAGTTTGAGGACGTCGCCGCCGGCCTCGTGAATGGCCGAAATCACCACGTCGCTATAAGCATTCAGCATCGGCAGGATTTCCTCCGGCGGCGCGCTATCGGATATCTTGGTGTAATTGAGAAGGTCCGAGAACCAGAGCACCGCGGAAATCCGCTCGGACTTACCACGCATGATCTTTCCCTCGAGCACCTGCCGGGCCGCATCCTCGCCAAGGTAAACCTCCGCAATCGTCCGTGCGATGCGGCCGAGCGCGATGCACTTGATCGCCAGCGCCAGCACTGGCACTAGCTTTCGCAAGATGGCGAGATCGTGGTCGGAAAAGCCCTGCGGATGCCGGGTTGCAAAATGCGAGAAAAAGCAATCCATCTCGCCGATCGTACCGGCCTTGGCGAAGCGGTGTACCATGGCGACGAAATCGGTGTGGCCGTCTTCGAGCATCTTGTCGAGCATGACGAAATCCGCCGGGTCGCCGAAGCCGATACGGCGGCGAACCTCGTTCTCGTTGCCAGACCAGAGATAGTAGAAAGCCGAACGCAGCCAATTGTCCCGCGCACTACCCTCGCCGGTCGGGCCGTATTCGAATTCGGTCTCGATTTCCTCCTGGCTGTCCCATCGGAAGGCGCGGCCCTCATGCACCGGGTGCAGCGTATCCATGAGCGCCATGCCGCGATCGAGTGGCAGGCCGAATTCGCGGCAGGAATTGCAAAAGCCGGCCAGCAGCTCGGCTTCGGAGGCACCCTTCAGCCCCTGCTCCGTCAGCCATGCGGCGACCGTTCCGATATCGCTGTATTCCATGCTGCCGATCCTCACTCCTGAAAGCTGTACCCCCAATTCACCCATTAGGGAAAGACAAACCTCCGTTCAACGGCCAGTGAGACGCACATGACGGATCGCCGCATCCGCCGCAGCTTTGAAAAATGGCATGAGGCCGGCGCATTTGCCGCGCCTGGCTATGGCACGCATCGCCGTTTATGTTTACGAAGAACGTTATATCGCTTTGGGGAGGAGCCAATCAGTGTCGCAAGATATCCTGTATGACATTCGTGACGACCGCTTCCGCAACCTGATTGCAGGAAGCGCTAAGCTGGAGGAACTTTATACCGGCTGCCGCTGGGCGGAAGGTCCCGTCTGGTTCTCCGATCTCAATTGCCTGATCTGGAGCGACATCCCGAACGAGCGCATGCTGCGCTGGGTACCGGATGGCGGCGTCTCGGTTTTCCGCTCGCCATCAAGCTACGTCAACGGCAACACCCGCGATCGTCAGGGCCGTCTGATCTCCTGCGAACACGGCGGCCGTCGCGTCACGCGTACGGAACCTGACGGCAAGATCACCGTGTTGGCCGACAGCTATCAGGGAAAGCGCCTCAACTCGCCGAACGACGTCGTCGTCGCGTCCGACGGCGCCATCTGGTTTACGGACCCCAGCTACGGCATCAAGTCCGATTACGAAGGCTACAAATCGGAGCAGGAACAGGAGACGCGCAACGTCTACCGCATCGATCCGCAAAGCGGCAAAGTCGAAGCCGCCGCCACCGATTTTATCCAGCCGAACGGCCTTGCTTTCTCTCCTGACGAAAAGCAACTCTACATCGCCGACTCCGGCTCTGCCGATCACGACGTGCCGCGCCATATCCGCGTCTTCGACGTGGTCGACGGCAAGAGGCTCGCCAACAGCCGCTATTTCTGCTCGATCGACAACGGCATACCGGACGGTTTCCGCTTCGACGTCAGCGGAAATCTCTGGAGCAGTGCCGCCGATGGCGTCCATTGCTTCGCGCCGGACGGTACCTTGCTCGGCAAGATCAAGGTGCCTCAGACCGTTTCCAATGTCACCTTCGGTGGCCAGAAGAAAAACCGCTTGTTCATCACCGCAACGCAATCGCTCTATTCGATCTACACGACGACGAATGGCGCACAGTATCCGTAAGCGGCGTTGCTAGTCGCACCAATCAGACATGCTTTGAAGAGGAGTCCGGGATGCGGTCCGTCGTCTCGTTCAATGAATCCTGGAGTTTCCACGAAGGCTTTGGCCAGCAGTTTCTCGATGCCTTCGATGGCACGGCAAGCGTCAGCCTGCCGCACACTGCCGTCGAACTGCCCTTCAACTATTTTGACGAGAAGCTCTATCAGCGCGCCTTTACCTATCAGAAGATCTTGCGCTGGCTCCCGGAATTCGAAGGTCGCGAAGTGTCGATCGTCTTTGATGGCGCCATGGCCGATAGCGTCGTTTACCTGAACGGCGAAGAGATCATCGCCCACAAGGACGGCTACACGCCCTTCGAGGCCCGCCTCACAGGCAAGGTTCTCAAGGGCGACAACCTGATCACCGTAAAGGTCGACGGCAGCGAGAACCCCGCAATTCCACCCTTCGGCGGCCGTATTGATTATCTGACCTATGCCGGTATCTATCGCGACGCCTGGATTAAAGTCACCGGCGCCGTCTCGATCCGCAATCTCAAGATTGAAACGACAGATGTCCTCTCCGACGTCAAATCCGTCCGTGTCCGCTGCGATCTCGCCAACTCGCAAAACGTTGCCTTTCTCGGCACGGTTACTGCCTCACTGAAGGATACATCCGGCACCGTCATCGCAACCGCGAGCGGCGATACGACGGGCGAAGACGTGACGCTTTCCTTCGAAAACCTGACGGACATTTCGCTCTGGGATATTTCCAGCCCGACGCTCTATGAGATCGCCGTCGACCTGAAAACTAGCCACGGCTCCGACCGCCTGTCGTCGCATTTCGGTTTCCGCACCGCCGAGTTCACAGCGAGCAGCTTCCTGCTTAACGGCAAGCCGCTGAAGCTGCGTGGCCTGAACCGCCACCAGGCATTTCCTTATGTCGGCTACGCGGCCGGCCGCTCGGCGCAGGAGCGCGATGCCGATATCATGAAATCGGTGCTGAAGTGCAATATCGTCCGCACTTCGCACTATCCGCAGTCGAAATGGTTCCTGGACCAGTGCGACCGCATCGGCCTTCTGGTCTTCGAGGAAATTCCCGGCTGGCAGCATATCGGTGATGCGGAGTGGCAGCAGGAATCGATCCGCAACGTCCGCCGCATGATCGAGCGCGACTGGAACCACCCGTCGATCGTCATTTGGGGCGTGCGCATCAACGAATCGCAGGATAGTCACGAGTTCTACGTCGAGACCAACCGGCTCGCCCGCGATCTCGACGCGACCCGCCAGACCGGCGGCGTGCGCTACATCACGGAAAGCGAACTGCTCGAAGACGTCTATACGATGAACGACTTCATCCTCGGCAACGAGGAACTGCCAGGCGCCAACCGCCCGCGCACGGCACTTCGCAGCCAGCAGGAGAACACCGGTCTCGATCGCAAGGTGCCGTACCTCATCACCGAGTTCAACGGCCATATGCATCCGACCAAGATCTACGATCAGGAAGCCCGCCAGGCAGAGCATGTGCGCCGTCAC
Source organism: Rhizobium sp. USDA 3886 (assembly GCF_056279785.1). Lineage (NCBI taxonomy): Bacteria > Pseudomonadati > Pseudomonadota > Alphaproteobacteria > Hyphomicrobiales > Rhizobiaceae > Rhizobium > Rhizobium sp. USDA 3886. The sequence goes on along the minus strand of NZ_JBWCDC010000001.1, from coordinate 3,692,939 downwards.
CTTGAGGTGCTGAACGCCGTCTACAGCGATCCGGATATTTCAGGTGCGATCGGCTGGTGCATGTTCGACTACAACACCCACAAGGACTTCGGCTCGGGCGACCGCATCTGCTATCACGGCGTGCTCGACATGTTCCGCGAGCCGAAATTCGCCGCCTATGTGTATTCCAGCCAGTGCGATCCGTCCGACGAGATTATCATGAAGCCGGTGACCTTCTGGGCTCGCGGGGAACGCAATATTGGCGGCGTCCTGCCGCTGATCATTCTTACGAACTGCGATGAAGTCGAGCTGACGTACGGCTCGATCACCAAGCGCATCGGCCCCGATCGTGAAAACTACCCGCATCTGCCTCACCCGCCTGTCGTGCTGGATCATCGGCTTTTCACGGCGGATGAGCTTGGCACATGGGGGATTGAATGGCTCGACGGGGATTTTACGGGTTATATCAATGGCCAGCCCGTTGCCAGGTTACGGCTTGCTGCCGATCCGCTGCCGACGACGCTCGAAGTGGCAGCCGACAGCGGATCGCTGAAAGCCCGCGAGCGCGACACGACGCGCGTCATCATCCGTGCGCTGGACCAATATGGCCAGCGCCTTCCCTTCCTGCATGACAGCGTGACACTGCGCGTCGATGGTCCGGCCAAGATCATCGGCCCCTCCACTGTTCCGCTGCGGGGCGGCACGGCTGGTTGCTGGCTGGAAGCAACCGGACTCACCGGCAACATCACGGTGGAGGCAGCTTCGTCCCGCTTTGCATCCGTCACCGTACATATAACGGCCGTCTGACGACGTCACGCGATCCGGCGTTGGCTCTCCGGATCGAAGAACACCGCCTTGTCGAGATTGAAGGCAAGGCGGGTGCTCTGGCCAGGCTGAATACCGGCATCGGCGCGCAGCCGCGCGATGACCGACTTGCCGCCAAGCTTGGTCACGGCGAAAGTGTCCGAACCGGCGGGCTCGACGACCTCGATCGCACAATCGCCTTCCGCCAGCGACTTTGCCTTGCGGTCGGCGCCGTCTGGATCGGTCAGCGCTTCCGGACGAATGCCGAAAATCACCTTCTTGCCGGCATAGGTGGCCAGACCGTTGTTGCCAGCCGGAACCGGCAGTTTCAGCGCCGCACCATTCGGCCGGTCGAGCGAGACCTGCAGGCCGCCGGCGCTGGTTTCCACTGTGGCGTTGAGAAGATTCATCGCCGGTGATCCCATGAAATCGGCAACGAAGATATTGGCCGGCCTGTTGTAGATCTCAGCGGGCGTGCCGAATTGCTGCAGCACTCCATCTTTCAGGACGGCGATTTTCGTTGCCAGCGTCATCGCCTCGATCTGGTCATGCGTGACATAGACGATCGTCGTCTTCATACGCTGATGCAGCCGCTTGATCTCTGTGCGCATATCGACCCGCAGCTTCGCATCGAGGTTTGATAGCGGCTCGTCGAAAAGGAAGACCTGCGGATTGCGCACCAGCGCGCGGCCCATGGCGACGCGCTGGCGCTGGCCGCCGGAAAGCTGGCTTGGCTTGCGGTCGAGCAAATGACCGATCTGCAGCATGTCGGCCACTTCCGTGATCGCCTTTTCGCGCTCCTCTCTCGGCACCTTGCGGATTTCCATGCCGAAGGCGATGTTTCCCGCGACCGTCATATTCGGATAAAGAGCATAGGACTGGAACACCATGGCGATGTCGCGCTTAGAGGGATGAAGACCGTTAATGCTGCGGCCATCGATGCGAATATCGCCCGAGGTGATCGACTCCAGGCCGGCAATAGTGTTGAGCAAAGTGGACTTGCCGCAGCCGGATGGGCCAACCAGCACGAGGAAGCCGCCTTTTTCAAGCTCCAGATCGATCCCCTTAAGGATGTCGACGGCGCCGAAGCGCTTTTTTAGGCCGGATATTTCAAGGAAAGCCATGGATTACCCTTTGACAGCGCCCGCCATCAGACCGCGCACAAAATAGCGGCCGGCGAGGACATAGACGATGAGCGTCGGCACGGCGGCGATCATCGCAGCGGCCATGTTGACATTATATTCGACCACACCGGTCGAGGTATTCACGACATTGTTGAGCGCCACCGTCATCGGCATGGATTCACCGGTACCGGCATAGGCGGAAGCGAACAGGAAGTCGTTCCAGATATTGGTGAATTGGTAGATCACTGTGACGACGATGATCGGCAGCGAATTTGGCAGCATGATGCGACGGAAAATCTGGAAGAAGCTGGCGCCGTCAACCTGTGCGGCCCTGACCAGTTCAGTCGGAAAGGCCTCGTAGAAATTGCGGAAGAACAGCGTCGTGAAGCCCAAGCCGTAAACAACGTGCACGAAGACCAGATTGACAGTCGGATTGCCGAAGCCGAAGCTCATGCCCGTGGCGTTCTGAAGCGTGGCACCGAAGCGGCCGAGTGCACCGAGGATCGTCGCCATCGGCAGCAGTACCGACTGGAACGGAATGAAGCAGGCAAAAAGCATCAGGCCGAACACCAGCTTGTCGCCGGGAAAGCGCCATTTGGTCAGCACATAGCCGTTGAGCGCGCCCATGATGGTGGAGATCGCCACGGCAGGAACGACCATCTTGATCGAGTTCCAGAAATAGCCCTTGATGCCGGCGCAGGTCAGGCCAACGCAGGTTTCGCCCCAGGCTTTCAACCAAGGATCGAAGGTCGGCGACTGAGGCAACGCCAGCATGTTGCCGTTCTGGATCTCGTCCATGGTCTTGAACGAGGTGACCAGCATCACGAAGAGGGGCATCAGATAAAGAATCGCGAAGATCAGCAGCAGGCCGTAGATGACGGTGCGACTGACCCACCGGCGGCCATTGCCGCCTCGCGCTATGGCAGTTGCCGAAGAGGTAACGGTACTCATCGCGCCTTTTCCCTCAGTTCGGAATAGAGATAGGGCACGATGATCGCCGAGATCGTCATCAGCATGATGATTGCGCTCGCCGAGCCGACGGCCATTTCGTTTCGCTTGAACGTGTATTCATACATGAAATTGGAAGGCAGCCAGGCCGAACCCCCGGGACCGCCGCTCGTCAGCGCGACGACAAGATCATAGGACTTGATCGCCATATGGGCGAGCACGATGAAGGCCGAAAGGAAGACCGGTCGCAGCATTGGGATAACGATGCGCCTGTAGAGTTGCAAGGTCGATGCCCCGTCGATCTGGGCGGCTTTTATGATCTCACCGTCGATACCACGCAGACCCGCAAGAAACATCGCCATGACGAAACCGGAAGCCTGCCAGACGCCGGCGATCACCACGGTATATATGACGAAATCCTTGTTCTTGATCCAATCGAAATGGAAACTCGTCCAGCCCCATTGATGCAGTGTCTGCTCAAGGCCGAGTCCAGGATCAAGAAACCACTTCCAGGCAACGCCTGTGACAATGAAGGAAAGCGCCATCGGATAGAGGTAGATCGGCCGCAGCAATCCCTCGCCGCGGATCTTCTGGTCTAGCAGAATTGCCAGGAACAGGCCGAGCGCCAGACAGATTCCGACATAGAGAAGGCCGAAAATTCCCATATTGGTGATCGACGTATACCAGCTCGACGGCGGATCGGTCTCAAACGTCCAGCGCCATAGCCTTTGATAGGCGCGCGGTCCTGTCAGCGCATAGGACGGGAATGTTTTGGAATTGGTGAAGGACAGATAGGCGGTCCAGACGATGAACCCATAAACAAAGATCACGGTGACGGCGAAACTCGGCGCCAGCACGATCTTCGGCAGGACATCCTGCATGCGGGAGCGGATGGAATTGCCTATTCTGCGCTCCGACTTCACGTTGATCTCGGGGGTCGCGACAGTGTTCATAAAATCGTCCCCTCCCAGGGCCGTATCTGTGACAAAAACGCCTCCCCCGCATGCGCGGGGGAAGGATCCTTGACCGACAGCAGCTTACTTGGCGTCGTCGATTGCCTTGACGAGCTCTTCCACGGCCTGATCAGACGTCTTGATCTGTCCATGAACGAATTTGGACACGACGTCCTTGTAAGCATTGGCAACCGCTGGAGGAGCGCCATAGCCCTGGGCCAGCGAGCCGAACAGCGTGCCGCCTTCGTTCGCAGCCTTGAGGTCGGCAATGCCCTTCTTGCCGCAAGCATCAAAGTCGGTATCGGGAACGTCGGTGCGCGCAGGCACCGAGCCCTTGACGACGTTGAAGGCCGACTGGAAGCTCTTGGAGAGCGTGGCTGTGGCAAGCGCGACCTGCGCGGCCTTGCGGTCATCCGGCACATCGAACATGCCGAACATATCGGAGTTGTAGATCACGCTGCCGTCCGTGCCCGGGAAGCGGTAGCAAAGGAAATCCGTATTCGGCGTCTTCTTCGCCGCCACGAATTCGCCCTTGGCCCAATCGCCCATGACCTGAACAAGTGCATCGCCCTTGATTACCATGGCGGTCGCCAGGTTCCAGTCACGGCCGGAGAAGTTCGGGTCGACATATTCCTTGATCTTGGCAAGGTTGTCGAAGGACTTCTTCATCGTGTCTGATTTCAGCGACTCTTCATCGAGGTCGTTGAAGGCCTTCTTGTAGAATTCCGGCCCGCCAGTGGAGAGCACGATCGAATCGAACATCGTCGCTTCCTGCCAGTTCTGGCCACCAAGCGCGAGCGGAATGACGCCAGCAGCCTTGGCCTTTTCGAGCAGCGCGAGCAGGTCGTCGAAGGTTTTCGGCTCAGTCCCACCAATCTTTTCCATGACGGCTTTGTTGATCCAAAGCCAGTTGACCGAGTGCACGTTGACCGGAGCAGCAACCCATTTGCCGTCATAGACGGAGAACTTCTGAAGAGCCGCGGGAACAGACTTGTCCCACCCTTCCGCCTTCGCGGTCTCGGTTAGATCGCCCATGACACCTGCCTGCGCGTAGTCGAGCACTGTATAGCCGAGCATCTGCGAGGCGGTCGGATAGGTGCCCGCCGCAACCATGGCCTTGAGCGCGGTCATGGCAGCATCGCCGCCACCGCCGGCCACCGGCACGTCCTTCCAGGCAAAGCCTTCCTTGGAGAGGTCCTCCTTCAACACGTTGAGCGCCGCAGCCTCACCGCCGGACGTCCACCAGTGCAGCATCTGGACCTCCTTCACGTCGGCCGCGTAGGCTGCCGTGCCTGCCATCATCACGGCAGCAACGGCTGCCGTGCCCAAAAACTTGCGCATGATATTCCTCCCGTTCGCAAGTAAAGCGGCGAGACCCTCCTCGTCCGCCGATGTCTCCCGCAATCGAAGCGACAGACATGCCCCGCAACTCTCCCAGTCACGGTTGACAATTTAAAGCGTTATAAAGCGGACGGCGTCAAGTCTTTCTCGAGTCGTGAGAAAAATCGGGCTTTGTTGTATAAATTATTGAAAATAATTGACTTCAGCGGCCGCTTCCGGCCACTGCTTGAAACGACATTTCCCTTCGCTTGATGGCTGCACCCGGTAAGATGGTCGCCAGAAGCGGCAAGTGATCCGAAGCCCGGCGCACGAGCGGTGTCGCGGTAACTGTCGCAGATGTCACGCCAAGCCCGTCCGATACGAAAATATGGTCGATCCGCAGGATCGGTAGCCGGGAAGGATAGGTCGGGCGCGGACGCCGCGCAGCAAGCAACTGCGTATCGCGGAAATGTCGAGCCAGCATTTTGTAGGCTGGTGATGACGGGACGGCATTGAGATCGCCGCAGATGATCGCAGGAGCCGCCTGGAATTTCTGACTTCCAATCCACTCCTTGCCGAGCAGCGTCGTCACTTGCCGCACCCGATCGATGCCACGGACGCCGAGATGCGTATTGAGCAGGTTCAGATGAATTCCGCCTATTTGGATCTGCACCCATATCGCCCCCCGCATCTCGCCTACCGAGGGCAGCGGCCCGGCTTTCATCAACCGGGTCGGCATCGCAGTGAGAATGGCATCGCCATATTGCTCCTCCTCGACATGCAGCGCCGGATGGAAATGCGATTCCATCTTCAAAAGCGAGGCGATCATGTGAGCCTGGTCGATGCTGCCTGTGCGTTTGCGGCCGACATCCAGTTCCTGCAGCGCAATTATATCCGCGCCGGTTTCCGCGATCACATCGGCGATGCGCGCCGGCTCGATCCGCCGGTCGGTGCCGACGCAGCTATGCACGTTGTAGGTCAGGATTTTCAATTCCTTGCCGGTTGATCCCGGCAGAACAGAGGAGAATGTGCTCATCCCGGGGGAACTTGCTTTCAGCCTGTTTCGTTCCATCTCCGGGACTCCAACGAAACGGCGCATTCATGTCCATCAAGCGCGTGCTTATCAATGCAGCTCTCGTTCTCTGCCTGATGCTTGCGGCTTATCTACTCTATAGGGTCTTCAGCCGTTACACGTTGAGCGATGTCATGGAATCGATCCGCGCAATACCGGGGACCCGTATTCTCGGTAGCCTCGGCTTCGCGGCCGCTTCCTATCTCTGCCTGACCGGCTTCGACTGGATGGCGCTCCGCTATGCAGGCAAACCGCTGAGCTATCCGAAGGCTGCCCTTACCTCTTTCACAAGCCTCTCGATCGGCCATAATCTTGGCCTTGCGGCGCTCAGCAGCGGCGCTGTGCGCTACCGTTTCTATTCACGCTGGGGCTTGAATGCCGAGGAGGTTGCGAAGGTCATCCTGTTTTGCGGCGCGACCGTCGGCATCGGCCTTTCAACCCTTGCGGGCATCGTCCTGCTCATCAATCCGGAGGATGCCGCAAATCTCCTGAAACTCAGCCCGGCCGGTCTGTTCGCCCTCGGCTGCGTCTGTCTCAGCCTCCCCGCGGTCTATATCGTTCTGTCCGTCGTCATCCGCACGCCGTTGCATCTCTGGAAATGGTCCTTCGAAATGCCGCGCCCGAAGCTCGCATTGGGCCAGGTCGTCATCGGCACACTGAACTTCGTCTTCGTCGCAGCCTGCCTGCATCAGATGCTGGCCGCCCAAGGCGAGACGAGCTACGTGCAGACGGCCACGGCGTACGTGCTTGCCAATATCGCGGTCCTCATCGCCCACGTGCCTGGCGGTTTGGGCGTCATTGAGGCGACAGTCAGCTATGTCCTGCCCGGAGCCGCTTCGATAGGCGCATTGGTGGCATTCAGGGCGATTTACTTTCTAATTCCGCTGCTGATCGGCCTGCCGGTCTTCGCAATCAGCGAGGCCGTCATCCCGAAACGAAAGCAGGTTTCGTCAGAAGATCGCTCTCAACAGTCGACTCACGCGCAGACGCAGCTTCTGTAGCGGCCGGTAAGGCCGCCGCGGATCCACGAAAGCAGTTCCGATGACCGGCGACGTCTCGCCTCGCGCGATGTCGATCGCAAAGTGACGAAGGCCGCGCTCGCGAATATTCAGCGCCGCTATGGCTTTGAGCAACGACCGCTTCGCCGCTTCGATGTCTCTTACGGCATCGGCCGTCGCGTCGAGATGCTCGGCAATCAGCCGGTGGCGAAGTGACGTTATCGCCTGCCGCTGAGCAGCGCTTTCCGCCTCGATCGCCAGGTCGCATTCGGTATCAAGCCCTTCCGAACGATTGTTGAGGTTCGATGAGCCGATGCGAATGAAACGGTCGTCGACGATGATAAGCTTCGAATGGATGACGATCTCCTGCTCGCCGCCCTTCCCGTCCGGTACCACCGCGTACATCACGTGCAGCCGGTCGTAGCGGTCGATGCGCTTCAGCCTGCGGATCAGCCGGTCGCGGTTATGGCCCATCATCAGTTTTTCGATCAGTCCGTGCGAACTCTTCGTGACCAGAACCGCAATCTCCGGGCCATCGGCCTCCTTGAGGCGTTTCGCGATCACCCTCGCCACGCCGAAGGAGGCAAGATACTGGGTCTCGATATAGACGTATTTCCTTGCGCTGTTTATTGCATCGCGCGTCAGCCCGAAGGCTTCGAAGCGCCCACGTTTACCGATCAGTCCGGGCTCGGTGAGAGCAATCGCCGCCGTCACCTTCTCCATTTCCGGAGGGAATGTACGCGGCCATGGCACGCCGCTCTCCGGAGCGGGCTCGATTGGCTTGCCGGTCGCTTGCTTCCACCGCCGCCGGCACACGTCGCCGATCAGCCGGGCAACGCTGCCTGAGACCATCGATTGTATATCGTGAACAGGATCGTATGGCACCCCGTCGGGAGCTTTTCGAAGGGGGTTGTCGGCGCGATGGTCCGGCTCGTCCCAGCGCCGGGCGGTCAGGTCTACACCACCGAGGAAACCAATGCTGTCATCAACGGAAACCAGTTTCTGATGGTGGCAGCCACGCAAAGGATGGCTCAGATCGAAACGCAGGCTGATCTGCGGATGTGTAGAGAAGCCGCTTCCTTTAAAAAGCTTCAAAGATTTGCCGGAATAAACCGGCCCCATGCCCCAGATCAATATCCGGATTTGCAGCCCTGGATTGTCATCGGCAAGCCTCAGCAGAAGTTCGCCGAGCGTCTCCGGGTTTTGATCTGGCTTCAGCCGGATGTCGGGATCAAGATCCCAGCCGATGATCCAGATCGAATGCCTCGCCTGCCGCAGCACCTCATCGAGCGCCGCGAAATAGGCAGCGCCGTCAATGAGAAAAGCCACCTTATCCGCTTTGCCAGTTCGCCAGACGTTCCGTCCCTTGCGGATAATGCCGCCCGGAATGGCCGGAAGAGCGGGGCGGCCCCGGCGCGCGACCGTCGTGATATAATCAATTGCTTTGGTTGTCTTATGGTTATCGGATACGGCTCGAAAGTCGGTCATTCGCTGTCCAACGCCTTGAATTTATGCGCTGGAAACGCCCGAAACAGGTGGCTTGTTCCCGGATGGAGCAAAAGCACCGGTTGTTTATCCTGATGCCGCCGCAATCTGTTCGATGCGATGAACGTCGCTAAAATCCGCTTTGCCGCTACAGGGCATTTGGCGCATTGCTAAGGCACCAGGGAGGGATTCATTATGCGCCAATACTCAGCCTGCATCGAATGGCTGTTCGTCGAACCCGGTGACCGTTTCGAAGACCGCATCTATCGCGCCAAGAGGGCCGGTTTGCCGGCAATCGAGTTCTGGCGTTGGACGAACAAGGATCTCGGCGCCATTTCCGCTACCCTCAAGCAAACCGGCCTCGCCGTATCCAGCATCGTAACAGAACCGATGATTCCGTTGACAGATTCCGCCAACAAGGAAAAGTGGCTAGAAGGACTGGCCGCTTCGGTCAAAGCCGCACAGCAGATCGGCGCTCCCATCCTCATTGCACAGGCAGGTGACGATCTTCCCGGCCGCTCGCGGCAGGAGCAGCGCCTTGCGCTGACGGACGCGCTGCGTGCCGGCGCCGATATTCTGAAGGGCACGGGCGTGCGCCTCGGCGTCGAGCCACTGAATACCCGCATCGACCATATCGGCCATTTTCTGGAATCCACCCGAGAAGGCCTCGACATCGCCGACGAGGTCGAGCGCCCCGAAATCGGAATCGTATACGATATCTACCATTCGGCCGTGATGGATGAGCGAACGGAGGATGTGATCGGCGACCGGATTTCGCGCGTGTTCCATGTCCACGTCGCGGATCACCCGGGCCGTAACGAACCCGGCTCCGGCCGCATCGATCTGCCGCACCGCCTCAACTGGCTATTTGAGGAAGGGTATGAAGGGAGAGTGGGGCTCGAGTACAAACCGCGGCGGTTGAGTGCTGCGGCCGTCAGGAATGCAATCGGCGCGCTTTCATAGAGACGCCGCCTCTTGGCATGCGCACGAATATGGCCGCAATAGCAGTTGCGGAGCGGGCCGGAAGCCTCGTTCTTCCGGCCCGCTCCCCGATGACGATCAGTTCGACTGCCAGCTCTTGACCAGTTCGTCGTAATTGACCGTTACCGGCTTCTCTTTCTCGTTCTCGACCTTCAATTGCGGAGCGAGGTTGCCCTTGGCGACGGCATCCTTGTTCCAGTATTCGAGATCCTGCTCTTCGGCGAGCTTCGGGCCGATATCGCCCTGGACGCCGGCGCGTTCCAGGCGCTGCAGTACCTTTTCCTGCTCGGCGCAAAGCGAGTCCATGGCTTCCTGCGCGGTCTTAGCGCCCGACGACGCATCGCCGATCGCCTGCCACCAAAGCTGTGCCAGCTTCGGATAGTCCGGCACGTTCGTACCGGTCGGCGACCACTGCACGCGGGCCGGCGAGCGATAGAACTCGATCAGACCGCCGAGCTCAGGCGCGCGCTTCGTGAAGCTGTCGTGCCGGATGGAGCTTTCGCGGATGAGCGTCAGACCCACATGGCTCTTCTTCACGTCGACGGTCTTCGACGTCACGAACTGCGCGTAAAGCCATGCTGCCTTCGCGCGGTCTTCCGGAGTCGACTTCATGAGCGTCCAGGAACCGACGTCCTGATAGCCGAGCTTCATGCCGTTCTTCCAGTAGACGCCGTGCGGCGACGGAGCCATACGCCACTTTGGCGTGCCGTCCTCGTTGACAACCGGCAGGCCTTTCTTGACGGCATCCGCCGTAAACGCCGTGTACCAGAAGATCTGCTGCGCGATATTGCCCTGGGCCGGAACCGGGCCGGACTCCGAGAAGGTCATGCCCTGTGCTTCCGGCGGCGCGTAGGCCTTCAGCCAATCGAGGTACTTGGAAATCGAGTAGACCGCAGCCGGACCGTTGGTGTCGCCGCCGCGGGCAACGCAGGAACCGACAGGACGCGAATTCTCGTCGACCTTGATGCCCCATTCGTCGACCGGCAAGCCGTTCGGAATGCCCTTGTCGCCATTGCCGGCCATGGAGAGCCAGGCGTCCGTGAACCGCCATCCGAGCGACGGGTCCTTCTTGCCGTAGTCCATGTGGCCGAAGACCTTCTTGCCGTCGATTTCACGGCCGGTGAAGAATTCGGCGATGTCCTCGTAAGCCGACCAGTTGACGGGCACGCCGAGATCGTAGCCGTACTTCGCCTTGAAGTCGGCCTTGTTCTTCTCGTCGTTGAACCAGTCGTAGCGGAACCAGTAAAGGTTCGCGAACTGCTGGTCGGGAAGCTGGTAGAGCTTCTTGTCCGGCGCGGTCGTGAACGAGGTGCCGATGAAGTCGGCGATGTCGAGGCCAGGATTGGTAACGTCCTTGCCTTCGTTCGCCATCCAGTCCGTGAGGTTACGCACCTGCTGATAGCGCCAATGGGTGCCGATCAGGTCGGAGTCGTTGACATAGGCGTCATAGATGTTTTCGCCCGACTGCATCTGCGTCTGCAGTTTTTCAACGACGTCGCCTTCGCCGATGAGATCGTGGGCGATCTTGATGCCGGTGATTGCGGTAAAGGCCGGTGCCAGTACCTTCGATTCATATTCATGCGTGGTGATCGTTTCGGAGACGACCTTGATGTCCATGCCGGCGAAAGGCTTTGCCGCATCAACGAACCACTGCATTTCCTTTTCCTGGTCCGCGCGGGGAAGCGTCGATAAATCGCCGACTTCCTTGTCCAGAAATGCCTTTGCTTCATCCATGCCGGCATAGGCGGAGCCCGCCATGGCCAGCAAGATGCCTGCTGTTGTCGCTAGTAAATGCCGTCGCATAATATCCTCCCAGGGTTTGCGATTGCAGTCTTCACGTCTCAGGCGGCCAGTACCCCAGCCATCTGTATTACCCTGCCGTCACACGTAGCGGAACACGCCGATGGCGTAGACTACGGCGAGGGCAAGAGCCCACCACAGGTTGGGCCCGACAAGGCCCAGCCATGCGAGATGAATGAATGCTGCACCGAGCAGCGAAATGAAGAGCCGGTCCCCGCGCGTCGTTTCGAAACGCAGCACGCCGACCCGCGGCGAGCCTCCCGGCGCAAAATACTCCCATACACTCATGCCAATCAGCAGCACGAGGATCGTCAGGAAGAATAGTGCCGTGGGTAGCGTCCACGCCATCCAGGAAAAATTCATGCCGATCTCCCCTCAAACGCGTCCAAGAGCAAAGCCCTTGGCGATGTAGTTCCTAACAAAATAAATGACGAGCGCGCCCGGCACGATCGTCAGCACACCGGCAGCAGCCAGCACGCCCCAATCCATGCCGGCCGCTGAAACCGTGCGCGTCATGATCGCCGAGATCGGCTTTGCGGCCGTGGTCGTCAGCGTGCGGGCAAGCAGCAATTCGACCCACGAAAACATGAAGCAGAAGAAGGCTGCGACGCCGATCCCGCTTGCGATCAGCGGCATGAAGATCTTCACGAAGAAGCGCGGGAACGAGTAGCCGTCGATATAGGCCGTCTCGTCGATTTCCTTTGGCACGCCCGACATGAAGCCTTCCAGGATCCAGACCGCCAGCGGCACGTTGAAGAGGCAATGCGCTAGAGCAACGGCGATATGCGTGTCGATGAGGCCGAACGCCGAATAGAGCTGGAAGAAAGGGAGCGCGAAGACGGCGGGTGGCGCCATCCTGTTCGTCAGCAGCCAGAAGAACAGATGCTTGTCGCCGAGAAAACGGTAGCGGGAGAAGGCGTAGGCCGCCGGCAGCGCCGCAAGCACCGAGATCACCGTGTTCATCGCCACGTAGATGATGGAATTGATATACCCATTATACCAGGAAGGATCGGTAAAGATCACCCGGTAGTTCCTGAGCGTCGGATTCTGCGGCCAGAGCGAGAAGACGCCGGTGATTTCGGCATTCTCCTTGAAGCTCATATTGATGAGCCAATAGATCGGCAGCAGCAGAAAGATGATGTAGATCGTCGAGACAACCCAGGAGAAGTTGCCGGCTGGCTTGTATTTCATCGTCGTTTCCATGGCCCTCCCCTTTCTCAAGAATTCGCGTCGCTGCTGGTCATGACCGTGTAGAAAATCCACGAGAGCAGCAGGATGATCAGGAAATAGACGATCGACATCGCGGCTGCAGGCCCGAGATCGAACTGGCCGACCGCCATCTTCACGAGATCGATGGAAAGGAATGTCGTGGAATTGCCCGGTCCGCCGCCGGTGACGACGAAGGGTTCGGTATAGATCATGAAGCTGTCCATGAAGCGCAGCAGCACCGCGATCAGCAGCACGCGCTTCATCTTCGGCAGCTGGATATAACGGAAGACGGACCAGCGCGAAGCGCCGTCTATCTTCGCAGCCTGGTAATAGGCCTCCGGGATCGAAACGAGACCGGCATAGCAGAGCAGCACGACGAGGCTGGTCCAGTGCCAGACGTCCATAACGATGATCGTGATCCACGCATCGATAGGGTCGCGGACATAGTTGTAGTCCAGCCCCATCGCCTCCAGAGTGTGGCCGAGCAGCCCGATATCGACACGTCCAAAGACCTGCCAGATCGTGCCGACCACGTTCCATGGGATGAGGAGGGGAAGCGCCATCAGCACCAGGCAGACGGGAACGCCGAGGCCCTTCTTGGGCATGTTGAGCGCGATGAAGATGCCGAGCGGAATTTCAAGCGCCAGGATGATGAAGGAGAACAGCAGGTTTCGCTGCAGAGCCTCCCAGAAGCGGTCGGAATGCAGGATGTCATCGAACCAGTCGGTGCCGGCCCAAAAGAACTCGTTGTTGCCGAACGTGTCTTGAACGGAATAGTTCACGACCGTCATCAGCGGAATGGCCGCCGAAAACGCAACGAGCAGCAATACCGGCAGGACGAGAAACCAAGCCTTGTTGTTCCAGGTCTTTTCCATGATCAGCCCTCCCTGCCGACACGCCACGAACCGGCGTAGATGCTGATCGCATCCGGATCGAAGCTGACGCGCGCATCCGCTGGAATTTCAACATCTTCCGGCACGACGATCGCAATCGGCTGATCCGCAAACCGCGCGCGAACGATCTTTTGCCTGCCGATATCCTCGACCTTCGAAATCGAAACGGGCATCCCCTCGCGGCCGAGACGGATGAATTCGGGGCGGATGCCAAGTTCGATCTTGACCGCACCATCCGTTTTCGGTGCATAGCCGAGATTGATCGTCTCGCTGCCGACTTTCACGAGATTGCCTGAAACTTCTGCCGGCATCACGTTCATGCCCGGCGAACCGATGAAATAGCCGACAAAGGTGTGGCTCGGGCGTTCGAAAAGTTCGGCCGGCGTGCCGATCTGCACGATTTCTCCCTCATACATGACGACAACCTTGTCGGCGAAGGTCAGCGCCTCCGTCTGGTCATGCGTCACATAGACCATCGTGAAACCGAACTGCTTGTGCAGCCGTTTCAATTGCGACCGCAGCATCCATTTCATATGCGGATCGATGACGGTCAGCGGCTCGTCGAAGAGAATTGCATTGACGTCGTTTCGCACCAGACCGCGGCCAAGCGAAATTTTCTGTTTCTGATCGGCCGTAAGCCGCTGCGCCTTGCGCTTGGCCCAGTCCGCAAGATCGATCATCTCAAGAATTTCGCGAACGCGCCGATCGACTTCGGCCTCGGCAACGCCGCGGTTGCGGAGCGGAAAGGCGAGATTGTCGTAGACCGTCATGGTGTCGTAGATGACGGGGAACTGGAAGACCTGCGCGATGTTGCGGGCTTGCGTCGATAACGTCGTTACGTCCTGGCCGCCGAAGAGTATGCGCCCGTGCGAAGGCTGAAGCAGGCCGGAGATGATGTTGAGAAGCGTCGTCTTTCCGCATCCTGATGGTCCAAGAAGCGCATAGGCGCCGCCGTCGGTCCACTCATGATCGACTTCCTTCAGGGCATAGTCCTCGTCCGTCTTCGGATTGGGTCCGTAGGCGTGGCGGATATGGTCGAGCGTGATTCGTGCCATTCTATCCCCCTATGCCGCCAGCTGCGTGGCGGCGATGGCGCGGCCGTCCTCGCCGAACGCCATCAAATGACGCGTGTCCAGGAACACGTCGATCTCCGTGTCAGGCTCGATATCGTGAATGCCGTGCGCCAGCATGACCCAACGCACGCCGCTGTAATCCAGATGGATAAAGCTCTCTGAACCGGTAATTTCGGAAATCTGCGTCCTGCCGCGAAGCTTAGGCGCATCCTTAGTCTGCGGCGTTAAGGCAAGATGGTGCGGATGAAACGCGATCGTGACCGGGCCGTCCGCAATCGCTGCAAGATGTGCCGGCACCGGAATGCCGATCTGGCCATTGTGTTGGAGGCTCGCGCCTGTTTTCGAAACCGTGATGAAATTCAGCGGCGGATCGGCAAAGATCTTGGCCGTCACCAGATCGGCGGGGCGTCGATAGATGGAAATCGTCGGACCGAATTGCGTCACGCGTCCCTGATTGAGAGTCGCGGTATTGCCGCCAAGCAGCAAGGCTTCCGAGGGTTCCGTCGTCGCATAGACGAAAATCGCACCCGATTCGGAAAATATCCTCGGCAGTTCCTGGCGCAGTTCTTCGCGCAGCTTGTAATCGAGATTGGCAAGCGGCTCATCGAGCAGCACGAGACCTGCGTTCTTGACAAGGGCGCGCGCAAGCGCCGTTCGCTGCTGCTGCCCGCCCGACAGATTGAGCGGAGTGCGCTCGAGATAGGGTGTCAGTTTCAGGAGGTCGGCAGCCTTGCGCACTTCCGCGTCGATCGTTTTCGCGTCCCGGCCAGCGATCCTGAGCGGCGAGGCGATATTCTCATAGACCGTCAATGCGGGGTAATTGATGAATTGCTGGTAGACCATCGCGACTTTGCGCTTCTGCACCGGCACGCCGGTCACATCGGCACCGTCGAAATGGATGGAGCCGCTGGTTGGACGGTCAAGTCCAGCCATGAGACGCATCAGCGATGTCTTGCCGGAGAGCGTCGGTCCAAGCAGGACGTTCAGCGTACCCCGTTCAAGTGTCAGATCGGTCGGGTGAATATGGTATTCGCCACCCACCATCTTGGCGGCATTCCGCAGTTCAAGCATTCCGGTTCCCGTGCCTCCTCACGACGGGGACGACATGCCGCTTCATCCCGCAAGGTTCGCAGGGATCACGGCCATGTACTCCTCCAATTTCTGTACCTCATCCGCTGATAGATATAGCCCCTTCTTCGTCCTGCGCCACAGGATGTCTTGAGCGGTGACGGCCCATTCGGTACGGACGAGATAGCGGACCTCGGCCTCGTAGAGATCGGAACCGAAACAGCAGCCGAGATCAGCGATGGATTTCGCCTGGCCGAGCAGCTCGGTGGCCCGGGTGCCGTAGCGGCGGGTAAGCCGGCGGGCATGGGCCTCTGCCAGGAATGGATA
This sequence comes from Rhizobium sp. USDA 3886, assembly GCF_056279785.1. Taxonomy (NCBI): domain Bacteria; kingdom Pseudomonadati; phylum Pseudomonadota; class Alphaproteobacteria; order Hyphomicrobiales; family Rhizobiaceae; genus Rhizobium; species Rhizobium sp. USDA 3886. Next base: position 3,676,905 of record NZ_JBWCDC010000001.1, on the reverse strand, counting down.
GTTGGCCCGCAGCCTGTTCACCTCCACCGCATAGCCCTCGACCGGAAAATCGCCGCCCGGCAGATGACTCTTTGCCGTCCAGGGGCGCCCCTTGGCGCCGATCGTCTCGCCGATCTTCTCCAGCGCGTGCTCCGACAGCCGCCGGTAAGTGGTCAGCTTGCCGCCGAAGACATTGAGCAGCGGCGCCTCGTCCGCTCCACCCTCGAGCTTCAGCACGTAGTCGCGCGTCGCCTCCTGCGCCTTCGAGGCGCCGTCGTCATAGAGCGGACGCACTGCTGAATAGCTCCAGACGATGTCTTCCGGATGCACTGGCGCCTGGAAATACTCGCTGGCGGCGGCGCAGAGATAGCCGGTCTCCTCGTCAGAGATCCGCACATCCTGCGGATCGCCGGTGTAGTCGCGGTCGGTGGTGCCGATCAGCGTGAAGTCGTCCTCATAGGGAATGGCGAAGATGATACGGTTGTCGGGGTTCTGAAAGAAATAGGCGCGCGGGCCTTCGAACTTCTTCCTGACGACAATGTGGCTGCCCTGCACCAGTCGCACATGCCGGGCCTCGGTTTCGCCAAGGGCTGCACGCAGCACCTGATCGACCCACGGACCGGCAGCATTGACCAGCATGCGGGCCTGATGCCGGCTGGTCTCGCCGGTCCGCATGTCGCAGGCGTCGATTTCCCATAGGCCGTTCTTACGGCGCGCCGCCTCCACCTTGGTGCGCGGCAAAATTAGCGCCCCTCGGTCGGCAGCGTCGCGGGCGTTGAGCACCACCAGGCGGGCATCGTCGACCCAGCCATCGGAATATTCGAAGGCCTTGGCAAACACCGGCTTCAGCGGCCGGCCCGCTGGATCGCGGCGCAGGTTCAGCACGGCGGTCGGCGGCAAAAGCTTGCGGCCGCCGAGATGGTCGTAGAAAAACAGCCCAAGCCGAATCAGCCAGGCCGGCCGGATACCGCCCTTTTGATAGGGCAGCACGAAGCGCAGCGGCCAGATGATGTGCGGCGCCATCGCCCACAAGATCTCGCGCTCCATCAGCGATTCGCGCACCAGCCGAAACTCGTAATGCTCGAGATAGCGTAGGCCCCCATGGATCAGCTTCGTCGCCCCGGACGACGTCCCGGAGGCAAAGTCGCCCATCTCCGCCAGCGCCACCGAATAGCCGCGCCCAGCAGCATCCCGGCAAATGCCGCAGCCGTTGATCCCACCGCCTATCACGAAGAGGTCGTGATATGTTTGGCCCACTTTAACCCCTCCCCGTGTGCCGGATTCGATTTGCGTCCAGCGCGCAATTCGAAAGTGATTGAAGTTAAAACGAAAACTATTCGCGTGTCAAACGAATGCTTCTCATACTAATGGAGGGTAGCTCGGCGCACCAGCTCGGCGATTAATAGAGGCTATTGGACTGCCTGACGGCTGGCCTCAACCGCTCAATTATGCCGTGAGAGGAAGCGGGATATCGTGGCAAGGCAAAGCTCTTTTTCCTCGACATGCGGCATATGGCTGGAATTTTCGAAGAGCACCCACTCGCAGCCGCGAACGCGCTCCAAATACGGCCTGACCACCTCTGGCGTCGCTTCGTCGTATTTCCCGGAAATCACCAACGTGGGAGCGTGGATCTGATCGAGGCGATCTTCGATCGTCCAATCTTTCATCGTACCGATAACGTGAAACTCCGTCGGACCGTTCATGTTGCGATAGACCGTGCTATCCTCGTCCATGATTGCGAAAGTACGAGCCACTTCGGGTGGCCAGGGCACCACGCGGCAGACATGGCGGTCGTAGAAGACCCGCGAGGCGGCAATATAGTCCGGGTCGGTAAGTGTGCCGGCCAGCTCATGTTGCAGCAGCGTATCCTGGACCTTCTTAGGCAGCTCTTTGCGCAGCCGATTGGCTTCCGCGACCCAGGTATGCATGTTGGCCGGCGAATTGGCGATGATGAGCGCCTTGAGACCCTTTGGCCGGCGCACGGCATGTTCGGCACCCAGCATGCCGCCCCAGGACTGGCCGAGAAAGGCATAGCGCTCGTGAATGCCCAGGTGCCCCAGCAGCGCGTCGAGTTCCTCGAGGAAAAGAGCGACTGTCCAGAAATCCGGACCTTTCTCCGGCAGACGGGTCGAATTGCCGTTTCCAAGCTGGTCGTAGTGGATGACCGGACGGCCGTCGAGCTCGGATATATCTTTGAAGGAATCGACGTAATCATGCGTGCATCCTGGTCCGCCATGGGCCACGATCAAAGGCAGCTTGCCACTATCGAGCGATCCTGTAACCCGAAACCAAGTGCTATACTCCCGAAAGGGCAAATAGGCTTCCTTCGACATCACAGCAGCCACGACATTCTCCATCTGTTGCTAGGGGCGATGGAAACATAACGTGGCGTTCGGGCCTGCGGCAGCTATCACAAGTTATAGGATGGCTGGTCTTCAAGCATACGGTAATGCGTGGCACGCACCACCGCTTGGGTACGGTTTTTAGCACCAAGCTTCTTGGCGGCGGCATTGAGATGCATGACGACCGTCGGAACCGAACGCTCGATAATGCGGGAAATCTCCTTGGCGGAATAGCCTTCCGCGGAATGGCGCAGGCATTCGCGCTCGCGCTCGGTCAGCCGGATCTTGCCGACGCTGCGTGCCTCTGCATCGAAGAGCCCGTAAGCGGTTTCATGGAAAACGTGGGCGAGAAGACTGAAATCCGCGATATAGCGCAGAGCATCCATCTCGAAATCCCGTTTGGCCCCGAAACGTATGCCTGTCACTGTCGCGTAGTCGCCATGCAGCATATGAACGGGAACAGTGACGCCTGTCGACATATCCCGCTCGCCGAGATAGCGCGCGACCGGTTCCGTATCCCTGCTCATGAAGCGTCTGATGAGCGTGTCGGCGTCCGCATCATAGTTCCAGAAGAAGGGAGCCGATGTGCGGAGCGCTACCTGCTGAACCGGATCGATGCGAAAGTAGCCGCGATTGCACCAGTATTCGTGCATGTCCTCTGAAATATTGCGCAGTTTCAGAAGCGACGGAATCATGATCTCGCCGTCAAGATCGAAGGCGACCGGCGTATAGTCATAGATCAGCGCTTCGTAGCCCAGGTGTTTCATTGCTTCGAACACTTGATCGATCCGGCCATCCAAAGTCGAATGAGCGGTGAACTGCCGTCTGATCGTTCCAATTTCGTCGAGCATAACGAACCTCGCGGCGCAACGTTTGGGGCGACCTATCACTTCTTATAGCTAGCCTGGTTCGCCTCTTCTGGTAAAAATTTAGCCACGCCCAAATGTTGAGCAAGTAAAATCTTTGCTGGAGAGCCATAATGTGGCGAGAGATAGAGCCAGACGACCGCTTTGAAGTGGAAGTCGACGGCTATCGCGTGGTCGCCTATAGTCTCGGCAACGGCAGTGAGACCGTCTTCTGCCTGAACGGCGGCCCCGGCCTTCCCTGTGACTATCTGCGTGAGGCGCATTCCTGCCTCATCGATCAAGGCTATCGCGTCGTCACGTTCGACCAACTCGGCACCGGCTTCTCTGATCGGCCGGAGGATGCCTCGCTTTGGACGATCGGCCGATATGTCGAGGAAACCGAGACAGTGCGGAAAGCACTCGGCCTTGGCAAGGTCCACATGCTTGGTCATTCCTGGGGCGGCTGGCTAGCTATCGACTATGCCCTCACCTACCCTGAAAATCTTCGAACACTCATTCTCGAGGATACCGTTGCCGACATGCCGCACCTCGTCTCCGAGCTGGAGCGGCTGAGAGCCGCACTCGGTCCCGAAACCGTCGCGATGATGCAGAAGCATGAGGCGCAGGGAACCTACGATCATCCCGAATATCTGGCCGCTGTAACGATCCTGAACTATCGGCACGTCTGCCGCCTGCCGGAATGGCCGGTGCCGGTGCGCCGGTCGCTCGACGACTGGAATATGGGACCCTACACGACGATACAGGGACCGAATGAATTTCTCTATATCGGCAATCTGAAGGACTGGAACCGCATTCCCGACCTCCATCGCATTAAAGTCCCGGTGCTGATCACAACCGGCGAACATGACGAACTGACACCCGCGTGCGCGCTGCGTATGAAGCTTGCGCTGCCCGACGCCGAACTCAAGGTATTTGCCAACGCAAGCCATATGCCCTTTTATGAGAATCCCGGAGACTACTATCCCGCACTTCTCGGTTTCCTCTCGCGTCATAGGGCGGACTGATGCGAGAAGACGCGATCAAAACCGGACGAAGGCAGGAGGGCGATCGCTGCCATGCATCGCTATAAGTTCGTTCTGACAAGACCGCTGCAATTCCTGCCGGTCATTTTCGGCATCAGCGTCATCACCTTCATTCTGGTGCGACTTATTCCAGGAGATCCCGCGCGTGTCATCCTGGGCGCCCGCGCCACGCCCTCGGCCCTCGCGAACGTCCGCGCACAATACGGGCTCGATCAGCCTCTCTGGCTGCAATATTTCTATTTTCTCAAAAATCTCGCAAATGGTGAGATGGGCAGGTCCATCCTCTACAAGATAGACGTTCTCCAACTCATCCTGACGCGCATCGAACCAACGACGGCGCTCGTGATATCCAGCGTGATTCTGTCGGTTGCAATCGCCATTCCCGTGGCCGCGATCGCGTCTCGCAACAGCGGCCGGGCGCCGGATCATGTCGTTCGCATTATCTCGACTTTCGGCATCGGCTTTCCCCCTTTCTGGCTGGGGCTAATGCTGATCATTCTTTTCAGCGTCCAACTTGGCGTTTTGCCAGTTTCCGGCTATGGCAGTAGCATCGGCGATAAACTGGCGCATCTCGTCCTGCCGAGCCTCACCATTGCGCTTTCCCTCTCCACAGTACTGACTCGTAGCCTGCGTGCTGCAATGGTCGAAGCCCTGAAGTCGGATGTCGCGACGGCGGCGCGGGCGCGCGGAATGCCGGAAAGCATCGTCTTTTGGCGCCACGTTGTGCCGAACTCCTTGGTTCCGACAATCAACCTGCTGGCGGTCAATGTCGGCTGGCTGATCGGTGGAACGGTCGTTTTGGAAAGCATCTTTGCACTGCCCGGCATGGGACAGTTGCTAGTGCGTGCCATCTTCTCCCGCGACTATATGGTCGTCCAGGGTGTCGCCATGGTTTTCGCGTGCGCCACCGTACTCGTCAACTTCATCGCCGACATCGTGACGGTTGCCGCCGATCCGAGGGTGAAGCTATGAGCGTCCAGGCGATCGAGCCCTCCCCCTTCAGCTGGCGCCGGTTTTTCGGCAAGCGGCTCGCGCTCGCAATCGGCGGCGGCATATTGCTGTTCTTCCTTCTGCTCGCGATCGGCGCGCCTCTCATTGCGCCCTATGATCCTATCCTCCAGAATGCCGATGTTCGTCTCCAATCACCTTCTCTTCTCCATCCGTTCGGCACGGACAATTTCGGTCGGGACATTCTTTCGCGCGTCATCTGGGGCACACGGATCGACCTGCAGATCGCGGTGATCGGCGTCCTCTTTCCGTTCCTGATCGGGACCGCCGTCGGCACGATCGCGGGCTTCTTCGGCGGCGCGGTCGATGCGCTGTTCATGCGGCTCGTCGACATCATCCTCGCATTTCCCTTCCTGGTGCTGATGCTCTCGATCATCGCCATTCTTGGGCCGGGCTTGGGGAGCTTTTACATCGCCATGGCCTTGGTCGGCTGGGTCTCCTATGCGCGGCTGATCAGGGCTCAAATGCTGACGCTTAAGATCGCCGATTACGCCATCGCTGCCGTCAGCCTCGGCTTCAGCCGCTTCCGCATCATGTTCCGCCATCTGCTGCCGAATGCGGTCGCCGGGTCGATTGTCTTTTCGATGTCGGATGCGACGCTTGTGCTCTTGAGCGGCGCGGCCGTCAGCTATCTCGGCCTTGGTGTACAGCCTCCGCTTGCCGAGTGGGGCGTCATGGTCGCGGAAGGCCAGAGCTTCATCACGACGGCCTGGTGGATCACGCTCTTTCCCGGCCTTTCCATCGTCTGCCTTGCTTTCGGTTTCAGCATGCTTGGCGACGGGCTCGGCGAATTGCTTGGGGTCCACGAATGAGCGCCCCCGTCCTTTCCGTCCGCGACCTGACCATCAGGGGCCATCTCGACACCGGTACACGCACCCTGATAGACGCCGTGTCGCTTGATCTCGGCAAGGACGAAATCCTCGGTCTCGTCGGCGAAAGCGGTTCGGGTAAAAGCCTTTTCTGCCGTTCGCTGGTGCGGCTGCTGCCGTCGTCGCTTCTCAGGATCGAAGGTGGGTCTGTTCTCCTCGAAGGCCGCGATCTGACGAAGGTCAGCGACGCCGAGATGCTGGCCGTTCGCGGCAGCGAAATTGGGATGATCTTCCAGAATCCGACAAGCCATCTCGATCCGGTCATGCGGATAGGCGACCAGATCGCTGAAGGCATCCGCTATCATCATGGATTGAATGCGCGAGGCGCGCGCGTTGCCGCGACGGAAATTCTGAGCCAAGTCGGCTTTCCTGACCCGGCTCGGCAATATGATAGCTATCCGCATGAATTTTCAGGCGGCATGCGCCAGCGTGCGATGATCGGTGTCGCGCTTTCATGTAATCCGAAAATCCTGATCGCCGACGAGCCGACTACGGCGCTGGATGTAACGATCCAGGCTCAAATCCTGAAACTGCTGATGGAAATACGCGACAAGCGTGGCCTCTCCATCATTCTCATCACCCACGATCTCGGCATCGTCGCCCAGACTTGTGACCGGATTGCCGTGCTTCGCGGTGGCAAGCTGCTCGAGGAGGGGCCGAAACGTGCGATCCTTTCCAAGCCTCAGCATCCCTACACGACCAATCTGATCAACAGCCACCCGTCCATGCCCGACTCCGCTCCTGCCGAGGTAATTAAGGCGAGCAGCGTCACCAAACCTCTTCTCGAAGTCGACGACCTGAATGTATGCTTCAAAGTCGGCGGCAGCCTTTTCAAGGGAAGCGGCAAGAGCGTGAGTGCCGTCTCCGGTGTCAGCCTGCGCGTAATGCCCGGCGAAACTGTCGGCATCGTTGGAGAGTCCGGCAGCGGCAAGAGTACGCTCGCACGGGCAGTTCTGGGACTCGCACCGATCTCCTCCGGACATGTGACGTTTGACGGCATCGACATCGCACAGCAGAAGGCCGCCGGCCTTGCCAAACTGCGCCGCGAGACAGCGATGGTTTTCCAGGATCCCTATAACGCGCTCAATCCTCGACTGACGATTGGCAGCATGCTTGGCGAAGTGTTGAAGGTGCACGGCAAGATCGCGGCAGCGGACATCCCGGCACGGATCGGCGAATTGCTCGATCTCGTCGGACTGGAGCGCGAATTCGCCGATCGCAAGCCGCGCAGTATGAGCGGCGGCCAGTGCCAGCGCGCGGGAATCGCGCGGGCGCTCGCAGTCGACCCGAAGCTCATCATCGCCGACGAGTGCGTGGCGGCTCTCGACGTCACCATCCAGGCACAGATCATCGATCTTTTCCGCGAACTCAAGGAAAAGATGAAGTTGACGCTGATCTTTATCGCTCACGACCTCGCCATCGTGCGCAATCTCTGCGAGCGCGTCGTCGTCATGTATCAGGGGGAGATCGTGGAGGAAGGATCCTCCGAGGAGGTCTTCGCGCGGCCGAAGCATGCCTATACCGCAGCCCTGATTGCCGCCATTCCCGATATCGATCCGGACAAGCCGTTGCTGCGGGCCGGGATGCGCCACGACGAGCCGCAGTCCACACCGCTTCAGCCAGCCAAATGCATGCCATAACAACGAAGGGAACAAACGCATGACAAACAAATGGAAGATAGTCGGGCTAGCAGCCATCTTGGCCGGCCTCACGCTAAGTGCAAGCTATGCCGACGCAGCCGGGGTTCTAACCATCGGGCGTCGCGAAGACTCGACCACTTTTGATCCGATCAAGACGGCGCAGAACATAGACAACTGGGTCTTCTCGAATGTCTATGACGTGCTGATACGTGTCGACAAGACGGGAACCAAGCTGGAGCCTGGCCTTGCCGAAAGCTGGACCGTTTCCGACGACGGCCTCACCTATACGTTTAAGATCCGCGATGCCAAATTCTCCGATGGTTCACCGCTGACGGCCGGGGATGCCGCCTATAGCCTGCTGCGCATTCGCGATGATGAGACATCGCTCTGGAGCGACTCGTACAAGGTCGTCGACACGGCTGTCGCAACCGACGACCGCACGCTGACCGTCAAGCTCAAGAACCTTTCCGTACCATTTCTTTCGACGTTGGCACTTCCGAACGCCTCGGTGATCTCGAAGAAAGGCATGGAAGAAATGGGCTCCGATGCTTACGGTGAAAAGCCAATCGCATCCGGTGCCTTCGTGGTTGACGAGTGGCGCCGCGGTGACCGTATCATCCTGAAGAAAAACCCCTATTTCTGGCAGGCGGATCGAGTGAAGCTCGATGGCGTCGAATGGATCTCCGTGCCGGACGACAACACGCGCATGCTGAATGTCCAGGCCGGCCAGCTCGACGCCGCGATCTTCGTGCCCTTCTCCCGTGTCGAAGAACTCAAGAAGGACCCGAACCTTACCGTCACTATCGATGCCTCGACCCGCGAGGACCATCTGCTGATCAATCATGCGCACGGCGCACTCGCCAAGAAGGAAGTCCGCCAGGCACTCGATATGGCGATCGACAAGAACGCCATCGTCGACGCCGTGACCTTCGGCCAGGGAACCGTCGCCAATTCTTATGTCCCGAAGGGCGCCCTCTATTATTACGCAGACAACATGCAGCGCTCTTATGATCCGGAAAAGGCCAAGGAGATGTTGGCGGCAGCCGGCGCATCAGGCTTAACGCTGAACTATCTGATCCGCGCGGGCGACGAAGTTGACGAACAGACCGCCGTTCTGGTCCAGCAGCAGCTTCAGAAGGCCGGTATTATCGCCAACCTGCAGAAAGTCGATCCAAGCCAGGAATGGGATATGACGGTCGCCGGCGATTACGACATCTCGGTCAACTACTGGACAAACGACATTCTCGATCCGGACCAGAAGACGACCTTCGTGCTCGGGCACGACTCCAACAACAACTACTTGACCAACTACAAGAACGAAAAGGTGAAGGAACTGGTAGCCGCGGCACGTCTGGAGATCGATCCAAAGAAGCGCGAGCAGATGTATGTCGATCTTCAAAAGATGGCGAAGGATGACGTCAACTGGATCGACCTTTACTACAGCCCGTACATCAACGTCTCCCGCAAGCACATTGAGAACTTCTACCAGAACCCGCTTGGCCGTTTCTTCCTGGAAGATACGGTTAAGAACTGATCGATTGCTGCAATTTAAACGCCGCCACTCCACTGGATGGCGGCGCCCAATTAGTCGGGAAGTCGCGGCGCAGAGATTACCTCCCCGCGCTTTTCTCGTTCGTCAGCCCTCCAGCCACTTCACCTGCTCGGGCGTAAGCTTGATGTCGAGTGCTGAAAGGCTGTCTTCCAGCTCGGCGATTGTGCGCGGGCCGATCAGCGGAATGACAGGGAACGGCTGGGCGATCACATAGGCGAGCGCGATATGGATCGGGTTGCGGCCGAGCTCCTTCCCGAGTTCAATCGCGCGGTCACGGCGCCCGAAGTTGCGGTCGGAATACCAGCAGCGGACGATTTCCTCGTCGTCATGCTTGTCGCGTCCCGCCCGGTCGGTAAAGAAGCCGCGGCCCTGGCTCGACCATGCGAAGTTCGGAATCTGCTTGTCGTTCAGCCACTTCTTCCAATCATCGTCCGAAGCTGCGACGCATCCGGCCCAGATCGGATCGAGCATTTCAGCGAGCGAGAAGTTGTTGGAAAGAGCAGCAGGCGCTTCCTTGCCGTTCTTTGCCGCATAGGCCATCGCCTCGTCCATGCGCTCGCGCGTCCAGTTCGAGCCGCCGAAAATCCCGCGGATGCGGCCGCGGTTGACTTCCGCATCCATGGCATCGACGAACTCGCCAACCGGAACGCCGGTATTGTCACGATGCATGAAGTAAATATCGACGTAGTCCGTCTTCAGCCTGTCGAGCGACTGATCGAGCTGCGTGGCGATCATGTCCGGATAGCAGAGCGGCGAATGCACACCCTTGCCGATCAGCACGATCTCCTCGCGCGGAACGTTGCGGCTCGTGTGCCAATCGCCGAAGATGCTCTCCGTCTTGCCGCCACCGTAGACATAAGCCGTGTCGAAGATGTTGCCGCCCGCCTCGTAGAAGGCATCGAGCGTCAGCGAGGCGGCTGCAAAACTCGGGAAGAACTCGAATCCGAGCGTCACGACGGAGGCGGGTTTGGAGATGCCTGGTATCTGACGCCGCGGAACGCTGTCGCCTCGCCGGACCGTCCCACCCGCAATATTCGCGGTGCGTTTTGATGCTTTTTCGACCCCATATTCGAGGCCGACCGAGGCACGCCATTGGTCGAGAACGCGAAGGTTGCCGATGGAATCGGTCCAGCTCATGCCCGGCGAAGTGAACTCCTTCTCGCCGGCTCGGATTGCATCTCCAGCCGCGTCGACTTCGAAGGAATAGAGCCAGCGGTCTTCCTTCACCTCGACCGCTTGTTGTTCATTGCCCTTGAATATCTCGATCTTGCCGACGCCGCCCTTGTGACCTGAGGCAAACCAGAAATCCTTGACCTCGATACGGCCTTCGGAGCCGATGATACGCAGCGTATTGTCCTGCTGCGCCATGATCGAGCAGGAGACTTCGGCGATGATGCCGTTCGGAAATTTCAGAACGGCGGAGGCCCATTCGTCGACGCCCGACTGGCCGAGGTGCGCCACGCCGGAAACCTTCTGCGGCTCGAGGAAAGGCTTGTCTTCAACCGCTCCGGCGATCAGCCGCGCCATCGAAACCGGATAGCCGCCGACATCCAGAATGCCGCCGCCCGCCTTGTCATTGGCGAAGAGCCGATGCTCTTGCTTGAAGCTGCCCATGTTGAAGCCGAAACTTGAGCGGATGATCCGCACCGTGCCGATCACGCCGCTTTTCACCAATTCGACGATCTTCGCCGTCTGGGGATGCAGGCGGTACATGAAGCCCTCGCCGGCAAAGACGCCGGCCTTCTTCGCTTCATAGTAGATCGCATCCGCATCGAAGGCCGAAAGCGCGATCGGCTTTTCCACCAGCACGTGCTTGCCAGCGCGGATTGCCTTAATCGCCCATTCGGCATGGCCGGTGTGCGGCGTGGCGATATAGACGGCATCGATCTCCGGATCGGTCAGCAGCGCATCATAGCCTTTGACGATGCGGGCACCGGGAAAGCCGTCGCCGAGGCCGGGTTTTTCCGGATTGCGGCTCGCGATAGCCACCAATTTGCCGGTCCGCGAATGCGCGATGCCGTCTGCGAAGGTGCGGGCGATGGTGCCGGGACCGATGATGCCCCAGCGGATCGGTTGCTCTGAACTCATGGCTATTCCTCTTTCGTATCTTCGTCTTGGGAGCGGATTTCGTCAGCGCAAGCGATTGCCTGCGCTGTCGAACAGGAAGGTGCGTTTTGCGGAAACTGCGACGGTAAGCGTGTCGCGATCGGCGGCAGAGCGGGATTCCGGACGTTCGATGATGAGCGGCTGGCCGCCCGCAGCGGTCGCATAGACATAGCTGGTATTGCCGAGGTGCTCGGCAACGTCGACCGCGACGGTCAGGTCGGCATCGCCGCTGCCCTGGTCGGCAAAATGCTCGGGCCGCACGCCGAGGGTAACCTGCGCGCCCTTTTCGGTTACGGCCGAAACCGGCAGCGTCAGTCGGACGTTCCTGTCCCCGGTCACGGCAACGGTCGCGCTCGAGGCGTCTCTTTCAACAACTTCCGCCGCCAGAAAATTCATCTTCGGCGAACCGACGAAACCGGCAACGAACTGGTTAGCAGGATCGTCGTAGAGATCGAGCGGCGCACCGATCTGCTCGATCTTGCCGGCACGCAGCACGACGATCTTGTCAGCAAGCGTCATCGCCTCCGTCTGGTCGTGGGTCACATAGATCATCGTCGTGCCGAGCTGCTTGTGCAGCCGCGAGATTTCCACCCTCATCTGCACGCGCAGTTCTGCGTCAAGGTTCGACAGCGGTTCATCGAAGAGGAAGACCTCCGGCTCGCGAACAATGGCGCGCCCGATCGCAACACGCTGGCGCTGGCCGCCGGAGAGTTGCTTCGGACGACGTTCCATTAATTCCTTGATCTGCAGGATCTCGGCGGCGTGGCGCACCCGTTTCTCGGTATCCGCCTTCGGGTTGCCGTTCATACGCAGGCCGAAGGAGAGGTTATCCGCGACCGTCATATGCGGGTAGAGCGCATAGGACTGGAAGACCATGGCGATGCCGCGATCGGCAGGTTCGACATTGTTGACGACCCTGCCGCCGATCGTGATCTCACCAGCTGAGATATCTTCAAGACCGGCGATCATCCGCAGCAGCGTTGATTTCCCGCAGCCTGAAGGGCCGACGAAGACGACGAACTCGCCGTCCTTCACGTCGAGATTGGCGCCGTGGATCACGTCGAAGACACCAAAGCGTTTGACAACATTCCTGAGTGAAAGCTCTGCCATTCGGCCTCCCCTGTTATTTGATTGCGCCGGCCGCGATGCCGGCGATGAAATGACGCTGCAACAGCACGAAAACGACGAGGATCGGTGCGGTCAGCAGCATCGCACCCGCCATGATGCCGCCCCAGGAAACCTTGGTGAGGCCGATCAGCGTTCCAAGCGCCACCGGCGCTGTCATCATGCCGGGCCGGGAGTTGATGAGCAGCGGCCAGAGATAATTGTTCCACGAGTGGAGGAAGAGAATGATCGACAGCGCCGCCATCGTCGGACGGGCAAGCGGCAAGGCGATGCGCAGGAATATCTGCCATTCCTTGACGCCTTCGACGCGGGCGGCGTCGAAAAGCTCGTTCGGCATCATCGAGAAGGACTGGCGCATGAAGAGCACGCCCAGCGAATTGAAGAGAGGCGGGACGATGAGTGCCACCCAGGTGTTCGCCAGCTTGAATTCGCGCGCCACCATGATGAATTGCGGGATCACGACAACGGCGAAAGGCAAGGTGATCGTGCCAAGAATGATGGCTGTGACCACGGAGCGGCCGATGAACCTATAGCGCGCAAGCGCCCAGCCGGCCATCGATGTCAGCATCACCGACAGGATGGTATAGATGATCGCGACGGTGATCGAGATGAACATCGCCCTCAGAAAATCTGTATCGGCCTGCAGGTTCCTGAAATTCTCGACAAAGTTTGTTGACGGCCACAGCACGATGTCCGGGCTGAAGATGCCGTTGTCGGGCATGGTCGAGAAGACGAACATCATCCAGAGCGGAAAGAGCCAGATGACGGCAAGCGGCGTCAGAGCGGCATGCAGCGCGATCTTGCGTATCAAGAGAGATTGCGACTTGGACCTCGACCTCATTTCGGCTCCCTCCCGACCCACAAATTAAACAGCGAAATTGCAATCGCCAGCGCGGCTATCGTGTAGGCTATCGCCGATGCGTATCCGAAATTCAGTGATGTGAAGCCCTGCCGGTAGAGAAGCAGGCCGAGCGTTTCCGTGCCGCCGCCTGGGCCACCGCGATTGGTGATGAGGAACGGTTCGGTGAAAAGCTGCATAGTACCGATCACCGACAGCACCACGCAGAAGAGGATGATCGGCTTAAGGAGCGGCAGGGTGATGTGGAAGAACTGCTGAATCTTGTTAACACGGTCGAGCGTCGCGGCCTCGTAGACATCATCGGGGATCGATTGCAGGCCCGCCAGAATGATAATGGCGTTATAGCCCGCCCAGCGCCAGGTGACTGCGATGATGATGACGGCCATCGCCGCATTCGCATTGTCGAACCAAGAAACAGGGTTAAGGCCTGTCGCAGCGATGATCTTGTTGATGATGCCGAAATCGAGATTGAACATCAGCCGGAAGACCGCAGCATAAGCAACCTCACCGACGACGACGGGTGCGAAGAAAGCGAAGCGGAAAAGAGGCCGCGCTTTCAGCAGCGGCGAATTCAAAAGTACCGCCATGACGGTCGCGAGCGCAATCATCACCGGCACCTGGATGAGCAGGATGATCAGCGTGTTATAGAGCGCGTTATAGAAAGCCGGATCGCCGAAGAGGCGTCCCCAATTGGCCTGAAAGCTGTATTTCCAGGGATTGATGCGGGTGTTCTGGAACGAGATCAGGAACGAATTGATAATCGGCCAAAGCCAGAAGGTGGCGAAGACCAGAAGATAGGGCGCAAGGAACACATAAGCGCTCCGGGTCCTGAATGGCATTTATATCCTCCTCACAAGCGAAACGAGCCACCTTGAAGGTGAAATGCCGGGCGCTAACCAGGCGCCCGGCCAGTTGCTCATTCGGTGATCGGAAGGCCCGTCGCCGAGGCGATCTGGTTGGCCGCGTCGTCAAGCGCCGCTTTGGCGTCCGGATAGCCGCCGGCGATATACTTCGTCTGCACTGCCTTGTAGATCGCGTCCGCATCGCTTTGGAACGCCGTCCCGCGGCTCGGCACGATCTTCGGCAGCGTCGAAAGGATGTCCGCCCAGACCTTCTGCCCGCCCCAGTAAGGCAGCGGCTCGTTGACGAAAGGATCCTGTACGGCCGACAGCAGCGAAGGGACGAGGCCAAAGGACTTCAGCATCGTGACCTGGCCTTCATTGGTAGCCAGCGCATAATTCAGATAGGCCCAGGCCGCCTCCTTGCTTTCGGAATTGGCGTTGATCGCCAGCGACGAACCGCCGAGGTTAGCGGCATGCGGGCCGTCGGCAGTGAGGCTCGGCATCATGTAAACGCCCCATTTGCCGGTGAGAGCAGGCGAAGTGGAGCGGATCGTGCCTTCATACCAGCCGCCAGACACCTGGCTCGCAACCTTGCCGGCCGTGTTGGAGGAGATTGCCTCGTCCCAATTCGCTGCCGTCACTGTGCCGGCATCCTTCATCTGCTTGATTTTTTCGAGGGTTGCGACGCAGGCGGGCTTGTTGATGGTGATTGTCTGGCCATCGGTCGAGAAATAGCCGCAGCCCTGCTCATTGGCGATCATGCGGAACCATCCGCTGCCACCGTTAAAATCTTCCTGCGCCATGACGACGCCGGGATTGGCTTCGGAAATCTTCTTGCCGGCGGCGACGAAATCGTCCCAGGTCTTGATCGTTGCCGGATCGACGCCGGCCTTTTCATAGAAGTCACGGCGGTAGAAGACGGCAACCGGACCGGAATCCCACGGCATCGCATAGGCGGCATCACCGACCTCTAGCTCGGTGCGCTTGAAGTCAGGAAATTTCGCTTGGATTTCCGCCGTATAACCGAGTTCGTTCAGATTGGCGAAGCAGTCCGGGAAGCGGTTCCAGAAGATTTCCGCCTCGAAATTCTCGATCGTCACGATGTCGGGCAGCCCGTCGCCGCCTGCGGCACATGCGGCAAGCGTCTTGTCGAAGACCTGCGCGTTCCCGAGGTCTTCCACCGTGACCTTGATATCCGGATATTGCTTGTTGAAGCCTTCGAGCGTGGACTTCAGCGCCGATGCGGCGACGTTCCAGCTCCAGATGGTGAGATTGCCCGACTGCGCGAATGCGGAACCGGAAGCCAGCAGCGCGACCGCAGCGGTCGCACCGATAAGTTTGAAGCGCATTGAAAATCCTCCCTTTTCAATTGCCGTCCTTTAGCGAACGTGGCTAAGTTATATGCAAGGGAGCCCCTGTCTCCTAAAAAGGGAATATGAATTTGGCGGAAAGTAAGGTTGCCAGCAGAGCCATCTATCAGCCGGGTGCGAGCAGTATCGAGGGCCTGCCGACAACGCTGCAGATGTTCCACGCCCATCCGCCGGTCATGGTCATGCCGCACTGGCACGCGCAGGTGGAAGTGAACTACATCATGCGCGGAATCGTGCATTACCGCATGAACGACCACGAAATGACGCTCAGGGCCGGCGACATGTGCCTCTTCTGGGGCGGCCAGCCGCATCAGATGGATGAATCCTCCGACGATTCGCTCTATGCGGGAGCCCATCTGCCGCTTGTCTATTTCTTCCGTCTTCGCCTGCCTGCTGAAATCTCCAGCAGGCTGATGAAGGGCTCGACGCTGCTGACGTCCGCCACCGACGCCGCAGACAAAGAGAACTTCTCCCGCTGGTCCCGCTACGCCAACTCTGGCAATCCAGCAAAAGCGCAACATGCCGTCGACGAGTTGCTGCTCCGCATCGAGCGCATCGCATTCGAACCCTATTCGATGACGGCTGTCGGCTACGGCGGAACGGAGGCCGAACAGCCCCATGCGCAATCGTCGCGCAGCATAGTCAGGATGTGCGATTTCATCGCCGCCAATTTCATGGAGGACATCGACACCGTCGATATCGCCCGCGCTGCGGATCTGCATCCGAAATACGCAATGAACGTCTTCAAGAAATCGACCGGGATGACGCTCAGCAAATACCTCAATCTGCTGCGCCTTTCACGCGCCCAGGCGTTGCTGATGGCCGACGACGCGAATGTGCTTCAGGTGGCGATGGACAGCGGTTTCGGCTCCATCAGCGCCTTCAACAAATCCTTCCGCCACATCGCAGGCATGTCACCGTCGGACTTCCGAAGAGACATCCGCCTGGCAACGTGCGGCAACACAGTGGCAAACTAAGCCTCGGGTGTCGTCCACCCGGGATCGTATTCCCACTCAACAAAAGGCCCGCTGATTACCGAGCGTTGATGCCGTCCTGTGAAGGATTCGCAGCTCTAACCAACAGCAAGGTTATACCAACGAGCGCTAATCAAAACCGGCGCGCCCAATCCAGCAGTTGCGCCGGGCCGTTGCGGCTGGCGCGGGGATGCCAGCGCACGCCCCGCCTTTCCTGCTTCAGAGGCCTTCGCCGGTACGGCATTTGGCTCGTCAGCTTCATGCACATGATCTGGGATATATCGATCTGGAGCAGATGACTTGCAAACGGTCGACAACCCGTTCGGCACGAGGTTGTCACCCAAGTGTTAGGTACGATCTGTTACCTATGTCTTCGGGTCGCACATTGTGTATCTGTTGCGGGGGCTTGAAACCACGGAGGCTTGCCAATATTCGCCGTCAGTGAGGAAAGCTCTCTCGATCCTGACTATCCATAGAAATCTGGTGAATTGAAACAGGCCGGCACCGAGCGGTGGACGCGCGTTCAACGAGATGGCAGGCAAGTTCCACGCGACGCGGCGGCATGGGCAGGCTGGAGAGGTTGTCGCGTAGCAGATCGAGCGCCACCGAGCCGATCTCGCGCATTGGGATATGCATGGTCGTCAGCGGCGGATTGAGGAAGGCCGCCTGCGGAAGATCGTCCATACCCATCACTGAAACGTCGCCCGGCACAGTAAGCCCGGACTGCTGGACACCCATCATCGCACCGACGGCGAGGCTGTCGCCGGCGGCCAGTATGGCGGTGAAATCGAGCCCGCGGGCAGCGATGCGCGCCGCGACCGCTTTGGCGGCAAGCTCCGGAAGCCAGTCTTCGACAGGCACCATGAGACCCTCGTCGAAGGGTAGTCCGCGATGCAGCAGGGCGTCCTTCCAGCCTTCGTAGCGCCTTTCGATGGTGCGCCGGCCGGGCCGCATCAGGAACAGGATACGCTCGTGGCCGAGATCGATCAGGTGATCGGCGGCGAGCCGCGCGCTTGAGCGGTTGCAGGGCGTGACGCTGGAAAGCCGCATGAACGGATCGTCGCTGTTGAGAAGGACCACAGGCTTGTGAAAGCCGCGCGTGGCGGCAAGCATGCCCTCGTCATCGACAGTGAGAAACAGCAGGCCGGCAACCTGCGGATCATCCAGCGCCTCCTTCAGAACGGCAAGTTCATCGTGTCTGCCTGCGATTGGCCGCGTGATGATTTCGAGCCCGAGCGCCTGCGCCCGATCCTTCAAGCCTTCCAGGACATAGAGCGTGAACTGGTTGCGCACGTAGTCGATCATGGCAGCGCTCGATGCGGCGAGAATGACTTTCTGCCCCGCAACCGCGGTTGGAATGACGTAATTGGCAATTTTTGCGACTTCGAGCACCTGCTGGCGGATTTCCGGCCGGACGCCTTTTTCGCCCGCAAGAGCACGCGAGGCGGTGCTCAGCGAAACACCGCAGGCTTCGGCGATGTCTTCCAGACGCACACGCTTGCTCTTCTTTCCGCGTTTGCCCGGCAATGGTTTGACGGTCATCCCTCGTCTCCTCGCCGCAATCATGAGAAAAATTTTCAGGTTGCGCAAGAAAAAATCCCGTGGCTTTATTTTGGCAGCGAAACCGCCGAAGAGCGGACAGGTTGGGAGGAATACTATGGCCCCGAATGGCCGCGATATTCGCGATGGTCTCGATCGCCTTGTCGCCGGAACGACCGGCCTGAAGCACGACGGTCGCTTCCATGAACCTAATCTCGACGGAACCGCCGGCGACTACATCAGTTTCGAAAGTTGGGAGTGGCCGCAGGGCGTCGGCCTCTATGGCCTGATCAAGCTCTGGCTTTTCACCGGCCGCCGCGATCTGCAGCAGCTCATCGAAGGCTGGTACCAGGCACGCATCGAGGCGGGCCTGCCGCAACTCAACGTCAACACCACCGCGCCGATGCTCGGCCTTTCAGTGCTCTGGGCCAAGACCCGCGACCCCCGCTGGCAGCAGGTCCTCGACGACTGGGCAAACCGCGTGATGTCGGACATGGGCCGCACGCCGGAAGGCGGTTTCGAGCATCACGTCTCCGATAAGGTCAACGACAACGAACTCTGGGACGACACCCTTTATATGGTCGCCCTGTTCCTGGCATCCTACGGCCAGGCAAGCGGTCGGCCCGAACTGGTCGTTGAGGCATCTCGGCAATTCCTCGTCCACACGCGTTACCTCGCTGACACCCATACCGGCCTCTGGTTCCACGGCTGGACCTTTGACGGACGCCACAATTTTGCCGAAGCGCGCTGGGCGCGCGGCAATGCCTGGATCACGGCGGGACTACTTGATTTCTTCGATCTCGCCGAGATCAGCACGCCGGTGAAAGAATTTCTGCAGGGTGTTCTCGTGGCGCAGGTCGATGCGCTGCTCGCGCTTCAGGCTCCGTCCGGCGCCTGGCGCACCCTGCTCGACGATCCCACCTCCTACGAAGAGATTTCCGCTACGGCTGGCATCGGCTACGGCCTTCTGAAAGGTTATCGTCTCGGGCTCGGCACGCCGGCATGGCGTGAAGCCGGGCTGAAAGCTCTGCAGGTGGTGATGGACAATATCGACGAGACCGGCACCGTGCTCAACGTCTCCTACGGCACACGCATGGGTCACGATCTCCAGTTCTACAAGGATATCCCCATTCAACCGACCGGCTACGGCCAGGCATTGGCAATCCTGTGCCTCTCCGAAGGCCTGCAGCATGTCGGCACCGAAGGACAAGCAGCGTGACGATGAAGATTTTGTATGGCGCGGCACCAGAAGACGTCAAAGCCTATGATACGGAGGAGCTCCGCAGCGCCTTCCTGATGACGGACCTGTTCCTGCCGGACGCTGTCAATTTCACCTATACGCATGTCGATCGCCTTCTTCTCGGCGGTGCGATGCCGGTTTCCCAGAGCGTGACCTTCGGCTCCGGCGCCGAGATCGGCACGCCCTATCTCCTGTCTGCCCGCGAAATGGGCATTGCCAATCTCGGCGGCACGGGCACCGTGACCGTCGACGGGCGGTCCTTCACGCTGGAAAACCGCGACGTGCTCTATCTCGGCCGCGGTGCGCGCGAGATTGCGATGGCGAGCCTCTCGGGAAGGAACCCCGCCCGGTTCTACATGAACTCGGTGCCCGCCGGCTCCGACATCCCCCACCGGCTGATCAAGAAGGCGGAATCGAAGGCTATCGATCTGGGAGACGGCCGCCGATCGAACAAGCGACGGCTCGCCATGTACATTCATCCCGAGGTGACACCGTCCTGCCTGCTATTGATGGGCATTACCGATCTTGCCGAGGGCAGCGTCTGGAACACCATGCCGCCGCATGTGCACGAGCGCCGGATGGAAGCCTATTGCTATTTCGACATGGCGACGGAAGATCGCATCATCCACCTGATGGGCCGCCCGGAAGAAACGCGTCACCTCATCGTCGCCAATGGCGACGCCGTCTTGTCACCCGCTTGGTCTATCCATATGGGCGCCGGCACCGGCCCCTATGCCTTCGTCTGGGGCATGACCGGAGAAAACCAGGAATATAACGATGTGGCCCCGGTGGCCCTAGCGGAACTGAAATGAGCCCGATGAGATCACTTATGGACCGTGAGCTTAACCCCGGCGAAGCCATCCGCTACTGGCAGCTCGGCGCGATCGCCGAGGAGCGTTTCGACGTTCCCGACGCCCCGATGAAGGGTGAGATGGACCCGTTCTTCTTCTTGACGAAGCATAAGAACTTCATCCCGCACGAATATCCCTGCCGCACGATCTTCGCCGAAACCTATCGCGGCAAGCGGCCGGACGTGCGCGGCGCGTTCGACGCGTCGCGCTGGTGGCTGCCTTTCGGCTCGCCGCGGCTCGATCTCTCCGGCTTCTGGTTCCGCCCGACGCGACTTGCCACCTTTGCCCGCACATTCATCGCTGCCGAGAAAGCCGGGACGGCAAAGTTCCGCCTCGGTACCTGTGGCGGCGCAGTTCTCTGGCTGAATGGCAACGAGACCGGCTGGATGGCGCCCTATAGCCGCAACCTCGAGGCAAAGGCTGAATTCGACCTTCCGCTGGAAGAAGGACTGAACGAGGTCACCATCTTCTTCGACGATCTGGCCGAACGCGATGCGCGCTATTTCTTCCAGCTTGATTATCTCGACGGACCGCCGGCAAACGTCACCGTGCCCGTGCCGATCGAAGGCAAGATCGCCGAGACAATCGAGGCCGCCCTCGAAGGCATGCATTTCGACAAGACGGCCTATTTCGAAGGCGACATCACGCTGCTTCTCGCCGAGCCTTTGTCGGTGGATGTCGATGTCAACGTCGCCGTCGAAGGCGACTTCATGTCGACCGAGCGCTTCGACTACGACTTCGTGCTCAAGGCCGGCGATGCGCATCTGGTCATCGGCCCCTCGGAAAACGCACCCGCGGACTTCCGTCATTTCCGCATCACGCTGAAGGCCGGCGGCTTCGTCGCCTCGCGCTCGCTCGGCGTCGAGATCTGCCATGCCGGCCGTCAGGGCGAAGCACCGGCAGCACTTGCCGAGCGGATCACCGAAACGCTGGACGAAATCTCGGAATTCTCCGAGCGCGATACCGTCCGCGCCTTTGCGCGGCTGGCAAGCGGCCGCAGTGGCGCCGACACCGATGCGATGATCGAGGAGATCCTACCTTCGATCGAGGATTGCCACGACTGCGCGGATTTCTCGCTTGTTCCGCTGATCTGGTCGCGCACCGTCTGGGGCAAGGACATCGGCGAGGCGACACGCGCCCGCATCGATCAGGCTATCCTCGGTTTCCGCTACTGGATGGATGAGCCCGGCAACGATGTGCAATGGTATTTCTCGGAAAACCACGCACTGCTGTTTCACACCTCCGCCTATCTCGCCGGACGTCTTCTGGCCGACAAGACCTTTGCCCGCTCCGGCCGCACAGGCGCCGAGCAGAGCGCCGTTGGTGCTGCCCGTGTTCGCGCCTGGCTCGACCATTTCGAAGCCTGGGAAATGGCGGAGTTCAACTCCGCCCCCTATTTCCCGATCGACCTCAAGGGGCTGACCGCGCTCGCCGCCCTGTCGCCCGATGCCGACATCGCCGAGCGCGCGCAGAAGGGCATCGTTCGCCTGTGCGAAGTGATCGGCCGCTCGGCGCATCACGGCATGGTGACGGCAGCGCAAGGGCGTTCCTACGAACACACGCTCTGCGCCGGCCGTTCTCTGGAGCTTTCGGGTGTTGCCCGTCTACTCTGGGGCAAGGGCTGGTACGGCCGCCGCGTGCACGCGTTGCCGCAGCTCGCCGTATGTCTGCGCGACAATGGTCTGACCGTGCCGGAAAACCTTGGCATGGTCGCCTGCCATCAAGCCGACGAGCATCAGGAATGGCGGTTCGCGCAAGGTGAAAACAGGTTCGCAGCGCTCTATCACTATAAGAGCCGCGATTTCGCCATGGGGTCTGCTGCCCATTACCGCTGGAACGAATGGGGGTACCAGGAAACCGTGCTGCATCTGCGGCTCGGCGAGCGGCCAGAAGCGACCGTCTGGATCAACCATCCCGGTGAAACAATTCAGTTCGGGTACGGTCGGCCGTCCTTTTGGGGCGGTTGCGGCACCCTCCCTCGCGCCCACCAGTACCGAGCGCTAGCGGTACTTCACTTTTCCACCTTTGAAGAGCAGCCGGATTTCACCCATGCTTGGTTTCCTGTTGGCGAGTTCGACGAGAGCAGCGTCAATGGAACCCTTGCGCTGGCGCGCTGCGGGAACGGCGCGATGATGCTGCGCGGCAGCACCGATCTCGTTGCAATCAAGGATGGTCCATCCGCCAATGCGGAACTGCGCCAATACGGCAGAAAAACCCGCTGGATCGTTCGGGTCTGCGAGGCCCCCACCCTTGCCGCGGTGGAAGCCCGGTTCGCGGCTCTTGCGGTCGAGGAGAAGGAAGACGGCTCGCTCGCTATCGAGGACCCGGACTACGGCACAGTAACATTTCGCGCCGACGGTTCGGTCGAGGCCGAGGGCCGCACCGTTTCGCCCAAGGACTTCACGGTTGCCGGCGAGGTCGCCATGCTGGCGGCCAACTGATAGCGAAGCGCCTGGTAGGAGAAACCGGCGCGACGTTTACCTGCGAGCGGGAGAAGGGCTCGTGCACTGAAGAGGAGGAAGACAATGCGAAAGACCAGAACACTGCTGGCGGCGCTTGCCGTCGGGCTTTTGACGTCGACGGCGGCACTCGCCGGCGACGTCCGCATCATGTGGTATTCCGATGGCGTCGAGGGCGAGGTCCTAAAAGACCTGCTCGACCGCTTCATGAAGGAAAATCCCGGGATCAACGTCGTGCTCGACAACGTGTCCTACACGGTCGTGCGCGAACAGCTGCCAGTGCAGCTTGAAGCCGGCGACGGTCCGGATATCGCCCGCGTCACCAACCTGAAGGCAATGAGCCAGCATTGGCTCGATCTTCGCCCACTGGTCGCCGACGCCGCCTACTGGGACACGAATTTCGGCGCTCAGGCCGACTGGATGCGTCCGGATGGGTCCAACCAGATTTCCGGCTTCATGACGCAGATCACGCTTGCCGGCGGTTTTGCCAACAAGACGCTGTTCGACCAGGCGGGCATTGCCCTGCCGAGCAAGGATGCGACCTGGGACGACTGGGCCAAGGCCTCCAAGCAGGTCGCCGAAAGCCAGCAGCTGCCTTTCGCCATGGCGCTTGACCGATCCGGTCACCGCTTGAGCGGACCGATCCTAGCCTATGGCTCGAACTACATCGGTGCCGACGGAAAGCCCGCTCCGCTGGATGACGGCGCCAAGGCGTTCATCGAAAAATTCGTCGGCTGGGTCGGCGACGGAACGATGAGCAAGGACGTCTGGGTGTCTGCAGCTGGCTCGACCTACCGCGCCGGAGCCGACGATTTCATCAACGGCCAGCTTGCCTACTACTATTCCGGCTCCTGGCAGGTCCCGAACTTCTCGACCAAGATCGGCTCGAACTTCGACTGGGTCGCAACCGGCAGCCCTTGTGGTCCGGCAAACTGCACCGGCATGACCGGCGGCGCTGGGCTGGTCGCGGTCAAATACACCAAGAATCCGACCGAAGTGGCCAAGGTCATGGATTATCTGGCACGCGAAGACATCGTGAAGGAATTTTCCGAACGCACGCTGTTCCTGCCTGCGCACAAGGGCGTGGTCGAAAAGGGTCTGGATTTCAAGACTGACGATGCACAGGCAAAGGCCGCCCTGAACATCTTCGTCGGGGCGACCGGCTCGCTTTCCGATATCGCCCGAAAGCTGCCCGGCTGGTTCTGGTCGGACACCTACTATGCGGCGCTGGTCACCCGAGTGAGCCAGGCAGCGGCGGGCGAAATGCCGGTGGCCGAAGCCTACACCCGTATCGATGCGGACATCGCGGCCAAGGTCAAAGATTCTGGCCGCTAACAGTGAGGCGAGCGGTGGCAGCAAAACTGCGTCGCCGCTCGCCTCCCATTTGCATGTCTTGAGAAGCAATTTGCAAACTGCGACAGCAGCTGGAAACGAGTAAGTTTCCACCTGCCGCAGGGAGGTGGGCAATGAATGCAGATGTTCCCGGAAAAACGGGCTCCGGTATTGGCGAAGTCGTTCTCACGCCGGTGCGCTTCGCGATGGGGCTGATTGACGCGCCCCTGCGGTGGCTGCAAAGGGTCACCGGGATCAGCGGCATGGCGGCCTTTTTCCTGCTGCCAAACATGCTGATCTTCGGCATCTTCGTGCTTCTGCCCTTCTTCATCAACTTCGCCTATTCGATGACCGGTGGGACTGCCCTCTTCCTGCCGGATCGCAGTTTCGTCGGCGGCGATCAATATGCTCGGCTGTTCGACTGCACGAACTATCTCAATGCCAATAGCTGCGCCGAAGACACGTTCTGGACGGCCGTCAGCAATACCGGCTGGTTCGTCGTCATCCAGGTCACCCTGATGATCGCCGTCTCGCTCGTGACCGCGCTGATCCTCAACCGTGAGCTAGCCGCGCGCAGCTTCTGGCGGGCGGTGTTCTTCTTTCCGGTGCTGTTGTCGCCTGTCGTTGTCGGCCTGATCTGGAAATGGATCCTGCAGCGCCAGGGCCTGATGAACTTCGGCCTCTACGGTTTCGGCTTTGATCCCTATGCCTGGCTGAACGATCGCAACTGGGCCTTTGCCGCCACGATCGGCGTGTCGATCTGGGCGCATATGGGCTTTTACACGCTGATCCTGCTCGCCGGCCTGCAGGCGATCCCGAAGGATCTTTACGAAGCCGCCGAAATGGATGGCACCCGGCCGACGCGGGCGTTCCTACGCATCACCATGCCGCTGCTTGCGCCCAACCTGCTCGTCGTGGTCGTCCTCGTCCTTATCAAGGCCGTGCAGATCTTCGATGAAGTCTACGTCTTGACGGGCGGCGGACCGGGCACCAGCACGCTCTACCTCACCCAGTATATCTACGAGACCGGCTTTGCCACGCAGTTGCGCAATCCGGGGCTTGCCGCGGCGGCCTCGATCCTCATGGGTGTCGTCCTCGTCGTGCTGACGCTGATGCAGCTCGGCCTCAGCCGCTCCAGTGAGAAGAAGGGAGCCCGCAAATGAGCCGCGTTGCCGAATTCATCCTGCGCCGCAAGGGCGGCAAGGGCTGGCACTGGACGGATATCGTCACCTGGGTCTGGCTCGTCGGCGGCCTGTTCGTCATGTTCGGCCCGGCCGTCTGGCTCGTAGGCTCGTCATTCAAGTCGCCGGCAGCCCTTGCCGAATTCCCGCCGACCATCTTGCCCTACGTCACTCAGAAAGTGACGGTTGAAGGCTATGACAAACCGCTCGATCTCTACAACGTCACGCTGCCGGATGGCAGCAAGGCGACACTCGCCGAAGTCCGGCGCATCGGCATCGTGAGCCAGATGGTCGATCCGCAGAAACCGGGCGAGATCGTCAAGGTCAACATCTCGCACCGCACCCCGGTCCGCGAAATGTCGTTCGCCTCGGAGAACTATACCGAACCCTTCACCCATTTCGATTTCGTTCGCTATCTGTGGAATTCCGTCTTCGTCACGGTAACGGCAACGCTGATTACGCTCGTGGTCAATTCAATGGCGGCCTTTGCGCTCAGCAAATACGAGTTTCGCGGCCGGACCTTTGCCATGCTGCTCATCCTTGCCACTCTGATGGTGCCGCTCTCGGTGATCATGGTGCCGCTCTATTCGATCGTCTCGGCGCTCGGCCTCTTCAACAACCTCTGGGGCGTCATCCTGCCGACCGTGGCGACGCCAACCGGCGTGTTCATCCTGCGCCAGTACATGCTGACCATTCCCGACGAATTGATCGACGCGGCCCGCATGGACAAGGCGTCGGAATGGCAGATCTATTGGCGCATCATCCTGCCCTTGACCGCCCCCGCGCTCGCCGTTCTTGCGATCTTCTCCGTGGTCTGGCGCTGGAACGACTTTCTCTGGCCGCTGATCGTGCTATCGCGCAAGGAACTCTATACTCTGCAGGTTGGCCTCAGCATCTATTCCGGCGAGCTCAATGTGCAGTGGCATTTCATCCTGGCGATGACGGTGGTGACGATGATCCCAGTCGTCCTCGTCTTCATCTTCCTGCAGCGCTTCATCACCACCGGCATTGCCGGAACCGGACTGAAATAGAGGAGGCCGTCATGGGTCATATTAAGCTCACCAATGTGACGAAATCCTTCGGGGCAGTGGACGTGCTCCATGGCATCAACCTGGAGATCAAGGACGGCGAACTGGTCGTCTTCGTCGGACCCTCCGGTTGCGGCAAGTCGACACTGCTTCGCATGATTGCCGGGCTGGAAAAACCGACAGGCGGCGAACTCGCCATCGACGGCAAGGTGGTCAACACTATCCCGGCCGCCGACCGCGGCCTTGCCATGGTGTTCCAGTCCTATGCGCTCTATCCGCATATGAGCGTGCGCCAGAACCTCGCCTTCGGCCTGGAAAACACCAAGATGCCTAAGGCGGAGATCGCCGAGCGTATCGGCGAAGCCGCGCGCATGCTGGAGATAGAGGCCTATCTCGACCGGCGACCGGGCCAGCTCTCTGGCGGCCAGCGCCAGCGTGTCGCGATCGGTCGCGCTATCGTGCGCAGGCCAGTCGCCTTCCTGCTCGACGAACCGCTGTCCAACCTCGACGCCGAGCTGCGCGGCTCAACGCGCGCTGAGCTTGCAGCACTCCATGCCCGGCTTTCGGCGACAATGATCTACGTTACCCACGACCAGGTCGAGGCGATGACACTGGCGGACCGGATCGTCGTGCTGCGCGCCGGCCGGATCGAGCAGGTCGGCACGCCGCTCGAACTTTACAATTCACCGGCCAACCGCTTCGTTGCGGGCTTCATCGGCTCGCCGCACATGAATTTCCTCGAAACAACGGTCGAATCCGTGCAGTCCGGCAGAGCCGTTGCAGCGTTGCCCGGCGGGCAACGGATCGAGCTTCCGGTCAACGACACCAATCTCAGCCAAGGCGCGCGGGTCACGGTCGGCGTGCGCCCCCACCATATTGCGGTTGGCAGCGAGCCGACCGCCATTCCGGCCAAGATCAGGCTTGTGGAAGCGCTCGGCTCGGAAACCGTCATCCATGCCGATATAGCCGGGCAGAAGGTTCTGGTGGTCGCACCTGGCCAGCACAACCTGGCGATTGGGAGCGAGCTCCGCCTGTCGCTCTCGGCCGCACCGCTTCATCTGTTCAACGAGAAGGGCCTGCGCCTTGATAACGCTGTTTGATCGTTCCGGAAAAGTCGCTCTGTGTAATGGCCCCATAAATCTCCGGACAGGTGCAACGGCGGCACATAGAACGGGTAAAACACTGACCATCCGTCGCCGATCCGTAACGCCGCTCATGCCGCGTGCTTCAACGGGCGCGCTCGCTCGACTCGCTCGCGCTCCTTGGGCGTGTTCATCACCTCCCGAAGATCGTTGCGCCGCTGCACGTTGAGCCAGAAGTCCGGGCTGTTGCCGAAGACGCGGGCAAGGATGAGCGCCGTTGCGGCGGTCACGTTCCTGCGGTTCCCGCACAACTCGTTGACGTGCTTGCGCTGCACGCCCATAGCCTCGGCCGACAGTCGCCGGCTTGCGCTTGGTGGTTAATTAGCTCGCTATGATGAGCGATTTATGTTGGAACTGGTTGGCCTGATGGCGCTGAGATTTGTAAATTTTCACCCTATGGCAATCGAGCCGCAGGCCTCCACGGTTTTCTGTGATTGAAGCAAATACTCCCGGCGTTAACGCAGAAGGTGCGAATGTTTTTTAAACGAGCTCATTGGCCTGGCCTCGTAGGCCGTGATCTCGATCACGTGACGATCAAATTCTTCGTGGCCCATTGCTAAAATGCCATCGGATTTATTCACCTGGTATTTCACCGAAGCCCTTAACGATAGCGACCACTGCAAAAGCTCCGTTAACCGATGACTCTGCAATTTCGTTGTCGCCAGGCCGTAATCGCCCCGCATATCAAGATGTCAACGCTCCGCGCCCTTGCCTCTGCGACTGGAGCGGCCGTGGTCGTTTGGGCACTGAGCCTGCTTGTTCCCGAACCTCCATTTTGGGTGGAATTGACCGCCGTGGCGTTAATATCGGCTGCTGTCACATTTCGGTTTCAATTGGCAATCCGTCTGCGCAACGAAGCGCTTCGTGATACCCAAAAAGAACTTCAGTATGCGCTCCGTCATGATCCCGTCACGGATACATTGCGCGCCAGCGAATTTGTGAACTCAGTCGAGCAAGCCATAGACCGCAGGCGCGTGAGCGGCGCGGAAAACCCGGATGGCGTCATGCTCGTTCTCAATGTCGGTAATTTCGATGAGATCAGTCGTCGCTATGGTCCGCAATGGGCCGATACACTGCTTCAATCGATTGTTCGGATCGTACATTCTTCCCTGCGCTATGGTGATCTCGTCGCCCGCCTTGCCTCCGACGAACTCGGCATCTATTTGCCCGGCACAACAACGGAAAATGCCAGCAACATCTGCGAGCGCATCCGCGCGCGGGTGCAGGAGACCACGTTCACAGCCGGACAAGAGCGCCAGATATCGGTGACGGTGCGGCTTGGCGGTACCAGGCTCGAGGACCAGGCCGACTTTCAGGCACTCCGCGAGGCTGCTAACCGCGCCGCCCTCGCGGAGGAAGAAGCTGGCCCACCCCTATTCCGGGAGCTGTTCTCGTGAACGAGAGGCTTTAGCTAGTTTCCATCCATAAACGGCTGGTTTTCTTGTGCTTGCAGCACGTTGGGTTCTGCTTGGCGGCCGCTTTGAAGCCATGCGGTGTGGCTCATGGGTGCAAATTTGGGCGGCGAGGATTTCTGGTGGAAATGCGCGCATTGGTAACTGCCGGCGTTTCGCGGGTCCGGTTTCGGCTGGCGACATGGGAAGTCAGCGATCTGAGGCGGGCGAGGAGGGCGAGATTGTAAGCGACTACCGAGGGATCAGACATAAGTCTTGGAGTGGTCGAGCCCACGCCCGGTGCAGCGCGCCAAGCCATAGGCGCGTTTCAGGCAAGAGATGCCGGCCTGGCTTAATCGTGATTTTCACAAAATAGATATGCAAAGACTAAAAGAAACGTATAAAGTATACGTTGAGATGGATCAAAATATCTAGATACATAATGATAATATAGCTTGAATATATTCTGAATATATCAGAGAGAATGCCCTTCTTTCGCCGCAGAATAACAAAATTCTCCGCTGCGTGCTGATCATTTCAGCGCCAGGAAAGGAGGATTCCAAATGACCGAAGACCTAAACCCAAATGAAAAGACCTTCGCGCGCCTTCCGGTATTTCCCTTGGCCGGGCTGGAGGAAATCGACAATCCCAACATTCGGCATGGCCACGCATCCACAATCCCGGGCTTTACCGCAGACGCGCTGCGCCGGAGCAACATCGCGGAACAATTCGAATTGAAGCCGGTGCTGGCCCGCTACCGGAAGGAGCATGGCCTATCGGTGGAAATCGCCCAGGACCATCGGCGCGAGATGCTGCGCTTTTTGGCCCTTTGCGCGGCCGCGGCGCCGCACGGCAAGTTCTACGGCATGACGGGTGCTGTCGACGGGCTCTGGCATACATTCGTGATCCTCACCCGCGATTATGCCGCCTTTTGTGATGCCGTGGCCGGCCGTTTCCTGCATCACGTTCCTGAGGTCGAGGGCGAGATGTCGGCGAGCAACTTCGACCACTACCTTGCATTCCTGGCCGACTATGAGGCGGTGTTCAACGAACCGGCGCCATCGGCCTATTGGCCTCGGCCGACCGGCAACGATCCCGAAGCTGCCGCCTGCAAGGGCTGCAGCGCCTGCAGCTCTTGTGGATCTGGGGGGTCTTGTACTGTGAACTAGACGGAATCCCATCAAACGATATCCTAAATTCAGGAGACCAAGCAATGCCCCAAGAGGTTATCACTGACCAAAGCGTCGCCAATGATGCCGCGTCTGCTCACATCTCGATTGCCCTCACACTACCGTCGAACTCGATCGGCTACGTGCCCACGGTTCCAGGCTTCGCTTCGGACGCGCTGCGCCGGAACAACATCGCCGAACGCTTCGAATTGAAGCCGGTGCTGGCCCGCTATCGAAAACAACATGGCTTGTCGGTAGAAATCGCCCAGGACCATCGGCGCGAGATGCTGCGCTTTTTGGCGCTCTGCGCAACGGCGGCGCAGCACGGCAAGTTCTACGGCATGACGGGTGCTGTCGACGAGCTCTGGCATACATTCGTGATCTTCACCCGCGATTATGCCGCCTTTTGCGATGCTGTCGCCGGCCGCTTCCTGCATCACGTTCCGGAAGTCGAAGGCGAGATGTTGGCGAGCACCTTCGACCACTACCTCGCATTCCTGGCCGACTATGAGGCGGTGTTCAACGAATCGGCGCCATCGGCCTATTGGCCTCGGCCGACCGGCAACGACACTGATGTGGCTGCCTGCACAGGCTGCAGCGGTTGTAACAGTTGCACCGGCCATAGCTGCACCGTGAACTGACACGTTTGTTTGGGACCCATTCACCTTGGTGTCTCAGCCGGCGTGAATGTGGTTGGGAGGATTGAAAGCATGCATGTACTTCTGCTTGGAAAGATCCCGCCGATTCAAGGAGGCGTTTCCCGCAGCACATGGTTTGCCGCAAGCGACTTTCTTGAGTCCGGTCATTCCATCGACGTCATCTCCAACGCAAGCGAGATGGGCTATGGCTTCCGCCAGATGCTGCTGAGCGACGACAAAGTACTCGATGTTTTTTTGCAGAAAGGCGGAAATGTCCATAATTGCGAGAACATCCCGGCCCACTCCTATATCCCGTGGGCGCCGCCCTTCGTCAGCCAGTTACTGGGCTCGGGGCTGGCAAGTATCGGACGGACGAAACCCGACGTCATCATTGGATGGTACCTTGAGCCCTATGGCGTGGCTGCATCCCTGCTTGGGCAATTGGATGATGTTCCCGTCATCCTAAGGCATGCCGGAAGTGACCTGGGGCGGCTTCGTAACATCCCAAGTTTGGGCATCCTCTATGACAGATGCCTGTCGCAATCGGCCGCCGTCATCACCGGCAAGAATCCAGATACCGAGGATATTTTGAAAAGCACCGGCGTGAAGGAGAACGCGATCATCCGGGCCAAAGGGCGGGCCCTGCCCTCGTCCTTCTATAGCAATGAAGAACAGTTTGACCTGCCCGCGATGGTCGATCGCGCCGAGGAGTGGTTTTCTCATTACGGTTTCGAGACCGAGACCTATCGCGCGCTTGTTGCCTGGAACCGTGCCGGCCTGGAAAGCCAAGACCCTGCCGTCGGCTCATATGGAAAAATCGCGGAGGTGAAGGGCACCTATAATCTGATTGATGCGCTCGACACTCTCGTGGGAAGAGGAATCAAAGTTTCCTATCGAGCTCTATGGAGCGCCACGCCCAACAGGTTCGCCCACGCCTTCCATTACGTGAGCCAGAAGCACAACCTTCGCGGCCGGTCAATTCTACTGCCTCCGGTGGCCCCATGGCTCGTCCCGGCCTTCATCCGGTCGTGCACCGCCGTCGCTTTCCTCGAGAATCGGTTTCCGATATCGTTTCATACGCCGCAAGTTCCCAGGGAAGTCATCGCATGTGCGACGCCGTTAATCCTGAGTGGAGAAATATACGAAAAGGTCTATTTCCGTAGTCAACTCGTGGACCGCATCAACGTCCTGAGAGTGCCTGACCCGCAGAACACCTTCGAGTTGGCTAAGGGGATTGAAGATCTGCTCGGGAGTTCGGAACTGAGGCAATGCCTGAGCCATCACAGTCGGGCGCTCTCACGCGTTTTGGAGGCGCGAGCGCCGGCTAGAGATCCGATCGTTGAAATCGCGGAAGGATTGGTGGGAAATGAACGTCGCACAGCGGCCATCGCATAGGTCACAAACAGCGATTGAATCCTCTGAGGCCGTCGATCGAACATCGACGGCAAAGATACTGCTCCGCTCTATCGTGGCGCTTCAGAGCGGTCGTACCATATTCGTGTTTCTGCTCCTGAGCGTGGGGTTGTCATTCCTCGCAAGTATCTTGCAGGCACTTTCACCCATTCTCTTTTCGAAGGCCATCGATGCGCTCTCGAGCAAGGAGTTCCCGGGGCACCAGGCGCTGAGCTTCGTCGTCTTTGCGCTGCTGGCACTGGCGCTCTCCAAGTTTCTCGTCGAGCAACGCTGGCTGATCTACCAGCCGGCGGAAAACCGGATCCTCAATTCTGTCCGCGAGGTTTATCTCCGACATGTATTAGATCTTCCGGTCGGCTTTCACGTCAACCGATCCATGGGGCGTCTGGATTCCATTGTCGGGCAGGGGCTCGGGGGGATTCAAACGCTTAGCGGAATGCTTTTCACGCAGTTCTCTCCGTTGTTGTTCGAGGTCTTGATAACCTCAATAGCCTTTTTCACGTTCGTTGATGCCGATGTTTCCCTGATCGTCCTCGCCACGATCGCACTCTATGCAGTGGCGCTCGTTTTCGGCGCCGAACTCGCAAGCCGGCGGCTCAAGATCGCTTTGAACGCCTCAATCGACGCGCAAGGTACGGCCGGCGATGCCATATTGAATGCCGAAGGAGTCAAGACGCTCGTCATTGAAGAGGCGGTGGTCAAGTCTTACCGCGACCGGCTTGGTGAAGTTCACGCACGCTTTCGGACGTTCTATTTCAGCCGTGGGTTTCTCGGCATTGCATTGTCGGCCGTACTGCTGCTGGGTTTTGCATCCGCCGTTTGGCTCTCAGCGATGCGCGTTGTTTCCAACGAGCTGTCTGTGGGGGCGCTCGTGCTGACGAACACCTACATCCTGCAGCTCTTTCGGACTCTAGAGGGATTTAGCTTCTCCTATCGCGACACGCGGCAATCCTTCGAAGCGGTGAAGCGTTTCCTGGACGTGTTCGCGGAAGAAAAGGATCCGGATCAAGGCTCCCTGCAAGCGGTGAGTGGGATTTCGCGGCTCGATATAGAGGGTGCGGGCTATAGGTATCCGGACGGCAGGCATGCACTTCGGAGCGCGACCCTGCACGTCGAAAGGGGAAAAATCACGGCTTTGCTCGGACGATCGGGGAGCGGAAAGTCGACGCTTGTACGCCTAATTCTGAAGACCTTGCCTTTGAATGAAGGTCGAATTCTCTTGGATGGCGTAGACGTTGGTCGACTTGATGGCCTTAAGCTTCGGCGAAAGATCGCGGTTGTCCCTCAGGACGCCGTCATGTTTCGCGAGAGCCTTGGTTTCAATATCAGTTTAAGCAACGAGCCAAATCTCGCGAAATTGTGGGCGGCCGTAAGAGCGGCCGAAATCGAAGAGCTGGTTAGAGGTCTGGCGGACGGCTTCGACACCGAAATCGGTGAGCGGGGGCTGAAACTTTCCGGTGGCGAGCGCCAGCGATTGGCTATAGCCAGGGCGATCTATCGCGATGCGGACATACTCATCTTTGACGAAGCAACATCAGCGCTGGACGAAAAGACCAAGGGTGAGATTCTGCGGTTGATCAGAGTGCTTTCTTCGCAGCGGGGGGTGCTCTTCATCACGCATGATCAGCAAGTGGCATCGATAGCCGACGAGGTCGTAACTCTTGAGCACGAAGGTCATTCGGGCGACGGCAATTCAAAAGGCTGATACCGACGGCTCTTGGAAAGAAGTCGGCGCAGCGTGGAACTCGTATCGCGGCGCGCCGGCTACCGGCCATCGCATCACCGTCAATATCTCTCTGGGGAATGTCAGACGCCCGTTTTTATGGCAGCTGTCACCGTGCGTGCGTCCTCTGGAAGGCTTCGGCGCGGGCATTATGAATTTGCGTTCTTGGCGCATTGTCGGCTCCGGCGGTTGCGGGTTTGTCTTTAGAATCAATGGCTTGATCTAAAGTGCACCTGAAACCGCCGGGCTTTGCTTGTTCAAATATCGCGATTCCTGCGATAATTTCAGTAACTTACCGTTTGTGGACAGACACTAGCCAGGGTCTGCCGCGAATAAACGGGCTTTATGGTCTTTAGACCAGAGCTGCCTCCGGCGGACGTCGTCTTATCCTTAGCAGGGCCAGGGAATGCAACCAGTCGTGTATCCGCCGACCTTCCGTCACCGTTTCCCATCGCGGCCGCGCGGACCTCGGCTACGGGGAACGGACAGATTTGACCCGTCATCTCGCTGCCCCGCCGCTATTCGCTTCGGTGGCCGCAACGCCGGCCGGGCTCAAGGCGCCGCAGCGCCAGACGCTGTAGACCGGTTGGGTGTCCCAGTCATAGTAGAAGGCCGCTTTCAGCCTTCCCTTCTCCATCAGCTCCGCGAAGCTGCGACGCACGGCACGGACCGCCACTTCCCGCTCGCGATCATCGACCGGGCAGGAAAGCGCGGTGTTGGCAATGCCCCATTCGCTCACCCAGCACGGCTTGCCTTCCCCTTCAGGCCGGCAAAAGTCGAGAAGCGTCGTCACATAGCGTGCAAGCGCCGCGTCATCTTTGCGTCCCGGATAGACATGAATGCCGTAGCCATCGACCAGCGCATCGATCCCCCGCTTCCGCAGGAGTGAAATGAACTCGCCGGGTTCGAGCCGTTCCATGCCGCGGCGGTCGGCCTCGCCAGTGCCGACGTCGGAAAGTCCTGCCGAAATGAGAAGCGCGTCGCGGCTATAGACCGTCGCCCGCAATTCTTCCCGGGTGATGCGGAGGGCGCCGACATATGCGTCGAGCCCGCGTTCGAGGGCCGAGCGATTTGCAACTTCCGAAACGTTGCGCGGCGTCTGCCGCCCAGGTTTTTCATAGACGACGAGGTCGCCGTTGTAAGCGCTGTAGTTTATTTCATTTCCAGGCTCGACGGCGTCAATGCGGATACCCAGTTCGTCAATGCGGCGAAGCGCCGAGCGCAACTGCGCTCGGTAGAGATCGAGATCGAGATCCGAAAGCCGCTGAACATCCCAGATGCGGCCGAAACCGGTGCGAGAACGCGCCTCCGCGGGATAATAATCCTTGTTGCCGAGTTGGATCTCGAGGAGGATTTTCAGCCCCCGCCGGTCCGCCATTTCGAGCGCTTCGATGCTCTTGTCCACCGGTCTCGAAAGCGAAAGCCGGACATGGGTGATACCGCTTGCAACGATTTCATTCAGTACGCGCTCCTGATCGCCGCGGGAAAGCCAGGCTAGGTTTACGCGGTTGATTCCGATACGATCGGAGAGCACTTCGTCAGCGCCCGCCGGCAGCGCCGGGGCAAAGGCCAAGAGCACTGCCAGCGCGCAAGCAAGGCGCACGCGCGTTTGCGCCACCACCCTCATCCGCTCAAAGTCCGATCTGCCCCAGAGCATTGCGGAAATTCGCCTCGCAAGCGGAATAACGGTCGATCACGGCCTGCGTGTCGATCTTGCCGAGGAAGTTGGCGAGATAGGCGCGCTTGTCCGCCTCCCTGTTCCAGGTAGCTGCCTCGATATAGGGGAAGCCGATGAATTCCAGCATCTCCCGCATGCGGTCATCGACCGCGATCATGAGGGCAGGCGTGCCGGCCTGCATGCCGATGATGCAGCCGTGGAAGCGGCGGCCGAAGCAGAGATCGCGCGCGGACATCGCTCCGCGCCACTGGTTCGTATCGAAATAGACCAGCAGCTCGTATTTCCGCTGCCATTTCTCCGAATGCTTGTACTCCGTCCCTCCCGTAATGCGCCCGCTCGCGCGATCATAGACGATGTCATTATCGTCACCTGTCAGGGAGAGGCTGTAGGCAACCACTTCGTCCTGGACGACATAGCTTGCCACGCTGTCGGGCTTGAGCAGCGCATGAGCATCGACGATCGTATCGGCAACGCTACCGAGATAGCCGCCGAAGACGATCCTCTGGGCCTCCGCCAGTCCCGGATTGGCAAGTGCCGAAAGCGAACGCTTCATGTCGTTCGGCGAGAAGTAGAGCGACGGGCAACCCGTCGGCTTGACGAACTTCATCCCCTGCTCCCTGAGGAATTCGGCGGTGAAGTAGCCACGCGTGAGGAAGAAACTTTCCTTGTTCCTCAGCACCTCCAGGAACTTGATCGTGCCGGCCGGCAGCTGATCCTTGAGGCCTTCCTTGCGCTGGATGCCGATGCCCATCACCACAACCGGCATCTTCAGCTTCGCGAAGATTTCCGCTTCGAGATCGGCGGAATAGCCAGGACGCAGCAGATTAGCGGAGGCGAAGACGCACAAATCGAATTCGCGGTTCACGCGCTCGTAAAGCTCGTTCGAGTCCCGATTGTTGGCGAGATGCCAGAACGGCAGATAGGTGACGTCATGACCGCGCAGGCTCTCAGCCGCTCCTTCGCCGATCAGATAGTTGCCGGTGTTGGCGATCTTCCTGACCTGCGAGATCAGGTCCTTCCTGGTCCTGGTTTCGTCGAAATAGGGCCGATGGATGACGGTCGTGCCTGAGACGTCCGCAATCGTCCGCTGCAAATAGGATGGAATGCCCGTAAGCAAAATACGCATAACTGTCCTCTGAACCGAAAAGTGATGGCCCTCAGGCCGCTATAGACCGATGCCGATTTCACGAAGCGTGGTGCGGAAGGCGCGCTCGCGGTCCGAATAGCGGTCGACAAGTTCGCTCGTGTTGAGCTTTGCCAGATGATCGGCCACGAACTCGGCCCGGTTCTCTGCCTTGTCGACGTCGGTGATGTCGACGGCCGGTAGGCCGGTGAAGCCCAGCATCTCGCGCATGCGGTCGTCCACCGCCACCATCAGGCTCGGCACGGCCGCCTGCATGGCGATGATCGAGCCGTGGAAACGACGGCCAAAATTGAAGTCCATCAACGAAGCCCAGGCGCGCCACTGGTTGGTGTCGAAGAAGGTGCGAAACTCGAACCGCTGCTTCTCCCGCTCAGTGCCGGGATAGGCCAGATCGCCGATCATCAGGCCCGATGCGGAATCATAGACGCGTCCCTCGTCGTTAGACTCCACCTTCATATCGAAGTGGAGGAACTCGTCCTGCACCACATATTGCGGCACGGTGTCCGGCGGGGCCAGCGCATTCGCATCGAGGATCGCATCCTGATCGCCGCCGAGATAGCCTGAAAAGATTGTCCGCGCCTTGCCGATGTTTACGCTCGGCAGCTTCCTCATGGACCGGCGCATGTTGGCCGGCATGAAATAGACGGAAGGGCAACCGGTCGGGCGCACGAAGGAGAAGCCCTGGTCCTTCAAGAAGCCGGCGGACTC
The DNA here is from genome assembly GCF_056279785.1 of Rhizobium sp. USDA 3886. Classification (NCBI taxonomy): domain Bacteria; kingdom Pseudomonadati; phylum Pseudomonadota; class Alphaproteobacteria; order Hyphomicrobiales; family Rhizobiaceae; genus Rhizobium; species Rhizobium sp. USDA 3886. Next base: position 3,639,715 of record NZ_JBWCDC010000001.1, on the reverse strand, counting down.
GTAGCCGCGTGTCAGGAAGTAGTGCTCACGCTCCTTTAGGACGGCCAGAAGTCGCTTCGTTCCCTCCGGAAGATTGTTCTCAAGGTCCTTGCGGTTCTGCAGGCCGATGCCCAGCATGACGATCGGCATGTTGAGCCGGCTTAGGACATCCGCCTCTGCGTCCGCGGAAAGTCCCTTGCGCAAGAGGTTTGCGCAGGTGAAGACGCAGATGTCGAAGTTGGCGTTAAACTCGTCGAACCCATTGCCGTTCTTGCTTAAATTGTAGAGATGCCAGAAGGGAACTTGCTTCGCATGTGGCGCGAGCGCATGCAGGGCGCCCTCACCGATGAGGTAGTTCCCGGTATTGCTGATGTTGCGCAGCTCCTGCAGAAACTCCTCCTTCGTTTCCGGCTGCTTCTGCCGCTCCGCATAGGAGACGGACAGGCCGTGGGCGCCGTTGGCAAGGCGCGTGTAGTGACCGGGAATACCCGTCACGAGAATTCGCGGACGCATTCGACTAGACCTTTCTGTTTCAAAGAAGCGGCGCGGCAATCAGCCAATTGCCGCGACCACGGGATTTGCCGCCGCCTGCTCGCGAAAGACCGCAGCGCGGGACAGTGACGAATTCTTCACGGACCGATCGCTCCAAGAGATAAAATCCGAGAAAGAGGAAGCCCATGACCGGCGTGCGGCGGTCCTGATGCAGCCCTCCATGAGCGGAGCGAGCCTCTCGCGATTGCGCGAGACCTCTTCGATGATCCGCGCCAGCTCCCTCACCACCTGAGGATCGGAAGGCGCGTTGATGAGTATGCCGTCCTCGCCGTCGGAAATGAGCTCGTCAACCGCGCCGACCGCGGTCGCGATGGGCACGCAGCCGAGTTGTTGCGCCTCGGCGATCATCAGCGGCGCGCCCTCCCATCGTGAGGGCATGACGAGAACGTCGGCCCAGCCCAGCGCCTTGATCAGATCCTTGCTCGCAAAGACGGGCGAGCGCACGTCGACGCCCAGGTCCTTCAGCCGTTCGCTCCAGGAGACCCTGGAATCGGCGAGGATTTCCCCCCCGATGGCCCGGGCTTCGAAATCGACGTTGGAGGCCCGCAGTTCCGCGAGCGCTGCCGCCAGCCGGTCGATACCCTTCTGCTGATCGAACCGGCCCATGTAAAGAAGCCGCAAGCGGTCATCCCTGCGCTCGATCCGCCTGACGGCCAGAACCTCCGCCAGGGCCTTGGGCGGTACCGAGAAGCTCGCTCCGTTCGCGACGGCGAAGACTTTCTCGTGGGGGACGCCGTAGCTGTGCAGATAGATCTTGAGCTGTTCGGAGCAGGTTAGGAAGGCGTCGTAGCAATGCTCATGGGCAATCGCTGCGAAGGGCTGACCGGCAGGCCTCTTGAAGGCCGTGTTGTCCACGACGTGAAGATAGCAGGCCGTGCGCGTGCCTTCGGAGCGCAGTCGCGCGATGAGGGGATGGACGGCCATCACGTGGTTGTTGATGACCAGGTCGAAGCCGGAAAGCTGTCCCTTCAGCGCCTCCCAGTCGACCGAATGCCCTTCGTCGATGAAATCCTGTCCCAGGAAGGAGCCCGACCCTCCCCAGGCCGGAATTCCCGCGTCCCAGAAGTGAATGTAGTCGAAGCTGGAATCGAATTCATCGATCACATCCATCCGGGACGTGCCGAGCACGAAGAGATGAGTTTCATAACCCGCCGCCTTCAATTCCCGGGCGGCTGCATAGACGACCTTTTCGGCTCCGCCGAACGAGGCATTCGGCACGAGCAGCGCCACGGTCCGCTTGCCCTCGCTATGGCCGAGCGGCAGGACTGGTGATCCTCCGACTTCCTTACGCAACGCTTTGTAGAGATCAGTGTAGGGCACGAGCCGAGCGGGACGCCACGTCCACCGCCTGCCCGCCGTCTCGCGCAGGGGGCTCATGGCAATTGCGTTGACGCAATTGATCATCACCTGCTGAGGCGTGATGAGAGAGCGGCGCGGGAGGCTCCTTGGAAAAGGGAAGTGCACTTTCAGAACGGTCGATGTCGGCCATACCTGCTGGCTCCCGATCGAGGCGAACCAGTCCACAGCATTGTTCTGGACCACCTCCTGGACGAGCCGGATCGAAAGGAAAACGAGATCGGCGGGGCCGATTTTTTGTCCGCCCGCCCCATGAACGATCGGCTCGATCTTGCGCTGGGCGGCATCGTTGGCGAGTTGGACGAAGACGACGTTGCTGTTCTCGCTCAGGCGCTCAAGATGGGCAAGCACGTTCGGCAGCATGCGCGAACGCCGCAGAAGGTCGAGCGCCGCGCCGCTTCCGGCGACGAGGAAAGGCGGGAAATGTTCATTGTCAGGCTCGCCGATATTGCCCCAGAACGCCGGGATGATGTCGTCGAGGCGAAGGATCGTCGGTGGCTTGGTAGGATCAGTGAAGAAGGAGATCGCCGTATCTTCCGTTCGCGCAAACAGGTAGCGCGGGCACTCCTCATGCTCGAAATCCACCAGCATCGGGCGCTGGAACAGCGGCCTGTGGCGCTTGCGCAGGAAGCTTACCGACGTGGCGCGGTCTCGATTGGCCTCCTTGAAGCGGCTCTCCGCCCTCAGCCTGTATTCGAAGACCGTGTCATGGCAGGGCGTGCCGACGAAACCATGCTCGATGCAGGACAGCCAGAACTCCCAATCCTCGAAGCCGTTCTGCCTGTCGTCGTTGAAGCGGACGCCTTGCTGAAAAACATCGATCGAGATCATCGATCCCGTATCGCAGATGTTGTCGGTGATGCAGTGGACCAGTCGTGAATAGCGGTTGCCGTAGTGGGCGCGCCAGCTTACCGAAAATGTGTCGATATTCGTGTAGACCCACCCGCAGCCACTGGAGAGGAGGTGCCGGTAAAGCGTCTCGATGGTGCCGGGAAGGACGCGATTGTCGGCGTCGAGGAAATAGACAGCCTTCGTCTCTGGAAAGCGCTCGAGAACGAAGTCGATCGCGCGATTGCGCGCGCCACCCGGACCGGCGTTCTGGCCGAACACGACATGGACGGAAGAATGGACCGCGGCGTAGAGTAACAGTTGATCGAACGTCTCGTGCCGTGGATCGCCGTCGACCGAGATGACAATGACGATCCGGCAGCTGCTAACATTCGAGGCAAATACCGACTCGATCGCCTCCAGGGCAAGTGCCGCGTGACCGTAAAGGGGCATGGCCACGGCGATCAGGTCCGTTGGCTCCCTGTTACTGGACATCGGCGGCCTCCGTAAACTGTTTGACCAGCCTGAAGCCAGACACCTTGAGCCAGGAGAAATCGACCGAATCCGTGACCGCGCGGCTGAGGATCATCAGGTCCATCGGGCCGCGTGCCGGCTCGTCCAGCTGGATGTTGATGTTGACGACCTCACTGGAGCTGACTTCACGCCATCCGCTGAAGAATGCCGACGGTTTGGCCGCGCCCTTTCGCGCAACCTCGGCCACTTCGGAACGCGCATTTGAATTCGTCGGTGCGAGCAGGAAGCTGACCGCCGCGGGCTGACCTTCCGGATGATCGATAAAGGCGCTCGCCGAGAAAGATATCGTTCCGGGCTCGACGGCGCGACTGACCGCGCCTGCCGATATGCCACTCGGCAACGGGTGGCAGACAACAGCATGCTCATGCTCGAGGAAGCGCACCGTCTGGAATTCCGGGACGATCGGCGTGACCGAAACGTCCGCGATCTGCCTCAACGTATCGACCGCCAGGCGATAATCGACAGTGTACTGGCCTTCGAGCAGGCTGCTGGGCGCAATCATGTTGGGTGTTCTGGCGGGTTTTACTCCCGGCAGTCCCGTAAACACTTTGAACGCCAGCGGGCGCAGGTCGAGATCCGGATGCGGGAGTTCCGACCGCGCCGAATAGCGCTCGCCGGCGATCGGATAGCCGAGCGAAAGGCCGACGGTCTCCGGTCCGGTCGCGGAGATCCGCAGCCGAAGCGTACGCGCAGCCCCTCCGCACGCCCGGGGCAGCGAGAAGAAATTCCAGTTCGGCACGAGTTGCGCATACGGTACGATCCACTCGGCGACCCCTTCGCCGCTCTCGAGGTAGCTCAATGCGACGACAAGCTCTCCGGTGATCCTCGGCACCGAGTGCAGGTGAAGGGCGAACCCTGCCACGCCAAGGCTGGATATCGGCAGCAGTTGCTCGACAAAGGCGGCGGCAAGCAACTGCCCGATCCCCTCGTCCTTTGGATCGCCGTAGGGATCGTGGGAAAAAATCTCAGAAACCGGCTCCCAGTTTCGCGCCTGGAACGCATCTTCGAGCGCCCGGTAGTTTTCCAGCAGCGTTTCGCGTTCCCGGCGCAGGATCGCAAGCTCCGAAGTGATTGAGGCGCTATACCGGGCAAGCCGGCCGACGCCGCCCTCGGTGAGCGCCCGCAGAAGCGGAAAACTGTCCGACTTATTTGCGGGATCAAGCCGCTGTATGGGAACCGCGGGGACAGTTCCCAGTGGTCCAAGCAGCGCCAGACGCTCCCGCAAATCCGCCTCACCCTCTTCGGAAAAGGTGACGGCGATCAATGGAAAAGCATTCTGCAATGTCGCCGGAGGATGCCCATCAACATCAAGGTAAACAACCAGATGCTCGATATCGCTGCCTTCGAAGCATAATCGATCCCGGCCCGATGCCGCTATTAGCTTTCTCGTCACCAGTCGTTTCCCAATGCCGGAAGACGTCAATTCTTGCACGCGCGGCCTCTGAAGAATTATCTCGGAGCAAAAAGCAAAGACGCCGAATAATCAGATATTTATTCAAATCATTCCGGGCCATATAGGGAGCCTAACAACTAACGTTGCAGTGCACAATAATAAAGTTTAGCCGCCACAAAGAAAAACATTTCATATATACTTTAAAAATCAAAGTAATAATCATGCATTCATTTCTGCATTGCGGCGAAGTGATTTTCCGGTCAATTTCTCAAGAAGATTCTGTTGACGATCAAGGCAGTCCGTCAGTCGAAAACGCGTCTCGATCGTCCGGCGCGCCGCTGCACGCATCCCAAAATGGCGTTCGGGACTCTTCAGGGCGCCGAGAACGGCCTCCGCGAGTGCGTCCGTATCGAAGAACGGCACCAAAAGGCCGTTCCGGCCGGAGCGTATAACCTCCTGGACGGGCGCGGTGTCCGATCCGATGACCAGGGCGCCGCACGCCATCGCCTCCAACATCGACCACGACAAAACGAACGGATAAGTCAGGTAGAGGTGCGCCGCCGAGATCTGGAAAAGCTGCCGCAAAACCGAATGCGGCACCGCGCCGGGAAAGAGGATATTCTCCCGCGGTATATCCAGGGATTTGAGGAGGTGATCCTTCCACGCCCCGCCGCCGGGCGGCGGCACACCATAGCTGATGCCACCTCCTCCGACGAAAACGAACAAAGCATCGGGGCGTTGGCGCACAACCTTGGCGGCAGCCTCCAAGACCTGTGGAAATCCACGATACGGCTCAAGGTCGCGCGCGACAAAGGTGACAATGGGAGAACCACCGGCGCTGAGCACACGCCCGTCCGAAAGCCTGACCGAAGTTGTTGGGTCCGGTCGAAACCGCGCCGTATCGATCCCCTCGTGACAGACCGAAATGCGCCCCCGGGCGTCGGCGGGGTACAGACTTCTCTGCCAATGGGTGGGGCTGATGCCGGCCTCGATGGCCTCAAGGGACAGGAGCTGCGCGATGTTGCGCAGCCGCAGCCTCTTGCGCGTCTCCAGATCGGGCTGATCGTCGGGGGAAAACCCGATGTCCGCCCCTTCCGATCGGTAAAAGAACTCGCAATACCCCAATGCGGGCACCCGCGGCAGCACGTCCTTCAAGAACATCATGCTTCCCCAACCGATATGGCCAACGACAACGTCGGGTACCAGCCCTTGCCGCACCATGGCGTCGAGCGTTTCGGCGACGCGGTGGCCGATTCGCGCATGGTGATCGGGAGTACCCATGTGTCGGGCCATATGCGGATCTGCGCGCGGGCCCGATTCCGCTCGATGTCGAACGACGCGAACGGATGGGATCTTCTGGTCTATTGTCTCAGTGATGAGGCTGACCTCATTGCCCGCCTGCACGAGCTGAGCGGCCAAGGCAGCGAACTGACCGAATCCCCGTCGATGAACAAACGCCACGTGCATCGCGTTAGTCCGCCGTTGCCAGGTGCGCGGCATCACTCACCGCTTAGACGCCGTACCGTGAAGCGCTGCCCCAGGCCAGTTCGAGCTGGTGCAGCGTCTGGAAAGCCGTCTCAAGCATCCGCTGTTCCAGGTCGCCACGATTCACCGCGCGCTCATAGGCCATCGCCGCGTCGCGGAGATTTGCCCTGAGCTGCCGCCCCTTCTCCGTCAATTTGATGCGGGCGGACCGCTTGTCGCGCTGGGAGGCAACGCGATCAATGTAGTCGCCATCGCCAAGCTGCTTCAGATAATAGGAAACGTTGGAGCCGACATAATGCCCACGATCCAGAAGCTCGGCGACCGACAGTTCCGAATCGCCGATTGCCAGCAGAATCATCGCCTGCGCCGGCCCGATATCGTCTACACGAAGCTTGGTCAGCTCCGCACGGATCAGGCCCGAAAAGCGCCGGCTTGCCCGCTCCATGAGGCGAGCGAGCTCGAAATACGTAACCTGTTGGAGGTCCCCAAGCTCGGTACCCTGAGGAAGCCGGGGGTCTGTTTGTGCTGTCTGGCTCAGACGAAGACTCAGATCGTCATTCAGTTCTACCGGCAAACTGAACACATCATTTTCTTTCATTCGACTCTCCGTTTCAAGGAAATACTTCAAAACTTGAAGTAATATTCAAATACGCTCATCACCGTCGATCACCATGAGCTTGCACAATCCCGTTGTTATGTGCCAGATTGGTCGAAGCAATACTATCCTTACGCTCAGTTACAACCAAATCTGTCCTACAACAGATGGTTCTAAAGTTAACTCGAGGCAAATTTTCATGCGTGATGCGGTTCAAAATGAGACAAGAAGCAAGGGGCAAACCGGGGGAGGCCAAAAACAAGACAGCCCAAGGTTGCTGATTCTGCAAGCAAAGCGTGTATTTTTGTCCGGGTTGCTTTATGCAACTGCACTAAGCGTGTGTATGAACATATTACAACTGACGATGCCTCTGTTCATGCTGCAAGTTCATGAAAGGGTACTCAACAGTCAGAGCATGGACACACTTGCAATGCTCACTATCTTGGCTGTCGGCGCCCTTGTGGTGCTCGGTGTCCTGGAATTCATCCGTGCCCTCTCCTTCCAAGCCATCGGAAGCGCGCTCGTGCGTGGGCTGAACATGCCTGTCCTGGCGGCCGCCGTTCAGGCTTCTGTCGATCAGGGCCTGTCGCGCGCGACCCAGTCGCTTCGGGACATCGCAGAATTGCGAAGCTTCCTGACCTCGTCAGCGGTCAGTGCGCCCCTAGACGCTGCCTGGTCACCGATTTTCCTCGGCGCCCTTTTCCTTTTGCATCCGCTTTTTGGTCTTATCGGAGCCGTCTCCGCCGCACTGCTCATTTGCGGCGGCCTGGTCACGGACATGTTGACGCATCAACTCACCAAGGAAGCGAACCAAACAAATATCGAGGCCGTGTCCAGGATCGGCGCTTCGCTGCGACATGCCGAGGCCATCGAGGCGATGGGCATGTTGCCAGCTCTGGCAAATCGTTGGCGCGCCCTTCAACTGCAGGCTCTCACCGCCTTTGAAACGAGTGGGTGCAGGAGCAAGGCGATGTCGTCCATCACCCGTAGCCTGCGCTATTCCATCCAGATCATGACCCTGGCAGCCGGCGCGTATCTGGTGCTGGAGCAGGAAGTCACGCCCGGCGCGATGATGGCATCGAGCATTCTTGTCGGGCGCCTCCTGATCCCCTTCGATTCAATTATCGAGAATTGGCGGCAATGGGTGCTAGCGATCGCTGGCTGGCGTCGCCTCGAGGCCCTTCTCAAGGCGGACCTTGCAATCCGCCAGACGATGCCCACGCCGCATTCGTCGGGCGACATCGTGGTCGATAAGCTCGTCTACGCAGCTCCCGGGCTGGATGTGCCCATCATCAAGGGCATTTCTTTCTCCCTCTCTCCGGGCGAGGTTCTGGGCGTGATCGGTCCCTCCGCGGCCGGCAAGTCGACACTCGCGCGGCTGCTGGTCGGCATCTTGCGCCCCACGTCCGGCGGCGTCTTCCTCGACGGCAACAATACCTATCTGTGGGAGCGTGGCTCGTTCGGTCAGGTGGTCGGATATCTGCCGCAATCCGTCTCGCTTTTGGAAGGCACCATTCGAGAAAACATTGGGCGAATGGCGGACAGCGATCCCTACAAGGTGCTGGAGGCGGCGCGATTGGCCGACATCCACGAGATGATCGGACGCCTGCCGCTCGGTTACGACACACCCGTCGGCGACGGACATCTGACCCTTTCCGGAGGGCAGCGGCAGCGCATAGCGTTGGCGCGCTGCCTCTACAACCAGCCTCGCCTCATCGTACTCGACGAGCCGAACGCAAACCTGGACTCGATCGGCGAGCGTGCCCTTATCCGCGCGATCCAGCGTGCGCGCGACGACGGCGCCATCGTTATCTTAATCGCTCACAGGCCAGCCATCATGCAGGTCGCCGACAAGCTGCTCGTGCTGGAAAACGGTCGCGTCACACAGTTCGGACCGCGAACGGCCGTGGTTACAACCACGATGCCGGGCGAACCACACCGCGAGGTAGCCGCGATATGACTGAAAAGACCCCCCTTGCGGTCCGGCCCGATCTCGCCGAACGTCGCCTCCAGCAGCATCAGCCGGCTTCGCGGGATCTCGGCCCGTCGAACTTGGAATTCGACCGGTTTGATAACCGTTCACCGCTCCGTCGTCTTGTCGTTGCGGGGCTCGCCACGATCCTTGTGTCCTTCGGTGGATTTTTTGCCTGGGCCTTTTCGGTCGAGCTCAGCAGCGCGACGGTAGCCAACGGCACGGTCATCGTCGATTCGAAGCGAAAGTCTATCAGCCATTTCGAAGGCGGCGTGATGAGCCGACTGCTTGTTCAGGAGGGCGACAAGGTTTCCGCCGGGCAGCCCCTGATCGCGTTGGAGGATACGCGCGCCCGCTCCAGCCTGCAGTCGCTCCAAATCCGACGCATTGGCCTGATCGCGAAACTGGCGCGATTGAAAGCCGAGCAGACTGACACGCCGCAAATCAGCTTTCCGCGCGATTTGGGTGACACCCGGGACGCTACGGTCGATGACGCTGTCAAGGCGGAGACGATATTTTTCGAAAAGCGGCACGAGACCAAGGTCGGACGCGTCGAGGTCCAGCAAAAGACCATCGAGGAGCACCTCGAACAAGCAACGTCGCTCGGCATCCAGATCCAGGCGACCGACCAGCAAATCGATCTCATCAAAGAGCACCGGACGGCGACGGAAACGTTGGTGAAAAAAGGCGCGGCACCGCGCACGCAACTCATCGAGATCGACACCAAGCTAAGCGAGCTTGCGAGGGAACGGGGCGAACTCGTCGGCAACAAGGCCCAGGCAGAAAAAGCCGCAGCAGGAGCACAGCTTGCGCTCACCGGGATCGAAAGTGACTTTCAGTCGACGATTGCCGGCGAAATCACCACGGCACGCATCGATCTCGCGGACGTCGAAGAGCAGATCACCGCTTCGAAGGACGTGCTGCGGCGCCTTGAGATTCGCTCTCCGCAGGATGGCATCATCGCCAACATCCTGCTGCGCACCCCTGGCAGCGCGGTCACGCCCGGCCAGCCGTTGCTCGAGATCGTTCCGGAAAATGAGCCACTGCTGGTCGAAATGCGCGTCAATCCTCGCGACATCGACAGCATCGCCGTGGGCTCGCGTACGCAAGTCCGTTTGACAGCCTATAATCAACGCTCCCGCCTGCCGATGGAAGGCACCATTACATATGTCGCCGCGGACCAGTCGGTAGATGAAAAGTCAAACAGTGCGTTTTTCGTCGCGCGCGCCAAACTCGATCCGGCATCGCTCAAGACAAATCCGGATGTCCGCCTCTATCCCGGCATGCCCGCGGAGGTGCTGATCGTCCACGAGTCACGCCGTGCGATCGACTACCTCACCTCTCCCGTCCTCGAGAGCTTCAATCGCGCGTTCAGGGAAGACTAGATTCCCAGATGAAATGGAATGCTGCATAGCAGAAATTGTTTCAAATTTTGAAGTTATTCCCAAGTAATGTACATGTATATTATTTTATAATTCCGGAAACTATTGAAATAATGTGCCAATAAGACTCAATTTGGGAAATATATTTCTCAAGATATGACATTTTAGCTTCCGATATGCTTGCACTTCGTTTTATTGCAGCGCACAGTTCAAGCGCGAAATCGTCGCACCCGGCGCCGAGACGCATGAATATCAATCCGAAGAGGAGAGGCAGATGGCCACATTGGAAGGCGGAGCATACGACGATGCCCTGTTCGGCTCCCGCTTTAACGACTTCATTCGCGCCCATGGGGGCGATGATTTCGTGAGCGGCGGCAACGGGCACGACCTCGTGTTCGGTGGTGACGGAGACGACCTGCTGTTCGGCGGAAAGGGAAACGATTCCCTGTTCGGCGGCGAGGGCAATGACTTGCTGAACGGTGAAAACGGGAATGACAACCTCGTCGGAGGCTGGGGTGATGACCTTCTGTATGGCGACAAGGGCAACGACACCCTGCTCGGCGGACAGGGAAGCGACCTCCTGTCCGGCGGCAAGGGCGCCGACATACTTTATGGCGGTAATGGTGCCGACATCATCGATGGCGGTGCGGGCAACGACGTCCTGGCGGGCGGTGCTGGCCATGACATCTTCGTCTTCGACGGCGGCGGCGGGAATGACGTCATCCTCGACTTTAACGCTGGCGAGGATCTGCTGCAGATCTCGAAGGGCATCAATGGCCTCGACGTGTCTTCGCCCGAAGACCTGGCCTCGCGTGTCACGCAGGTCGGCGGCAATGTCGTCGTGGATCTCGGCCATGGCGATACGCTCACATTGGTAAATGTCGATGCCGATGACATCCATGCCAATCCCGAGAACTACTTCACCGTTCACTGAATATGACTTCTGCGCGCCCTGCCTCCTCCCGTTGGGCGCGCAACTCCGATCCAGAGGGGTAGCGTGTGACGTTCGACGAATCGACAGGCGCCACTGGCGTCTTCAGAAACGCAAAGATCTTTCGGCTCGGCGCGGAGCTGGCCCTCCTTATCTGGGATCTTCCCCCGTCCCTTCCCGCCACCACAAAGTGCCTGTTGTCCATGGACCAGTCGCCAGTACCGCTCGTCAGCATGATGCTGCCGCTTGGCGACGGAAGGCAACGAATGTTCTGGGCGATGAGACCGGAAAAGCATCCGGTGAGTGTGGGCATTTGCACAGAATACGGCAGCACCGCCGAAACCATCGTGATGCAGCCGGCGCGCACGCTCGCGCCCCTCGATGTGGAGGCACTGTTCGCGGATCTCGCGCCGGATGCCCGCATCAAGTTTGTCAACAACCTGCTGACCGTGTGGCGAAGCGCCTTCCGCATCGCCAGCGACCATCTTTTCACCATGGTGGTCGAAGACGCCCTTCACGCGCTCGTGCCCGAACCGCAGGCAGCCAGCATCGTCTGCCAGATTGCGCAAGGACGCCATCTGATTGAGACGGCCATCAATCCGGATCTGGGCGATATCACATCGGTCTATGCGATCGGCGCAGCTTCGATTACACGCATGGCCGTAAGGCTTGTCCTCGGACGCAACGCGAAAAACGCCCTGCAATCGTGCCATTTCATCGCAGAGGCGCCTTCCCCTTCCCCTCCGTTTCTCATCGTGCTCCTGAGCAAGAATGGCATCGCCATTCGCCAGCTTGCTCACGGCAAGCCTCGCCATCCCAACCTTCAGAGTTGGTGGGGCAAAAACCCCGAGGCGGTGGAACTGCGCGAAATGATTGTCCGTCGACTCGCCACGTTGCCGGAAAGCGGCGCCGCCACGGCGATCGACCTTCAAGTTCGTGCACCACTGGCGACAAGTCGGATTGCCAAGTCATCGATGCATCCATCCGGTGAGGTCGATCTCGCTCTGGCGCTCGACGACGGTCTGCTGGCCGGCGGCTGGTTCCACGCGCCGTCATCCGCGTTCGCCGGCATCGACTACGTCAAAGAGGACGGCACGGCCGTGCCGCTCGACGGCAACAGCTACGAATTTCCGGCATGGGCGCAAGGGAAGGATGAGAAGAGTAAGACCGATGTGACCGGTTTCGTTGCCTGGGTCCCGCTGTCGGAATCCCCTGGGCCGCTCCTGCAACCGCGATTTCAGATGCGCCTTGCTTCGGGAGCGGTCAGGCCGCTGATACCGACGCCGCAGCCTTTCGAGCCCGCGACACAACGAAACCATGTCCTGCGCGCCGTGCCGCCACAGCATGCGGTCGACAGTGCCTTCCGCACGATCCTCGCGCCCGCCCTGCAGGACATAGAACGGCGATTAGGCAAGACCATAGAGGTCGATTCCGCGAAGGACTACAGCCTGCCCGAAACCACACCCCTCGTTTCGATTGTCGTACCCCTCTACAAGGTTCTCGATTTCCTGCGCTTCCAACTGTCGGGAATGGCCACCGATCCGTGGCTCGTCGCCAATGCCGAGATCATCTTTGTCCTCGATTCACCGGAAATCCAGGATGAGACGGAGCACCTGCTGGGTGGCCTGCACCTCCTGCACGGGCTGCCGATGAAACTGGTCGTCATGAACCGCAACAGCGGCTATGCACGGGCCTGCAATGCCGGCGCACGTTTTGCCCGCGGCGCCATTCTGGTCATGCTCAATTCGGATGTCGTGCCAAAGGGACCAGGTTGGCTTCAGGTGCTGTCGCGGCCGCTGCTGGAAAACAGCAGGCTGGGCGCCATCGGCCCGAAACTGCTCTTCGAAGACGGATCGCTGCAGCATGCCGGCCTGTATTTTGGCCGCGACCAGCGCGGGATCTGGTTGAACCACCATTTCAACAAGGGCATGCCCGGCGACTATGCTCCCGCCCAACAAGCCCGCGAGGTTCCCGGCGTCACCGGCGCCTGCCTCGTGACCCGCAGGGTCATCTACGAGCGTGTCGGCGGCTTCACCGAGGACTACGTGATCGGCGACTACGAGGACAGTGACCTCTGCCTCAAGATCCGCCGTCTCGGGCTCCAGATCGCCTATGAGCCCGCCGCGTGCCTGTATCATTTCGAGCGCCGCTCGATCCGCCGTAGCCAGGACTATATGCGCGGCGTTGCCAGCCAATACAATTCATGGCTGCACACGCAACGCTGGGAAGACGACATCACCGACTTGATGGCGAACCAATTCGGCAGAGATCAAGATCGCCCCGCCGCCACAAATGCGAAAATCCGGGAAAGGAACGCAGCGTGACACAGGTAGCACTCGTGCACCCTCCCAAGCCGGCACGACTGGTCGATGAGGATCGTGTTCGCTGGCTGCTTGAAGCCGTTCGGGGCAACCGTTTTCTGCCGCAGCCGGAACCCACCAATGTCTTCGTGGGTGACGGTGATTTTCGTGCGATAGGCGCGGAATTCCTCGGGCACTTCATCCGTATCGGCGGCCTGCGCGAAGAGGCCCGCGTGCTCGACATCGGCTGCGGTATCGGCCGGATGGCCGTGCCGCTCACCCAGTATCTCGATCCGCAAACGAGCCGCTACGATGGCATCGATCCGGTCGAGGGCGGCATCGACTGGTGTCAGCGGACGATCACTCCCGCGTACTCCAATTTCGCCTTCCAGCGACTAGATATCGCGCACGAGCTCTACAATCCGAACGGCAAGGTCAGCGGCAAGGCCCTGAGGCTTCCCTTTCCGGATCACCATTTCGACTTCGTCATCATGACGTCCTTGGTCACTCATCTGCCGCCCGCGGAGGTCCTTGTCTACCTCGCTGAGGTCCGCAGAATCCTGTCACCCGGCGGGCGCCTGTTCATGACCGCCTTTGTGGTCGACCGGATCGCGGCGGCAAACGAACATGGGCGGCGCGATCCGCGTCTCGCCTTCCGCCGCTATGGCGAAAGCCCATGCTGGTTCGTACCCAACCAGCCACCGCTTGCCGCGGTCGGTTTCGAAGACGGCTTTCTGGACAAGGCGCTCGAACGGGCCGGCCTCTCCGTCGCTCTGAAATCGCTTGGCCATTGGCGCGGCACCAACGCGGGCCACCATCAGGACTTCATCGTGGCGAAGCGCCGGGTAAACGGTCGATGAGCAAGCGCATTCTGGTGGCAGCCCACAACCATCCGTCCCTTCACCCGGGTGGAACGGAGATATTTGCTCACGACTTGTTTCGTGCCTACCAGCGCGAGGGGCACGAAGCCCTGTTTCTCGGTGCCACGAACCAAATCCATCGCGAAGCCAGACCAGGCACGAGCTTCCAGAGCATCGGCTCGGCGGGAGACGAAATCCTGCTGTGGTCCGGACATTTCGACCGCTTCTTCATGAGCCAGATCGACCTCTATGGTGTTGTGCCGGACATAGCGGAGCTGCTGCGCGATTTCCGGCCGGATGTGGTTCATCTCCATCACATGCTGCTGCTTGGCGCCGAATTCCCCCACATCGTCCGCCGTACCCTGCCCGACTGCCAGATCGTCATGACACTCCACGACTACTACCCCATCTGCCACCATGACGGCCTGATGGTGCGCACTGGCAGCAAGGAGCTTTGCCACCAGGCCAGCCCGGACCGCTGCCATGGCTGCTTCAAGAACATTCCGCTCGATCGCTTTGCCTTGCGCGAACGCCACCTGAAGGCCCTGTTGAGCACGGTTGACCACTTCGTCTCGCCAAGCGCCTTTTTGCGGGATCGCTTCGTGCAGTGGGGACTGGACGAAGATACGATCAGCGTCATTCCCAATGGCATCCCCGCCCGCAAAGCCAGCGTACGAAGAGATCTGCTCCAGGGCGGGAAGCCGGTCTTCGGATATTTCGGCAATCTCAACCCCTGGAAAGGGGTGACGGTATTGCTCGAGGCGGCGCGTCAGCTTCTGGCCGATGGCCTTGATTTCGAACTCCGCGTCCATGGCGGAGCGCCCTTCCAGAGCGAGGCCTTCGTCGATGAGATCAATCGGCGCTTTACCGAAACGTCAGAATCCGTGCAGTCCCGAGGCCCCTATCGACGCGAAGATATTGGCGATCTGGTGGCCGCGGTCGACTGCACCATAGTTCCTTCCGTCTGGTGGGAGAACGCGCCGCTTGTCATTCAGGAAGCCCAGGCTCAAGGCCGTCCGGTCATCGCCAGCAACATCGGGGGAATGGCTGAAATGATCGAGCATGGCGTCAACGGCCTGACTGTTCCACCCAACGATCCCCGAGCGCTCGCCGCGGCGATGCGGAACATGGCGGAAGAGCCGAACCTGCTGCGCCAGCTCTCCGAAAACGCCCGCAAGCCCGACGACATCGACACGACCGCCCGCCGCTACCTCAAGCGGATGGAGACGGCACCGGTTCAGGCACAGGAGAGCTTATGATTAGTCCCGCTGAACGACCGGATGCCGCATCCGAACAGGACAACGCCAAGCCGATGAACGGCCGCGTGGATGCCGTTGACATGGGCAGGGTCTTCGGCTGGGCATTCGACCCGATGGCGCCGGATCAACGGCTGACCATTCGTGTCCTCCTCGATGGCAAGGTGATTGCCGAGACTGTTGCCGACCGCAATCGTCCCGACCTGCGGCGCAACGGTATCGGCGACGGCAAACACGCATTTGAAATCGCGCTGCCCGATCCCGTCCAGTCTCGGGCGAACGATATTGTCGTCATGGCGCGAAATGGAAGCGGTTCCGAGCAGGCCCTGCGCGTTCCCCAGCCAAACGAGCAGGCGGCCGAGGCTCTTATCGCCGCACCGCTGGCGAAAGTGCTCGATAAGCTCGATTTGCTGATGGCGGCGCAGCGGCAGTTGCAGGTCTCACAGCGCTCGCTGCAGCGCACACCGGAAATCGATGCCGACAAGACCGAGACCGCCGGCCTCACCGATGTCAGCAACGCGGTCGAAAGCCTCAAGGTGGATATCAGCCAACGGCTGAATGATCTCGATGTCCACCTGATGCGGCTGGATGGGGTTGTAGCAGGAATGGAGAAGAACCTGAATACGGTGCGGAAGCGTGCGAGCGGCGAAATAAAGCCCCTGCTGCTGCTGCTGTTCGTTCTCGTGGGATTTGCCGCGGGCGCCAGCCTTACGCTGGTTGCCAGAATCTGATCCAGGGAGGGTAAAGCGTGCTGGTTAGAGAACAATCCCCCGCTGTCATTAGCCCCTCGGCAGGCGGGCATGCGGCGAGCAGGGCAATACGCTCTGGAAGGGTTACCGGCTGCCGCGTCGATGAGACAACCTTGCTGATCATCGGCCTCGGCCGTGTCACGGCCGGCGACGTGGTAGTCGGCCTCGGTGAGGATCAAACAGTCACGCCAAGCTTGTTTGTCTCGGAATGGCCATTGGCCGCATCCTCACCGCGGGCCAAGCACGGCTTCGCGGCGCTCCTTCCGGCGGTGGGCACGGACCTAGCCATGAGCACGATCCGGTTCGGAGAGGAGGAGACGGGCGCGCGCTACATCTTTACGCCCCGGCTTACCTCCGCGGAGGAAGCAGCCGCGCTTGTGGTCGAGTCTGCGGGATCTCAGTCAGCCGCAGTCCTCGACCGGCTCGTGGACGCTCTGATGGTCGGCAGTGTCAGCCGCCGGAGACTTTTGACCATAACCGCGCTTTTGCAGTCAGCCCACGCCAGCGATGGGTTTATCGAGTTGATTGGTGAGAGCCATGATGGCGCGACGTTCCTGCAGGGCTGGAGCCGCGGCATGGCGCCGGGGCCTTGCCGGGTGTCCGTGGTCGGCAATGTGACACCGGTGGTCGCGGAGTGCGGTATCGCCATCTTTCCTCGCCCGGACGCTCCCGATGGCGCCTCTGGTTTTGTCGGCCTTCTCGAGGCCAGTCAGGCTGCTCTCGCTCTCGACATCGAAGGTCTGGTTTTTCGGGGGCGCGCCGGTTGGAGGTATGTTGCGGTCCACCCCCGAAAGCGCATCGCCGGCCCGCTGGAAACGCCCGAACATATCCGATCGATTCTGCTGCGGACCCATGGCGCGCCGGACGTGCTCCTGTCCCTGCGAGCAGCCGCCAACAGCTTTGAGGGCAAAGAAACCGTCTCCAGCCTGCCGTATCCCGTCCGAATGGGAGTAGACAGCACATTTGAGGCCGATGGAGGAAACCTCCTCGTCTCCGGCTGGCTTTATGACCCTGACGGCCACGTCGCAACGGTAAGACTGCGTCGATGCGATGCCGCGGCTCGCCTCGATGAACGCTGGACGCGTTTTGATCGCCCCGATGTCACGGACAGTTTCGACGACCAGCAGCACTTCACACCGAGCCTTCGGAGCGAACAGCGCGCGCATGGCTTCATCGCCCACGCCCAATTGCCGAATGAAGATCCTGGTGCGCCCCTCTACTTCGAACTAACGCTGCACGATTCGCGCCGTGCGTTTCTGCCAGTGAAACCAACGCGGGTTTCTGCGCGCTTGGCGGCATTGCGCCAGATCGGCTCCATCGATCCCGCAAACTGTGCGCTGCCGGCGATAGTCGATTCACAAATTGTCCCGTTCCTCGGACAATCCGGAAGGTTAACACCGGTTATCGAGACAATCCTCGATGCCGGCTCCTTCGATGAGGAAAACAGCCCACCGATCGTCATCGGCGCCGGGGAGGGCGAGGAGGACATTTCCCCGCTGCTGGCCTTGCTTGCGCTCGATCCGGAGACTCGGCGCACGCCGATCGTGATCGCCATGCCCGCAGAGCGCTTTCGCAGGCAGGCTGCTCGCCTCAGGGAACTCGCGCGGTTCTATAGCCTTTCGGCCAGGCTGGTATCGGCGAAGGGAACAGGCGACGTCTACGACATGCTGGAAGCCGGCACGCAAGCACTCTCCTGTGAAACGGTCGTGTCGCTCTCCGCCTCACTGATCCCGCACGGGAAAGGCTGGTATGGCAAGCTCTTGGCCAGGGCCGCGACGCTCAAAGGAAGCGTCGTCTCGCCCGTCCTGGTTTACGAGGACCATTCCATTCGCTGGGCGGGAAGCTGGATCGATGACGGCAACTGCGACGAACCAGTCGTGGGCCGCTATACGGGATATCCTCTCAAAGCGGTTACCGACATGAAGCTGACCCGTATCGCGGCGGCCTCGCTCGAGTGCTGCGTCATGCCCCGCGATGCCCTGTTGCGCGCCGGCGGCTGTTCCAGCGGCTATCTGGGCGCGCAGGAAAAGGGTCTGGATCTCGGCCTCCGTCTCAGTCGCTCCGGGTTTGACTCCTATTTGCTGCCATCGGTGCAGATGTGGGGCTGCGACGATGCACGCAACGGTGATAGTCCGGTGATGGCGGCTCTGGTGGAAGAGATCGATCGAAAGATCTTCAAGAGGCAATGGTTGCCTATCCTCACCGTTGAAAAGCACCCGGAAAAGAGGCCCGCATGAACGAGCAGCTTCGCGTCCTTGTCGTCTCGCATGCGCACCCGACGGTTTCGCTCGGCGGGGCGGAAATCGCCTCTCACAACCTGCATCGCGGCCTGAACGCATTGCCGAACGTGCAATCGGTTTACCTAGCCCGGGTCGGCCATCCGGTCCCGCGGCATGCCTCGTCCGCGCTGATGAGCCTTCGCCTTGCCGAGGATGAGTTGCTGTTCCACGCGGACAACTACGACCATTTCTTTTTGTCCAACGGCGATACCCAGGCAATCAGCCGAGACCTGTTGCGTTTCGCGCGCGATCTCAGGCCCCATGTCGTGCATTTCCATCATGTTCTAGGCATTGGCCTTGAAGCCCTCTACGCCCTTAGAGAAGCATTTCCGCACGCGGCCATACTCGTCACGTTCCACGAGTACCTGTCGATCTGCCACAATCACGGGCAGATGGTGAAACGGCCTTCCGGTCAGCTCTGCGAAACAGCATCCCCCGTCGCTTGCCACGGCTGCTTTCCCGACATCCCCGTCTCACGCTTCCTGAAGCGGGAGTTGTTTGCGCGCGGGATGCTTGGCCTTGCCGACGCTTTCGTCTCCCCCAGCCGGTTTCTGGCGGAGCGCTACGTCACATGGGGCATCGAAAAGGACAAGCTCAGCGTGATCGAGAACGGCATTGCCGTGGAAACAGCTGCGCCCGGGCGAGAAGCGCAAGGTCCCAACCCGCGCCGCAACCGCTTTGCCTATTTCGGACAAATGACGCCGTTCAAGGGGGCCGACCTTCTGATCGACGCTGTTTCGCGCATCCCGAAGGAGATATGGGGCGCAGACTCCTGCCTGATGATCTTCGGCGGCAACCTCGAGCGACAACCGATCGAATTCCAGGAGCGGATGAAGAAGCTCATCGCAGACGCCGGCCACCGCGTCCGTTTCTACGGCGCTTACCAGAACGCGGACGTGCCGCGTCTCATGCGTTCTGTCGACTGGGTGGTTCTGCCGTCCGTCTGGTGGGAAAACTCGCCCATCGTGATCCAGGAGGCCCTGCTCCATCGTAGGCCGATGATCTGCTCCGACATCGGCGGGATGGCCGAGAAGGTGCGTGAAGGAAAAGATGGCCTGCACTTTCGCGCAGGCAGCAGCCAGGATCTCGCGGACCGCATCGTCGAAGTCTTGGGTGATAGCCAAATCTGGGAGCGGCTCCGCGTTTCCATGCGACAGCCCGCCGACCGCCTCGCCTGCGCGCAAGAACACGTCAAACTCTATCGCGCGCTGCTGCAGCGGAAGCTAGATGCCGCGATGACCGAGAGCCCCGCTTCTCGGGCACTCGCTTTAACGACGCTCGCCTTGTGAAGCGCTGAAAGGGCTTCGACCAAGGGAGGATCGGTCAACCAAACCCTTGAGAAACCGTTCGCAAGGTCGCATGGAGGGCACCCTACATGCACACGAAAGTCCGCAAGACCATCATCCCCGCTGCCGGTTTGGAACAAGGATGCTGCCGGCATCCAAGAGCGTTGGACCTGAGATAGGCTGTCACTCTTCAGCAAGGCAATCTTGTCGAGTAGGCTCGGCAACATTCGGATCACGAATGCGCGGCGTCATCCGCCCCGAGGCGGCGTGCGATACGGCCGTCCAGTTCCGCCATCCGGCGGGCGAAACCAGAATTTTCCGGCTGATATGTCATGGCGTCCACAAGCATGGTCCGCGCCGTCGCAAGCTCACCGTCGCGAATGTGGCGGTTGGCGCGATGATAGAGGAAGTTTGCTCGCTCGACCGGAGAGAAAGCCGAGCCGAAGCGTGCATGAAACCGGTCGGCCCAGGCCCGGTGCCGGGCGATCGCCGTCACAGCGATCTGATAGGGTCGCATCGGCGCCATGACTCGGGCTGCGCGAGCCAGAGCGCGTAGACCCGGAAGATCGTCTTCGCGGCAGGCTTCAATCAGCGACAGGGCGCGTGCCGTTCCAGTGAACGCCCGAACGGTGCCATGGCCTGTCATGTGGACCGGTACGAGGTGCGTCCTCGCCTGCAGCGTTGCGATTCGAACCACGTGCTGGTGATCGACGGCGTGGAACGGATCGAAGAAGAGATAGGCCCGGCCAGTTGCGTGATCAGGCGCGATCCCCATATTGGCGTGGAGGTCGGGCGAGAAATGGCGTGCAAACCTGCCGTCGAAAGGAACTGCCTTCGGATCGATCGAGATCTGAGGGCAAAAAGCGATGGCAACGGCAGCGTTGAAGCGCCTTCGGTACCGCAACGCCGCGTAGCCGCCCTGCGAGTGTCCGTAAAGGATCCGCTCCGGTGCTGCGCGCAGGATGGGCGCGGTCGCCTCGACCGCCTTGACGACGCTCGCCGCCGGAAACCAGTTCGGCCGTCGGCTGATGAAGCCAAGCGCCGAAATGTCAGCTTTCTCGCAGAACCGCTGCCCCCAGAAGCGGCTGCCGTTCGCCTTCATTTCCATCTCGTTAAAGGTGACGAGAAGATAGGGGGATGATCCTGAACGATGAATCACCTCCAAATTTTCATCTGAAAATACGAGCATGCGGCGATCCATCAGCAATTACGGAACAAATATACTTCAATATTTGAAATATACTATCCATGATAGAAATATGCGTAAAAACATGCTGAAAATCAACTCCGAATTTATACCCACGCTTAACCGATATATTTCTAATCGCTTACTCCGAATTACAGAAGAGGCTTATCCAGTTCGCCGAGCTATTACTCACGTCCAGCGTTCACGCATGACGTTGTGCAGTCGTCTGCCTAGACCGGGCCTCTCTTTGGCCAATATTACCTGGAGCGGCCTCTTCTTTGAACCGCCGCCTCGAAGCGACTTATGGTTTTGCGTAACCACCGGCCCACATCTCCCGGGAAGGCAGCGATTGCCTTGCGCCGCTCGAGAACGGCGATCTTGACATATTTTGAGCGATCCCGCGAAGTGCTCGACCTGATCGCGCGGAGAGAAGCGGACGTGTCGTCGTCACGCAGAACGCCCAAAGGCCTGCTTCGCATAAATTCCAGCACAGGCTTTACCCGGCAGACACTTCTCCACGCGATACCGGCGTTCCTCGCGCGCTTTCCAGATATCTCGGTGGACGTCACCCTGACGGACCGGCTTGTCGATCCGGTTGCAGAGCAGGTCGACATCATCATTCGTGGCAGCCCTTCGGCTGGCTCCGACCTTGTGGTTCGCCAGCTGGCCGAGGGTCGCCGTCTCATCTGCGCTTCGCCGGACTATCTCCTCAAATATGGAACGCCGCGATCGGCGGCCGATCGCGCAGACGGCCGAAATCTCCCGCCAATTTTTTCCAGCACCATATTCGATTCAACTATGGCTCCAACTGTGGTTCAAACGCTCGCCCTAGAAATCAATTGGTGTCAAAGCGGGAAGAAATCCCGCGTTTTCCAACCGAACAAGGGAGAAACACCATGAATCTGCAGACCAAGGCGCCCCGTCCACCACTTAACGGCGTCGACACGCCGACCCTCCTGAGCACCATCAACTTCGTCGCGGGCCAGCCGGACCTGGCCACATTCCAGTTCCGTGCCCGCAATGACTGGATCGAGGGCACCCACAGCCGCAGTGAAATGCAAGGCTTTTTCGGTGCTGGCGCCGAGCAGAAGCATATCAAGTGTTATGTCGCCGATGGCGATCATCCGACGGTGCTCTGCGGCTCCGATCGCGGCCCAACGCCCGTCGAATGGCTGCTCCACGCGCTCGCCACCTGCCTGACCGCCGGCATCGCCAATATCGCGGCGGCCCGCGGCGTGAAGCTCACGAAGGTGCGCTCCTACGTTGCGGGTGACATCGATCTGCGCGGCATCCTCGGCATATCGGATGAGGTCCGCAACGGCTACCAGAACATTGCGATCCACTTCGAAATCGAAGGCGACGCGCCCGCAGAAAAGATGCAGCAGATCCTGGATCAGGCGCAGGCGCGGTCGGCGGTATTCGACGTTCTGACCAACGGCGTCCGGGTCTCGGTTGGCATGGCCTCGGTGCAGTAACGCTTGTTATTCCTCATGCGATCCGGCCGTCCAACGCCGGATCGCCCCCTCACCAAGGAGGACCAACATGTATACGACCGATGTCGCTATCATCGGCGGTGGCCAGGCTGGCCTTGCAATGAGCCGTTGCCTTTTCAACCGTGGTATAGAGCATCTTGTCTTCGAACGCGGCACGATCGGCGGCCGCTGGCAAAGCCATACCTGGGATTCGCTGCGGCTGCTCACGCCAAACTGGATGAACCTGCTGCCTGAGGCTCGCTATGAAGGCGACGACCTTGATGGGTTCATGCTGCGGGATGAGCACGTAGCGCGCTTGCGCGACTACGCTGCTGCCTTCGACGCGCCGGTGATGGAGCAGACTGCCGTCACTTCGCTAACGCATGGCGCAGCCGGATTCCAGATAGAAACCGACCGAGGCATATGGCGCGCGCAGGTCGTTGTCGTTGCAACCGGTCAGTGCGATCTGCCCAATCTTCCGGACATCTCACGTGCCATCAATCCGCTTGTGACAAACTTGCATTCCAGCGCATATCGTTCGCCGCTCACCATAGCCGATGGGGGCGTACTCGTGGTCGGCGCGTCGTCCTCTGGTGTTCAGATCGCCGATGAAATTCGACGCAGCGGGCGTGATGTGACCCTGGCGGTCGGCCGACATACGCGGCTGCCGCGCACCTGGCGCGGGCGCGATATTTTCTGGTGGCTTGATCGAATGGGCGTGCTGGCAGAGCGAACCCGCGACCTGGCGAATCCGCAGGCTAGCAGGCGTCAGCCGTCGCTGCAGCTAACCGGCCGTCCGGATCGTGCCAACATTGATCTGGCAACGCTGCAGGGCCTTGGCGTCAAGCTCGTTGGACGAATGGCAGCGGTCGAAGGGGACACAATTGCATTCGCGAATGATCTCGCTTCGAGCATCGCGTCGGCCGAAGTCAAGCAGCGAGACCTTCTCGCAAGGATTGACGCCTTTGCCGGTCTCGACCGTCGGGCTTCCCATGCCGGCATCAAGCCGGTCGATCTGTCGCGGACCGCGTCTCCCCGACTGTCTCTGGCGGCCGGCACTATCAACACCATCGTGTGGGCGACAGGGTATCGACGAGCCTATCCCTGGCTGAAGCTGCCTGCGCTCGGTACCGATGGCGAAATCGCCCATTGGGACGGTGTGACAGCTATTCCCGGCCTTTATGCCCTGGGGTTTCGCCTGCTGCGCAAGCGCGACTCTAATTTCATCGGTGGCGTCGCATCGGACGCCGTCGAGCTTTCAAAATCCATTTGCGCATTTCTCGACCAGCGCGGCCAAAGGGCCGCATGAGGGGGTAATCATGCTGCACGTTCCGGCATTCAAACCATACTACGATGTCATCATTGTCGGTGCGCGCTGCGCCGGCGCGGCGATGGCCCTGCTGCTTGCCAAGGGCGGCATGAACGTGCTTGCGGTCGACCGTCAGGGTTATGGCAGCGACACGCTCTCGACCCACGCATTGATGAGGCCCGCGGTCATGCAACTATCGCGCTGGGGTCTGCTCGAGCCATTGATCGACGGCGGAGCGCCGGTGATCACCTCCACCACCTTCCATTATGGCGAAGAAGAGGTTGCGATCGCCATCCGGCCGGATCAGAGAATTCCAGGGCTGATCGCTCCGCGCCGCACAGTGCTCGACCGCGTGCTCGTGGATGCCGCGCGTGACGCTGGCGCAACGATCCTTCATGATGTTACTGTACAGGATCTGAATGTCGACGCCGACGGGGCGGTGCGTGGCGTCGTGCTGAAGGATGCGGACGGCCGCGTCAGGACGCTTGCAGCCGGCCACGTGGTTGGCGCCGACGGCCTTGGCTCGATGGTCGCTCGCAAGGTTCAGGCTGCGACCCTGATGTGCGGACGGGCGTCAGTCGCTCACATTTTCGGTTATGCAGCCGTGCCAGATCCTTCGGGTTACCACTGGTACTTCCAGCAGGACGTGAGCGGCGCAATGATACCGACCAATGACGGCCTGGCCTGCATCGTCGCCTCCGTACCAACGAGCCGATTCGACTCGGTGTTCCGCGGCAATCTCTTGGCGGGTTGGCATTCCGCGCTGATGGCCCTGGCGCCGAACCTCGCCAGGCATGCAGCTGCGCATCATGTCGGAAGGCTCAGGGCATTCCGCGGCACCCAAGGCATGTTGCGGGAGGCCCATGGTCGGGGCTGGTTGCTGGTTGGAGACGCGGGGTTCTTCCGAGATCCGCTCACCTCGCACGGTATTTCGGATGCGCTGAGGGACGCGGAAGGAGCTGCTTCGGCTATTCTTTCGGACTCGGAATTCGCACTGGCGCATTTTCAGAACGAGCGCGACAGCCTTGCCTTTCCGATCCTGGAAACCACCGACGCGATCAGTGCGTTTGATTGGTCGCTTGCCGAATTAGCGGAGCGGCACAAGCGATTCAGCGACGCCATGAAAGCCGAAATCGCCATGCTAGCCGGCAGATCGGCTCGCGACGAGGTGATCCCGGTCGCGGCGACAGTCGCACGGCGCCCGGCCGTCGCAACAATCTGACACCCTCGGCCAAAAAGGAGAGTGATAATTCGTCAAGGCGGCGGGCGAAGAGATCGTTTCCCGAAGGCTCTCGACGTCCGCGACGATGAACCAAATGGCACGCCGGCAACGACCAACTCAACGCCCTGGGGCATACCTGCCTTTCCGCTAGGCGACGAGCTATGCGTCGCGCTCGAATGCTCCCGTCACCCCCATGGTCCGGCTTGCGCAGGCCCGTCGCGCGGCCGGCTTTTTTGCGCCCATTCAATGAATGGCGATGCTGCGCTCGCGGCTGAGCAATGTTCTTGAACATGAACGCTGCTGTCGGCAGCAGCTGCCAAGACGGAACCTCGGTCCATGCCTTCTTCAATATTTGCGAAATACCGTTTCCCATGCTCGCGCAAACGCTGGGTACAACGCCGTGGCCGCATGCTTTGAATGTCGCGGAAGAACCGCTGCCTTATCATTGGAGCCAACCATGAACATCTCATTCGGTACATATGCTCGCCCGTCGTCCTTCAAGTGGGAAGACATTCGCAAGGGCCCTTCTCTCGAAACGGTGCGGGAACACATCGACCGCGTCGTCAATTTCAGCCGATACAGCAGCGGCATCACACGCAAACGCTAAGTGATGAACGGCCAGGACAAGAAGAAGGACGCCAGGCGTCCTTCTTGCTTCAATGGAGAAGGACATAACCGCCTTCACGCAGCCGCAGAAATCACCGCCGCATACCGCCACGCGCAATCGAATTCTTCCTGAAAAGGAGCCGATCCCCCCAAGGCTTGAACACTGTGCCGCAAATTCGGTTGCAAAGACGTGGCTGCAAAGCGCATTGTTGCCGATTGGAATGCTAGACCAATAGGTGTTCTCGCTAATAAAATATAAGATCGGCGGCCAACGTGGATATCGCCATCACGGTTCTGGGAGATTTTTTAGTTTACCGGGATAAGGCAGCGATTTCGCTACCGCAATCGCGGAAAACCAGGGCGCTGCTCGCCTATCTTGCGGTACTCGGAAAGCCGCAGCGCCGTGAGCGGCTTTGCGAATTGTTTTGGGATGTCCCGGACGATCCCCGCGGTGCGCTTCGATGGAGCCTATCGAAGCTGCGCCAGATCCTTAATGCAGACGGCGAGGAGCGACTGCAGGCCGACCGCAATTTCGCGCATTTGAAACCGAGAACGTTTGTTCTCGATTACGAACTGGTCAGGGGTCTTTCGTCCGAAACAATTGGTGGGCTTACGACCGAACAGCTCGGAGAAATCGCCGCCGCGTTCACAGGGCCGTTTCTCGCCGATTTGTATCTCCCGCACTGTCCGGCCTTCGAGGCATGGCGGGTCTATTGTTCCAACGAGCTGGAAATCCTGCACCTAAAGACGCTTCGAACCCTGATCGATCGTCTCGGCGACGAACCGGGGCGGGCGTTGTCCTACATGCATACTCTCCAGAAGTTGCTTCCCGAGGAGGACTTCGCAAAGGAGATAACCAGGATCAACGACCGAGCACGTCAGACGGCGGCAACCAGATCGGTCACGCAAGTCGCGTCGGCAGACCTAACGGACAGCGCGGCCCGATCGGCGAGTGAAGCCGCAGCGGAGTTGCCTTCCGCTAACTGGACGGCCGTTCCATCGCTCGGGATTGGCGCAAGGACGCAGTCGATGCGCTATGCAACCTCAAGTGACGGCACACGGATCGCCTATGCCGTCAGCGGTTCTGGTCCGGCGATCGTGCGCGCAACACACTGGATGTCGCATCTTGAATTCGATTGGGAGAGCCCGGTTTGGGGTCATTGGATCGACGCACTGTCGGACGGCTTCACCCTGGTAAGATATGATGGGCGCCTAAACGGGCTGTCCGACACCGCGGCGCAGGATACCTCATTGGAGGCGTTCATTGCTGATCTGGAGTGTGTCGTCGATGCCGCCGGTATCCGACAATTCGTCCTGCTTGGAATTTCGCAAGGCTGCGCTCTATCGGTTGAATTCGCGTCCCGACACCCCGAAAGGGTCGCCGGGCTCATCCTTTACGGCGGCTATGTTCGAGGATGGCGCGCACGCGGCGATGCGAACGAAATCGGGCGGCGCGAAGCGATCGCAGCCCTCATTCGCCAGGGTTGGGGCCAGGACGATCCCATATTCCGTCAGCTATTCACCAATTTGTTCATTCCTGGCGCGAACCGCATGCAGATGGACTGGTTCAATGAATTGCAGTTGCGGACGCTCACACCAGAAAATGCATGGCGACTGTCCAATGCCTTCGCCGACATCGACGTGTCTGCCCGGCTCAAAGATTTGCGTTTGCCGACACTGGTTTTGCATGCGCGAGGCGATCGGGTAGCGCCCCTGTCTGGTGGTCTGGCTTTTTCCAGTGAAATCCCGGGGGCGCGCTTCGTGGAGTTGGACAGTTCCAATCATATCTTGATGGCCGGGGAGCCGGCGTTTCAGGAATTCATAAGGGAGGCCATGGGTTTCGCCAACCAGGTGTTCGAAACCAAAGAGATCGGTCCGATCGACAAGCGCACCAGGCGCTACGCGACGATCCTGTCTGCGGTCTTCGTCAGTCCGGTTCCGACCACGGAAGAACTCTCCCCGGAAAAAGCACTTGAAATCATCGATTCTCTGCTCTTGAAGGCTGTTGAGTTAGTCAGAGCGAATGGCGGGACGGTGCTCAGCACCACGGACAGCGAATTCATTGCGTCGTTCGGAGCGCCCGACGCCCAAGAAGGCCATGCCGTGCTCGCCTGCCGAACTGCGCTCAAGCTGCGCGAGACGGCACGGAGTGAGCCCCAACCCGTGACCAGGATCCGCATAGCCATAGATACGGGCGTCGTGATCGTCGGTCCGGCGCGCGTGCTCGGAGCAAGCGCGCTCGAAGTGCGCGGCGGACCGGTGAGCATCGCCAGCGCCCTGAGCAAAACCCTACGCCGGGATCTCGTTGTGGCGACCGAACGAACGCATACTTTGGCCGGTGGTTTTGTCAGCATGAAACCTGCAGAGCCGCGAACCCTATCTGATTTTTCGAACGACCAGCGTGTTTACGAGGTCCTCGAAATCAATCGCGGCCGCTCGCGCTGGCAGTTGCGGTCCCGTAGGCAGCTCTCACCCTTCATAGGGAGAGAGATGCCTTTGCAAATCCTCAACAAGGCCTGGCGCGAAGCGCACGGCGGCGAAGGCCAGACCGTGATCGTTGTCGGTGATCCCGGGCTCGGCAAGTCACGCGTGACGCATGAATTCGTTGGCGCAATTCCGCAAGGCGAAGTCGAGAGCCTGGAAGCAGGTGCGCTGGAAACCGATCTTCAGAATGGTTTTGTCGTGATCCGAAAAGTCTTGCAGGGGCTGTTCGGAGTGGATGAGGCAGAGGCGCCGGCGGCCGCGGTTGAAAAGGTGTTACTTGCGCAAAGCGAGCGCCGTTTTGACACACGTCTGCTCGATCCCATCATGGCGGTAATGGAATTGCCGGCACAGGATCCGATCTGGGCGGGAATTCCCGCAAAGGAGCGATCGCGGCGAATGCAGGAGGCCGTGGTGGCGCTGCTGCTGTTTCTCGCAAATGCCAACCCTCTGGTCCTTCTTGTCGAGGACCTGCAGTGGATCGATCTCGAGAGCGAGGCGATCCTGATTCGGTTGGCGGAAGCGGGCTCCACCGGTCGAATTCTCTTCATCCTGACTTGTCGACCGGAATATGACCGCAGTGCGTTTGCGACTGCGGGGCCGGTGGAAATTCGGCTTTCGGCGCTGAGCGCGGCCGAGACCGCCGAGCTGCTCGATTACCTTCTCGGCAAAGATCCGCGACTCGATCGTCTGCGCGCCGATCTGGCGGAGGTATGCAAGGGCAACGCGCTCTTTCTCGAGGAAACCGTCCGCGCGCTTGCCGAGACCGGCAAACTAAAGGGCGAGCAAGGCCGCTATCAACCTGCCGGCGAGTTCGAGATTGTCATATCTGAGAGTATACATTCGGTCATCGACGCCCGTTTCGAGCGCCTCGACGCCGACGCCAAACGTGTGGCCGAAGTTGCGTCGATTTTTGGAGGCGAAGTCCCAGCAGTGCTGTTGCAGAAACTGGCGGCTTTGCCAGGACCGCGCTTCGCTGCCGCTCTGCAGGTTCTAAAGAAAGCAGATTTACTCATCGAAGTGCAGGTTTTCCCGGAAGTGTCCCTCCGCTTCAAGCATACGCTGATCCGCAATTCGATCTCCAAGCGAATCGTCGCGCCCGCACGCGTTGGCCTCCATCGGGCGGCTCTGGCGGAACTCAAGGCGTATTATGCAGACAGAATCGAGGAGCATGCTGAACGCTTGGCGCGGCATGCGCAGGAGGGCTGCCTTTGGGAAGAAGCCGCCACTTATCTGCTGATGTCGGCCTGGAAGGCGATCCGTCGTTCGGCGCATACCACTGCGCTGGCTCACCTGGATCTTGGAATCCGTTTACTGGCGGGCAATCGCGACATTACGGAGGTAGAAAGGCGCGAAATTGAGTTTCAGCTCGCCAAAGGCGTCGCTCTCATGGCGGCGCGGGGCTGGGGTTCGAGAGAAGTCCTTTCGGCATTCGAACGTGCGGAGGTGCTCTGCGAGAGAATAGGGGACCAGTCACGCCTGTTCACGACGCTGCGCGGTCGCGCGCAGTACTACATGATCAGTGGAAAGCCAGCGGCGGCACAGGAGCTCGCCTGCCGATGCGCCGACCTGGTCAAGGGGCGCTCCGATCCCGGTCTCGAGATCGAAACCGCCCACATGTTCTGGTCCAATAATTTCTTTCTGGGTGACGTCTCGAATGCGCTCAAGCATGCCGAGCGTGGGGTCGGTCGATATGATCCCGATCGCGACCATCAGCTGACGTATCTATACTCCGGCCACGATCCGGGTGTGTGCAGCCGCTGTGTCGCCGGTCTTTCCGCATGGCTTTCCGGCAATCCAAGTACCGCCCGGCTGCGGTGCGACCAATCGATCGGGCTTGCGGAACGTTTTCAGCATCCACTGACAACGGCTCTGGCATATTGGGGCCTGGGCTACCTGCACATGTTTGCCGGAGAGCCCCAGTACGCGCTAGAGGCGGCCGAGCGCGAGCTGCAGATTTCTCAGGAGTTCCAGCTTCCGCTTTTCGTTGGTCAAGCCGCTTTCCAGATCGGTTGGGCCCGTTTTTCGCTCGATGAGCGGAAAGCCGGCTTGCGGCAGATGGATGATGCGATCACCGCCATTCGCCAAACAGGAGCCGAAATGGGACTGCCCTATTTAATCGGTCTCTACGCGGAATGCGCCGCGCTAGCTGGGAGGTTGGATGGGGCCGAGAAAGCGATTGCCGCAGCTCTTGAGATCGGACGCTGCAACGGAAGTTACTTCCAGCTCGCCGAAATTTTGAAGATCGAGGCCGGAATTCGTAGTCGTTGCGGCATAGGCCCAGTCGAAACAGAAAAGATCCTGCGCCGCGCCAATGACGTCGCGGCTTCTCAGCATTCCGCAATGGGCCAGCTGCGGGTATCAATCGAATTGGCGCGGCGCCTACGCGAACGCGGAGACGATGAGGGAGCGCGCGGTTGGATTGCGCCCCACTCGGATCTGATTGAACGTCTCGGCGACAACAATGACGGGCGCGCCGCACGCGAATTTCTGTAGAGCGCAACCCGGGATCGCGCCGCGCAGGATTGCACGGACGTTGAACGAGGAAGGCGTTCTCGAGAAGCAGATCCAGGGCATCATCGAAGCCATCAAGGACGGCATGTTCCATGCGAGCATGAAGGCAGAGATGCCGAGATGGATACGCTTGAAGCGCGCAAGGCCGAGCTAACAAGCCATCTCGCCGACGCACCCGAGGACACGCCGGACATTCTCCCTGCGGCTTCGGCGATTTGCGCCAAGAAGATCGCGAAGCTGACCGGGGCTTTGAATCGGTCCGACGAGCGGCAAGAAGCGGCGAAGGCATTGCGCATGCTGATCGAGAAGATCGTGCTGACGCCGGGACCGGAACGCGGCCAAATCGACGCGACGCTGCACGGCGAACTGGGACGATTCTCAATTGGGTCGAGCGCCACGCCATTGGAAAAGCTACAAAAAACAAAACTCCCGGAGCTGGGCTCACGGGAGTGTCGGTATCAGTGGTTGCGGGGGCCTGATGGCACAGACGCTTGTAAAATTTGTCGTCTTCAAGGGATTTGAGGAGACGATGCCCAAATGGGTGAATTGATATCTTTAGTGGCAGCGCAATCCTTATGCTCCCATTAGCGAGGCCCGACCATTTGCGATGAGGCCTCATGCGCGGGCTCAAGTCGTGACACATTCACCGAGCGATTTGGTCATCATAATTCGGTAGCGTCGCAAAACCCCGCGCGGACCGGAGCACCGATCCTCGTCGGTATTCGGCAGATGATTCTACAACTGTCAAAAAATTGACCATTTGGTCAGTTTTTGACCTTGGCCGTTCCAAGGCTACCTTTCTCAAAAGAAGCACAACCCAATTAAATCAATCAGATAATCACATGGCATAGAACTTGCTGCTCTCTGATCGGTGCCAACCATCGCCATCAGGGGAACGACATGTCAAATAAGCCTCGCCTGCCAGACACCACGAATACGTCCAATCAAACAGAGATTTCGCGCCGCAAGCTTTTGGGGGCTACGGCCGCCGCTGCCGCGGCCGCCGCCTTCGGGAATTTCACCATATTCTCACGGCAGGCACAGGCCGCCGAGCCATTGCGCGTTCTCTGCTGGCCGGGTTACGAAGAGAGGGATGTCATCGCCGAGTTCGAGGATCTCCATAAGACGAAGGTGGAGTTCAAGATCTACATCGGCGGCGAACAGATGCTGCAGTTCTTCGCCCAGACGCCGCCCGGCACATTCGACGCAATCATTTCGGACGCCGAGTATGTCCAGAAGCTGAAGGCGAACAAGGCGATCGAAGCCTACAAGACCGACGGCATTCCGGAGCTTGCCAACTACCATCCGAAGTTCCGCGATTTCGCACCCACCAAGGGCGAGACCGACGGCACCGTCTACGGGATCCCGACGCGCTTCTCCTTCTACGGCATCTCCTACAACACGGACGAAATGTCGGCGGAACAGGCGGCGGACTGGAATTCTCTGCTCGATCCGAAATACGCCGGCAAGATCGGCATGTTCGACTGGTACCTGCCGAACCTTGGCAATGCCAGCCTCGCCGTCAATCCCGGCAACCAGACACCTTACGCGATCACCGACGACCAGCTGGTCAAGGTCAAGGAATTCCTTACCAAGCTGCGGCCGCAGATCGGCATGTTCGGTTCTTCCAACCAGCCGATCGCGCAGGCGATGCTTGCCGGCGACATCGTCGCCTCGCCGACCGGCGACCTCGATATCGACCTGAAGCTGGCCGGTTACGACAATTTCTCTTCGACGATTCCCAAGCAGGGCGGCATTCGCTGGCAGGAAGTGGCCTGCGTTTGCTCGGCGTCGAAGAACAAGGATCTCGCCATGGAGTGGGTCAAGTACATGACCTCGCCCAAGGTGCAGTCGAAGCTCGTCTATACCAAGGCCTTCAAGGCGCGCGGCCCGAACATGAAGATCGTGGACTACTGGGACGACGACCAGAAGAAGCTGCTGTCCTACGTTCCGGACCCCGAAAACCCCGGCAAGATGCTTGTCGAGACGCTGATCGACCACTCGATGCCGCGCGGCCTGCCGGCCAACCAGCCGGAACAGGCGTGGATCGACATCTTCAACGAGTTCAAGACGGCCTGATCGCCTTCCGCCGCCCAGGCGCCCCGCGAGTGCGGGGCGCACCTTCCTCGTTTCCAGGATATTCCATGACCATCGCCTCGACAACGCCCCCAGATCTCGAACTCGTCGCGATTACGAGAAGTTTCAATGATTTCGTCGCGGTCGACGGCATCAATCTGACGGTCGGTCGCGGCGAGTTCGTGGCCATCATGGGTCCGTCCGGCTGTGGCAAGACTACGCTTCTGCGCATTCTCGCCGGATTGGAGACCGCCAGTTCCGGCCAGTTGCACATCCGCGGCAAGGACGTCTCCAACCTGCCCGTCAACCTGCGCTCGACGCGGCTTGTCTGGCAGAACTACGCGCTCTTCCCGCACCTTGACGTCGCCGGCAACATAGCCTTCGGCCTGACATTGAAGCCGCACGACAAAGCGGTCGTCGCCGGCAGGGTAAGGGCCATGGCCGAGCTGGTCGGCCTCACCGATCTCATGGGGCGCAAGATCAGCCAGCTCTCCGGCGGGCAGAAGCAACGCGTGGCACTTGCCCGCGCGCTCGTCACCGAGCCGGAAATTCTGCTCCTCGACGAGCCGCTCTCGGCACTCGACGCCCATTTGAGAATCCGCATGCAGGGAGAGCTCAGGCGCATCCAGCAGCAGCTCGGCATGGCCTTCATCTACGTCACCCACAACCAGGTCGAAGCCTTTTCGATGGCCGACCGGGTGGTTGTCATGAACAAGGGGAAAATCGAGCAGATCGACGCGCCCGAGGAGATGTATGCCCGGCCAAAGACGGAATTCGTCGCCCGCTTCGTCGGCACCAACAATCTCTTTGCCGGGCGCATCCAGGAAGTCGCGCATGATCGCGTCATCGTCCATTGCGGCCATGGCCAGGTCGAGGTCCGGACCGACGATTCGCCGCCAGTCGGCACCCCGGTCTTCGTGGTGGTGCAGGCCGACAAGCTGTCGCCGGCCCCCACCGGCGTTGCCGGCGAAAACCGCCTCGACGCCACCTTGCGAGGCCGTGAATACGCCGGCTCCCACAATGTGTACCTGCTCGACCTGGTTGACGGCACCGAAGTGAAGATGACCGTGCCGCAGGTTCTCGCCGTCGAGATCAACCGCCCGGCTTCGGCCTGGTTCTCGCCTGAAAACGCCTCGCTGATCCGGGGAGCCGCATGACGAACACCGCCTCCCCCTCCAAGCGGCTGAAGACGCCGAACGACAGCCCGCTCAAGATCCTCTTTCTCGCGCCGCTCGGCCTGTGGCTGGCCGTTCTGTTCCTGTTGCCTCTCGCCTTTCTCTTGTGGATCGGATTCTGGCGGGTCGAGAATTTCCAGGCCATCCCTGCCTTCTCCTTCGGCAACTACGCAGAAATCTTCGCGAGCTTCTTTTCGAAATCGCGCTATGGCCTGGCGCTCGTCCAGTCCCTCTGGGTGGCGATCACCACGGCGGCGATTGCGACCACCCTCTCCTACCTGGTGGCACTGTCGATCGCCTTCGCCGTGCCGGGCCGCTGGCAGCGGCTGGCGCTGCTGCTGGCCATCGCACCGTTCTGGTCAAGCTACGTACTGCGCCTCTATTCTTGGCAAACCATCCTGTCACGCAACGGCGTGATCAATTCGGTGCTGAAACAGGTCGGGCTTTCCGACTACCGGATCGACATCATCTATACCCAGATCGCCACCCGCATCGGCCTCATTCATTATCTCGCGCCGATCCTGATCGTCATTCTCTATGTCAGCATCTTAGCCATCGACAAGGTGCTGATCGAGGCGGCGCGCGAATTGGGCTGCACGCGCTGGCAGGCCTTCACCCGCGTGATCCTGCCCTTGTCGCGTTTCGGGCTGTTGACGGCGGCGAGCTTCGCCGTGATCGTCTCGCTCGGGGACGCGCTCTCCGGCAATCTGCTGGGCGGCGGCGCCGGTGCCTCGATCATCGGCAAGCTGCCCACCTATGCTTCGATGATCATGTCCGACTATTCGAGCTCCACCAACCTACCGCGGACGTCGGCGCTTGCGACGATCCTGATCGCCGTCATGGTTCTTGCCCTGGCGTTCGGCTTCGTCGCCGCCGACCGTGCACACAGGAGGACTTCGTGAACTCCGCTCCTTACCGCCGCAACCCGTGGATCCTTGCCGGCTGCCTCTGGCTCGGCCTCGCCTATGCCTTCATGTTTCTGCCGCTGGTCGTGCTGGTGCTGTTCTCCTTCCAGAAGAACCGTTTCCCCGGCTTTCCGCTGCAGGGCTTCACGCTGCAATGGTATGATAAGCTGTTTTCCGACGGCACGCTGCTGAAGGCGCTCGGCAACACGATAGTAGTTTCGCCGGCGGCCGCGACAGTCGCGACGGTCATCGCCTTTTTCGCAGCCTACGCTTTCAACCGCTTCACCTTCCGCGGCAAGACGACGTTCCTGGCGCTGGTGACCCTGCCGATCCTCATTCCGCCGCTGATCCTCGGTGTTGGTTTCCTCGGCCTGCTCGCCCGGCTGCATCTGTCGGGAACGCTGTTCGCGGTCTTCCTGACCCACGTCGTGCTGATCACCGCGCCGGCGCTCGCCATCATCCAGCTTCGGCTCGCCCAGATGCCGGCGGCGCTGGAAGAGGCAGCATGGGATCTCGGCGCGACCGAATGGCAGGCGGTCACCAAGGTGGTGCTGCCGTTTGCCCTGCCCGGCATCTTCGGCGCCTGGCTGCTCGCCTTCACCTTCTCCTTGGACGAGTTCATCATCGCCTGGTTCGTCTCCGGGTTCCAGCCGACCCTGCCGGTCGCCATCTATTCCGTTCTCGTCGCCGCGATCGATCCGTCGCTGAACGCCATCGGCACGATCGTCTTCGGCATTTCCTGCCTCGTCCTCATCGGCCTCGAACTCGTGCTGCTGCCGCTTCTGGTCGGCAGGCCCGACAAACAAAGCTAGAGCATACGCAATGACGCTTCTATTCAAGAATGCCACCATTCTCGCCATGGACAAGACCCATGGCACGACGCCGTTCTCAGGCGATGTGCTCGTCGAAGGCGACCGCATCGCGGCGGTCGATCGGGATCTCGCGGCTCCCGCAGACGCCCGGGTGGTCGACGCGACCGGCCGGTTGATCATGCCCGGCCTCATCAACGCCCATTTGCATTCCTCGGAGACTTTCTTCAAGGGGCGCTACCAGGGCACGCCGCTCGAAGTCTGGATGCTCTATTCCTATCCGATCCTGATGAAAGGTCCGATCCCGAAACGGTTGCTGTATCTGCGCAGCCTGCTGACGGCGATGGAATCGCTGAAAGGCGGCGTCACGACGCTGGTCGACGACTTTTTCGATCCGCCGGGCTTTGACATCGCTCGCCTCACCCGCGTCTTCGATGCATATGATGACGCCGGCATCCGGGCCAACATTTCCCACTGCGTCATCGACAGGCATGTCTTCGACACCATGCCCTATCTCCGGGAGATCATGCCCGCCGCGTTACAGGATGAGGTCGATGGCCCCTCGATCACCGCGGGCGATTACATGGCCTATTGCGCCGACGTCTTCGGCTCGCAGCACGGCCGCGCCGGCCGGCTCGGCTTCATGGTCTCGGCCTCGGCCCCGCAGCGCTGCTCGGTGGAGATGATGCAGGCCTGCGTAAACTTGGCCCGGGACAAGGGCGTGCCCTATCACACGCATGTGCTGGAAACGAAGACGCAAGCGGTCACCGGGCCGGAATTCTACGGCAGAAGCTTGATCCGCTACATGAAGGATATTGGCGTGCTGACGGCCAATACCACCATCGCCCATTCGATCTGGGTTAGCGACGCAGACATGGCCATGATGAGAGAGGCCGGGTGCTCGGTCGCGCACAACGCCGTTTCCAACCTGAAGCTCGGTTCCGGCATCGCGCCCGTCCGCCGGCTGCTCGATGCCGGCGTGCATGTCGGGCTTGGAACCGACGGGCTCTCCAGCAACGACACCGCCCGCATCTTCGACGTGATGCGGTTCGCAGCCCTGCTTCACGACATCGCCGCGCCCGATACCGAACGCTGGGTGACGGCGGCCGAGGTGCTCCGCTCCGCCACGATCGGCGGCGCTCGCACGGCGATGCTCGATGCCGTGACCGGCTCGCTGGAAGTCGGCAAGCGCGCCGACCTGATCATGCTCGATATCACAGGCTACGACTACATGCCGATGAACCGGCTCGACCACCATCTCGTCTATTGCGAGAACGGATCGAACATCCGTCTGGTGATGGTCAATGGTCAGGTCGTCGTCGAGGACAACAGGCTCACCACCATCGATGAGGCGGAGATTTTCGCGGAACTGCGCGAGCTTCTGCCGGCCTATCTGGCCGAGCATGAGGAACTTGAGCGGCTGAACGCCCGCTTCGAACCCTACATGCGTGAAATGTATCGGCGCGCGACGATCCAGGACATCGGCATGAGCCGCTACCAGGGCGATCTGCCGCTCTGGCCCGGCGTCAACCGCCGCGAAGGCTGAGCGATGTCGGTCTTTCTCCCCGCCCAGATCATCCGCGCCAAAAGGAACGGCGAGAGCCTTTCCGAAGCGGACATCCGCCGCTTCGTCGAGGGCATCGGCGCCGGCGAGGTCTCCGAGGCGCAGATCGCCGCTTTCACCATGGCCTGCTTCCTGAACGGCATGGCGCCGGAGGAGACTGCGGCGCTGACGCTCGCGATGCGCGATTCCGGCGAGGTGATCGACTGGACCGGTGCCGGCATCGATCCTCGCACGATCATCGACAAACATTCGAGCGGCGGCACAGGTGACGAGAAGGTGAGCCTGATCCTCGCGCCGCTGGTCGCCGCCTGCGGCATCCACATGCCGATGATCTCGGCTCGCGGTCTGGGCCACACCGGTGGCGAGGTCGATCTCATGGAGGCGATACCGGGCGCTTCAATTGCCCCCTCCACGCAAATGTTCCGCCAGGCGGTAATGGATGCCGGGGTCGCGATCATCGGCCCGACGACGAAGCTAGCGCCGGCCGATGCGGCGATCTATTACGTCCGCGATGTCACCGCGACGGTGGAATCGATCCCGCTGATCACCGCCTCGATCCTCTCGAAGAAGCTCGCTTCGGGTGTTTCCGGCCTCGTCATGAGTGTCAACTATGGCTCCGGGGCCTTCATGCCGACCTATGCGGATGCCGACGAACTGGCTGGAAGCCTGATTTCGGTCGCGCGCCTCGCCGGCCTGCCCATGGTGGCGCCGATCGTCGAGATGGACGAGGTGATGGGGGATGCGATTGGCAGCCGGTTGCAGCTGCGCGAGGCGATCGATTTTCTCGCCGGCCGCCGTCAGGAACCGCGTATGCGGGCGCTGGTGATGGATATTTCCGCCGAAATTCTCGCCATGGCCGGCCTTGCCGCTTCCACCGAAGAAGCGGCCGCCATGCTCGAGAAGCGGCTGGCACAGGGCTCTGCGCTCGAGCGTTTCAGCCGGATGGTGGCGGCGCTCGGCGGCCCGGCCGATCTCGTTGAGAACGCCGACAGCTATTTTCCTCCGGCACCGTTCGTGTCCCCTCTTCCCTCGCCCACTTCGGGTTTCGTCAGGAAGGTCGACGCCTATGCGGTCGGTCTTGCCATGGTCGGGCTCGGCGCCGGCCGGAAGATCGCCAGCGACGCGCTTGATCACGACGTCGGCCTGACCGGCATCGTGCACGTCGGCGACGTCGTTGAGAAAGGTGAGCCGCTCTGCATCCTTCACTGCCGCGGCGAAGCCGCCTTCGCCACGGCGGCCGAGGCGATTTCCGCGGCCATCCTCGTCGGCCGTCACCGGCCTGAACGCCGGCCGGTCGTTACCGGCCGCCTGTCAACATCCGACTGAAAGAATCGCCCCGCCATGACCTTTGCTCAATCCCACGCGATCACCGACATCTGTATTCTCGTCAAGGACACCCAGCGCTCGATCGATTTCTACGTCGGCAAGCTCGGTTTCGAACTCAATCGCCGCGCCGAGGGTTTTGCCGAGTTCAACGGCGCCGGCTTGACGCTCGCCTGCTGGGAGATCGACCACTTGAGCGAAAATACCGGGGTGCCGAACGCCAAGGCGGAAGGACCGCACAAGGCCTGCATCGCGGTGCGGGTACCCTCGCCGCAAGTGGTGGACGAGGCCTATGCAGAGCTGAAGGAAAAGGGCGTGCGTTTCTACAGCGAACCCAACGATTATGTCTGGAACGCCCGCGGCGCTTATTTTGCCGGTCCAGATGATGAGCTTTGGGAGATCTACGCCTGGAACGACGGCGGCTCGATGGGCAATTTCTGAGCCGCCGCCGTTCTCATCCTTACGTCGCTGAAGCCTCCACCGGCGCGTAGCGCCAGGGCTCGACGGTCGCCGGCCGGCCTTCGATCGAAAGGCTGGCCGTGCGGGGCGCCGTCTCGGCGATCACCTTGCCGCGACGAACAACCGCAAGGCGGTTAGGCTTCATCCGCACGGCCTCGATCGCGTCGCGGGCTTCAAGCAGCACGAAATCGGCATTGCAGCCGGGTTTGAGGCCATAGCCTTCGAGGCCGAAGACCTTGGCGGGATTTTCGGTGATCGCCGCAAAGCAGGCCTTCACCGCCTCACGGCCAGTCATATGACCGGTATGCACGGCCATGTGGGCAACTTCCAGCATATCGGCACTGCCGAACGAATACCAAGGATCCATGCAGCTATCCTGGCCGAAGGCGACATTGACGCCCAACGCCATCAGTTCTGGCACCCGCATCATGCCGCGCCGCTTCGGATAGGTGTCGTGGCGGCCTTGCAGGACGATGTTCGCAAGCGGGTTCGGCACGCAATGGATTTCCGCCTCGGCGATCAGCGGCAGCAGCTTCGAGGCGTAATAATTGTCCATGGAATGCATGGAGGTGAGGTGCGAGCCGGCAACGCGACCCTTGAGGCCCAGGCGCTGGGTCTCGTAAGCGAGACTTTCGATGTGCCGTGACATCGGGTCGTCGGTCTCGTCGCAATGCAAGTCGACCATCAGGCCGCGCTCGGCCGCGAGTTCGCACAGTGCCTTCACCGACAGCCGCCCATCTTCCATGGTCCGCTCGAAATGCGGGATCCCGCCGACCACCTCGACCCCCATGTCGAGCGCGCGAACGAGGTTCTTCGACGCGGTCGGCAAGCGGAAGAAGCCGTCCTGCGGAAAGGCGACGAGCTGCAGGTCGAGATAGTCTTTCACGAGATCGCGCACTTCGAGCAGGGACTCGACGCCCACCAGTCGGTCGTCGCAGACATCCACATGGCTGCGGACCGCGAGCAGCCCCTGTGAAACGGCGAGGTCGCAATAGCGCAGCGCACGCTCGATAACCGCCTCTTTGGTGAGCAGCGGCTTCAGCTCGCCCCAGAGCTGGATGCCTTCAAGAAGCGTCCCGGAGCGATTGAGTCGCGGCGTCCCGAGCGACAGCGTCGCGTCCATGTGGAAATGGATATCGATGAAAGGTGCGGTGATAAGCTTGCCGCCGGCATCAATGACGCGGCCGGCCTCGGCGGTAATGCCGCTTTCGACGGCGGCGATCCTCCCGCCCGAGACGGCGATATCGATGCCGGTCCGGTCATCGGGAAGGTTGGCGTTCTTGACGAGAAGGTCGAAGGTCATCATTCGGCTCCGGAGATTGAGTTGGTGTCGCTCCCTAGATCGAGCGGATCGCCGATTGCCTTGCCGGACCGGTCGTTGTTATCCGCGCAAGCTAGAGGTAACCTGACCAAGTCGTCAATTTTTTTTAATTGCTGCGGTCGGTTGAAAATCACGTAAGCGGCAAGAAGGATGAGCCAGAGCATGCCCAAGAGCCGGACGGCTGACAAACTCGACGAGAAGATCCGCGCGCGCAACATGAGGATCATTCTCCACGTGGCGACCGACGTCTTCTCCCGCAAAGGTTTCGACGGTACCCGCATCGCCGAAATCGCGGAACTGGCCGGACTTCCCAAGGCTAACATCTATTACTATTTCGCCTCGAAGGAGGAGGTCTATTCCGCCATTATCGCGAACCTGATCGCAGGCTGGGACGACGCCCTGTCCAGCCTGCGTGCCGACCGGGAGCCCGCGGAAGCACTGCGCGACTACGTCAGGGTGAAGCTGGAATACACGCGGAACTATCCGCGCGAATCCCGGCTTTTTGCAAGTGAGATCATTCACGGTGCTCGCTTTCTAAGCGAGAAGGATCGCGCTCACATGCGTCTGGCGACGGATAGGCACGCCGCGATTCTGGAGCAGTGGATGAGCGAGGGACGCATGGCAATGATCAACCCACGGCATTTCTTTATCATTCTGTGGGCTGCCACGCAGTTCTACAGCGATTTCGAGCCGCTCGCCTGCGACGCGTTGAACACCGGCAAACTTACGCCCGCTGACTTCGACATCGCGGCCGACACAATTGTTCGCACCGTGCTGGCCGGAGTGATGCCGCCTAACCGACATACCGGGTAAGACCCACCCAGCAATCGCGATGGGCGAGCCGTTGAACGGATCATTACCGGCATCGCGCACCAGCGACAGAAGGCTATCGGGACCTTTGCGGAAGTCCATGGGGTGGCTTGCCAGAAACACCTTCGCACCGGCGGGGATCATGCGGAGCGCACCGCACGGATCACCCGAGCAAGATGAGCCTCATCGATCTCGGCACCCGTGCGGATTACCGCATCACCGATGATGATGTCGACTGTGGAAGATGGGAACGCTTGGGCAGCTTGCTGCCCCTTCTCGGCTTTCGACCGCAAAGACATGGCTTTCTGCCAGGCAATGCGACGCCACGTGAACAACTGTGACGGATCAACACCAAGTCGGCGTGCTACTGCCGAGACGCTCGCTCCAGGCTGCACCGTCTCGGCCACAGCCTGTGCCTTGAAGTTTCGACCAATGTCGCCGCACTTGTCGCGGAGCTCCTTCCAATGGGCCGGCGACGGCCTCAATCATATGGAAGGTTCTATGATCAGACACAGTAGCAGACATAGAAGTTCACACCCTGAGCTAATTCCTGGATCGCTCTGTCACGGATAAACCCGTTGACCTGCCATCGCCAGATGGGGTGTATGCATCGCTTACTGGCAACCGGGCGGTTACG
This sequence comes from Rhizobium sp. USDA 3886, assembly GCF_056279785.1. NCBI lineage: Bacteria > Pseudomonadati > Pseudomonadota > Alphaproteobacteria > Hyphomicrobiales > Rhizobiaceae > Rhizobium > Rhizobium sp. USDA 3886. The sequence continues at coordinate 3,598,109 of NZ_JBWCDC010000001.1, read as the reverse complement.
ATGTTCTATGTGCTTTTTGACGCAAAAAGGGCTCCGAGTTTCCTCGAAGCCCATTGAATTGGTTGTCAATTTTGGTTGCGGGGGCAGGATTTGAACCTGCGGCCTTCAGGTTATGAGCCTGACGAGCTACCGGGCTGCTCCACCCCGCGTTATATTTCTGTTCTGTGTTTAAAGCGCAACGGACCGCTTTGAGGGCGGCCCGTTTTGATTGGCTGAGGGCCGTTTGTTTCGTGTTGAGAAGATTGTTAGTTGCGTTTCGCAGACCTGGCAGCGACCGACTCTCCCGCGTCTTGAGACGAAGTACCATGGGCGCTGGGGCGTTTCACGGCCGTGTTCGGAATGGGAACGGGTGCAGCCACCCCGCCATAACCACCAGGTCAGCGAAGCGCAACTATTTGAGAAGCTGGTACAGGAGTGATTTGTCACTCGTGTTTTGTTTTGAACACGTATCGATGGTCATCAGCGCCTTTGGCGCCTTGATGAGCATGGTCAATGAGAACGATCAAGCCGATCGAGCTATTAGTACCGGTAAGCTTCATGCATTGCTGCACTTCCACACCCGGCCTATCAACGTGGTCGTCTTCCACGGCTCTGATAGGGAACACTCGTTTTCAGGTGGGTTTCCCGCTTAGATGCCTTCAGCGGTTATCCCTTCCATATGTAGCTACCCTGCTATGCCCTTGGCAGGACAACAGGTCCACCAGAGATATGTCCATCCCGGTCCTCTCGTACTAGGGACAGATCCTGTCAATATTCCTACACCCACGGCAGATAGGGACCGAACTGTCTCACGACGTTCTGAACCCAGCTCACGTACCGCTTTAATTGGCGAACAGCCAAACCCTTGGGACCTGCTCCAGCCCCAGGATGCGATGAGCCGACATCGAGGTGCCAAACAACCCCGTCGATATGGACTCTTGGGGGTCATCAGCCTGTTATCCCCGGCGTACCTTTTATCCGTTGAGCGATGGCCCTTCCACGCGGGACCACCGGATCACTATGACCGACTTTCGTCTCTGCTCGACTTGTCAGTCTCGCAGTCAGGCGGGCTTATGCCATTGCACTCGACGACCGATTTCCGACCGGTCTGAGCCCACCATCGCGCGCCTCCGTTACTCTTTCGGAGGCGACCGCCCCAGTCAAACTACCCACCATACACTGTCCCGGATCCGGATAACGGACCGCGGTTAGACATCCATGACGATAAGGGTGGTATTTCAAGGATGGCTCCACGGAAACTGGCGTCCCCGCTTCAAAGCCTACCACCTATCCTACACATGCCGACACGAATGCCAGTGTAAAGCTATAGTAAAGGTGCACGGGGTCTTTCCGTCTGACCGCAGGAACCCCGCATCTTCACGGGGAATTCAATTTCACTGAGTCTATGTTGGAGACAGCGGGGAAGTCGTTACGCCATTCGTGCAGGTCGGAACTTACCCGACAAGGAATTTCGCTACCTTAGGACCGTTATAGTTACGGCCGCCGTTTACTGGGGCTTCAGTTCAAAGCTTGCACCTCTCCCTTTAACCTTCCAGCACCGGGCAGGCGTCAGACCCTATACGTCGTCTTGCGACTTCGCAGAGCCCTGTGTTTTTGATAAACAGTCGCTACCCCCTGGTCTGTGCCACCCCATCATACTTGCGTAAAATGGGGTCACGCTTCTTCCGAAGTTACGCGTGCAATTTGCCGAGTTCCTTCAACATAGTTCTCTCAAGCGCCTTGGTATACTCTACCTGACCACCTGTGTCGGTTTCGGGTACGGTCTATACGGTGGAGCTGTTTCCTGGAACCGCGTCCCTGCAAGATCAATCCAATAAGACCTTACAAGTTGAGCAATCCGTCACTACCACCAGGCCCACGAATATTAACGTGGTTCCCATCGACTACGCGTGTCCGCCTCGTCTTAGGGGCCGGCTAACCCTGCTCAGATTAACTTTAAGCAGGAACCCTTGGTCTTTCGGCGAGAGGGTCTCTCACCCTCTTTATCGTTACTCATGTCAACATTCGCACTTCCGATACCTCCAGGATGTCTCACGACTGTCCCTTCACAGGCTTACGGAACGCTCCGCTACCACGTGTATTGCTACACATCCTCAGCTTCGGTGCATGGCTTCAGCCCCGTTACATTTTCGGCGCAAAGACCCTTATTTAGACCAGTGAGCTGTTACGCTTTCTTTAAATGATGGCTGCTTCTAAGCCAACATCCTGGTTGTTTTGGGATCCTCACATCCTTTCCCACTTAGCCATGACTTGGGGACCTTAGCTGGAGGTCAGGGTTGTTGCCCTTTTCACGACGGACGTTAGCACCCGCCGTGTGTCTGCCGATTAGTACTCCCCGGTATTCGGAGTTTGGTTAGGATCAGTAAGACGGTGAGTCCCCATAGCCCATCCAGTGCTCTACCCCCGGGGGTATTCGATCGACGCTCTACCTAAATAGATTTCGCGGAGAACCAGCTATTTCCGAGTTTGATTGGCCTTTCACCCCTAGCCACAAGTCATCCCAATCTATTGCAACAGATGCGGGTTCGGTCCTCCAGTTGGTGTTACCCAACCTTCAACCTGCTCATGGCTAGATCACTCGGTTTCGGGTCTAATGCAACAAACTAAATCGCCCTATTCAGACTCGCTTTCGCTGCGCCTACACCTACCGGCTTAAGCTTGCTTGTTACACTAAGTCGTTGACCCATTATACAAAAGGTACGCCGTCACCCTTTCAGGCTCCGACTGTTTGTAGGCATCCGGTTTCAGGTTCTATTTCACTCCCCTTGTCGGGGTGCTTTTCACCTTTCCCTCACGGTACTTGTTCGCTATCGGTCATGCACGAGTACTTAGGCTTGGAGAGTGGTCTCCCCATGTTCAGACAGGATTTCTCGTGTCCCGCCCTACTCTAGGACAATCAAAGTATCTACGCGTACGGGGCTGTCACCCGCTACGGCCAAACTTTCCAGAATGTTCCGCTTTAACTTCAATTGCCACTGGCCTGGTCCGCGTTCGCTCGCCACTACTTGCGGAGTCTCGGTTGATGTCCTTTCCTGCAGGTACTTAGATGTTTCAGTTCCCTGCGTTCGCTTCTTACACCCTATTTTATTCAGGTGAAGATACCTTATTA
>NZ_JBWCDC010000001.1:3047500-3590000 GCF_056279785.1 Rhizobium sp. USDA 3886 | reverse complement strand
GCTTTACGTCAATGCCCGTTTTGGCGATACGGTGACACGCTTCTACCGCTTCCAGGATGCAGACGGAAACGTCGACTACTTCGATCAGGATGGCAAGAGCATCCGCCAGTTCCTGCTGCGCAACCCAGTGCCGAACGGCATCTTCAAGTCCGGTTTCGGCATGCGCCGCCACCCGATCCTTGGCTTTGCCCGTATGCATACCGGTGTGGATTGGGCTGCTCCCCGGGGCACACCAATCATCGCGACCGGCAACGGCACGGTGGAAAAGGCGGGCTGGGATTCCGGCGGCTACGGCAATCAGACGATCGTCCGCCACGCCAATGGATACGAGTCCTCTTATAACCACCAGAGCGCCATTGCCAAAGGCATTGTGCCCGGAGCCAAGGTTCGTCAGGGCCAGGTGATCGGCTGGGTCGGCACCACCGGCGAATCCACCGGACCGCATCTGCACTACGAGATGATCGTCAACGGCACCAAGGTCGATCCGCTTCGCATCCGCCTGCCGGGCGGCAAGTCGCTCAACGGCGAAGCACTGGCGAAATTCCAGGACGAGCGCAAACGCATCGATACGCTTCTGGACAACCAGCCGGTCGACCAGGTCGCCAGCAAGTAGGCCAGACAAAAATGGCGGCCGGAGCCGCCATTCCCCTTCCGGGTGCCGGTCTTTACGCTGCTTCGCTGACAGCGGAACTACCCAGGCGGAACAGCAAGCGGTCGGAACCGCTGGTGACCTTCACCGTCGATCCGTCCGGCACCTGGCCGGAGAGAATCTGCTCTGCGAGCGGATCCTGGACATATTTCTGGATCACCCGCTTCAACGGCCGCGCGCCATAGGCCGGATCGTAACCTTTGTTGGCAAGCCAATTGCGGGCATCGTCGTCGAGCTCGATCGCGATCTTGCGCTCGGCCAGCAGTGCCACAAGCCGTTTCAGCTGGATATCGACGATTGCGCCCATCTCATCGCGCTTCAGGCGATGGAAGAGGATGATTTCATCGATGCGGTTCAGGAATTCCGGCCGGAAATTGACGCGCACGACGTCCATCACCTGTTCGCGAACCGTGTGGCTGTCCTGGCCCTCGCCCAGTTGGGTGAGGTATTCGGCACCGAGGTTCGAGGTCATGATGATCATCGTATTGCGGAAGTCGACCGTGCGCCCCTGGCCGTCCGTCAGCCGTCCGTCATCCAGCACCTGCAGCAGGATGTTGAAGACGTCGTGATGCGCCTTCTCGATCTCGTCGAAGAGCACGACCTGATAGGGCCGGCGGCGGACGGCTTCCGTCAATGCGCCGCCTTCCTCGTAGCCGACATAGCCGGGAGGGGCGCCGATCAGCCGGGCCACAGAGTGCTTTTCCATGTATTCCGACATGTCCATGCGCACCATCGCCGTCTCGTCATCGAAGAGGAAGCGGGCGAGCGCCTTGGTAAGCTCCGTCTTGCCGACGCCGGTGGGACCCAAGAAGATGAACGAGCCGATCGGCCGGTTCGGGTCCTGCAGCCCGGCGCGCGCGCGGCGAACGGCACGCGACACGGCTTGCACCGCGTCGCCCTGGCCTATGACAGAAGTCGCCAGTTCGTCTTCCATCCTGAGCAGCTTCTCGCGTTCACCTTCGAGCATCTTGTCGACCGGAATGCCGGTCCAGCGGGAAACGACCTGGGCGATATTGTCCGCGGTCACGACCTCCTGCACCATCGCGCTACGGTCGCCATCCTGGCTTTCCGCATCGGCCAGTTGCTTCTCAAGCTCCGGAATAACGCCATAGGTCAATTCGCCGGCGCGCTGGAATTCACCCTTGCGCTGGGCGATTGCCAGTTCATTGCGGGCGTCGTCGAGCTTCTTCTTAAGATCGGCGGCAAGGCCGAGCTTCTGCTTTTCCGATTGCCAGCGGGCCGTCAGCGCGTTGGCCTTCTCCTCTAGGTCCGTCAGTTCGGCATCGAGCCGCGTCAGACGGTCGGCGGAAGCCGCATCCGTTTCCTTCTTCAACGCCTCACGCTCGATTTTCAGCTGCATGATGCGGCGGTCGAACTCGTCGAGCTCTTCGGGCTTCGAATCCACCTGCATGCGCAGCCGCGCGGCCGCCTCGTCCATCAGGTCGATCGCCTTGTCGGGCAGGAACCGGTCGGTGATGTAGCGGTTCGACAGCGTCGCCGCCGCCACCAGCGACGAGTCCGAAATGCGGACCTTGTGGTGCTGCTCGTATTTTTCCTTGAGGCCGCGCAGGATCGAAATCGTGTCCTCGACCGTCGGCTCCTCGACCATGACGGGCTGGAAGCGTCGAGCAAGCGCCGCGTCCTTCTCGACATGTTTGCGATATTCGTCGAGCGTGGTTGCGCCGACGCAATGCAGCTCGCCGCGGGCAAGCGCAGGTTTCAGCAGGTTGGAGGCATCCATCGCCCCGTCCGCCTTGCCGGCACCGACCAGGGTGTGCATTTCGTCGATGAAGAGAATGATCTCGCCGTTCTCCGATTGCACCTCGTTGAGCACGGCTTTCAGCCGCTCTTCGAATTCGCCGCGATACTTTGCACCCGCAATCAGCGCGCCCATGTCGAGCGCCATCAGCTTCTTGTCCTTGAGCGACTCCGGCACGTCACCGTTGACGATGCGCAGTGCCAGGCCCTCAACGATTGCCGTCTTGCCGACACCGGGCTCACCGATGAGCACCGGGTTGTTCTTGGTGCGGCGGGAGAGGACCTGGATGGTGCGCCGGATCTCGTCGTCGCGGCCGATCACCGGATCGAGCTTCCCCTCGCGGGCCTCGCTGGTCAGATCGCGGGCGTATTTCTTCAGGGAATCGAAGCCTTGTTCCGCATTGGCGGAGTCCGCCGTGCGCCCTTTTCGAATGTCGTTGATCACCTGATTGAGGATCTGCGCCGTCACGCCAGCGTTCTTCAGCGTCGCTGAGGTTGAAGCGGAAGTCTCGATCGCCAAGGCCTGCAGCAAGCGCTCGACGGTGACAAAGCTGTCGCCGGCTTTCTTGGCGGCCTCTTCAGCCGTAGAAAAAACTCTAGCGAGCGGCTGGGCGAGATAGATGTTGCCGTTGCCGCCGGAAATCTTCGGCAGCTTTGCAAGCGCTGCATCGTTCGCAAGCCGCGCGGCCTTGGCATCGCCGCCGGCGCGTTCGATCAGCGAAGCGGCCATGCCTTGATCGTCGTCAAGCAGGACCTTGAGCACATGTTCCGGCGTGAATTGCTGATGACCCTGTGCCAAGGCATAGGTCTGGGCGGACTGAACAAAACCGCGTACCCGCTCGGAATACTTTTCGATATTCATATTCTACCTCCATGGATCGCCCTGCCCGTATAAGGCACAGACCGATGATTGAGATTGAGCTCCCTCAAAAGGCGAGCCGTCGCTTCATCCTTTTTAGAAATTGAACGAAGCATTCGGGGAAGAATATGGGATGGATTTTCGCGAGTTTAAAGAGCCTGGAACCATGAAACCCGCGCCGAAGAATTCTCTGCGAACGCGCGGCGCGGCCTGACGGCACAAACGTTCAAGACCCGATTGTAGCGCTGCTGGTATGCCTATAGCAGCTTCCAAAACAGCGGGCCTGCGATGACCGCCGAGCAAATTATTGCATTTCTGACCTTCTCGATTGTTGGCGCCATCACACCCGGCCCCAGCAACGTCATGATCATGGCCACCGGCTCGCTCGTGGGTTTGACACGCGGCCTGCCCTGCGTGCTCGGCGCTACCTTGGGAATGTCGTCTCTATTCTTCTGTGCGGGCCTCGGCCTTGCGCAGCTGTTTCTGCTTTATCCACTTACGTTGACGATCATGAATCTGATCGGCGCTGCCTTTTTGTTTTGGCTAGCCTGGAAGATCGCGATGGCGGACGTGGCGCAGGTGAAAGGTGACGCGAAAGCCGTGGGGTTTCTGCAAGCTGCGGCTTTTCAATGGATGAATCCGAAGGGCTGGCTGATCGCCGTAAGTGGGGTTGCCGCCTACTCCGGCGCATCTCCAGGGAGCGCTTTCGGCTTGGCCGCAACCTTTGCAGTTCTATTTTTTGTAGCAGCCTTCCCGAGTGGTCTCGCCTGGTTGATGGCGGGCGCATTGCTGCAGAAACTGCTTCAAGACGCGCGCATTGCGCGCGCCTTGAATATTGTGATGGCAATCGTGCTCGCCGGCTCTGTCGTAACAATTTTCATGTGAGCCGGAGACGGGGCCTTATTCGGTAGCCGCTTCGGCCAAAGCCGGTGCTTCGGTGGAAGCCTCGCCCTCGCCTTCAGCGCGGCGGGGGCGGCGCGGACGGTTGCCGGCGTTGCGGCGGCGCGGCTGACGCTCCTGCTGCTGGCCGCCTTCTTCCTCCATGGAAACTTCGGCGGGAATGCCTTCGATGTCCGGCTGGGGGCCGGTTCCGTCGTTGGTTTCCTGAGCCGGGGCCGGTAGGGAAGTCGGAGCTTCTGCGCGGTGTTCGCGACGATCTGCGCGCTGTTCGCGACGATCTTGCTCGCGCGGCGGCTGAACGACGACGGCATCATCACTGTCTGCAGAATCCAGTTCGTCGCCATCGCGCTCGCCACCTTCGCGGTCGGTATATTCGTTCCGATCGTCGCGCTGGAAACGTTCCTGCATCTGCGTCTGGGCAGCCGCAATGATGCGGTAATAGTGCTCTGCGTGCTGTAGGTAGTTCTCGGCTATGACGCGGTCACCGGAGCTCTGGGCATCGCGGGCAAGCTGCGAGTACTTTTCCGCAATATGCTGGGCCGTACCGCGGATCTTCACGTCGGGGCCGGAGCTGTCGTAGGTCCGCGTCAGCGGATTGCCACCCTTGCGGTTGAAATTGTTGTTGTTATTTCCGCCGCTGTTATTGTTACTGCCACGCCCTCGACCGCGCTTGTTCTGCTGTCCTGGCCTCATAGATCGTTCACCTGAATTCTGTGTTTGTGTGGAGTGATGGCACCAACCACCGTGGCCGGTAAACCGGCTCAGGGCCTTCGTGCCGCAAGCAAAATGCGCCTTCGCGCCGACTTGCCGCTTGTTCTCAAGTCATATTGACTGATTCACGCATTGGGTCGTGTTCAACCTTTGAAACTCTCGTTTAAAAGAATGGACCCCCGAGGCCGACCAAGTACCGAACGAATCGACGTTCCTTCCTGACTGCCCAACGCGTGAGGGCAACCTATATCGCTTCCCCGGGAAATCCAAGCCTTTTCTTCGCAATGGCAGTAATGTCCTGTTCAATGCTGCAATTTGTCGCTCAGGCGCTGAGTGCGAACACAAGCACCCGGTCGTTCTGGCCATAATCCTTTACGGATTCGACACATCTGAAGCCCGCCGCCTCGAAGACCGCCGTCACGTCATTCCGCTGGTCGTAGCCGATTTCCAGTCCTATGACGCCGTTTGGCTGCACGAACCTCGCAGCATCCTTGGCTATTGCTTTGTATGCGTCAAGCCCATCCGGGCCACCATCCAGAGCTGCCGCCGGATCAAATTTCGTCACTTCAGGAGCGAGATTGTCAATGACATTGGAAGCAATATAGGGCGGATTTGAGACGATTGCGTGAAACATGCCGTGAATGTTTTGAAACCAGCTGGATTGCACAGTCTCAAACCGTTCTTTCAATCCGTTTCTTGCAGCGTTCGATTCAGCCGTCCTAAGGGCATCTACCGATACATCGCTTCCGATACCCGACGCTTCCGGACATTCGCGCAACAGCGCAAGGCATATCGCCCCGGTTCCGGTTCCTAGGTCAAGGATATGGAGATGCTCCTCAGTCTTTGCAAGGGTTCTTAAATAAGGAAGTACCGCATCGACGAGAGTTTCCGTGTCCGGCCGCGGCTCCAGCGTCTCGGCGGAAAGCGAAAGCGGCAAACCATAAAATTCCCGTTCGCCAAGAATGCGGTGGACCGGCTCATGCGCTAGCCGCCGTTCCACAGCCGCCTGTATCAGCGCCTCCTTATCCGCAGCAAGAGGCTCATTACTACGTGATAGCATTTCGGTCGGTGAGAGCTTCAGCAATCCGGCAACAAGCAATCTTGCATCTGTTGCGGCATCGGCGATACCGGCTTCGGTGAAGCGGCGGCGGACTTCCGCGAGAACTTTGGAAACCGTCGGCCGCGCTCCGGTCATTGCTGCTCGCCAAGCTGCGCCAGTTGGCTTGCCTGATAATCGGAAAGCAGGGCATTCACCACTTCATCGATCTCGCCTTCCATCATCCGGTCCAGCTTGTAGAGCGTCAGGTTGATTCGATGATCGGTAATGCGTCCCTGCGGAAAATTGTAGGTTCGTATCCGCTCCGAGCGATCGCCGGATCCGACCTGGCTCTTGCGATCGGCAGAACGTTCACTATCGGCCCTTTGCCGTTCGGCATCATAGAGCCGAGAACGCAGGACCTGCATTGCCTTGGCCCGGTTCTGGTGCTGCGACTTTTCCGAACTGGTGACGACGATGCCCGTCGGCAGATGCGTGATACGCACCGCCGAATCCGTGGTGTTGACGTGCTGGCCGCCCGCGCCGGATGATCGCATCGTATCGATACGGATGTCCTCCGGCCGGATTTCGATGTCGATTTCTTCGGCTTCCGGCAGCACGGCAACCGTTGCTGCCGACGTATGGATGCGGCCGCCCGCTTCCGTTTCCGGCACGCGCTGCACGCGGTGCACTCCGGACTCGAACTTCAGCTTGGCGAAGACACCCTTGCCCGTGATCGTGGCGATGATTTCCTTGTAGCCGCCGGCTTCGCCCTCGCTTGCGGAAAGCATCTCGACCTTCCAGCCGTTCGCCGCAGCGAAACGTTCATACATGCGGAAAAGGTCGCCTGCAAACAGTGCGGCTTCCGAGCCTCCCGTACCTGCGCGGATTTCAAGGATCGCGCTCTTTTCGTCTGCGGCATCCTTCGGCAGCAGCAGGATTTGGATTTCCTGCTCCAGCGCCTCGATGCGCTCCTTCACCTCCGGCAATTCCTGCTCCGCGAGATCGCGCATCTCGCGGTCGACGGACTTATCCTCGAGCAACGCTTCGAGATCGGAAAGTTCGGCTTCAGCCTTTTCATAGGCGCGGATCTTGGTGACGACCGGCTGAAGCTCGGAGTATTCGGAGGCAAGCTTCACGTAGACGTCTGCCGATGGACCAGCCGACATGCGCGCTTCGATTTCGCCGAAGCGGCGTTCCAGCTCGCGCATCTTTTCAACGGGAAGCTTTGCCACCCTTGACTCCGATTCTTCTTATAGTTCGCTAAAGGGGAATATTGTGGCTCTCGGCGAAGTGGGCAAGCACCTCGCGTATCGGGGTCGTCGCGTGGATATCGTCCAGCGCGTCGTTCATGACCTTTGCCAGAGCCGCTGCGTCGAGGCCGAGGAGCATAGCCTTCACAGGCCCGATCGAGGCCGGAGACATCGATACAGAGCGGAACCCGATGCCGATCAGCGCCATCGCCGAGATCGACTTTCCGGCAAGCTCACCGCACAATGTCACCGGCGTGTTGTTGCGTTCGCCGGCTCGCACGATGTCGCGCAAGAGCCTGAGAAACGGCTTGCCCAGTGTATCGAAACGGTCGGAAACGCGCGCATTGCCGCGATCGACCGCCAAAGCAAACTGGAAGAGATCGTTTGAACCGACCGAGACGAAATCGACCGCCGCCATCAGTTCGTCGAGTTGCCAGAGAAGCGCCGGCACCTCCAGCATCGCACCGAACTGCAGCTTGCGCGGCAGGCCGTGGCCGAAGCGGGAAAGGTGCTGCACTTCCTTCTGAAGGAGTTCGCGAACGGCGGCGATCTCGGAAACCTCGGTCACCATCGGCACCATGAGCTTCAGCTCGGCACCAGCCGCCGCCTTCAGCATGGCGCGAAGCTGCGTGCGCAAGAGCCCCGGCCGGTCGAGCGACAGGCGAATGGCGCGCCAACCGAGCGCCGGATTCTCCTCCTCGTGGCCGCGGAAATAGGGCACAACCTTGTCGCCGCCGATATCGAGCGTGCGGAAGGTAACGACGCGGCCGGCCGCCTGCTTCAGCACATTGCGATAGAAGGTTTCTTGCTCGTCGGCCTTCGGCAACGTGGAAGCGATCATGAACTGCAACTCGGTGCGGAAGAGGCCAATGCCTTCGGCACCCGATTCCGCAAGCTGCGGCAGATCGACCAAAAGCCCGGCATTCATCAGCAGCGAAATCCGCTGCCCGTCCTTCGTCAGCGGCTCGACGGAGCGCAGCGCCCGGAACTGCTCCTGTCGGCGCGCGCGGAACCTGACTTTTTCCTCGTAAGACCTCTGATGCTCCGGCATTGGCCTCAGATGCACATGGCCGCCGTCGCCATCGATGATCACGGCATCGCCGTTTTCGGCAAGCGCCACAACGCCGGCCGCCTGGCCGATCACCGGAATGCCCATGGCACGGGCGACGATGACGACGTGGCTGGTGACGGCACCTTCCTCGAGCACCAAGCCGCGCACATTTGCGCGCGGGTAGTCGAGCAGTTCGGCAGCGCCCATGGCGCGCGCGAGGATGATCGCATCGTTCGGGAAACCATCACCCGATGTGTGGCCGCTATAGCCGGTCAGTTGCCGCAAAAGGCGGTTCGCTAAGTCTTCGAAGTCATGCATGCGCTCGCGGAGATAAGGATCCGTCAGGCGTATCATGCGCGCCTTGGTGTCGCTCTGGACTTTTTCGACCGCAGCTTCCGCCGTCAGACCGTTGCGGATCGCCTCTTCGAGTTTGCGTACCCAGCCCTGGTCATGCGCGAACATGCGGTAGGTTTCCAAAACCTCACGATGCTCGCCCTCCATCGACACGTCGCGGCTCGACAGCAAGTCGTCGATCGAAATCCGAAGCGACCCCATTGCCTCCGCCAGCCTGCGGATTTCCTTCTCCGAATCTTCATTGAGAAGATTGGTGACGACGATGCGCGGCTCGTGCAGCACGACGTAGCCGAGCCCGATGCCTTCGTTATAGGTGTCGCCATTGATCGTGACCGAACGCGTCAGGTCGAGTTCGAGGCCAGGCTTGGTGATCTGCTTAAGCTCGCCGGTGGCGATCATCTCGGCGAGCACCATCGCCGTCGTTTCCAAGGCTTCCAGCTCTTCCTCGCGGTAGGTGCGACTCGCCTTGTTCTGCACGACGAGAACGCCGAGCGAACGGCCGGTGCGAAGGATCGGCACACCGAGGAAGGAATGGTAGATTTCTTCGCCCGTTTCCGGAAGATAACGGAAAGCAGGGTGAGACTGTGCGTCGGAAAGGTTGAGCGGCTGCGCCGAAGCAGCGATCGTACCAACGAGACCTTGCCCCATCTTCAGCTGCGAGAGGTGGACAGCCTCTTTATTCAGACCTTCGGTCGCATAGAGCTCGAGAACGCCGTCTGAGCGCAGCACGTAGACGGAGCAGACCTCCGCCACCATGTTGCTGGCGATCTGCCGAACGATCCTGTCGAGACGCTCCTGCGGCTCCAGCGGCTCCGCCATCAATTCGCGCAGCCGCTTGAGCAGTACGCGCGGACCGCCGGATAGGTCTCTCATGGCGTCTCAAGCTCCAATAACAAAAGTAAAGTAACCCGGCAGGCGCCGCGTGACTTCTCAACTTACACGCGCGGCAGGCTGCTGGGAATCAGTTCTTATCCAGACCGTAGCAGGAATGCAAAGTCCTGACAGCGAGTTCCGCATAAGGGCCGTCGATCAGGATGGAAATCTTGATTTCCGACGTCGTGATCGCCTTGATGTTGATCCCCTTCTCGGCGAGAGCCTTGAATGCGGTGGCCGCAACGCCGGCATGCGAACGCATGCCGATGCCGATGACCGACACTTTCACGAGACCCGATTCGTTCTGCACGACATCGTAGCCGATCTTTTCCTTGTTCTCGCCGAGCACCTTGATCGCCTTCTCGACGTCGCCCGAAGGCACGGTGAAGGTCATGTCGGTCTTCGAGCCGTCCTCAGAGATGTTCTGGACGATCATGTCGACGTTGATATGGCTCTCGGCCAGCGGCCCGAAGATCGCGGCAGAAACGCCCGGCCGGTCGGCTAGACGGCGAAGCGATATCTGAGCTTCATCCTTGGCATAGGCGATGCCGGTGACTACTTCCTGTTCCACGATTTCATCCTCGTCACAAATCAGCGTTCCGGGCGGATTCAACAGATCACCCATGCCCGGAGCATCGGGATCTTCGAAAGAGGAGCGCACAAAGGTACGGACCTTGTGTACCATGGCAAGCTCGACCGAGCGGACCTGCAGCACCTTGGCGCCGAGCGAGGCCATTTCGAGCATTTCCTCGAAGGCGATCTTCTTCAAGCGGCGCGCCTGCGGCACGATGCGCGGATCGGTCGTATAGACGCCGTCGACATCGGTATAGATATCGCAGCGATCGGCTTTGACAGCAGCCGCGATCGCCACCGCCGAAGTATCTGAGCCGCCGCGGCCAAGCGTCGCGATCCGGTTGTCCGGCCCAAGACCCTGGAAACCGGCGATGACGGCGACTTGGCCCTCGCCCATGCGCTTGATGATGTCGGCGCCGTCGATTTCGAGGATGCGGGCAGCGCCATGCGCATTGTCCGTACGGATCGGGATCTGCCAGCCCTGCCAGGAGCGCGCATTGATGTCCATGGCCTGCAGAGCGATCGAGAGCAGCCCGGAGGTCACCTGCTCGCCGGAGGCGACGACCGCGTCATACTCGCGCGCATCGTAGAAAGGCGAGTTGGCACCGACCACTTTCGGCGCCCCCTGCACCCAGCCGACTAGTTCGTTGGTCTTGCCGGACATCGCCGATACGACCACAGCCACTTCGTGGCCGGCGTCGACTTCACGTTTCACATGGCGGGCAACGTTCTTGATGCGGTCCAGATCAGCGACGGATGTCCCGCCGAATTTCATTACGATGCGTGCCATAAGCCTCTACCACAGCAAACGCCGGGAGAGACGAAAGCCAGACCCGGCATGACGAAGCCCTGAAAACAGCATGGCCGAAGGGCTCGGATCGGGAGTCTCTGGAACCCTTCTAAAGCCTTGCACCCAAGGGCCCAAGTTGCGGCGTCTCTTAGCGAGTTTGAAGGTGGGTGACAAGGTGGCGCTTCAATTGAAACGGAAAGACCCGCGGGACAATCTCAGCCGCTTCGAGAAAATCCGCTGATCGCGCATCGGATTCGGTGTAAGGTGCTTGTCATGAGTGAAGCTCAGTCTTTATTCGCACAGTTGCGCCAGTCTGCGCAGCCGGAAATAGTCGACGCTATCGAGCGGCTCGTCCGTGACGCCCCCGACCGCAAGCTTTGCCGTGTCAATGCGCTTGCTTTTGCAGCCAGCGAAACCCTCGGCGAGGAACAGGTGGTCAACGCCTTCCTGCACGCCTCCCGCCTCGGCATATTCGACCTATCATGGAACGTGCTGTGTCCCGGCTGTGGCGGGGTGCTCGACGCCAATACCTCGCTGAGGACCGTCCAGAGCGACGAATACAGCTGTGCACTCTGTGCGGCGGGCTACGAGCCGACACTGGACGAGATGGTCGAAGTCACCTTCACCGTCAGCCCGCGCGTGCGCCGCATTGCCGCCCACAATCCGCACGAACTGCCGCCATTGGAATATTTCCGTCAGATATACTGGAGTTCAGGGGTCGACCTGCCGGAGGAGGATTTTGGGGCAAAGGTCGATGAATTCATCCTTGAGTGCCTTGAACTGCCGCCCGGCGAGAAAGCCGTCATTTCCCTGCAGCTCCCTGCGGATTTCGTGATCATCTTCGAACCGGTCACCCATGCGGCGCAGTTCCTGGATATCAAAGGCGAACCAACCAAAGAGCGGCAGAGTCTCTCGCTGGTGTTCGATCGCGCGCACCGGCATAGCGAGCCCCTCGAGCTGAGGCCCGGTCCGGTGCGTATTTCGGTGGAGAACCATACCGAGGTTCGCACCTTGCCGTCTGTTTGCATAGCGAACGAGGCCCTGCATGGTTTGCTCGGCCGCCGCCGCCCGTTCCTGACTGCCAAGCGCCTGCTCTCCAACCAGACCTTCCGCGACATCTATCGCACCGACACGATAGAAGTGGATCAGCGGTTGAAGATCACCAGCCTGACCTTCCTCTTCACCGATCTGCGGGGCTCGACCGAACTTTACGAAAGGGTGGGCGACCTAGCAGCATTCGACCTCGTGAAAACGCATTTCAGCATTCTCAACGACATCGTCGGCGCGGAAGCGGGCGCTGTTGTGAAAACGATTGGCGACGCGGTGATGGCCACCTTCCCGACCCCCGACCGCGCCGTCGTCGCAGCCATGCGGATGCGCGAGGCGATGCGCAAGCTCAACCAGGAACGCGGCAGTGACGATCTGCTTCTGAAGATCGGCATCCACGAAGGACCATGCATCGCCGTGAACCTGAACGAACGGCAGGATTACTTCGGGCAGACGGTGAACATCGCCTCGCGCGTCCAGCATCTGGCCACATCGCGCGAAATCTTCGCAACCGGCTCGGTGCTGGGCGACCCGCGCGCCTTCAGCCTTCTGACGGATCGCGGCCTCAATCCGATGTCGCAAAAAGTCACGCTTCGCGGCATCGCCAACGAAATCAGCATCTTTGCGATTCCGTAAGCTGGCCTTCGAACGCGGCTCAGCACTCATTGATTTTTGATGATGCTGATGGCGCCGCTCACCTCGAGGATAGCGAAGCGGATGTCCTTGACGCTTTCGACACCCTGTTGATTACGCGCGGCCTCGAGCACATCTTCGATCTGCAGCCTGCAGCCGCGCAAGGCCTCCTGGTCTGCAACCCCATTCGTAATCAGAATGGTCGGAACGCCGTCGATGACCTTGCCCGCAAGCGGCGACCAGCTCTTGAGGTAGGAGAGCAGGATATCCGCGAGAAACAGGGTCAGGATCAGCACCATCGCATTGGTTATCGAAAAATCGTCGCCGAGCATCGCCTGCTGCGTCGTCTCGGAGATCACCAACAGAATCACGAGATCGAACGGTGTCATCTGCGCGAGCGTCCGACGGCCCGAGAGGCGTATGATGACAAGGAGGGCAAAATAGATGGCGAGGCCACGAATAACGCTTTCCATATCGAGTTCTCCTCACGGAAGGATCAAGACAAGCAGTGCCGAAACGTGATCGCCGATACCGAGACGAATTCGATGAAAGCCCGGCGACTGGGTGTGGAGGCGGAACCTGACATCGACTGGTAGGCCCGGGTTCCCGGGAAACTGATAATGGATCAAGCCGGCTTTTGGCGTCACCGCCTTTGGAGGCGGATCGATGCCCTCGACGAAGAAGCCCTTCAGGAACGCCGCATCGGCTATGAAGACGCGATCAGCATCGCCGGGTCCGAACCGAATATGAATCTCGTCCGGCGCATTCCATCGCGAAATGGCTGGGTAGTCGACTGTTCCTTGTGGCGTCTCCATCAGGGCGCGGGAAAGATATCCGCCCTTTCCCAGAGCGCCGAAGAGGCAGCTTATGAGAATGATGCCGAAGACAAACCAGGCGGCGCGCTGAACAATCCAGACACGCCGCTGAAAGGCCCGATGGTCCCTGATGCCGTCGGGCAAATAATCGCTGCCAGTCCCTTTGTTCGTCATCGGCGCAGCCTCATCCACAGGGACACCGCCCGTCCCAGCGAGATAACGTCACTCGACGCAGCGAGTTTCCGAAATTCAAGAATCCAATGTGCAATGCCGAATTAAAGGACCGAGAACGGCAATCCGGGCATCTCGAAACGGAATTCATTAGTAGTCCTGGTGATCGAAAAGCCGCATAAGACAGCAAGCACTCCTTCACGCTGGCAGAAGACACGATGAGCAAGCCACTGGAAACCGACATGCCGCACCCGTTGGACCTTCCCGCGGCCGCGATCGCAACGGGCATCCGCCAGGGCCGGTTCACCTCCGAAAGCGTCGTGGCGGAATCGATCCGCCGCGCCAAGGCGGTGTGCGAAACGCTGAACCCATTCACCATTCTCCGCGAGGAGCAGGCGCTCGAAACGGCCCGAGAGGCGGATCGCTCGGTCGTCGGCGGCGAAGCGACAGGCCCGCTGCACGGTGTACCGTTTGCAGCCAAAGATCTAACGCCGACGGTGGGCGATCTGACAACGTTGGGCTCCTGGACAAAGGGCGATTGGGTGCCCGCCGAAACAGCACTCTGCATCCGCCGCTTGCAAGCCGCAGGTGCCATTCTGATGGGAAAGACGACGACGCCGGAGTTTGCCTTTGCGAGCTTCACCGCGAGCCCGCGCTGGGGTGTGACCCGCAACCCATGGAATCCGGAGCATACCTCCGGTGGCTCCTCTGGCGGCTCAGCCGTGGCGGTCGCGACCGGCGTCGTGCCCTTCGCAGAAGGGACGGACATGGGCGGCTCTGTACGCATTCCATCCGCGTTCTGCGGCACGGTCGGTCTCAAGCCAAGCCTCGGACGAATTCCGATGACGATCCTGCCTAGCGTCTTCGACAATATCTCGCATTTCGGGCCGCTGGCCCGCACGGTGGACGATGCCATCGCCTTCATGGAAGCGGCCTGCGGTCCGAGCGACGAGGACATCACCTCGCTGCCGATCGGTTTCGTGTCACATGCGGCACGAGACGGCCAGTTGGAAGACAAGCGTTTCGCACTCTCAATGGACCTCGGCTATTACCGCATCCAACCCGAAGTCGAACAGGCGATACGGGCCGCGGTCGAAGAACTGCGCCGAGCCGGCGCCATCGTCGATGAAGTCCCGATGCATTGGACGCGCTCGGTCAACGACGAATGGTTCGATCTCTGGTGCGTTTTCATGTCTGGCTTCTTCGGCGAGACGATCGCCGAATACCGGGAGAAAATGGACCCCGCCGTTGTAGCGATGATCGAGCGCGGCTTGTCGATGAATGCCACCGCCTACAAGCGCGTCGAACTGCTACGCACAGCAATGTGGCGCGATATGGCAAAGCTGTTCGAGAGCTACGACGCGCTGCTCTGCCCCACCTGCGCGATCACCGCGCCGCTCGCCAGCGAATGCGACGATGACTATGTCGGCACCGGCGCAGACGGCCGTTTCGCCGGGCTCGACATGACCTGCCCTTTCAACATGTTGCCACAACTGCCCGCGCTTTCACTGCCGGTCGGCCCCGCTGCAAATGGCATGCCGGTCGGGCTGCAGATCGTCGGACGTCGCTTTGCCGATGAGCATGTGTTGGCGATAGGCGCTGCACTCGAAGCGCGTCTTGCCGTTCCCCGTTTGCCGGCCTCTTGACTTATGCTGCCGATCGTCCGACTTCACTCACGACGAACGCAAGGAGCAGGGTCATGAGCGACGCGGCAAAAAGCACGATCGACCAGAGCGAGGTGGACCGCTTTTCCGCGATGGCGGCGGAGTGGTGGAGCCCGACGGGCAAGTTCAGGCCGCTGCACAAGTTCAACCCGGTGCGGCTCACTTATATCCGCGACAAGGCTGCCGAAAACTTCAGCCGCGACACGAAAGGCCCGCGACCGCTGGAGGGCCTGCGCGTACTCGACATCGGCTGCGGCGGCGGCCTGCTCTCGGAACCCGTCGCCCGCATGGGCGCAACGGTTGTCGGTGCCGATCCCTCGGAGAAGAACATCGGCATTGCCTCGACACACGCGCAAGCGTCTGGTGTCACAGTCGATTACCGCGCGGTCACCGCCGAACAGCTTGCGGAAGCAGGAGAGACCTTCGATATCGTCCTGAATATGGAAGTCGTCGAACATGTCGCCAACGTCGATTTCTTCATGACGACCTGCGCGAGGATGGTGCGGCCCGGCGGGCTGATGTTCGTCGCCACCATCAACCGCACGATGAAGGCCGCCGCACTCGCGATCTTCGCCGCCGAGAACATCCTGCGCTGGCTGCCGCGCGGCACGCATCAGTATGAAAAGCTGGTCCGCCCTGAAGAGCTGGAAAAGCCGCTCACCGCCAACGGCATGACGATCATCGAGCGCACCGGCGTCTTCTTCAATCCGCTGGCGAACCAGTGGAACCTATCCAAGGATATGGACGTGAACTACATGCTCCTGGCGAAGCGGCCCGAATAGCGATCAGTTCACATCTTCCGGCAGGACCGGAAGCGCGGCAATTTCGATGCCTTCCTCAAGCAGTGCCTGGGCCTCGTCGATCGTGGCTTGTCCCATGATGCCGCGAGCATCCGCCTCGCCGTAGTGAATCTTGCGGGCTTCTTCGGGAAACTGCGCGCCGACATCTTCGGCGTTCGCCTTGATGTGAGCGACGGCCGCCTTCAGCTTTTCGAAGGCCTCGCGCCGCGCCGTATCCATAGCCAGCGTCTTCATCTCGTCCTTCTTGCGGGCGGTCGAGACGGATGGCGCCATCAGTGTTTTCGAGATGGACGTGGAATTGCAGACTGGACAAGTGAGGTAACCGGACGCGACCTGCCGGTCGAAATCGGCACTTCCGGAGAACCAGGCTTCGAATTCGTGGGCATTCTCGCAACTGAGGGAATAACGGATCAAGCGGCGACGCCTCCTGCGACAGCCCCCGAGATTTTTTCGATCGAGAATTCGCGCCCGTTTTTCAGATTCGGAATCTTGTCGTGCGCGGCCTTGACCGCCGTTCGATCGATATCCGCGACAATCACCACCTCGCCCGTACCGCCGGCCGACGCCAGCACCTTACCCCAGGGATCGATGATCATCGAATGGCCGTATGTCTCGCGGCCGTCCTCATGGACTCCAGCCTGGGCCGCGGCAATGACGAAGACCCCGTTTTCGATGGCGCGGGCGCGAAGCAGGATTTCCCAATGCGCCTCACCCGTCTGCCTCGTGAACGCGGCAGGCACAGTCATGACTTCCGCCCCTGCAATCGCCTGGGCGCGGAAAAGCGCAGGAAACCGGACATCGTAGCAGATCGTAAAGCCCATTTCCGCGAAGGGCAGCGACAGGACGCGCGCCTCCGAACCCGGGCGATAGGCAGCACTTTCCCGCCAGCTTTCACCGTTATCGAGATCGACATCGAACATATGGATCTTGTCGTAGCGATTCAGAATTTTGCCATCTGGGCCGAAGAGAAAGCCTCGATTGGCGATCTTGCCGTCATCGAGCGCGATCGCCGTCGAGCCGACATGCAAGTAGATGCCAAGTTCAGCAGCAAGCGCGGATGCCGTCCTGACGATAATATCGTCGGTCTCGTCGCGCAGCACCGCTTTCGCGGCAATCTTGTCGCGCTGCAGCATGCCGGTCATTTCCGGCGTCTGCACATAGATCGCGCCTTGGGCTGCTGCGCCACGCACCAAGTGCATCATAGAGGCGGCATTCCTTGCTGGATCGACACCGGAACACATCTGAACGGCAGCGGCCTTGAACGTCATCGGTCCCCCCTTTAGGCTACCAGCATGGGATCGAGCCTGCCGGCCCGGTCCAGTGCATAAAGATCATCGCATCCGCCGACATGCTGCGCGCCAACGAATATCTGCGGGAAGGTCGTCCTGCCGTTTGACTTGCCAACCATCTCTTGGCGGAGATCTGGCGAAAAGGTCGCGTCGTGTTCGACATAATCGATCCCCTTCTCTTCGAGGAGGGACTTGGCGCGGGTGCAATAGCCGCAGAACTGCCGCGTATAGATGGTGACGAGTGCCATATATGGTCTCCAAATGGATGCCAGTTTTCCTTTGTCATATAGGTTCTGAGAAAGCGCTTGCAAAGGTTAAAACCGTGATGTCCACGGCGCCCGCCCGCCCGCCGAAGCGTGTGGGTTGCCGCACCGAGGTTAGCACCGCTCGTATAGACGTCGTCTATAAGGACGATGCGCTTGCCGAAAACATCGTTTTCCCGGCCCCTGGCGATCGCGAACGTACCGCGCACATTGTCCTCGCGCGCCTTTGCGCCGAGCCCAACCTGTTGCGTGGGGCGATTGACCCCAGCAACGTGCGGGCAACAGGGGCTTGCCTGAACGACGGGCGAGATGGCGTGCAAGCTCCGCTGCCTGATTGAACTTGCGCGAAAGCATTCGGGAGCGATGAAGCGGGACCGGAACTAGGGCATCGCAGGCCTCGACCGTGCCTTTGCTCGCCCAAAGCATCCAACCCGCCATCATCGGCGCCAGATCGGTGCGGTCGTGAACCAGCAGCCATGATGCCGCAAGATGCGCAGGCCGGCGCATAGAGCAGATCGGCGAACATTGCGAAGGGCCGCGTTAGCCGCAGCGCCCCCGGCCGTTTGAAATCGATGAGCCCCATTGGCGAAGACTAGCGCTTTCCGCAAGAAAGGAAAATCCGCCTTGCCGCCCTTCGCTCGCAGGATTATGGACATCCGTATGGATATGATCTTCGACCGGACCGCGATCGCCGCAAACCGCCGTCGCGCACTGAAAAACGCGGATCCGAAAGCTGCCTTCCTTCTGGATATTGCTGCCGCGGAACTTGCCGACCGGCTGGCCGTCGTCGAACGCCATTTCGAGACCGCCGTGGAACTGCATGGGATGACAGGAGCAGCGGCGCGGGCAGCAATTGCAACGGGCAAGATCGGTGCGATGACCCGGGTCGAGGCGGAGCAGGTATTTGCCGCGCCTAACGACGTGCTGGTCACGGCGCCGCTTGAGGACGTGCCGATCGAACCGCAATCGGCCAACCTCATTCTTGCGCCGCTCTGTCTGCATCTCACCAACGACACGCCCGGCGTCTTCATCCAGATACGCCGCGCCCTCAGGCCCGACGGCCTGTTTCTTGCGGCAATCCCAGGAGCCGGTACTCTTCAGGAGCTTCGGGACGTTCTGCTTGCAACGGAAGCGGAGATGACCGGCGGCGCCAGCCCACGCGTGATCCCGTTCGCCGACGTCCGCGACGTCGGCGGCCTCCTCCAGCGCGCCGGCTTCGCGCTACCGGTAATCGACGCCGAGGTCTATACGGTCCGCTACGACTCCATCTTCCCGTTGATGAAAGACCTGCGCGCTATGGGCATGGCCAATCCCCTCGCGGCCCGCAGCCGCAAGCCGCCCACCCGCGCATTCTTCCTCCGCGCGGCGGAAATCTATGCCGAGCGCTATTCCGATCCAGACGGGCGTATCAGAGCGATGTTCTCGATCATTTATGTTTCAGGATGGGCGCCGCATGAAAGCCAGCAGAAGCCGTTGCAGCCGGGCTCGGCGAAAGCGCGGCTTGCCGATGCTTTGCGCGTGGAAGAGCACAAGCTGAAACAGTGAATGGAAGTAGAGCTTCCAGTTCGGCGCTTAGTCACTATCGAGATGGTTGCTCACGGTATTGAAAGTGTCTTGCAGGCTGTTGCCGAAGGTCGTCAGCCCACCGATAAGGGCCACTGAAATCAGGGCGGCCAGGAGACCGTATTCGACGGCGGTCGCGCCACGGGCATCTGCAAGGAAAGCTTTCAGAATGCGCATGACAAACCTTTCGCGATGCGGCGGAGACCTAATTTCTTCAGCAACCGGCTCCTGAACCGTACCCTTGCACGACGCAAACCGAGCCGGGCGTCTCCTGCAGGACGCTACGTCGGATCGTGTAGCGCTTGCCGTTTTCCGTCCCCGGGATCGATCCGGTCGTGATCGTATCAAACTCAGCCGGAACACTGGCGAAAACGCTCGACTTGGACTTGTCGGCGAGCATCGGCGTGAGGATGAGCGTCAGGGCAACGACGGCAGTGCCGAAAAGCAAAGCGAGATTGAGCGCGCCCGTCCTGCGCGAAGCATTCGAGCTCTGTTCTTTCTCCCGGACAGCTTTCCAGAAATCGTCGTCCATGCGTCAAGCCTTTTACAAATACGCCAGTTGCTTGATTGAGGCCGATCTTAGGCAGAAGGTGATAAACGATCGATTAATAATCCTGGCCGAAAACGGCACTTTGCCGCAAGAAAGCGATAATTCGCTAAAGCAGATCCTGAAGCATCGGGATCAGCGGCTCATCGGCGGGCGGCATCGGGTAATCCCTGAGAGCCATAGGTTTTACCCATTTCAAAGCCTGGCCTTCCTTGCCATGCGGAATACCCTCATAGCGGCGGCAGACATAAAGTGGCATCAGGAGGTGAAATGTGTCGTAGCTGTGGCTGGCAAATGTCAATGGTGCGAGACAAGCGATCTTGGTCCGGATATCGAGTTCTTCCTCAAGTTCGCGCACCAGAGTTTCCTCCGGCGTTTCCCCCAGTTCGACCTTGCCGCCAGGAAATTCCCACAGGCCGGCGAGCGACTTTCCCTCCGGACGCTGTGCCAGAAGAATACGGCCGTCGGAATCGATCAGCGCGCATGCGGCAACCAACAGAATCTTCTTGCCGGTTTCGTTCATTGCGCCTGTTCCTGGCGCCAGTAGCAATAGCGATAAGCTTCACGGAAACCGAGACGATCATAGAGCGCCAGAGCCGGTTCGTTCGCGGCCTTGACCTGCAACCAGGCCGAGCGGGCGCTGCGCATGCGCGCCCAGCGAAGGGCAGACGTCAGAATTTCAAGGCCGAGACCCTCGCGCCGCCGCTCCTTAGCCACTGAGAGCGACATAATGCCGGCAAGATCGTTGTCCTGAACGCAAAGCACACTTGCAAGCGGACCGGTTTCCGGATCCTCGATCATGAAGAGACCGCACGGCGGTCCTATCGCGTTGATGATTTCCGCAAGCGCGGGCTTCAGCTTCGGGGAGACCTGATCCGTCGAGAGATTGGCATCGACGAAGCGACCGATGTCATGTGTCGGCAGGTGATCGAGTGTGTCCGGTAGTTCGGCATGCGTCAGGTCGCAGGTCATGACGATTGTCTCATCGAAATGCGTCCATTGCCGCTCCTTGACGAGATCGACCAGAACCGGCGACGCAAGCGGCGTTTGACGAAGAACCGCCGGGCGGCCGTAAGCCTCGAATCTGCGGCTCGCCTTCTCCAGCCGGACTTCGACGTCGCGATGATCGGAAGGGTCGAGCGGCACGATGGAATTCAACCGGTTCGACGGATGGCCTGCCGTCAGCCGCACCTGCCAGCTGCCGTCATATTGCACGGAGGAAGCCGGCCACGCCCGGAAGCCGACAGCTTCGAGCCTTCGTACCAGTGGCAGTTTTGCCTTTTGGGACAACGTTTCAGTCAATGAACGATCAGCTCCGGTAGTCGCCGTTGATCGCCACATACTCCTTTGTGAGGTCGCAGGTCCAGACCGTAGCGGTACCCGCGCCGAGCCCGATATCGACTTTGACAGGAATATCCTGCTTCTTCATCACATTCGAGGCGGCTTCCTCCGAGTAATCGGGGTCGCGCTCACCGTTAACGGCAACACGGACATCGCCGAACCAGATGGCAAGCCGATCGCGATCGGCCATCTCGCCAGCCTTGCCGACGGCCATGACGATACGGCCCCAATTGGCGTCTTCGCCGGCGGCAGCCGTCTTCACCAGGGGCGAATTGGCGATCGAAAGGGCAATGCGCTTGGCCGCCGCGTCGCTCTCGGCACGGGTCACAGTGATTTCCAGCATCTTGGTGGCGCCTTCGCCATCGCGGCAGACCTGCAGCGACAAATCCTTCAGCACTTCATTGAGCGCCGCGCGGAAGGCGGCAAGGCGCGGATCGTCGGCACGCTCGATGTGGACCTGGCCGTCCTCGGCCGCGGCAGCCGTCGCAAACAGCATCAGCGTATCGGAAGTGGACGTATCACTATCCACCGTCATCGAATTGAAGGTCGGGCCGACGCCATCCGAAAGCAGGGACTGCAAAGCGGCAGGCGCGATGTCGGCATCGGTAACGACGAAAGAAAGCATGGTCGCCATGTCGGGTGCGATCATCCCGGCGCCCTTGGCAATGCCGTTAATCGTCACCTTTACACCGGCGATTTCGGCACTGCGGGTCGAAACCTTCGGATAGGTGTCCGTGGTCATGATCGCTTTGGCGGCTTCGAACCAGATATCGCCGGCCGCCTCGGCATGCATGCGATCGAGAACGCCTGCGAATTTCGTTGCATCCAGTGGCTCCCCGATCACGCCGGTCGAGGCCAGATAGACTTCGTTCTCGGCGCAGCCGACGGCTGCGGCAGCCGACTTCGCCGTCAATGCGGTTGCCTGGCGTCCCTTCAGACCGGTGAAGGCATTGGCGTTGCCGGAATTGACAATGACGGCTCGCGCCACGCCATGCGGCAGATTGGCACGGCAGAAATCGACCGGCGCCGACGGGCACTTCGATCGCGTGAAGACCCCGGCAACGGCCGCCGGCTTGTCGAAGACCATCATCAGCACGTCCGTCCGGTTCTTATACTTGATGCCTGCAGAAGCGGTCGCCATGCGCAAACCGCGCAGCGCGGGCATCGTGGCAAAGGTTTTCGGAGCGAGCGGAGAAACAGAACCGGACATAATGATCGACCTGGCTATGGGCATTTCCAGGCGAAGTGGAAACCGGTTCGCCGTCCGGAAATGCGAAAATAGAGGATAGTGAAGGGCCTCGGCAGAACCGGGCCCTTGATGGAATTTACTGCTGCGGCTGCGTTGTTGGCGCCTGCTGCTTGTTCGCGTCGTCGTAGCCCTTGCGGAGCGTTTCGTCCATGATATCGACCTTGGACGTTTCCTTCGCTTTGGCGAGGAGCGCAAGATACTTGTCGCGCATGACGAGCTGACGAACCTGGTCCTTGACCTGATCGAACGGCGGCGGCGGAGCGTCGCGCTTGTCTTCAACCTTGATGACGTGGAAGCCGAAATCGGTCTTCACCGGCGTCTTGGAATAGGTGCCCTTTTCGAGAGAGAAGGCTGCATCCTCGAATTCCTTGACCATGCGGCCCCTGGTAAAATAGCCGAGATCGCCGCCGTCAGCCTTGTTCGGGTCGGTGGACTTTTCCTTGGCAAGGCTTGCGAAGTCCTTGCCGCCATCGAGCTGCTTGATGACGTCCTTGGCCTCGTCCTCCGTCTTCACGAGGATGTGGCGGGCGTGAACTTCTTCCTGCTTCGGAAGGGCTGCGACTTCCTTGTCGTAGCGCGCCTTCACTTCATCGTCGGTAACGGTATCGACGACATGCTTCTTGAAATAGGCATTATGCAGTTCCCGATCCGAGAGATACTGTACGCGCTTCTTGAATTCGCTGGTCTGATCGAGCTTCTCGGCGGAGGCATTGCCGGCGAGCAGCTTGACGTCAATCGCAGCCGAAAGCGCAGCAACCTTCTTCTGATCGTCCGGAAGCTGTGCGAGCTGGGGATCGAGGTTGGCGACGGCTAGATCGAGTTCCGACTGATGGATCTCAAGATCGCCGACCTTGGCAACGACGGCATCCGGCTTGTCTTCCGCATAGACCGGCGCCTGGAGCGCAACAAAAGTTGCAAGCGCCATCACGGCGAGTTTGTTGTAGCTCAACATCAAATAACCTTTCAGAGTTACACCACCGGCTTCAGCATTCGTGAATCCAGCCCAAAACAGCCATCAACACTGGAATGTGGCCTTTCTATATCAGCCAAATCCGTTGACATCATTCGACCCCCCTCTTATCTGTCACGCAACCTCGCGTCCAGAAAAGTTTCCTGGCGTTTTCGACACGTGTGCCTGATTTTCGGCTGGGTGTGCGTGTAAGAAAAGCCAGAGATGAATATTGAGAAAGGACCAGTCATATGGTCAGCTTCGGCGGTCTCGCCCGCAAAATATTTGGCTCTGCCAACGAGCGCCGCGTGCGGTCGTTCCAGCCGAACGTCGCCACCATCAACTCGATTGAGGAGAAGACGAAGGCCTTGAGCGACGAGCAGCTCGCCGCCCAGACGGTCGAGTTCCGCAAGATGCTGGCGGACGGCAAGACGCTTGACGACATCCTCGTTCCGGCATTCGCCGTCGTGCGCGAAGCTTCGCGCCGCGTCCTCGGCCTGCGGCCTTTTGACGTGCAGCTTGTCGGCGGCATGATCCTGCATTCCAACGCCATCGCCGAAATGAAGACAGGCGAAGGTAAGACCCTGGTTGCGACGCTGCCGGTTTACCTGAATGCGCTTTCCGGCAAGGGTGTCCACGTCGTCACCGTCAACGACTACCTCGCCCGCCGCGACGCGGCCAACATGGGTCGCATCTATAACTTCCTCGGGCTTACCACGGGCGTCATCGTTCATGGTCTGTCGGACGAGGAGCGCGCTGCCGCCTACAATTGCGATATCACCTACGCGACCAACAACGAACTCGGCTTCGATTATCTTCGCGACAACATGAAGTACGAAAAGGGCCAGATGGTTCAGCGCGGCCATAACTTCGCCATCGTCGACGAAGTGGACTCGATCCTGGTCGACGAAGCGCGCACGCCGCTTATCATCTCCGGTCCGCTCGACGACCGCTCCGATCTGTACAATACGATCGACGCCTTTATTCCGCTCTTGTCGGAAGAAGATTACGAAATCGACGAGAAGCAACGTTCGGCGAACTTTTCCGAAGTTGGCACTGAAAAGCTCGAAGGTCTGCTGAAGGCGGCGGGCCTCCTGAAAGGCAGCGCGCTCTACGACATAGAAAACGTTGCGATCGTCCACCACGTCAACAATGCGCTGAAGGCTCACAAGCTCTTCCAGCGTGACAAGGACTACATCGTCCGCAACGACGAAATCGTCATCATCGACGAATTCACCGGCCGCATGATGCCGGGCCGCCGCTATTCGGAAGGGCAGCATCAGGCGCTGGAAGCCAAGGAAAAGGTACAGATCCAGCCGGAAAACCAAACGCTGGCGCAGATCACCTTCCAGAACTATTTCCGCATGTACGACAAGCTCGCCGGCATGACTGGTACGGCGCAGACGGAAGCGGAAGAATTCGCCAACATCTACGGCCTCGACGTCGTCGAAGTGCCGACGAACCTGCCGATCCAGCGTCTCGACGAAGACGACGAGGTCTATCGGACCTTTGAGGAAAAATACAAAGCGATCATCGCCGAGATAGCGGACGCCCAGAAGCGCGGCCAGCCGGTGCTCGTCGGCACAACCTCCATCGAAAAATCCGAACTTCTGGCTGAACTGATGCGCAAGCAGGGTTTCAAGGACTTCCAGGTCCTGAACGCCCGCTATCACGAGCAGGAAGCCTATATCGTTGCGCAGGCCGGCGTACCGGGCGCGGTCACGATCGCAACCAACATGGCGGGCCGCGGCACCGACATCCAGCTCGGCGGCAACCTCGACATGCGCATCGAGCGCGAGCTTGGCGAAGTCGAGCCCGGTCCGGAGCGCGACGCCAAGATTTCGGCGATCGCCGCGGAGATCCAGAAACTCAAGGAGCAGGCGATCACTGCCGGCGGTCTCTACGTCATCGCGACGGAGCGCCATGAAAGCCGCCGCATCGACAATCAGCTCCGTGGCCGTTCCGGCCGTCAGGGTGACCCGGGCCGCTCCAAGTTCTACCTGTCGCTTCAGGACGACCTGATGCGCATCTTCGGCTCCGACCGCATGGACGGCATGCTGCAGAAGCTCGGTCTCAAGGAAGGCGAGGCAATCGTTCATCCGTGGATCAACAAGGCTCTGGAGCGCGCCCAGAAGAAGGTCGAGGCCCGCAACTTCGATATCCGCAAGAACCTGCTGAAGTATGACGACGTTCTGAACGATCAGCGCAAGGTGATCTTCGAGCAGCGCCTTGAACTGATGGAGGCTTCGAACATCTCCGAGACCGTTTCCGACATGCGCCGCGAGGTCATCGAAGACCTCGTTGAGAAGCACATTCCCGAGCGTGCCTATGCCGAGCAGTGGGATGCTGCCGGACTGAGGGAACAGGTCGCCGCGCTTCTCAACCTCGATCTGCCAATCGAGGATTGGGTGAAGGAAGAAGGCATTGCCGAGGACGACATTCGCGAGCGCCTGACCGAAGCTGCCGACGCCGCTTTCACCGAAAAGGCAGAGCGCTTCGGCCCGGATATCATGCATTATGTCGAGCGTTCGATCGTGATGCAGACGCTAGACCATCTCTGGCGCGAGCATATCGTCAACCTTGATCACCTGCGTTCCGTCATCGGCTTCCGCGGCTATGCCCAGCGCGATCCGCTGCAGGAATACAAGTCCGAAGCCTTCGAGCTCTTCCAGACGCTGCTGAACAGCCTGCGCCAGGCAGTGACCGCGCAGTTGATGCGCGTCGAACTGGTCCAGCAGGCGCCCGCCGAGCCGGAACTGCCGGTCATGCACGCCCAGCACCTGGACCCCGACACGGGCGAGAACGATTTCGGGCCGGTCTATCAGGCATCCGAAGTGACCGTCTCTCCGGAAAATCGGGATCCGAACAACCCCTCCACCTGGGGCAAGGTCGGCCGCAACGAGTCCTGCCCCTGCGGTTCGGGCAAGAAATTCAAGCATTGCCACGGTGCATTTGCCGAAGCCTGAGCGACAGCAGGAAGCTCAAGAAATGCCGCCTGCGGGCGGCATTTCTTTTGTGTGAATTGAGCTGGCGGTTAAGGATAATGTGCTCGCCACAACCGTTTCTTAACCCTGATCTGGCAAGACTTCCGATACGAATTGCCTGAGTTCAGAGTGTTGCGTGTTCGTAATGGCGGTCATTGAAACAGCGGAAAGACTGCTGCCTGCGGGCCTGCGTCCGGCGGGGGGCCGACTGCTTCGCATGCTTGCCGCAGTTCTGACCGGACACGGCGACAAGGCAACCGCACAGCGCATGGCGCTCACCGCCTTTTCGATCCGCATCCTGAGCGCCGCCCTCGCCTTCATTTCCCAGATCATTCTCGCGCGCCTCATGGGCGAATATGAATACGGGATCTTCGTGTTTGTCTGGGTTCTGATCGTCCTGTTCGGCGATCTCTCGTGTCTCGGCTTTCACACGGCGATCGTTCGGTTCCTGCCGCAATACAAGGCTGTGGGTGCCTTTGAGGAAATTCGTGGCCTGACGGGAACGGCCCGCGTCTTCGCCATGCTTTCCGGAACGCTGGTGATGGCTGCCGGTATGGCAGGACTGCATTTCCTGGGTGACAGGATCGAGTCCTACTATCTCGTTCCCGTCTTCCTCGGCCTTCTCGCCATGCCGATGATCGCGCTCGGCGACATTCTGGAAGGCACCTCGCGCGCCAATCACTGGCCCGTCATGGCGCTAAGCCCGGTCTACATCATCCGGCCCGTGCTCATCATTCTCTTCATGCTGATGGCGATTGGCGCCGGTGTGGAGCATTCCGCCGTCACCGCCATGAAGGCCGCGCTGGCCGCAGCCTATGTCACCACCCTCGGCCAATATATCGCGACTCTTTTCCGCCTGCGCCGCCACTATAGCGAAGGACCGCGCAAGGTCGATTTCCTCAATTGGCTGAACATCGCCTTCCCGATTTTCCTGGTCGAAGGCGTGAGCTTCCTCTTGACCAACTCGGACGTTCTTGTCGTCGGCATCTTCCTCGAGCCGCACGACGTGGCGATCTATTTTGCCGCGGCAAAAACGATAGCGCTCGTGCATTTCATCATGTTCTCGGTAAAGGCTGCCTCCGGTCCGCGCTTTTCCAGCATTATCGCAACCGGCACCCGCGAGCAGCTTGCCGCAGCGGCGATAGACGCTGCGCGGTGGACCTTCTGGCCGGCACTCGCCATCGGGCTTGCAGTCGTGGCATTCGGCCACCTTCTGCTGTCGCTTTTCGGCGGCGCCTTTACCGCAGGTTATGTCCTGATGGCGATCCTGCTTGCGGGCATCCTGGCCAAAGCCCTCGTCGGCCCGGCCGAAACGCTGCTGATGATGGCCGGAAAGCAAAACCTCTGCGTTGCCGTCTATGTCGCCGCGCTCACGGCAAACGTCTCCTTGAACATCGCCCTGATCCCGCACCTTGGCACCATCGGCACCGCTATTGCGACGGCATCGGCAATGGGTGTGGAAGCGATCCTGCTGCACATCGCCGTGCGTCGGGCGCTCGGCATTGTCCTTTTTGCGTTCAGCCACCCGCCGGCAACAATAGAAACGAGAGTCCGATAATGGTGCGTGTCCCCCCCGTCACCGAAAGCACAGATACCAATGCCAACCGCATGGTTCACGAGCTTGCCTCGATACGCTTCGACCTGCCGCAGGCCGAAGCGCGCATTGAGATCGGGCGCCCGGGCCGCGAGCTCTGCCTCTATCCCGGCAAACTCGGCTATGAATTGCAGGACGAATTGGATTTCCTTTCGAACCGCGCGATGGAGCCGAATGTTTTCTTCACCGGCCGCTTCCTCGCGCCCGCCATGCCGCGGCTTGAAGACCGGCAGGTGAATTTCGCGCTGATCCGCGACGAGAACGGCCAACGCAGCCGCTTGCGCTTCCTGATGCCGTTCTCCGTCGAAAGACCCGGCTTTGCCGTCGGCCCCTCGATCATCCGCGCATGGTCGAACAGCTTCGCACCGCTCGGCACTCCCCTGGTCGACGCAGAAGATGCAGCCGAGACGCTGGACAACCTTTTTGAGGGCTTGACGGCGCACGATCTGAACCTTCCTGCAACGCTGGTGCTGCCGGATATTCGCCTGAACGGCATCTTTGCCCGCATGGCAAAGGCCGTCGCGCTGAGCCGCAACCTGCCGGTCACGGTCACCAATCCGTTCCAGCGGCCGATGCTGAAAAGCGAGGAAGACGCCATGGCTTATCTTGGTCATACCATCTCTTCCTCGCATATGAGAGAAATGCGCCGTCAATGGCGGCAGCTCGAAGAGCTTGGCACTGCCGTTTATGTCGTTGCGCGGCAGCCCCGCGATGTTCATGCGCGGTTCGAGGAATTCCTGGCAATGGAAGCCGGCGGCTGGAAGGGCAAGAAGCGTAGCGCGCTGGCGACCGACCGCTACCACACTGCCTTCGCCCGAGAAGCCGTCTCGAACCTCGCGGCGATCGACGCTGTGCGTATTCACACAATCGACCTAAACGGCAAGGCAATCGCGGCAACAGTCGTGCTGATGATGGGCGGAGAGGCCTATACCTGGAAGACAGCCTACGACGAGGCCTATGCCCGCTATTCACCGGGCAAGCTGCTGATGGCCGAACTGACGGAATGGCACCTCGACGATGCGAATATCGTGCGTTCCGATTCCTGCGCGGTGCCGGACCATCCGATCATGAGCCGTTTCTGGCAGGAGCGCGAGGAAATGGGAACGCTGGTGATCGGCCTGACGCAGAACGGCGACCGCGATGTCCGGCAGGCTGCCGCTCAGCTGCACATGTATCGCAGCACCCGCAATATGGCAAAGATGTTGCGCGAGAAGATCATATCGCTCACACGGCGCGGTTAGGCCCCTCGCCGGTCGCCTTTTCGCGCAGAAGTCTGCGGATGACCTTGCCTGTCGTCGTCAGCGGCAGTGCATCCACGAATTCCACCTCTCTCGGATATTCATGCATCGAAAGCCGCATCTTCACCCAGTCGCGGATTTCAGCGCCAAGCGCATCGCTGGGCGTGTGGTCAGGCGAAAGCACGATATAAGCTTTGACGATCTCGGTACGCACCGGGTCCGGCTTGCCAACGACGGCGGCAAGCTGCACGGCCGGGTGGCCGGATAGACAGTCCTCGATTTCTGCGGGACCGATGCGATAGCCTGACGAGGTGATGACGTCATCGTCCCGGCCCTCGAATGTGACGTAACCCTCTTCATTCTGGTGACCGAGATCGCCGGTCAGCAGCCAGCCTTTGATGAACTTCTTCCTGGTTGCCTCCTCGTCGTTCCAATAACCGAGGAACATCACCGGATCGGGCGCCTTGATAGCAATCTGGCCTGACTCACCGGCGGGCAACTCATCACCATTCTCGCCGATGATCGCGACCTGATGACCGGGCACCGCACGGCCGATCGCGCCGGCTTTCGTGACACCGTAGCTTGCACTCGAGGAGAGCACGAAATTGCACTCCGTCTGGCCATAGAATTCGTTGACGGAGATGCCGAGCGTCTGACGCGCCCATTCATAGGTTTCTCGGCCTAGCGATTCACCAGCGGAGCCGATTGTCCGCAGATTGAGATCGAATTTCGCGCGGGGATCACTGATCGATTTCAGCAGGCGGAGCGCTGTCGGCGGAATGAAGGCATTCCGCACCTTCATCTCGGCCATGATGCGATAGGCCATATGAGCGTCGAATTTCTGCGCCGGAGAGGAAACGACAGGAACGCCAAGCAGGAGGCTTGGCAGCAGCGCATTCAGCAGCCCGCCCGCCCAGGCCCAGTCGGACGGCGTCCAGACCTTGTCGCCGGGCTGCGGAAAGCCTTCATGCGCAAATTGCATGCCGGGGATGTGGCCCGCCAGAACGCGATGGCCATGCAACGCGCCCTTCGGCGGCCCCGTTGTGCCTGATGTGAAGATCATCAACGCCGGATCGTCCGGGCTGGTCTTAGCAACGTCGAAAATCGGCGGATGCGCCTCGGCGAGTGCTCCGAAAGCAAGCGCTTCGCCGCCATCGATGCTGATGACCGTCCTAAGTTCCGGCAGGTTTTCGCGAATCTGGTTCACACGCTCGAGGCCGAAGGAGTTGGTGACGATCACCGCGGCGCCTGACGTTCTCAGTCGGTATTCCAGCGCTTCGACGCCGAAGAGCAGCGCGAGCGGCAGCACAATCGCGCCCATCTTGTAGATCGCCACATGGGCGATCACCGTCTCGAAACATTGCGGCAGAAGCAGCGCCACGCGATCGCCACGGCGAATGCTAAGCGACGTTAATGCACTGGCAAAAGACGACGAGCGCTCCGCCAGCGCACCGTAGGTCATCGACAGATGGCGGCCATCCGGGCTGAAATGTTCAAGACAGATGCGTTCCGGCGCCTGCGCCGCCCATTCGTCGCTTACGGCACGCCCGATATTGAAATCTTCCGAAATCTCCCACGCAAAATCGCGATAAAGATCGTCATAGCGATCGCAGGCAGGCAGTCTCATGCTCGAAATCCAGTGAATGCTGCACCAGCTAACACCTTGCAGCGATCAAGCGCAAGATCGCCGAATCGCGTGCTTCAAAGCTCCAAGTCATGACCGCGCCCTAAAATATACTTGGCCGGGATCGCTGACATTCTCACCGATTGCGCCCTACATCATCCCGAGGCGTCTCGGGGATTGAGATTCATTCACGGAGTCATTTCATGGACTATGTCAAATTCGGAGGCACTGGCTTCGAAGTTTCGAAGATTTGTCTCGGTTGCATGACCTTCGGCGATCCGGGCCGCGGCAACCACGCCTGGACGCTCGGCGAGGAGGAAAGCCGCACGATCATCAAGCAAGCGCTCGATCTCGGGATCAATTTCCTGGATACGGCGAATACCTATTCCGACGGCTCGTCGGAGGAAATCGTCGGGCGGGCAATCAAGGATTTCGCGAAGCGGGAGGATATCGTGCTCGCGACCAAGGTCTTCAACCGCATGCGCCCCGGCCCGAACGGCGCCGGCCTTTCTCGTAAGGCAATCTTCGACGAGATCGACAACAGCCTGCGCCGGCTCGGCGCGGATTATGTCGACCTCTTCCAGATCCACCGCTTCGATTACACGACACCAATCGAGGAAACGCTGGAGGCATTGCACGATGTCGTGAAGGCCGGCAAGGCACGCTATATCGGCGCCTCCTCCATGTATTCCTGGCAGTTCGCGAAGATGCTCTATACATCGCGGCTGAACGGCTGGACGCAATTCGTCAGCATGCAGGATCACCTAAATCTTCTCTATCGCGAGGAAGAACGCGAGATGCTGCCTTTCTGCGAGGATCAGAAGATTGCTGTCATCCCTTGGAGTCCGCTTGCCCGCGGCCGTCTGGCGCGCGACTGGGACGAGAAGACCGCCCGCACGGAAACGGATGAATTCGGCAAGACGCTCTATCGGCAGGCCGGAGATGCCGACCGCAAAATCATCGAGACAGTCGGACGGCTCGCGAAAGCGCATGGAGTCTCTCGTGCCCAGATCGCCACCGCTTGGATCTTGCAGAAGAGCGCAGTGACCGCACCGATCATCGGCGCATCAAAGCCGCATCATCTCTCGGACGCTGTTGGCGCATTGACTGTCAAGCTCAGCGCCGAGGACGTCGCCGCTCTCGAAGAGCCGTATGTGCCGCATCACGTGGAAGGCTTCAAATAACGCAGATAAGCTTAACCGCGTCGCTTAGGCATCGACGGATTTTGCCGGTGCCAACTTCTCCCGCATCGTCGACAGGAACTGGCCGGCCAGTTCGCGATTTTCGACCGCGCGCGCCAGGCTGACGGCCCCCATCATGGACGAGAGCGTCGTAAAGCCGTTCTCGCGGCGCTCTTCCGGTGTGTCGCCCTGAACGATCTCGGCCAGGATATCGACAAGTGTGGAAAGTCCATCATTGAATGTCTCCCGCACGGCACCGCTGCTGCGGCTCACCTCTTCCATCAGCGCCACGAAGACGCAACTCGAGCCGGGATTGTCGACGGATAACCAGGAAACATAGTGGTCGAGGAGGGCTTCCAGGGGGCGATCAGGCGCACCTGCAATCAGCGCCTTCCACCGCGCCTCCACCTTAGCGATCAGGGCGCGGCTGACCTCCAGCTGCAGATCTTCCTTTGATTGGAAGTGACCATAGAAGCCGCCATGCGTCAGTCCGCAGGCTTTCATGATATCGGCAACGCCGACGCCATCAAACCCATTTTCGCGGAACATCACGCCCGCGACCTCCAGGATCTTCTGGCGATTTTCTGCGAATTTTTCGCGGCTGACGCGCATGAGCCGGCTCCGGAAAATAGTCTCTTGACAAATTATATGATGCCCATCATCAATATGCAAGAAATATGATGGCCATCATCTAAATCTGATGTATCCAACGAATGGAAGTTGCCCCATGGTTTCTACTGCGCTTGCCTCCACCCTTGCACGCCGCAACATCCACTACGGATGGATCGTCGTCGGGGCGACCTTCCTGACCATGCTGGTCACAGCCGGCGCCATGGGCGCGCCCGGCGTACTCATCAAGCCGCTTCAGGACGAGTTCGGCTGGGAAACCTCGCAGATTTCCTCCGCGCTTGCGATTCGTCTTCTCCTCTTTGGGCTGATGGGTCCCTTCGCAGCAGCCTTCATGAACTATTTCGGCGTGCGCAAGGTCATCGTCTTCGCACTTGCGCTGATCGGCGCGGGCTTCGTCGGCTCACTCTTCATGACATCGCTCTGGCAGCTTCTGTTGCTCTGGGGCATCGTCGTCGGTTTCGGCACCGGCCTGACGGCCATGGTGCTGGCGGCAACCATATCTGCCCGCTGGTTCACGAAACATCGCGGTCTTGTCGTCGGGATGCTTTCGGCAAGCTCGGCCACCGGCCAACTCGTCTTCCTCCCGCTGATGGCGGAGCTGACGGAACGCTATGGCTGGCGCTCCACGGTCTTCTTCGTCTGCGCCATGATCATGGTTGCCGCACTTGCCGTGCTTGCCTTCATGCGCGACCGGCCCTCGGACGTGAACCTGCCCTCGCTCGGCGAGACGCATGTCACGTCACCGCCGGCACGCGGCACGCTGATCGGCGCCCTGAAAATGCCGGTCACGGTCTTGAAAGACATCTCCGGCACTTCGACTTTCTGGATCCTGTTCGCCACCTTCTTCATCTGCGGCCTCAGCACCAACGGCCTGATCCAGACCCATTTCGTCACGCTTTGCGGCGACTTCGGCATCTTGCCGGTCGCGGCGGCTAGTGTGCTGGCCGTCATGGGCATCTTCGATTTCTTCGGCACGATCGGTTCAGGCTGGCTGTCGGACCGCTTTGACAACCGCTGGCTGCTCTTCTGGTATTACGGTCTGCGCGGCCTCTCGCTGCTCTTCCTGCCCTTCAGTGATTTCAGCTTCTACGGTCTTTCGATCTTCGCGGTCTTCTACGGCCTCGACTGGATCGCCACCGTTCCGCCAACCGTCAAAATAGCGGCCGACCGATTCGGCCGGGAAAAGGCCGGCATGGTCTTCGGCTGGGTCTTTGCTGGTCATCAACTGGGCGCTGCAACCGCTGCTTATGGCGCCGGCCTTTCGCGTACCGAGCTTTCGAGCTACCTGCCGGCCTTCTTCGTTGCCGGCGCCTTCTGCCTGCTCGCCTCGATCCTCGCCATCACGTTGAAGAAGTCCGGCCTGACCGAACAGGCACCGGCCGCCGCTGAATGATCGCAGGAGACTTGAATGGCGCGTCGGAAGCCGTATCAAATCAGCCAGATAAGCCCGCCCGCCGTCTTGCGCGGTCGGGCGATCGCATGTTAGACACCCGGCTCGTCGGTATCCGTTGCCCCATTGGCGGAATTGGTAGACGCGCTCGACTCAAAATCGAGTTTCGAAAGAAGTGCTGGTTCGACTCCGGCATGGGGCACCACCGACAAAGAGCGCCTTTGTTTTTACTTGATAATGCTGCCATTTGTCCCAGCCAGTGACAGAGCGGCAAGCGTCACGGCGGTCTAGCAGGATTGCCTTCGTCGTTACGACTACGTCCAGTGCTTATCGCGCTGAATGCGTAGTTAACGCGGCGGTGCTTGCAAAAAGAGCTGCAAGAAGTGCGGGACCACGCAACGACTCCTACTGGATCAGCTGAATCCTGATCTCCTCCTTTGCAGCAAAGGATCGGCATTCGTCCAGGTCGTCGCCGACGAAGATCACGTCGCCTTCGGAATCGAACAGACCCCAGCAGGCTTCGTCCTCAAGAAATACCTCACGGACGTATCCGAATTCGACAGCGCCGAAAGACCCTTTGAACGCGACATCAACAGCTTCTATTTCTCGCATGGAAATCTCCAATGAGACAGCGTCTTCTGTTTTAGTGTACGCTTATATTGATCTCCGAAGCTGACGCCAAACTGGTGTCGCCGCGCGAACCCCTGTATCGCTGGAGCTCGGCATTTGCCGGTGACACGAGAGCTCAAATCAAGCATTTAATTTCCCTCACACTTCGGTCAAAGTGGCAGCCGCCAACGAACATCAAGGGACGGATGTGCATCAGGAAGTAACGCTTATTGCCACAGTCGCCGTCAGCTTCGTCTTTGCGGCGGTGCTGGGATATGTGGCCGACAGGCTGCGACTGCCGCCGCTGGTCGGCTATCTCGTCGCAGGCATACTCATGGGACCGTTCACGCCCGGCTTCGTGGCCGACACGGGGCTTGCCGGGCAGTTGGCGGAGATGGGCGTCATCCTGCTGATGTTCGGCGTCGGGCTCCATTTTTCCGCCGCTGACCTGCTTGCAGTGCGCGGTATCGCCGTGCCGGGCGCGATCATCCGGATCGTCATTGCTACGCTGCTCGGTATCGGACTCGCCCAATGGTGGGGCTGGGGACTCGGCGCCGGGATCGTCTTCGGCCTCAGCCTGTCGGTGGCGAGCACCGTTGTGCTGCTGAAGGTTCTGGAGGAGCGAAACCTCCTGAATTCCGCCAGCGGCCGCGTCGCAGTCGGCTGGCTGATCGTCGAAGATCTGGCGATGGTCCTGGCGCTGGTGCTGCTGCCTGCCCTTGCGGAATTGCTCGGCGGCCACGCCGCCAGCGACGCTGCACACGGCGCTGGGCTGCCGCTTTCGTTGGCGATCGCGCTGACTTTGCTGAAGGTCGGCGCTTTTGCGGTCATGGCGATCTTTGTCGGCCCGAAGATCGTTCCCTGGCTCCTGACGCTCGTCGCCCGAACCGGCTCGCGCGAACTCTTCACCCTGACGGTCCTCGCCATCGCGCTTGGCATCGCCTTCGGCTCCGCCGAAATCTTCGGCGTCTCGTTCGCCCTGGGCGCTTTCTTCGCGGGCGTCGTGATGAGCGAGTCCAATCTCAGTCACCGGGCGGCGGCCGATTCTCTGCCGCTTCAGAACGCCTTTTCGGTCTTGTTCTTCGTGTCGGTCGGCATGCTGTTCGATCCATCGATTCTGATACGCCAGCCGATGGTCGTCATCAGCGCGCTGGCGTTGATCATCGTCGGCAAGGCAATCATCTCCTTTGCGATTGTCACGCTGCTTCGCTATCCGATCGGAATGGCGCTGACCGTCTCAGGCGGATTGGCGCAGATCGGCGAATTCTCCTTCATTCTTGCCGGTCTCGGCGTTTCCCTCGGATTGTTGCCGAACGACGGACAGGATGTCATCCTCGCCTCCGCGATCATTTCGATCACGCTCAATCCACTCGTCTGCGCCGGCGCCGAAGCACTGCACACCTATGTGCACGGCAGATGGCCGGTGCTCAGCAATCGTTACGGGCGGCGCCGGCATGAGCTACTCAGCCGCGAGCTTGAAAAGATCAGGGCGCTCAACGAAGCGCGGGAGCGCCAGCATCAGCTGGAGATTCAGCAACTGATTGAGACTTTTCCGCTTTTCGCCAAGGTTGATGAGCACTCGCAGGAAGAACTGCTCCTCCTCTTCCGCCCCAAATCGGCGCTGCCCGGTGAACGCGTCATGCGCAAGGGCGACCGCGGCGACGGCATGTATTTTCTCTCGTCCGGGGCCGTGGAGGTCCGTCTTCCCGGCGGCGCCGTCCGTCTCGAACCTGGTGCATTTTTCGGTGAAATGGCTCTCCTGAGCGGCGGGAGGCGGACGGCCGATGTTATTGCCATCGATTTTTGCCAGTTCCTGGTACTGGAACGCCGCGACTTCAACATGTTCACGGCCCGCCACCCTGCTTTGAGATCTGCCGTCAGCGACATGGCACGGGAGCGCACGGAGATGAACGCGCTGAACGCGAAGCGCGAGGCGCAGTCCGATCAACGTGAGCCTTCGACCGAAGGCCAATAAGCGTCCGCGTTAAAAATCGTCGGGGATCGGATCGGCCGGAAGCGGCAAAGTCGCGCTGCATCTTCAGGTGCCTGAAAGCGTGGTTGAGCAGCACCACAGCTTGCAGCGGATTTCCCGATTTGCAATCTCCCGAAGACTTGGGAGCACAGCCGCTATACGGATCACGAAAATTTTCGTGGCACGCTGGCATCATTGCCACACTTGGCATTTACAGCGCCGGACTGCCCCCCTAAAGCTTTTGCACCGCAGCACGAAAGGAATGGAATGCTCCGCAGACTTTACGACTGGACCATGTCTCTTGCGGCCCGCAGATCGGCCGAAGTCTGGCTCGCCGTTATCGCCTTCGTCGAAAGCTCCGTCTTTCTCGTCCCGGCCGACGTCCTTTTTCTGCCCATGGCGCTCGCCAAGCCGGAGCGCTCATATCGATATGCGATCGTTGCTACAGTCGCCTCGGTTCTCGGTGGGATCGCCGGCTGGGCGCTTGGCTTCTATGCCTACGAGACCGTGGCGCGGCCGGTGCTGGAATTTTACGGAAAGCTCGATGCCTTCGAGCAGATGAAATCCTATGTCACCTACGAAACGATCCTGCTTTTGTTGGTGACGTCGGGACTGGCGCACCTGCCGCCGATCAAGATCGTGACGATCCTGTCCGGCGTGATCCACGTCAATATATGGCTATTCATAGTCTCGGCGATCGTCGCCCGCGGTGCGCGCTTCCTATTCCTGGCCTGGCTGCTCCGCCGCTACGGCGAGCCGATCCGCCATTTCATCGAAAAGCGCCTGGGACATATCGTCAGCATCGGTGCAGTGGTCGCCATCGTGCTTTATATTGTCTATCGCTACCTTGCCCACTGAGCCAACCTCGCGGAGTTCCGCCATGACTGCCATCGCCTCGCCCCTTTCCCGCCCGGTCGTTTTCTATTCACTGCTCCTGGCGCTCGGCATGTCAGCGGTCGTCGGC
The DNA here is from genome assembly GCF_056279785.1 of Rhizobium sp. USDA 3886. Classification (NCBI taxonomy): domain Bacteria; kingdom Pseudomonadati; phylum Pseudomonadota; class Alphaproteobacteria; order Hyphomicrobiales; family Rhizobiaceae; genus Rhizobium; species Rhizobium sp. USDA 3886. Next base: position 3,552,676 of record NZ_JBWCDC010000001.1, on the reverse strand, counting down.
ACCGCGCTCGGCTTCCAATATATCGGCGGCTACATCCCCTGTGCGCTTTGCCTGCTGCAGCGCCAACCCTATTACTACGGCATTCCGATCGCGATACTCGGTGCGCTCGCGTCGCTCTTCGGCCTGCCGAACTGGGTCGCCCGCGCGCTGCTTTTGGCGGCGGGTATCCTAATGGTGGTCGGTGCTGGTATGGGGGTTTATCACGCCGGCGTCGAATGGCATTTCTGGGCGGGACCTGCGACCTGCTCGACCAGTGCAAGCAGCATGACACAGAATGCCGGCGACCTACTAACGGAACTCAACACAGTTACCGGCCCGTCCTGCACGGATGCAGCGCTGCGCGTGCTCGGTCTTTCCTTTGCCGGCTGGAACGTGATCACCAGCCTGATCCTTGCGGCCTTCGCGTTCATCGGCGTCCGCAAATCGGCATAAGCAAGGGAATAGCAGCGATCAGGGCTGCAGTTCGGTATCCCAGTAGAGATAGTCGAGCCAGCTGTCATGCAGATAGTTCGGCGGGAAAAGCCGGCCATTGTTGTGCAGATCCTGCACGGTCGGCTGATACGGCTTCTGCGAGGGGAACATGCCTGCCTGCTTCGGCAGCTTGCTGCCCTTCCTGAGATTGCAGGGAGAGCAGGCCGCCACGACATTTTGCCAGGTCGTCTCGCCACCATGGGCACGCGGGATGACGTGATCGAAAGTCAGATCGTCATGCTCGCCACAATACTGACATTCGAACTTGTCGCGGAGAAAGACATTGAACCGGGTGAAGGCCGGGTTCCGCGAAGGCTGAACGTAAGTCTTGAGGCAGACGACGCTTGGAAGCCGCATCGAGAAGCTCGGCGAGGAAACCGAGTGTTCGTATTCCGCGATGATATTCACGCGGTCAAGGAAAACCGCCTTGATCGCGTCCTGCCAGGACCAGAGCGACAAGGGATAATAACTCAAAGGCCGGTAGTCAGCGTTCAGGACGAGCGCCGGCAGGGCCTGGGGGGAGACTGCAATCGTCAAGGGACTCTCCTGAGCGATTCGGCATCTGCATCCTTATATTAGGCCGGTTGTGACAGCCTTGTGAAGTCCAATAAATTCAGTCAATAACGGCAATTCGATGAGCACAGCCCATCAGCCGACTGGCAGGAGCCCGCGACCGAGTTTCTGAGCGTAGTAAGCCCAGAAAAGCCTTGCTGCAACGGATCTCCAGGGAGACCAGGCCGTGGCAAGTGAGGCGAGCGCTTTCGCCTGCGGGCGCTGTGCGAGACCAAAGGCTGCAGCGACGGCGTTCTGCAATGCGACGTCTCCCGACGGGAAGACATCCGCATGCCCGCCGCAAAACATCAGATAGACTTCTGCCGTCCAGGGACCGACGCCCTTCAGCGCCGTCAACTCGGCAAGCGCCTCTGCCGGCGGCTTCGAGGAAAGAAGTGCGAGATCAAGGCGGCCGGATACGACTGCTTCGGCGATGCTCGAGAGCGTTGTCGCCTTGGCACGCGACAGACCGAATTCCCGCCAGGCATCCGGTCGCAGCGCGACATAGCTTTTTGCCGTCAGCAACCCTTCGGCAGGCGACATCCGTCGCCAGATGGCATCGGCGCTTGCACGCGAAACCATCTGCGAAACAATGATATGCGCAAGGCCTGCAAAACCCGGCTCGTGAAGGCGCAGCGGAATCGGCCCCGCCTCCTCGGCAATACCGGCGAGCCGCGGGTCGAGGCGAAGCAGATGCTTTAGTCCCTCACGGATATCCTCGTCGCTTCGGATGATCTGCACGTTGCCTCGCGATAGTTTCGAATTCGTGGCAGAAGAAAGCATGGTCACGACTCAGCGTCAAAAGCCCGTTTTCCGTTTTGCGCCCAGCCCCAACGGCCCGCTGCATCTCGGCCACGCGCTTTCGGCCTTCCTCAATCAGGACATGGCCGCGGCCGCGGGCGGGCGCCTGTTGCTGCGCATCGAAGACATCGATCTGACGCGTTGTACACCCGAATTCGAAGCGGGCATCTATGCCGACCTCGAATGGCTCGGGATCAGCTGGGAGAAACCCGTCCGGCGGCAATCCGACCATTTCGCGGAATATCATGCGGCGTTGCATGGTCTGATCAAACGTGGACTGGTCTATCCTTCGTTTTTGACGCGCGGCCAGGTGAGAGCCAGAGTGTCCGCTTCCGAAACCGGCGGCAGCCCCTGGCCGCGCGACCCGGATGGTTCGCCGCACTACCCAGCCGATGATCGCGACCGAAGTGAGGGCGAGCGGGGCAGGATGTTTGCCTCCGGACTGAAACACGCCTGGCGTCTGGATATGACGCGCGCACTGCAGGTTGCCGGCCATGTTTTATATTGGAGCGAGACCGGCGACGGCGAGACCGAGGAAATTGCCGCCGATCCATCGGTGTGGGGGGATGTTGTTCTTTCGCGCTCGGATGCGCCGTCGAGCTATCACCTCTCGGTTGTAATTGACGATGCGCTGCAGTACGTCACGCATGTCGTGCGCGGGCTCGACCTCTTTCATGCAACATCGGTCCACCGGCTGCTGCAGGTATTGCTCGACCTGCCTCAGCCGATCTATCACCACCATCGGCTGGTGACGGATGCGAGCGGACGCAAACTCTCGAAAAGCAATGGCGATACCGGGCTTGCGGAGTTGCGGGGCAAAGGGCTATCGGCGGCCGACATCCGGCACCTTGTCGGTCTTTGAAGGCTTGCTGCCCTGCCCGCTCAGGAAATTGCGTGCGAAGATCGCACGCACCCGGAATTTCAACAGCGCCGCATTGATCTCTGCGCCGACGATGAAGATCACCCCCACCATGTAGAGGAAGATCAGCACGACCATCACAGATGCCAGACCCGCATAGGTCGCCGTATAGTTCGCGAAGGTGGCGAGGTAAAAGGCGAAGATCAGCGCGCCAGCGAGCCAGAGAAGCAGTGTCAGCAAGACCCCGGGAATGACGTCGTAAACCCGTCTGCGGCCGGCAGGCAGCCAGAGGTGAACGACAAGCAGGCCAACCGTCAGCACAAAGAGCGTTCCGTAGATTCGCCAGCTGAAAACAATCTCTAGCGTGTCGGCAAAGAGCGGAAACCACTGCCGGGCATAATCGAGCGCGAACGGCACGGCGACGAGCAGGATGCTGATGGCGGCAAAAATGATCACGGCGATCAGCACGTAACCGAGGCTGGCAAGGCGCGTGATATACCAGGGTCGCGTCTCCTGCACGCGGTAGGCGCGGTTGAGCGATATGCGCAACGCCTCGACGCCGTTGGAGGCGAAGTAGGCCGCCGCCAGCACTGAGACCGTGAGCAACCCGCCGCGCGGGATGGTCAGAACCTGCAACACCTGATCGGCTATGGGCTTGGCAATCGCTTCAGGCCAAGTATCGAAAATAAGATGGACGGCCGTGGAGGAGAACTGGTCGGCGCCGAGGAAGTTTGCGAGCGTCGTGCCGAAGATCAAAAAGGGGAAAACCGCCAGCAAGATCGATAATGCGACGTGGCTCGCCATTGCGAAACCGTCATCCTCGATGAGGTGGCAGATCGCGTCATATGCCACATCATAGAGCGTCCGCACTATCTTCGGCATTCGATCCCCAGGCATTCTTCATTGTATCGTCGGTTCGAATATGGGAAACGAGTCCCAATTTGTACAGGAATCATTCCATGGCCGAGCAGCGCACCATCATCGTGACCGGATGCTCGTCCGGCATCGGTGCCTATTGCGCGCGAGCCCTGAAGGCAGACGACTGGCGCGTCTTTGCGACAGTGCGAAAGCACGGTGACCTCGGACCGCTCCAGGAAGAAGGAATCGAAGCCTTCCTGATGGATTATACGCGGCCTGACACGATCACTGATTTCGTTCGCAATGTAGCCGAGGTAAGTGGCGGGCGCATCGACGCACTTTTCAACAACGGCGCCTACGGCCAGCCCGGCGCAGTCGAGGACTTGACGACCGAAGTGCTGCGCGTTCAGTTCGAAACGAATTTCTTCGGCTGGCACGAGTTGACGCGGCAAGTGCTGCCGCTGATGAGAAAGCATGGTTCGGGCCGCATTGTGCAATGCTCGTCCATTCTCGGCGTCGTGCCCTATCGCTTCCGCGGCGCCTACACCGCTTCGAAGTTCGCGCTCGAAGGCTTGAGCATCACCTTGCGCATGGAGCTTCAAGGCAGCGGCATCCATGTGAGCCTGATCGAGCCGGGTCCGATTGCCTCACGCTTTACCGCCAACGCGCTCGCCAAGTTCAAGGAGCATATCGACGTCCGCAATTCCGTGCATGCGGCAGATTACCGCCGGCAACTTGCACGGCTTGACGGGACGGGTCCGAAGAACCGACATAAACTTCAACCCGACGCCGTTTTTGCCGTGTTGCAACACGCATTGAACTCGAACAATCCGAAGCCACATTATCCTGTAACGACTCCGGCAAAACAGGGCATGCTGCTGAAGAGGCTGTTTCCGGCGGATCTCTTCTATCGCCTGATGCGCTGGACCGACTGACCAAGAAAGCCGACCGCCATGTCCACGGCCACCTATCTTTTCGCGATCATCATCATGGGCGTCGTCGCGCTCGTGCTGGTCCGCGGCCTTTTCAACATGATGAAGGGCGGCGACGCGAACACTTCCAACAAGCTGATGCAGCTCCGCGTGCTGCTGCAAGCGATCGCTGTGATCCTGATCATGCTGACGCTCTGGCTGACAGGCGGCGGCCGCCCTAGTTAAGGCCGGGAAGAGAGGGTAGGCAATGGTAACGCTCAACAAAATCTACACGAAGACTGGCGACGACGGCACGACGGCGCTTGTTTCCGGACCGCGCCGTCTCAAATACGACCTGCGCGTGGAAGCCTACGGCACGATCGACGAAGTCAACTCCGCAATCGGCGTCGCAAGACTGCATATGCAGGGCATGCCGGTGCTCGAGAGAATGCTGATACTGATCCAGAACGATCTCTTCGACCTCGGCGCAGACCTTGCGACGCCCGACGACGGCAAGCCGTCGGCGCACGAGCCGTTGCGCATCATCGATACGCAGGTGGCGCGGATCGAGAGCGAGATCGATGAATTGAATGCCGATCTGCAACCCTTGAAATCCTTCGTTCTGCCCGGCGGTCATTCGGCAGCTGCCTATCTTCATCTGGCGCGCACCATCGCGCGCCGCGCGGAAAGACTGATGGTCGAACTCGCCCGCACGGAAGGCGAAATCGTCAGCGAAGCGGCCCTGAAATATGTCAACCGGCTTTCGGATTTCCTTTTCGTTGCGGCACGCCATGCGAATAGCCACGGCAACGCGGATGTACTTTGGGTTCCCGGAAAAAACAGGTAGGCTCCGGCCATCACGATAGCCGGGGCAGGCTTTATGTTCATACCGCTGCACGATGCCAATACGCTGAAGCACATCAAGGTCCAGTGGGTGACGCTGGGCCTGATCGGAATGAATATCGCCGTCTGGCTTTTCACCGGCTTCTTCGCTCCGGAACAGACAGCTCAGGCCACAGCGGTCGGCCTCGGCTACATTCCAGCGGTCGCCTTCGACTACGCGACACTGGCTCCCGGTCTCGCGATTGTTCCGGAGCCGCTAACCTACATCACCCATGCCTTTGTGCATGCCGGCTTCTGGCACCTCGCTTCCAACATGATCTTCCTCTGGGTCTTCGGCGATAATGTCGAGGATGCCATGGGGCATTTCCGCTTCCTGATCTTCTATCTCTTTTGCGCCGCCTTCGGCGCGCTTTGCCACGGTCTGCTCGTGTCTGAATCACAGGCGCCGCTGGTCGGCGCCTCGGGCGCGATCTCCGGCGTGGTTGCAGCCTATGTCGTCCTTCACCCACGCGTGAAAGTCTGGGTGCTTGTCTTCTTGCGCGTTCCTTTGCCGCTTCCCGCCTTCGTGCCGCTGCTCCTCTGGATCGGCCAGCAGTTTTTCATGCTGTTCATCGATCTGGACGGCAATGTTTCCTGGGGTGCCCATGCCGGCGGTATCACAGCCGGCGCCGCACTCGTCTTCTTCATGCGCCGAAAGGGCGTACCGCTGTTCGATCGTGAGATCGTCACGCCACGCGCCGTTCGCAGCACGCCGGCGGTGAGGCGAGTAGTTGCCGCCGCTGACAATGGGGCGTCCGGACGCTAAGTTAGAAATCAGGCAGCGCTGAATATTGACGTGAACGTAAACGTCATATATTTGCAGACGCAATTTGTCTGTCTGCGACTGGCAAGCGTTGTATTTGGAGGAAAAACGCGTATCCATGTCGCCATTCGACAATCGGAGCGGCGCCGAAGCGCGCATTTTCTTGGCGAAAGAGTTGAAGGAAGGACCCCATGAAGATTCTCGTGCCCGTGAAGCGGGTGGTTGATTACAATGTGAAGATCCGCGTCAAGCAGGACGGCACGGGCGTCGAGCTTTCCAACGTCAAGATGTCGATGAACCCGTTCGACGAGATTTCGGTGGAAGAGGCGCTGCGTCTGAAGGAAGCCGGCAAGGCCGAGGAAGTGATCGTTGTTTCGATCGGCCCCGCCAAAGCCGAGGAAACCCTGCGCACAGCACTCGCCATGGGCGCCGACCGGGCGATCCTCGTCGAGACTGACGATGCCGTCGAGCCGCTTGCCGTTGCGAAGATCCTCAAGGGCGTCGCCGACGCCGAACAGCCGGGTCTGATCATCGTCGGCAAGCAGGCGATCGACGACGATTCGAACCAGACCGGCCAGATGCTGGCAGCTCTTCTCGGCACCGCCCAGGCGACCTTCGCCTCGAAGATCGAGATCGGCGACGGCAAGGCGACCGTGACCCGCGAAGTGGATGGCGGCCTGCAGACGATCGATATAAAGCTTCCCGCCGTCGTCACCACCGACCTGCGTCTCAACGAGCCGCGATACGCCTCGCTGCCGAACATCATGAAGGCGAAGAAGAAGCCGCTCGACAAGAAGAGCCCGGCCGACTTCGGCGTTTCCACCGCCCCACGCCTCAAGGTGCTGAAGACCGAAGAGCCGTCCGGCCGCAAGGCGGGCGTCAAGGTCAAGTCGGTCGCCGAGCTCGTCGAGAAGCTCAAGACCGAAGCAGGCGTCCTCTAAGGTTCGAGAAAGGAAATACGACCATGGCCATTCTGCTTTTGGCTGACCACGACAATTCGAGCCTTTCCGACCAGACCGCCAAGGCGCTGACCGCTGCAAGCCAGATCGCCGGCGATGTCACTGTGCTGGTTGCCGGCAAGGGCGCCAAGGCGGCTGCCGATGCCGCCGCCAAGCTTTCCGGCGTCTCCAAGGTGCTGCTCGCCGAAAGCGACGAGCTCGCCAACAATCTGGCTGAACCGCTGGCCGATCTCATCGTGTCGCTCGCCGGCAGCTACGACACGATCATTGCGGCGGCGACCTCGACCGGCAAGAACGTGCTGCCGCGCGTTGCCGCGTTGCTCGACGTGGCGCAGGTCTCGGAAATCATCGAGGTCATCTCGCCGGACACCTTCAAGCGCCCGATCTACGCCGGCAACGCCATCCAGACGGTGCAGGCAACCGATGCCAAGAAGGTCATCACCGTGCGCACGGCTTCCTTCGCCGCCGCGGAGACAAGCGGTTCGGCGTCCGTCGAGGCAATTCCGGCTGCTTCCGATCCTGGGCTTTCGACTTTCGTCAAGGACGCGCTGTCGGCCTCCGACCGTCCGGAACTGACGTCGGCCAGGATCATCATCTCCGGCGGTAGGGCTCTCGGTTCCGCCGAGAAATTCAAGGAGGTCATCCTGCCGCTCGCCGACAAGCTTGGTGCGGCCGTCGGCGCTTCACGCGCGGCCGTCGATGCCGGCTATGCGCCGAACGACTGGCAGGTCGGCCAGACCGGCAAGGTGGTTGCCCCGGAGCTCTACATCGCCTGCGGTATTTCCGGCGCCATCCAGCACCTCGCCGGCATGAAGGACTCGAAGGTCATCGTCGCCATCAACAAGGATGAGGAAGCCCCGATCTTCCAGGTCGCCGACTACGGCCTCGTCGCCGATCTCTTCGAGGCACTGCCGGAACTTCAGAAAGCTCTTTAAACAGGCAGATTGCCAGCTTTTCGCACTTGCGAATGACTGGAAAATTATCTCTTATGGCGCTACTACTGCTGCCGGGCGATCCCTTTGCCCGGCAGTTTCATTAGAACAATACGGCGGAGCGGGGAAGCTGCCGCGGGGGTTTAGAGATGAGTGCGGTGTTGAAAACGATTGGTATCGTCGGTGCGGGCCAGATGGGTTGCGGCATCGCGCATGTTTCAGCAGCTGCGGGCTACAAGGTCCAGCTTTACGACGTGACACAGGAGCGCATTGAATCCGGTCTTGCGACCATCAACGGCAACCTCGCCCGTCAGGTAACGAGCGGCAAGATGACGGATGAGGAGCGCAAAGCGACCCTTTCCCGCATCTCCGGCTCCGCCAATCTGAATGACCTTGCTCCCTCCGACCTCGTTATCGAGGCGGCGACAGAGGAGGAAGCCGTAAAACGCAAGATCTACGCGCAGGTCTGTCCAGTGCTGAAGCCGGGCGCGCTGCTTGCGACGAACACCTCCTCGCTGTCCATCACCCGTCTGGCTTCGGCAACCGACCGGCCCGAGCACTTCATGGGCATCCATTTCATGAACCCAGTGCCGGTGATGAAGCTGGTGGAATTGGTGCGCGGCATAGCAACGGACGAAACCACGTTTTCGACCGCAAAGGAATTCGTCGCATCGCTGGAAAAGACCATCACGGTTGCGGAAGACTTTCCCGCCTTCATCGTCAACCGTATCCTGCTGCCGATGATCAATGAGGCGATCTACACGCTCTACGAAGGTGTCGGCACTGTCGATGCCATCGACACGGCGATGAAGCTCGGCGCCAACCACCCGATGGGCCCGCTTCAGCTTGCCGATTTCATCGGCCTCGACACCTGCCTCTCGATCATGCAGGTACTGCATGACGGCCTGGCCGATTCCAAGTACCGCCCCTGCCCACTGCTGGTGAAGTATGTCGAGGCCGGCTGGCTCGGCCGCAAGTCCGGCCGCGGCTTCTACGACTACCGCGGCGAAACCCCCATCCCGACGCGGTAACTTTAAGATCCTGTAGCACCCTTGATCAGCGCCTTCGCATCGCCGCTATCCCATGCGGCAGGGCCGTTCATTGCCGAAACCAGGCACCCTTTGTCATCGATGAGCAAAGTCACCGGCAGGCCAAAAGCCAGCCCCTCTTTCTTCAGGCTGTTGAAGACACCAATCGTATTGTCGCGATAGAACTGTAGGGAATCGACCCCGGTCTCGCTCAGGAAAGCCTTCGGTTTCTCGTCATCTCCGGTATCGATATTGACTGCGACGACTTGGAATTTGTCGCTGCCCATCTCCTTCTCCAGCGCATTCAGCGCCGGCATTTCTTCGCGGCAGGGCACGCACCATGTCGCCCAGAGATTGAGAAGCACGGTCTTGCCCGCGAAATTCTCGAGCGTCATCGGCTTGCCGTCTGGACCGTTAAAGGCGACGGACGGGAGCTTTCGCGGCGCGTTGGCAGCAACCATCGCCGCCACCTCGCCTTTGGCGAGCGGCGTAATCTTCTGAGCAAGATCCTTGGCGGCGGTGCACTCGGCAGAGACCGTTTCGCCGCCGGCATTGCCATACCCGGTCTCCTTAATGTAAACCGCTGCCGCACCGGCAATTATGCCTGCGACGGTGGCTATCGCGATCAATTTCAAGGATGGCAGCCTGAACAGCTTTCTTGTCGTCATTTCATTCTCCAGGGCACGCACCCTTAAGGCAGGCATCTTTCATGGCCGACGGCACAAAGGACACCAAATCCTCCAACCAGATGTGGGGCGGACGTTTCGCATCCGGCCCCGACGCGATCATGGAGGAGATAAATGCCTCGATCGGATTCGACAAGAAGCTCTTTGCCCAGGATATCCGCGGATCGATCGCCCACGCGACGATGCTTGCCCACCAGGGCATCATTTCCGGGGACGATAAGGACAAGATCGTTCACGGGCTAAACACGATCCTGTCAGAAATTGAAAGCGGCAATTTCGAATTCTCCCGCCAACTCGAAGACATTCACATGAATGTCGAAGCCCGCCTTGCCGCGCTGATCGGCCCGGCGGCCGGACGCCTTCACACAGCCCGTTCGCGCAACGACCAAGTGGCGCTCGACTTCCGCCTCTGGGTGAAAGAAGAGCTGCAGAAGACGGAAGCAATGCTGACGAACCTCATCGCAGCCTTCCTCGACCGCGCCGAAGAACATGCCGAAAGCGTCATGCCGGGCTTCACGCATCTGCAGACTGCCCAGCCCGTCACCTTCGGCCACCATTGCATGGCCTATGTCGAAATGTTCGGCCGCGACCGTTCGCGCGTCCGCCACGCCATCGAGCATCTGGACGAGAGTCCCATCGGCGCGGCAGCGCTGGCCGGTACCGGCTACCCGATCGACCGCCACATGACGGCAAAGGCGCTCGGTTTCCGCGAGCCGACCCGCAACTCGATCGATACCGTCTCCGACCGCGATTTCGCCATCGAGTTCCTGTCGATCGCTGCGATCTGCGGCATGCATCTGTCGCGTCTGGCCGAAGAGATTGTGATCTGGTCGACGCCGCAATTCGGTTTCGTGCGTCTCTCGGATGCCTTCTCGACCGGCTCTTCCATCATGCCGCAGAAGAAGAACCCGGATGCTGCCGAGCTGGTGCGTGCCAAGACCGGCCGCATCAACGGCTCGCTGGTTGCGCTGCTGACGATCATGAAGGGCCTGCCGCTCGCCTATTCCAAGGACATGCAGGAAGACAAGGAACAGGTCTTCGACGCCGCCGAGAGCCTGGAGCTGGCGATCGCCGCCATGACCGGAATGGTCCGCGACATGACGGTCAATACCGCCCGCATGAAAGCCGCGGCCGGCTCCGGCTATTCAACAGCCACCGATCTTGCCGACTGGCTGGTGCGCGAGGTGGGACTTCCGTTCCGCGACGCCCATCATGTGACTGGCCGTGCTGTGGCGCTTGCTGAAAGCAAGGGCTGCGACCTCGCCGAACTGCTGCTTACTGATCTCCAGGCGATCAATGCGGCGATAACCGACAAGGTCTACGACGTCCTGACGGTCGAGGCTTCGGTTGCAAGCCGCAAGAGCTTCGGTGGCACTGCGCCCTCCGAAGTGCGCAAGCAGATCGCCTATTGGCGGGCTCGCAACTGAGCAAAACAATCAGGGTGCACAAGGCGGATAAACTTCGCTATGAAGATGTCCATCAGCGCCGCTCCAAGAGGAATCCCATGCAGACCAGCTTGCCGCACCTCATCCGCCTGACGGTTGTCTTTGCCGTCGTCGGCCTTGCCGTTGCCGGATGCGGACGCAAAGGCGATCTCGATCCGCCGAGCGCGATGGCAACGAAGGAAGGTGACGTGTCGAAGCCGACGAAACAGCCGGGCGCCGTCGACAGACCTTTCCTTCTCGATCCTTTGCTTTGATAGGCACGTTCCGTGAACCACTTCGAATATCGCGACGGCATCCTTTACGCCGAAAACGTCCCCGTTCCGGAGATCGCCAAGGCTATCGGCACGCCTTTCTATTGCTATTCGACCGCAACGCTTGAGCGTCACTACAGGGTCTTTTCTGAAGCTTTCAGCGATATCGACTCGATGGTCTGCTATGCCATGAAAGCGAATTCGAACCAGGCGGTGCTGAAGACTCTCGGCAAGCTCGGCGCCGGCATCGACGTCGTGTCCGAAGGCGAATTACGCCGCGCGCTCGCCGCAGGCATCCCGGCAAGCCGCATCATGTTCTCGGGCGTCGGCAAGACGCCCCGTGAGATGGACGTCGCGCTAGAGGCTGGCATCTACTGCTTCAACGTCGAATCCGAACCTGAACTCGAAATCCTCAATCAGCGCGCCGTCAAGGCAGGCAAGAAGGCGCCTGTCTCCTTCCGCATCAATCCGGACGTGGATGCGAAGACGCATTCGAAGATTTCGACCGGCAAGAAGGAAAACAAGTTCGGCATTTCCTGGGAGCGCGCCCGCGCCGTCTATGCACACGCCGCCAAGCTGCCGGGCATCGAGGTCACCGGCATCGATATGCATATCGGCAGCCAAATCACCGAGCTGCAGCCCTTCGACGATGCCTTCAAGCTGCTGCGCGAACTGGTCGACACGCTGCGTGCTGACGGCCACGACATCCACCATGTCGATATTGGCGGCGGCCTCGGCATTCCTTACAAGGAAGACAACAATCCGCCGCCGCTGCCGGATGCCTACGCGGCGATCGTCAAGAACCAGCTCCGCGGGCTGAACTGCAAGATCGTGACTGAACCGGGCCGCCTGATCGTTGGCAACGCCGGCATTCTCGTCGCGGAAGTCATCTATGTGAAGGACGGCGGTGAAAAGACCTTCGTTATCGTCGATGCGGCCATGAACGACCTAATCCGCCCGACGCTTTACGACGCCTGGCATGAAATCCGGCCTGTCGTGATCTCCGCCGCCAATGCGCCGCGCATCAAAGCTGATATCGTAGGTCCGGTTTGCGAGACCGGCGACTATCTGGCACTTGATCGCGAAATGGCGATGCCGAAGCCGGGCGATCTCTTTGCCGTCAGTTCCGGCGGCGCTTATGGCGCGGTGCAGGCAGGCACCTACAACAGCCGTCTGCTGGTGCCGGAAGTGCTGGTGAAAGGCGCCGATTTCCATGTGATTCGGCCTCGCAGAACCTATGAAGAACTGATCGGCCTCGACTCCGTGCCTGCCTGGCTCGACTGACAGCCTCATCACTTTTTGGCGAATAGGGGCGAAAAACCGGCTTTGCCGGCCGCCTGCCCTCGCCTTCGCCACAAAGAGTGTTATCCTTTCTTCATGCGAGCGTATTGCCCAGCAAGCGCCGGAAGCGCCTTCTGTTACTCTAGCATCAAATGGCGGAGACCGGATTGACGAAAAGCCCCCGCAGGCAAAGACATGGTGAATTTGCCGTTCGGCCCTCTCTCGCGAGGCTCGTAGCGGTAAAGCGGTTCTTTGCGCGCCTCGTACTCGTTTCCGAGCGGATACTGCCGCCGCTCGTCCCGGTTCTTTCCGTCGTTGCCTTCTATTTCGCAGCGTCCTGGTTCGGGCTCTTCCGCTCCATTCCCGATTTCGCGCGTATTACGCTGCTGATCGCCTTTGGCGTTGCCTTTCTCGCCGCACTCATCCCGTTTCGCAATCTCCGCTGGCCGAATGTCGCCGAGGCCGACCGGCTGCTTGAGGAACGCAACGGCCTGCCGCATCAGCCGGTGACGGTGCAGGAAGACGAACCGGCCTTCGACACGCCCTTCGCAAGGGCGCTTTGGCGCGAACACCAGACGCGCATGGCGAAGAAGATCGCAGCCCTCGATACCGGCTTCCCCCGCCCGGACATCGCAACCCACGACCGTTTCGCGTTGCGTGCCATTCCCGCCCTCCTTCTCGTCACGGCCTTCGGTTACTCGCTTTCGACCAACGGCGGCTCGATCACCGACGCCCTGCAGCCGCCCGCCGCGCCGGTAGCGACCAATCCGGCCGTGCGCATCGACGCATGGGTCACCCCGCCCTCCTATACGGGCCGCGCTCCGGTCTATCTGACGGCAACCGGCACTGAGCGGGCGATCAACATTCCGCAGTTCTCGAACCTGACCGTTCGCGTCAGCGGCGGGCAGACGGACGAAAAGGTCGTTTTCAGGAAAGAGAGCGGCGAGGCGGAGGAAATCGCGGCGGAGGCAAAGCAGCAGCCTGCTGCATCACAATCCCAGCCACAGACTCCTGCGGCGCCTGCGCTTGCCGCACAGACACATCTGATGAAGCTTGAGGAAAACGGTGCGTTGCTCGTCAATGGCCGTACTTGGAGCTTCAATGTCATTCCCGACAAGACGCCCGAAATTGCTTTCGACGGATTGCCCAAACGCAGCGTGAACGGCGCGCTGGAAATCGGCTTCACCGTCAAGGACGACTACGGCGTGCAGGAAGCGCGTGCGGAGATCGTGCCGATCGAAACCGATCCGCAGGCAAAGCCGCTTTATCCGCTACCCGATTTCCGGCTCGACATTCCTCGCCGCAATGCGCGTGATGCCAAGGCCGTGACCAGCAAGAACCTCACCGAACATCCGCTTGCCGGAAAGCGCGTACGCGTCACGCTGGTCGCCAAGGACGCAGCGGGCCAGACTGGCCGTAGCCCGCCGCACGAAACGACGCTGCCGTCACGCCCATTCAATGAACCGCTCGCCGCAGCCGTTGCGGAAGAGCGTCAGGTTTTCGCGCTCGATACCCGCAAGATGCCGGAGGCGATCGCACTCAACGAGGCGCTGACGATCCGCCCCGAAGAGACGATTCCGAGTCTCACCAACTATCTGCTGCTGCAATCGGCGCAGACGCGCATGAAGCTCGCCAAGGGCGACGAGCAGTTGAAGGATACGGCCGACTATCTCTGGGATATCGCGATCGGCATGGAGGATGGCGACCTTTCGCTTGCGGAACGCAACCTGCGCAACGCCCAGCAGAACCTCGCCGACGCGCTTCAGCGCAATGCGCCGGACCCGGAGATCAAGAAGCTCATGGACGAGCTTCGCAAGGCGATGAACGAATATATGAAGGAACTGGCGCAGCGCATGCAGAATGCGCCGATGCAGCCGAACCAGAACGCGCAGAACGTCATCCGTCAGCAGGATCTGGAGCGTATGATGGACCAGATCGAGAATCTGGCCCGCTCAGGCAACCGCGATGCCGCTCAGCAGATGCTTTCCGAACTGCAGCGCATGATGAACAACTTGCAGGCCGGCAGGCCGCAACAAGGCCAGCAACAGCAGGGCGACAACAGCCAGATGCGCCAGCAGATGGACAAGCTCGGCCAGATCCTCCGCGATCAGCAGAAGCTGATGGAGCAGACCTTCAAACTGGACCAGCAGTTGAAGGATCGTATGCAGCGTGGCGACCCGAATATGGGTATGAACGATCCGCTGCTCGATGAAATGATGCGGGACCAGGATGGCCAGCCGCAGGATCAGCAGCAGGGGCAGAACGGCGAACAGGGGCAGTCACCTTTGGACCAGCAGATGACTGAGGAGCAATTGCGCGAGGCGCTGAAACAGCTCCGCGCCCAGCAGGATGCGCTTGGCAAGCAGCTCGGCGAGCTGCAGAAGGGCCTTGGCGAAATGGGCATGAAGCCCGGCCCGGGCTTTGGTCAGGCACAGCGCGAAATGGAAGGTGCCGGGCGCGAACTCGGCGAAGGCCGCGGCGAACCGGCCCTCCAGGGCCAGGGCCGCGCGCTAGAGGCGCTGCGCCAAGGCGCCCGGGACATGATGAACCAGATGATGCAGGCGCAGCAGGGCCAACAGGGTCAAGGACCGCAAGGCCAGGTTGGCCAGGGCAACCAGAACGGCCGCGATCCGCTCGGCCGCCCGCGCCGCGCAGAGGGCCCGGATTTCGGCGATCAGGTGAAGGTACCCGACGAAATCGACGTGCAGCGCGCCCGCGAAATCCTTGATGCGATCCGCGAAAAACTCGGCAACAATCCGACGCAGGAGATGGAGCGCCGCTATCTGGAGCGGCTGCTGGATATTCAGTAGCTGAACTTGGATCGCAATGCGCCGCCCAAATCCTTGAGCGCGGAAGACTCTCTTTCAAATGATGATTCATTCACGACGCCGACGCGCCGCTGGCTTCCCGTAACAGGCGCAGGAATGAGGACGTGTGGAAGGTGCCGCCGTCTCACGCGGCCAGCGCCCGGGCAACCGCCTTTCGGATGTCCGGAAGTGCAAACGGCTTCGACACGACGTCGACGATCTTTTCCGCAAGGTCGTCAGCCCGTTCTCGCTGCTCGGCATAGCCCGTCATCAGCAGGATTTTGAGCGCCGGAAATGCGGATTTCGCCTGATGCGCAAGCTCGATGCCATCCATGACCGGCATGCGAATATCCGAAAGCAGCAGGTCGTAGACCCCATCTTTCAGCTTTTCCAGCCCCTCGGCGCCATCGGCGGCTTCGTCGGTCTCATGACCGTCAAGGCGCAAGGCCCGGGCGACGAAAGAGCGAAGCGAATCTTCGTCTTCCGTAATCAGAATTTTTGCCATGATGTGCATCGCTCCGTCTTCATGCCCCGGAACGGAAATTGCACGGCGTTCCTTTTCGATCGGTAAACGGGCGAAAGGGATGGACGGCATGGTTAACAACCCGTCTTGGCACCGATGGGGTCAGGCGTCGCCGGTAACTACGCCGACGAAAGGCAGTTCGCGGAAGGCATAGGCGGCATCCATGCCGTAGCCGACAACGAAATAATCCGGGCATTCGAACCCGACATAGTCTGCCTCGAGCTTTTCCTTGCGCTTGACGCTCTTGTCGAGCAGCACAGCAATGCTGACGTTGCGCGCGCCGCGCTCGTAGAGCAGTTCCTTGGCGAAGAGCAGCGTGCGGCCGGATTCGAGGATATCGTCGATCAGCAACACGTCGCGATCTTTCACGTCGCTGTCGATATCTTTGACGATTCGGACGCCCTGCGAAACCGTTCCAGTGCCGTAGCTGGAAAGCGTAATGAATTCGACTTCGGGCGCGAGCCCGCTGTCATGCAGTGCGCGGATGAGGTCGGCGGCGAAAATGAACGAGCCCTTCAGCACGGCGATGACGAGCAGGTCCTTTGTAGGTCCCTCGGCAATCTGCTTTGCCATCACATGATTGCGTTCGGCAATCTGCTCGGCAGTGAAAAGCGGCTCGATATTTTTTCCGCGCACGACAGGCATACGGCTTGCTCCATGAAAACGAAGGGTAAGCCGTTAGCACATTAGAGAGGCAGAAACACCCTAAGGCATGAAGGAAAGCCGGACTTCTGGCATTTTTCCACCATAGTGCTGCACGCGCGCCGAGAAGCCACGGCTCTCGCCGCTATAGATGACGTCCGCCGGCGGGTTGATGACCATGCTGGCCACCAGTCGTTCGTCGTTCACCAGATCGGCGCGGATCGGCCGGACGGTCTGTGTCGTACCGCTGCCGTTTTCGATGATGCCGTTGATAGCCAGGATGCTCATACCATTGGCCTCGCGCGGCGTGACCGTGACATGCGTGAAGTGAAGCGGCGAGGTCAACGCAGCGGTACTGCTGGCCGACAGGCCCGCGAAACCGCCCGTCAGGCCGAAAACAAGAACAAAAAGCATGAAGACCAAAGCTGCAAAGCTCTTGAGCGATGCCTGCTGCAGCCATTTTTCTGCAATCGCGAGGAACGCAGTCGCCTTCGAGAAAGCCGTGGGCGGCCTAGATAGTTTGGCAGCGGCAGCAGTGCGCTTGCGATCGTCATTGAAGCTTCTAACGTTGAAGCCTTGGCTCCGGTCGCCGATAACGACGAACTCGGCATCGGCGACATCATCCGGACGGCCCGGATAGCGGGGCTGGCGCGCGGCAGGTTCCGGCGGCAAGAAATCGTAGGCGTAGCCCGGCGCCCGGCGCCTAAAGGAGGATGCTTCCATGTTGACGGTCTCTCCCATCTTCACATGGTTTCAGTGCACGGCTGAAATCCGGCATTGAAACGAATCCTGCTCAGTCGTAAATTTTAATGGTTAATGCTTCGCTAAGCTTGCCTTCAGACAGGCATCTTTCCGACGAAATTTACTGGTTGTTAATGGTGTTGGTTAACAAGTCGATGGCGTGAAACCACAAAAGACTGGGCTGCCCGTTGATCCATTTCGAGAATGTCGGTTTGCGCTATGGCATGGGGCCGGAGATCCTCCGGGACCTCACTTTCGATATTCCGAAAAAGTCTTTCCAGTTCCTGACCGGTCCCTCCGGCGCCGGCAAGACGACGCTTCTCCGCCTGCTTTTCATGTCGCTGCAGCCGACGCGCGGGCTGATCCGTATGTTCGGGCGCGACATCTCCGACATTCCGCGGCCGGAACTGCCGCTGCTTCGCCGCCGCGTCGGTATCGTCTTCCAGGATTTCCGCCTGCTCGACCATCTGACGACCTATGAGAATGTCGCGCTGCCGCTTCGCGTGCGCGGTAAGGACGAGAGCTCCTACAAGACCGACGTGCTGGAACTGCTGAAATGGGTCGGGCTCGGCGAGCGCATCAATGTGCTTCCGCCCGTGCTTTCCGGCGGCGAGAAACAGCGCGCGGCGATCGCCCGCGCGCTGATCGACCGACCCGAGGTTCTGCTTGCCGACGAGCCGACCGGCAACGTCGACCCACCGATGGCACGCCGCCTGCTGAACCTCTTTCTCGAACTCAACCGCCTTGGTACGGCTGTCGTGATCGCAACCCACGATCTGACGCTGATGGACCAGGTGGAAGCCCGCCGTATGATTCTTTCGGAGGGGCATCTTGACGTCTATGACTGAGCCTGCATCGAATAACCGCGCGCAAGGCGCACCCCTTACCCAGCAGAAGCGGGCGGAGATGCGCGTGCGGCCAACGGCGTCGATCCTGCCGCCCTCGAACATTCAGGGCAACGCACTGACGGTGGTCATCGCCATCATGGCCTTCCTCGCCTGCCTGACGCTTGGCGGTGTCAGCATGGTGCGTTCGACGGCGGCGAGCTGGGAGAGCCAGATCTCCCGTGAGATCACCATCCAGATCAGGCCGGAGGACGGCCTCGACATGGAAAAGGCGTTGACGCAGGCGCGCGATATCGCCATGACCTTCGTCGGCACCAAGAGCGGCCAGATCGTTGATGAGGCTGCAACGGCGCGCCTTTTGGAGCCATGGCTCGGCAGCGGCCTTGATATCAAGGAGCTCCCTGTCCCCCGCCTCGTGATTATTACCATCGACGAGGCAAACCCGCCCGATTTTGACGCAATGCGCTCGCTGTTAAAGGAGAGCATTCCCCAAGCCTCGCTCGACGATCACCGCACATGGGTCGATCGTCTCGTTTCAATGGCGCATACGACGGTCATGCTCGGGACCGGCGTGCTGCTGCTCGTCTTCACAGCCATGGTGCTGACAGTCGTCTTTGCAACACGCGGCGCGCTTTCCGGCAACCGCCATATCGTCGAGGTCCTGCATTTCGTGGGCGCGGAAAGCTCCTTTGTCGCAACCGAATTCCAGAAGCATTTCCTCAAGATCAGCCTCAAGGGATCGGCAATCGGCAGCGCGCTGGCGGCTCTCTTCTTCCTTGCGGCAGGCATCCTGCAAAGCCGTACAATCGCGACCCCGCAGACCGACCAGGCGACGGCTCTCTTCGGCACCTTCTCGGTCGGAGCCCTCGGTTACCTCGGCATCTTCGCGACAATGATCGTCATCGCATTGCTGACGACGCTTACAGCACGGCTGACCGTCATGCGCACAATCTATGAAATCGATACGCTGCGTTCCGATCCGACGCGAACCGATGGCATCGCGAATTGAACGGCCCAGTCCTTTTTGCCACGAAAGTGTCTGTTCCCTGCCTTAATCTGCATATATTTACGACTCATGACCATGGGCCACACTAGACGCAATCCGATTCGTCCCGAGCCGGCGCTTGCAAGCTACGGTGTCGGCGCCCCGCGTCGCGGCCCTCTACGCCGGATGCTGCGGTGGGGCGGATTTGCCTTCGTGCTGACGACTGCGCTGCTTTTCGTTGGTTTTCTACGGTTCGCCGATTCCATCACGACCTTGAAACCTCCAGCCGAGCCGAAAGCCGATGCCATCGTCGTTTTGACAGGTGGCTATCAGCGCATCGATCAGGCCGTCGAACTGCTGGAAAAGGGCGCAGGCAAGCGGCTGCTCATATCGGGCGTCCATCCGTCGACAACCCGAGCACAGATTCGAAAGACCACATCAGCCCCGGCCGATTTGTTCAATTGCTGCGTCGACATCGGCTATGACGCAATCGACACGATCGGCAACGCGCAGGAGGCCGCGAACTGGATCCATGCCAAAGGCTACAAGAGCGTTCTGGTCGTTACCAACAATTACCACATGCCACGCAGTCTCGCGGAACTTGCCTACGTTGACGCCGATACGCAGTTCATCCCCTACCCGGTCGTCAACTCGGATCTGAAGACCCGGGCCTGGTTCACTGATCCGAATGCACTTCGCGTCATGCTCGCCGAATATGGCAAGGTGCTTTTGGCAGGCGCACGCAATATCACCGGCTTCGGGCGCCATCCCGGCCTTCGCTCAGCAAGCATCACGGGCCAGAGCTGATTTTCATCAGGCGCTTTTTATGGCAGCCATTATCGTGTAGGCAGGGCGAACCGCGGTCACGCGGATAATGGCTTTGGAAAACTTCATGATCGCGCTGCGTTCCGTCCTCTTCAACACGATCTTCTACGCCAACCTCATCATCCGGATGATCGTGCTCTCGCCCTATTACTTCATCGTGCCCCGCAAGACCGCCTATGCGATCCCCAAGAACTGGGCGCTTTCGAACCATTGGCTGATGGAAAAGATCGTCGGGACGACCTTCGAAATCGAAGGCATCGAGAACCTGCCGGAAGGAAGCTACATCCTCGCCCCAAAGCACCAGTCCTTCTGGGACACCTATGCACTGTTGCCCTGGCTGAACGACCCGGTTTACATCCTCAAGCGCGAATTGATGTGGATCCCGCTTTTCGGCTGGTACGCGAAAAAGCAACGCATGATCCCGGTCGACCGCGGTGCGCGGGGCAAGGTGATGGTCGAGGTGTTGAAGCGCACCAAGGAAGAGCTTGCTACAGGCCGTCAGCTGATCATCTATCCGGAAGGCACGCGCCGGCCTCCGGGCGCAGAACCGCTCTACAAGTACGGCATTGCCCGCATGTATCGGGATCTCGGCATTCCGGTCGTGCCGGTCGCCATGCATCCCGGTCTTTTCTGGCCGCGCCGCAGCGCCGTGCGCCGTCCCGGCCATTTCAAGGTTCGCATCCTGCCCGCCATCCCGCCGGGCCTCGATCCGGATGCGTTCTTTCAGCACCTGATCGATGTGACCGAGAAGGCGAGCGACGAGCTTTTGATCGATACCGCCGCGCGCAATCCGCACCTGCCGCTGCCGCCGACCGCCACCGAGAGACTGGCGCAATTACGCAAGGCAAAGGCCGCCTCCGCCTAAGTGGCCCGCAACCGCTCGACCTCGTTGGCGACCCGTTCCAGCCAATGATCGCGAATCCCCATCTCCTGCAGATGCGAGAGCGTATTGAAAACGTAGGCGTCGTTCGAGCCTGACTGACCCTTTGCCTCGTGAACCATGTGGGCAGCTGCAGAGGCATCGAGTGCGCCGGCATATTGGGCGTGATCGCGATCAACGATGTAGGCAACTGCCTTGACGCTGCTCCGACCGGAAAGCGATAGCCGCACATGGCGCTCCCGATAGACGTTGGTGACGAGCTCGCGGGCACGCAGATAGTCCATTACCTCGTCCCGCTTCTCCAAGGCCACGCGAAACGCCATGCCGCGGCAAGAGCCGCCGCGATCGAGACCGAGCACGAGACCCGGATTTTGCTGCGTGCCGCGGTGAACCCAGGAATGGACGCATAAGGAGCGCCGGTAACCGTAAACAAGGGCCTGGGACCGCTCAAGAAACTCGAAGCCCGGATTCCACATCAGCGATCCGTAGCCAAACACCCAAAATTCGTCCATATCGCACGCCAGACCGAAATTCCCATTCGCGATTCACCATTGGAGAACCATCATGGCAGCGTCAAGCCAAACCGGCAGCGGCAGAAAATTCTGGTTGCTCGGCTTGGGCATCGTTCTGGTCATCGCGATCTATACCGGCGGTTGGTTCTACGCGGCCTCACAGCTCAAGGAGACGGTGCTGAAGGCGATTACGCCGCGCAGCACGGCGGGCGTCAGCGGCGAATGCGCCGGTATCGACTTTCGCGGCTACCCGTTCCGCATCGGCCTCTATTGCTCGAAAGTAAGTGTGGACGACAACACGAACGGCGTCTCCGCTTCCTTTGGCGAACTTCGCTCCGCAGCGCAGGTTTACGCGCCGGGCCATATCGTTTGGGAGCTCGATGCGCCGGCCGAAATCCGTACGGCAAACGGCCTTTCGATCTCGGCTGAATGGGCCAATCTGCAATCCAGTCTGGTGACGAGGCTGAGGGGCATCGACCGGACTTCAATGGTCATCGAAGGCCTGAAGGCGACCGCTGTCTCCTCCTATACTGGGCAGACGGTCAATATCGATGCGAGACGCACGGAAGTCCACCTGCGCCAGAATGCAGGCGATCTCGATGGTGCCGTCTCCCTCCAGGATGCAAATGCCGTCATCAAGGACTGGCCACAGGTCTTCCCGAAATTCGCGGCGAGCGCCGATATCACCCTTGCAGGCAAGGGTGGAATGATCGACGGCAGCGACCCGCAGGGGCTTTATGGGGCCAGCGGGGAGCTGCGCAAGGCCGTGGCGGATATCGGCGACGGCAAGGTGATGACGCTTACCGGGCCTTTCTCCTTCGATGCGCAAGGCTTCCTGTCCGGCAAATTCAAGCTCGAAATCGAGCAGCTCGGCCCTTGGCGCGACAGCCTGAAACAGGCCTTCCCGGAAATCTCCGAAACCGTCGACACCGCCGCCAAGCTTCTGAAGGCGCTCGCGGTCGGCGGTGACAAGGTTTCGGTCGATCTCCTCGTTCAGCACGGCAATGCCACCGTAAGCGGCTTCATCCCACTCGGCACGATCCCGCCGATCTGAGGCTCAGTTTGCCTTCGTATCCTGCATGTGGGGGCGGCCAAAGTCCGGCGCGTCCACGTCCTGTCCCGCCTGAACGATCGAGCGACGGATGGCGCGGGTGCGGCTGAAAAGTTCGAAAAGCTTATCGCCCTCGCCCCAGCGGATGGCGCGCTGCAGATAGGCGAGGTCTTCCGAAAAGCGCGCCAACATTTCAAGGATCGCATCCTTGTTGTGCAGGCAGACGTCACGCCACATCGTCGGATCGGACGCCGCAAGGCGCGTAAAGTCACGAAAGCCGGAGGCGGAATATTTGATGACTTCCGATTCCGTCACGGCTTCCAGATCGTCCGCCGTGCCGACAATATTGTAAGCGATGATGTGCGGTAGGTGCGAGACGATGGCGAGCACCTTGTCGTGGTGCTCGGCGTCCATCTCATCGACCTTGGAGCCAAGGCTTTCCCAGAACTTGCGGAGCTTTTTTAGTGCGCTGTCATCCGTGCCCGTAATTGGCGTAAAGATGCACCAACGGCCTTCAAAAAGGCCGGGGAAACCCGCATCGGGTCCGGATTTCTCCGTACCGGCCAGCGGATGACCGGGGATGAAGTGCACATGCGGCGGCATATGCGGCTGCATCTGCGCGATGACCGACGCCTTGGTGGATCCGACGTCGGTGACGATCGCGCCAGGCTTTAGGGTCCCTGCGATTTCCCTCGCAACGCTTTCCGAGGCGCCAACCGGCACGGACACGATAACGAGATCGGCATCCCTGGCAGCCTCGGCCGACGAAGTCGTATAATGGCTGCCGAGCTGCAATTCCTCGGCGCGCTTCAGCGTTTCAGCACTGCGCGTGGCAACGACGACTTCATTGGCAAGCCCGAGCCGCTTGATGTCATGGGCGATCGAGGAGCCGATCAGCCCGATGCCGATCAGCGCGATGCGATCAAACTGCGCTGTCATGTCGGGCGTCCCATGAATTCACCGAGCGCTTCGATAACGCCATGATTGGCTTCTTCCGGACCGATGCTCATGCGAAGTGAATTGGGGAAACCGTAGCTGCGAACCGCTCGCAGGATGTAGCCGCGGCTTGTCAGGAACTCGTCGGCATCGGTAGCACGCTTGCCATCGGCATCCGGAAAATGAATGAGAACGAAATTCGTCACCGACGGCGTGACCTTGAGACCGATCGTTTCGAGCGCGCCGGTGACCTTCTCGATCCACATCTGATTGAAGGAAGCAGCCTGCTGCATGAAGGCCTGATCGCGGATCGCTGCGGCACCGGCCGCGATCGCCGGCGCGTTCATATTGAAAGGGCCACGCACGCGGTTCAGCGCGTCGATGATCTCGGCAGGCGCATACATCCAGCCGACGCGGAGCGCGGCAAGCCCATAGACCTTCGAGAAGGTCCGGGTCATGACGACGTTCGCGTTCGAGGAGACGACCTCGATACCGGATTCGTAGTCGTTGCGCCGGACATACTCGGCATAGGCCGCATCGAGCACCAGGACGACATGGTTCGGCAGGCCGGCCTGCAGCCGACGAACTTCGCTGACCGGGATATAGGTGCCGGTCGGATTGCCGGGATTGGCGATGAAGACGATCTTCGTCTTGTCGGTTACCGCCGCCAGGATCGCATCGACATCGACGGTATAGTCCTTCTCCTTGACCACGACAGGCGTCGCGCCCGCGCCCATGATCTGAATCTTGTAAACGAGGAAGCCGTGCTCGGTGATGATGCCTTCGTCACCGGGGCTGAGATAAACGTGGCAGAGCAAGCCGAGCAGTTCGTCCGAGCCGTTGCCGCACATGATGTTAGCCGGATTCAAGCCGTGAATCGCAGCGATCGCCTCGCGCAGTTCGATCGCCTGGCCGTCCGGATAGCGCTCGAGATGGCCCGCGGCCTCACGGAAGGCGTCGATCGCCTTCGGGCTCGCACCAAGCGGCGTTTCGTTGGAGGAGAGCTTGTAGACGCGGGCAACGCCTGGTGCATGTTCCTTGCCCGGTACATAGGCTGCAATGTCCAGAATACCGGGACGCGGAACAGGCTTGCTCATCTCAACACTCATGGGATCGACCTTGAAAAAACGCCGGAAATTCCGGCCCGAAATTGCCCTGTGGCAATAAAGCGGAACGCGGCCTTTGTCGAGTGAGACTTAGTAGCTGCGCGTCGTCGGGACGCCATGCGGCGCAAGAACCGGCACGAAGACGCGGCGCGAAGCCCGTGCGGCAACCGGCAGTCCCTGATAGAGCCGCTTCTGTGCCTCGACGATGATGACGCCGGAAAAGGCCGGCCAGAGCGTGCGGCCGATGCGTTCGAAGCCGCGGCGAAGGCTGAGAACCGTGCGAAGCTTCGATGGCGGGAAGAAGAGCGCCTCAGCCGTCGCGCCGGGCGTGAAATTCGTCTCGCGCAGCAGATGCGTGAGCTGACCCCGCGAATAGGGGCGCCCGGAGCCGAAAGGCGTATGCTCCATGCGCGCCCAGACACCGCGTCGGTTCGGCACGACGATGACGAGCCGTCCGCCGGGCGCAAGCACGCGCCAGAGCTCTTTCAAGGTTTCCCGCGGGCTTTCGGCGAATTCCAGCGAATGAACCATCAGCACACGATCGATGGACGAATCGGGAAGCGGCAATTCTTCATCGAAGATCAGAGCGGTCGATGACAAGGATCCCACCGGCCAGTTCACGGCGCCCTGCCCGGCGGGCATGAAGGCGAAGGTGCGCTCGGTATCGGCACCGAACCGGTCGAGGAATGGAACGGCATAGCCGATGCCGACGAGCCGCTCCTGCGGCAGCCGCACCCAAAGCGACGACAGCGCCATAGCGATAGAGTGCTCGGCAAGGCGCCCGAGCTCGGAATGATAGAACTGGCGCAGATCGACAATATCCGTGTGCATCGCGATAAATGTTATCAGCGGGCGATTGGACTTCAAGGCCGGAGCCTCTACATTCCGGACAAGTTCGTGGGAAAGAGGCCGTTTGGACAATGAAAGCCTTGGAATTAGAAGTTTTTCTCTGCCGATCCGATAATTTTGGCGTTCTCGTGCATGATCCGGAGTCCGGGCTGACCGCGTCGATCGACGCACCGGAAGAGGCAGCCGTAGCAGCGGCCGCAAAGCGGCGCGGATGGAAGATTTCGCACATCTTCACCACGCATCACCACACTGATCACGTCGAAGGCAATTTGGCGCTGAAAGAGCAGTTCGGCTGTGAAATCATCGGTCCGGTCAACGAAGCTATTGCAATTCCCGGCCTCGACAAATCGATGGCCGATGGCGACAGCTTCCTCTTCGGTGACCACACGGTCAACGTCATCGAAACGCCGGGTCATACCGCGGGCCATATCTGTTACCACTTCGCGGACGACAAACTGCTCTTTGCCGCCGATACGCTCTTTGCGCTCGGCTGTGGCCGTCTCTTCGAGCGTCCGGCCGCCGATATGTGGCATTCAATTCAGAAGCTGGCCGTTCTGCCGGACGAAACGGCAATCTATTTCGGCCATGAATATACGCTTTCGAACGCCCGTTTCGCCTTGACGATCGATCCGGCCAACGAGCGGCTGAAGACGCGTGCAGCAGAGATCGAAGCTTTGCGCGCTGAAGGCAGGTTCACCATCCCGACGACTCTGGCCCTGGAAAAGGAAACCAATCCTTTCCTTCGTGCCGCGGATCCCGCGATCCGCCGCAATCTCCTGATGGAAAGCAAGACGAATGAGGAAGTCTTTGCGGAGATCCGCAGGCGCAAGGACAATTTCTGATGGTTCCCGACGAGATTATCGCGGCGCTGTCGATGCAGCCGCATCCGGAAGGCGGCTGGTACGTACAAACGTTTCGCGACGACAACGGTGGAGATCGCGGACATTCGACGGCGATTTATTACCTGCTGAAGGCAGGGCAGCGTTCGCATTGGCATCGCGTTCACGATGCGGCGGAGGTCTGGCATTACTACGCCGGTGCGCCGCTGGCGCTCCACCGGTCCGAAAACGGCGCGAAAAGCGAAACCTTGCGGCTGGGCACAGACTTGGCAAACGGCGAGCGCCCGCAGGCGGTCATTCCGGCAAATTGGTGGCAATCAGCAGAAACGCTCGGCGAATACACGCTTGTTGGCTGCACAGTGGCGCCCGGGTTCGAATTCTCGAAATTTGAAATGGCACCGCCAAATTGGAAACCGGGCGGCTGAGACCTATTCAGCCGCTGCAGTCTGTTCCCCGACGCTTTTGCGGCGAATCATTTCCTGAGCCGCAAGCACCGCACCGCCGGTGACCAGCAGGCAGGCAAGCGCGATACGCCAGCTTGGCTCGGCAAAACCGAATATCGTCAGGATAAGCGTCGAAAGCAGCGGCGCCGCATAGCTTGCCGCGCCGAGGATCTGGATGTCGCCGTTCTTGACGCCGTAATCCCAGGCATAGAAGGCTGCACCGACCGGGAAGAGCCCAAGACCGGCGACGGCGATCCATTCGAGGGCCGTTTCCGGCCAGACGGTCATTTCCAGGCCGAGATGGCAGAGAAACGACAAAATGGAGGTCGCAAGGCAGAAGCCGGTGACGACATCGGTCGAAACCGCGTCGAAGCGCCGCGTCAGCAGCGAGTAACCGGACCAAGTGAAGGCGCAAAGAAAAGCCGCGCCATAACCGGCGGCATATGCACCGTCGAAATCGATGCCGTTGCGGCTCACGATCAGGAATGTGCCGCAGAGCCCTGCAAGCGCCCCTGCCACATGATACCAGCGCAGCCGTTCGCCCGGCAGCAGCGCCGAGCCGACAACGATGAGCAACGGCCAGAGATAGGCAATCAGCCCCGCCTCGACCGCGGGCGCATTCCGGAGCGCCGTGAAATAAAGGAAGTGATAACCGAAAAGACCCGCGATGCCGATGATCCAGACCTTGGCTGGCTGCTTCAGGAGCGCCACGCGCGACGGATTGAGGATCAGGACGATGATGCCCGGGACGCTCCCGATTGCAAAACAGATCGCCGAAAGTTGGAACGGCGGCATCTTACCGGACGCTGCGGTGAAGAGCGCCAGAAACGACCACATCAAAATGGCCGTGAACCCGATCAATGTCGCCCGAAGCTTCACCTGTCCCCCTTCACGGAGACCAACTCCGTCAGCTTGCGCGATATTTCACCGCGGTAATCGTCACCGTTCCGTATTGCGTCGGAATGCGGACATAGACCGGAGCATATACATTCGCGGCATCCGCCTTTGCAAACCAGATTTCCATATTGCCGCTTCTGCTCAGGTAGTCGATATCCTTGCGGCCCTTCCTGTAGCCAGACTTCGGCACGAAACGCACACCGCAGACCGTCGCCTTGCCTGAGAATCCATCCGTCTTGAAGTCCTCGGAACCCTTTGGCGAAAGCACGAGGTCCATGCGCATCTCGCCATCATAGATCGGCAAGCGCTGCGAGCAGAGCTTCGTATCCGCCGGGAAGATCAATCCGGAGATGGGATCAAGGACAGAGCGCATATCGCCCGGCTTGACATCGACCCAGTTACGCGGCTGGCGCCGTTCCGGTTTCACCGTCGTTGAGACGATATTGCCGTTTCTATAGCGGACTTCATAGGTGCGCACGCGTTTGCCGCTCTTGTAGTAGAGGTAGTAGCGCTGCGCCTGCAGCCGGTCGTTGCGCAGGACACCGGTGACGCTGGTCTTCGCAGCAATGTTCGTCACAAGATCGGCAAGGCCCGCCGAGCTGATATTGCCTGAAACCTGGTAGCGCTGATCATTTCCGATTTGGGTCACGAAGGCGGCGCGTGCAATCGGCAGAATCCCGAGGGCAACCTTGTACTCCGTGCGATGACGGATTTCGGCCGCGCTGGCTGGAATGGACACCAGCGCTGCAATTGACGATAGGAAAATCCGCTTGCCCAAATGAGCCATGAAGAGAGCCTTTTTCACGGGCAGACAATGCCCTGCACAAACGGTCTATACTCCTGCCGCTATCCAAGCAAACACGAGCTTTTTGACGGAATTGCGGGAAAGGCCAAGGTTTGGCTTGACGCGGGCGGCCGGCCTGACTATAGAACCGCAACTTTCCAATTATGGCCTGTTGGATTGCAGACCCGCGTTTGTCGGGGCATCGCAATTCGATGGCCTAGAAAAACAAGAATAGGTGTTCAATGTCCCGCGTGTGCGAATTGACCGGCAAGGCCGTCCTGACTGGTAACAATGTCAGCCATGCCAACAACAAGACCAAGCGTCGGTTCCTGCCGAACCTGTGCCAGGTTACGCTGATCTCCGACGCTCTCGGCCAGCGCTACCGTCTGCGTGTTTCGGCTGCTGCCCTGCGCTCCGTCGAGCATCGCGGTGGCCTCGACGCCTTCTTGATCAAGGCAAGCGAAAACGAACTGTCGATGCGCGCTCGTCTGCTGCGCCGTCAGATTGTCAAGAAGACCGCCGAAGCCGCATAAGCTTCGACACCTTCTTCCATACGGCTTCAAAGGCTTGCACGGCGAATACCGGACAAGCCTTTTGCTTTGCCGGCCCAATAATCCAACTGGTGGCATCACCCAGGATAAAAAAATGCTGAAGACCCGCTATACCCTCCTCTATATCGCCCTGATGACGCTCGTCGTCGTGGCTTCCAACTTCCTCGTCCAGTTCCCGTTGAATGCCGAAATCGCAGGCATCAACCTTGCCGACATCCTGACCTGGGGCGCATTCACTTATCCGGTCGCCTTCCTGATCACCGACCTCACGAATCGCCAGTTCGGCCCTCAGGCAGCGCGAAAGGTCGTGTTCGCCGGCTTCGTCGTCGGCATCGGGCTTTCCTTCTTCACGTCAGTGCCGCGCATCGCGATCGCCTCTGGCTCCGCTTACCTCGCCGGCCAGCTTCTCGATATCGCCGTCTTCAATCGCCTTCGCCGCCAGACCTGGTGGCGTGCGCCGCTCGTCGGTTCGCTCATCGGCTCGGCGCTCGATACGGCGATCTTCTTCTCCTTCGCCTTTGCCGCCTCCTTCGTCTTCCTCGGCCCGAACGATCCGTTTGCGCTGGAACAGGCCCCGGTCCTTGGTGCGTTTGCCGCTCAGGCGCCGCGGTGGATTTCCTGGGCGATCAGCGATTTCTCGGTGAAGATGATCATGGGTCTCGCCATGCTGCTTCCCTACGGCGCACTCATGAACGTGCTGCGGCCGATGCAGCCGGTCCGGGCAAGCTGATGGCCAGAAGGCCCGCCTTCGAGCGGGGCCTTCTACTCAGTGAGACGAAATTCCAGCATGAGGTTTCGCTCCAGAATGGAGTGGTTGTCATCGGAAACAATGATCACATGCGTGCTGCCGTCCGGCGCCTGAAAGGCATCCAAGCCTTCCATATTGTCGATCTGGTAACCGAAATCGGCCGTCAATAAAATTTTGCCATCAACGACGGCGTCCGGCCTGATCTCTGCCGCGGCGATGCGGCGGATGCGCATGCCGATTCCATTGGCAATGTTGAAACGCCGCTCCAGAAGCAGAAGATCGCCGTCCGGCAGAAAGGCACCGTCCGTCGGGTCGAAATCGCCGTTGTGCGTCACCGCGAAGCGTCCCTTGAGCGGACCGTCGAGGATCGCGCCGTGGACATTTCCCCCCCGATCCCGGCTCTCTTCCGAGATAATGACGGTCGCTCCCTTCAGAGCGCTTTCGGGCGGAGCCGCCGCCAGCGTCTCAAAGCCGCGGCCGCCTCGGAGTGATCTCATCGGCACGAGAAGCGGGATGGAGGCAACCGATGACGAGGTCTCGAACCCAGGATCGGGGTAGACCTCGACCCGATGGTCTTGTTCGAAGGAGACTAGAACCTGGTCACCCTTGAGGACAAGACCCTCGGCGTCCATGTGCCCTTTGCCCTCGAAAGTGCGCCCGCTTCCGTTTCGCATGGGCGCGATTCCAACGCCGGACACACCGGAAAGCTTGTCCTGCTGGTCACGTTCAATGCTGCCGGTCAGCCAGTGGCCGGTATCCAGCACACCGACGAAATGCTTCCCATCCGGTCTGAAACGGATCGACGACCACGAGCCGAAGAGCGGGTTGCCAGACACCATCTCCAGCCCACCAAGGAATTCCAGCGGCCCGAACTTGGTCTCGCTGGAGCCGATCTTGAAGGTCGAAATGACGCGGCTGCTGACATCCACGCTCTCGCCCGCAACTGCAATCGAAGCATCCCCCGCGAGACAAAGAGCAAGCAAAGCGGCGCAGGACAAACGGATCATCAAGCGCCGGTTCCTTTCGGCATCAGCTTGCACGTCGCAGGCGGCCGCCGCGCGGCTGAGCTGCCTGATCTTCGAAGAGTGAGGCAAGCTGCTCAGTCATAGCACCTGCAAGCTCATCCGCGTCCACGATGGTCACGGCACGGCGATAATAGCGCGTCACGTCGTGGCCGATGCCGATCGCAAGCAGTTCGACCGGCGAACGGGTCTCGATCTGTTCGATCACAGCGCGCAGGTGACGCTCGAGGTAGTTGCCGGGATTGACCGACAGAGTCGAATCATCGACCGGCGCGCCATCCGAAATCATCATCAGGATGCGGCGCTGCTCGCGGCGCGCGAGAAGCCGGTTATGCGCCCAAATCAGCGCTTCGCCGTCGATGTTTTCCTTGAGCAGCCCTTCGCGCATCATCAGGCCGAGATTGGTGCGCGCGCGGCGCCACGGCGCGTCGGCAGACTTGTATATGATGTGACGCAGGTCGTTGAGGCGGCCGGGCGTCTGCGGCTTGCCGCCGACAAGCCAGCTCTCGCGCGCCTGCCCGCCCTTCCAGGCCTTGGTCGTGAAGCCAAGGATCTCGACCTTGACGCCGCAACGCTCCAGCGTGCGGGCCAGAATATCGGCGCAGGTGGCTGCAACGGTGATCGGGCGTCCGCGCATCGAGCCCGAATTGTCGATCAGCAGCGTCACGACCGTATCGCGGAACTGCGTGTCCCGCTCCATTTTGAAGGACAGCGGCTGCATCGGATCAATGATGATGCGCTGCAGGCGGGCCGTATCGAGATAGCCCTCTTCCAAGTCGAAGTCCCAGGAGCGGCTCTGCTGCGCCATCAGCCGGCGCTGCAGTCGATTGGCGAGCCGGCCGACAGCGCCCTGCAGGTGCGCGAGTTGCTTGTCGAGGAAGGCGCGCAGGCGCTCCAGTTCGGCAGCGTCGCAAAGCTCCTCGGCAGTGATGATCTCGTCGAACTCTTCGGTAAAGACGTGATAATCGACCTTCTCGTTGAAATCGGCAAAAGGCGTGTTCGGACGACGGGTTTCGCCCGGCGTTTCCGAATCGTCCTCGCCCTCTTCCATCATGTCGTCGTCGGAGATCTCGGCGCCCTCGGTCTCGCCGTCCTCCATCTGCTCGTCGGCGACCTCGCTGTCCTCAACAGGAGCAGCGTCCGTGCCGGCGTCGTCATCCACTTCGTCTTGATCGGACTCGTCGCCATTCGGCTGGTCTTGCTGATCCTGCTCGTCGTCCTGGTCGGGTTCGCTGTCGTCGTCGCCGTATTCTTCCGCCATTTCCATGGCGGAGAGCATGTGGCGGATCGCCTTCGAGAAGGCCTGCTGGTCATTGATGACGCTTGCAAGGTCGTCGAGTTCGGAGCCCGCCTTCTCCTCTATAAAGGGCCGCCAGAGATCGAGAACCTTTCCCGCAGAGGCCGGCGGCTTCTGGCCGGTCAGTTTCTCGCGCACCATCATGGCGACAGCTTCGCCGATCGGCGCATCCTCCTGCCGCTCGATGCCGGTGAAATTCGCTTTCGCGTATTTCTCCTCGGCCATGGAACGCAGGTTCGCGGCCACACCCTCCATGCGCAGCGTGCCGATCGATTCGACGCGCGCCTGTTCGACGGCATCGAAAATCGCCCGCGCGTCCGAACCCTGCGGCGCCATCGTCGCATGGACCTTCTCATCGTGGCAGGCAAGCCGAAGAGCCATGGAATCGCCGAGCCCGCGGGTCACCGCCAGCTCATGCGCCGTCGGCCGCTTGGAAAGTTCCGGCAGGCGAATACGCTCAGCCGTCATGCCAGGGCGTTCGTTGGCGAACGTCACCTCGACCTCGCCGTCGCCCGCAATCGCCCGGACGCAGCCGGTTATCGCACGCCGCAACGGCTCGACGTCGACCGGGCCGTTCGGCTTTGCTTTCGAGTTGTCACCACGAGACACCATGATCGACCGGCCTTAGGCCTCCAGCACGATGTTGGCTGCGCTTTCCTTGAGCTCGATACCGAAGGCGCGCTGATAGTGCTCGGCGACCAGCGGACGCTCCAGTTCGTCGCACTTGTTGAGGAAGGTGACGCGGAAGGCGAAGGCGAGATCGCCGAAGATATCAGCGTTTTCGGCCCAGGTGATGACCGTACGCGGACTCATGACGGTCGAGAGATCGCCATTCATGAAGGAAGCGCGCGTCAGATCGGCAACTCGGACCATCTTGGAGACGATGTCTCGGCCGTTCTTGTCTTTCCCGAAGCTCTTCACCTTGGCGGCGACGATATTCACTTCATGTTCGTGCGGCAGGTAATTCAGCGTCGTCACGATCGACCAGCGGTCCATCTGCGCCTGGTTGATCTGCTGCGTGCCGTGATAGAGGCCGGTCGTATCGCCAAGGCCGATGGTGTTGGCCGTCGCGAACAGCCGGAAGGCCGGATGCGGACGGATGACGCGGCTCTGGTCGAGCAGAGTCAGGCGGCCGGAGGATTCCAGCACGCGCTGAATGACGAACATGACGTCCGGACGGCCGGCGTCATATTCATCGAAGACGAGCGCGACATTGTGCTGATAGGCCCAGGGCAGGATGCCGTCCTTGAATTCCGTGACCTGAAGGCCGTCCCTGACGACAATCGCATCCTTGCCGACGAGATCGATACGGCTGACATGGCTGTCGAGGTTGATGCGCACGCACGGCCAGTTGAGACGGGCAGCGACCTGCTCGATATGCGAGGATTTGCCAGTGCCGTGATAGCCGGAGATCATGACGCGCCGATTATGCGCAAAGCCCGCAAGAATGGCGAGCGTCGTCTCGCGATCGAAGAGATAGTCGGTATCGAGATCCGGAACGTAGGCATCGCCCTTGCTGTAAGCCGGTACGCGGATATCGGAATCAATCCCGAAGACCTCCCTGACCGAAACGGTGGTGTCTGGAAGCTCGGAAATATCAAGGTCAATCTTGCTCATCATGTCTCCAAGGCGGGTGCTTCCACCCGGCCATACTATCTCAGGCCATTTCGCAACCATGACGCCGCAGCTTTGATCCGCGCCGGTTCAAGGTGGGAGCGTCGGCGATACTTCTCCGGGACTGAAGCGAAACCTCGGCGGGATAATGACCGCGTGCGAGCATTCTGGAACAAAGTCCCGGACAAGAAACGCCGCGTCCGGAAGGTTGGCAAAGGCGGCGATGGCAAAACGCACAGATGCATGCCGCGTTTGCCTGCGGCCTCAGCCGATTTGGACCATACCCGATTGAAAGCGGAGAGCAAGGACAGGAATTAACAAAAACCGTTCTGCTTCAACAATTGATAGGCCTGGATGACGGCGCGGAAGCGCTCTTCGGAACCGCGGTCGCCGCCGTTGGCATCGGGATGATGCTTCTTGACCAGTTCCTTGTAGCGGGTCTTGATCTCGGCAGAGGTGGCATTTGCCTGCAGCCCCATCGTATCGAAGGCCCTAGCCTCCAGACTCTTCAGCTTGCGTTGTTCCGGAAAGCGCGGACCGCTGCCCTTGGCGCCGCTTACGAAACCGAAGGGATCGCGCACGCGGCTATAGGCGCCGGAACGGATATCGGAATGCAGCGGGCTGTCCTTCGCCGCCTTGTTGACGCCGACGGTCCAGGTCGGGCGGTGGCCGGTAACCGCTTCCTTCTGATAGCGCGCGATTTCGCCGTCCGAAAGGCCGGAAAAATAATTGTAGCCCTTGTTGTACTCTTTGACGTGCTCGAAGCAGAAAAGAAAGAACTGGCCTTCGGCATTGCGTCCGACGGGAGCGCGATGCACGCCTTTTTTGTCGCAGCCGTCCCACTGGCAGACCGGAGGAGCCTGCTCGGTTTCCTGCTCGCGTTTGCGGCGGGTACGGATGCGGTCGAAATATTTGGAATCGAGTCTCATGACGGCGCTAATTATGGGCCTGCGAAGAGGCGACAACAAGAATTGACAAACACGATTGTTGCTGGCTTGGTGGGAACCCCCTTTTTGCGAAGCAACCGGACGAAATCGTGACCCTTCTGACCCGCATCGAAGAAAAACTGACCGAAGCTTTTGCGCCTGAGCGCCTGAGCGTCATCAACGAAAGCCACCTGCATGCCGGCCATCAACCAGGTTTCACTGGTACGGGTGAAACGCACATTCGCGTGCGCATCGTCTCGGCCAAGTTTGCAGGAATGACGAGGCTCGCCCGCCACCGCGCCGTCACCGAACTGCTGAAGCCGGAACTCGATGCCGGGCTGCATGCGCTCGCGGTAGAGCTCGCCGCACCCGGCGAAGCAACTAGCTGGTAGCGGAACACGTCCCTCATATAGGCGTTTGTCCTCCTTTCACCAAGGAGGAAGCAGGGATGACGAAGCCGACGATCGCCCGCATCTGGCGCGGATGCACGCCAAGAGCCAAGGCTGATGAATACGAAGCCTATAACTACGAAACGGGCGTCAAGCCGCTGATTGAGAAAGCACTCGGCGTCCAGACATTTCGCGAAGACCGGGAAACGGAAAGCGAGTTTGTTACGATCTCCTATTGGGAGAATATCGAGGCGATGAGCACCTTTGCCGGCACCGATCCCACGAAGATCCATCACCTCGATCGCGACAGCGAATTTCTAATCGAGCTGCCGAAAGAAGTGCAAATCCTGCGCCTGCTTACCAGCCAGGGAGCGACCGGATAGCATTTAGAGCGGCTTTACCTCGTTCTCCGCGGCGGGCCGGATGCGCAGTCTGGTGATGCGGTTCTTCTCGCGTTTCATGACGATGAAACGCTTGCCGTAAAAAGTGAAGGCCTGCCGCTCTTCCGGGATCGTCATCGATTCATGGATGACGAGGCCGGCGATCGTCGTCGCCTCTTCGTCGGGCAACTGCCAATCGAGCGCGCGGTTCAGGTCCCGGATCGGCACGCTCCCGTCGACAATGATCGAGCCGTCCGATTCCTGGCGAACGCCCTGCATGTCGATATCGTGCTCATCGGAAATATCGCCGACGATTTCCTCGAGGATGTCCTCGAGCGTCACGATGCCCTGCACTTCGCCGTACTCGTCGACAACCACGGCGAAATGCTGCTTGCGGCGCAGGAAGGCATTGAGCTGGTCTTCGAGATTGGTGCTGTCCGGCACGAACCATGGCTTCTGCGCGATCTTGACGATGTCGAGATTTTCCGCCTCCACATTCGGCTCGGCGAGAGCGCGCAGCAGGTCTTTTGCATGGACAACGCCGATGATGTTGTCGATCGAACCGCGCCAGAGCGGCATGCGCGTGTAAGGACTCTCTAGGATCGTGCGAACCACTGCTTCCGGCGCATCGTCGGCATTGATCGCCCGCATGGCCGTCCGGTGGACCATGATGTCGGAGAGTTCGAGCTGGCTGAGATCAAGTATCCCGCCAAATCGGTCCCGGTCAGCCTTCACCACTGCACCCTCGCGATGCAGGAAATCGACGGCGCCGCGCAGTTCCTCATGGGCTGTTAGCATCGACGTTTCGCGTGAAAAATTAATGCCGAAGAACGCCAGAATCCAGCGGACAAGCGCATTGACGAAAGACGAGACCGGGCCCACGACCGCAACGAAGAGCTTTACCGGCAGGGCGACGCCCAGCGAAAAACGGTCCGGCGACGAAATCGCCCAGCTCTTCGGCAGTACTTCCGCGAAGATGACGAGGATTACAGTCATCGCAAGGGTTGCGAGCCCTACACCTGGACGCCCAAAGAGACCGAGGAATATGCTGGTCGCCAGAGACGAAGACAGAATGGTTGCGAGATTGTTGCCGATCAGCAGCGCGCCGATCAACCGGTCGCGTTGCTCGATCAGCTGACGCACGAGGCCGGCCCGTTTTTCGCCATTGACCTCCAGCGTATGCATGCGGCTGCGCGAAGCCGCCGTCAGTGCCGTTTCCGAGCCGGAGAAGAAAGCGGACAGGAGCACGAGGGCCACGATGGAAACAATTTCCGGCCAGTAAACCGAAAGAAATGCCAGCGTGCCTTCAAGCGTCATTGCGGCTGCTTTTCCTTGAGAAAGCTCAACACTTCGGAAGCCGGGACGTCATCGGCGATGAAGGACTGGCCAATGCCGTGCGTCAGGATGAAGGTGAACTTGCCGTTCTTCACCTTCTTGTCCTGCGCCATCGCGTCGAGCAGCTTTTCAGCCGGCGGAAGGGAGCCCGGAATGTCGGACATGCACGTAGGCAGGCCGACCACTTTCAAATGCTTTTCGACGCGCTTCGCATCATCAGGGCTCGCAAGGTTCATGCGCGCCGAAAATTCATGCGCGAGAACCATGCCGATCGAAACGCCCTCGCCGTGCACCAGGCGGGTGCTGTCATAGGCCGTGGCCGCCTCCAGAGCGTGCCCAAAAGTATGGCCGAGATTGAGAAGCGCGCGCGGACCGTTCTCGCGCTCGTCGGCGACCACGACATCTGATTTCGCCTGACAGCTTGTGGCAATCGCGTCGATACGCGCAGAGCCGCCGGCAAAGACGGCGCTCCAGTTTGCTTCAAGCCAAGCGAAAAAATCCGGTTTGTCGATGAGACCGTATTTCGCGACTTCGGCATAGCCGGCGCGGAATTCGCGCTCGCTGAGCGAGTTTAAGACATCCGTATCGGCAAGGACCAGATCCGGCTGGTGGAAGACGCCGACAAGGTTCTTGCCGTGTCGGCTGTTGATGCCCGTCTTGCCGCCGACGGAGGAATCTACCTGCGAAAGCAGGGATGTCGGCACCTGCACGAAGCGCACACCGCGACGCACGATGCCAGCGGCAAAGCCAGCGAGATCGCCGATGACGCCGCCGCCAAGCGCAATCACATAGTCGTTCCGCTCGACGCGCGCCTCCAGCACCTTATCGCAGACGGTCATCAGATGCTCGAAGCTCTTCGTCTTCTCACCGGCGGGCAGCACAAGCTGCGCGGATACGATGCCCGAGCATTCGAGACTTCTAACCAGAGCTTCGAGATAGAGCGGCGCGACATGCTCATCCGTGACGATCGCAGCTTTGCGGCCTTTCAGCCTCGATGCGATTTCCGCCCCGGCGCGTTCGATCAGCCGCGGCCCGATCAGTATGTCGTAGGCACGCTCGCCGAGCGGTACATGAACCTTTCGTTCGGAGGAAGAGGTGATCGCATTCATGAAACGGCACTTTCGGTTTGGGCTTCGATCATGGCTTTCAGGACTTCGTCGGCCATGATTTCCTTGCGCACATCGCGCGACAGCACGGTGATGTCGGCTTCGGCATAAATCGGGTACCGCGCGTTCATCAGGTTTTTGAGCGTTTGCTTCGGATTTTCGGTCTTCAGGAGGGGGCGCGTATCGCGCTTGTTGACCCGCTCCCACAGCACATCGAGATCGGCCTTCAGCCATACGGAGAGGCCGCTCTTCTTGATGTGCTTGCGCGTCTGCTCATTGACAAAAGCGCCGCCGCCGGTGGAAATCACGCGCGGACCATTCTTCAGCAGCCGCTTCATCACGCGCGTTTCCAGCGCGCGGAACTCCTCTTCGCCGTAAGCTGCGAAAAGCTCCGAGATCGTCATCCGCGAGACGCGCTCGATCTCCACGTCGCTGTCGATGAAGGGAACGCCTAACTGATGGGCGACGAGACGGCCGACGGAGGATTTGCCGGCCCCCATGAGGCCAACCAGGATCAGATTGCGGGACCCGAGCGCGGCACGAGCTCTGTCTTTCAGGCTGTCTCCCACTTTCAGAACTGGGTCACTCATCGGTCCATTCACACTTTGTTTGCAAACGGTATCGACAAATGCGGGTGTAGCGTCAAGTCGCGGACCAGGGAAACATCGTCCAAAAGCCGCTTCTTGCACGCAAACCCGCTTCTTCATAAAAGAGGCAGAGCTCATGGAGTTAAGAAATGCCAACCCTCTTCCGTCTACTGGCTGTCCTGGCGATCATCGCCGGGGCGATCTATGGCGGCATGGTGGCGCTTGTGACATTCGTGGAGCCGCAGCCTCGCGACGTGACGATCCGAGTCCCGTCGGAACGGATCAATCCGCCGGCAACCGGCACGATCAAACCGGCGAAGAAGTGATCTGATGAGGGATTTGAGCCGCGCCCACGTGGAAGCCTTTCTCGAGATGATGAGTGCGGAGCGAGGTGCAGCCGTAAACACGCTGCAATCCTATGAACGTGATCTCGATGATCTCCATGCATTCCTGAACGGCAAAAGCGTGCGGCTGACCGAAGCAGCCTCCGGCGATCTCGCTGCCTACCTCTCCTCGCTCTCAAAACGCGGTTTCAAGTCTTCGTCCCAAGCCCGCCGGTTGGCAGCCATGCGGCAATTCTACAAGTTCCTGTATGCCGAAGGCCTGCGGGTCGACGACCCGACAGGTGTCCTCGATGCTCCCAAGAAGGCGCGAGCTCTGCCAAAAACAATGGGTGTCGACGAGGTGACGCAGCTGTTGACCCGTGCAGAGACCGAGGCCGACGACCCCGCGGATGGCCAATTACAGCGCCGGCGGATGCTGGCGCTGCTGGAACTGCTTTATGCGACAGGAATGCGCGTCAGCGAACTCGTTTCGCTGCCGGCACGCGTCCTCGATCAGGAGGGCCGTTTTCTGATCATTCGCGGCAAGGGCAACAAGGAGCGGCTCGTACCGCTGTCTCAATCGGCCATCGCGGCACTCAAGGCCTATGGCCGGTTGCTTGCGGAAGTGACCGCGAAGGCGAAGGATCCGGTTGATAGTCCATGGCTTTTTCCGGCAGCCTCCAAGGAAGGCTATCTGCCCCGTCAGGTCTTCGCGCGTGACTTGAAAAACCTCGCAATCCGTGCCGGATTGACGCCGTCCCTGATCTCGCCGCACGTCATGCGCCACGCCTTTGCCAGCCATCTGCTTGCCAACGGCGCCGACCTTCGTGTGGTTCAGGAACTCCTCGGACATTCCGACATTTCTACGACACAGATCTACACGCATGTCCTTGAAGAAAGGCTGCAGCAACTGGTTCAGACGCATCACCCCCTTGCCAAACAGGCGAAAAAGCACGAATAGGACCGGCGACATGGGGCAAGGCCAGCAAGAATGCCCCGGGCACAAGGAACGGAAACGCACCTCATGCACAACTATCTCGACTTCGAAAAGCCGATCTCCGACCTCGAAGGCAAGATCATCGAACTGAAGAAGCTCGCTTCCGAAGACGAGAGCATCGATACGTCCGATGAGGTCGGCAGGCTGGAAGTTCGCGTGCGCGAAGCGATGGTCGATATCTATTCCAAGCTCAATGCCTGGCAGAAAACGCAGGTTGCGCGCCATCCGCAGCGCCCGCACTTCGTCGATTATGCAAAGAAGCTCTTCCAGGAATTCACGCCGCTCGCCGGCGACCGCAAGTTCTCCGAGGACGCGGCGATCCAGGCAGGCCTTGCACGCTTTCGCGGCCAGCCGATTGCCGTCATCGGCCAGGAGAAAGGCAGCGACACCAAGAGCCGCCTGAAGCACAATTTCGGCAGTGCCCGCCCGGAAGGTTACCGCAAGGCGATCCGCATTCTCGAAATGGCAGATCGTTTCAGCCTTCCCGTAATCACGCTTGTCGATACCGCAGGCGCCTATCCGGGCGTGGGCGCCGAAGAGCGCGGCCAGGCGGAAGCAATCGCCCGCTCAACTGAAATGTGCCTTGGCGTGAAAGTGCCGATTATCTCCGTCATCATTGGCGAAGGCGGCTCCGGCGGCGCAATCGCGATCGCCACCGGCAACAAGGTCTATATGCTCGAGCATTCGATCTACAGCGTAATTTCGCCGGAAGGTGCAGCCTCTATTCTCTGGCGCGATTCCACCCGCGCCAGGGAAGCAGCAACCAACATGAAGATCACGGCTGAAGACCTGAAGTCGCTTGGCATCATCGACGGCATCATTCCCGAACCGCTCGGCGGCGCTCATCGCGATCCGGATAGCGTCATCGCCGCCGCCGGCGATGTCATCGCCAGCGCCCTTGCCGAACTTTCGCCGCGTTCCGGCGAACAACTGCGCAGCGATCGCAGGCAGAAATTCCTCGCCATGGGCCGGAACCTCGCATAACTCCCACAACATACGTGACCGGATTGCGGCCAAACCTTGGCCACAATAATGTTATCTGTAACAGTCGCGCTTGCGGGATATCCTTGGGCAAGTCATAGGCTGGTAAGGAATTGTGAAGTATAAGCCGCCTATGATTCTGGGAACACCCGAACTCCATGGACGCGGATCGGGTCGTATCGATTTAATGGGCTTGTTGGGAATGCGCATTCGTCATTTTGCCTATGTTTCGCTGATGGCGCTGGCTCTTGCCGGCTGCAACGACGCTTTGGACGTCACCCATACTGATCTGTCGAAGGTCAAGAACAAGGTCGAGCAGCCTTTGCCGGCGCGTATCCTCGCGGATATGAGGGCGAAAGGCATGGACCGCAATTCCCCGATCATGGTCCGTATCTTCAAGGAAGAGGGTGCTCTCGAAGTTTGGAAGGCAAAGACGGACAACCGCTTCGACAAGATCGCGGATTACAAGATCTGCGCGTGGTCCGGCCGGCTAGGCCCGAAGGTCAAGACTGGCGACCGGCAGGCGCCTGAAGGTTTCTACAACCTGACAAGGACCAACCTGAACCCGAACTCCAAATATTATCTGGCGATCAACACGGGCTTTCCAAACCGTTACGACGCCGTCAACGGCCGAACAGGCTCCGACCTGATGATCCACGGCGCATGCTCGTCTTCCGGCTGCTATTCGATGACCGACGAGCAGGTTCTGGAGATCTATGCTTTCGCGCGCGATGCCTTCAAGGGCGGCCAGACAACGGTTCAGTTGCAGGCTTTTCCCTTCCGCATGACGGCAGAAAATATGTTCAAGCATCGCCTGAACCAGAACTATGACTTCTGGAAGATGCTGAAGGTCGGTTACGACAATTTCGAGATCACCAAGCGTCCGCCGGACGTGAATGTCTGCGAGAAGAAATATGTCTTCAACCAGCAGCTAGCTGACGGCAGCGGCGCTTTGAATCCGGCGGGCCAGTGCCCAGCGATGTCCACGCCTCCGGCACTGGCGTCAGCCCTT
Source organism: Rhizobium sp. USDA 3886 (assembly GCF_056279785.1). Taxonomy (NCBI): domain Bacteria; kingdom Pseudomonadati; phylum Pseudomonadota; class Alphaproteobacteria; order Hyphomicrobiales; family Rhizobiaceae; genus Rhizobium; species Rhizobium sp. USDA 3886. The sequence continues at coordinate 3,511,064 of NZ_JBWCDC010000001.1, read as the reverse complement.
GCCTCCTATAACAAGATATACGCGGCCGACTTCGCCAGGGCTGAAAAGAAATTCGACGGTATGGCTTGGTACGACCCGACCGAAGCCGAGCGGAAGGCCGTCGTCGCCAAGCAGCGCAAGGGCCGCGAACTCGCTTATGCCCCGACCGGCACCTCGCTGGAAGCGGGACGCATGGTCAACGTGGCCGAACTCGAAGAAATGATGTCGAAGCGGGCTGCGCCCGTGGCAAATCCCACGGCTACCGCCTCCGCAACGCCGGCACCGACAGCTGCACCCGCTGAGAACAACGCGACGGCAGTTGCAGCGGCTGTGCCTGCCAATGTTCCCGTTCCCACGCAGAATCCTCTGGCCTTCGCACCGGAACCTCCTCCGCAGGAAACGGCCGAAGCCGCCAAGAAGCCGTTCTGGAAATTCTGGGCCAGGAACTAAGCGGCTTGGACGCCGTTTCCTATGACCTGCGCGGCCTGAAATGCCCCCTGCCCGTGCTGAAAACCCGCCGTAAGCTTTCCTCCATGGCAAGCGGCGCGCTGCTCCGTGTCGAAACGACCGACCCGCTGGCGGGAATCGACATTCCCCATTTCTGTAAGGAAGACGGCCACGAACTGCTGGAAACGGTGAAGACCGAAACCGGCCACCGTTTCCTGATCCGCAAGGGATAATCTCAAATCTTCATGCCGGGAATGGCGAGCGGATTATCGTTGAGTGCTGTGCGATCCGGGGTATCGATGCGCGGTTTTCCGAGGAAAGCGTCGAAGAGAGTCTTCACGAAATCCTCCGGCAGATCCTTGGTAATCAGCACCATGCGCGTGCGCCGGTCGGCCGGATCCGGCCAAGCCGGAAGACGCATCGGCGGGTGAAAGATATTCTGCACGCCATGCAGGACCAAGGGTCTCTCCGGCCGGTCTGAGACTGCAATGATCGCCTTCATGCGCAACAGCTTTTCGCCATGCGCGGAGCGCAACAGGTCGATGAACATTTCCAGCGCCATCGGCTCGATCGGCTTGTCTTCGACGATCGAGAACGATCGGATCGAGGTGTCGTGACGGCTCACATCATGCGGGTCCTGGTGGTCATGATCATGGTGGGCGTGTTGGTGGTGGTCATGATGGTGATGGGCGTCATGCTCATCCTCATCGCGAAGCCATCGGCGGACATCGGCAATCTTCGTCGCCGGATCGTACAGGCCGTTTACGAGCATCTCCACGCTGCCGGCTTGCGCGCTATCTGCATCCAAGAGCGCCGCTCGTGGATTAAGCTGGCGCAGCCGCGTTTTCAGCGCGGACAATAGCTCAGCGATCGCCATCGACCTTTTCGATACGATCAAGCGATCAGCGACTGCGGCTTGCTTGCGTGCCTCCTCGTGATTGTCGAGCGTCTGCAGCCCATTGACCGCATCGATGACCGTCACGACACCGTCGAGTTCGAAATTGGTGGCGATGACCGGGTTGCCCATAATCGCCTGCATGACCGGCGCCGGATCAGCGAGGCCGGTGGTTTCGATCACGACACGCTTCACGGGCTTGACCCGGCCAGTCTGCACCGCATCCATCAGATTTGCCAGCGTATCGACGAGTTCACCGCGCACCGTGCAGCAAAGGCAGCCGTCCGAAAGCTCGATGATCGCATCGCCCGAGCTTTCGACGAGCAGATGGTCGATGCCGACATCGCCGAATTCGTTGATGATGACGGCGGCATCCTTCATCGCCGGATCCTTCAGGACCCGGTTCAAGAGGGTCGACTTACCGGCGCCAAGAAAGCCGGTCAGGATAGTGACCGGGATTTTGTCATGAATCCTCATCTGGCTTTACCTTAGAAGGAGGTCGGACGCGGCAGCGGCACCGGCACATTAGCAAGGTCGCCGATTGCGTCAGCCTTCGCCATCTTGTCCGGCGGAACATCCTGGCCGGGGATGAGGCCGGCAAAGACGTAGCGTGGCTCATGGTCCATTTCCAGGATATAGGGCGACTGCACTTTCATGCGGCCGACCTCGTCGCGCGTTTCGCTGCGCACCTTGGCACCTTTTGCGCTGCAGATATCGGCGCTTATGTCGGTGACCTGATCCTGCCCCGGTCCATATGGCTTCAACGAACCCAAGGTATCGGTTGCCGGAAACTGCGTCACAAAGCCCTTCTGCAACAGGTTCGCCGTCGCATCCGCGCGAGCTGCAAGACTGTCTGTTCCGAGAACGACGGAAATCAGGGTGCGGCCGTTACGGGTCGCCGAGCCGATCTGATTGAATCCCGAGGCACAGATAAAGCCGGTCTTCATACCGTCAGCACCGGCAAAACGGCCGATCAACAGGTTGATGTTCGGCGTGTTCGTCTTGCCATTGGAGAAACCTTCAAGCGCGAAATAACCCGCATATTGCGGGAAATCGCGCCGCAGCACCACGGTCAGGACTGCGAGATCGCGCGCCGTCGTATATTGGCCCTTACCCGGCAGGCCGTTCGGATTGACGAAATGCGAATCCGACATGCCGAGCTTTGCTGCCTCGGAATTCATGCGTAGGACAAAGGCATCCTGGGTACCGGCGACGGCCTCTGCCACGGCAACCGCGACGTCATTCGCCGACTTGATCATCAGGATCTTCAGCGCGCTGTCTAGCGTCAGCTTCTGCCCTGGCTTGTAATACATTTTCGCGGCTGGCTGGGCTGCCGCCTGCTTGCTGATGACGATCGGCGTATCGAGGCTGATCTCGCCGGCACGGATTGCGTCGAAAACCGTATAGACCGTCATCAGCTTTGTCAGCGACGCCGGATACCATTTGCGGAAGGCTTCTTCATGCTCCAGCACCCGGCCGCTCTGAACATCGACGAGGATTTGCGGATTGGCCTGCGCCAGCGGGACCGAAAGGACAAGAGAAGCGGCGGCTGCGGCTGCGAATGAAATCAAACGATTCTGGCGCGTTGACACGGTTCGTCCCTAAGATGTCCGGAAATCTCGAAAGCTTCACCTATTTAGCTTATATGGCCATGACATGGCAAAGGTCATTGAATAAGTTATTTTCGCGGCGCAACATCCCGCAAGCCGCCGGACAATCCAATTTCGTACAGGAAGTTATGTATGCCGATTTTGAACAGAGCCGCTGAATTGCAAGCCGAAGCGACCGAATGGCGCCGCCACATCCATGCACGGCCGGAGCTTCTTTTCGCGGTCGAAAACACGGCGGCTTTCGTTGCCGGCAAGCTCAAGGAATTCGGCGTTGACGAAATTGTGACCGGCATCGGCCGCACCGGCGTCGTCGGCCTGATCAAGGGCAAGGGAAAAGGCAGTCGTGCGATCGGCCTGCGCGCCGACATGGACGCCCTGCCGCTGACGGAGATCACCGGCAAGCCCTGGGCCTCGACGACGCCGGGCAAGATGCACGCCTGTGGGCATGATGGGCACACGGCGATGCTACTCGGAGCCGCCAAATATCTTGCAGAAACGCGCAACTTCAACGGCAACGTCGCGGTGATTTTCCAACCGGCCGAAGAGGGCGGCGGTGGCGGTAACCTGATGGTCCAGGACGGCATGATGGAGCGCTTTAATATCGAGGAGGTCTATGGGATGCATAATCTGCCCGGCCTTTCCGTCGGTCAGTTCGCCATCCGCAAAGGCCCGATCATGGCGGCGACGGACGAATTCACGGTGACCATCAAGGGCCGTGGCGGCCATGCGGCCCAGCCGCACCGGACGATCGACCCGATCGCGATCGGCGCGCAGATCGTCACCAACCTGCAGATGATCGCCTCGCGGAGCGCCGATCCCCTGCGTTCGGTTGTTGTCTCGGTCACCAAGTTCAACGCGGGTTTTGCCCACAACGTCATTCCGAACGACGCACAGATCGCCGGCACGGTCCGCACGCTCGACGCCGAAGTCCGCGATCTGGCGGAAACGCGCCTCAAGCAGATTATAAACGGTCTGGTCGCCGCCCATGGCGCAGAGGCCGATATCGGCTTCCACCGCAACTATCCCGTCACCGTCAATCACGACACGGAGACCACCCATGCGATCGCCATCGCGACCGACATAGCGGGCGCGGCGAACGTCAATTCTGAAATCGATCCAATGATGGGAGGCGAGGATTTCTCTTACATGCTGAACGCCCGTCCCGGCGCTTTCATCTTCATCGGCAACGGCGACAGCGCGGGCCTTCACAACCCGGCCTATGATTTCAACGACGAAATCATGGGCCACGGCATCTCCTACTGGGTCCGCCTTGCCGAACAGCGTTTGGGCGCGTGAAATCTATGCTCGATAAGAACTTCAAAAAGGCTTGGCTTCGCGTCAAGCCTTTTGTATGCATGACACGGAGTGGTCCCGTAGCTCAGCAGGATAGAGCACTTTTATAAGCGTACCGGTCGTACCGATTCAACATTTTATCGATATTACAGCGGCTTAGTGCTCGGTACGCGTACCGGTAGCATGCAAGCAGCATAGAGAGTTCTGAGTCCCTATAGGGCGACTCTATCGGAATGGAAACATTTACAGAGATATGGCTATTCTGATTCATGGATTACGAGTGAATCCGGATCAGCGATCCAACGAACTCCTGCGCCTGATCCGGCCGCCTCGGGTGTCATCTCGACATTTCTCTCTCTGAGACCTGCCATCAACTTGCGAAGAGCTTCTTCGTTGACAGCCCCGTACTTGTTATTTTCAAGCCGGGCGATGAAGCTTTGGCTTACGTCGGAAACCTGAGCGAGGTCTCGCTGTGAGAGGTCGGCAAGACCACGGGCCGCTCGAACGATGCGACTTCCAAAATAATCGGGCTTTCCGTCCTCCAGAAGGGTTCCGGGCGAGCGCCAGCGGACCCCTTCGCCATATCCTACACCGGCCGATGTGAACTCCACGCCCGCAGTCTGATAATGACCTTTCAAGCTCAAGGCCTCGCGCGGCAAGCGTTTATAATTGCCTCGTTCGATCAGCTGGATCGTCTTCGCTTTTATGTCGAACTTCTCGCTCACGTCCAGATGGCTCCAGCCAAGTAGACACCGAGCAGCTCGGAGCAAAGGAAATACGGGGTTCATAGGGCCGAGAAAACGACCAAACTAGAAAATGTCAACATTATTCGCTGTAAGTCAGTTTGATGGCATTTTCAGTCATTTTCCTTTGATTTTGAGTCACGAATCAGTCTTCTATTCTCTGACGGTCTTCCAATGGCGAATCAGAGGCAACGCGAATGAATGACAAATGGCTTGGCACACCGCCCGACGTAATTATCCCGCGACTGCGGTCACTTCTTGCTGATTTGGAAAATCTCGCTGCCCCCGGTTCGTTCGCGGGGGCCAACGACGCAGTCATTATCCGAAACTGCATTCTTGCGAGCCGCGCGGTTCCCTGCCTCATCGGGGAGATGTCGGGGCACCCACACATCAAAAATGGCCCGGGAGTTACCAGTGAACTCTTCTATCTCGATCGAAAGCGGCGGCTGGGGAGAACGCTAAGCCGATGGTACCGTTTCGACGAAGGCCTTTTGGACATCTGACCTTGGCACTGTGTAGGGAACCCCCGATGGATACGGCCTTAGCCAACAATTTGGACCAGTACATCTTCAAGCTTCAGGAGGTATCGCGGCTGCTGAAGGGTTCACGATCAGCAAGCTTCCTTAGAGCGAAACGCGACAACGCGGCCATCGCACGTAAGTCCGCACGGGTGTATCTGGCCTACTGCGCTCTCGTAAGCGTCCTTCGGCGAAACATCGGCCCAATTTCAGAGCCGTCCTGCGTTGCGCTACTAACAGTGCCAAGTAACTGGCGGCTCGTGGACGTGAACGAAGCAGCCAAGATCATCTTTAAAGATGACAAGGTCCGCTACTGCATGCATCCAGCAGCTAAGAGCAGGCGTGGCTGGGAAATCGACCCTACCGAACACCTCAAATCAGAGAAGCTGATCATCTTCGTACAAGAAGGCTCAACCATTCATGAAGATTTCGAGCTGGCGGCAACACTGCGGGACCGCCTTAACGTGTGTGACCGCCGCCACCTTCGAGCACTTGGACGGCTTCGAGGCTGCGGGGAGGTTTCCGATGATCACGCCGCGCTGATTGCACAGCAACCTTCTGAAAGAATGGAAGCCATCTATCGGATCGGCCAACCCGCTCAAAGAGCAGCCCTGCGGCTCTCGAATGAAAGTCACCAGCGTCCGGTCCGCGACGAGGTCAAGCACCTGGAAATCTCCAAAGGCTTTGGTGACGCTGGCGTCTGGGCACGAGAATTGAAAAAAGACATCCAAGAATGGCGCGACGGACGGTTGCAATGGTCCGAGGTCGACAAAGGATGCCTGCTGTATGGCCCGCCAGGCACTGGAAAAACGAGATTTGCAGCAGCCCTTGCGGCAGAATGCGAGATGCATCTGGAAGCCGCGTCTATTTCAAAGTGGCAAAGCTATAAAGACGGCGACCTTGGCGACATGCTGAAGGCTATGTATCAAGCTTTCTCGGCTGCAAAGGCAAGTGCGCCATGCCTTCTGTTTATCGACGAATTCGACTCGATTGGCGACCGCTCCAAGTTCCCGGCTAGGCACGAGACTTACTCTACAACGGTCGTGAACGCTCTTCTTGAGTGCCTCGATGGCATCGAGGGACGCGAAGGTGTGGTCGTTGTTGGCGCTTGCAATCACCCGGAGAAAATCGATCCCGGACTGGTACGAAGCGGTCGGCTCGAAAAACATGTTCACTTTCCTTTGCCCGATGCGCCCGCTCGCGCCGAAATCCTCGCGTTCCACCTTCCTTCGCTCGCGGAACACCCCTCTCTGAAGGAAATCGCTGCCAGGCTGCCGGGATTGAGCGGAGCTGATTTGGAACGCCTGTCACGAGATGCCCGCAGAATTGCGCGGAGGGATGGTCGGGCCGTAACAATTGACGATCTCAAAGGAAAGATCGCGCCGCTGCCGGTTTTAAACGAAGGATATCAGCTTCAGGTCGCCATCCACGAAGCCGGGCACGCACTTGTTGCCCATGCCTTGCAGGTTGGGAAAGTTGAACGAGTCGAAGTCTTCGATAACGTCCAGAATTTCGCGACCGACATCGACGCTCACGGCATCACCGTGATCGAATATCCGAAGCTACCCTTTAAAACCAAATGGGAAATGATGAAGCTGATCGCCATGCACTTGGCTGGGTCGGCTGCGGAAGAGGTTTTCTTCAAAGACCGCTCGACCATGGCATCAGGTGCAAGCCAAAGCGATTTCGCGATGGCTACGGAAGTCGCTGTCGAAATGGTCGCGAAATATGGATTTGGGACATCGCCCTATTTTCTCCCGGGCTCCGTAAATACGAATAGCCCATCGGAGCTTTGGCAAGACCGCAGACTGAGGATGGAAGTCGATGAAATCCTTCAGACAGAGTACGCCCGGGCAAGAGATATGCTCAGCGGTCTTCAACACACGCTGGTGATGTTCGCTGTCGAACTGGCCAAACATAAACGATTGCAAGGAGATCAGTTGGAAAAGCTTTGGCCAGGCGCACCGGCTGCAGACGAGACGGAGATAAGGAAATGCTGAGCATCCTTTTTGTTCGCATTTCCTTGGCCGAACAGAGAGAGTCGGGCTCTCATGCTGCGGTCGCCCATGACGCTTTGTGTGATCCGGACGCGCCTGGCGAACAAAGCGTGAGCCCTTCAATGGCGTATTTTCCCATGATGAATAGAACGTCACGGGCGGTTCGCATGTCTCTGACACCTGGCTGACGACCAGTCTTCTGACAAATTCTGAATTAAACGGACAGCGGCGGATATCCCGGCGCGTCATCCCTATCCCTTTGACTTTACAAAAGGAACGGTCGAATGCGAGCATGGATCGTCAGTGACATCCACTACTCCCCTATGGACACTCTTTGGAGCACCCCCCTTCATGTTCCGGATGCCGATATTTGCATCTGCGCCGGAGACATTTCGGACGTTGTCTCAACGAGTATCGCTTACCTGCGGCGTAATATTGAGGTGAGCGTCCGGTGAGCGGTTTTTGCTGATCGGGCAAATCAGGCGATGTTCTGGCATTAGAACCAGCATTAGTGCTGACATTAATACCAGATCAAAGAGGTTTCATGGCTCGAATTGAGATCATGTCCGGTACTGAGCGCAGACGGCGCTGGTCGGACGAGGCGAAACTGAGGATATTGGCGGAGGCGGATGAACCTGGCGCTCGCATTGGTGATGTGGCTCGCCGGCATGACATTCATCCTGGGCAGATCCGCTTGTGGCGGCAGTCATTCAGCTATGTTGACCGACCGGCGATGTTCCTTCCGGTTGAGATCACCGAGGAGGTGGGCGTAAGCCAGGCGTCTACCACGCTGCCGAGGCCAGCGGTTGTCGAGATCTTGCTCCGAAACGGTCGGTGCTTGAAGGTTCCGATTGACGTTGAACTGAAGCTGCTTATGTCGCTGGTGGCCTGTCTGGAGGCGGCATGATCGGGCCTTCGGGGAATGTGCGTGTCTATCTGGCCTGCGGGGTGACGGATATGCGGCGTGGCATTGATGGTCTATCGGCGCTGGTCGAGACGGCGATCAAGGAGGCACCGGGCTCCGGCGCGATCTTCGGCTTCCGCGGAAAACGCGCTGATCGGATCAAGCTTCTTTGGTGGGACGGTCAAGGGTTCTGCCTGTTCTACAAGATTTTGGAGCGCGGATACTTTCCCTGGCCGACGGCGAAAGAGGGCGTGGCGCACCTGACGCAGGCGCAGCTTTCGATGCTCGTTGAGGGGATCGATTGGCGACGCCCGGCGTGGACTTCCGCTCCCGGTCGAACGGGATAAAAGCTATATTTTGCAGGGGCATCCGGGGTATATTGGTGGCGTGCCAGGGGCAAATCGGCTAGATTTGCGGGTATGGAAACAGCGCCGCTGGACAGTCAGGACGAGCTAACTGCTTTGCGCGCACTCGTCGCGGAACAGGCGGCGAAACTTGAGAGCCAGGAAGCCGAGGTCATCAAGCGCGACTCCATAATCGGGCTGTTGCGGGCACAACTGGAATTGCTCCGACACCGGCAGCATGGCGCGTCTTCGGAAAAGATCGACCGGAAGATAGAGCAATTCGAACTGATGCTGGAGGAGATTGAGGCCTCCCGTGCCGAGGCTGAAATGCGCTCCGGGAAAACTCCTCTGCCGGAGTTGGACGACGCGCCGGACAAGCCGAAGCGCAAACCATTGCCCGATGGTCTTCCCACCGAAGAGTTGGTCTATGCGGCCCCCTGCAATTGCCCGACCTGTGGTGGCACATCGTTCCTGAAGGCCGCCGACAGGGTGGTCCAGGTGTTGGAGCACGTGCCGGCGTCGGTCAAGATTGTCCGCCATGTCGAAAAGCGCATGATCTGCAGGGAGTGCGATACGACGGTGGCTGGCGAGATGCCGACCCTGCCGATCGAGCGCGGCAAACCCGGACCGGGACTGCTCGCCCATATCATGATCGCCAAATTCGACGATCACATCCCCCTCTACCGCCTGTCCGAGATGTACGATCGGTTGGGGATAGACATCTCCCGATCCGTAATGGCTGACTGGGTCGGCCGCGTATCGGGTCTGCTTGCGCCGCTCGTCTTTGCTATCAGGGCCCATATCGCCGCGCTTGACCGAATACATACGGACGATACCCCCGTCGATGTTCTCGACCCCGGACGGGGCAAGACAAAAACCGGCAGGGTCTGGGTCTACGTCTTCGACGGCAGTGGCTATCAAGCCGCCACTCCCGGTGCCATCGCTTATTACTATAGCCCTGACCGCAAGGGCATGCATCCGGCTGACCACCTCGCAAACTTCAGCGGTGTGATGCATGCCGATGGCTATGGGGGTTACAAGAAGCTCTACGGCAACCAGATCGTCGAGGCCGCCTGCATGGCGCATGTGCGCCGCAAGTTCCATGACGTGATCAAGCTGAAGCCATCGCCGATCGCTGACGAAGCGCTATCGCGCATCGGCGCGCTCTACGATATCGAGGATCGTATCCGCGGCATGCCGGCCGACCAGCGGCGTACACTGCGCCAACAACACGCCAGGCCCATTCTGGAAGAACTGAAGGTCTGGATCGAAGAGACGCTTTCGACGTTGCCGCAGAAGCAGAAGCTGGCCGAGGCAATGCGATATGCCCTCTCTCGATGGGCAGCGTTGAGCGTTTACATCGACGATGGCCGTGTCGAAATCGATAACAACATAGCTGAACGAGCCATGCGTCCACTTGGAATTGGAAGGAAAAATTGGCTCTTCGCCGGCTCGGATAAGGGCGGTGAGCGCATCGCCAACATCCTGACCATCATCGAAACGGTCAAATTGCACGGCCACAATCCGGAGGTCTATCTGACAGACGTCCTGACCCGGATCCAGGATCACCCCAAGGGCCGACTTGAGGACCTATTGCCCTGGAACTGGACGCCAGCGAAAGACCGATGCGAGGTTGCGTGATGGCACGCTCGAGGTTCATCTACACGCTCAAGCAAGTCGCCGTCATGATCGGCGAGAACCTCGAACTGATCGAAGAGGTGACCGCCAACTCGGACAACATCTCCGAGGGCGAACTGGTTTACGTCAGCGATGGCAGTGAAGATGGCACGAAGCGTCTGACCGAGAATGGTATCGACGAACTTCAAAATCTCCTAACCGACATAAGGACGTGGGATGGTGGTATCCACCAGTTCCTCGTCGACGAACAATGCGACCCCGAGATCATCGAGCGCGTCATGGCAGATGAAATGAAACGCGTCCTATAGCTTCGCTCCCTCAACCACGCGAAAATGAGTTCACCGGACGCTCACATATTGAGCAGCGAATGCCCGTTATCTTGGTCTTGGGAAATCATGACTATTACAACGCCAGCATCGATTTTGCGCTGGAAAGAGCACGCCGCCAGGTCGAGGGCACCCGTATCCATCTCCTTGAAAATCAGAGCATCCAGCTCGCTGGTTGCCGTTTTGTCGGCGCTACCCTTTGGACCGACTTTGCGGTCTCGGTCGGCGACGACGAGCATATTCCGCCGGAGGAGCGAAGGGTTAAAGCCTACCGCCTTGTGCCGTCGCAGATGGCGGACTTCCATTGCATTTTTCGATCCGATGAACGCCGCCCAGGTGAAAATGGGCTTATCACAGTTCGCGAAATCCTTCAGCGCCACATCGCGAGCCGATCGTATATCGATCAACAACTATCAAAGCCATTCGAGGGCCGAACAATCGTCGTGACGCATCACGCACCGCTCACAGAAAGCTTCGACTCCCGGTTCTACGGTCATGTAACTAACGCGGCTTTCGGAAGTGATCTATCCGGTCTCATCGCGCGGCGACGGCCGTCTATCTGGGTGCATGGTCATATTCACAGGGCCCGAGACTATTTGGCTGGCGACACTCGAATTATTTGCAATCCTCGTGGCTACGGAGGCGAGCGAGAGATAAATGGATTTCGGTCCAATTTTGTCATCGATTTATAGACGAGCACAGCTCTAATCGAGGATTTCTTTGCGACTGGGGATTGCCCGCACTATGAGGTCGCCCCCAACACGGTGATGGCTTCGACGTCTGCACAATTGGCGATTCTCGTATTCGCTTGTTCCTTCTCGTGAGGGCCAAAGGCGAAATGCTCCTTGGCGTTGCCTTTCGAGGTGAATTTCAGGATCGTCACCGTCCTGAGAGAGCGATCATCGAGGAAAGTCGCCTTTGATCTGAATCCGCCCGGCCTCGCTTTGTCGTAGGACTAGCTCTTCCTTCACCTTGGTAAATTCGTAGGCTGGCTGGCCGTCGATGACCTTGTTGGCGATGCGCAGCTTCCGCCCATCCCTTGGCCATCGGTACCGAGGCGAACCGCCGAGATTGCGTGGCTTCTTCGATCTCGACCCAGTCCCAAAGATTGTCGAGTGTCTGGCCTTCAGCAGCGGCAGCGCCACGCTTTTCGACAGCGCGTTCAATCCTCTTTTTGAAGAGGTCGACAGCCTTGCTTTCGCTGACCCATTCGAACGAAATTTCGCGCCCCATCGTCTGTCCTATCGTTTCGTCACGGTTACGGCCTCGACAGCGGTCGACGGCCAGCCGAAAGAGAATTTGCCGACATAATAGCGGTCGTGGAGGTATTTGAGGTCCTGTTCCCAATGCCGGATTGCCTCGTCGAGTTTATCGGCATCGCGTCGTTTGGCGTTTCGGGCAAAGGCGGCAATGCTCTCTGCCATTTTTCGAAGTCGCGCCGACGAGCCGTTCGGTCCCCATTCGTCCATGTAGGCTCTTTCGAATACCGGAGGAAGGGAATTTTCGAAGATGCGGGTCAGGATGCTCTGGCGCACCCTGCTGTGGGCTCCGTGGGTGCGTCCGACGTGGTATTCGAGGTAGGCGAGCATGCCCTCGGGTTGCGTCTTCGAGAACTGCAGCGATCCGTCGCCCGACCGTGCCTCGGTCGTCGGCCATTTGAACCGCTCGCTGTCGGATACGGTTTTTGCTCGCTTGTCGAACTCGACCTGCAGTGCGTCGAGCACGGCTCTGGCTGTCAGATGCTCTTGGGTCCGGTTTGGCTCACCCAGGATGCGCACGGCATTCTGGTAGACAGCGAGCAGCTTGTGAGTTTCAGCTGTTTCGAAGGTCGAAATCACCCTGTCGACATCGATGCTGATCGCGCGGAAGGCACTTCTGGCCTGCTTTGGCAGATTGAGGAGGCTCGCGACCTTCGTTTTGACGGATGGTTCGACGAAACCGGCGAAGCTGGTTTCGTCCCGCGCCGCACGGTCTTCACCAAGTCGGGTGCGCCTGTAGAGTTTCTCGGACCTGTCCAAAAAGCCGTTCTTGATCAGGTATTCAGTAGCGACCTGCATGCGCAGCAGAAACGTCTGGTTCGTGTCTCGCGGCAGCGGCAGGGAGATAAGAGTCGGGTCAAACTGCAGCTGCTCCGCGACGAGTGTCGTCAACCTGCTGAACTTCATAGGCTTATCGGCCTTCAAGAGAATAGGCAGACACAACTTTTCGGCTTCCGGTAGGGTCGGAAGGCCGGTTGTTGGCGGCGGCGTCGGTTTACGAGCGGCCACTGGTCCGGGATCATTACCAACCGGCTTCTGGCGAGTGCGAACCTCGTTCGATACGGATTGGATCGGTGCGAAGGAGGAAAAGCCCGAATATTTCATCCGGGCCATGGACTGCGGCGTGAGATAGAAGCCGTAGACCTTGCCCTTCTCGCGGGTGACCCGTTCGGTGATCTGCCGTGTCATCAGGTGTTGTGCGTAGGCATTGATATCGGTCGTCGTCACAAATTCCTGCTTGCCGCTGAAGGTGAATGGCACCGTATCTCTCGGGAGAATTCGTACCACGGGAACGTCACCGGACGCGGCTGCTGCCTGAACAAACTGGTCAAGAGCGCGGAAGGCCGCTCGTCGGCGGTCCTTCTCACCTTTGGCGGGCTTGCGGTTGCGAAGCGTGTGGGTTGATTGCTTATGACGCGAAGCAGTTTTTGCCATCGTAGCCTTAGATAGTTGGTTCGGCGGAACCGCCCAAGTCTGTCGTGATTACAGCCGCCCCTCAGGTCTCGCGTCTCGTCTCAATCATTTAGGGCATCATTCTCGCCGCAAAACTTTGTCGCAAAAGTTGGAGTTTCGCGGCGGATTTTTGCGACGATCTACCCTGCAAACAGTGTGCATCCTGTCGCCGCATGCATGGCGCTGCGCTTATCGATCACTTGCGGTGCGCTTCTCGCGACGAAGGAGCCTTGAGGTGATCACATGATCGGAAGGCTTGGCCGGACTTCGACACTCGCGAGCACGCAAAGCGGTAGGCTTCCGTATCCCGAGCGGCCCCAAAGCGACCATCAGGAGGGGATTGCTTCCGACGATGGTTGATCAGTGGCGATGGCGTAGGATGATTAGAGAAGATCGCCCGTGCCAGTACGTTTCCTTCGAGTTTCGGCTTCCCTCTCTTCGATAACCTCCTGCCAGATACGATAGGTCGAGGCGACCATGGCCTCCAGCTCATCCAACGGATAAAGGTCGACATCCTTGTCCGTGTAGAGACGCGCTATACGTTGATCATCATCGCCGTCAGCGAAGCGGACAATCCCCAAGCGGACATCTGCGAAATCCGGGTCTGCGACACGGATGCGCTCGTGCATCATAGAGAATGCAAACTTGCGGGCCGCTGCCGTCAGGCCTTTGGTTCGCCTCGGGTCAATGAAAATTACGTGAGCCTGCGTTTCGATAGCCAGGATCATCGGCAGCCAAAAGCTGACTTTCCTGCCCACGCCCATCGCCATCGGAAAGAATTCGTGGTGTCGCCCGCTGATGCGTTGCGAAGTAGCATACTCATGAAGAGCCTCAGCGATGAGCAGATTATTGTCAAGCTCCGCTCCTGCTTTGCACTCCTTGGCGAGCCGATCTTTGATTTTGTGGAATGGGGTGGGATTGGTCGGCCCAAACATGGGTGGAGCAATGTTGAACAGGTCGTTGAAGCAACCCCGTACAGGCTTGTATGAAAAGGTGGAGAAGCCACCCTTCATCAGCTTCAACTGCGAGCGCTTCAAATCGTCATCGAGAGTTGCGATGCGTGCAAGGTCGATATCAGGCAAAAGGGGTATCGTCACTCATGTCTCCAGCATCTGGCTCAAGACCGACTGAGACAATATGATACCGGAATCGGTCCTTGATAAGATCATCTGGGATTCTGAGGCCGAATGCAACCTCAGCTTTTGCTTTGCTAACAACGAAGTCCCAAGGCGACTTCTTTGCGTGCGACAAATCGACCAATCGTCGTGGCGACATCCGGCCGTAGGAGTTGAGGACTTGCTGCATGATCCCGATGAGACGGGCATCTGCGATGCTCGTCAGCTCTTTCGGTCGCCCTGTCAGGACGTCCTGTGCGGTCGCGCGAAAGTCAATCGGGCTGGAGCCTGCGCTCTTGAAAGCCTTATAAGCTACCGGGTGAACTGGTCCGTACTGCCACGCCTCGAAATAGCCGGAAACGAGCGGGGACCTTGTCTGGATGAGGCAGATGCCGTGGGCGAAATAGAGCAGCTTTTGGAGGACAAGATTCGATACCTTGATACTGAGCCTGTCAGCCTCATCAAGCAAAAGGTTGGCAGCCGCCCGTGGATCGTGTCGTTGACTCATAGCATGTGGCTCTTCGCCCTCAATCAGCAAGCTTTGTCGCTCCCTACCTGATTCTCATTCAACGGAGAGTAAAAAGGAATGCAATAAATCCCGGCTGGAGTGTTTTTATACGTTGCCCACAGAGTGAACCGATTGAGATAAGTATCGACGAAAAAGGTGAGCTTCGGTTTGAACCGGGGAAAATCAAGCACGTCGTTTGAGGGGAACGTTCTGCGCCTCGCTCGCGATCAGATCACGAAATGCGTCCTGCGCAACGCCGGGTTCTATCTGGGTAAATCCTGCATCCATGTCGTAGTTGGCGCGTGTCGTTCCATTGTTGACGTGCGGATCGACGTGTACAATTCGGTAGACGCTTGGCTGGCTGTATCTGTCGGCTGCCCTCGATTCCCGCCCACTATCAACTGTGATAAGCCGGTTTTCGATCAGAAGGCTTGTTGCTGCTTTAATCTGATCGGCGGGAACGCCGCTGTACTCTGAAATCTTTGGCCAGCTCAGCACAACATGGTTGTATGCCGAATTTTCGCCGAGCGACAAACAGCAGATAGATTTTCACCGCGTGAAGTTCGACCGCTTTCCGCAGTCGAAAGTCCTTAAATCCCTTCAGAAGGCCATCATGATACATCGCTCTGGCTGGGAGCTTCCCCCATCCTTGGCCTACGCCCGTACCCTGTTCACCATAGCGAGGCAGCCTGTAGGTGCTCTGACCTTCTGGCTCGCGCTCCAGCAATCCCTTCTCGAAAAGAATCTTGAGACCAGCCGCTAGCTTCGCGCGGCTTATGTCGAGCGCTGCTTCCAGCTGATCGTAAGTAGCGCGTGCGACTCCCTCTTCATCGGCCCGGTGCGCGACCGCGAGCAAAGACAAAAGAGCCGCCGTATTATCCGAACCGCCGTTGGCCCAGGTAAACTGCCGAAGGCCGTTTTCTTTCTCAATCCAGTAGCTCGGAAGTTTGACAAACTTCTGAAGACGGGGGTTCTTCATCCCTTAGCTCCCTTGATGACGATCAAAGCCACGTAGAGACCGAGTGCCGCGACTGAAAGTCCACCAAGGGCGACAACGGCCATAAGCTGTGCGGACGATGCGCCGGTCAAAAAGGCTGTGAATGATGAGAGGTAGTCAAGCATCGTGATTCAAGCTCCAAAAATTTGATCATGGAGCAAAATTTAGATTGGTAAGATTGTTTCTTCTAGAACCACTACGGATGCAATCCAGTTGTCGATTTCAAGAAAACTTGTTGATTCATAGAGGCTTGTAGCAGAAAAAGGAAGTTCACGAAAGAACCCAATTTAGTTCATAAGCGGCACGCTCTCGGCGTCAAAGCCGCTCTTTATGAACTACCTAAAATTATATCATTCGCTCCCTCTCCTATCAGCACTCGTCGCCTCCGCCAGGCTAGTCTGAGTTTGTCTCAATCGATGTCGCGGCTGAAGAACACTTTTCGATCTTCGTCTTTGTGTAGATCATGCCTTGCAATGTGGTAGTGTGTCGGCGCTACAGCGTCGCTGTGGAGGCGGAATGGCAGCTCATCGATGCATATTTCCGCAACAACAGTCGCGATGTCTTTCTCATAACAGTCAGCGAGCGTTTTCAAGTTGGTTGAGGGAAAGCTGTCTTTGAAGATGACGTTGAACTCGGGCTTGAAGTACCGGATCATCGAAGCTTCGAAGAGAGAGGTTCGCTCTGCCTCGGTCGTCTCGAAGAGCTTATCGAGCCCCATTCCAATCCGATCCTTGCCGTCGTCACCCTCCTTTGCCCAGGGGTTGAACATCGTAATAAGCCTGTTTTCCCGTTCAACTTCGAGCAATATCAAGCTCAGCACAAAGGCATCGGGTATGCCTTTGAGCGAAATCTTTTGAAGGGTCTCATGCTTTTTCAGTCTGTCGATAGCGTTTCTTGACCCATCCTCACCGAACGCTTGACCGATATAAAGAACTTTGAAACCCAAGCCACCGGCTTTCTGAGTGACGCTGGCCAGGAGTTCGTCGATATTCGGCCAGATTTTGCTGCCGTCTTCAGTAAGAACGAGCCAGCCTCCCGTTTCGTCCTGCATAAGCTGAGAGCCAGCAGGAATGTTTCCGCTCACTACGTGTTCTTCACCCTTCACGGTAAAGACCAGGTTGAGTGTCTCTCCCACTTGATTGGCGGCTTCGAAATTCACCTTTGGTGCGAGACCAACAATGTAGATGTGGCAGTTGCTTACAATTTTCGCGTGCGTTGCGAGTAGTTCGTCGTTGTATATCTCCGATGCCGGTAGGCAAACAAAACCACTCGCATACATGTTCAACGCGTGTTCCGTATCAAATTTCTTTGAGGCAAAGAAGTCCTTGAGCCTGTCGTTTCCGCTCATGATTGTCCGATCCTTGCATTCCATTGTGGTCAGGGTGCAGCTCGTTCTGCAACTCTTCTAGTCTTTATCCAATGAAGACCGCAGTTTATTTTCATGCCGTCTATAATCTCTCTTGGAGTGCTACGGGTGCGCAACGTCGGCGACTGGTTGGTTCTCGTGGACTCCACTGCACCGACTGCAGTGCCTCAGGCGGGACTCCTTCACACCATGAAGGCCGACGCCACAACGGCACAACTCCAAAATCGTTTGATCGCAAACGTCTTGCAAAGGAGCTTCCTAAACCTTCTCAGCTTCAAGGGACGGCTCGCAGACGCTCGGTTACGTCAACGACACCGACCACTTCCCAGATGCCTTCCCTCGCCAAAAACCGGTTGCTGTTGGTATGCTGGACGTAGACGGACTTTTCGCGAACGGTCGCAGCCGGTATCAGCGCAGCCTTGGTGATATTGTAGTTGTCATCGAATAGAACGACAGCCAAGACATCGAAGCCGTCCAGATCGCGGATCGCTGAGAGCTGGCGCGACTTGTTTCGCTGATGGATTCGGCGGCCTTTGACCTGGTATCTAATGCCGTCGTCATCGAGCGCATCATATCCTTTGACCGAATTAGCTGCTTGCTGCCAACCAAAAGCAGCGCAGAAGAGGTATTCCGCTAGGTCGCCCGTAGGATTGTTTGCGCTTCGCAAGACATTTCGACCACGCAGCTCCTCCATGATCGCAGCGTGCATGGTTAAAAGCTCCGCTGTCGTCTTGCCCTCGAAGTTGTCCATTCGTTAACCTGGATTATGATTGCCAATGATGTCAGCCAAGCATCACTTTGCCGCGACGCCCGTCGACGGGTTGATGGTCTTTTGCATCTCTTCGACGAACATTTCGGTCATCTGCGTCGCTTCCTCTTCTGCGGCCTTGACGTACATATCGCGTACGGAAAGTAGTCGCCTCATTTTTTCTTTCGGATCGTCAGTGTGCTCGCCCGGCAGCAGCTCGGACAGGTTGGCGAGAAGCCCCATCATGTAGCTTTTGAGGTCTTCCGTCGTCGACTGGTCCGTTGCGATCATCAAGTCGGCCAAGCGGGAGGTCATTGAGGGTCTCTCGTGCGCATGTACGACGCGATGCCTGTCGCGAAGACGCCAATCGAACTGCTTCTTGAAGCGTTTCTCGAACTCTTTCGCGCGATTTTGGGTCCCCAAACCGAAGTCCGTTGCAACATGATGCACGAAGTTGAGGATATCCCCACCTCGTTCGTGAATGACATACAGCTCATTCTGCCGCAAACTGTGGCTATGCAGTTGCCAAGCAGCGATCATTTCTGGTGAGCCCTTGTTCACCTCTACGCGGTACTGCGTGATGAATGGATAAATTCTTATGCGTTCGCAGTAGCTAAGGACCTCCGAAGATACGAGCAGGGGCAAAGACCTAACTGTCGTGAATTTCCTCGCGCCATTTTCGCTCAAGCGCTTGGCAACCGACTTTTTGGTTGCCAAAGAAACGAGCTGAGTCTCAGGAATGTTGGCGGCATACTTTTCCAACACATCCTTCGACCAAAGAGAAATGGCTTGTACAGCCTCCTTTGTCACGAGCTTTGGATCGTCTTCTCTCTGCATGAGTGCTCCATCAATGAATGAGTCAAGCATACGGCGACTTAAATGAAAGATTGGCCAGGCCCGTAGATGGTTTCGCCGAATTCGACTTCGACGATGCGCCAACAAGCAGCGACGTCACCATGATGTTAGGCCAGTATCTGGAAGAGGTGGAGCGCTTTCGATCCGACAACGTTACTCAAGATTTTCGCGGTTGGTGGTACATCGTAAACGGCGAAACGTCTAACATTCACGCAGGTCCCCCACAGCCATGCTCCTTCCTGAGCCAGCCGTAGAGCCTTAGGCCCGCTCTGTTTCAATCACACCACCGCCTGAGCGTGGCAAATAATGCGGCTTTCATAAGCGTCGAACAGGATCGCCGTTCCGGACAATATAGCGCAAAATGCCATTGAGATTCGGGGCTGCAGCATGTCTTCGCCCTCTCTCTCAGATACCGGGGGCACCGTAGCTTCGCTACCACAGGCGTCGCTCCCCGCTCGCGCAATTTAGCGTTGCCTTAATTTAGATGCGATAAGAACGCGATCATTGTTGTCCGGCATAGCGATGTAGCCATTGTGATCGGGACGCGGCTCAAACAGAAATATAACCGGAGCGAGGCCGAGAACCGCTTTGCCCGGGTTTATGCGACGGCCCCTGGTGACCGATGCATTTATTGCGGCATGCCGAATGATGGCAAATTTGACCACCAACCGCCGGTCTATGTTCTTCACCGGTTTGCCAACGGCGGTCTCGTTACCAAGAAACAGATTCAGGAGCACTTCGGCCAGTGTAAACTGGTCCCATGTTGTACGATTTGCAACATGGGCCTTGGTGCCCACCATGGCTTGAGCGACAGGGAGCGACGAGCAGAAATCGTGCACTGGTTTCTCGAAGATGAGAGATTTCCTGAAGACAAATTGATACTCGGTCTCGGATGTCGGCTAATCGAGGAGCGACTACAGGGAAAGCGCGACAGGGCGATTTATGAATTCCCTGGCGTTGGTCGCATTATCTATACGAATGCCCTTATGGGCCTTATTGAAGGCGATTTTCAGGGGCCAGGCGATTTTCCAGACTGGCTAAGGCTTGCACAATTGGAACTTGCGGATTGGCTTCGAGCAGCGCCCAAGCGTAAGGCTCGATACTTTCTCGATATGGCCAACTTGGAAAGCTACGAACTCTTGCCGCACGCCAGAAGCGATCCTCGCGGTCAGTTCGAATGAACGATACTGGTCAGAGGTCGCCACGAGAGCTACCAAATTGCGTCGACGACATATCTGAACAAAAGTAGGTCGCCCCGAACAGCGGTCTTCTCCAGACTCCGGTGTCTTATGGATCGAACCACCCGCCTGGATGAGACCATTTCATGCGCACGCGACCGGTTTTCTTCCTCAAGAACGCCGGGCAGTCCGCCTTTGACACCAGCACACAACTGAAAGGAATGAACAGCATCGAGACCGACCGCCACCCCTGCCGATCCAGTTCCTCCGCTGCTATCGCGCCCAGTGTCGGGATCAATGGATACAGGTGACGGCCGGGAATGTTCACGTAGACCAATGCATCGAGCTTGGCGCACGCCGCCGCGCCGTACTTTGATGCTTTGTCGGACAGGCTCTCTGCAATGTCTCGCGAAACTTCAGTGAACGACAGCGGCTCGGAGCTAAGCCATGGGTCCGTGAGGTCGCGGATCGATTTTGCCTTCTGATAGCGCTCCAGTTGCTCATGTAATTCGAGACCTCTTTTTCGGTCGCCGAGCATTTCCCTGATTTGAAAGCGTGCCTTCTTGAATGAGATATCGACAGGCTCCTCGGGGCCGACCACAATCTCGTCTTCTGAAAACTTAACACCCAAGCATCGGAGGAAGGCACGAGCCACCATCTTCTCCCGAGTGGACTTTTTCTTGTTCGAGAAGAGTTCGAGAGTTGCCTTCGTCGTGGCAACCAGCGATTCCAGGTACTGTTTTTCCGATTGCTTCATGGTTGCCGAAGCCTCCTCCAAGACGATGAAACCCTATTTTGCAAGATGCGAGAATGCCAAACCACCTGGCCTGTTCTACAAAACAACCATGTTCGGGATAATCGTGGTCATCACCACACGATAATTGGATGTCGGTCCTTACCGATGTGACGAGGCTGAATATGGAATTTATATGGAAACGAGGGGTGGGATTTAAGGTCGCCATTGCGCCGAGATTTGCACTTGTCATGTGCAGCCTTATTCTTGCGCCTCAAGCGCCCGATTATTTGCCCTACTGGTTTTCGATCCTGCGTGCGGCACTGGCGGGCTGGTCCTTTTAAAGGAAAAGCCTCCCGGCGCTAACCGAGAGGCTTCTGTCACTCAATCTTCCACTACGGGAAAATTCTAGCAAGCAGCGAGATAAACCCGATGATCCGAATATTGGTAATGCCGAAGGAGTGGACCATTCTGTAAGTCTCGCCCTTGGTATTGCGATATTCCAGCGCGAGGAGTGAAAACACTCTAAGCCCCTTCATGTTAGTTGGCAGAAGCAACAAAGGCAGCGAAGTGTAAAAATGCGTTGGGCGGATTACTTCAACAGCATGATCACGCGGCTTATATCCAGTGCAAATTGCTTTTACCTCAAAGTGTGATCGCAGGTCGCGCTATTTGCATTCTACAGCCATGAGTGTTAGCGTATACTAATGTAGCGTGTCCTTGAGGGGGGATCACGATGAAAAAATGGGCGATGGCGTTGGCAGCACTGTTCGCCCTTTTGGAGCCAACAGTATCTCATTCATTTCTGGGAAATATCAAAATTGGAGGGGTGAAACTTCCATGTGCAGTCGCCTGCGGAGGGAGCCGAGGCATCGTAAATCTGAACTTTGCAGGCGATGCCGTTAACAGCTTTATCACGGGGCCATCTATTGACAACTTTTCGGAGAAAGTGAACCAATCGGTAGATCGCGGCCTCGAAAAACTCGAAAAGTTGCTTGTTGCTCGACAAGGTGATTTTCTCGATAAGGCGACGGAAATTGCCAATAGCCAGCGCGACCTCTTCATTAATCAACTTGTCGCGGCCACAGATGAAGCGGTAGCTCAACTTGATGGCGTCCTGAAGGAGCAACTTAAAGAGGCTGACCGAATCCTCGAAACACGCCTTGGCACACTAGATGTCGTCTTGGATAAAAATACTCGCGAGCTGGGAAGTGCACTAAAACGCGTCGTCATATTCTGCGTTGTCGTCAGTGCGCTCTCATACACGATCTGGTTGATTTACCGCCGTTTGTACATTGAGAAGCTACCCCTGAAACCGTTTATCCCGCGTCTCACAGCTGTACTCGGAATGTTTCTCGCATTCGGTTCGGTGCTATATGCACTAAATTTCGTGAACGATATCTGGTCACGTCGCCAAATGGTTCGCGGAATGGAGGACGGATACGAGAAAGCGCTTTCCGCTCAAATATTTGATTATGCTGTTTATTATTCAGCGCAATTGGTCTACCTCGATCGCTACAACGAAGTATACCAAGCCCGCCAGGAAAAAGCAGAACTGCTGCGTGATGTTTTCGCGCGACCAGCTCTGTACCGTTCGGTCGACGGAGCACGCGAAATGCTGAATCGGCTTGGGAATGCGCAAAAAGCTTACAAACGCGCCACTGGGCAGTACGACAGAGACCTGACGATACTATATGGTTTCGCGCTGTGGCAGCGCGGCGGCGACCGCTTTTCGGAATACGTCGCCGCGAACATCATGGCAGAAGCTATCTCCGGTAGTGCGTCGCGTGGATCAGAGCAAGCCACACTGCTACCGGTTGCATATTACTACTTATCGGCGTATTTGAGCGATCCTATACCTGATGGAATGATTGCATCGATCTATGTGCAAAAAGCAGATATCCCCGAAAAGGAAGTGTTTGCAACCGACCAAGTTGGGGACGGCGATGAACAATTGAACGTACAGAGGCGCACCGTTACGCAGCTTGCAACGGTCGCCAATGGACTGGAAGTCGATATCGAAGGCTTGGCTAAGGTTAATTCCCTTTACGCATTTGTGCGAGTGAGTTTGGAAGCCGTTAGCACATACAGAAGGGTTGTCTCTGGCTACGGCGAACTGGTGAGACTGTCCGGGGATTTGATCTCGGTGCCAGATGGACAGAAAGGCGAGGTGCGGGAACGCATCAAAGCCTCAGGGCTCGACCTGGTAAAAGTATGGCGCGACTATATCACTTTCCTGAGCGAAGCGTCGTATGCCGACCAGACAGCAAGGCTGAATAACCTCCGAGCACTTTGGCCCGTCTATTCCTATGCACAAGGCGCATCTAGAATTAAGGAAGGTGACCTAGCAGTCACCCCAACTCCCCAAAACGAAGGAATTCAAGAAGTTTGGTTAAGTGAGATCGTGCAACCCTCCGTCCGAGCGAGTGCATATAAGGTCATCACTGCCGCTACGCAAAGCGACTACAAGGTCGTCGAAGCCAAGTTAACGGCGGTGAATGCAGCCGCGAAGGCGTTCTACGAAGCTGTAAACGCTCGCAAGCCCTTAGTTGGCCAGGCGACCCCCGAGGCAACCAATGCAACTTCAAACGTGATCAACTCAGGCGCAGCGCTAAGTCTCGAAGCTGCAAAATTAGGACTGTTTGCCTGCGAGCCCATGATGGCTTCCTCCTCTTCCATCCTATGCCGGGCCGATAATCCGAATGCTATGCCCCTTGGGAAACTTTTGTTCAAGCTGGCCGCCAAACTTGATGACAAATCAATCGAGAATGAGGACGCGACAAAATTGATCATTGGCTACCGTAGCATCCCTGCTTTTTAGGAAACGACGATGTTTAACGCTCGAAATGTCCTTACATTTGTTATTCTTGCGATGCTCGCTGGCTGTTCGTTCCGTTGCGTGGGCGGCAGGCTCACATCTGTTGGGCCAACCGGAAGCTGCCAAGAAGAATGTCAGCGTGACTTTGATCAGTGCAAGGAATCTGTCAAAGATGGCGATCAAGAGGCCCTAAACCAGTGCCAGAAATGGTACAACGAATGCGTCGCCAAATGCGAAAAGCCGAAATAAACGCAGGCATTCAGTTTCAGAGTCGCGATATCTCCTATAGCGAATCAGCAATTTAGATAGAACTTGCTTCCCTGACGCTCTATTCCGTCACAGAAAAATTTTCAAAGATTAGTCGTTTGAGAGCCGATAATGAAATGCATGTTTAGCGGGGAAGAAACGTCAAGCGAAGAGCATGTCCTGCCACGCTGGATGCAGAAGCGGTTCAAATTGGAGAACGAAACTTACAATATACCGAACGGCACCACCATCACTTACAAGAACGCCAAAGTGCCCGCCGCGAAAGAACACAACGCTCGCTTTGGTGTGATAGAGGATCGACTTTCACGGGGAACCGCCAGTCTACAAGAGATTTACCTCTGGGCCTTCAAGATTCATATCGGTCTGATCCACCGAAACGCTTCGCTCAAGCTCGATATTCGTTCGCCAACATCTCCCTATTTCTGGGAAGTCGAGGACTTCGGACGCGAAATCTGGCTGTTCCAACGTTTATACGAAGTCTGGTCGAAGGGAGGAAAAATATCTCCCAACCCTTTCGGCACGGTGCTCCGGATGAAAGCACTTACTCCTCTCCCATCCTTCGATTTCGTTCACAACATGCAGTCTGAAACATTGTTTTTTCAGCTAGGTGACGAAGTCCTATTCATCTCCCTTTACGACAAGGGAGCCCTGGCTTCGTCCAATGTTGTTGGTCAATTTGAGTATCACAGAAGCGTTGTATCGGCCATGTCAGCCCAAGACCAAATTGACAGAGCATTTCTGGCACAGCGTGTCTGGGCGTGTGAGACGGCGTATTTCCTTTATCGCGCAAGGGCCGGATTTAATTTTATGTCCGGTGAAGATAAGTTTGTAGCAATACCAGATTTGACCCCGCCAGTCTCTCGCGCGAGCGATGAGCAAGAGCTGGCCATGTTCTGCCGGTCGTTTGGCCTAAAGCTCGAATACTTCGGCGGCGAAGTGGGGCATCGTTATTCAAATCTCACGCCAGAAGATATAAGTAGCCTCAATGGTCAGGGCACTGCGCGTCAAACGTCTGCTTAGGGCCCGTAAGGTGCCCGCGAGCAGACGACCTCTTCGCCGAACAGATCATCAGGAATACCAGGAGATTTTGACACTAGAGTAGGGCAATCGGTCTGATCGTCCGCTCGACGCTGTTGTTGTCGATCTCGATGCGGCCGTCGGTCAATTACATACAAAGGCCGTCCCAGTATTTGGTGATGTAGGCCAAAGCCTCACCGAGAGGGGACTTCGTCGCGACGGGCACGGCTCGATGCGTCCTGGCATGGGATCGAGGGGAGGATTAGTTGCGCCGGATCGCGCGGCTTGCGGGCTCTTGAACGAACCAGCTTGTCGGAAGAGAGCAGAGGCTTTGAAGCTGGAGACTTTGCCAACTGATGATTACATCAGGGAATACTCAAAAAGAAAACGAATTTGAGACAATGACGGAAGAATATCAGCCGAAATACAAATGGCGGGAGACATGGCCGGGCGAAGGCCACCAGGACTTCGTTTCCTGGGATGGCGATTTGCAGTTCGGCCGCATCCTGCTCGACCTGACTACCGCGTCGCGTGCCCTCCAGTGGCGATGGGCGATCAATACCATACCTTGGCAGAGGCAGAACATCCTGCCTCACAGCGGCTGGGCACCCACCGCTCGGGAAGCGTCGAAAAATGTAGAAGAGCTATACGAGCAGATTAAAGCACTGCATGGACGCTGAGTGATTTTCTTTTCATCCTGCGTTCAGGATCGATTTTCGAAAATAGACCATCTTCTCGGGAGTGCTGAACCATGACCAGAGATGATTTCGCTGCGAACGATGCACCATTGCAGAACGAAGATATTGTGATCTGCAAAAGAGTCTTCGATCATGTCTGCGCGACCGAGCACATAACGGGTGACGACGCCTGCGACGAACTCGCAACCCAGATCATCTATTTCTTTCAGCACGGCGTCACGAACGAAGACAGCTTGGAAAAGCTACGCATGACTGTTCGCTCCGAAGAAGCGGCTCAGCGAAAATCTTTAAACGAAGGGCTTCGATTCGGAACGAATCGCCTCCGGAACGATTGAGTCGCGACTCAGTGATTCGGGAGTAAGGCATCATGCCGGGTGGTCACCGTGCTCAATGGAAGGGCTTCATCAAATTCGGCGAAGTGAGCTGCGGTGTCGGCCTCTATACGGCCGCAAGCAGTTCAGAGCGAATAGCGTTCAACACGATCAATAAAGCCACCGGCAACCGGGTGAATCGCGTATTCGTCGACGGTGAAACCGGCGATCCCGTACCCCGCGAAGCCCAAACCAAGGGTTTCGAGATCGAGAACGGCCAGTACATCATGATCGATCCCGAGGAAGTTGCAGCCGTCATCCCAGAGAGCAACAAGACCCTGGAGATCGAGGCTTTCATCCCCTGCTCCGACGTCGACGACGTCTATTTCGACAAGCCGTATTACCTCACGCCGACCGACAAGGTATCGGAAGATGCCTTCGTCGCTCTGCGCGACGGCATGCAGAAGTCAAACGTTGCCGCAATCGCGCAAACGGTTCTCTTTCGTCGGATGCGCACCGTGCTCATCCGCCCTCATGGAAAAGGGCTGATCGCGACCACGATGCATTACGACTACGAAGTCCGGTCCTCGGAAAAGGCTTTCGAGGAGATGCCCAAGATGAAGATCGCGGGCGAAATGCTCGACCTTGCCAAGCACATCATCTCAACCAAAAAGGGGACGTTCAATCCAGCCGAGTTCGACGACCGCTACGAGAATGCCGTTGCCGAACTGGTGAAGGCGAAGATGGAGGGCCGTGCGCTCCCGAAGAAGAAGCCGGTCAAGGTTTCCAAGCCGAACGACCTCCTTGCGGCTCTACGCGAGAGTGCTGGCATGATGAAGGCGGCCGACAAGCCAAAGCGCACGGCCGCCAACGCGAATGCAAGCGCCTCCCCCCGCAGGGCGTCGCACGCGAAATCCCGCTCCGGCGCTGCCGCTCACCGCAAGGCTAGCTGAGGAGGATCGGTCATGGCACCACGTCCATACTGGAAGGGTTACCTGAAGCTTTCGTTGGTCACCTGCCCCGTTGCAATGTCCCCCGCTACGTCGGAATCCGAGAAAGTCAGGTTCCACACCCTGAACAAGGCGACCGGCAACCGTGTCGTATCGCAGTACGTCGACTCGGTTACTGGAAAGCCAGTGAAAGACGAGAACGAGGCCAAGGGATACGCCCGAGGGGAAAATGACTACATCATCCTGACGGAGGACGATCTCGATTCCGTTGCTCTTGAAACTGTACGTACAATCGACATCGAGAAATTCGTGCCACAAGACAGCATCGAATGGGTCTACCTGGAGAAGCCGCACTACCTCATGCCCGACGATCCAGTCGGACAGGAAGCGTTCGCCGTCATCCGCGATGCCATGGAGGCCGACAAAGTCGTCGGCGTCTCACGCCTGGTGATCGGCCGCCGCGAGCGAGCCGTCGTCCTTGAGCCGCGCGGCGAAGGCATCGTTCTCTGGACGCTGCGCTTTGGCGACGAGGTAAGACCGGAGGAAAGCTACTTCGAAGATATTGACGAAGAAGCGGACCCAGACCTGATCCCGCTCGTGCAGCAGCTCATCAAGCAGATGACCAAGAAGTGGTCGCCCACCATGGTGGCTGACCCGATCCAGGAAAGCCTGCTGAAGATCATTGCCGAGAAGAAGAAGGCTTTGAAGCCGAAGAAGAAAGTGGCGAAAGGCAAGGCTGAGACCGAAGCCTCGGGCTCGAACGTGGTCAACATCATGGAGGCTCTGCGGAAGAGCGTGGAGGCCGATCTCAGGGGGCGGAAGAAGGCATGATCACATTGGCAGGTTCGATGTCAGGTTCTTGTCGTCGCTTGTGAAGCCTGTGCACGCAGCGAGGAAGTCGACCGTCAGGCGGTCCTTAACAGTAGGCCCAAGTATCTCACTCGCAAAGCCCGTCGCAGAGCGACTTTGGGATGCGCACCGATGAATCAACCCGATGGCATTGATCGATGCCAGCTGGCGATCTCGGCGAAAGCGGAAATGAAGGAGGCGGTTCGATCATGAGCGACAGCACCGTTTCGATGTTCTTGAGACCCAGCGGTCATAGTGCCGCCACAGAGTTCGGCCCAATCACGCTTGTTTAACAAGCGGATGGCGACGAAATGAGATTGCTGGTTCTCTTGGCTGCGGCCCTTTTTCTGACCGCCTTTCAGGCCCGAGCCCAAGTCTATGGGCCATATGATGGATACGACGAGTACGGTGGCTACGGCTACGACGATCCGTATAGCCCCTATCCACCGCCGCTCGATTACGAGCCAGTGCCTCGCTATCAGGAACCCCTGCGTGAGCGTCGGGAACCATCGACACGAAACGCGAGAGGAACCATCGTGATCGCCACGCGCGAGCATATGCTTATTTACACGACGTCATGGGGTGATCAGTTCGCTTACCCCATTGCCGTTGGCCGTGAAGGCAAGAAATGGTACGGAACAACTCGGGTGGTTTCTAAGCGAGAGCATCCCGAATGGCGGCCGACGGCGAGCATGCGCCAGAAGAACCCA
Source organism: Rhizobium sp. USDA 3886 (assembly GCF_056279785.1). NCBI lineage: Bacteria > Pseudomonadati > Pseudomonadota > Alphaproteobacteria > Hyphomicrobiales > Rhizobiaceae > Rhizobium > Rhizobium sp. USDA 3886. The sequence goes on along the minus strand of NZ_JBWCDC010000001.1, from coordinate 3,482,539 downwards.
AGGCTTCCAGCGGTTGTGAGGCCTGGCCCCGCAAATCCGCTTGGAACCCGCGCGATTTACCTTGCCGACGGCCTACTACGCATACACGGCACCAACGACCCCTCCTCCATTGGCACCAATGCATCGAGCGGTTGCTTCCGGATGTACCGCGAGGACGTCGAGGAGCTTTACGAGATGGTCGAGCCGGGAACGCGGGTCATCGTTCAGCGATGACAGACGAACCTGATTGCTAAGCGACCGCTGCTGTGGCTACAGCGACGCCGAGGAACCACCGGACCGCTCGCTCGGTGGAACTGTCGCATTATTTCCATTTCGCTGCCCACTGGCGAAGTTCCGCTTTCGCCTTTTCAGGCCATGTCTTCACGGCCGGGTTCACCGTGATCTTCTGACCAGACGGTTTCCAAGCGAGATAGACGGTCCTCGAAGCAATGTCGGCGACAACTACTGCCTCTTGATCCATGCATAAATGCCGCGAGCAAGCTGTGCCGACGAAAAGGTCGCCCTTGAATTCGCCAGACCCCACACCAAGCAGGATATCATTGACCAGCGCCTTGTCGGTTCCTGCGGGACGGTTGATCTCTGCGGCCACCTCCGCATAATTCAGCAGCCCTCCCGGATGCGTCACCGAGCGCTCCCTGAGCTGGTCCCAGCCCTTGGAAGTATCAGCAACAAAGGTATCACCTTGGACTTCTCTGAACCCGGCGCTGGCCGTCCACTCCCACTTCTGCCCCGGTTGGTTCGGCGTTGGCGGAGTGGAGAGAGTGAGTTTGCCATCCGATGGTTTGACGGTCACCGGAAGGCAACTATCGAGCGGACCGTCGACCCGAGGCTTTTGCCCTTTCGGAAAGGAGACCACGAAAGGTGCCACCCTCGCACGCATTGCCGCCCAATGAAAAGGTTCCGACAGCTACTGCCATCCCGTCGATGACGTGCATTTCGTCGATATCAACATAGTAGTTTTTGAGGACCTCGCGGTCGTCGATCTTGAGGCTATCCTGTTCATCGTCACCTTTGGTGATCACGACATGGTGCCCGAAAAGCTGCATGTCCAAGGTGCCTGCGGTCGCACAGCTGCATGACAACAATTCGATAGTCGGCACGAAAACCAAGGCGATTACTGTGTTTCGGATCACGCTCCCCTCCCGACAACAAACCGCAACAAGGTCTGAATATCAGATCGTCGAAGCCGCTCCGATTTGAGGTGTGGCAGAGGTCACGCAGCATGATATGTAAGCGGCACTAAAACTGTCACTCCGATTCCGAGATTTTGAATGGCCGCCATTTTTGTAAGTCATGCCGTTGCGGACACGAAGCTTGCCAAGCTCCTGACAGATTTCCTGAAGGAAGCCATTGGCGTGCCTCATGATGAGATATTCTGCTCAAGCGTCGAAGGACATGGCGTGCCGATGACGGAAGATTTCAACAAGTACATGAAGGAGCAAATCCAGGAACCAGAACTGGTGTTCCTGCTTATGACCCCATCATACATGGAAAGCCCCTTCTGTTTGATGGAGCTTGGTGCCGCCTGGGCCCAGTCTCACAGAACCTTGCCCATAGTAGTGCCGCCTGTAGCTTTCGGCGAAGTCACCAAGACGCTCGGTCTGATTCAAGCGCTAGACATCACCAAGCAGTCTTCTGTGATCGATCTCCGGAAGGCTGTGAAAGCCACTGACATCGATCTAGAGAAACGCGATGACCATGTCTGGGAGAGTAAGAAGGCTGAGTGGGTTAAAGGGTCAAAGAAGCTCATCGGCAAGCTCCCAGGAGCGAAGAAGGTGTCGGCTGCCGATCACCAGGCTGCGCTAGACACAATCGAGGAGCGGAAGGGCGAAATCGAAGGGCTCGAAAAGCTCGTTGATGCAAGAGACGACCTCATTGAGAAGCTAAAAGCGGCGAAGGATAAAGAGGCCGTAAAAGCGATCTTAAAGGCTGCAGCAGGCGATGACGATCCCGAAGAAATCTTTGATAAGCTGATTTCTGACGTTACATCCGCGCTTCCGTCGGTCGCGCGTCTGGTACAAATCCATATTATCATGGACCACTATGACAAAGCAGGTAGGATCGACTGGTTTAATGACCGTCCAGAATTCGAACACGCGATTCAAACCAACGTCATCAATAAAGACGAGAGCTATTCCGTGGCCTGGGACAAGAAAAAGCTTTCACCTTTGAAGAAGGCGTTGCTCGCCTTGGACCATTTCCTAGACAGCGATGAGGGCGAAGCACTCATGGACTCGCGCCCCGTAGGAACTCCTACAGAGTCAGATGACCGTGATTTTTGGGGTCAATATATTTAATCGACTAGAACCAACCGTTACGGCCTGGCTGAAAGCGTATCGTTGCGTTGACCAAAATGGATTGGAACAACAACACGCTTTATAAAAAGCTGCCGGTCACGCTCGGATATTCCAAAGCGTTTGCCGATATCATCCAGCAGAACCCGAATATGGTGAACGCAGTCTATGACTTCAGAAACTTCATGTAGGGGTCGAACCCGAGGACCCATAGTGTCTCTTGACTACGAACCAACCAAGTTAATCAAAATATGCACGATACGGTTGAAACCATCGAAAATCGCAGATAAATACTTTCCGTCCGGGCGGAGTGGTGAAAGCCACTGATTCACTACTGTGGGTCATTGTTACCAAGACTGGCATGCCTGAGCTTAAAGCTGCACTCCTTGGAGTGCTTAATCCTTATGAAATCTTTGCGTCCGGACACCTTTCACGAATTTTACGGGAACGAAATTGAGCAACGTTGACGACCGCATCTGGATCACCTCCCGCGTAAGAATGATTGCCGAGCGAAAAGCTATTCGAAATCAGAACGTCAGCTATATTTCCGTTACTTACTATTCCCTATTCACAGTAATACTATCTGTTTTCTCAAAATTTTATGTGATCACCTATCCAATGCTTGAGGGAATAAACCTATCGGCGTCGGTCGTGGTTTTGGTTGCGTCCCTTGTCGCTGGTGGCTTTCGCTTCGAAACCCGCGCCAACATCTTTCGAGAGTGCTATCTAAAGCTTCAGAAACTTCAGAGCAAAAATCTTGGAGCCGACGACAGGCTGACAGAATATCTGGAAATTCTTGAGATTTATCCGAACCACTCCGAAAAAGATTACTATGATCTAATCGTAAACCATACGTACTGGGAGGGAAAAAAGCTGAACATGGGGGATATTCCTCTTATTCCAACGCCTTACATGTGGCGATCTTATATTTTTCGTCACACATTTTACTATGTTTGCGTCACCCTCCTGTTTGCAGCACCGTTGATCTTTCTCGCTTGGCCTTTGCTCTCTGGATGGGTCTGCAAGTGACCGCGCTCGAAAACTTCAATACCGAGTTCGCACCCCAACGCCTGGCTGAAATATTCAATGAACGCATTCTCCACTCGAATACCGTTGGAAAGGATGGCGTTCATCCATCGTTAGTCGCGGCAAACCTCGATCTGTGGGTAAATCGAATTTCTGACAGGGCACTCGCTGGGTCGTACAATTTCACGACATTTAAACAAAAGCTCGTACTCAAAGGCCCCGATAAACCGCCAAGGCAAATTTCTGTTGCCACGGTAAGAGATCGGGTCGCATTACGTGCGCTAACGAATGTTTTGATGTCGGTTTTCCCTGACTCTAGGGTCCCACCCGCCCATCATATCGTAGACGAAGTGGCTGCTCTGATCGCGCCACTTGGAGATGACTACTCGTTCATTCAAATTGACATAAAGAACTTCTATCCCTCTGTGCGTCACGACGAGCTACTTCGCCGATTAAGAACTCGCATTCGTCATAAGCCGCTCCTTAATCTAATCATGCAAGCGGTTAGCACTCCAACCTCAGCCAGCAAGGAAACCCGACCCAACACGATTGGCATCCCTCAGGGCCTCAGCATCTCTAACGTGCTGTCGTCGATCTATATGCTGAAATTTGATGAATTCGCCCGGTCGCGGTTTGCATATTTCCGATATGTCGACGACATTTTGATCGTATGCCCCACGACACATGCTAAGCGGAACTTTCGTTTGATAAAAGGGCGGTTGGCGCAGATTGGGCTGGAGTGTCATCGTCTCGAAGACAAAACAAAGACCAAAATTGTCCCGCTCTCCCAAGGAGTAGACTATCTTGGCTTCCATCTCGCGCCCGAAGTCACGTCGGTGCGAGAAAGTTCATACAGGAGGATCATCGACAAGGTGATGACGGTGATGACCGGCGTAAAATTCAATGCAAATCACGCCAAAATTCTCACCCGTTTGAATCTCAAAATCACCGGATGCATCTTTGATGGCCGAAGAATGGGCTGGATGTTCTTCTTTTCGATGACGGACGATTTAAAGCAGCTTCAGCGGCTCGACAGCTTTATTGCGAAAACATGGCGTAAGTTGGGGATGGAGCAGTTGGGCACTCCAAAGCGATTTGTTAAGGCGTATCACGAGATCAATTTCAACCTTGCCTCATCACGTTACATTCCCAGGTTTGACGAATATTCCACCGATCAGAAGATCGATCTGATCGCCACCATGATGGTCATCGACCGTTCGGTGGTGGCAAACTGGGCTATCGAGCGGATTAATCGTAAATTTTTTCAACTGATCAGAAAGGAAGTAGCCGAACTCGAAAAGGATATCACTCCGCTAAGTTGAAACGACAAACGGTCCTAAACATTTTGATGGGTCCCTTCGCAGTCGTCAGCAACCAGTGCTACCACCGTGCATCCCGCTCTGCACGCCCGACCACCGTGCCATCTGACCTCGCCCAGCGTCCTGTGGATCGAACCATTCGCCGCCAAACCAATCCGAGAAGGCTTCCGCGTCAGCTTAGGTCGCGAAACAGCGGACATTGTAGTGGTGATTTTATAGGTCACAGAGTGTCCCTGGCTGCGACGCATCTTGGCGCATCGTCAGACCATTACGAAGCGACCAAAGTCGAAGAGGACGGAGAGTCGCTTGGTCTCAATGGACGCCAGAACAACGAAAAGTCGGAGAGTGTCGAAAGGCCGAAATACCCCGCGTTTGGCCTTTCGACTTCTTACTTGCTCCAATGACCGAGCACCCATTCCCAAGCCCGGCGATTGTAGTCATAGCGCCAATGCGCTTTGACCCACTTCGTAGCACCTAAGGGTCTCAGAGTGCGCATATTCTGCATGCGGTCCATCGGCTTCAACGGTTTCAGTGGGCGAAATGGCGTGAATTTCTTCATAGCTGATCTCACCCGAGAACCCGGACGCCAGCGCGAACGCTTCCTGCGTAGCCGCGAAGGTCGATTGCTATGTGCCAGTGGCCGCCGCGCGGAACCGCTACGCGAAACGGCGAATGCGTAACACGACCGCCGTAATAGCTATGGCCGCCGCCCGCGCGATACCGACTGAAGTTGCCAGTATCCATCAGCTTTACATTTGCGGCGTTGTCGAGCGTAACCTCGACAGTTTTGTTACCGTGGAGGTAACCCAGATCGTTATGCAGAAAGTTCATGGTTTTTCTCCTATTTCTTTCGGCGGCCCCGCCACGGCTTAATTCGATAGCGAGGCCGACGGACGAAAATGCACGATCAACCCTTGGGAGGATAGGGGTCGTTGCCGTAGCTGTAGGCTTCACGGAAGCGGGCATCCCGGCCCTGGATACGCAGTTCCGATTCCTGGCGCTGCGCGATGCCACGACCGTAGTTGATCGCCTCTTTCTGGGTGTCAAACTCGCGAGTCAGGCGCTGATTGCCTTCACCACGAACACCCCACTTGTCGCCGTTCCGGACGACATACTGGTTCTTGCCAGTCGACATTTTCGCTTTCCTTTCGGTTGCGAGTTAGGTTATTGATTGCAGACTCGCAATCGACCTCAATATTGCGAGATAGAGCGGAGATTGCAAGAGTGAAATTACAATGAAAGAGCAATTCCACAATCAAGCGTTCTTCAACGCGTTGGATGCACATCGATATGCAAAGGATTTGACCTGGAAGGCGGTCGCGGAAAAGGCGGAGGTAAGCGCGTCGACCTTAACTAGGATTGCGCAAGGAAAACGGCCAGATGTCGATACGTTAGCAGCCCTCTGCAGGTGGTCCGGATTAAGCGCAAACGATTTCATAAACTACGACGACGATGGCCATAACCCCCCCGAACCGTTGGCCGAGATCGTCGCTCATTTAAGAGCTGACAAGAATCTCAAGCCGGAGGGCGCTCAGGCAATCGAGGTCATGCTCAAGGCAGCCTACGCCCAGTTCCGCAAGGAGAAACAGGTTGGTAGCGAGTAAACTGCGTAAAGGATTTGTGGCTGAGGCCAATCGATGGGCCGTGGAACTAAGAGGCGAACTTGGTTTGTCTGAGGGCGACCCGATGAGTCCATGGCTGCTTGCAAAACATCTGGGCGTACCGATTTATCGGCTCTCACAGTTGCCAGATTGCGCTGAGAAGGACCTCTTATACAAGAAGAAGGGCGGCCACGACTTCTCTGCCGCCGTATGTTTCGATGGGCTTGCCGCCTTCGTTGTGACCAATGATGGGAACGACCCAAAGCGGCAAGCATCGGACATCGCGCACGAACTGGCTCATATTCTCTTACGTCACCCACCGGCAAACCCCTTCCTCCAGGATGGGCTCCGAGATTTCTCAGCGATTCACGAGCTTGAGGCGGAGCGCCTTGGCCCGACACTGCTCCTATCGGATTATGCAGCCGTTCGCGCCCACAGACTGATGGTAAGCGGCGGATACACGATTGCGAGGCTTTCAGATGCATGGGGCCTGAGCAGGGAAGTGATTCAGATGAGAATTAACCTATCGGGCGCTCGACGTCGGCTTTCAACGGCCGCTTGAATCGGACAGCACGGACTGTCGAACGGAGACCGCGTGATCTCTTGATTAACGAAATGAGGGCTCCGCGGGCCAATGAGGAGAATGGGTTCAGTGGTTGGCCTTTGGACGAACACTGTAGCAGAGGTGAACCTCTCTGTTAGCATAAACGGCATTCTTACGCCGTTTAAGAGCGTCCCGAGTGCTCTTGAGCGATACTGTCTGCCTCTTTTGGTCGCCGGATTAGTCCTACTGGACTAGAACCATATCCTCTATCTCGAATGGGCCATTGCTGAATATACGATTGTAAGATTGATTCCAAGCAGCCTTCAGAAACACTCCTTCTGCCTCGCGGAACGACCAAAATACCTTTTTATATTCGCTGTGTTCGGATCGGATTTTGATGGCGTTGCTGTCAGAATGAAGCCTACCAGTGTCTCCGTCGTCCTTAATTTCGACCAGTGCAATACTGTCTTTGGTTTTCCGGCCGTTTATTCCGATAACAAAATCCGGGAAAAATCGTTTGCCGGTCGGCAATATAAGCCTAGTCGCCCATCTTTCGTTTTCTGAATTTCGCAGCCACCACTTGATACGCCCCGTATCGTCGTTATCCAGCATCTCAACGAAAGCCCGCTCTGGTCGGTTGAAGCGGCCAATGAAGGCTCCGTAAGCCCCCTTCTTTGCCTTGGTGGCATCCTTGGGGCCGAACTGCTCTGTGGGTATCGGCTCGTTCCCTTCGAGACGGATGTGATAGCCCTGCGCTATGCGGACGGCCTCTTTCAACGCCTGCGGCTGCCGCAGGATGGCCAGGTTAATCGTTCTGCGAATGTCACGGCTTGTGGCCGCAATACCGTCCCTTTGGCACAGCCGTGCAAGCTCAGCTTCTACTGCTTCACGGATGCGGCGAGGGTCGATCCCGTCATTGAACATGAGTTGAGCTTGGGCTTGTTCTGCGATACGGGCCGCAGACATTCTGACGCTCAGATTGCGCTGATCGGTTTGACTAGCATTGAACAGGTCACGCATGGACAATTCGGCGTTGCTATTCACTGTAAGCAACATCGACGTCATCGGCACAATGCGGCAAAACTCGCGGGCGATCTGAGGGCAGAGGTCGCCTTCAATGTCGAAAAGGTTCGGAAGTTCTTCCCTTATGAGCGCGGTCGGGATGCCCAAGTCTGTCCGCAGCAGATACTTGACCTGATGCTCTTGCGGCGCTGGCTGAGCGGATGTCACGCGTGGCGAAAGCACATCGGGGAGTTCAGGAAACAAGGGCGGCTGAGACGGGGCGGAAAACCCTTCAACCGCACTCAGTGCACTCTGCTGGCGCAATGTTGAGGCGGTCGCGTAGCCAGGGTTGAGAAGACCCATCGATACCTGCCGCTCAACCCGATCTGCCACGGTTTCGCCCGATACGGCCTGCACGGGCGGGGGCGGTAGGGCTCTTGCCTCGTAGCTCTCTGCCGCCAGAGGATCGTTCCCCAACACATTCACGTCGAGTGTGTCAGTCAGTACGGCAATTCCCTCGCGCACCGCTTTAAGATCGGCGGCGGCCTCATCCAGCCCGACCTGCAACGCGGGGTCCGACATAAAAACATAGCCGCGATCCAGCAGCGGCTCGGTCCCATGGAGCGGGCGCACAAGGGGATGCACACGCATGATCCGGCCTACAATCTGCAAGCCGAAATCGCGTCCACGCGAAGGTCGCACGGAAACCAGCGTCCACGCGCGTGGCGCATCAAACCCTGTCGCCACCGCCAGCTTGAACACCAGAACCTCTATCTCGGGGTCATAGGCCAGCGTATGAAAGGCCGGGTCAGGTTCGCCCGAGGTGTGAACGGCAATCGCCTTCTCGGGCACGCCAACCTCGATCAGCCGCTCCTTAACCCGCCCAACCGGGTCTTCCTTCCCTTCCTGCTGATCCTCAACCTGCACTAGCATCAGCGGCGTCAGGCTGATGCCCTTCTCAGCCAGCTTGTCCTTGATGAACGAATGCTGCGACCATCCCGCCGTCAAGGTCGCCACTTCGGTGTCAATCAGCGCTCGGTCCTCTTCCTTGAATCGCAGCACCCCCACCATGAGGCCGATCTTGTTCAACCCCGCCTTCACCACCGCATCGCGCGAAACAGTTACCCGGCTCGCCACTTTCAATCCGGCGTCACGTTCAAACTTTTCCAGCTTGGCATCGTTTGGCGTCGCCGTGGCCAGCACGGTGAAGTCGGGTGACAGTACATTCAGGAAAAAATCCGCCGTCGCCGCAGCGCCCGAGCCAAAATTAAGATGCGCCTCGTCGATCACCACGCCGATTCGGAAACCCCGTTCGCGCAGTTCGGCGATCATACTGTCCACCGACAGAGACGCTTCTTTGTCTGTGCGGACCTTGCGGCTTTCCTTCCTGACGACGGCGACCGAGGCCCAGGTCTGAACGAATACATCACCATCACGCGCAGCGCTTGCCTCGCGGTCGGCATAGACGTCGCGTTGACGCAACGCACCGCATTGGGCTGTCAGGGCGCTCCGGGTCTGCGTCACAAGTCCCGCATAGGGTGCGAACCAGAACCAGACGGTCTTGGCATCAAGCTGCCCCCGTACGGCCTCCAAGGCTCTCCCCAGCATTAGGGTCTTGCCCGATCCGGTCGGCGCTTGCAGCAAGATCACCCCCAGTTCGCGGGAAATCCGTTCGCGGTGCTGCGGTTCGCGCTCATGCAGGGCAGAGACGGTGCGCAACGTTTCGGCCATCGCATCCACGGCCTTCTGTTGATACGGGGCCAGTGACAGGCGGAAATCTGCATCATTCTTCACTGGCGGAACCTCCCGACCAGTTCAGTTCGCACGGATCGCACGTCCAGCGCATCGCCCAGAACAGCAGTGATCTGGCCCGGTGCCCACGCATAGACAAAGGCATTCTCGCGCCGCGCCGCCACATTGCTCAGGTGGTCGAGCAATTCGGTCCCGACCCGATCCGCAAAGATCAGGGTCTGGCTTTCCGTCTTGTGCTCCTGCCACGGCGCTTGGCTGTAGCGGGTCAGCGGCAGGCGATGCAGGGTTTCGAGGGCCGCCCAGACCTCGGCGGGCGTAAGGTCTTGGTCCAGGTCTTCAAACTCGATCTCGCGGCAACGCAGATACGCGAATTCGGCGGCAAGGTCCGCGAATTTCTTGTCTTCCGAGGCAATCAGGCGGCGGATGCGTTCTGCCGTTACGTCGCGGCAGATGTTCTTGTCGGGCTCTTCCGCCGTCGACTCGGTGGAAGACACCATAATGAACCGCCGATCCCCGCCATCCTCCGCATTCAATTCCATGACGGCTTGCGCAGTGGTTGCGGACCCGGCGAAGAAATCCAGCACAATGTCGCCGGGGCCGGTGGACTGCCGGACCAGTTCACGGATCAGGGAGACGGGCTTGGCATAGTTGAATGCTTTGGAACCGAAAACGGCTTTGATTTCTTTGGCGGCCTCATCGTTGGTGCCGACTACGAGTGCATTCGCACCCTCCGTTGTCGTGCCAGCCTCTGAGCGCGGAGTTATCCATGTGGAAATAGGTTGCCGAAGATTCCGGAGGTCTTTTTTGTAGCGTTTGAAAGCTGGTGTGCCATAACCGATCTTCTTCCCGATCCAAAAGTTAAAATCGGGCAACTCCGGACGGATCATTGGCGCTCGTCCAGATTGAGGAAGTTCACCATTGGCAAAGGCGGCTTGAAGATCATCGAGCGTGTCGAATACTCGGAATTCGGCATTCTCGGGAAAACGAATGTGCCCTGCTTCTATCCAGTCTTCGATAAACCTAGTTCTGGCAGACTTTGAGCGGACTCTGCTTGGATAAACCCAAACCCGATTTGGATTTGCCGGGTACCAGATATCGTTAGCTTGATCATGAAGCGGATAATACAGATTGGGACGCTCTCGGTAGTCGAAGCCGAGTGTCAAATCACTTAACCGGAACCAGTCGTCTTTCGCAGCATCGAAAAACTTATACATATCATAGGTTTTTTCATTTCCGGTGAAACGAAAGCCATCTTTTCCATAGATCAATATATGCTCGTGATCCGAACTAAGAAATGCCCGATGGTCGGCATTCGACCCCTGTCGCGTTCGCCAAGCGAACGAGCCCAACCGCATACCAGGCATAGCCTCGTCCATCAGAAGTTCCAGCTTGGCCCGCTGATCATCATTGATCGAGACGAGGATCACCCCGTCCTCGGCCAGGAGGTCGCGGGCCAGCGTCAGGCGGCGGAACAGGAATTCTAGCCAGGTCGAATGGAAATAGGCATCTTCGGGGTTGGCGTAGTGGTCGTTATAGACCCAATCCTTTGTGCCGGTGTTATAGGGCGGGTCGATGTAGATGCACTTGATCTGTCCAGCCATTGTCATGCGGAGCCAGCGCAAGGCATCGTAGTTATCGCCCTCGATCACCATGTTGCGCCACGGAGCAGGCTTGTCTGAAAGCTCCGGAATGATGCTGGCAGCCACGAAATTGGCATCGACCGCATTATCGGCCTCGATCTCATCCCGCTCCCAAACCAATCCCAGCTTCTTGGTTCGGTCACGCTTGTTGAGCAATTCAATTAACTGCTCGCGAGGAAGATCGTCGTATTTACCCATACCCTGTCCCGTCATTCTTGACTGCGAAAATGCCTGCACCGCCAATCGACTCGATACATGCGTGGCCAACCCAGCCGCTTCGGACAGCGATATACCACCGCGCCAGTTCGCTCAACGCTCCGAGCTGGTGAACCTTCAACAATACAATTTCGCTAAATCCGTTAGGCCAAACTGAGCAGGCTCTCGACTACGTCTTTCATTTCCGACCGCGTCTCAATGCCGTTTCGGAATTGTGAGCGAGCAATGATCTTGTCGGCCGTCATATGGGGCCAAAACCGTTCGATCACATCATCGGGCTTAACACCGGCGGCGTTGCCGATGATCTTCTTCGCATCGCAAGTTTCCGTAAATGTTACCTGCACGCCAGTAAGCGCTTGGATCAGGTCGGGGCAAAGGTAGTTTTCGATCTCCCGCTTTCGCGTCGAATAGAATGGTCGTCCCGATGCCTCAACTTCCTGTCGGCGCTTTTGGATAGACTTGACCTGTCCGGCGTCGCCGCCGATGTCAGAATCAAGGAATACGCACCACGGGAGGCCCAGATCGTTGGCGAGGTTAAGCGTCACCCAGTGTTTAACACTGCCGCAGCCGCCGATGAGGATCGGGACAACGCCGACGTCTTCTAGGTTTGCGCTAACGTGGCCACCATCCTTCAGAGTGCGGGCCGCGTGCTTCAGGAATATTACGTCCGATTTTCCTTCGACCAGAACAACCGCTTTCGCTCTTTCCATCCCCGTTTCTGGAAGGACACCAAGGCTTTCCGCTGCCTCTCTGAGAACGTCATTGGTAGGGAGTTTCACAATGGGGATTCCTGCCTCATTCTTCGTTACGAACCGGATTCCCTCGACAGGCACTAACCCGGCGAGTGCTGGGACATGTGTTGTAACGAGAATCTGCCGATTGGGCTGGTCAGCAAGCGTAAGGAGCGCTTTCATCAACATTATCTGATAATTCGGATGCTGAGACGTCTCTGGCTCTTCGATAGCGTAGATCACATTTCGCTTTGTACCCGTTGCAACCCTCTCCGCTTCCGCGCGGAAGAAGTTCAGAAGGATCAAACGACGGACGCCGCTTCCGCGTTTGTTGATAGGGATGCCGTTCTCACCATCCAGGCTGAAGCTGAATGCCCATTTTGGTTTCTCTTTGAAACGGGGCACAAGCTCACTCGCCAACTCCGGAGCCATCTCCCGCAGCTTTTCGAGGGTACGCCCCGCTACATCAAGCACACTCTTTTCGATATCTTTCTCAAGTGCACTGATCCGATCCTGCAAAGCCGCCTGAGCATCTTTTACAGCCTGCTGGAGCGGATTTTTCGCCTCGACATCACCGTCACTGCTCTCTCTGTCCGACTTAAAGAGGGCGAAGGTGGGAAGCTGATCTTGGATTTTCCCCCAGATCGATTTGCTTTCGGAAGAGAGGCCCTTGTCCACATCGAGTAACGTTTCTTGTAGCGCAATTTCGCCAGCGGCCATCCGGATAGCGTTTCGCCACTGGGATGCTACGCGTTTGTCCGGAACATCAGTCGATACGCCCCTCTCGTCACCTAATTTCTTAAGATCAGCCATCTTGAGGGCGAGCAAACCGCTCAGCGCCTGATCCGCTGGGTGCATGCACCGAATGGCAGTTCTCTCAAGCTTGCCCGAACTTGCCTTGTAGCTCTTGGCTACTTCCAAATGTCCAGAAGCGTTTGTGAGATATTCGCCCGCCAGCGTTGTCTCGACGTTCTCGTCCAAAACAAGGGCACCGGGTAGGTCGTCAAATTCGCAGGCGATTTCGAAACTTTCGACGCCATCAGCGAGACTGAAACAATTCACGTCGGACTTGTCCGGCTTGGCACCGTCAATCTCGAAAAAAATAGCCAACGCCTCAAGGATGGTGGATTTGCCGTAATCGTTCCTACCAACGATGCCCGTCATCGCCTCCTCGACAGGAATTACCACCGTGTCTCGATAGCCTCGAAAATGAGACAACTTAACACTCTTTAACCGCATGACCGCCCTCCCGATTCGATATTGGGCAGAATACAACTTTAACGGCTGACCCGCATGGATATTTTGTGTTCTCGCACCTCGTGAACCGAGGTCATAGGAAAGGTCGTCCACATATTGACGGTTCAGCGCTCCGGACTTTTGGGAATTACTGAGGGCCAAAAACTTAGTTGCGAGACCGCCCAGGGCCGCCGGATGACCTAGTCCGACATGATGCTCCCGGCATACCGAGCGCAAGGCCCTCCATAATCTCCGGCGTATCATGTGACGGTTAGGTGGGCCCTAATTATGCGGTGAAAGCAAGTTTCAAGAAGGATCGCCCTCAGGATCGAACAGCTCATCATTCTCTGGAAACAAATTCTGCAATTTTAGATTGGATGCGAGGGGGCCGACCGCATTCTGTGCCTCCAAATAAGCAAGGCGGTCTTTGGCCCAATCAACCATTCGCCGATATTCCGGTTCAGACTGCGCCAACACCGTGGAAGCGTTCGCAATCGTAGCTTTTAGATTAGCGGCTTCTTGCTGATAGGCCGCGAGTTCAGCAAGGAAGCGAATTCGTTTTTGCTCCCGATCATTCCGCCGCTTCTGAAGCTCGCGACGGCGGGCCATATGTTGCCACCGTCTCTCGTCTTCTTCCCTTTTCTCCCGGCGAGCTTTGTCAAAGTGTAGGTGATAGAGAACGCCGTCAGCAATACTATCAAGAACACCCTCAAGCCTCTGCCGCTTGCCATCGGACCACTTTTTTCTCGCCCCATCCGCCCAGTTATGGACCTCGAAAGAAAGTTTGGATGAGTAGTGGTAGTCGTATTCAGGATAGAAATGTTCGGGTGGCAACCATTGTCCGCGACGATTCGCCAAATCCCGCCGCCGCTGAAAGTCCATATCCTTTCTTAGCTCGCTGGGCGTCGGCTCATGTTTTTCAAGCGTGCGTCCCTCAAGAATTTCGAAGCGTACAATGTCCGGAAGGATTTCTGCTCTAAGTCCCGTTTCGCTTTGACCGATTGAAACCGAGCGAAGTTCGAGGGCAAGAGCAAGGTGGTGTAGGAAAGCGATGGTCCTCGTCCGCGATCCTTCGTGGATTCGAATACCTTTTATAAAAATCCCGCCATCACGGTCGGGAATTGCATTTCGGAGTTCGAGCACGACGCCCATGATCGTTGCATGGGGCCGCTTTACTAACTCGAACGTCACTGGCGCGGGTGACTCGACCTCCGTCTCGCGCTTGGTTGCCGCACTGGGCTCAACAGCGGCCTTCCGGACTTCAGGTCTTTTGAGCTTTGCGACAGGCTCTTGTCTGGCGGCTAGTACAGCCTCCTGGGCTGCCTTAGCGGCAAACGCCAGTTGCGGATTGCCTTGATGCTGGGCCCCGCCGATCTCGATGGTCTGATAGGCGGGGTTGTCGGTTTTCCAAAGAGGTGTTTTCGTTGCAGGCTGACCGGCTTCGACCTTGGCCCAGTACCCGCGACCTGGCACCGCGATATGGAACCGTTCGCAAGTTTTCGCCAAGCCCCGATCAGATATTCCGAACCGCTCAGCGAGTTGGAGGATTGGCGTTGACCAGATGAGGTCATAGAGTTCCTGTCGGGAAAAAGTGCGGCTCATGTTCAGTTAGACCGTTAGCGCGTGGTGATTATCTGACGTTGATTGGATGGTGGGACGATAATGGCCCGCAAGCATTCATCGGAGTGGAAATAGCGCTGCAGCGCTGCCGTAATTGCTGGGAACCTGCTATGACCACCAAAGCCTCATCGATATTCTGTCTCGTATGCGATTTTCGCCACAACCTTGGTAGCGTCACCCCTACCCCCATAGGTGCCGATAAGATTGCCCCTCTCGTCTGGGGATAGGCCGTCGACCCGATGGAGGTTCCACCGCTTGTCCTTTGTCGGCGTCAGGCGGTAAGTCCGACCGTTTGCGCGGCAAAAACATTCGGGTGATTTTTTCAGATGCGTCCATTTACAGTCAGCTCCGGATAAAAGCCGCTGTTCGGCCGCTAGCCTCTCGCTCTCGCGTATGGCTTTGTAGCGGGCTTCACGCTCAAGGCGAAGACGTTCCTCTTCCGCTTCGACGTGTTCAGCAAGCCTCCCAATGATTGCTGGCAATTCGGTGCCCAATGCCTTCTCCTCATTAAACAAGATGAGGCAGCCTTCTTTCACGTCATCATTCGGATATGTTAAGTAAGGCTCCTCGTAATAGGCACGTTGACGTTGAGAGACATCGGTCGTGGTAAGTCTAGGCCCGGGAAGGGTGTTAAGATAACTCTGAAGCTCTTCGACAGGTATCCAGCATCCAAGGGACGCCTTCAGAAGGGCATCTCGCTCTCCCTCCCATTTTTTCCAAATCCCGCTCTCACGATCAAGTTGTTTTACAATAGCTTTCGCAACGTTAAGGATGGAATGGGGATCGCGGAGATGCTGGAGCGATGGGCTTTTGACGTAATCAGAGATAATGTCTCTTATGGTGCAGATGCGATCATCGTTGATCATATATCCTCCACGTAGATCATCGCCCAATTTCCCCTCAGCACATGGCTGCCCAACGTTATCAAGTAGGCCTCAACCCAGCTTTCAAGAAAACGAGCCGGGTATCCGCCAAATTTGCAATGAAGGAATCGAGTTCGTAGACGAATTCGTCGGGCTTCATATGCTCGATTTCTTCACTGTTAGCATGCTCTTGAAGCCAAACAACGCGAGGATCGGAGAAATTTGGTCCCAAGCTCTCCGGAAAACCAAAACGATTGAGCGTCTCAAACATTCCTCCGATTTCCGCTCGCGCATCCGCCGCGTCCCAGCCTTCTAAGGAAATCTCGGCATCAGACCGGTCACCTTGGAGAAGGCCCCTTAGAGGATCGCGACCCGCATTTTTGAGATGGTCGATGTTTGGTTTCTGCGAAAGCGTTTCGTGCAAGCTTGGCATAAGTTGATCTAAAAACTTAGCAACCAGTGTGTCCGGATCGCCCGAACGATTTGCCCGATCCCACTCTTCGAGCAAATTGGCAAAACTTGATGCCGCCGTCGAAGTGGAAAGCTGATATTGGATTCGGTTAACTGCCGCTCTGAATTCCGGATCGTGCTCAAGAAGTTCCCGTATCGTCATCATTTCCGAAGCTTTCCGTGATCACCAGGGTTGCGATTTTTTTCGGCTCGTCTAAAAGCAAACTCAGTGTCCACGTAGCTCAGCAGGATAGAGCACAGGATTCCTGAAGAAATTGGGGGTTGCGACGGGAAACTACGCAATCGATCTGCTCAAAGTCGGGGAACGCTTCGCTGTTTTCAGCATGCCAATCCCGAGCCAAGCCCCGGAGAAATCTGGTGAAGGTGTAGAGACTGGATGGGCAGCACCTAAAGGTTCTCGGACCCATGGTGAAGGGACAGTCCAGACCACGAACGCTGTGCGGCGGCGAAAGTCGAAGTGGTATGAATCCTGGGGTCGGAGGTTCGAATCCTCTCGTGGACACCATTTTCCTGTGTGAGGATGAAACCCGCGTTGTGTCGGACAGCATCATCACAGCGATCTAAGGGCAGCGAGAACCTTGCTGTCCAACACCAGTCGACCCGGCCTAGCCAACCTGCTTAGCCGTAAACCAGTTACGTCCTCTTCAAGCAAAGAGTCGGGACTGTTTAGCTGTAGCAGCCATTTTTTTACGGGCAAGAAGCCGACGATTTCGCCATCTAGCCCCCGCTGTCCGTTCTGCCTCAGTTGGCCCTCCTGCTTCGAAACTGAAAGCCTAGATTGTGCCGCCGTCAGATCATGCTTCAGCTGGTCAATATCAGCTCTCATGCGAACTATATATTCTCTAAGAATATGAATAGTTGCTCCAGCGTTCGACCCTATTCCACTTGGAACTGCCTGGTTCATCGCCTTCTGCATTGTCTCTTCGGCCAAGAGATGAAGAATATTGTGATAGGCTCCGCGCCAGACTGCGATCATCATCCGATACCGATTTTTCAAAGTCTGCCGTGCCGGAAATTGGGTATAAACAACGTTACCGCGCTCCAGCACATTGTCATAACTTGGTTCCATGGGACGCGGGTTCGCAACTAGCAGCTCGGCTATTGATGCGATTTGCTCCAGGTTGTTCCGAGAAATGTCACTCTTTGCCTCCTGTTCGATCACAAGGGCCGAGAGTTTCTGCGCCGTTGAGATAATTTCAGCGACCTTTTCCGTGTTCTTCTGCTTTTTCATTGGTCACGCGCCCGCCAATGACTTCGTAGGATGTTTGGAAAGCGACTTGGTAGCGCCGCTTGGCGCTGACAATCTTTCCAACTTGAGGGACTTCAAAAACTTCGCGAACCCCAGGTCGTTTGGAGTAAGGGTCCCTGCTTCCATTGCTATGAGTTCCTGTCGGCTTATGTTGTTCAGAATCAGCCTGGACGCCCGGAGATAGTCATTCTTTTGCTCTTCCTGACTGCGGCGGTTCAATGAAATCGGCCGATAGCCGGCCTCTAAAACGAGTTGGTCCAACATCAGTTTGAAACTGGCTTCAGCCTCAGCATCGTAGGCGCTCGTAAAGAAGGTAGAGCTGTGCATGATGCGGGTGAGATGCTCGAAATCAGACAGGAATACCCATTCGTCTTTTTCGGGGACCTGGCTCCATTCGCACAGCGCGTTATCCGGATGGACGACTTTTCGATCCGACACGTCCGATGGATCATCGAATTTTTCAACAAGTCTCAGTTGTTCGATGTAACGCTGACCGTAAGCAATGGTCTCACAGATAGTAGTCCGCGCCTGAATGTTATCATTCAGATCAACTTCTATTTTTCTCTTCTGGCGATCCAACTCAGCCGCTTCATCTATACCGACATCTTCCTCCGAATATCGTTTCTCAAGCTCAAAGAGCTTCTTTGAAGCCTCGTTGTATCGGCGTGTCAAAATAACATATCGTCGAGTGAGAACCTCTATCTTCGCGTATATGCCGTCAATGTAGTCCGGGTCGGTTATCAAATGCCTGCACGCTAGACAGTTGCCATCATCCACGCTTTTGTAGACTGACTTGTCGATGCCTTTTCGCACGTCCCGCCGCACACATTCTCCACCGTCGCTGCAACGCTGCCCCATCCACGGACACAACCCCACATCTCGCTCTACCCACATCGCCTTGTTATTATAGGCGACTTTCAGAATCTCTTCTGAGCCGCTCACCGTGCGACGGCTGGCCTCCTCGAAGGACATTCGTCGTAACGACTCCGTCAGGTTTCCGCGTTTCGGCTCGCGGGCGAGTCGATTCCCTTCCAACGTGTCGTGTACATCAGCAGGATCGGGGTTATTGTACCGCTGCGTCATCAAAATGCCTGCGTGACCCACAAGCAATTTGCTGACGGTTGTGATTGAAACGCCTTCCCTCAGTAGTCGGATAATGCCTGCCGAACGCATACCGTGCGGCATGTACTCGCACTTAATAGGCTTACCGCTGCGGTCAACGGTGACAAAGTGAAGCTCGGCCGCCGGTGGCACGCTCGAATTATACCGGTTTTGAACTTCTAACATTGCATCGAGCCAAAACCGTCGCCTCACGTGGGAATTTGGTGGATGTCCTCCTATTTGACTATCTTTAGCGGGCAACCGAAACAACGGAAAGATATCTGATAGTTTTTCGGCATACTCTTCGTCGCTTCGTTTTAGTTCCTTTCGGTACATCTTCGGAGAAAGCGGACCGGGTATTGGAACCCATCTTTCACAAAATTCTCGGACATCATGACAAATACGATGAGCTGCCGCATTTTGCCACGGAACCACAAATGGCTTTCCCGTTTTATTGGTATTGAAAAAGAAGCCGGTGATTTTGTCGTTTCTTGTCTTTCGTGCATATCCACGCGATTTCGTCCGTCGGTGCTTAAGCCAAAATCCCGCATGGACGGAAGTATTTGTCTTCTTCCAGATTAAAGAACGTCCATCAAACCGCTCCACATCCCCTTCGCCGCTATCTAAACTGATGAGCTGGATGAAGCGTCCTGGAAGTTCGAACGACAGCAAAAGAAGATTCGGAAGTACCGGGCAGTAGCGCTCTTTTCCCTCAAGAAAAAAGCGACAATACTCGTGGGTGCCCGGCCAGCCGTTTTCGCCTTCCAGAAGAAGACTCTGAAATATGGCGTATATGAGAGGCGGAAGAGGTAAGGACGATCCTTCGCCTGAGTTATTGATTTTCCCACTGTTACTGAGCCCGGTGCTATAAGCATGAATATCGCTCGGGGCTACCAAATGAAAAACGCGCTCTCCGTCGTCAATCAACCCCGTGTTTTCAGAAATGAATTCTGAAAATCGGTTAAGTTCATTCAACTCATTAAGGGTTGCAGAGCTGTATCTATCTTGCTTATTAAGTTTGCGTTGTTCGAATATGAAGTCGATGAGCTTAGCATGCCTTTTGGTAGATAAAAACAGTCTCGGATTCTCGACTTCCTCAACCTTAAATCCTTGATCTAGCCAAAGCAGCAACCTGCCCATTGCGTACGTGGGTGCTTTCGATACGGCTGTAACACTTCTCCTCCACGCCCCGTACAACTCCATCCAAGTGCTCAAGTGAGGCGGAGGGTTTTCAAATACCCCCGATACCGATCCGTATTCATTTTCGGGAGTGTATTTGCGATGGCGGTCTGCACGGTAAAATCCAGCAATCCGAGGGCTGCCGAGAATTTGACCGAACACGCGAGCAATTTCTCGAAGGAACCTCCCCGCTACATCAAACCGTGACCCCCACAAATCCTTTCTTCTAAAGCTACGGGTCTTGGGCACCGCGTAAGCGCGTAGAAGATTAGAAATGCCTGCTTCCCCAAGATCGGCCCAATCCCGTGCCCCAGTGATCGACATGGCGAAACCAGCGATGACCCTATGAAACTCGGCCTCATAATCCTTGTTGATGTTAGAAGTTAGCGTTCCAATGATTTTCGAAGGAACGCCATGTGCCGCCAAGATGGTGAGCAACGACTTGGCAAGAGGCGACGACGATGTAATCGAGTCAACGGCACTGCCTGGCAAGTGATCGCCAACCCTTCCGAAGGCACGTATCGGAAGACGCACCAAACCCTCAGCGTTCATACCAGCGAGAAATGATGCCTTTTCGCTGATTTCGAGCAACTTACTTTCGTCGCGATACTGGGCGAGTTGTCTGCGTTTTCTTACGTCTATGGAAGTCAGGTCACGGAAGGCAGCTTCGATCAGCTCATCGAGATCGCAATCTTCGATTTCCAACTCCTGACTTTCATTGAATTTGACTTCCACGGTTGCTACCTCCCGTGCGCCTGTTTAAAGCTTCCCAAGGCAGCAGACACTTCGGGACGATTTTGCCGATTTTCTTCGAAAGCCGCGTGCGCATCTTCGTCTGAACGAGCAAGATATGGGAGGGGGCTGTAGATAGACCGATGGTTCATGAAAGCCGCTATATCTTGGATAGGCGTTCCGATTCCTTCCAGGGTTTGGCCAAACAGATGTCTGGTACCATGTCGCGTAGTGCCGAACTCTTTTCCATACTTTAGACCCTCGTCTAAGCCTTCAATCGCTCGCTTCCATCGTCCCGCCACTGCAGACAAAGATATCGGATCGCCGACAAACTGACCTTTTTCTGGGCAGTTGCGACTACTCACCAACAAAAAAGGATGATCGCCTTTTCCCTCTTTACGGCGACGATCCATCATCTCCTTCCGATAAACCCCCACATAGAAGCGAAGTTGTTGCACGAAGTAATCTTGGAGCCCGTCCACCGGCAGCCAATGAATTGTTGCCCAATGCTGTTTGTTCAAACGAGGGTTTTTGAATCCGACTTTCTCACGGCCGAAACCTTCCGTTCGTGGACGGTCGCCGTAACGTTCTAAAAGCAACTGCGCCCTGCTTCTGCCGCAGCTTTCGACGAATTTTTCAGGGTGCCGGAGGAAACCTTTGACCGAACCGTCTAGAACCTGAAGATCGTTGACCCACATATGGAGGCTTTCGCTTCCACGGAGTCCACCCGTCGAAATGAGCGCGTACATGCGGCCGGTGTGATCTTCTCTCTCAAGGGGATCAGTTATTCGGCCGCCTCTTATGAAGCCACGATCAATAAAGGACACCAGGTGCTCGCGTGGAAAAGCGTATACGGGAGATAATGGCACAGCATTCAAATTGGGACCTTCGTAACCTTGGCGTGATTGCTTCCGAAAAATTCCCGACCCCAACGCCGCTCTCTCGCGAGCAGGTCGAGCCTGCGGCTTCAGATGCGCGAGAAAACGGTATCGTTTGGCCTTCTGAACTTTGGTAGCGACTCCAAAAGTCCCCGGATTAATTCCCTGGAAAAAGGGCAAGACCTCAGCTAGCTCTTCTGCTCTCTCCTGATCAATGATCCAGTCGAAGAACTTATCCAGCCACGTTCCTAGACCGGACAGAACCGGTTCGGAGGCAATTGGCGGCCAAAAGAGACCTGTCAAGTCAGTGAAATCTGCTTCAATTGTGCCGTGGCGAACTGAATTGGCGAAATCCTGTAAAATCAGTCTCCAGTTGCTGGCCCAGTCGTCGCCAAACCGCTCGACATAACGTTCCTTACTTTGCATGACATAGTCGTAGAGAAAGCCAAAGCCCCGCGCAGCCTTGCGCCTTGATGCATCACTGGACAGAGAGTGTGCATGACTAAAATCTACGAGCGGCTCGTATCGGAACCAACTACCCTCCGCTTTCTTCAAGTAGAGAACGGAGGTCTCTCCACCAAAGGCTCGGTGATCCTCTTTACGGACTGAATAATGCATCGGAACGTGCTGGAGTGCATGAGCTTTTGCCCTCATGATGCGCCCCCGACACGTGGAATTCGGAAAAGCGGAAAAAGGCAGAGATTGCAGTTGGGTCGTTCGTCGCGGAGCGAAGTCTTGCTGTCGTCAACGCCTCTTGGACAAAACGCTCGTTCTCGGTTCGCGATCGAGGAATGGGTCAGTAACAACCGCATGAATGCGACCTGCCTTCCCGGCTCCCGGATCAGCGCATCAGGTGGGGGACCCCAATCGACAGTGTCGTTGTTCAAATAAAACTTAGTAAGCTGTGGGGCCGTATGGCCATTCGGACTTTGCATCAGTTTTGAACTCCAAATTAGCGCGAAGCACTCTTCTCGCTTCCTGCCTTCAGCAAGGCGGGAGAGACGATGAAAATGAAGGCAGACCGCAAACGGGGTCGCACCGCCCATTTAAGACAAGCGCTGTCGATGAGGCGGGACACGAGTGACGTGCCGGTTCTGCCGTTGAGTAGATTTGGAGATTGTGGTAGCTAATGAGACATATCGGTTTTCCCAGACCTGTGGATGACGGATATCGGGCGGCATGCGTTCCAGCGCGGCCGCCCATTTTTTTAAACCGATCCGGGTCTTGCCCAAATCGATTCGACCCGAACGCTAGTACATCATCCCCAGATCGACAACATTAAAGTTCCCTTTTCCGCAGCGGGAGCGGCATGAAGGAAATTCCCACTCTGTGATTTACGTGCGTATCCGCACTTGGATTCAATTTCCCAAGGGTATTTATTTTAAATTTCCTTGCGAGGAGCTTCCTAAGCAAACCGACGTCTGATAAACAACAGTCGGAACGATGGCTTCTTCTCCAGAAAATCCATATTTGAGAGGGCTTTGCGACACTGAGATAGCGATCTGACGCTCAGAAATATAACGAGGCTGTAGCGCTCTGATGAAGCGAAACACTCGCCTTGCGCTATCCTATGGTCGAAAAAGTCACTAGAATGCCGGTACGTTCTGCGATTCGGGCGACTGATGGAGCTTCTGGTGACTGAATTGACGATTGACGATGCCGACAGCCGAGAGCTTGTTTCAGCCGTTAATTCGATCAAAGCTGACATCAAAAAGACACGCGGTATCATCGCACAATTGGCAGACGAAGCGGCTCAGAAAGAGGAGATCGTTCGTTCCCTTGAGCGAATGATTCGCGAGAAAGGAAGCTCCTCTCGCACTTCCCATACCCGCGCGATCAAAAAAGAGCCAACTTATCGGATGGTTACACGTCTCGCTCGTGAGTTCATGATCCGAGAGAGAAAGCCACTTGATCGATACGAGGCACTTTCGAAGATTACTGAAGCAGGTTTCTCGCTGAACGTCAGTAACCCACTCCAGTTTGTTGCAAAAACACTGTGGGCAAGTGACGAATTCGTACCTACTAATTTGGGCTATTGGCCTAGTGACCTGCCCTTGCCGGAAGGGACGATTGCCTCTGATAGACGGCGTGCTGGGCAGGACACCGTTTAACCCGTGCACGCAGCCGCCCTTCCCGTCACGAAATTCGCGTGAACCGACAAGGGTATTCAAACGGAATCCGCCTAAGGCGGATACTTATTTTGTTCGGCCACTCGTGGCTGTCCCTGTAAAGGCACGCTACGCTCTACGGCCTTGACAGGGCCATTCACTCGTAGCGTTGGCTTGGGAACAGCAAGGCCAAGTATGGCCTAGCTGCCCATTCACGACGGGGTGCCGGGGCGGTACGCTTCGGTATGAGGTAATCAACTCATAAAAGAGCACCAGATTCCTAATCTGGGGGTCGCGCGTTCGAATCGCGCCGGGATCACCAAAACACTTTCGTCCAGAGAGAACCCTCAATGACAATGGTGTATCACTGAATGGGCTTGCGGGGGCTCGCCGTGTGTTCCTTCACCACTTCATTTGAACTATCGATTTCCTGAAGCAAAACATCATAGCCCCAAAGATTGGCGAGATGCTGCAGGACGAGCTTCGTATCGGCTTCCTGAAGAAACCAATCGTTCGTGACATTGTGGCGCAAGAGAAGGCGGCGGTCACCGGCAAGGTCGACATCGACGATGTCTATTCCGGGGTCGATCCAGCCGATGTCGTATTCGCGGGAAAGCTGACGGCGGATGCGCCGATAGCCGCGTTCGTCATGGATCGCTGAAACCAGGATTCCTTCTTCCTGCTCCGGATCATCGTAAAGATGGAAGAGACGCCATTGCCGGATCAGGTTGGGGCTCAGGAACTGATTGATGAAACTCTCGTCCCGGTAATCGGCCCAGATGTCACGCAATACGGACATTGCATCGCCGCGTCCGGCAATGTCCGGGAACCACGCCCTGTCCTCCTCTGTCGGCGCAGTCACGATCCGCTCGATGTCCTGCATCATTGCAAAACCCAGCGCATAGGGATTGAAGCCCGAGAAACGGCGATCGTCGTAGTTGGGCTGGAACACGACATTGGCATGCGACTTCAGGAATTCGAGGAAGTTTCCATCACTGATCTGCCCGCGCTCGTGAAGCCTGTTCATGATCCGGTAGTGGACGTAGGTGGCTGTTCCCTCGTTCATCACCTTGGTCTGGCGTTGCGGGTGAAAATACTGCGCGACATGGCGGACGATGCGCAGAATCTCACGCTGCCACGGCTGCAGCCTCGGCGCTGATTTTTCGAGGAAGTAGAGGATGTTATCCTGAGGAAGGCCAAGGGCGAGGCGTCTCTTCTCCAAGCCGACATCGGCTGCCGTGCGCTTCTTGCCGGCGGGAACAGTGCGCCAAAGATCGTTGAATACCTGCTCCTCATGGACACGGCGCTCCTGTTCCCGCCGTTCCTCGTCACGAAGGTCGACCTTCGTTTTGCCGGCGTGCCGGTGCACCCCATGCGACATCAGCGCGTGCGCGGCATCGAGCGTACGCTCGACCTCAACTTCACCGTAGCGCTCCTCGCAGCGGGCGATATAAGCCTTGGCGAAATTGAGGTAGTCGAGAATGCCATCAGCATCCGTCCAGAGTTGGAAGAGATAATTGTTCTTGAAGAAATGGTTGTGCCCGAAAGCGGCGTGCGCGATGACCAATGTCTGCATCGTCGCCGAATTTTCCTCCATGAGGTAGGAGATGCAGGGCGAACTATTGATGACGATTTCATAGGCAAGGTCGCGCATGCCACGGCGGTAGAAAGCCTCGTGATGAGCGAAATGCTTGCCGAATGACCAATGACGATAAAAGAGCGGCATGCCGGTCGATGAGTAGGCATCCAGCATCTGTTCCGATGTGATGACCTCGATCTGGTTTGGGTAGACATCCAGGCCGAGTTCGCCGAGCGCGATCTCCTCGCAGGCATCATGAATGCGCTGCAGCGTTGGAAAATCCCAGTCGGAACCGTTAAACAGCAGTCGCTCCTTTGACATGGCCGTAGTCGTCATGGCGCAACCTTCGACTGTGCATCACGCTTCTGGAAAAGCTCGTGGAAGACCGGGAATATTTCATTTCGTTGGCACACCTTGCGCATGGAAAGGGGTACCTGTTCCGAACGGATACCTTCGTAAAGCGTCCAGAGCGGCGAGCGGGAGACAGAGGAGTCGCTATCTTCCTCGCCGACCTCGATATAGGCGAAATACTGGCACAGCGGCAGAATCTCGTGCCGCAGAAGTTGCCCCGTCATGGTACCGTCCGAATAGGAGTTGTCACCATCGGAAGCCTGGGCGGCATAGATATTCCACTCGGCTGGGTCGAAACGCGCCGCAACGATCGCTCGCATCGCCGCAAGCGCGCTTGATACCAGCGTTCCGCCCGTCGCCGGACCATAGAAGAAGGTTTCCTCATCTACCTCCTCGGCCTTGTCCGTATGGCGGATGAAGACGATCTCGACCTTCTTGTAGCGCTGCGACAGGAAAAGGTAGAGCAGCAGGTAGAACCGCTTCGCAAGATCCTTCATATGCTCCGACATCGAACCGGAGACGTCCATCAGGCAGAACATAACGGCTTTCGCCACCGGCTTCGGTTCGGTTTCGAAGCGGCGATAGCGCACATCGAGCGGATCGATATAGGGAATGCGGCGGCTTTTTTCCGTCAACGCCTTGAGCTTAGCCTCAAGAGCCCCGCGCTTCTCGTCGTCTTCGCATTCCTCGATCTCGCGCCGAAGCGCCTCCATCTCCTGGATGCGCGGGCGGCGAAGCGCGATCCGCCGCATCATAGCCATCCGCGTCGTGCGGCCGACGGCGAGGTTGGACGGCGAACCGGACACCGAATAGCCGGCCCGCACGGGACTTTCCTCTTCGGTTTCGGTCAACCGCCGCTTGGCAAGATCAGGCAGTTCCAGATCGTCGAGAAAGACGTCGAGGAATTCTTCGCGCGTCAGCACGAAACGGAAACCATCCTCGCCATCGCCTTCGCCTGCCTCTTTCGGTCTCCCCCCGCTTCTGCCCGGCGGCCGGGGAATGATATCCCCTTCAACAAAAGCTCTGTTTCCCGGCAGAATTTGATCGCTGATGCCGCCCTCGCCCCGACGGAAACCCGGCTCTGTCAGACCGTCAATCGGCAGGGTAATTTCGCCACCGTCGAGCACATCCCGAATATTACGGCTTTGCAGAGAACGTTTCACCGCCTGCTGCACGGCGCTTTTCGCGCGCCGAAGAAACCGTTGACGATTTTCTAAGCTTTTACCGCGCGGATTCAGCCGGCGGTCGACAATGTGCATGATGGCTCCCGCGTGAGCGTTAACTTGCCTGCTTCACGCGCATGTACCAATCCACGAGGCGCCGAACCTGTCTTTCGGTGTAGCCGCGCGTGGTCATGCGCGAAACGAATTCACTGTGCTTCTTCTCGGCTTCGCCGTCCTTCTTCGTGCCGAAGGAGATGACCGGCAGCAGATCCTCGACCTGAGAGAACATGCGTTTCTCGATCACTTCCCTGATCTTTTCATAGCTCGTCCAGGACGGGTTTTTCCCGGCGTTGTTCGCCCGCGACCGCAAGCAGAACTTGACGATTTCGTTACGGAAATCCTTCGGGTTGGCGATACCCGCCGGCTTTTCGATCTTCGTTAGTTCCTGGTTAAGCAGCTCCCGGTCGAGGAGCTGGCCGGTATCCGGATCCTTGAAGTCTACATCCTCGATCCAAGCATCGGCGTAGTCCACGTAGCGATCGAAGAGGTTCTGTCCGTAATCCGCATAGGATTCCAGATAGGCTTTCTGAATCTCGTTGCCGATGAACTCCGCATAGCGCGGCGCAAGTTCGGCTTTGATGAACTCCATGTAGCGTTTCTCGGCTTCGTCGGGAAACTGCTCGCGGCGGATCGCCTGTTCCAGAACGTACATCAGATGAACCGGATCGGCCCCCACCTCGCTCGTGTGATGATTAAAGGTCGAAGCAAGCACTTTGAAGGCGAAACGTGTCGATATTCCGTCCATTCCCTCGTCAACGCCGGCCGCATCCCGATATTCCTGGACGCTGCGGGCGCGCGGGTCGGTTTCCTTCAGGCTTTCGCCGTCATAGGAGCGCATCTTGGAAAAATATGTCGAGTTCTCATGCTTGCGCAAGCGCGAAAGCACCGAAAAGCGCGCCAGCATCTCGAGCGTCCCCGGCGCACAGGGAGCATCCGCGAGTTCCGATCCTTCGATCAGTTTCTCGTAGATCTTCTTCTCCTCGGTCACGCGGAGGCAATAGGGCACCTTGATGACGCAGATACGGTCGATGAAGGCCTCATTGTTCTTATTTGCTTTGAAGCTCTGCCATTCGGCCTCGTTAGAGTGCGCTAGAACAATGCCCGAAAAGGGAATGGCGCCGATATTTTCGGTACCGATGTAATTTCCTTCCTGCGTCGCTGTCAGCAGGGGATGCAGCATCTTGATCGGCGCCTTGAACATCTCGACGAATTCGAGCAGGCCCTGGTTGGCACGGTTGAGTGCACCGGAATAGCTGTAGGCGTCCGGATCGTTCTGCGAATAAGTTTCAAGCTTGCGGATATCGACCTTGCCGGCCAGCGAAGAAATATCCTGGTTGTTCTCGTCGCCGGGCTCGGTTTTGGCGATCGCGATCTGGCGCAACCGTGAAGGCTGCAATCTGACGACGCGGAAACGGGAAATATCGCCACCGAACTCGTCAAGCCGCTTTAGGCACCATGGGCTCATAAGTCCGGTCAGCCGCCGCATTGGGATGCCGAATTCTTCAAAGAGAAGGGAGCCCATCGTGGCTGGATCAAAGAGGCTGAGCGGACTTTCAAAAACAGGGCTGACCTCGTCGCCTGCCTTCAGCACATAGATTGGATGAACTTCCATCAACTGCTTCAACCGCTCGGCGAGCGAAGACTTGCCGCCGCCGACCGGACCAAGCAGATAAAGGATCTGCTTACGCTCCTCGAGCCCTTGCGCGGCATGCGTGAAGAAGGAAACGATACGCTCGATCGTCTCCTCCATGCCGTAAAAGCCGACGAAGGCTGGGTAGGTCCGGATTGTCCTGTTCATGAAGACCCGACCGAGGCGCAGATCCTTGGCGGTGTCCAATACCTCCGGTTCGCCTATCGCCGCAAGCAGACGCTCCGTCGCATTGGCATAGGCAAGCGGCTCCTGTTTGCAGAGCGACAAGTATTCTGCGATGGACATCTCTGTTTCGCGCCGCGTTTCATAGTTACGCGTAAACGCATCGAACACGGATTCATTCAGCATGGGCCCTCCATTCAAGGTTTATGCCACAGGCTCCCGAAATAGCCGAACCACTGCAATGGCAACGACATTTCGTTGAGAATCAATATGTTTCGTGGATTGATTGGACACCTGTCGGCCGTCTATGGCAATGCACAAAAATGTGCATCCACCGGTCGTTTGGCTCCAATCAAACTAACTATAGTATATCCTAATTCGTAAGGCGCCAGTGCGATATCAGCACATTTCAGGACGTGACATGAGGCCGCAAAGAGCTTCTAATGCCGCTGCTGTTGATTCCCGCACGTCGAAAGATACCACGTGTGGTCAGTTGCGCTTACGATTTTGACTTCACCACAAGCCGACATAAACAGCCCGGACCGCAAGCCTTGCATGGTCCAGCGGTCGCTTTTGCTATATTTGCCGACTAAAAACATCAAACTCCTCATCTGGGTTAGCCTAGCCCCCCCCGTTGTGACGGAAGGGGCAGAACGGAACTTGTCAGGCCGGGGTGAGCGTCATCGACGCGCCGGCCGCTGCAATGTTGAGACCAAGCTGGCCTGTTACGCTGAGAGGCTGGAGATGAATCGATCCAGCAGTACCACCGACCAGGACATTCGCACCGACACCTGCGCCAAGCGTCGCTTCCGCCGCGGCGCCGACATAAAGGCCACCGAGCGAGCCGCGATGATAGCCGGCAGTCGGCGCGAAGACAGCCCAGGCAAGACGGCTGCGGGTCGTAAACCCGAGATCTATGCCAAGTTTTCTGATGTCGCCTGTATAGTGGTCAGAAATCTCCTGACCGGCACTCGATGTGAAGACGCAATCTGCCTCCTTCGCTGAACCGAGTACATAGCCGAAGCCGCCGCCGATATCGCATGTCAGGAAGCCAATCTTGACCCCGCCGCGCACGTCCGGCTCTTGGTAGGTCCGGATCACGTCGGCCGCAGTTGCAGCCGTCACGCATGCTTGGGCCAGCGATGCCGCAGCAACTATCATCACAATGGTCTTTTTCATCATGGTCTCCTTCTAAAATCATGGCTGGGAATAGCATTGGGCTCAGCCGGCGAAGAACAAACTCTGAAACACATAACGTGTCTCATCGAAGAATGATCCAAACTGTCTTCACTTATCTGCACATCGTAACGCCGCGCGCCTGGTTGCAAGTGCGGGCAGCCAACACTGCTCACATCGCAAACGGGCATTTCGAGGGCACAGCCTAAATCGGCCTGACCCGATATCCATTTCCCCCGGCAAGTGACGGAAAAGCAACATCGGCCATCACGCTCACGATGTCGTTGGGGGAACTTTGAAACATGGCCGGCGTTGGGAGCGAAATGGGAGTGTTTCGTCATGCGTACAAAGATGACCATCCTAGCAATTGCCTATATCGCGATCAGCGGCCTGTTGCTCGCAATCGCTCATCAGTCGTCCGGTCCGATCACCACCGAAAAGACCGACCGCGCCAGCGGGGCCGGCAGCGGCTCGGTATTCCTTGCCGAGCGCTTTGCCGGCTGATTCGGCTGGGCGCAAACTGCTGTTGCCAAGGAGCCCCTACTTTCCAGTAGTCTGTTTATGGCTGACGGCACTTCGTGGCCTATTCAGCCAAGCAAGATCCGGTTTCGAACAGCATGTACGCCCGGAACGCCTCGTGCGACAGCCGTTGCGCGTTCGATTTCATCGACGGTGCCAACCGCGCCGGTGAGCACGATGTCGTCGCCTTCGGCCGTCACTTCGACGTCCGAAGCGTCGATGCCGCCAGCCGTCGCAAGCGCGCCGGCCACGGCCCTTTCAAGCGATGCATGATTGACCGATTCCGCCGCTATTCCAGGCTGCTTCCCGTGGAATGTAGCCTCCTTGAAGATCATGGTCGTTCCTCCTGTTGGATTGCGGAGAAACGCGAAAACAGCCAGCTTGGTTTCAGCCGCCGAAAGGCACCTACCAGCTTACCCGGTAATTAACGTTGACGCTGGCCGAGCTGCCGGACGAAAGCGGATTGGTGACCGCCGCATTGAGATTGAGGTTCGGAAGAATAGTCTGGCTGACACCGACTGAACTCGAAAAATCCCTGCCGAAATCCGTCACGCTGCTTCCTGCAGAAATCGACGTTCCAGTCCCCGGATAGATCAGTTTCAGGGCCTGGGTTGCCGTCACCGACGTCTGACGTGTTTCGACAGCATCGTAATCGACGCTGACAAACCGGCTTGTCTGCAGGTCGAGCGAGTCCGATAGGATGAAGCTGCGCGAGCGGCTGAGCATCAGCGAACCGCTGCCGCGCAGCGTATCGATCCGGAGGCTTGCATCCTGCTGCGCCTTGCCTGTCGGTGTGACGCGGGCCTTTGTGATCTTCCCCCAAAGCGTCGCCTGTTCGGAGCCGGGCTGGATGGCCTCGCCATCGGTCGACGCGAGCGCCAGGTCGGCGCCGGCACTCGTTTCCCATTCGGATGGAAGACGAAAGCCCATCGTTGTCTTGTAAGACTGCTCGGAAACCCGCACTGGAGTCCAGATCAGAAGATTGTCCGCCTTGGCCGGAAGAGCCCCCAAAAGGCACAGGCCTGACAATAATAATGCTCTCTTCAACATAGTCATCAAAATCCAATCGCGCCAAGCGCGCAATGCGCAAAAACCCGCGCGATGCGCGCTTTCGCGCGTCCTCTCACTCCTCCCATTTTTATGAACTGGCCCGGCATAAGATGCCGTTGCCATGCAGCGCGGCAGCAGTCGCAGGCGACTGCTGAACAACTGCGGCATCCTGTGGAAATCCTGCAGGAATTGTCATCAGGATCACATCCGAGGCTCGTTCTGTAAACCACTCAACGGTAGAAAAGTGCTGCACTGCACACTTGCCGCCCATTTCAAAGCCTTGTAGAGCCAGAGGCTAATGGGAAATTTTCGGCAAAAATCGGCATGACGACCGGCAGAAATGCGCCGCGGCGCCTCAGCATCTTTGGTTCGACGGGCTCGATCGGACAAAATACGCTCGATGTCATCCAGCAGCTCGGCGGCCGGGAGAACTACGAAATTTCCGTAGTGACCGGCAATGAAAACGTTGAGCTGCTTGCACAGCAGGCAAAAGCGACCGGCGCCCGGCTCGCGGTTACTGCGAACGACGGCAAATACAAATCGCTGAAAGCCGAGCTCTCCGGCAGCGGAATCGCAGTTGCGGCGGGCACTGCGGGACTGGCGGAAGCCGCCGACATCGAAGCGGACTGGGTCATGGCCGCCATCGTCGGCACGGCGGGGCTGGTGCCGACACTGGCGGCAGCACGCAAGGGCGCAACGATCGCCCTCGCCAACAAGGAATGCCTTGTTTCGGCGGGCGATCTCTTCGTCAAGGCAGTGCAGAACGGCGGCGGGCGGCTGATCCCGGTCGATAGCGAACACAGCGCCATCTTCCAGTCACTTGACGAAAATCAGCGGCACGCCGTCGAACGGATTATCCTGACGGCCTCGGGCGGCCCTTTCCGCACATGGTCGCGTGCCGAGATGGCAAATGTGACTGCGGCGACCGCACGCGCCCACCCGAATTGGTCGATGGGCTTGAAAATTTCCATCGGCAGCGCCTCGATGTTCAACAAGGCACTCGAAATGATCGAGGCTAAGCACCTTTTCAGTGTCCGCCCGGACCAGATCGAGGTGGTCGTGCATCCACAATCCGTCGTCCACTCCATGGTCGGATATACGGATGGATCCATCATCGCCCAGCTCGGCAGCCCGGATATGCGGACGGCGATCGGCTATGCGTTGGAGTATCCGCGTCGGCCGAAGCTGAATGTCGAGCGCCTGGATTTTGCAAAACTCTCTCGTCTGGACTTCGAAGCGCCGGACGAAAAGCGTTTCCCCGCTCTCAGGCTTGCGCGCACGGCATTGGAGCGAGGCGGCCTGCAAGGGGCCATTATGAACGCCGCCGAGGAAGTGGCCTTTCATGCCTTCGTCGAAGAACGGATCGGCTTCCTGCAGATGGCCGATATTGCCGAAGCAGTCATGGACAGGATGACCGCCACGGACGGCGCACACACGATGGATGACGTCTTTGCGGCCGACGCCGAGGCCCGCAGGCTCGCAGCGAAACTGGTTGCGCTCAACGATAAGGCCGCCTAACGGCGGCCCTGATTCAACGGAAAAGCTGATCGACTTTACGCGACTTGCCTTGCCAGCGCGCAGCGCGACCAGAGCGAATGGAGTGCCGTGACCAGTTGTTCGATGTCGGCATCGGAATGCAGCGGCGTCGGGGTGATGCGCAGCCGCTCGGTCTTCTTCGGCACCGTCGGATAGTTGATCGGCTGGACATAGACGCCGAAATTGTCGAGCAGGATATCGGAGATCCATTTGCACTTCGCCGCATCGCCGACCACCACCGGCACGATATGGCTCGGGTTCGGCATATGCGGAATGCCGCGCTGATCGAGCAGCGTTCGGAGCTTGCGCACCCGGTCCTGATGGCGGGCGCGCTCGATCTGGCTGACCTTCAGGTGCTGGATCGAGGCCACCGCACCGGCCGCCAGCGCCGGCGGCAGCGCCGTCGTGAAGATGAAGCCGGAGGCAAACGAGCGGATGAAGTCGCACAGTGCCGCCGAGGCGGCGATATAGCCACCCATGACGCCGAAGGCCTTGCCGAGCGTGCCTTCGATCACCGTCAGCCGGTCCATCAGCCCTTCGCGCTCGGCAATGCCGCCGCCGCGCGGGCCGTACATGCCGACGGCATGGACTTCGTCGAGATAGGTCATGGCGCCATACTTGTCGGCCAGGTCGCAGATCTCCTTGATCGGCGCGATATCGCCATCCATCGAATAGACGGATTCAAACGCGATCAGCTTCGGTGCCTTCGGATCGGCGGCCGCCAGCTTGGCTTCGAGATCGGCCACGTCGTTGTGCTTCCAGATCACCTTGCCGCACTTCGCATGGCGGATGCCCTCGATCATCGAGGCATGGTTCAGCGCGTCGGAGAAGATGATCAGCCCGGGGATTTTGGCGCCGAGCGTGCCGAGGGTTGCCCAGTTGGAGACGTAGCCGGAGGTGAAGATCAGTGCCGCTTCCTTGCCGTGCAGGTCGGCCAGCTCGCGCTCGAGCAGGACGTGGTAGTGGGTGGTGCCAGAGATATTCCGGGTGCCTCCCGCACCCGCGCCACAGTGGTCGATGGCGTTCTTCATCGCCTCGATCACCTTCGGGTTCTGGCCCATGCCGAGATAGTCGTTGGAGCACCAGACGGTGACGTCCTTCGCACCGTCCGCCGTATGGCGCGTGGCGCGCGGAAAGTGGCCGCGGTGACGCTCGAGATCGGCAAAAACGCGGTAGCGGCCTTCGGCGTGAAGCCCGTCCAGCTCGCTCCTAAAAAAACCTTCGAAATCCATGCATGTGCTCCAGTATCGCGCGACGGTTTTGCTGAGCGGACGATCGCGCGTCAACCCTTACATCACGCTTTAACATCAACTGCGGCAAATGGCCCATATTTTTGAATGATTCCAGATAAAAAGTACGCGACCACACGTCAGCTACGCTCGTCCGGAGCGCATTTTCGTATGATTGAGGGAGCCCGAAGCCGGCTCCCTTTTGGCGTGCTAACCAGCCGCAGCAACGGCGCGCTTCGCCATCACCTTCACCAGATTGGCGCGATATTCCGCGCTGGCATGCAGGTCCGACATCAATCCTGCCGGATCGACATTGACGCCCGCTATCGCGCCCGATGACCAGTTGGCACTCAACGCCTGCTCCATGGCGGGTTGGCGGAAGACACCGTTGGAACCAGCTCCTGTGACGGCGACACGCACGCCGCCCAGTCCCCTCGCGACGAAGACTCCGGTCATGGCATAAAGGGACGCCGGATTCGGAAACTTCAGGTAACCCGCCTTCTCCGGTGCCTCGAAGGTGATTGCGGTGATCAGTTCGCCGTCTTCAAGCGCCGTTTCGAAAAGGCCGGTGAAGAAATCGTCGGCTGCGATCTCGCGCTTATTCGTAATGATGCGGGCATTCAGCGCCAGCGTCGCGGCCGGATAGTCGGCAGCGGGATCGTTATTGGCGATCGAACCGCCGATGGTTCCCATATGCCGCACATGCGGATCGCCGATCCGTCCGGCGAGTTTGCACAAAGCGGGGCAGATCGCGCCAATAGCTGTAGAAGAAGCCACTTCCGCGTGCGTTACTGCCGCGCCGATCCGCACCCTGCGGCCTTCGACGCTGATCCCTTTCATCGCCTCAACATGGCGCAGGTCAACGAGATCGCTCGGTGCGGCAAGCCGCTGCTTCATCGTTGCGATCAACGTCATGCCGCCGGCGACATATTTGCCCTCCGTTGCACCCGCGATCATGCTGACGGCCTCATCGACTGTTGAGGCGCGGTGATAGTTCGTCTGATACATGGCCGTTCCTCCTCAATGGGTTGCTTGCGCTGCCATCCACACCTTCTGCGGCGTGGCAGGCATCGTCAGCATGTTGTTGCCGATCGCATCCGTGATCGCGTTCATCAGTGCCGGTGGCGAACCGATCGCACCCGCCTCACCGCAGCCCTTGATGCCGAGCGGATTGCTCGGGCATGGCGTGTTTTGGTGGGATATCTTGAATGACGGCAGGTCGGCGGCGCGGGGCATGGCATAGTCCATGTAGCTCGCCGTCAGGAGCTGGCCATTTTCATCGTAGTGCACGCCTTCAAGCAGCGCCTGACCGATACCCTGCGCAATGCCGCCGTGAACCTGGCCTTCGACGATCATCGGGTTGATGATATTGCCGAAGTCGTCGGCTGCGACGAACTGGATAATTTCTGTCGTGCCCGTTTCAGGATCGACTTCGACCTCGCAGATGTAGCAGCCTGCCGGAAACGTGAAGTTCGACGGATCGTAAAACGCCGTCTCCTTCAATCCCGGCTCCATGCCCGCCGGCAAATTGTGGGCGGTGTAGGCAGCAAGCGCCACCTGGAACCAGGGCAGCGTCTTGTCCGTGCCCGCCACCTTCAACTCGCCGTTTTCGATCACGATATCGCTCTCATCCGCCTCCATGAGGTGGGCGGCGATCTTCTTCGCCTTGGCCTCGACTTTGTCGAGCGCCTTGGCGACGGCTGACATGCCGACGGCACCAGAGCGCGAGCCGTAGGTACCCATGCCCATCTGCACCTTGTCGGTATCGCCGTGAACAATGGATATGCTGTCGATCGGCACGCCGAGCCGGCCCGCAACGAGTTGTGCGAACGTCGTTTCATGTCCTTGCCCGTGGCTGTGCGATCCGGTCAGGACCTCCACGGTCCCGACGGCATTGACCCGCACCTCGGCGGATTCCCAAAGGCCAACACCAGCTCCGAGGGAACCAACCGCCTGCGACGGAGCAAGCCCGCATGCCTCGATGTAGCAGCTCATGCCGATGCCGCGTTTCATGCCGCGGCGCTCGGCCTCTGCCTTGCGCGCGGCAAAACCGTTCCAATCCGCCGCCTGCATCGCCGCGTTAAGCGAGGCTTCATAATCGCCCGCGTCGTAGTTCAAGATAACCGGCGTCTGATGCGGGAACACGCGGATGAAATTCTTCCGCCTGAGTTCCGCCGGCGAAACGCCGAGCTCGCGCGCCGCCGTTTCCATGGTCCGCTCGAGGAGATAGGTTGCCTCCGGCCGTCCCGCACCACGATAGGCGTCGACAGGTGCGGTGTTGGTATAGACCGTACGCACATTGGCGTGGATTGCCGGGATGTCATATTGGCCGGAAAGCAACGTGGCGTAGAGATAAGTCGGCACGCAGGACGAAAATAGCGACATGTAGGCGCCGAGATTGGCAATCGTGTCGACCTTCAATCCAATGATACGGTGGTCTTTGTCGAACGCCATCTTCACCTTTGAGACATGGTCGCGGCCATGGGCATCCGTAAGGAAGGCCTCCGTGCGGTCTGCAGTCCATTTCACCGGCACGCCGGTTTTCTTGGATGCCCAGAGACAGATGACCTCCTCCGGATAGATGTAGATTTTGGAACCGAAGCCGCCACCGACATCCGGCGCGATAACCCGCAGCTTGTTTTCCGGCGCCACGTTGTAGAAAGCGCTCATGACCAATCGCGCCAGATGCGGATTCTGGCTGGTGGTGTAGCAGGTAAAATGGTCCTCGCCCGCATCGTAGATGCCGAGCGTCGCGCGCGGCTCCATCGCATTGGGGGAGAGACGGTTATTGACGATATCGACCTCAGTCACATGCGCTGCTTCCGCAATCGCCTGGTCGGCAGCGGCAGCATCGCCGATCTCCCAGTCGAAAATCAGATTGTTGGCCGCTTCCGGATGGATTTGCGGCGCGCCGGGTTTCAGCGCATCAACCGCCTCGATCACGGTCGGCAGTTCCTCGTAATCGACAACGACCGCTTCTGCCGCGTCGCGCGCTTCTCCGAGCGAATCCGCCACGACGATCGCAACAGCATCGCCGACATAGCGCACTGTCTCTGCCGCCAATGGGCGCCACGCGCCCATTTTCATCGGAGACCCGTCCTTCGAATGGATCATCCAGCCGCAGATGAGGTTGCCGATGCCATCGGCGAGCAATTGCTTGCCGTCCAGCACGTCGATGACGCCGGGCATAGTTTTTGCAGTCGAGGTGTCGATGCTCTCGATCTTGGCATGCGCATGCGGACTGCGAACAAAATAGCCGTATTTCATGCCAGGCACGACCATATCGTCCGTATAGCGGCCCTTGCCGGTCAAAAACCGTTTGTCTTCCTTGCGTGCGACGCGTGCACCAACTCCTTCGACACCCATGACGTCCTCCCAATGGGGTTTCGGGCCAGGCATTCCGCCAAAAAGGATTGTGTTCGGCAGTCAGCCAGGCAATTCTGGAGAAATCTTACTCGGCAGCCTGCTTGGCGCCACCATGCATCTCCGCGTTGGCGGAAAGCACGGCCTTGACGATGTTGTGGTAACCAGTGCAGCGACAGATATTGCCTTCGAGCTCCCGGCGAACCGTCTGTTCATCTAGCTGTCCGCCGTGACGGCTGATCATGTCGACCGCGGTCATCACCATGCCAGGCGTGCAGAATCCGCACTGGAGCCCATGATGTTCCTTGAAGGCGGCCTGAACCGGATGAAGTTCACCATTCGCGGCCAAGCCTTCGATCGTCGTGACAGACGAGCCTGATGCCTGAACGGCGAGGATCGTGCAGCTCTTGACCGACTTGCCGTCCATATCGACGACGCAGGTGCCGCACTGTGTGGTATCGCAGCCGACATGCGTTCCCGTCAGGCCAAGTTTTTCGCGAATGAAATGGACGAGAAGCATGCGCTCTTCACAATCGCCGCTCACCGCCCGGCCGTTCACCGTCAGTTTCACCTTCGCCATAATTTCCTCCTCGTGCCCTCCAGGCACAGGAGCATCATTTGACTTTTTCGCTTCGTGATCAACCGCTACTTTAGGGCGCTCTATCAAATTTGCTTCACGGATAAACGCAAGATTCCGCACGACATCTGAATCGCGCTGAAAAGAACCGTGATCACAAAAATTTCAAGCACAAGGTAGACGCCATCTTGTCGCGACATAGTTTTAACTATCAAAAAGACACGGTGGAATCAAAAAGACACGGTGGAAGGGACAGCGGCTGCCTAGGACGGCCAACCTTGGAGAAAAGAAATGAAGAACGTAATCGCATTCGCTCTGATCGGCCTCTCGATTGCGAGTTGCACGCCGACGGAACAGGGTGCCGGGATCGGTGCGGCATCCGGCGCGGTGATCGGCGGCGTCGCCACAGGCAATGTTCGCGGAGCGGCAGTCGGCGCTGCAATCGGCGGCGTCACAGGTGCCGTCATTGGCCGCGTCTCAGAACAGCCTGGACAATGCTACTATCGCGATCGTTATGGCCGCCGCTATATCGACGATTGCCCGTAACGCCGAGACGTAGCTATGCAAGGTCCGAAAATCCCGGCTTCAAACCGGGATTTTTCATTTTTTCGTGCTAAATTAGCTCGAAAATAACTTAAATCGATACACCCCGTGCATTTTTGCCGCTAAGCTGTTAATGGCTGGGCAACGCATGTAATCAAAAGCGGCGGATGCATATCAGAGGGAAGACACCGAAATCGGGTTTTGCGTATCGGCGGGCAGGCACCATGATGGTGATCGCGGCAACGGCTGCGTTTTCACCGGTTCTGACTGGCGAGGCCTATGCATTCAAGCTTTTCGGCATCACCATTTTTGGCGAAGACGACAGTGAGAGCGAGCAGGTACCCGATCCTGTGCGCTACGACGCCGATCTCACAACCGATACCGCCGATCCCGATCTCAAAGAAGCGTTGGAGAACAGTTCCCGTCTGATCGGCGACGAAGATCGCCCGGTTTCCGGCGATCTCGGAATTGTCGTCAAGGCGCGCGACGACCGCGACCGCCTGATCGCGACGCTCTATGAGAAAGCGCGTTACGGTGGCGTCGTGACAATCACGATCGACGGAAAGAATATCGATGACCTGCCTCCCAATCCGACTTTCGATCGGTCGAAGCCAGTCCCTGTTCATGTTACAATCGAGCCGGGACCCGTCTTCCGCGTCAAGGAAGTGCAGTTCGGCGGCGATGCTGCAAGCCGCAATCCCGCCGATTACGATTTGGCACCTGGCGAAGAAGCCGGGTCGCTGACAATCATCAAGGCCGGTGACAAGATCGTCGAACAGCTGAAGAGCGAAGGAAGACCACTTGCGAAGCTGACCACGCGGCAAGTGGTGGCCGATCACAGCACCAGTACCGTGGATATCGTCATCGCGACGGAAGGCGGTCCGGTGGCCCCGATCGGCAATGTCGGCGTCACGGGGCAGAAAGCTGTTAAACCTGCTTTCATCCAGCGTTATTCGCGCCTCGAAAAGGGCGAAGCCTATTCTCCCGAGGCGCTCAAGAAGGCGGGCGAGCGGTTACGCGCGCTTGGCGTTTTTTCGAGCGTCACCATTCACGAAGCCGATACCCTTGCTGCCGACGGCACCTTGCCGATGACCATCGAGGTCTCGGAAGGCAAGCAACGCTATTTCGGCTTCGGCGCCAATTACTCGACGATCGACGGCATAGGGGTCCAAGGCTATTGGGGACACCGCAACCTTTTCGGCGAAGCGGAATCCCTTCGGATCGAGGGAGCCGTTGGCCGCCTTGGCGAAAACGACATCACAAATCTTGACTATTCTACAGGCATTCTCTTCACCAAGCCCGGTGCCTTTTTTCCTGCGGCAACGCTGAAGGCCGGCATTCTCGCAAAGACCGAAAATCCAGATGCCTACAATGCCTCGCTGATCACAGCGTCGCTCGGCCTGTCTCATGAACTGACCGATCAGGATATCGTCTCGGCGAGCGCTGAAATCAGCTATGAAAAGGACGATGACGCGTTCGGCGACAATGAGTATCTGACTTTCGCCCTGCCGCTCACTTACGAGCGCGATGCGCGCGACAATAAACTCAACCCCACAGAAGGATATCGGGCAACGCTCGCAGCAACACCGAGCTACGAGGCATTCAACGGCGCCATCTATTCGTCCTTCGAGGGTTCGATATCCGGCTATCAGTCAATCGGTGCGGAAGACAATGTTGTTTTTGCAGGCAAGGTTGCCGCCGGCCTGCTGATCGGCGGAGAATTGCACGAGATTGCCGCAACAAGACGTTTTTTTGCCGGCGGTGGCGGCTCTGTGCGGGGGTATGGCTTCCAAGAGATTTCGCCGTACAATGCGGAGAACGAAGCGACAGGCGGCAAATCCTATGTCACGGCTTCGCTGGAAGCGCGCGTCCGGATCACCGAAACCATCGGCGTCGTCCCCTTCATCGACGTCGGAACGGTTGGGAGCGAGGAATTTCCCGATTTTTCCGACATCCGCGCCGGTGCCGGCATCGGAATTCGCTACGCCACGCCTTTTGGTCCTCTGCGGCTTGATTTTGCCGTACCGTTGAACAAGTACGAGAATGGCACGAGTTACGGCATCTATGCCGGGATCGGCCAGTCTTTTTAGAATGCGATATTCGCGGATTTCAAACCCGCGAATGATGACGAGAACGGGGTAGTTCCTCCTCCATGCAGACGCTGACGAAATTCGTGAATTGGACCATCCGGGTGCTCGGCGTCACGACCGGCATTATGCTGATCCTCGCCTCCATAGCGATCGCAATCGTCGGCTTTACCTCGTTCGGCTCCCGCATCATCACGGAAGAGGTCGCAGAAATCCTTTCGAACCGTGACATGAAGATCGCGGTCCGTGAACCAAGCAGCCTGTTGACTGGCGGATTGCGCGCAGCGGAGATAACGGTCTCGGATACGCGGGGCGTATTCGCGCAGGTAACAGGTCTCTCGATAGACTGGAATCCGCTTGCGCTGCTCCGCGGCACGTTCCACGCAAACGAGATCTCCATCAGCTCGGTCAACCTTATTCGGAAGCCTGTACGCACTATCCCGTCGCCGCCGGCAAGCGGTGAGGATGAGGGTTTCATCCTGCCGATCAAAATCGATGTCGACAAGATCGCCGTCCCGGAGGTCAGCCTCAGCGAACAGTTCACTGGGCGTGCGTTTACTTTAACGGCCGGCGGCAATCTGCGGGCCGACCAGAACGGCGGGATCGCTGCAATCAATCTCAGCCGCCGCGACGTGCCGGACGCTAGACTCTCAGCCGATATGGCTTTCATGCCCGATCAGAACCGGCTGCGGCTGAAGGCGCAGCTTTCTGAACCGAAGGGTGGACTACTTGCGACTTTCCTGTCGCTGCCGGGCGACCCTGCAGTCGATATCGTCGTCGACGGCGAAGGGCCGATTTCGGATTGGAACGGCAGGCTTCAAGCCGCCCTGGACGGCCAGGAGCGCGCTTCGATTAAAGGACATCACGCCCTCACGCAGGATGGTCTGCACCACCTGGATCTCAAGGGCGGCGGCGATCTGAGCACACTTCTGCCTCCAGCCTTCCGGCCACTGTTTTCCGGCCAGACGAACATCGATGTCTCCGCCACCTTCGACAATAGGGGCAAACTTGACATCCAGACCGGCAACATAGCGACCGGAAGCGTCGTCATTGCGGCATCCGGCACTCTGGACCGAGCGGGCAACAACAGCCTGAACGCCAACGTGCTCGGTACGTCAGGTCCGGTCGATTTTCGTTGGCCGCTTGCCGATGGCGAAGCCCGTTTCATGGTCACGGGCCTGAACCTCGCTCTCACCGGCGATGCGCAGTCAGCACGATTGAACGCCAGCGCCTCCCTCGATGCGGCAACATTGCCGCAGGCGACGATCGGCAACGTAAAGCTGACGGCAAAGAGCGATGCCTTCAACCTCGCCAAGCGCTCGGGCGCCATTCAATTGCGGATGGTTGCCGGCGATACGATGTTCCTGAATCCGGATATCAGTCGTGCGGTACAAGGCCCCGTGGCTCTTGCCGCGCCGCTTCAGATCGCCGCCGACAGCGTAGGTTTCAACGGGACGACGTTCGAAAGCGCCAATGCTAGCGGCACCGTCAACGGCACCTACAAGCTTACCGACAACACGCTGACGGGGAATGCGAAGCTTACCGTTCAACCGGCCGCGCTGCCGCCCGCGATTGCGCCGCGCTTCGCTACGCCGATCTCGATCGATACGCAGGTCGCCGGGACCATTCCGTCCAAGATCAATCTCTCGGATATCGTCATCAAATCGGGTACGATCGAAACCGCCGGCACGGTGACGCTTGATGATGAAACCCTCACCGCCAACCTTTCCGGCCGCGTACCCGATATAAGCAAGCTGCTGGAAACCGCTGAAGGCGAGGCGAGCTATACGGTCAATGCCAGCGGCCCGCTGACGGCACTGGCGATAAAGGCAAACCTGAAGGCCGCAACCCTTCGCACCGCCGGCCGCACGCTTGGCGATCTGGACGTCAACATTTCCGGCACGGTTGATCCTGCCGCACCACAGGGCACCGTCGATGCCAAAGGCACGATCGATGGCCAGCCGATCACCGTCAATGCCGATGCGCAGTCCAAAGATGGCATCATCAGCATTCCGTCTTTCCGTGCAGATGTCGGCAGGAACCGGCTGGAAGGCAATCTCCAGCTGTCCTCACGCTTCGAGGCGACTGGCCTGCTCGCTTTCGATTTTCCGGATATCAGCCCGCTGGCAGCACTTGGCGGACAGAGAGCCCAAGGCGATCTCAAGGGTGTGCTCGACATCGCCAACGACAAAGGCAAGATCGCGCTCAAGGTGACGGCCGCAGGAAATGGCCTGCAGCGCGACACGCTTTCGATCGTGAGACCTGATATTGCTGTCACCGTCACCGATCTCAAAGCCCTCGCCGTCAATGGCATCATCAAGGCCGGCGAGATCTCTTCCGGGGCCAACAAGCTTGCAGGACCGGCGCTGAATTTCGTACTGCAACAGAACCGTACGAACTTCGATTTTAACGCTGTCTACGACAATAATCCGCTGCTTGCTGAAGGCGATCTCGAAGCGAATGCCGGCGGCATGACGATCCGGCTTGCCCGATTTTCGGGCAAGCCGCGCGACATTCCGGTTGAGCTTTCTCAACCGGCCGAAATCGCGATTGCGGACGGCCAGGCGGCGCTGAGAGGCCTCACGGTCAAAACCGCCAGCGGTTCCGTGGCAGTCACCGGCTCGGCGGGCGAGACGCTCGACATCAATGCCGTCATCAGCGACCTGCCCGCAAGCCTTGCCAACGGCTTCGTGCCGAAGCTGAACGCCGAAGGTGCCATCTCAGGCACGGTGACGGT
The DNA here is from genome assembly GCF_056279785.1 of Rhizobium sp. USDA 3886. Classification (NCBI taxonomy): domain Bacteria; kingdom Pseudomonadati; phylum Pseudomonadota; class Alphaproteobacteria; order Hyphomicrobiales; family Rhizobiaceae; genus Rhizobium; species Rhizobium sp. USDA 3886. The sequence goes on along the minus strand of NZ_JBWCDC010000001.1, from coordinate 3,439,194 downwards.
CAAAGGTACGCGGGCGGCGCCGATTGCGGATTTCAAACTCGACTGGAAGAATGCTGCAACCAGCCACACGAAAAGTGCGCATCTCGCGCCGCTCGGCGTCGCCACGACCGGAAGATTCGCCGATAACAAGCTCGACTTCGACGCAGCCGTCGATGGCGCCGACGGGTTGTCCTTGAAATCCCGCGGAAACGTCGTTGTCGCGGGAACGGCGGTCCAAAACCTCGACGTGAATGCCAATCTCAACAATGTCCCGGCAAGCATTGCAAACAGCTTCGTGCCTGGACTTGCTGCGGAGGGCACGATCTCAGGAACTGCCAAAGCATCGGGAACGCCTGTTGCGCCGGCCGTCGATTTCGATCTTGACTGGAAGGATGCGGCCACAAGCCAGACCAAAGCTGCCGGATTGAAAACGCTCGGGCTGAGCGCCACCGGCAAATTTGCCGATAACAAGCTTGACTTCGATGCGAACCTATCGGGCGCAGCAAAGATGGGACTCAAGGCGAACGGCAATTTCGTGATTGCCGGCACGGCCGTTCAGAACATGGACGTAAATGCCGACCTCGCCAATGTCCCGGCGAGCATTGTAAACAGCTTCGTGCCCGGACTTGCTGCGGAGGGCACGATCTCGGGAACTGCCGAGGCATTGGGAACGCCGACTGCGCCGGCCGTCGATTTCGATCTCGACTGGAAGGACGCAGCCACAAGCCATACGAAACAGGCAGGTCTCGCTCCGCTTAACTTAAGCACGACGGGGAAATTCGCAGACAACAAACTCGACTTCGATGCGGACCTGACCGGTTCAGCCAACATGGGATTGAGCGCGGACGGGAATATCGTTATCGCGGGAACGACGGTCCAAAACCTCGACGTGAATGCCAATCTCAACAATGTCCCGGCAAGCATTGCAAACAGCTTCGTGCCGGGACTTGCTGCGGAGGGCACGATCTCAGGAACTGCCAAGGCTTTGGGAACGCCTGTTGCGCCGGCCGTCGATTTCGATCTCGACTGGAAGGACGCAGCCACAAGCCATACGAAACAGGCAGGTCTCGCTCCACTTGGCTTAAGCACGACGGGGAAATTCGCAGACAACAAACTCGACTTCGATGCGGACCTGACCGGTGCAGCCAACATGGGATTGAGCGCGGACGGGAATATCGTTATCGCGGGAACGACGGTCCAAAACCTCGACGTGAATGCCAATCTCAACAATGTCCCGGCAAGCATTGCAAACAGCTTCGTGCCGGGACTTGCTGCGGAGGGCACGATCTCAGGAACTGCCAAGGCATTGGGAACGCCTGTTGCGCCGGCCGTCGATTTCGATCTCGACTGGAAGGACGCAGCCACAAGCCATACGAAACAGGCAGGTCTCGCTCCGCTTAACTTAAGCACGACGGGGAAATTCGCAGACAACAAACTCGACTTCGATGCGGACCTGACCGGTTCAGCCAACATGGGATTGAGCGCGGACGGGAATATCGTTATCGCGGGAACGACGGTCCAAAACCTCGATGTGAATGCCAATCTCAACAATGTCCCGGCAAGCATTGCAAACAGCTTCGTGCCCGGACTTGCTGCGGAGGGCACGATCTCAGGAACCGCCAAAGCGTCGGGAGCACCTGTTGCGCCCGCCGTCGATTTCGATCTCGACTGGAAGGACGCGGCCACAAGCCATACCAAAGCCGCCGGATTGAAAGCGCTCGGGCTAAGCGCCACCGGCAGATTTGCAGATAGCAGGCTCGACTTCGATGCAAATGCGAATGCCGCGGGAAATGTGGCTGCGAAAGCGGCGGGTAACATTGTTGTTACGGGGGAGACTGTTCAGAGTTTGCAGATCGACGCCAACGTCGCCAACATTCCCGCAGGCATCGCAAACGGCTTCGTACCAGGCCTAGCTGCCTCCGGCACGGTCTCGGGAACCGTGACCGCTTCCGGTACACCGACTTCACCTGCCGTTGATTTCAAGCTCGATTGGAAGGACCTAGCCACAAGCCAAACCAAGGGTGTAAGGCTGTCCTCCTTGGATCTCAGCGCGAGCGGCAAATTTGCCGCCAATAGGCTCGATTTCGATGCAAATGCGCGTGGCGCCGATGGCGCCTCGCTGAGAGCGACCGGCAATGCCGCGCTTGCCGGTAAGACAGTGGAGAGCCTGAGCGTTGACGCCAACATTGCCAATCTTCCGGCAGGCATAGCCAACAATTTCGTGCCAGGTCTTGCAGCAGAAGGCATTATTTCAGGGACGGTTACGGCCTCGGGAAACCTCGCCTCCCCCGCAGCCGATTTCAAACTCGACTGGAAGAATGCGGCAACCAGCCACACCAAGAAGGCAGGACTGTCCCAGCTCGCACTGAACGCGACTGGCAGGCTTGCGAACAACAGGCTCGACTTCAATGCCGATCTGAACGGCGCCGGCAACGTGACGCTGAAGGCCGGCGGCAATGTCATGATAGAGGGGACGGCCGTCAAGAGCCTCAAGGTGGACGCCAATGTCTCCAATCTTCCGGCGAGCGTGGCAAACGGCTTCGTGCCCGGTCTCGCCGCGTCGGGAACGATCTCCGGAACGATATCGGTTTCCGGCTCCCTTTCCGCACCGACCGTCGATTTCAAGCTTGACTGGAAGGATGCGGCAACGGGCCAGACCAAAGGCGCGGGCCTTTCGCCGTTCGAAATCGCGGCAAGCGGCAAACTCGCCAACAACAACCTTACGATTGATACCAACCTTATAGGCGAGAGCGGCCTTTCCATGAAGGGCGGCGGCACCGTCGCGATCACCGGCAACCGGGCCCTCAATCTGCAATTCCGCGGCAACCTCCCCTTTGCCATAGTGGGCGCACAGCTGGCGCAGCAGGGCTTCGTCGCGGAAGGCACCGCCGACATAGACCTCCGTGTCACCGGCACTGCTGCCGGCCCCGTCGTCAACGGGACCATTACGACGAGCGGCGCCAAGTTGGTCGATGTCCGCAGAAACCTTGCGCTCAACAATGTCACCGCCAACATCACCATGGATGGCGAACAGGCCACCATCTCCCGCCTGAGCGGCAATTTCGTGAGCGGCGGCAGCGTTACGGCAAGTGGAACGATCGGGATCCGGCCGGGCAGCGGCTATCCGGTAAACATCGAGGTTAGGCTCGACAGGGCAGTCTATGTTGACGGAACGCTTGTCGTCGCGACGGTCGACGGCAATCTCGGCCTCCGGGGTCCGCTGCTCACCAACCCAACGCTGAGCGGCAGGTTGAACGTCGAAAAAGCATCGATCACGGTGCCGGACAAGCTGCCGACTTCACTGCGCGAAATCAACATCAAACACGTCCATGCACCACCGGCGGTGCGTGCCCAACTGCGCGACGAAAACGCGCAGAAGCCCGGCGAGAAATCCACGATGCTCGCGCTCGATCTGCAGATTGACGCGCCCTCGCAAATCTTCGTCCGCGGCCGCGGCATCGATTCGGAACTCGGTGGCAGTGTTACGATCAGAGGAACGGCGGCAACGCCCGTCGTTTCCGGCGGCTTCACCATGCGTCGCGGACGCTTGACCATCCTTAATCGGCGCCTGAACTTTACCGACAGGAGCCGTATTACCTTTGCTGGCGATTTGACGCCGACGCTCGATATGGAAGCAAGCTCCACTTCGGGAACGACGACGCTCACCGTCGACGTCACGGGACTTGCTACGGATCCCTCGATCACCTTTTCGTCCTCGCCGACCCTGCCGCAGGACGAGGTGCTCGCGCAGCTGATCTTCGGCCAATCCATGTCGAAGCTCTCGCCGGTCCAGATCGCGCAGCTCGCCGATGCGGTGAGCCAGCTAGCGGGTGGACGCTCGACCTCGCTTTTCGAGGGACTCCGCAACCAGCTTGGTGTCGACGACCTCAATATCAGCACCGACGAGAAGGGGCAGACAAGCGTCAGCGTCGGCCGCTATCTGAATGAGCGCACCTATTTCGAATTACAGCAGGGCGGCGAGGCAGGCGCCAAGGCGATCATCAATCTCGATATCGGGCGTGGCGTGAAATTGCGCGGTGCTGCAGGCGGAAACGGTGCTGGCGAAGCCGGCATCGTCTACGAGCATGAATACTAGAATCCGGTCTTCCTGGTTTTCAGCAGGATACTGGTTTCGGTCGAATTGATGCCATTGATGAGCCGGATACGGCGCAGCGTCTCATCGAAGGAGACGAGATCGCGATCCTCAAGCTCTGCGACGAAATCCCATTTGCCGTTGGTGCTGTGCAACGCGCGCACCTGCGGAAGACCGCGCAACTGATCGGCCACCCGGTCTGCGAGTTTGCCGAGAACCTCGATCATGACGATGGCGCGAACGCCGGCGGCGCGTGTCTCATGGCCGGTCCGGATGGTGAAAGCGGCAATGGTGCCGCTTGCGACAAGCCGGTCGATGCGGGCGGCAACGGTCGTGCGCGACGCGCCGGTCATCGCGGCAAGAGAGGATACCGGCGTTCTCGCATTATGGCGAAGCGCACTTAGAAGTTCTTGGTCAAGGTCGTCCATAGCGATCACTTTGTCGAAACACACTTAGCAAAGTGCATAATCGGATTTCATTTCTGGCACTTTTCCATCTTTTTGCCGTCACGTCGATATCCGAATATGCGTCAATCCAATTTCGAATCCGGAGCGCCCAGAATGGAAGTTCAATCTCGATCAGTCACACTCATTGGTGTTCCCGTAGAGGAAGGCTCCGGTCGGCGCGGGGCGGCGATGGGGCCGGCAGCGCTGCGCATTGCCGGTGTGGACCAGACGCTGATCGACCTCGGCCATGATGTGCGCGATGAAGGCGACATCCTCGTCGTTCCGGCGCGCGACCTTCCGAACCATCCGAAGGCGCACAATCTGCGTCTCATCGGCGCCTATACGCGTGCGCTCGAAGCAAGCACCTACGACGCCGCCGCGGCCGGCCGTTTTCCGCTGATTCTTGGAGGCGATCACAGCCTGTCGATGGGCAGCGTCTCCGGTATGGCGCGCTACGCGGCTGAAAAGGGCCGCCCGCTCTTCGTGCTCTGGCTCGACGCCCATTCCGACTTCAATTCGCCGGTGACGTCGCCTTCCGGCAACATGCACGGCATGCCCGTCGCCTTCTTCTGCGGCCAGGCCGAGGTCGCGGAGATCCTGCCCAGGGACCGACCCCTCGTTGATCCGCGCTATGTGTTTCAGGTCGGCATTCGCTCCGTCGATCCGTCCGAGCGCGTGGAAATCCAAAAACACGGCGTCAACGTCTTCGACATGCGCTCCATCGATGAGCAGGGCATCGCAGCCACCATGCGCCATATCGTCAGCACGATTGAAAAGGCGAACGGCCTCCTGCATGTAAGCCTTGATGTCGATTTCCTCGATCCGGATATCGCACCCGGCGTCGGCACCACCGTTCCCGGCGGCGCGACATTCCGCGAGGCGCACCTCGTCATGGAAATGCTTTCCGACAGCGGGCTCGTTTCGTCGCTTGATCTCGTCGAGCTCAATCCATTTCTGGATGATCGTGGCAAGAGCGCTCGCGTTCTCGTGGAGCTGACGGCAAGCCTCTTCGGCCGCCGCATCTTCGATCGTCCGACACGCGCCGCATAGGGGGAAACGGCAATGACAGCATCTGCAAATCTGATCGCCACCGAACAGCTGCTTGGTGCGCATAACTACAAGCCGCTCGATGTCGTTCTGACCCGCGGCGAAGGCGTGTACGTTTGGGATACGGACGGCAAGCGGTATCTCGATTGCCTTTCCGCCTATTCAGCGGTCAATCAGGGGCACTGCCATCCGAAGATCCTGGCTGCGATGATCGAACAGGCCGGAAAACTCACGCTCACCTCGCGCGCATTCCGCAACGACCAGCTCGCACATCTCTATGAGGAGCTGGCAGCGCTCACCGGCTCTCACAAGATCCTGCCGATGAACTCCGGCGCCGAAGCCGTCGAGACAGCCATCAAGGCGGTTCGCAAGTGGGGCTATGAGGTGAAGGGCGTCCCGGAAGGCAAGGCGGAGATCATCGTCTGTGCCGATAACTTCCACGGCCGGACGCTCACTATCGTCAGCTTCTCCACTGATCCCGACGCACGTGCCGGTTTCGGTCCCTACACGCCGGGCTTTCGCACGGTTCCCTTCGGCGATGCGGAGGCCTTTGCAGTCGCGATCAACGAGAATACCGTTGCCGCCCTCATCGAGCCGATCCAGGGCGAAGCTGGTGTCGTCATTCCGCCTGCGGGCTATTTCAAGCGTATCCGCGAGTTGTGCACGGCCCATAACGTCACGCTGATCCTCGACGAGATCCAGACAGGGCTCGGCCGGACGGGCAAGCTTCTGGCGGAGGAGCATGAAGGCATCGAAGCCGACGTGACGCTGATCGGCAAGGCGCTTTCTGGTGGTTTCTATCCGGTATCGGCCGTCCTCTCCAACTCGGAAGTTCTCGGCGTCCTGAAACCCGGCCAGCACGGCTCGACGTTCGGCGGCAACCCGCTCGCGTGCGCCGTCGCCCGCGCGGCGCTGAAAGCGCTCACCGAGGAAGGCATGATCGAAAATGCCGAGAAAATGGGCGCATACTTCATCGACGGCCTGAGATCGATCCGCTCCAATATCGTCAAAGACGTGCGCGGCCGCGGCCTGATGATGGCGATCGAGCTGGAGCCGGAAGCAGGCGGCGCGCGGCAATATTGCTACAGCCTCAAGGAGCGGGGCCTCCTGGCAAAGGATACGCATGAGAATACGATCCGCCTGGCGCCGCCGCTCGTCATTACCAAAGAACAGGTGGAATGGGCTGTCTCTGAGATCGAGAAGACAATCGCATAGGCAAGGCCCTTCTGGCTTCTATTGTTGGTCAAAACTGCAAAGGAATCCAGAAACCTTGCGGTCTGCTATGGCAATTTAGATTTGCGCAACACTCTTCCGGTAATGTCCCGGATAATCGTAACGAGGCCTCGAAAATCATTGCGAGGACGTCGCGTGGTGTGAAGGCAGGGGTGTTCGCGCCAATGGTGGCGCAGCCGCTTCTGCCGGGCTTGGGAAGACTTTCTAATGACCACGATCAACTCAAATAACTTCAGCGGCGATACTCTCGAGATAATCGCATTCCGTCTCCACGATCAGGAGTTCTGCGTGAAGACGACAACCATCCGCGAAATCCGCGGCTGGGCACCATCGACGCCGATCCCGCATGCGCCGGCTGACGTCATCGGCGTCATGAACCTTCGCGGTTCCGTTATCCCGATCATCGATCTCGCCTACAAGCTTGGCATGAAGAGCACCGTCGCCAATGAACGCAGCGCCATTGTTGTGGCAGAGGTGCACAGCATGGTCATCGGCATGCTTGTCGACCGCGTCTCTGACATTCTGACGATTGCCTCCAGCCAGGTTCAGCCCGTACCGGAAGTGACGGCGTCGTTCGATCGCGCCTATTGCGAAGGCGTCATCGCATCGGAAAACGGCATGATCTGCTTCCTGAACCTCGCCAAGATGTTCAAAGAAAACGAAACCGACGAACTGGCAGCTTAAGCCACCGACATACGACTGGCTGGAACACTGCCATCGGCGGCGTCGGAGACTTCCGGCGGGAGCCGAGGACTCGAAAGGGCGGCCTAAAGCCGCCCCTGAAAATCCCCGTCCTTCAGGGCGGGGAAGATGTTAAGAATAATTCCTCCAGATTAAAGACTTTGCTTGCAATAATTCATGCTTAAGCAGGCGAAATGCCTGTTTCCCCTCTTGCTTGAAATCGATGTTTATTTCTGGATTGGCTCCGCCGGCTCGGGCCGGTGGATCAGAGATGCGGCCTCAACGACAAGCGCGTTCAGGCCGTTGCTGTCTTTTTCTAGTATTTCAAACAATTGCCGCCGCATGCGCGGCTCCCAGAATTTGTTGATATGCGTCGCAACACCTTGAGCCGCCTCGCTTTCCGGCTGGCTCTTGAAAAAGGTCGCTATTTGGTTGGCCATGTAGACGAGCTTGGAATGCGGATCATGCGACATCGGCAATGCTTTCAGGCAATATACGGTGCGGATGGGTGAAAATTTCGAAGTCATCGCCGCGCACAAGCGCAACGAGCGTCATGCCCGCTTGCTCGGCGGTTCGGATGGCAAGAGCCGTCGGCGCGGAAATCGCGATGAGAACGGGGCTTCCGAGGATCGCAGCCTTCTGCACCATCTCGACGGACAGCCGGCTTGTGACAGCTACAGCCCCGTTTGAGCCGCTCGTTCCGATGCGAATGACGGCACCGCAGAGCTTGTCGAGCGCATTGTGCCTGCCGACATCCTCGCGAGCGGCGAGCAGGTCTTTTCCACGAACGTAGAAGCCCGCTCCATGTACCGCCCGTGTTTCCCGGTGAAGCGGCTGGGCGTCATTGAGAAGCGAGACGGCGCGGACGATATCGCCATGCGTCAGCTTGAGATCCGCAGAGGAAACATCGGGTATCTGACGGACAGCCTGTTCGATCGATTCGATGCCGCAAAGTCCGCAACCGACCGGACCCGCCATGCTGCGTCGGCGCGCACGCAAGGCGTCCGCGACATCGTCTATCAACGTTACCTGGACATCGATACCCCGCTCCTCATCGATGATTTCGATTGCGGAGATCTGGCTCGCGTCCTGGATTATGCCTTCCGTCAGGCTGAAGCCAACCGCAAAGTCTTCCAGATCGCCCGGCGTCGCCATCATTACGGCATGCGATGTGCCGCCATAGGAAAAGGCAACCGGTACTTCCTCCGGCACGACGCGCTCACCCGGCATCATGACCCCGCCCTTCCGGGCGATTCGGTTGACGGAAATGCGCGTCGGCCGCCTTTTCATTATTCGGCTGCCTCCAGCTTGCCGGCGATCCGGCGGCTCTGACGTGCCTGCTCGTCATATTCGATCTGCCAATCCGAGGGACCGTTCGAAGGCGAGACCTGCACTGCCGTCACCTTGTATTCCGGGCAGTTCGTCGCCCAGTCGGAGAAGTCGGTGGTGATGACATTTGCCTGCGTGTTCGGATGATGGAAGGTTGTGTAGACGACCCCGGGCGCAACGCGATCGGTGATCAGCGCCCGCAGTGATGTATCGCCGGAGCGGCTGCCGAGCTTGACCCAGTCGCCATCGCGAATGCCCCGCATTTCAGCATCATGCGGATGGATTTCGAGCCGGTCCTCGGCGTGCCAGACGACGTTGTCGGTACGCCGCGTCTGGGCGCCGACATTGTATTGGCTGAGGACGCGGCCGGTCGTCAGCAGCAGCGGGAAGCGCGGCCCGGTGCGCTCGTCGGTCGCCACATATTCGGTGCGGATGAATTTGCCCTTGCCGCGAACAAAGCCGTTCACATGCATGATCGGCGAACCTTCCGGGTTCTTCTCGTTGCAGGGCCACTGCACCGAGCCCATCTTTTCCAGGTAGTCGTAGGAAACCAGCGCGAAGCTCGGCGTCGTTGCCGCAATCTCGTCCATGATCTCGGATGGATGCTGATAGTTCCAGCCAAGTCCCATGGCTTGGGCCAGCTTCTGCGTTACCTCCCAGTCCCCATAGCCGTTGCGTGGCGTCATGACCTTGCGCACGCGGTTGATGCGGCGTTCGGCGTTGGTGAAAGTCCCGTCCTTTTCCAGGAAGGTCGACCCCGGCAGAAAGACATGCGCGTAGTTTGCCGTTTCGTTCAGGAAGAGATCCTGAACGACGACGCATTCCATAGCGGCAAGGCCGGCGGCCACATGCTTTGTATCCGGGTCGGATTGGAGAATGTCCTCGCCTTGGACATACAGGCCCTTGAATGTGCCTTCCACGGCGGCATCCAGCATATTCGGAATGCGAAGGCCGGGTTCGTTGTTGAGTTTGACGCCCCACAGCTTCTCGAAAATATCGCGTGTCGCATCGTCCGAGATATGGCGATAGCCCGGCAGCTCGTGGGGGAATGAACCCATGTCGCAGGAGCCCTGCACATTGTTCTGGCCGCGCAGCGGATTAACGCCGACGCCCGGGCGACCGATATTGCCGGTCGCCATTGCCAGGTTAGCGATCGCCATAACGGTCGTAGAACCCTGGCTGTGTTCGGTCACGCCGAGGCCGTAATAGATCGCCCCGTTGCCGCCGCGCGCATAAAGGCGAGCAGAACCGCGCAGATCTTCGGCGGGAACGCCGGTGAACTTCTCTGTCTCTTCCGGACTGTGCTGTGGTTCGGCGACGAAAGCCGCCCAATCTTCGAATTCTGACCAATCGCAGCGTTCGCGGATGAAGGCTTCGTCATAGAGCCCTTCGGTGACGATCACATTCGCAAGCGCGGTCATGACCGCGACATTGGTGCCTGGCTTCAACGGCAGGTGATAGGCGGCCTCGACATGCGGCGTTCTGACGAGATCGATGCGCCGCGGGTCGATGACGATCAGCTTGGCGCCTTGGCGCAGGCGCTTCTTCAGGCGGGATCCGAAGACCGGATGCCCATCCGTCGGATTGGCACCTATAACGACGACCACATCAGAATCTTCGACGCTGTCAAAATTCTGCGTGCCAGCCGATGTGCCGAAGGCTTGGCCAAGACCGTAACCCGTCGGCGAATGGCAGACGCGGGCGCAGGTATCGACATTGTTGTTGCCGAAGCCTGCGCGGATCAGCTTCTGGACAAGGAAGGTCTCCTCATTCGTGCAGCGCGACGAGGTGATCCCGCCGATCGAGTCGCGGCCGTATTGATACTGGATGCGGCGGAATTCCGACGCCACATGCGCGAAGGCTTCGTCCCAAGTCACTTCGCGCCAGGGATCGGTGACCTTTTCTCGGATCATCGGATTGAGGATGCGATCCTTGTGCGTCGAATAGCCGTACGCGAAACGGCCTTTGACGCAGGAATGCCCGCGGTTGGCCTGCCCATCCTTCCATGGCACCATGCGCACCAGCTCTTCGCCGCGCATTTCCGCCTTGAAGGAGCAGCCGACGCCACAATAAGCACAGGTGGTCACCACCGAATGTTCCGGTTGGCCAATCTGGATGACCGACTTTTCTGTCAGTGTCGCCGTCGGGCAGGCCTGCACGCAGGCGCCGCATGAGACGCATTCGGAATCGATGAAATGCTCGTGCATGCCTGGCGAAACGCGCGAGCCGAAACCGCGGCCTTCGATCGTCAGCGCAAAGGTTCCCTGCACTTCCTCACAGGCGCGCACGCAGCGGGAGCAGACGATGCATTTCGACGGATCATAGGTAAAATACGGGTTCGACTCGTCTTTCGGCATCCATTTGAGATTGATGTCGCCGTTGTTGCGTGCCTTGACGTGATTGTCGCCTTCATAGCCGTAGCGTACGTCGCGCAAGCCGACGGCGCCGGCCATGTCCTGCAGTTCGCAATCGCCATTGGCAGCACAGGTCAGACAGTCGAGCGGGTGGTCGGAAATATAAAGCTCCATCACCCCGCGGCGGATATCCTTGAGGCGCCCGGTCTGCGTATGGACCACCATGCCCGCCGCAACCGGCGTCGTGCACGATGCAGGCGTCCCGTTGCGGCCTTCGATCTCTACGAGACACAGGCGGCAGGAGCCAAAGGCGTCGACCATATCGGTCGAACAAAGCTTCGGCACCTGAATACCAGCCTCCATCGAGGCGCGCATGACGGACGTACCCTCCGGCACGGTGATCTGCCGGCCATCGATGGTCAGCGTCACACTTGTTTCGGATTTCGAAGCCGGCGTGCCGTAGTCGATTTCGTGAACGAGAGACATAGGTCCTTACTCCGCCGCTTCGATGAAGGGTACTGGCGCGAAATCGTCCGGGAAGTGCGTCATCGCGCTCATCACCGGATAGGGCGTGAATCCGCCGAGCGCGCAAAGAGAGCCGAATTTCATGGTGTTACAGAGATCGGCGAGCAGTGCCCGGTTCTTCTCCGGTTCGATTCCTCGCGCGATCTTGTCTGCGGTCTCGACGCCGCGCGTGGAGCCGATGCGGCAGGGCGTGCACTTGCCGCAACTTTCGACCGCACAGAATTCCATGGCGAACCGCGCTTGTTTCAGCATGTCCGCCGTGTCGTCGAATACGACGATGCCTGCATGGCCAATGAGGCCATCCTTGGCGGCAAAAGATTCATAGTCGAAAGGCGTGTCGAAGAGGGCCCGCGGGAAATAGGCGCCAAGCGGACCGCCAACCTGAACTGCTTTCACCGGCCGGCCGGTCGCCGTGCCGCCACCGATCTTGTCAACGATGTCGCCGAGCGAGAGACCAAAGGCCGTTTCATAGAGGCCGCCATGCTTGACGTTCCCGGCGATCTGCAGCGGAATCGTGCCGCGCGACCGGCCCATCCCGAAATCGCGGTAGAAGGCGGACCCCTTGTCCAGGATGATCGGGACGGAGGCCAGCGAGATCACGTTGTTGATGACCGTGGGACAGCCAAAGAGTCCCTTGTGCGCCGGCAGCGGCGGCTTGGCGCGCACGACACCGCGCTTGCCTTCCAGGCTGTTCAGCAGCGACGTTTCCTCGCCGCAGACATAAGCGCCCGCACCGGTCCTGACTTCGATATCGAACGCGCGACCGGAATCGAGTACCGAAGCGCCGAGAATGCATGCCCTGCGGGCGATCTCGACCGCTTCCGTCATCGTCGCGATCGCATGCGGATATTCCGAACGGATGTAGATGAAGCCTTTTGTGGCGCGCGTGGCGAGACCGGCGATCGCCATGCCTTCGATCAGCACGAAGGGATCGCCCTCCATGATCATGCGGTCCGCGAATGTGCCGCTGTCGCCTTCGTCCGCATTGCAGACGATGTATTTCCGGTCGCCGGCGGCATCCAAAACCGTCTTCCATTTGATGCCGGTCGGAAAACCAGCACCGCCGCGGCCGCGAAGGCCGGAATCGGTGACCTCCTTGACCACGTCTGCAGGAGCCATGGCCACGGCACGGTGAAGCCCCGCGAGACCGCCGTGTGCCTCATAATCTTCCAGGGAAAGCGGATCGACGATGCCGCAGCGGGCGAAGGTCAGGCGGGTCTGTTCCTTCAAGAATGGGAGGCCTTCGACCTCCCCAAGACAGAGGGCGTGATCATCACCGCTCGCGAACCCGACATCGAAAAGCGCGGCGACGTCCTTCGCTTTGACCGGACCGTAGCCGATGCGCTTGCCGGATACCTCGACCTCCACCAGAGGCTCCAGCCAGAACATTCCGCGCGAGCCGTTGCGCACGATCTTCGCATCGATGCCGCGGGCTGCGATCTCCTGGGTAACCGCTTCAGCCACCTTCTCGGCACCGAGCGCCAGCGCTGCGGCGTCGCGCGGAACATAAATCGTCACGCTCATCGCCGCGCCTCCGCAACGAGCTCGGCGACGGTCTCGTCATCGACCCGCCCATAGAGATCGCCGTCGAGCATGGCTGCAGGTGCGCAAGCGCAGAGCCCAAGACAGTAGACGGGCTCCAAAGTCACGCTGCCATCGAGCGCAGTCTGATGGAAATCGACACCGAGCAATGTCTTGATACGATCGGCAACAGCATCCCCGCCCATCGACTGACAGGCCTCGGCACGACAGAGCTTCAGGACATGGCGGCCGGCAGGATGATCGCGATAATCGTGATAGAACGTCATCACGCCATGCACTTCGGCGCGCGACAGATTGAGCTCGTCGGCGATGACAGTAAGCGCTTCCTGCGGCACATGGCCAAATTCATCCTGAACTTCATGGAGGATTGGAAGGAGCGGACCTTCAAGAGCGCGCAAGGCACCAACAATCGCGCACGTGCGTTCGGCAATATCGCCATTGGCGACATGAGCATTCATTTTCGGCGGGCCTCCCAGGGCTTCCTATGTCGATCACCGCAGCGGCCTCCCTCTGCCGATCCGGTATCTCGAAGGAAGTCTTTCAGGGAAACATCGAGCGATCAATAAAGCTGTTCCGTCGATTGATAGGAAATTTCTATCAAAGACTTTCGCTCTCCGCGAGTATTCTCGCCTCATGCAACAATGCAGACACGAGAGGCGTAAACGGCTCGCGATGCGTTGCAACCAACCCGACCGAATGATGGGCCGCCGGCTCGATAATTGGAATCATTCGTATTTCGGCCGGAAACCCAAAGGATTCAGCCACATTTCGCGGCATGATGCTCGCCCAGCGCCCGGTTCTGACATGGGAAAACAGCACGATCATCGAACCGGATTCCAAGGTGGGATGCGCGCTCGAGCCCGCTTCTGCGAGGTGCCGGTTGATGATCCGGCGGTTCTGCATGTCGGCGGTCAATAGGCAAAGCCGAAGATCGCCCACTTCACGCCATGTCACGGTCTCGCGATCGGAAAGCGGGCTGCCGGCGGCAGTGATCAGGTGGTAGCGCTCGGCATAAAGCGGCACGGTAGTCACACGCCCGAGCGGCTCGTTTTCAAGATAAGTCACCCCGGCGTCGATCTCGAGATTTTCGAGCATGCTCAACACCTGCAACGAATTGCGTGAAACGATGGAGAAGGTGACGTCCGGATGCCGCTCTTGAAAGGGCGTCGTGATCCGCGCCAGCATCGCCAGGGCAGTCGGAATTGAGGCAAGGCGCAGGTGGCCGGAAAGGCCTCTGCGCGCGGCGCGCATCTCTTCGCGCATGGTGCGCGTGTCGCCGACGATGCGCCTTGCCCACTCGAGAACACGCTGGCCCTCCGGCGTCAGGCCCTGAAAGCGCGAGCCTCGCTGCACCAGCATGACACCCAACTGGTCTTCGAGCTGCCGAATCGCGGCCGACAGTGTGGGCTGCGAGATGCCGCACTCCTCGGCAGCACGGCCGAAGTGCTTTTCGTTGGCAAGGGCAATGAAGAATTCAAGCTTGTCGATCATCCGACCTCCAGCCGCCTTCGAGACAAGCCATCATTGGCCTTAGCCGTTAATAATCGCAAGGGCTGCAAGCATCAGCCAACGTCGGGCGCTTCAAACATGCCGAAGAGCAAATCCATGAAGATCGTTATATTGGCATTGCCGATGCTGTAATAGATGAGCCGGCCTGCCCGGCGCGTGTTCACGAGGCCTTCCATGCGCAGCCGCGCAAGCTGCTGCGAAACCATCGCTTGTTGTACACCGAGCAATTCTTCGATTTGGCTGACCGTCTTTTCCTCATTGGCGAGGATGCAGAGAATGAGAAGCCGGGTCTGATGTGCCATTGCTTTCAGCAGATCACTCGCTTCGTGGGCTTTGGCGGCAAGCTTCTGCAGTTCCTGGCCGGTTATTCCCGGCTCGGTCTTCGGCAACGGCATTCGGACTCTCTGCTGGATGCACTTCAGGTAGACCGGAACGATAGCATATCCACACGCCGGCATTGTGCCGAATTGTCGAAATACCAAAAAAAGTCCAAGCAAATCAGCAGATAAGCTGACCGCCGTTGATTTCGAGCACTTGCCCCGTGATGTAACCGGACAGCGATGGCGCAGCCAGAAAGAGATAGGCAGGTGCGCAATCCTCGGCAGTCCCGAGACGTTGCAGCGGTATGCCCTTGCGGGTCTGCTCCAGCTTCTCCGGCGAGGAATAACGCCCGTGAAAGTCGGTTTCGATCGTGCCCGGGGATACGCAATTGACCCGGATTGCATCCGGCGCCAGTTCGCGTGCGAGCGCTTTGGAATAGGTGGAGACGAATGCCTTGGCGGCGGAATAAATCGCGGAGCCGGGGCTACCGCCTGTCATCGCGGAGATCGAAACCGTGTTGACAATCGCCGCGCCGTGGGCCGCCCGCAAAGCCGGCAGCAGAACGCGCGTAAGCTCAACGACGGATGTCTGATTGAGCCTGACGATCGTGTCGTATTCTCCATCCGTCAACGCCCCTGCGGGAAACCGGCCAACCATCGTGCCGGCATTGTTGACGAGCACATGCACCGCGCCAAAAGTATCCAGAGCTTTCGCTGCGAAAGCAGCCGTGCCGTTCGGCGCCAGAAAATCGGCTGCAACGAGAACTGCGCGTCGCTCCTGCTCTGCCGTCAACAGGAAGTCCGGCAAGTTCCTTTCGCTATTCCGGCCAGTGTGAACCAAGACGTGCGCGCCGCAATCCAGGAACTGCCGCGCGACTTCGAGGCCGATTCCACGCCCTGCGCCGGTCACGACAACATTGCGATTTTCAAAAAGCTTGGGGTGAAACACGCTTGAAACCCTCCCGGCTCCGGCCGCCAGTCGCCGATTGCGCAATTTTCGCTTTAACATATGATCCGGCCCAGCGAAAGAAAGGGAGACGAAGCCATGTTTCTGTCCGGACGGCAGACGGAGATTCTCGATATCGCCAAAGCCGAAGGCCGCGTGCTGGTCGAGGATCTGGCAACGCGCTTCTCCGTCACGCCGCAGACCATTCGCAAGGACCTGAACGACCTTTGCGATGGACACGTGCTGACGCGTATTCACGGCGGGGCAATTTTTCCGGGCGGGACAGAGAACGTGAAATACGAGGCACGCCGCTCGATCGCCGCCGGTGAAAAACTCGCGATCGGTCGCGCGACCGCTGACATTATTCCCGACAAAGCTTCGCTCTTCATCAATATCGGAACGACGACCGAGGCAGTCGGGGAAGCGCTGGTCGATCACCACGAACTGATGGTGATCACCAATAACATCAACGTTGCCAGTCGTTTGCGTCTGTTTCCCTCGATCGAGGTCGTCATCGCGGGCGGCGTAGTGCGCCATTCGGATGGCGGCATCGTCGGCGAAGCAGCCGTCGATTTCATCCGGCAATTCAAAGTCGATTATGCCGTCATCGGCGCTTCGGCGATCGATCCGGACGGTGCGCTTCTCGACTTCGATTTCCGCGAAGTGAAGGTCGCCCAAGCCATCATGGCGAATGCGCGCCACGTCGTCCTTGTTGCCGACTCCACCAAATTCGAGCGCACGGCTCCGGTGCGCATCGGCCACCTGTCGCAGGTCCACACCTTCGTTACCGACGACTGTAATGTCGAATCGCTCAGGAAGGTCTGCGCGGAAAGCAACATCAATCTGATCGAAACCTCGGAAAAGACACTGCCATAGAATGTTCGTTTGACATTCTATTTATCTTCGATTTGGCACTATTCTAGTTCGTTTAATGGCGTTGGACTTGTGGTGCACCGATCTGAAAGGGGGCCATATCTATCAGGTGATGGGGCGACTGCAGGGGCTGCCTAAGCCTCCTCCAGCAGGCGCGCACCGGTTCCCTCCTCGCCTAGTTTGTCACAAGGGTTTCGCAATGGGCAGCTTTCGATCGACAGGCAGCCACAGCCGATGCAACCGGTCAGGCGATCGCGAAGCAGCGTCAGCCGTTTGATTCGCGAATCCAGATCGTCCTTCCATATCTGCGAGAGCTTCTGCCAATCGCCTGCCGTCGGCGTTCGCCCCTGCGGCAGGGTATCGAAAGCCGCCTGAATTTCAGCCAGCGGTATGCCGACCCTCTGTGCCACCTTGATGATGCCGAGACGGCGCAGGACATCGCGCCCGTAGCGCCGCTGGTTGCCGCGCGAGCGCATGCACGAAATCAGACCCTTGGCCTCGTAGAAATGCAGCGCCGAAACCGCCAGTCCGCTGCGCTCCGCCACTTCGCCTACAGTCAGAAGCCTGCTGAAATTGGTCGATGAAATTGTTTCCATACGCCTATTGACCTCAATAATGGTTGAGGTTTTATAAGCCAAGCTCCTCGCAGCGTAAAGAAGGGGCAATATATGAAAACAGCCATCAAAGTCGGCGTCATCTACGGAAGCATACGGCAGGGCCGGATATGCGACCGGGTGGTGAAATGGCTGACCCGGCAGCTTGTACTCTATCCGCTGATCGACCTCGATATCATCGATCCGCTCGATTTCGACCTGCCTTCCCAGCATGATGACGGTCATCGCGAAGTAAAGCGTCTCGCCTCCCGTCTGAACGCGGTGGACGCCTTCATCGTCGTCACGCCGGAATATAATCACAGCTTCACAGCGGCACTCAAGTTCGTGCTCGATTCGTTCAACGAACCCTGGCATGGAAAACCTGTGGCCTTCGTATCCTATGGAGGCATCTCGGGCGGTCTGCGTGCTGTCGAGCAGCTGCGGCTTGTCTTCGCCGAACTCCATGCCGTCACCGTGCGTGACACCGTAAGCATTGCGGCACCTTGGAACCGCTTCGATGAAGACGGCAACCTCGATCGGCCCGAAGAAGCGCTCAAGCTTCTCGCCCGGATGATGGCAAGGCTGCAATGGTGGGCGCATGCCCTGACTGCCGCGCGCGCCGAGAGGCCCTACCGGAGCATCGCCGCCTGAACCGATCCTGTTTCCGTTTCCGGCAGGTACGGAAACGCCGGCGGACACCTGGGCTAACCCATGCCCGGGTGTCCGCCCAGCGTACGTGTGACCATTCAGGCTAACGAAGGTGGATTGCATCGCGCGCTGCGCGTCCACATGTCGGCTGTCCCAAGCAGCGCCCTTGCCCTGCCCTCCATCATGTCCTAGGCGTGAGGTGAGGCAGACCAGGCGAGGCACGAATGGAGAGAGATCGGAGGCTGGCAGGCGCAGATGCCATGCGTGCGGCTGCGTGTCTGCTTGTGCTCATTCATCATCTCGTCCTGCGCATCGACATCAAGCAGGTGGATCCCGGCGAACAATCGGCCTTCGTCATTGCCCGCTTCGGCAATTTCGGCGTGGCGATCTTCTTTGTTCTGAGCGGCTATCTGCTGGCGCGCCCTTTCTGGCGCGCGCTGGATGAGCGCCGTCCGTTGCCGGATATGAAAACCTACGCCACACGCCGAGCGGCACGCATCCTGCCTGGTTACTGGGTGGCGCTGACGGCAGGCTTCGTTTTGAGCCTCACGTTGTTCGGACATCGGCCAACGGCCGAACTTGCCATGCGTTATATCGCCGGCTTCCTTCTCATGAGTCAGTGGCATTGGCGAACTTTCTTTCCCGTCGAAGGGAACGGACCGCTCTGGTCGATTCCCTTCGAAGCAACCTGTTATATTTTGCTACCGCTGTGCATGCTTGCTCTTCATCACTTCAGCCATCCGCTGCCGCGCTTCGCTACGCGTCTCCTTTGGCTTGGCACCATAGCCACCGCTCTTGTCTTGCAGTGGTTAGTCGTCAACGCCTTGCAGCCCGACGACGTACAGCGCGGCTGGCAGTTCGGGATGGCGGGCGGTGCGAAGGAATGGATGCCGCGTTACAATCCGATCGGCTTCTTTGCGATTTTCGCGCTCGGTATCTTTGCTTCGGGCGTCGAGACAATCCTGCCGGAGCGAAAGGTAGTTCTCTTCGATATCCTCGCCTGCCTCGCTATAGCTGGTAGCGCTGCCGCCCTCGTTTCAGCTGCGAACGGGCCTTGGGAGGCCTATGGCTGGCTCGGAGTTCCTTACAGCTTTCCGCTCTTTCCGATCGCTATAGCAGCGGCGCTTGTCTCGCTGGCACACGCGCTATGGCTAGGGAATTTTCTCGATAATCGAGCGCTCCGCTTTACAGCGAAAATCTCATTCGGCATCTACCTCTGGCAGGATCCGGTCATTTCAGCCTTGAAGGTGCTTTGTCCTTCCGCCTTCGGCCCGATCGGCGATAATCTTCTCTACGGCTGGCTGCTTTGGTCGCTCCTCGCAGCAGCACTTGTGTTGGTCGTCGGAAGCCTCAGCTATATTTTGATCGAACGGCCGGTCCTACTGAGAGCCCACGCCGTTCCACGTTGAGCCGGCCCCACCCCAGCCGCGACAAAAAAAGCGGCCCGCTAAGGCCGCTTTAGGTCATTTCCCTGCAATCCCGATCAATCCTGCTGGACGATGCCGCGCATATGCGTCAGTTCCATGATGAAATGCTCGAGCCTGGACTTATGCTCGTGATGCAGGGCATCCTCGAGCTCCTTCTTCGCAGCCTCAATCCGACGGGTCAGCTCATCCTTGGTAAGATCTTCGACCGCGACGGCAGATTCTGCAAGCAGCGTGCAGCCGGTCGGCAGGATGTCGGCGAAACCGCCGAAAACGACGTAGTCCTGCTTGGAGCCGCCGCTGGAGCGGACGCTGACGATACCCGGCTTGATGGTCGTCATCGCCGGGGCGTGGTTCGCCATGACGGTCATCTCGCCCTCGGTTGCCGGAATGACAACTTCCGTCACCATCTCCGACAGGAGCAGACGCTCCGGAGATACGAGTTCAAAATTGAAATTGTCAGCCATCAGTGACTTACCTTCTCGGCTATGGCTTTTGCATCTTGCAGTTTGGTCCCGCAGAACGGGCAGTGCAGTATCGCCTGATCGAGATATCCGAGACCTTCTTCGGTCTGGACCAACCCTACCACCATCATCAGTGCGCCGTCATCCGCTTTGTAGACGGTCGGCGCCGCCGGGGCAGGAAGTCCTGCCACGACTTCCCTCAGGGAGTCGCAGCAGAAAATCTCGTCATGAGCTTCGTTCATCAAGCAGCTGCGGAGAGCTTCTTAGCCTTCTCGATGGCTTCGTCCATCGAGCCGACCATGTAGAAGGCAGCTTCCGGCAGGTGGTCGTATTCGCCGCTGACGAGACCCTTGAAGCCCTTGATCGTGTCTTCGAGAGCAACCAGCTTGCCCGGCGAACCGGTGAAGACTTCGGCAACGAAGAACGGCTGCGACAGGAAGCGCTCGATCTTGCGGGCGCGGGCGACGGCGAGCTTGTCCTCTTCGGACAGTTCGTCCATGCCAAGGATCGCGATGATGTCCTGCAGGGCCTTGTAGCGCTGCAGCGTCGACTGAACCTTACGGGCAACTTCGTAGTGTTCTTCGCCGACGACCAGCGGGTCGAGCATGCGCGACGTAGAGTCGAGCGGGTCAACGGCCGGATAGATGCCCTTTTCAGCGATCGAGCGCGACAGAACGGTCGTTGCGTCAAGGTGTGCGAACGAGGTTGCCGGAGCCGGGTCGGTCAAGTCGTCGGCCGGAACGTAGATAGCCTGAACCGAGGTGATTGAGCCGGTCGTCGTCGTCGTGATGCGTTCCTGCATCTGGCCCATGTCGGTTGCGAGCGTCGGCTGGTAACCCACAGCCGAAGGAATACGGCCGAGCAGAGCCGACACTTCCGACCCCGCCTGCGTGAAGCGGAAGATATTGTCGACGAAGAACAGAACGTCCTGGCCCTGGTCGCGGAAGTTCTCAGCAACCGTCAGACCGGTCAGAGCGACGCGAGCGCGAGCACCCGGCGGTTCGTTCATCTGGCCGTAGACGAGGGCGGCCTTCGAGCCTTCGCCGCCGCCATGCTTGTTGACGCCCGATTCGATCATTTCGTGATAGAGGTCGTTGCCTTCGCGGGTGCGTTCACCGACGCCTGCAAACACCGAGTAACCACCGTGCGCCTTGGCGACGTTGTTGATCAGTTCCATGATGAGAACCGTCTTGCCGACGCCGGCACCGCCGAAGAGGCCGATCTTGCCGCCCTTGGCGTACGGAGCCAGAAGGTCGACGACCTTGATGCCGGTGACGAGAATCTGTGCTTCCGTCGACTGCTCGACGTAAGACGGTGCGTCCTGATGGATCGCACGCCTGGAAGCGGTGACCAGCGGACCGGCTTCATCAACCGGCTCGCCGATGACGTTCATGATGCGGCCGAGCGTCTCCGGGCCGACCGGAACCGAAATTGGAGCGCCGGTGTCGACGACTTCCTGGCCGCGCACCAGACCTTCGGACGAATCCATGGCGATCGTGCGGACTTCGTTTTCGCCGAGGTGCTGCGCAACTTCCAGAACCAGACGGTTGCCCATGTTGGTGGTTTCGAGCGCGTTCAAAATCGCCGGCAGTTCGCCTTCGAAAAAAGCAACGTCGACGACGGCGCCGATAACCTGTGTGACCCTGCCGACAGCGCCTGTGGCGGTCTTCTTAGCGGCGGTCTTCGCTGCCGCCTTCGGGGTAGCTGCCCTAGCCATTTTCATACCCTCTTTCTCTAACCTCAGAGCGCTTCCGCGCCCGAAATGATTTCAATGAGTTCCTTGGTGATCTGAGCCTGACGCTGGCGGTTATAGCTGAGCGTCAGCTTATTGATCATCTCACCAGCGTTGCGCGTCGCACTGTCCATCGCGCTCATCTTCGCGCCCATTTCGCCGGCGACATTTTCAAGCAGCGCGCGGAAAACCTGGACCGAGATGTTGCGCGGGATCAGGTCGTTCAGGATCGATGCCGGATCCGGCTCGTATTCATAAACGGCACCCGAATGCTCGGCGTCTTCAACAACAGCGTCCGGAGCCGAAGCCGGGATAAGCTGCTGAGCCGTCGGCACCTGCGAGATGACCGATTTGAATTCCGAGTAGAACAGCGTGCAAACGTCGAATTCCCCGGCTTCGAACATCTCGATAACGCGTCTGCCGACCTGGTCGGCATTCTCGAAGCCGATGCGCTTGACGTCGCGAAGTTCCTTGCGCTCGACGATGAGCGAAGCAAATTCGCGGCGAAGAACGTCATAGCCCTTCTTGCCGACGGTGAAGATCTTGACGGTCTTGCCCTCGGCGATGAGCTTGCGGGCATGATCTCGGGCAAAGCGCGCGATCTGCGAATTGAAGCCACCGCAGAGGCCGCGCTCGGCAGTGCAGACAACGAGCAGGTGAACCTGATCCTTGCCCGTACCTGTCATGAGCACTGGTGCGCTGTCGGCATCAGTCATCGCCTTGGAGATGTTCGAAAGAACAGTCGCCATGCGCTCCGAGTAAGGCCGGGCGGCCTCGGCCGCCTCCTGCGCACGCCGAAGCTTCGCCGCGGCGACCATCTTCATCGCCTTGGTTATCTTCTGCGTCGCCTTGACGGAGGCGATCCGGTTTTTCAGATCCTTAAGTGAAGGCATCCGTTTTCCGTCCTAAATGGGTGCGATCAGGCGAAAGACTTCGCGAAGGTATCGAGAGTAGCCACCAGCTTGCCCTTGGTATCGTCGCTGATTGCCTTCTCCGTGCGGATCGTGTCGAGGATGGCTGAGCCTTCCGAGCGCAGGTACGAAAGCAGTGCCTGCTCGAACTTGCCGATCTGAGCGACGGCGATCTTGTCCAGGTAACCATTGACGCCCGCGAAGATGACCGCGACCTGCTCTTCCACCTTCAGAGGCGAGAACTGCGGCTGCTTCAGGAGTTCGGTCAGACGGGCACCACGGTTCAGCAGGCGCTGCGTCGCGGCGTCAAGGTCCGAACCGAATTGGGCAAAGGCTGCCATTTCGCGATACTGGGCAAGTTCACCCTTGATCGAGCCGGCAACCTGCTTCATCGCCTTGATCTGCGCGGCAGAACCGACGCGGGAAACCGACAGACCGACGTTAACGGCCGGACGGATACCCTGATAGAACAGATCGGTTTCGAGGAAGATCTGACCGTCGGTGATCGAGATCACGTTGGTCGGAATGAAAGCCGAAACGTCGTTGCCCTGCGTTTCGATGACCGGCAGAGCCGTCAGCGAACCGGCGCCCATTGCGTCGCTCATCTTTGCAGCGCGCTCGAGGAGACGCGAGTGCAGGTAAAAGACGTCGCCCGGGTAGGCTTCGCGGCCCGGCGGGCGGCGCAGCAGCAGCGACATCTGGCGGTAGGAAACGGCCTGTTTGGAGAGGTCGTCGTAACCGATCAGCGCATGCTGGCCGTTGTCGCGAAAATATTCGCCCATGGCGCAGCCGGCAAATGGAGCCAGGAACTGCATCGGAGCGGGATCAGAAGCCGTCGCGGCGACGATGATCGAATACTTCAGGGCGCCACGTTCTTCGAGAACCTTGACGAACTGCGCAACCGTGGAGCGTTTCTGGCCAACGGCGACGTAGACGCAAAAAAGCTTTTCAGCTTCCGGACCGGAGTCGTGAATGGCCTTCTGGTTCAGGATCGTGTCGAGAAGGATCGCGGTCTTGCCGGTCTGGCGGTCGCCGATGACAAGCTCGCGCTGGCCGCGGCCGACGGGGATGAGAGCATCGATAGCCTTGAGGCCGGTCGACATCGGCTCGTGAACCGACTTACGCGGAATGATGCCCGGCGCCTTGATATCGACACGCGAACGGCGCGTCGCGTTGATCGGGCCCTTACCGTCAATCGGATTGCCGAGAGCGTCGACGACGCGGCCGAGCAGTTCCGGACCAACCGGAACGTCAACGATAGCGCCGGTTCGCTTGACGGTGTCGCCTTCCTTGATGTCGCGGTCGGATCCGAAGATAACGACACCGACGTTATCGGACTCGAGGTTCAGCGCCATCCCGCGGATGCCACCGGGGAACTCGACCATTTCACCCGCCTGAACATTGTCCAGACCGTAAACGCGAGCAATACCGTCACCGACAGAAAGCACCTGGCCGACTTCCGAGACTTCCGCCTCTTTGCCGAAATTTTTAATTTGATCTTTGAGAATTGCGGAAATTTCCGCGGCGCGGATATCCATCAGCCAACCTCTTTCAATGCAAGCTTGAGGGTAGAAAGTTTGGTACGAAGCGACGTATCAATCTGACGGGACCCGACCTTCACGATCAGACCACCAAGAATTGACGGATCGACCGTGACGGCAATCGCCACGTCTTTGCCGGTGACGCCCTTCAGCGCCGCCTTCAATTCGGTTTCCTGCGCTGTGCTCAGCGCATGGGCCGAGGTAACCTCGGCAGAAATTTCGCCACGCTGGCGAGCAGCAATGATGCGGAAGGCCTTGATCATGCCCGGGAGGGCAAAGAGGCGGCGGTTACGCGCCACAACCTTCAGGAAATTACCAAAGAAGCCGCCGATGCCGGCCTTCTCGCTGATTGCAACGATCGCCTTGAGCTGTTCGCCGGCGGAGAATACCGGGCTTGCGACGAAGCGCTTCAGGTCGTCGCTCTCATCCAGCATCGCCTGGAACCGGTCGAGATCTGCGGTGACGCTCTCAACGGCGCCCTCTTCAAGCGCCAGTTCGAACAGCGAGGACGCATATCGTTCTGCAACACCAGAAGTAAGCTGGGACGTGTCTGCCACGGGCACAAATTTCCCTGATTTCAACCCAAGAATCCGGCCGCTGGCGGGCGCCTGACCTATATTCTTGAATTCGTTATGATTTCCCCCAGAAATCGCAAGAGAAGCCTCTTGCTTCTTCCGAAATTCGGGGTCCGTCTAACATAGGATGTCGGGACTCGCAACACGCGTAGTGCCCGAATATGCCTTTCGAATGCTTTTCTATCTGCAAAATCGTGAAATGGCGCAAAGGCCGGCGAGCAAGCGGCTCGCGGTCCTGTAATTTAGGTTGCGAAGAAACCCAGGGAATAGGCGAGCGGGAGCGCCGCTAGAGCGGTCTGCACAACCAGAAGTAAATAGTTGAGAATTGTACTCCCCCTATCGGAAAGAAGAGAAACGACCCGGGCGAAAGCCGCCATCGCAAAAGCCGCGCCGAGCGCCATGTAGATGAAATCCTGCGCCAGCATGACCGCCGCCAGTCCGAAGCCGAGATAGAAACCACCGACGGAGCGCTGCTCTGCGTAACCGTCGCGGCGCTCTGCGCGTGGTTGAAGGCCGAAAAGCTGCATCGCATATCCGGGCGCGAACATGATGACGAGACCCGCAAGAGCCGTGAACGCCGCCGTGCAAAAGGCGAGCTGTTCGCCAAACGTCTCCGGAAAATAGAACTCCATGGATCAACTCCAAATCATGCCGCGAATACTCGACCTTATGACATGATTGCGCCGGATGGAAAACGGCGGTCCATCGCCGATCTACAGGAAGCTTTGTGGATCGACATCGAGCTGCACGTGCACTGAGCCGCGCTCTTTCGGCGCCTGCGCGAGCATCGTTCGCAGAAATGCCTGCATGTCGGTATTCCGCCGTCCGTGCACGAGCAGCCGGAAACGGTAGCGGCCGCGAACCAGCGCCAGCGGTGCTTCGGCCGGGCCAAGGATGGAGATGCCGGATACCTGAGGTGCCGCATTCCGCATGCTGCGGGCGTGGTTTTCCGCGTCGTGCCGCGTTTCGGCCGAAACGATGATCGACGCAAGGCGCCCGAATGGCGGCAGAATTGCCCTCTCGCGCTCGCCGATTTCCCGCTCATAGAACGCGCTCGCGTCGCCTGAAACGATCGCCTGCATGACGGGATGCTGCGGCTGATATGTCTGCAAGAGGCCGTGACTCTTCAGACCCGTTCGCCCCGCCCGGCCCGTCACCTGCGAAAGAAGCTGGAACGTCCTTTCCGCCGCGCGCGGATCGCCGTTGGCGAGACCGAGATCCGCATCGACGATGCCGACGAGTGTCATCAACGGAAAATTATGCCCCTTGGCGACAAGCTGCGTGCCGATGACGATATCCGCTTCGCCCTTGGCAATCGCCTCAAGCTCCAGCCGCAGGCGTTTGACGCCGCCCATGATGTCGGAAGACAGCACAATCGTCCGCGCGTGGGGGAAATGGCGCTCCACCTCTTCGGCAATGCGCTCGACCCCCGGGCCGCAGGCAACGAGATGGTCAAGCGTTCCGCATTCCGGACAGGCCTCCGGCGTGCGCTCCGCATGGCCGCATTGATGGCACTGGAGCTGCTTGCGGAATCGATGCTCGACAAGCCAGCTCGAGCATTGCGGGCACTGGAAGCGGTGGCCGCAGACACGGCAGAGTGTCAACGGCGCGTAGCCGCGGCGATTGAGGAAGAGCAGCGCCTGCTCGCCCTTTTCGACCGTCTTGCCGATCGCGCGGATCAAGACCGGCGAGAGAAAGCCCCCCTTCTCCGGCGCATGCCGCCGCATATCGACGAGATGCAGATCAGGCAGCGCCGCGTTGCCGAAGCGCGTCGGCAGATGGATGGTGCTGTAGCGCCCGTTCTGGCCGTTCACCTGGCTTTCGACAGAAGGCGTCGCCGACACGAGAACGACCGGGAAATCGCCGATACGTCCACGGACGACCGCCATGTCGCGGGCATTGTAATAGACACGGTCTTCCTGTTTGTAGGCTGGATCATGCTCCTCATCGACGACGATGAGCCCGAGATCTTCGAACGGCAGGAACAATGCCGACCGAGCGCCAGCAACCACGCGAACCTCGCCGGTCACCGCCTGCCGCCAGACTTTCTCGCGCATGCGCGGCGCAAGATCGGAATGCCATTCGGCCGGCTTTGCGCCGAACCGGTCCTGGAAGCGCTCGAGGAAACTTGCGGTGAGTGCGATTTCCGGCAGGAGGATCAGCACCTGTTTGCCGCGGCGAAGCGTCTCGGCAATCGCCTCGAAATAGACCTCGGTCTTGCCGGACCCCGTCACGCCATCGATCAGCGAGACGGCAAACTCACGTTTTCTGACTTCGGTCAAAATCTCTTCGGCTGCATCCTTCTGCGGCCCCTGCAGCCGCGAAGACGCAAAGTCTGGATCGGGTTTTGCCACGACCGGAGGCGGCGGCAGGAAAATCGTCTCGAAGAGCCCTTGGCTGATGAGGCCGTCGACAACGCTCGTGGAAACGCCGGCGGCGTGCGCAAGTCCGGTCCGTGTCCACGAGATACCGTCCGATGCGGTATCGAGCACCCGGGCACGCGCAGGCGTCATCCGTTCCGGCGCGCCGCCGACGAAGCGCAATCCTTCCACCATCGGCTCCGGTTCGAAGGCATTCGGCGCTCGAAGCGCCATGCGGGCAACAAGACCGGGTGGGGATAGCGTATAGGCAGCTA
This sequence comes from Rhizobium sp. USDA 3886, assembly GCF_056279785.1. Taxonomy (NCBI): domain Bacteria; kingdom Pseudomonadati; phylum Pseudomonadota; class Alphaproteobacteria; order Hyphomicrobiales; family Rhizobiaceae; genus Rhizobium; species Rhizobium sp. USDA 3886. The sequence continues at coordinate 3,411,794 of NZ_JBWCDC010000001.1, read as the reverse complement.
CCCAGTCGATGAAATCCCGCAATTCCTTGGAAAGCGGCGGGCAATCGAAGACATGCGTGATCGGCCGGAGCTTCTTCGGATCGATGCCATCTTCGCCGCCGTCCCAGACAACGCCGATCACCTGCCGTGGCCCAAGCGGCACCTGTACAACCGAACCCGGCTCGACCGCCATGCCGTCCGGAACCGAATAGGAATAGGGTTTTGGCGCGGGCATGGGCACCAGAACCGGAACCGTGCGGTTCGCGGCCGGTGCTTCGAATAACGCGCCAAAGAGATCGGACGAATCTGTGCTCATCAGGCGCGACCATGCCCGCTACGAGGCAAAAAGAAAACCTGCGAGAACATAAGCTACTCGTCCTCATCGATGATGCCGGTCAACCGCATCCCCTCGATCCATGTGGCGCCGTCCTGCCGCACGACCCGGCGTGCCCGCACGCCGCATCGCTCCCCGACAGCGGCGGCAAGAAGCTCTGAGTGGGTGACGACCCAGACCTGGCTGCTACGCGACGCTTCCGCAATCATGTCGGCAAGCGGCGGGAGCATGTCGGGATGGAGGCTTGCTTCCGGCTCGTTCAAGGCAATCAAGGGTGGTAGGCGATAGGACATCAACGCTGCGGCCAAGCCGAGAAAGCGGATCTGGCCATCCGAAAGTTCATGCGGCTGAAACACCCGATGCGGAAAGTCCGGCAAGGCAAGACCGAACTCCGCCGTCTCACCCGGCTCCGGTACCACCAGTCCTGCGCCGCCAAGCGCAGCAGCGATCGCACGGTCGAGATCGACGGTATCTTCCCGCGTATGCACCAGCGTTGCAAAGACAGCCGCCAGATTGCCCCCGTCCTCGTCCAGCATCGGTGCCGTGACGGCCCGGCATGGCGCGCGCAGCGGCGATGATCGATCGGTCCTGAACCCGTGAAAGAAGCGCCATCCATCGATAGCGCGCCGGAGCGTGCCAACCTCCGGATAGTGCCCGGCATCGCCCAGGAGAGCGATCGCTGTTTCCGAGGTCAGAGCCTGTTCGGGATAATCCTGCATGCGGCCGTTCGGCCCCCGGACTGATATGGCCGGCCCATTGCGCTTCATCGTTGTGACCGGACGCGTGCCGGTTTCGACCGAAAGCTCTTCCGCCTTGATCTGCGGCTCGAAAGGAAAGCCTGCGGCAGCCTTCGGGGGCCGCAATCCCGCCTCGACCCGATAGCGGAAGGTGATCGCTCTTTCCTGATCTAGCAGCTCGGCCTCCAGCCGGATGCGCACCGGGCCCCCTGATTCCCGTCTTGGGCCAGACCATAGGGAGGACAGCATCCCGCCTTCGGCCGCGATTTCATGCGCGAGGCGGCCCCGCGTTGCAGCCTGGATCAATTGCAGCGCGCGATAGAGATTGGATTTCCCGGCGCCGTTTTCGCCGATGAAAAGATTGATGCCCGAAAGATCCATGCGGATCGATCGCAGTGACCTGTAGTTCTGGGCGAACATCGAACGGAGCAGCATGCCTCGCTTTAACCTATCCGGTCAGCGAAATGAATGGGCCGCCACTATCTCGGGCGCCGGCGGCTGCACAAGCGGCAGGAACCGTGCATCGCTGTCCGCACGCAGATCATGCACCGTGTGTTTTTCAAGCGCCTTGGTCACTTCGTTTATGTCGCCGTCCAGATGCTCTATCGGAACGAGATTGCCGATGATGAAATCAAAGCGGTCGCCGCGCTTGTTGAGAAGCTCATGAAACACCGTCATATCGCGCAGTTCCGTCGACCACTTGGCAAACCAGTAGAAAAGACCGGAATTGCGCGCGGTCATATGCACGGGCAGGATCGGCAGATTGTATTTGCGGGCGAGGCCGACGGCAGAATTTTTCCACGGCCTTTCATTCAGCCGGCCGTTCGCCCAATAGGCAATGCGGCCCGAGGGAAACAGTATGGTCGCCTTTCCTTCTTTCACGGCGTGGTTCGTGAACTGCAGCGTCTCGCGAGTCTTGAGTTTCGTCTTGTATTCGTCCCGCCATTCCACAGGGATCACCATTTCCGCAAAACGCGGATTGACGCGCACCGCGTCTCGGTTGGCAAAGAACATCATGTCCGGGCGGCGGCTCTTCAGAAGATCGAAGACAGCGACGCCATCTGCGATACCGGTCGGATGATTACTGACGAGGATGAAGCCGCCGGAAGCGGGGATACGCTCGCCATATCTGACCGCGATATCCAGCATCAGCAGGTTGCTCATATATTCGAAGCACTGAAAGCCCGGCATGTTCGCCACGTCGTTGGCGAACTGAAGCGCCTTGTTATAGCGCAGAAGCGTATAGAGAAAGGGCCGCATTACCGGCCAAAGCGGGTGGCGGACGATGCGCCTGCCGCGCTCGGCGATCAATGTATCTACGATGTGTCCGGGGTTGCCGTGGGAAACCAGAGTGATCGCTTCCGCGAGCTGTCCGAAAGCCGTCGTGGATTGGCGCCGTGCCATGCAAAGTCCTGTTTCGTTCGGAACAGCTATCGCAACCTATTATGATGGAAGCATGACAAGCGCTTGGCCGATATTAGCAATTCCCTAACTGTCCCCGTTCAAACTTGGCAAAGGAAAGAACAAAATCAAGGCCCGCGCCGTGAACGAACTCCTGATTATCGCCGACCCGCGCCTGATGGCCGAACGCAGCGCCTGGCTTGAAAATCTCAAGCGCGAGCGGCGCCTTTCGGAACACACGCTCGACGCCTACGAGCGGGACAGCCGCCAGTTCCTCACCTTTCTGACCGGCCATATCGGTGGCCCGGCGACGGTGAAGGATATAGCGTCTCTTCGCCCGGCCGATTTCCGCGCTTTCCTGGCCGCCCGCCGGAAGGAGGGCTCCGGAGCCCGGTCGCTCGGCCGTAATCTGGCCGGTCTTCGCTCGCTGCTGCGCTATCTGGAAAAAAAAGGGCTAGTGAACGCTGCAGGCGCCGGTGCGGTTCGCTCGCCGAAACAGCCGAAATCCCTGCCAAAACCGCTCTCCGACAAGCAGGCGATCACTGTCGCCAGCGACGCGGCACAGCTTCACGAGCAACCATGGATCGCTGCGCGCGATGCCGCCGTCTTCACGCTCCTTTATGGCTGCGGTTTGCGCATCTCCGAGGCACTCGACCTGACAGCGGATAACTTGCACGCGGGCGCTACGACATTGCGCATCACCGGCAAGGGCAACAAGACCCGCCTGGTGCCACTGTTGCCCGTCGTTCTTGAAGCGGTTGAGAAATACCGTTCACTCTGCCCTTACCATCTGGAGAACGCAGTGCCGCTCTTCCGCGGCGCACGAGGCGGGAAGCTCCAGGCTGGGATTATCCAGCGTACGATGCAGAGGATGCGTGGAGCCTTTGGCCTGCCGGAAACGGCGACGCCGCATGCGCTGCGGCACTCGTTTGCGACGCACCTTTTGGCCGGAGGCGGTGATCTGAGGACCATCCAGGAGTTGCTTGGTCACGCGAGCCTTTCCACGACACAGGTCTATACCGGTGTCGACTCAGCACGTTTGCTCGAAGTCTACGATCGTGCCCATCCAAGGGCGTAATCTTTCGTTAACGCATTCTCTTAAAGGAATATGCGCCGGAAAGGCGTAGAGCAGAGATTGACATGGACTGCGAGCGGAACACCATCATGACGATTTCCATCGGCCACCGCGCCTTCGGAATTGCGCGGCCGGGCAATATCCTGCTCTTGCTGATCGCGGCCTTGCATATGCTGCTTGCAGCTACCCTTCTCGCTACGCTCCTTTCGGTGTCTTCAGCTCAGGCTGCCGACGATACTTGCACCGGCAAGAATCTGATGACCGAGTTGCAGCAAAAAAACCCTGCCCGCTATGCAGAGGTCGTCAAGGAAGCGGATGCGGTGCCGAACGGCAAAGGCATTTTCTGGAGAATTGAAAAGCCTGGTCTGAAGCCTTCGTGGCTGCTTGGCAGCATGCACGTCACCGATCCGCGCGTGCTCGACCTGCCGCCCTATGCCCAGGCAGCCCGCGATAGCGTCGATACGATTATCATCGAATCCGATGAGATCCTGAGTGAGAAAAAGGCGGCAGCGGCGCTCCTTGCCCGGCCGGACCTCACCATGTTCACCGATGGCACGACGATCGAAAAACTGCTCTCGCCTGAAGATTATGCCCGTCTCGACGCGGGCCTCAAGCAACGCGGCATTCCGCTCGCCGCCGTTTCACGCATGCGACCGTGGATGATTGCGAGCGCCGTCGCGCTCCCCGCCTGCGAGATTTCTCGCAAGGCGAAGGGCATCCAGTTCCTCGATCAGGAAATCGCAGCCGACGCTGCCGCCGAAGGCAAGCAGGTGCGCGGGCTTGAAACGCTCGCCGAACAACTGCAGGCAATGGCCGAACTTCCGGTCGAATTTCACCTGAAGTCACTGATCGAGACCCTGGAGCTCGGCTCCAAGATGAACGACGTCGTGGAAACGATGACCGATCTCTATCTCTCCGGCGATATCGGCATGACCATACCAATGCTGAAGACGGTTTCGCCGGACGGCAAGAACGAGGAGAGCGACTACGCCAGCTTCGAGCAGCGCATCATCCTTGACCGCAACAAAATAATGGCCGAGCGCGCCGCCCCCATCCTCGCTAACGGCAATGTCTTCATGGCCGTCGGCGCGCTTCATCTTCCTGGGGAGGCTGGCGTGGTCGAACTGCTCCGCAAGCAGGGTTTCACTGTTAGCACCGTGAATTGAAAAAGCCGCAGCCTTTTCGAACTGCGGCTTTTGATCCGGATACCTTCGAAGCTTACATATGGATCGGCTTGAAGAAGGCAGCGAGTGCTGCTTCCTTCACGGCTTCGGACATTGTCGGATGCCCATGGCAGGTGCGGCCGAGATCCTCGGCAGAACCGCCGAATTCCATCAGGACGGCAATCTCGTGGATCATCTCGCCGGCACCGAAGCCGACGATATGGCCGCCGAGAACGCGGTCCGTTGCCTTGTCCGACAGGATCTTCACGAAGCCGTCCGTCGCGAGCATGGCGCGAGCGCGGCCATTTGCGGTGAACGGGAACTTGCCAACCTTATAGGCGATGCCTGCAACCTTCAGCTCTTCCTCGGTCTTGCCGACGGAAGCGACTTCCGGCTGTGTGTAGACGACGCTCGGGATGACATCGTAATTCACATGACCGGCCTGGCCGGCAAGGATTTCGGCAAGCGCCACGCCTTCGTCTTCCGCCTTGTGCGCCAGCATCGGACCCTTCACGACATCGCCGATCGCATAAATGCCAGCGACATTGGTATTGAAGTGGCCGTCGATCTCGACGCGGCCGCGATTGTCGAGTTTGACGCCCGCTTCTTCAAGACCAAGGCCCTCAGTATAGGGCATGCGGCCAGTGGCGATAAGAACGACTTCCGCGTCAAGCGTCACCTTGTCGCCTCCCTTGACCGGCTCGAAGGTCACCTTCGCACCCTTGCCGCCCTTCTCGACGCCGACAACCTTGGCGCCGAGATTGAAGTCGATGCCTTGCTTGGCGAGCATGCGCTGGAACTGCTTGGCGACATCGCCATCCATGCCGCCCAGAATCGTGTCGAGATATTCGACGACGGTTACCTTCGCGCCGAGGCGCGACCAGACCGAACCAAGTTCGAGGCCGATGACGCCGCCACCAACGACGATCATCGTTTCCGGCACCTTCTCCAGCGCAATACCACCGGTCGAGGAGATGATCACTTTTTCATCGAATTCAACTTGGACCCCCGGAATGCCGGCAACATCGGAGCCAGTGGCGATCACGATGTTCTTGCCTTCGATTTCCTGCGCCTTGCCATCGTCGCCCATCACGGAGACTTTCCCGGCCGAAACGATCTTGCCAGTGCCCTGGAAGGCATCGATCTTGTTTTTCTTGAAGAGGAAGGCGACGCCGTCGACATTCGCCTTCACCGTCGTATCCTTATGCGCCAGCATCTTTTCGAGATTGAGCTTCGGAGCCGTCACCTCGATACCGAGCGCTTCCATGCCGTGACCGGCGTGATGGAACATTTCGGAAGCGTGCAGCAGCGCCTTGGAGGGGATGCAGCCGACGTTGAGGCAGGTGCCGCCGAAGGTCGCGCGCTTTTCGACGACCGCGACCTTGAGGCCAAGCTGGGCCGCCTTGATCGCGGCGACATAGCCGCCGGGGCCGGTTCCGATAATGATCACATCATAGGACATTATTTCTTTTCCTTTGCTTTAATCGTTTAGTCGGCCGCGCGGGTGAGTGCGAGGCGGAAGCCGAAGCCAACCAATGCGGCGCCGGTGATGCGGTTGAACCATTTGCCGCTGGCAATGAAGCGGTCGCGGATGGGCTTGACCGTGAAGAAGATCGAGACGCCGGCAAACCATGCAACGAGTGCGGATGCCATGCCAATGCCATAGCCGAACTGGATCAGCGCCGGCGTATCGTGATGCACCAGCGTCGAAAACAGCGACAGGAAGAAGAGCACCGGCTTCGGATTAAGGGCATTGGTGATGAAACCCGTGCCGAGGCACTTGATCGCCGAAAACGGCCTGCGATCCGCCTCCGTGACATCGATCTCATTCACCTTAAAGCCGGGCTCGCGGAAGGATTTGATGCCGAGATAGACCAGATAGGCCACACCCGCCCACTTGATCATCGCAAACAGCATCAGGGACTGCGACACGACGAGGCCGAGGCCGAGGATCGTGTAGCTGATGTGGAAGAGCAGCGAAAAACCCATGCCGAGGCCGGTCATCATCGCGGCGCGGCGGCCATGCACGATGCTCTGGCGAAGGATCACGGCAAAGTCGGCACCCGGAACGACGATGAAGATCGAGAAGATGGCCATCAGGCCCAGGAATTCAAACATATATTGCATCGTTTCGCCCTTTGCGACCTAGCGTCCGCCACTGACGTTGAGGACTGCACCCGTGACATAAGAGGCTGCCGGAGAAAGAAGATAGAGCACGGCATCGGCTACCTCCTCCGCCGTTCCCGACCGCTGCATCGGAATGCTCGGCGCCATATCGCGCGCACGGTCCGGCAATCCGCCGGAGGCGTGAATATCGGTGTCGATAATTCCCGGGCGGATCGCATTCACCCGAATGCCTTCAGCGGCGACTTCGCGGGCGAGCCCGATCGTGAAGGTATCGATCGCAGCCTTCGATGCGGCATAATCCACATATTGCGACGGCGATCCGATGATCGCAGCCATCGACGAGATGTTGACGATCGCTCCGCCCTTGGCGCCGTGCTTGCTCGACATGCGGCGCACGGCTTCCGCCGCGCAGAGAATGGAGCCGGTGACGTTGACGCGCATCATCCGCTCGATGCGATCGACGCTCATTTCGTCGACGCGCTGAGCCTTATCGATGATCCCGGCATTGTTCACCAGCCCATCAAGCCGGCCGAAATGGTGATCAACGGTTTCGAACATCAAAGCGATATCAGCGGCGTTGCCGACATCGCCTTTCACGGCAATCGCCTCGCCACCGTCCGCCGTGATCGCTTCAATGACGGCATCCGCGGCGACCTTGTTCGAGGCGTAATTCACGGCAACCCGCCAGCCTTGCATAGCAGCAAGCCTTGAGACGGCAGCACCGATGCCACGGCTTCCGCCGGTCACGAGCAGAACAGGCGCATCGCTCATTTCGCGCATTCCTTGAAGGTCAGGACGTCCCAGGGCGCGACCGTCGCCTTGCCTTCGCCCCAGATCGAGGACTCGCGGATCGCCGGACCAAAACCAGGTAGCACGATCCTATCTGCGGCGCTCGCCGTCTCGGCTTGAAGGTTGTCCAGTTCGCCCGCAGCACTGACGCTGTAGACCGGGCCCTGCCAGATCGTGCAGGCGTCGAGGTCGGCACCTGTCACATCCCCACCTGGGCAATTGAACATGATTATGCCGATCGCACGATCCGGATCCTCCGACGGCATTACATAGCCGTCCAGGGAGATCGAGGTTTTCACCACACTGATCTTGAACTGGTTGCTTGCAGCAGCAGCATCGGAACCGAGCGGCGAAAAGCGGAGTTCGTAGGCATCATTGCGATCCGCATAGACAGCATTCGACTGCTTGCAATCGGCCGGCAGCGCAGCACCCGTCATCGCGCACAGGAAGAACGGCGCCGCCAAGGCAGCGGCCAGTTTCAGCCTAACGATGCGATGCGAACTGCCGTCCACCGCCGGAACTCCACGCGCCATAAGGCACTCCTTGCCGCGAAAAACAGGGCCGCTCGTGCGGCCCCATCATTCTCTTAGAGATCGAGAACCAGGCGCTCCGGATCTTCCAGGCTTTCCTTGACGCGGACGAGGAAGGTCACGGCTTCCTTGCCGTCGACGATGCGATGATCGTAGGAGAGGGCGAGATACATCATCGGACGGATGACGATCTGACCGCCGACGACGACCGGACGGTCCTGGATCTTGTGCATCCCGAGAATGCCCGACTGCGGTGCGTTGAGTATCGGCGAGGACATCAATGAGCCGTAAACGCCGCCATTGGTGATCGTGAAGGTGCCGCCCTGCATGTCGGCCATCGAGAGCGTGCCGTCGCGCGCAGCCTTGGCAAGACGGCCAAGGTCCTTCTCGATCTCGGCGATCGACATTTGGTCGGCATCGCGGATGATCGGAACAACCAGGCCTTTGTCTGTGCCGACGGCCATGCCGATGTGGCAGTAATTCTTGTAGATGATGTCGGTGCCGTCGATCTCGGCGTTGACGGCCGGCAATTCCTTCAACGCATGCGTCACGGCCTTGGTGAAGAAGCCCATGAAGCCGAGCTTAACGCCGTGTTTCTTCTCGAAGACGTCCTTATACTTGGCGCGCAGGTCCATGACCGCCTTCATGTCCACCTCATTGTAGGTGGTGAGCATGGCTGCGGTGTTCTGCGCATCCTTCAGACGCTTGGCGATCGTCTGGCGCAGGCGCGTCATCTTCACGCGCTCCTCGCGGGTGGCGTCCTCCACCGTCGACGGGCCACGGGCTGCAGCGGGAGCCACAGGCGCAGCGGCCGGCGCGGAAAGACCCTTGGCGACGGCAGCGATTACATCGCCCTTCAGCACCTGGCCGCGCTTGCCGCTGCCTTCGACTTGATCGGCCGAGAGATTGTTTTCAGCAAGCATCTTGGCGGCAGCCGGCGCCGGCGGCATCGTCGAAACCGGGGCGGAAGCAACCGATGCTGCAGCGGCAGCGGCCGGAGCGGCAGGCGCTGCCTCGGCCGGAGCCGCGATGGCCGGCTCGGCGGCCTTTGCGGGAGCGGCAGCCGGGACAGCAGCGCCCGCGGCGATCTGGCCAAGCAGCGCGCCGAGACCAACGGTTTCACCAGCCTGAGCGACAATTTCGGACAGCGTGCCGGAGGTGGGTGCTGGTACTTCGATGGTCACCTTGTCGGTTTCAAGCTCAAGAATCGGCTCATCGGCCTTGATGGCGTCGCCAACCTTCTTGAACCAGGTGCCGACGGTTGCCTCGCTGACGGATTCACCGAGAGTTGGAACGCGGATTTCTGTGGCCATTGTTCAAATCCTGATTTGGTTGTTTTCATTTATTCGTTTCCGGCACCAGACGGCCGGAGAATGATCGAGGGCATCGGCAAAATTTCGAAGTGAAAACCGAAAGCGGAGCGGATGATCGGATCGGCATCGGCGAGCGCTTTCGCGGCCTCCTGATCCTCGACCGAGACGACAGCCATGCCCCAGGCACCTTCGCCCTCGAAGACGGGGCCGACAGCAATTGCCGATCCCGCTTCTGCGTTCTGGCGCCAATATTCGGCATGCCGTTCCATCGCAGCCATTTCCTCCTCGGTCGCGTCGTTCGGAAAGTGGGAACGAGGCGGCACGAGTCTCAAGAAGAAATATGCCATCGTCCCCAACTCCTCAGCCGCCCAGCGCATCCTCGAGGAATGCGGCGAGCTGCGACAGATGCTTGGACATCAGGCCCGTTGCAGGTGAAGCCGCAGCCGGACGTCCGGTGTAGCGCACGCGCTGGTACTTCGCATCGATGTGGGCGAGAACCCATTCGAGATATGGATCGATGAACGACCATGCCCCCATGTTCTTCGGCTCTTCCTGGCACCAGACCATTTCCGCATTGCGGAAGCGGGAGAGCTCGTTGATGAGCGCCTTGGCCGGGAAAGGATAGAGTTGTTCGACGCGCAGCAGGTAGACATCATCGACACCGCGCTTCTCGCGCTCTTCCAGAAGGTCGTAGTAGACCTTGCCGGAACACATTACGACGCGGCGAATCTTGTTGTCCTTCTGCAGTTTGATCGGCCCGTCCTTGATGACCTCCGCGTCGTCCCAGAGAAGACGATGGAAAGAGGATTCGCCCGCCATCTCTGCGAGGCCCGAAACCGCCCGCTTGTGGCGCAGCAGCGACTTCGGCGTCATCAGGATCAACGGCTTGCGGAAGTCACGCTTCAGCTGACGGCGCAGGATATGGAAATAGTTCGCCGGCGTCGTGACGTTGGCAACCTGCATGTTGTCTTCCGCGCAAAGCTGCAGGAAGCGTTCGAGGCGGGCTGACGAGTGCTCCGGACCCTGACCTTCGTAGCCATGCGGCAGCAGGCAGACGAGACCCGACATGCGCAGCCACTTGCGTTCGCCCGACGAAATGAACTGGTCGAAGACGACCTGCGCACCGTTGGCGAAGTCGCCGAACTGGGCTTCCCAGAGTGTGAGCGCATTCGGGCGGGCCAGCGAATAGCCGTATTCGAAGCCGAGAACAGCCTCTTCGGAAAGCATCGAATTGATGACTTCGTAACGGGCCTGCGTCGGCGACAGGTTGGCGAGCGGGATATAGCGTTCTTCAGTTTCCTGATCGTAGAGGACCGAATGGCGCTGCGAGAAAGTGCCGCGTTCGCAATCCTGACCCGAAAGGCGGATCTTATGTCCTTCGAGGCAGAGCGCGCCGAATGCCAACGCCTCACCCATTGCCCAGTCGATGCCTTCGCCCGTCTGGATCATGTTGGCCCGGTTTTCCATGAAGCGCTGGATCGTGCGGTGCGCGTGGAAGCCCGCCGGGATTTCCGACAACTTGCGGCCGATCTCCTTCAACTGCTTCATCGGCACGGCCGTCTTGCCACGGCGCTGCTCGTCGGCGTTGTCTGCCGTGCGCAGGCCAGACCATTCGCCGTCCAGCCAGTCGGCCTTGTTCGGCTTGTAGGATTGCCCGGCCTCGAACTCCTGCTCGAGATGGGCGCGCCAGTCGGCCTTCATCTTCTCGACTTCGCCTTCGGTCAGCAGGCCTTCCGCAACTAGACGCTCGGCGTAAAGCTGGAACACCGTCTTGTGGCCACGGATAACCTTGTACATCTTCGGCTGGGTGAAGGACGGCTCATCGCCTTCGTTGTGGCCGTAGCGCCGGTAGCAGAACATGTCGAGCACGACCGGCTTGTGGAACTTCATGCGGAATTCGGTCGCGATCTTGGCTGCGTAGACGACAGCTTCCGGATCATCACCATTGACGTGGAAGATCGGTGCCTCGATCATCTTCGCAACATCGGACGGATAGGGCGACGAGCGGGAGAAGGCCGGGTTCGTCGTAAAGCCGATCTGGTTGTTGATGATGACGTGCATCGTGCCGGCGACACGGTGGCCGCGGAGTCCCGAAAGGCCGAGAATTTCAGCGATGACGCCCTGACCAGCGAAAGCCGCGTCGCCATGGATCAGCAACGGCAGAATCTTGGCGCGCTCGGAGAGCGGAATGATATCGCCTTCCCAGACGGTGGCGCTCATATCCTGCTTGGCGCGGACCTTGCCCATGACGACCGGATCAACGATTTCGAGGTGCGAAGGGTTTGCCGTCAGCGAGACGTGAACCTTGTTGCCGTCGAATTCGCGGTCGGAAGATGCGCCGAGATGGTACTTCACGTCACCTGAACCCTCGACCTCGTCGGGTGCATAGGAACCGCCCTTGAACTCGTGGAAGATGGCACGGTGTGGCTTGCCCATGACCTGGCTAAGCACATTCAGGCGGCCGCGATGCGCCATGCCGAACACGGCTTCCTTGAGGCCGAGGTGGCCGCCGCGCTTCAGGATCTGCTCAAGAGCCGGGATCAGCGATTCACCGCCATCGAGGCCGAAGCGCTTGGTGCCCTTGAACTTGACGTCGAGGAATTGCTCGTAGCCTTCCGCCTCGATGAGCTTCGCAAGGATCGCCTTCTTGCCTTCCGGCGAGAATGCGACGCCTTTGTCCGGTCCTTCGATGCGTTCCTGGATCCAGGCCTTTTCTTCCGGATTGGACATGTGCATGAACTCGACGCCGAGTGTCGAGCAATAGGTCCGCTCGAGAATCTCGATCATCTGCGGAATGGTCGCGTATTCGAGACCGAGCACGTTGTCGATGAAGATCTTGCGATCATAATCGGCTGGGGTGAAACCGTAAGCTTCCGGCGACAGTTCCTTGTAGTCTTCGACCGCCGCCGCGATGCCGAGCGGATCGAGCTTGGCATGCAGATGGCCGCGCATGCGATAGGCACGGATCATCATGATGGCACGGACGGAATCGCGCGTCGCCTGGAGAATGTCGGCGCCGTCGGTCGGCTTGCCCGCAGCTTTGGCCTTTGCCTTCACCTTGGTTTCGATGACCTTCTCGACCGTGCCCCAATCGCCGTCGAGCGCCGATACGAGATCGCCGCCGGCCTGGATCGGCCAGTGCTTCTTGCGCCAGGAAGCACCCTTGGCCGCCTTCTTCACATCGTTCGGATCGTCTTCCAGAGCCTTGAAAAAAGTCCGCCACTGATCGTCGACCGAAGACGGATCCTCCTCGTAGCGCGCATAGAGCTGCTCGATATAGGCAGCATTGGCGCCATCCAGAAACGAGGTGATCTGAAACTGCTCGTTGGCTTCTTGCCGTGCCATGGTTTTACGCGGACGCTTTCCGCCCGCCTCCTGACTTTGATGAATTTGCCGGCTCTACCCGGCTGCCGCATTCGAATTTGCCGCCTGTCCGCGGCACATCTGCTGTCGAAACTTGGGGCCGGGCGGAAGCGCAGATGCTTTCTTCCGCCCGGGTATAAGTTGGCTTAGCCCTTGAGGACTTCAACCAGCGTCTTGCCGAGACGGGCCGGAGACGGGGACACCGTGATGCCAGCCGATTCCATGGCCGAGATCTTGTCTTCCGCACCGCCCTTGCCGCCGGAAATAACGGCGCCGGCATGGCCCATGGTGCGGCCGGGAGGTGCCGTACGCCCGGCGATGAAGCCGACCATCGGCTTCTTGCGTCCGCGCTTGGCTTCGTCCTTCAGGAACTGAGCCGCATCTTCTTCGGCCGAGCCGCCGATTTCGCCGATCATGATGATCGACTTGGTTTCGTCGTCCGCAAGGAACATCTCGAGTACATCGATGAACTCGGTGCCCTTGACCGGGTCGCCGCCGATGCCGACAGCTGTCGTCTGGCCGAGGCCTTCATTCGAGGTCTGGAAGACGGCTTCGTAGGTCAGCGTGCCGGAGCGCGAGAGAACGCCGACCGAGCCCTTGCGGAAGATGTTGCCCGGCATGATGCCGATCTTGCATTCCTCAGGCGTCAGAACGCCCGGGCAGTTCGGACCGATCAGGCGCGACTTCGACTTGTCGAGCTTGGACTTGACCTTGATCATGTCCTCGACCGGAATGCCTTCCGTGATGCAGATGATGAGCGGGATCTCCGCTTCGATCGCCTCGATGATCGCCTCGGCGGCGCCGGCCGGCGGCACATAGATCACCGATGCATCGGCGCCGGTCTTTTCCTTGCCCTCGGCGACGGAGGCGAAGATCGGTAATTGCGCTTCGCCTTCGAGCGATCCCCAGGTCTCGCCGCCCTTCTTCGGATGGATGCCGCCCACCATCTTGGTGCCGTAATAAGCAAGCGCCTGCTCGGTGTGGAAAGTGCCGGTCTTGCCGGTCAGCCCCTGGACCAGGACCTTGGTATCTTTGTTGACGAGAATGGACATGCCTTAGTTCCCTTTCACAGCAGCGACGATCTTCTTCGCCGCGTCGTCAAGATCGTCGGCAGGGATCACGTTCAGCCCGCTCTCTCGTATGATTTTCTTGCCGAGTTCTACATTGGTGCCTTCGAGACGGACGACCAGCGGCACCTGGAGGCCCACTTCCTTCACTGCCGCAATCACGCCTTCGGCGATGACGTCGCAGCGCATGATGCCGCCGAAGATATTGACCAGGATGCCTTTCACGGCCGGATCAGCGGTGATGATCTTGAAAGCCGCGGTGACCTTTTCCTTCGAAGCACCGCCGCCGACATCGAGGAAGTTCGCAGGCTCGGCACCGTAGAGCTTGATGATGTCCATGGTCGCCATGGCAAGGCCTGCACCATTGACCATGCAGCCGATATTGCCGTCGAGGGCAACGTAGGCGAGGTCGTATTTGGAGGCTTCGATTTCCTTCTCGTCTTCTTCCGTTTTGTCGCGCAGCGCAACGATATCTTCGTGACGGAAGAGCGCATTGCCGTCGAAGGATACCTTGGCGTCGAGGACGCGCAGGCGGCCGTTCTTCATGACGATCAGCGGATTGACTTCGAGCAGGCTCATGTCCTTTTCGACGAACGCCTTGTAGAGGATCGGAAACAGCGTGTCACCATCCTTGCGGGCGTCGCCTTCGAGCCTCAGAGCGTCCGCAAGCTTCTTGCTGTCCTCAGCCGTCACGCCCTTTGCCGGGTCGATCGCGACAGTGATGATCTTCTCGGGCGTGTCGTGCGCAACGGTCTCGATGTCCATGCCGCCTTCGGTCGAAACGACGAAGGCAACCTGACCGACGGAACGATCGACGAGGATCGAGAGATAAAGTTCGCGGTCGATATCGGCGCCGTCTTCGATGTAGAGGCGGTTGACCTGCTTGCCGGCAGGACCGGTCTGCTTGGTAACCAGCGTATTGCCAAGCATTTCCTTGACATTGGCGGTGACTTCGTCGATCGACTTCGCAAGGCGAACGCCACCCTTGGCTTCCGGCGAGAGCTCCTTGAATTTGCCCTTGCCGCGGCCGCCGGCGTGGATCTGGCTCTTCACGACGTAGAGCGGACCCGGCAATTGCTTTGCAGCAGCCTCAGCCTCGTCGGCCTTGAAGATGGCCACACCTTCGGCGACGGGCGCGCCATAGCTCTTCAGCAGAGCCTTGGCCTGATATTCATGAATGTTCATGGGTTTATCCCTGTTTCGATTACTTCAGCGCGGGGGCGATGTTGATGCAGGCTTCGCACAGCCCGGCGACAGCGCCGACGGACTTGTCGAAGGCTTCCTTCTCGGCCTTGTTGAGGTCGATCTCGATGACGCGCTCGACGCCGCCGGCGCCGATAACTGTCGGAACGCCGACATACATGTCCTTGACACCGTACTGTCCGGTAAGATGTGCCGCGCAGGGCAGGACGCGCTTCTTGTCCTTGAGGTAGGATTCAGCCATTTCGATTGCCGAAGCAGCCGGAGCATAATAGGCCGAGCCGGTCTTCAGCAGGCCGACGATTTCGGCGCCGCCGTCACGGGTGCGCTGGATGATTTCCTCGAGGCGTTCCTTGGTGACCCAACCCATTGTGACGAGGTCGGTGAGTGGAATACCGCCGACGGTCGAGTAGCGGGCGAGCGGCACCATCGTATCGCCATGGCCGCCGAGAACGAAAGCCGTGACGTCCTGGACGGAAACGTTGAACTCCTTGGCAAGGAAGAGGCGAAAGCGCGACGAGTCGAGAACGCCGGCCATGCCGACAACTTTGTTGGCCGGAAGGCCGGAGAACTTCTGCAGCGCCCAAACCATGGCGTCGAGCGGATTGGTGATGCAGATGACGAAAGCGTTCGGGGCGTACTTCTTGATGCCGGCGCCGACCTGCTCCATGACCTTGAGGTTGATGCCGAGGAGGTCGTCGCGGCTCATTCCCGGCTTGCGCGGAACGCCGGCGGTGACGATACAGACATCTGCGCCCTCGATGGCGGAATAATCGCTGGCACCCGTCAGATTGGCATCGAAGCCTTCGACCGGAGACGACTGCGCGATATCGAGGCTCTTGCCCTGCGGAATGCCGTCGGCAATGTCGAAGAGAACGATGTCACCGAGCTCTTTCAGGCCGGCGAGATGTGCCAGCGTGCCGCCAATCATGCCAGAACCGATAAGTGCGATCTTGTTACGCGCCATTTCGCTGTTTCCTTTGCGATCAAAATCAGTCGGGCGGCGCGTCCAAGCGTCGTCCAATGCCGCAATCGCATAGCCTTAAAGCCAAAAAATGGCAACGTGTTATTTTTGGTGCAGCAATTTCAATCGTTTAGATATAAAAATTCTTACGTAAACGTAAGATATTTCGTCACCAAATTGTTACTCGGCGGCATGCTTTTCATGGTGCACCGCAAGATATTCTGCGCTGCGCATCTCGAAAAGACGCGAGGCGGTCCGATCGAATTCGAAGCCTTCCGTCCCACGCCGTTCGACCAGCAAATCTTCCGGCATTTCCGCTGCGGACGCATGAAGCCGCACGCCGTGATCGTAGAGCGTGTCGACGAGAATGATGAGGCGCTTCGCCTGGTTCCGCTTGTCCGGACCCAGTTTTGGGATGCGGTCGACAAAAATCGTATCGAAGCGCTTGGCGATTGCGAGAAAGTCTGCAGCACCGAGCGGCTTCTCGCAAAGATCGGCAAAGGAAAAGCGCGCCATGCGATCGACCGCGAGCGGCACATGGATCGAGCGGCCTTTCATCGGAATATCGAGGGGCTGCGCCTTGCGCCCGTGCAGCGCCTGCGCCCAGGAAGCATCCATCGCCATATCCGTCCGCTCGTCGATCGGCGTCAGATAGACGGGCTGGCTGTTCAGCTTCTCCATCCGGTAATCCGTCGGGGAGTCGAGCGTCACGACCTCGACATTCTTCTTGAGGAGACCGATGAAAGGCAGGAAGAGACCGCGATTGAGGCCGTCCTTATAGAGATTGTCAGGTTCGACATTCGAGGTCGCGATGAGCACGCAGCCGCGCGCAAAAAGCTCCGAGAACAGCCTCGAGAGGATCATCGCATCAGCGATGTCCGTCACCGTAAACTCGTCGAAGCAGAGGAGTTCGGCCTCCTCGTAAAGTGCGGCCGCCACCGGCGGCACGGGATCGGCTTGCTTTATCTCGCCGTTCTTCAGCTTGAGCCGGTGCGCGGCGATGCGGTTGTGGACATCGGTCATGAACTCATGGAAGTGCGCACGGCGTTTCTTGGAACAGGGCGCCATCCCGTAAAAGATATCCATCAGCATTGTCTTGCCGCGGCCGACGCTGCCATGAATGTAAAGCCCTTTGATGTGATCCTCCGCCTTCTTCTTCGGAGCGAAGAGCCAGCCGAGCGAGCTGGATTTCGCGGCGGGGCGGCGGCGCTTCAGTTCAAAAAGCACCCGATCGAGGCTTTTTGCCACATCCATCTGCGCTGAATCGATCTGGAGAGCGCCTGAAGCTGTCAGCGATTTCAAGTGCTCGCTGACGCTCGAAGTATAATCGGGGATAGGCTGCATGGAGAAGTCCGCCTACGCGTCGTCGGCGGGGTGGCCGCCGGTTGTCTTACCGGCTGAGGGTGATCGGCTGGCCAGTGCTCGTCTGGCCACTGAAGCTGTTGTCGGCCGTCTTGTAGACGCTGCCGATCTGGTTGCCGCTGCGATCCTTGAGAAGAACCTGCTTGCCTGCAACTTCCCAAGAGCCCATCGCCGTCAGCTCGCCGACGCAGCCGCGCGTGCCGCCGCGCGAGCCGCTGCCGAGATTGGTGAGCGTCAGGAACATGTCGCAGCTGCCGTTGACGCGCCAGCTGCCGACCATGGATTCCTTGGTGACGTCAAGTGCATTGGCCGCCATGGCACCCGGCTGGCCCGGAGTCGCCGGCGCCGCCGTCGGAGCGGCGGGAAACTGCGAAGCGCCCGCAGGCGGCGGCAGCTGCCCGCCCTGGACGGAAGGAACAGGCTGCGCGGTCAGCGGTGCCGGCGAGCTGTAACTCGCATTGTCATATGCCGTGCGCTGGCAGCCCGCCAATGACAGAACAACCGCCACACCCGTCATCGCATATCGCAACTGCATCATCATGCTCCCGATTGTCCGCTCTTGCAGCACAGAATTGGTCATCAGACTAATTTCGAATTAACGTATTTCACTTTAGTTAATCAAGTCGGCACAGCCATAAATTGCTCGCGACAACGCTTATGCCGGAAATAGAGCAATTCAACTTGCCTGCCGGAGAACTTCCTGCAGATAGAATTTGTCAGCAAGGTGATGATCTGCACGATCTATCGCCGGATTCGGACCGGTGGGGGCAAAAACTCGGTAAGACCCGGCGCCGCCTCTCTGAGCGCCGGGCAATTGGCGAGCATCGGCTATCAAATCCGGCGCTCGACCATCATCTTCTTGATCTCGGCAATAGCCTTTGCCGGATTGAGGCCTTTCGGGCAGGTCTGCGCGCAGTTCATGATCGTGTGGCAGCGGTAAAGCCGGAACGGATCTTCGAGGTCGTCGAGACGTTCGCCGGTCGCCTCGTCTCGGGAGTCGATCAGCCAGCGATAAGCCTGCAGCAGGACGGCCGGGCCGAGATAGCGGTCGCCGTTCCACCAATAGCTCGGACAAGAGGTCGAGCAGCAGGCGCAGAGAATGCACTCGTAGAGGCCGTCTAGCTTCTGGCGTTCCTCGTGGCTCTGCTTCCACTCCTTGGCGGGTGCCGGAGATATAGTCTTCAGCCAGGGTTCGATCGAGCGGTGCTGCGCATAGAAATTCGTCAGGTCCGGAACGAGATCCTTCACCACCGGCAAATGCGGCAACGGATAGATCTTCACCGTGCCCTTGATCTCCTCCATGCCCTTCGTGCAGGCAAGCGTGTTCGTGCCGTCGATATTCATCGCGCAGGAACCACAGATGCCTTCACGACAGGAACGGCGCAGCGTCAGCGTCGGATCGATCTTGTTCTTGATGTAGAGCAGGCCATCAAGCACCATCGGGCCACAGTCGTCGATATCGATATAGAAGGTGTCGATCGACGGGTTCTGTCCGTCATCCGGGCTCCAGCGGTAGACGCGGAATTCGCGGGTGTTCTTTGCGCCCGCCGGCTTCGGCCAGACCTTGCCTTCGCGCATCTGAGAGTTCTTGGGGAGAGCGAGTTCAACCATGTCCAGTCCTCTTAATACACGCGAGCCTTCGGCGCGATCTTCTTGGGATCGATGCCTTCTGCGATGAGCTCGGTGTGAACCGGGCGGTAGTCGAGTTTGACCTCGCCGGCATTGTTGACCCAGGCGAGCGTGTGCTTGCGCCAGTTGACGTCGTCGCGGCCAGCGTATGCGCCTTCGGTGTAATCCTCACGGGCATGCGAACCGCGGCTTTCCTTGCGGGCCTCGGCGCCGTAGATCGTGGTGATCGCATTCGCCATCAAGTTCTGCAATTCAAGCGTCTCGACGAGATCGGAATTCCAGATCATCGAACGGTCGGTGACCTTGATATCCGACATTTCCTGCCAAATCGCCGAAATGCGCTGGCAGCCAGATTCCAGCGATTCCTGAGTGCGGAACACGGCAGCGTCTTCCTGCATGGCGCGCTGCATCTTCTCGCGCAGATACGCCGTCGGCGTTCCGCCATTGGCGTGGCGAAGACCGTCGAAGCGATCCATGATCTTGTCGCAGGCAGCTATATTCAGATGCGGGGTCGGTGCGGAGCGGTCAATGACCTCACTGGCACGGATTGCCGCTGCTCGGCCGAAAACGACGAGATCGATCAGCGAGTTCGAGCCGAGGCGGTTGGCCCCATGCACCGAAGCGCAGCCCGCTTCGCCGACGGCCATCAGCCCGGGAATCACGCGTTCCGGATTGGCGTTATCGGCATTGAGCACCTCACCCCAATAGTTCGTCGGAATGCCGCCCATGTTGTAATGGACGGTCGGCAGGACCGGGATCGGTTCGCGCGTCACATCGACACCGGCAAAGATCTTGGCGCTCTCGGAGATGCCCGGCAGGCGCTCGTGCAGAACGGCCGGATCGAGATGGTCGAGATGCAGGAAGATATGATCCTTGTTCTTGCCAACCCCGCGGCCTTCGCGGATTTCCAGCGTCATGCAGCGCGAGACGACATCGCGCGAGGCAAGGTCCTTTGCCGACGGCGCGTAGCGCTCCATGAAGCGCTCGCCTTCGGAGTTGACCAGGTAGCCGCCTTCCCCGCGCGCGCCTTCGGTGATCAGACAGCCGGAGCCGTAGATGCCGGTGGGATGGAACTGCACAAACTCCATGTCCTGCAGCGGAAGCCCTGCGCGCGCCACCATGCCGCCGCCGTCACCGGTGCAGGTATGGGCGGAGGTCGCGGAGAAATAAGCGCGGCCATAGCCGCCGGTCGCCAGCACCACCATCTTCGCCGCGAAGCGATGAATCGAGCCATCATCGAGGCACCAGGCAACAACACCAGTGCAACGATTGCCGTCTTCCGACATGATGAGGTCGAGTGCGAAATATTCGACGAAGAACTCAGCGTTGTGGCGCAGCGACTGGCCGTAAAGCGTGTGCAGGATGGCATGGCCGGTGCGGTCGGCAACGGCGCAGGTGCGCTGCACCGGCGGGCCTTCGCCGTAGTTCTGCATGTGGCCGCCGAACGGGCGCTGATAGATCTTGCCTTCCTCATTGCGCGAGAAAGGCACGCCGTAGTGCTCGAGCTCATAGACCGCCTTCGGCGCTTCCATGGCGAGATACTGCATGGCATCGACGTCGCCGAGCCAATCCGAACCCTTGACGGTGTCGTAGAGGTGCCACTGCCAGCTGTCCGGCGTCATGTTCTGCAACGAGGCGGCAATGCCACCCTGCGCCGCAACGGTGTGCGAGCGGGTCGGAAATACTTTGGTGATGCAGGCCGTGCGGAACCCCTGTTCGGCCATTCCGAGCGTGGCGCGAAGACCGGCGCCGCCGGCGCCGACGACGATCACGTCATAGGAGTGATCGACATATTTGTAGGCTTTCCCATTCTGAGCAGGTGAAGTCGGTGCCATGATGCGGTTATCCTACGAAAGCAATTTTCAGAATGGCAAAAAGACAGAGCCCCGCGACCAAGATCGCGAAAAACGTGTTTAGCATCAGCAGGACGAGCTTGCCGATTTCGCTGTGCACGTAATCCTCGATGATGGCCTGCATGCCGAGACGCATGTGAACGATGCCTGAAATCACCATCAGCCCCATGATGACCGCCACGAAGGGGTTCGACAGCGCATGCACGACATCCGCATAAGGCGCGCCAGCATAAACGATCATGAAGATGACGAAGAAGACGATGAGCGGGATGTTGGCAACAGCCGTCAGGCGCTGACGCCAGAAATGTTCGGTGCCTTCTTTGGCGGAACCGAGGCCGCGAACCTTACCCAGAGGGGTACGCATATCCATGTGAGCGACCTCAGAAGCGAATGATAAAGCCGATCACCCAGACCAGCACGGTAAGACAGAGCGATCCGATAATATTGGCGATGGCGAGCTTGGTGGAGAATTCCTTCCCGAAACCATGGCCGAGGTCCCACAGCAAGTGGCGCAGGCCGCCGAGCATGTGGTGAAGCAGTGCCCAGGTGTAACCAAGCAGGACGACCTTGCCGATGAGGCTGCCGAGCACCCAATTCACCCAGTCGTAATAAGCCTGGCCGGTCGCAGCCGCAATCAGCCACCAGGCGATCAGCAGCGTGCCGAAATAAAGAGCGGCACCGGTGATACGATGGATGATCGACATGACCATGGTAGGAATAAGTTTATAAACTTGCAAATGCGGCGACAGGGGCCGGTTATTTGTCACATTCGCCATCAGAACCTCGCGGCGTCTTCTCTGCGCTCCCGAATTTCGGAGCATTTCGAGGCAACCACAGGAATGACAAATTTGTCTGTGTGCGTTGCATCAACGGCGACGTTTAATCACCGAAACCCCCGACGACAAGCACAATTGCTGTCTGCTTTTAATTTAATCGATTCGCGTTACCGGGAAGTTGCCGGAAATGGAAACTGGCCTTTTCGGCTCAAATTTTATGCTGATTTTTCATCGCTCAAGTGGACAGAGGGGTAGTTTTGACGCAAGCTGGCGTTAACGATTTGTTAATGACCGAGTTTCCGGAGGCTGACGTCCCATGTTCCAGCGCATCTCGAAAGTCGTTTCGCTGCTGTTATGTGCTCTAATTGCGGTTCCCGCCGTGGCCGGCGAGCGCCACCGGCATCATCGCGGCACGATCCATTGGGCAAGCAGCGCCAAGTGGGCAAATATTGCCAAGCCCTGGTTCGGCGATCGCCGTCACCATCACGGTCATAACCGCCATGTTCGCCTCAAGCATTTCTCGCCGTCATCGAACGGCTACGGTATCCGCAGCGTTATCGCTGCATCGCCGCAGCTCTCCCGCCATGCCTACAGCGGCGTTTACGGCGGCACTTATGGCTACGAGACCGAAGGCGGCACCTATTTCGGCGTCGACGGCTATGAGACCTACGGCGCGCCGCAGGCCGCGCCGCTTGCAGCCAAGGCCAAGGTGATCGACGTCGCCGTCCAGGGCGACCCCTGCAGCTACGAGGCCGGCGTCTGCGTCATCAGGCCCTGAATCGCCAGACCGTCGTCTTCTTGATCTCGCTATCCTCGAGCGCCCGCGCTACGGGCACTTGGTAGATGGCGCAAAACTCCAGCCGCTCCTTTGGCAAATAAGCGCGTCCCGGATCGCCGACCAAGACCTCCTTGCCTTCGCTGGCCAGCCGTTCGAACCACGGAACGAGGGCGTCCGCGAAGACGCGGTCATAGAACACGTCGCCCGCCAGAACGATATCGGCATCGACAGGTTGGCCGACGAAATCGGCGCCATCGAAATCAATCGAGACCCCATTGGCAACAGCATTAAGCATCACGGCCGTCTCAGCCCACGGATCGATATCCGCCGCCTTCACCGTCGCCGCACCCGCCATCTTCGCCGCAATCGCGACGAGTCCCGAGCCTGTTGCAAAATCGAAAACGCGCTTATTCTGCACCGTCTCCGGATGATCGAGAATATAACGCGCAAGCCCCTGTCCACCTGCCCAGGCAAAAGCCCAAAACGGCGGCGGCAGGCCGATCTCCACCAGTTCCTCTTCCGTCTTGAGCCAAAGCTCATGCGCTTCGCTCGCCAGATGTAACCGGATCTCCGGCACATGCGGCGGCGCAATC
The DNA here is from genome assembly GCF_056279785.1 of Rhizobium sp. USDA 3886. Taxonomy (NCBI): domain Bacteria; kingdom Pseudomonadati; phylum Pseudomonadota; class Alphaproteobacteria; order Hyphomicrobiales; family Rhizobiaceae; genus Rhizobium; species Rhizobium sp. USDA 3886. The sequence continues at coordinate 3,388,761 of NZ_JBWCDC010000001.1, read as the reverse complement.
AGACTCGTATTGGCGCGGATGAAGATTTCGGGATCTGTCTTCAAAGGCGGTCAGCGCGGCGGATTGTCGAGGCCGCCCATCCGGCAGACTTCGAGCCACTCGTCGTCTGTCACCGGTTGGACCGAAAGGCGCATCGACGTCACCAGCGCCATCTTCGAGAGCTTTTCGTTCGCCTTGACATCCTTCAGCGTCACCGGCTTCGGCATATCGCGCACGGCGCGGATATCGACGCAATCCCAGCGATCGTCGCCCTTCGCCGTCGAATCCGGATGCGACAACGCGCAGACCTCGACGATGCCGACGACCTCCAGGCCGTCATTCGAGTGATAGAAGAAGCCTTTGTCGCCGATCTGCATGGCGCGCATGTTGTTGCGGGCGAGATAATTGCGAACGCCCGTCCACTCCGTGCCTTTTTCGCCTGCGGCCTTCTGCTTCTCCCAGGACCAGGAAGACGGTTCGGATTTATAGAGCCAATGGGCCATTCCTTATGCCTCCGGATTGTTGAAGACCCAGTTGAAGGGCTTGATCTCGACGCTCTCGAAAAGACCGGCCTTCGCATACGGGTCGGCATCGGCGAGCGCCTTGGCTTCCTCGGCCGTCTCGGCTTTCACGATTACCAGACTGCCGCAGGGCTTGCCTTCGCCGTCGAGGAACGGTCCGGCCATGCTGAGCGTGCCTTCGGCATTCAGCTTATTCAAATACTCCAAATGTGTAGCACGTGTCTCCATGCGTACATTGAGATGCCCCGGCTTGTCCTTGCAGAGAAGGGCGAAAAGCATGTCTCTCTCCTATTCGGTCGTGATCGGACGTGTCATCAATTGCTCGATGGCCTCGGTGATGCCGAGTTTGCCTTCGATGATCGCCGAGACGGCGTCCGTGATCGGCATCGCGATGCCGAGCTCTTCCGCCAGCCGCGAGGCGACGGCGGCGGCAAATGCACCTTCCACCAATTCGCCTTGCAAAGGATCGGCCTTTTCGCCACGGCCGAGCGCAATACCGAAGCGCAGATTGCGCGACTGATGGCTCGTCGCAGTCAAGACGAGATCGCCAAGCCCGGAAAGCCCGCGCACCGTATCGGCCTGCCCGCCCTTGGCGACGATGAGGCGCGACATCTCCGCCAGCCCGCGCGCAATCAGCGCCGCACGCGCAGAATCGCCAATGCCGCAGCCTTCGACGATACCACAGGCGATCGCCAATACATTCTTCAGCGCACCACCAAGCTGCACGCCGATACGGTCGGACGACGGATAGAGCCGGAAGGTTCTGCCCGAAATCGCCTGAGCCAGCCGCTCGGCAACAGCCACCTCCGATGCCGCAAGTACCATAGCGGTCGGCAACCCTTTGGCAATATCAGCCGCAAAACCTGGCCCTGAAAGCACTGCGACGCGATGCTGCGGCAATTCGCGCTCCAGCATGTCGGTCAACAAGTTGCCGGTCGCCCGCTCGATGCCCTTGGCACATGTTACGATGATCGCGTCCTTAGCGAGATGAGCGCCATACTGCCGGGCGGCATCCGCCTGCGCCTGCGACGGCATGGCAAAAAGCACGATATCGGCATCGCCGATTGAATCAGGCTCTGCCGAAAACTCCAGAGCTTTCGGCAGCTCGATGCCCGGAAGAACCGCATCATGCAGCCGTTCGGCCTTCAGGTCGGCAATCAGCGAGGGATTACGGCCGACAAGAGTGACCTGGTTGCGGCCGGTGAGCGCAACGACGGAGGCGAGCGCCGTTCCGAAAGCGCCTGCGCCAACGACGGCAATCTGTTCGCTCATGCCTTTGCCCCCCGCTTTCCGTAATGAACCAGCGCTTCCGCGTTCGAATCCAGCGGCCAGCGCGACCGCGGTTGCACATCGAGGTCATCCGGCGCAACGCCCGTCGCCATGCGCTCGAGCCCTGCCCAGGCAATCATCACCGCATTGTCGGTGCACAATCTCAGCGGCGGCGCGATGAACCGGAAGCCGTGTTTGTCGCAGAGGGCCTGCAGCGTACCACGCACTTCCAGATTGGCGGCGACGCCGCCCGCAACGACCAAGGCCGGCTTCCTGTTCAGCTGCGGGAACTCCGCCTTAAACCGCTGCAATCCACGGCTGATGCGATCTCTCAGCGTCCTCGAAATCGCCTTCTGGAACGAGGCGCATATATCGGCGACATCCTGATCCGTGAGCGGCGCGATATCCGTTGCTGCCTGCCGGACCGCCGTCTTCAAGCCCGAAAAGGAGAAATCGAGCCGCGTTTCACCGACGAGCGGCCGCGGGAAATCAAAACGGTCCGGATTGCCGTTCTTCGCCGCCTCTTCCACCTGTGGCCCGCCTGGATAAGGCAGCCCGAGCAGCTTCGCGGTCTTATCAAAGGCCTCGCCGAGCGCATCGTCGATCGTCGTTCCCCAGCGTTCGTATTGGCCAATGCCGCGCACGAGGATGAGCTGCGTATGGCCGCCGGACACGAGCAGCATGAGATAAGGAAAGGAAAGCCCGTCCGTCAACCGGGCCGTCAGCGCATGGCCTTCGAGATGGTTCACGGCATAAAGCGGCTTACCGGTGGCCTTGGCGATCGCTTTGCCCGTCATCAATCCGACGAGCAGCCCACCGATCAATCCCGGCCCGGAGGTGGCGGCAATCGCATCGACGTCGGAGAGCGACACATTGGCGCGCTGCAACGCCTCGTCGATCAGCGTATCGAGCGCCTCGACATGAGCGCGCGCGGCTATCTCTGGCACCACGCCGCCATAGGCGCTATGCTCGTCCAACTGGCTCAAGACGACGTCGGAAAGCACCTTCGAGCGCCCGTCCGCATCGCGCTCGACCACAGCCGCGGCAGTCTCGTCGCAGCTTGTTTCGATGCCGAGGATGCGTAGAAAGGGAGCCATGAAGCCTGTCGTTGATTTGCGATGGGTGCGAAACCCGGTTACGAGAACTTCCGGTAACAACGGATCAAAGCGGATGCAAACAAAACCTTTCCGGATTGGCACGCGGGGCAGCCCGCTGGCCCTTGCTCAGGCCCACGAAGCGCGCGACAGGCTGATGGCAGCGCACGGAATGCCGGAGGAAATGTTCGAGATCGTTGTGCTGACGACGAAAGGCGACCGCATCACAGATCGTTCGCTTGCAGAGATTGGCGGCAAGGGTCTTTTCACTCAGGAGCTGGAAGAAAAGCTTGCCAGCGGCGATCTCGATTTCGCCGTCCATTCCGCCAAGGACATGCCGACGGTGTTGCCGCAAGGGCTCCATCTCTCGGCCTATCTGCCGCGGGAAGACATCCGCGATGCGGTAATCGGCCGCACGGCGCCGAAACTGATCGAGTTGCCGCACGGTGCGACGGTCGGGTCGGCATCACTGCGCCGCCAGGCACTGATCCGCCGTATGCGGCCTGATATCAAGGTCGTAACCTTCCGGGGCGCGGTGGAAACCCGGCTGCGCAAGCTGGACGAAGGCCAGGTCGATGCGACGCTGCTCGCGCTCGCGGGCCTGAAGCGTCTCGGTAAGGTGGACGTGATTACCGACATCCTCGACCCCGATACTTTCCCGCCCGCGCCCGCGCAGGGTGCTATCTGCATTGAAAGCCGCATCGGCGATCAGCGGATCGACGATCTGCTTGCAACGATCAATGACCCGGTCACCTACGATGCCGTCTCCTGCGAACGCGCTTTCCTTGCTGCCCTCGACGGCTCTTGCCGCACGCCGATCGGCGGCTACGCGATCTGCGAAGGCGATCAGATCAGGTTCTCCGGCCTGATCATCACCCCGGACGGCCGCAACCAGCATTCGGTGACCATCGACGGCCATCGCCGCGATGCCGCAGCACATGGCACCCGCGCCGGCCAGGACATTCGCGCCCGCGCCGGCAGCAGCTTCTTCGACGACTGGAGCTGATGCAGCATGCGCGTGCTGGTTACCCGTCCGCATCATTCGGGGGAACGAACCGCCAAAACGTTACGCGATATGGGACATGAGCCCGTATTGCTGCCGCTTTCGCAGCCCATGCATGATGGCAAGGCCGCGATGGATGCGCTGGCGAGGAGCGACGGTCCTATCGCCATCACAAGCACGGAGGCTGTCCATGCGCTCTCATCGTCAGGAACAGACGTCAAGCCTTATCGCCTCCGGCCGGTGTTCGCCGTTGGCAAAGCGAGCGCAAACGCAGCCAAAGCGATCGGATTTGCTTCGGTCCTGGCTTCGGCGGGCGATGGCGCGCAACTGGCGGAGCTGATCGCAGGGCAAATACGGGAACCGGTCACCTATCTTGCCGGTTCGCCACGTGCGGAAACGTTTGAGCTCAAGGCACAAGCACTTGGACTGAAGGTCGATATCGTCGAGTGTTATCGGATGCTGCCGGCAGAATCTGATCCGGACGCCCTGCTAAAAGCACTGATCCCGCCGCCAGAGGCAGTTCTCCTCTATTCCCGCCAGACCGCGGAGCGTTTTTTCAGTCTCGCCGGAACCCAATCGGAACCCGCCTGGATCAATCAGGCGCTCATTCTTTGTCTCAGCAAAGCCGTCGCAGCAGCTGTTCCGGCATCGCTCGGCAGAAATCTTCGCATCGCAGCATTACCGGATGAGAGAAGCCTTCTGTCGCTTCTTTGAAGGCCTTAGCCGCTCAAATTTGATCTAACCTCTTTTCATAAGTGGCATCTCTGACTAGTTTCGTTGCGATGCAGGAAAATGAGGATACGCATGGTATCGGGAAATCCGCCACGTCATTCGAAAAACCCCGACGAGCCGGTCACGATCGATCTGGAAGCGCAGGAAATTGCGGCAGCAGCCGATACCGACAAGAAATCCGAAGAGAACGGCCCTGACGCCGACGCTCCCGACGCAGACAATGCGACAGCCGACCTGGAGGCATCCGTCGATCCGGAAAAGGAACCATTGGCCGAGGAGACGGCTGAGCCCGCCGCCGCCTCCGAGGAGCCCGGTCAGCCGGAAATGACAGCCGACCCGGAGCCGATCCGGCAGCCGCCGCGCGGCGGAGCGACGTCGGGTCAGATCGCTGCGGGCATTTTCGGCGGCCTCGTTGCCCTGCTGGGTGTTGGCGTTATCCAATATGCCGGCTACCTTCCGACGTCTTCCCCACCCCAGACCGCGCTGGATGAAACGGCCAACCTTTCGGCTGAAATCGACGGCCTCAAGCAATCCATCGCGAACTTGGCCGCAGCACCGAATACCAGCGACGACGCGCTCGACAAGCGACTATCTGCTCTCGAGACGGCGGCAAAGACGCCTGCCGTCACGGGGCCAGCAGACACAGCGGCAGTCGATGCGCTGAACCAGAAGGTCGCGGATTTGGCCACGCAGCTGGAACAGGTGCGCACCTCTCTCTCTCAATCCTCCGAAGAGCGGGCGTCGAACGGCGCCGACATTATCAAGCGCCTGGAGGAAGCCGAGAAGAAGCTCAACGAACCACGCCAGGATGTTGCGGTTGCGCAGGCGATTGCCGCTGCGGCGCTCAAGGCAGCGATCGACCGCGGCGGACCTTTCATGGCCGAACTCGATACTTTCGCCGGCGTTTCGCCGGACGACCCCGCAGTCGCCGATCTACGCAATTTCGCCGAAACCGGCGTACCCTCGCGTGCCGAACTGATCCGTCAGGTTCCCGACGTCGCGACCGCCGTCATCCAATCCGTCACCCAATCGGATCCGAACCAGAGCTGGTCGGACCGGCTGATGGCGAGCGCCAAGTCGCTCGTTACCGTGCGCCCTGTCGGCAATATCGAGGGCGAAAGCGTCGAGGCGATTGCCGCCCGCATGGAAGACAAGGTGAAGAACGGCGACCTGCCGGGCGCTGCCAACGAGTGGAACGATCTGCCCGCGAACGCAAAGCAGGCTTCCGCCGCTTTCAAGCAATCGTTGGAAGCCCGCATCCGTGTCGAGGAACTGGTGGGTGGTGCGCTCTCCAAGGCCATTTCCGGCGCCGGCAAGGAGGGTTGATCGATGATCCGTCTCGTCGTCTTCGTCGCCCTCGTCGTCGTTCTCGGCTATGGTTTCTCCTGGCTTGCCGATCGCCCGGGCGATCTGTCGCTGGTGTGGGAAGGCCGGCTTTATCAGGCAAAGCTGATCGTCGCGGCAAGCGGCCTTATCGCACTGATCGCCGTTGTCATGATCGCCTGGTGGCTGATCCGCACGGTCTGGACGTCGCCTCATTCTGTGACACGCTATTTTCGCGCCCGCAAGCGCGATCGCGGTTATCAGGCGCTCTCGACCGGCCTTATTGCCGCCGGCGCGGGCAATGCCCTGCTTGCCCGCAAGATGGCAGCCCGTTCCCGCGGCCTCATCCGTGCCGATCAGGAGCCGCTGATCAACCTGCTCGAGGCACAGGCTGCCCTGATCGAAGGCCGGCATGACGAAGCGCGCGCCAAGTTCGAAGCGATGGCAAACGATCCGGAAACGCGTGAACTCGGCCTTCGCGGCCTCTATCTCGAAGCCAAACGCCTCGGCGCCAACGAGGCGGCGCGCCAATATGCCGAAAAGGCAGCCGACAACGCGCCCTATCTGCCCTGGGCGGCACAGGCGACGCTCGAATACCGGAGCCAGTCCGGCCGCTGGGACGACGCCATCCGGCTTCTTGAGCAACAGAAGGCCGCGCGTGTCGTCGAAAAGCAGGATGCGGACCGTCTGCGCGGCGTGCTGCTGACGGCTCGCGCTGACGACAAGCTGGACAGCGATCCGGCCGGTGCCCGTGACGACGCGATGCATGCGCTGAAGCTCATTGCCGACTTCGAACCGGCCGCTATCATCGCCGCCAAGGCACTTTTCCGCGAGGATAAACTGCGCAAGGCCGCCTCGATCCTCGAGCAGTCATGGAAAGCCGGACCGCATCCCGAGATCGGCCGCACTTATGTGCTCGCTCGAAGCGGCGATTCCTCCCTTGATCGCCTGAAACGCGCCGAAAAGTTGGAGGTCCTGCGTCCCAACAACGTCGAGTCCCTGCTCGTGGTCGCGCAGGCGGCGCTCGATGCGCAGGACTTTGCGAAGGCCCGCGCGAAGGCGGAAGCTGCCGCCCGCATGCAGCCGCGTGAAGCCGCCTTCCTGCTGCTTGCCGACATCGAAGAGGCCGAAACCGGCGACCAGGGCCGTGTACGCCACTGGCTGGCGCAGGCGCTGAAGGCGCCGCGTGACCCGGCCTGGGTCGCCGACGGCTTCGTTTCCGACAAATGGCTGCCCGTCTCACCCATCACCGGCCGTCTCGACGTCTTCGAATGGAAGGCGCCCTTCGGTCAGCTCGAAGGGCCGGTCGAGGAACGACCCACCATCTCGATCGACGCCGCGCTGCGGACTTTGCCGCCCGTTCGCGAAACACGGCCCGAAAGTCCGGCCAACGATCACCGAATCATCGAGCTGGAGCGCGCGGCAACGATTGCCGAGGCCGCCCGACCGGCTCCTGCTCCGAAGTCTGTCTCGCCCGCGCCGGTCGCCAAGCAACCAGAGCCGGTTACCGCGCAGCCAGAACCGAAACCCTTTTATGGAATGCCGGATGACCCTGGCGTTCGCAACACGAAGGCGGAACCAGAACCCAAGACACGACTCCGCCTTTTCTGAATGGAACGAAATCTGCATGTTCGAACGTTTTCAGGCATTCTTCCAAAATCTCGCTGCAAACAATCCCAAGAAGGGTTTTAGCCCTGACGATCCCCGCATTGCCGTTGCCGCTCTCTGCATGCAGGTGATGGAGGCGGATGGGAAGATCAAGGACAGCGAAAAGAAACGGCTCCGCAAACTGCTCAAGGAGCAATACGGGCTCGACGGAAAGCAGCTGGACGCATTGATCGCCGCCGGCCAGGAAGCCGAGAGCAGCGCCGTCGACTATTACCGCTTCACGTCCGACCTGAAACGCCATCTCGATACCGAGCAGCGGCAGGAACTCATCGGCATTCTCTGGGACATCGTCTATGCCGATGGCGAACGCAGCGAGATGGAGGATCACGTCATCTGGCGGATCGCCGATCTGCTCGGCGTCTCCTCCCGCGAGCGCATCCGGAAACGTCAGGAGGCAGCCGCACGCGTGACCGATACGGTGGTGGTGCAAGACGATGCCGATTGACCGTCCCATCGAGCGCGACAAGCGCCCTATCCTGATCATCCTGCATCAGGAACGCTCCAGCCCCGGCCGAGTAGGTCAGCTTCTGGTCGACAAGGGCTACAGCCTCGACATCCGCCGCCCGGTTCTGGGCGATAAGCTGCCCACCACGCTTGAAAACCACGCCGGAACGGTCGTCTTCGGCGGGCCGATGAGCGCAAACGATCCGGACGACTTCGTGAAAACCGAAGTCAACTGGCTGGACATTCCACTCAAGGAAAACCGCCCGTTCCTCGGCATCTGCCTTGGCGCACAGATGCTGGTGCGCCACCTTGGCGGCAAGGTGCAGCCGAATGCCGACGGCTCGACGGAAATCGGCTGGTATCCGCTCCGCCCGACCGAAAAGGGCCGCTTGCTGATGCACTGGCCGAAGATGGTCTACCATTTCCATCGCGAGGGCTTCGATCTGCCGCACGGCGCCGATCTGCTCGCAGAAGGCGATACCTATCCGAACCAGGCTTTTCGCTACAACGGCAACGCCTGGGCGCTGCAGTTCCACGCCGAGCTCACCCGCGTGATGATGCACCGCTGGGTCGTCCACGGCGCTCATCGCTTCATTCTGCCGAATGCACAGCAGGGCCGGGAGCATCTGGAAGGCCGCATGCTCTTCGATGCGCCGCTCAAGGCCTGGCTGACCGAATTTCTCGATATCGTCTTCGAAGGCAAGACGGCAAAGGCCGTACCGGGCTCTATAGCTGCACTGTCCGCATAGGTGCGCAGAAGTCTGCTCGATGCCACGCGCCGCTGCTTTCCCATTGCACTGTTCGTTTTCTGCTGCGAAAAAGCCGCACGCATGATCGAACACGCCCGCCAAGCATGATTCGCCGCAGGTTTTCACGCGGCACTTGCCCGTTTGGCCCCCAATGGCTACATGTCTGTCAGAAACGAACTGGAGACCAAGATGATTGCCCTATTTCAAACCATTGATTTGGCTTTGAATCTTTACACCTGGGTGCTCATTGCGAGTGCCATTTTCTCCTGGCTTTACGCCTTCAACGTCATCAATTCCAGCAACCAGTTCGTCAATTCGGTCGGCATGTTCCTCTACAATGTGACCGAGCCGCTACTGCGTCCGATTCGCCGGCTGCTGCCGAATCTTGGTGGTATCGACATCTCGCCGATCATTCTTCTGCTCATCATCTTCTTCCTCCGCTCGCTGATGTGGAACACTCTCTTCCCGCTGGTGGCGTGAATTCCGCCGGGAAGATTTTCGATGATCACATACGCCTTGCCGTTCGGTTGACACCGAATGGCGGGCGCGACGCGATCGATGGCTTCGAGGCCGATGCCGAAGGCGCGTGCCACATTAAAGTCCGTGTCACCGCGATTCCTGAAAAAGGAAAAGCCAACAAGGCGCTGATCGCGCTTCTGTCCAAAGCGCTCTGCATCCCGAAATCCTCGATCCAATTGGTTTCAGGCGATACATCACGCAAAAAAATCCTTCGGATCGATGGCGACCCGAAGGAGTTGATGGAAAGGCTCGAAAAGCTTCTGAAGCCGTAACGGCTTATTTCGCCGTCTGGGCACGCTCAACGGCTTCGAGGATGAGCTGACCGGCTTCCTTCGAATCGCCCCAGCCGAAAATCTTCACCCACTTGCCGGGCTCCAGGTCCTTGTAGTGCGCGAAGAAGTGCTCGATCTGCTTCAGCGTGATCTCCGGAAGGTCGGTGTAATCCTTCACCTTCTCGTAGCGCAACGTAAGCGCCGGCGAAGGAACGGCGATGATCTTCTCGTCCTTGCCCGAATTGTCTTCCATCTTCAGAACGCCGATCGGGCGGACATTGATGACACAGCCTGGAACCAGCGGACGCGTGCTGGCGATCAGGACATCGATCGGATCGCCGTCTTCCGAAAGCGTATGCGGCACGAAGCCGTAGTTGCCCGGATAGGTCATCGGCGTATAGAGGAAGCGGTCGACGACCAGCGTGCCGGCTTCCTTGTCCATTTCATACTTGATGGGGTGACCGCCGACCGGAACTTCAACGATGACGTTGACATCTTCCGGAGGATTCTTCCCGATGGAAATGGCGTCGATTCGCATGCAAAACTCCCACAAAATGAATTGTTCGCAGCCAAATAGTCCGTTTTATGCCGCAACGCAACACGGCGCGTTCGTGATGTTCCAGATACAGCTTGAAATATTGAAGGACAAGCGGCCTATTTCGCCAGTTGGTTCAAAGCGATGCAGCACTGTTTCGAAAAGTTGAAGGCTGTGCTTTTCAGTTCCAGATGAAGCCGATTTTCTTCAACTGCTTGTGGTCGAAGCTCTCCATGCCTTCGCAGAAGTCGACGCCGCCATGGCCGCGATAGAAATGGCTGGCGTTCTCGTTTTCCTCCAGGCACCAAACCACGAGGCCCTTGCAGCCGAGTGACTTCAGAAGCCGCCTCGCCTCGCCGAAAAGCATGCGCCCAAGACCGATGCCCTGATACTCAGGACGAAGATAAAGTTCGTAGATCTCGCCTTCCTGCGGCAGTGCGCGGGCGCGATTGAGGCCGAGTGTGGCATAGCCTGCGACCGTGCCGGCGACGTCAAGAACGAGAAGGGTTGCCGGACCGCGGGTTGCCTTGCGCCACCAGTTCTCGCCGCGGCGTTCGATCATGTGCGTCAAGGCACGATGCGGAATGATCCCGGCATAGGTGTACTGCCAAGCGAGGCGATGCACCTCGGAGATGGCCTGAGCATCATGCGGTTCCGCCCGCCGGACATCGATCGACAACGTCTTCATAACGCTTACTCTGGTCTTCCAGCAGGCAATTAACCATACGCGATCATGCGTTTCGGCCGTTTGCCCACAGACTTAACATGTGGACGATGAGCAAAATTTAACGCTTTTTTAACTATTGCGACAAGCCGGATTCGACGCAGCACACAATAAAAAACCCCGGCACAGTAGCCGGGGTTTAAAGCCTTCAAGGTGTCTGGATGGCTCAGGCCATCTTTGCCTTGCTGAAGCGCTTGCGATCGTTTGCGTCGAGATACATCTTGCGCAGGCGGATTGACTTCGGCGTCACTTCCATCAGCTCGTCGTCCTGGATCCAGGACAGGGCGCGGTCGAGCGTCATGCGGATCGGCGGCGTCAGCTTGACGGCCTCGTCCTTGCCAGCAGCGCGGATGTTGGTCAGCTGCTTGCCCTTGAGAACGTTGACTTCAAGATCGTTGTCGCGGGAATGAATGCCGATGATCATGCCCATGTAGACCTTTTCGCCCGGCTCGATCATCATCGGGCCGCGATCTTCCAGGTTGAACATGGCATAGGCAACAGCTTCGCCCGGAGCGTTGGCGAGCAGAACGCCGTTGGTACGGCCGCCGATTTCACCCTTGAACGGCTGATATTCCTTGAACAGACGGTTCATCACGGCTGTGCCGCGCGTGTCGGTCAGGAGTTCCGACTGGTAGCCGATCAGGCCCCGCGTCGGCGCGTTGAACACCAGGCGAAGACGGTTGCCGCCAGAAGGCCTGAGCTCGGCCATTTCGGCCTTGCGCTCGGACATCTTCTGCACGACGACGCCGGAATGCTCTTCATCGACGTCGATGACGACTTCTTCGACCGGCTCCATCAGCTGGTCGTTCTCATCGCGATGCATAACCACGCGCGGACGCGACACGGCCAGTTCGAAGCCTTCGCGGCGCATCGTTTCGATCAGAACGGCGAGCTGCAATTCGCCACGACCGGACACGTAGAAGGAATCCTTGCCTTCTGCTTCTTCAATTTTCAGCGCGACGTTGCCTTCGGCTTCCTTGTAGAGACGGTCGCGAATGACGCGCGAGGTCACCTTGTCGCCTTCGGTCCCAGCCAGCGGACTGTCGTTCACGATGAAGGACATGGTGACAGTCGGCGGATCGATCGGCTGTGCGGTGAGCGCCTCGGTAACCGAGGGATCGCAGAAGGTATCGGCAACCGTGCCCTTGGAGAGACCGGCAATCGCGACGATGTCGCCTGCATGCGCTTCTTCGATCGACGTGCGCTCGATGCCGCGGAAAGCGAGGATCTTCGAGATACGGCCGTTTTCAATCAGCTTGCCATCCTGGCTCAGAACCTTGACGGCCTGGTTCGGCTTGATCGAGCCGGAATTGATGCGGCCAGTGATGATACGGCCGAGGAAGGGGTTAGCCTCGAGGATCGTACCGATCATCGTGAACGGACCTTCGTGGACTGTCGGTTCCGGAACATGCTCGAGCACGAGGTCGAGCAGCGGTGCGAGACCTTGGTCCTTCGGGCCTTCCGGGTTGACGTTCATCCAGCCATCACGGCCAGAACCGTAAAGGATCGGAAAATCGAGCTGTTCGTCAGTCGCGTCGAGGTTTGCAAAGAGGTCGAACACTTCGTTGATGACTTCTTCGTGGCGGCCATCAGGGCGGTCGATCTTGTTGATCGCGACGATCGGGCGAAGGCCGACCTTCAGGGCTTTCGAGACGACGAACTTTGTCTGCGGCATCGGGCCTTCGGACGAGTCGACCAGAACGATCGCGCCGTCCACCATCGAGAGAATGCGCTCGACTTCACCGCCGAAGTCGGCGTGGCCGGGGGTGTCGACGATGTTGATGCGGACACCTTTCCATTCCACCGACGTCGCCTTCGCGAGAATGGTGATGCCGCGCTCCTTTTCGAGGTCGTTCGAGTCCATCACACGCTCTGCAACGCGCTGGTTCTCGCGGAACGAGCCGGACTGTTTCAGGAGTTCGTCCACCAAGGTCGTCTTGCCATGGTCAACGTGCGCGATGATCGCGATGTTGCGAAGTGCCATATGTTTTCAAATCTCTGAGGCTGAGGCGCTACGTTCAAGAGAATGCGCCAATTACGTTTGGCGCGCTCTTACAGTGTTTTTCGCGTTTGCGAAAGGGGGGAGGGCGGATCGGAGCCATGCAACCCTTTAGCTCATGCGTTGCGGGTCGATGACCGTCCGCCAGAGCTCGGTATCGTTTCTGTCCATCAGCCGCACGGTCATCTGCTCGGTCTGCCCGTCGATCTCGACCAGTCCGAAGAATTGAAGTCCGGCGGACGGCGGCAGGTTGGAGTCCGCGCCGCCGGGGGCTGCTTTGATGAAGCGCACTTCAGGGCCGAAGGTCATGTCGAGCTCCTGCGGGCCGTAGGTTCCCGAATGCAGCGGCCCGGAAACGAATTCCCAGAACGGCAGAAACTCGCGGAATTTCGCCTTGGCCGGATCATAATAATGCGCCGCCGTGTAGTGAACATCGGCCGTCAGCCAGACGATGTTCGAGATTGCCGCGTCACGGATGAAGCGCAGCAGATCGGCAAATTCCACCTCTCGCCCGAGCGGAGTTCCGTTGTCGCCGTTGGAGAAGGACTCGCTGCCTTGGCGTTTTCCATAATCATCCCAGATGACCAGTCCGACCGGCATATCGCAGGCAATCACCTTCCATGTTGCAGCCGAGCGCGCCAGTTCGCGCTTCAGCCACGCCACTTGCGTCTCGCCAAGGAGGCGGGATTTCACCGTCAGGGTCTGATCCAGCCCATGGTCGTTCGGCCCCCGATAGGATCGCAAATCGACGAAGAAGATATCGAGCAGCGGACCATATGAGACTTTGCGGTAGAAGCGCCCGGGTTCAGCGGCAATGTAGCGGATGGGCGTCATCTCATGGAAGGCGCGGCTTGCCCGCGCTGCCAGCGTTGAAACGGACTTTTCCTTATAGCGATCGTCCCCACGAAGATCGGTCGAAGGCGACCAGTTGTTCAGGACCTCATGGTCGTCCCATTGATAGAAGATCGGACAGAGGGCGTTCAGTTCCCTCACGTGCTCATCGAGCAGATTGTATTTCCACTGTCCGCGAAACTGATCGAGTGTCTGCGCGATGTCGCGCTTTTCCTCAGTCACAATCCTGTTCTTCCAGAGCCCGCCGTCACGCAGCCTGATCTCGTCCGGCATCGGATTGTCGGCATAGATCGTATCGCCGGAATGGATCATGAAATCGGGGCGGTGATAGGCGATCGTCTGATAGGTGCGCATACCGTCGTCATCGATCCCCCAACCCTGCCCCGCCGTATCGCCTGACCATGCGAAGCGGATCGTCCGCTTGTTGGTAGGCGCGGTGCGGAACTGACCGTGAATTCGTTCGGAGATGCTGTTGATGTCCTGTAGGTCGGCGGCCGTAAACCTGTAGAAGATGTCCTGGTCCGGCGGCAGGTCCTGCAGCAGCAGTTTGCCCGCAAGATCGGTCTCCGCTGTGACGTCGATCGGAGCCAGTCTGACAGCATTCGCGAATTTGTCGCTCGTCGAATATTCGACAAAGAGCCGCGACGGCCGATCGACACGCGTCCATATCATGCCTGACGTTACGTCCACATCACCGGATTGAACGCCTGACGTGAAGATCGGGCGGCTCGAAGAGCCGCGCGCGTAATATGGCATCACGAGGCTGGCTGCCGCAAAGCCACCGACTGCGCCGATCGAAGAGAGGAAGCGGCGGCGCGTCGTGTCCGTCAATTTCATGCCATGGCTCATCCGGCTTGCTTCGAGAGCGGGAACGAATCTCCCGCAGCAAGCCTAGAGCGGCCGTCATGTCAGTCTCTTGAAGATGACATGACGGTTTTCCGAAACTTCGGCGACAGTTTTGTTAATGGATCATCTCAGGCATCGCTGCCCGACAGCTCCTCGAACGTGGCGAGGCCCTTCTTGACGAGCATCGCATCCGGGGTCGGCAGCTTGCCGCGGAAACCCTTGTAGGCGTCTTCCGGATCGATCGACCCGCCGCTGGAATAGATGTTGTCCTTGAGCTTCCGCGCCATCTCACCGTTGAAGGCGTCACCTGTTTCCTCGAAAGCCGCGAAGGCATCGGCATCAAGCACTTCAGACCACATATAGGAGTAATAGCCTGCCGAATAACCCCCGGAGAAGATGTGCTGGAAGTGCGGCGAGGCATGGCGCATCACGAGAGACTTCGGCATCCCGAGTTCGGCAAGCACCTGCTTTTGCACCGCCATCGGGTCTTCCACAGTGTCGCGCGTGTGAAACTCCATGTCGACAATCGCCGAGGAGGTGAACTCGACCGTGTTGAACCCGGCATTGAAGGTGCGGGCCGCAAGCACCTTGTCGAGCAGTGCCTGCGGCATGGATTCGCCGGTTTCGAAATGCACCGCATATTGCTTGAGGATCGCAGGAACCGTCAGCCAATGCTCGTAAAGCTGCGATGGCAGCTCCACGAAGTCGCGCGAAACGGCCGTGCCCGACACGGTCGGATAGGTCACATTCGAAAGCATGCCATGCAGCGCGTGGCCGAATTCATGGAAAAGCGTGCGCGCATCGTCCAGCGAAAGCAGTGCCGGCTTACCCTCGGCCGGTTTTGCGAAATTGCACACATTGTAGATGATCGGCAGTTCGCCCTGGCGTGCATTCTTCATTGTGAGTTTGTGCTGAGATTGGAACGCGCTCATCCAGGCGCCCGAGCGCTTGGAACTGCGGGCAAAATAGTCGCCCAGGAAAAGCGCAACCAGCTTATCTTCGCTATCACGAATTTCGAAGACGCGCACATCCGGATGATAGGCGGCAATGCCCTTCTTTTCGACGGCACGAATGCCGAAGAGGCGGCCGGCGACGTCAAAACAGGCATCGATGATTTTTTCGAGTTGCAGATAGGGCTTCAGCTCGGCTTCGGAGAAATTGAACCTCTGCGCCCTGATCTTTTCGGCATAATAGCGCCAATCCCAAGGCATGACCTCATGGTTCTTGCCGTCCTCGGCAATCAGCCTGGCAATATCCGCCTCTTCGTCATGCGCCCGTTTGACAGCCCTTGCCCACACAGCGCGCAGCAGACCGTTTACAGCGGCCGGCGTCTTTGCCATCGTATTGTCGAGCTTCAGTTCCGCGAAATTGCCGTATCCGAGAAGCTTCCCGACTTCGCCGCGAAACGCCAGCGTCTCGCGGATGATGCCGCGATTGTCCGTCTCGCCCTCGTTCTCGCCGCGGGCAACCCATGCCTTGAAGGCCTGCTCGCGCAGGTCGCGCCGCTCGGAAAAGGTCAGGAATGGTTCGATGATCGAGCGCGACAGAGTGACCGCAAACTTCCCCTCTTCACCGCGCTCGCGCGCCGCCGCCGCCATGGCGTCCTTCAGGAAATCCGGAATGCCCGCGAGCTCCGGTCCTTCGGAGAAGATCAGCGACCAGTTCTTCTCGTCGGCAAGCACGTTCTGTCCGAACTGCGTGCTCAGGCCTGCGAGCTTTTCGTTGATTGTCGCGAGCTTTTCCTGTTCCCCCTTCGGCAGCTTGGCACCGGATTTCACGAAGCTTTTCCAATGCCGCTCTAGCACACGCGTCTGCTCGAGTGTCAGACCGAGACTCTCCCGCTTCTCCCAGAGCGCATCGATACGTGCAAAAAGCGCAGCGTTCATTCCGATCTTGGAATGGTGGCGCGACATTTTCGGCGAGATATCGCGCTCCAGCGCTTGGATCGTATCGTTCGTATGCGCGCCCGCCCGGTTCCAGAACAGCGCCGAAACACGCGAAAGCTCATCGCCTGCAAGCTCTAGCGCGACGATCGTATTCTCGAATGTGGGCGCTTCCACGTTTCCGGCGATCGCATCGATCTCCACATCATGAGATGCGAAAGCAGCATCAAAAGCGGCAGCGAAATCGCCATCGTTCAACGCGTCGAAGCGCGGCAGGCCATGAAGCCCATTCCAGTTGACGAGAGCCGGGTTGAAATCTTGTGTGGATGGCATGCTGACGTCCTTTATGCAGAGGGCTGAAACGGCAATATAGGCAAGGCATCGCGGCATTGGTATGCCGCTGGCGAAATTCACTTTTTGCCTTTCACAGTAAGTTTTAACCGACAAGAATTGATACACAAGAATTAACCAATCGTTGACGATTGACGCGACGCGCGCGCTGGCGCTAGTCTCAAGCCACTCTTTCCGTCAGGGGACATATGCCATGGAAATTTTTTCTGTGCGGTCTTCTCAGAGTTTGCTTTTTAAAAACAGCCAGAACAACGCAAAAAATTCGAAGACCGAAGAGATTGGAATCGACACCGGAGCGGCCGCTTCAGTGATATTCAGAATCGAAGACAATGGTGTCGAAGGCCCGGATTTTACGGCGATGAGCCCGGGCGAGCTGCGCAACCATGCGCGCCAAAGCTACGACGGGGGCGGGATCGATCAGGACACATTTGCGGCGATTTCCGAGCCGCTGCCGATGCACGCCATCGATGCACAGGGTAACGTCATCGACCTGACCGGGATCACCGACGGCACGCTATTCAATTTTCGCGATTATTACGAAAACCAGCTGCAGATCGCCATGTCGATCGGCGATTCCGATAGCGTGAAGACACTGAAATCCATCGTGAATTTCTTGAACGTTTGACCGCGTTCAGGCCTTACGCCATCCGAGCAGGCCTGGCGTCGCGTGCCAGAGCGCCTGGGCTGCAAATCCCATGAAGAGCACGCCGGAACAGCGGACGATCAGCCGCTCATGCGCGCGGTAGAAACGACGCACAGCGCCTGCGCCGATGATGGCGACAAGAATAAGATCGGCAGTCACGAAGCCTACGAAGGATACGCTGAGAAGCAGCGGCAACGCCTCGAAATCGAGGGCACCTGCCGAACCTGCGACCAACGCCGTGAAGGTCGCAAGCGCTACCGGATAACCCTTCGGATTGGTGACACCGAAAATCAGCCCACGGCGAAAGGGCCGCTTGACCATCACCAACGCCCGCCCGTCACCTTTCGGCTTCGCCGTTACCGCGCTCCAGCCGATCCAGGCGAGATAGAAGCCGCAGAGCAAGCCGAGCAGATCGAAGACGAAGGTGCCGATTGTTCTTGCGCCGACGATCGCAACCAGCGCCAGCGCCGACCAGAGAATATCGCCGACGAGATGCCCCATCATGAAGAAGGCACCAGCCTTTCGTCCTTGCCCAGCACCAATGCCGAGAAGCTGAAGGAACGCCGGACCTGGAATGAGCACATAAAAGAGAGCCGCCAGAAAGGTACCGACAAGCAGGGGTTGCGTCATGTCAAACGCTCCGAAGGGTCAAAGCCGCAGACTATGCTAACCCGATAATCCGTCAAGCGCCGCACAACTCAAAAAGAAGAGGCCCGCGGCGCTGCCGGCGGGCCTCTCGTCAAGCATATTATGACATGCTTAGCTCTTGAGGTTACGCTTGCCGAGTGTGCGCAGGCGCAGTGCGTTCAGCTTGATGAAGCCCGCCGCGTCCTTCTGATCGTAGGCTCCCTGGTCGTCCTCGAAGGTGACCAGCTTGTCAGAATAGAGCGACTTCGGGCTCTCCCGGCCGATGACCATGACGTTGCCCTTGTAGAGCTTCAGCGTCACTTCGCCTTCGACATGCTCCTGGCTCTTGTCGATGAGGGCCTGCAGCATTTCGCGTTCCGGCGAGAACCAGAAGCCGTAGTAGATGAGTTCCGCGTAACGTGGCATCATCTCGTCCTTGAGGTGCGCTGCGCCGCGGTCGAGCGTGATGGATTCGATCGCACGGTGTGCCGAAAGCAGGATCGTGCCGCCGGGCGTTTCATAGACGCCGCGCGATTTCATGCCAACGAAACGGTTCTCCACGAGGTCAAGGCGGCCGATGCCGTTGTCTCGGCCGTAGGTGTTGAGCGTGGCGAGAAGCGTCGCAGGGGTCATGCGAACGCCGTTGATCGAAACCGCATCGCCCTTCTCGAAGCCCACCTTGATGACCGTCGCCTTGTCAGGTGCGGCTTCCGGCGAGATCGTGCGCATGTGCACGTATTCCGGTGCTTCCTGGGCCGGATCTTCCAGGACCTTGCCTTCGGATGACGAGTGCAGCAGGTTGGCGTCGACGGAGAACGGTGCCTCGCCTTTCTTGTCCTTGGCAACCGGGATCTGGTGCTGTTCAGCAAACGCGAGCAACTCGGTGCGGCTCTTGAACGCCCAATCGCGCCACGGCGCGATGATCTTGATGTCCGGGTTCAGCGCGTAGGCGGAAAGCTCGAAACGGACCTGGTCGTTGCCCTTGCCGGTTGCGCCATGGGCGATCGCATCGGCGCCGGTCTTGCGTGCGATGTCGATCAGGTGCTTGGAGATCAGCGGCCGGGCGATCGAAGTGCCGAGCAGGTAGACGCCCTCATAGAGGGCATTGGCGCGGAACATCGGAAAGACGAAATCCTTCACGAACTCTTCGCGCACGTCCTCGACATAGATTTCCTTGATGCCGAGCATCTCGGCCTTCTTGCGCGCCGGTCCCAGCTCTTCGCCCTGGCCCAGGTCGGCGGTGAAGGTCACTACTTCGGCGCCGAGTTCAATCTGCAGCCACTTGAGGATGATCGAGGTATCGAGGCCGCCGGAATAGGCGAGCACGACTTTTTTCACGTCTTTTTTGGATGCCATGATGATGAGGTCCGTTGCATATGGGCAGCGGCGAACCCGCATAGCCCGGTGTCGCGGGCACTTTTAGCGAGATTGTCGCGTGACGCAAGGGCAGGATTGCCGCCGCAGGTGTGGGCTTGGAGTTTGACAGTGCGAAACGCACACCCATATCTGGCTGCGTCCGAACAATGGTTGAGGAGGCCGGTCCTATGAATATTCAGGAGATTTTCAAGAAGCCCAATGTTGCCGTGATAACCGGCGGCGCATCCGGTATCGGCCTTGCGGCGGCGAAGCATTTCGCCAAGGCAGGCATGAAGGTCGCAATTGCCGATCTCGGCGGCGAGCGGCTGGCTAAGGCTCGTGGCGAACTCGAAGCCATTGCCGGCCACGAGCGCGTGATCGCGGTCGAGGCGGATGTTTCCGACAAAACGTCGCTGGAAGCGCTCGAACGGGCTGTCGTTCAGCGCTTCGGCCGCGTCCATGTCCTTATGAACAACGCCGGCATCGGTCCGGAAACCTCGATCTTCAGTGCTCAGGCGAACTGGGACAGCATCCTGGCTGTCAATCTCCTCGGCGTCATCAATGGCACGCGCGTCTTCGGACCGGGCATGTTGGCACATGGCGAGCCCGGACTCATCATCAACACCGGCTCCAAGCAGGGCATCACGACCCCTCCGGGCAATCCCGCCTACAATATCTCGAAGGCAGGCGTGAAGGTTTTCACCGAAGCGCTGGAGCACGAGCTTCGCAACACCGAAGGCTCGAAGATCTCAGCCCATCTTCTGATCCCGGGCTTCGTTTTCACCGGCCTCACCAAGGGCGACAGCGCCGAAAAGCCCGCGGCCGCCTGGACACCGGAGCAGACGGTCGACTTCATGATCGAAAGCCTGCAGCGCGGCGATTTCTATATCCTATGCCCGGACAACGACGTCGCCCGCCCGGTTGACGAGCGCCGCATGGCCTGGGCGATCGGCGACATCATCGAGAACCGCCCGCCGCTATCGCGCTGGCACAAGGATTATGCCGACAGGTTCAAGGCCTCCCTTGAAGAAAAGCGATAGGCGGATCATCAGGATTGATTTGTAATTTTCTGAAAGCTGGATAAGAAAACACTAACTCTTATCAGCTTTCAGAGTGTGTCATGGATTTCGTGCCGAGCATCGCAACCCTTCTCGCCTTCACGGCGGCCAGCCTGCTTCTCGCAGCAACGCCAGGGCCGGATATGACACTCTCGATCAGCCGAGCACTCTCTCAAGGCAAAAAGCCGGCGCTTTACGTCGTCTTGGGCACCAGCCTCGGCATCGTGGTTCATACCATGCTGGTTGCTTTCGGTATCTCGGCGCTGATCACCGCCTCGCCGATGGCCTTCTTGATTCTGAAGACCGGAGGTGCCGCCTATCTTCTCTGGCTGGCTCTTCAGGCAATCCGCTTTGGCTCGAAGCTCTCCGTCGAGCAGGTCAGCGAAGCCAAAGGCACACCGCTTTCCAACATATCCGTCGGCTTCTGGGTCAATCTCCTAAACCCCAAGGTCATCATCTTCTTCATGACCTTCCTGCCGCAGTTTGTAAGCGCCGGCGATCCGGCGGTGACACAGAAGCTGTTGTTCCTCGGTTTCTTCTTCATCCTGATCGGTATGCCGGTGAACACTTTTGTGGTTCTCGCCTCCGACTGGCTCGCCGGCTGGCTACAGAAAAACAGGAAGGTTCTGCGCGGAATGGACTACACGTTTGCGGGGGTCTTCTCGATCTTCGCCGTGAAGATCTTCTTTACGCAGGCGCGTTGACCACACCTGCCCTAGCCGATCAGTAGTGCGTCGTCGTCCAGCGTCTGTCCGCGCATCTTGCGGAACATCGCGATCAGGTCTTCGACTTGCAGGTCCTTGCGGCTGCCACCGCTGACGTCCAGCACGATTTCGCCACCATGCAGCATGACGGTGCGGTGTCCGTAGTCCAGCGCCTGGCGCATGGAATGGGTCACCATCAGCGTGGTCAGCTTGCGCTCCGAGACAATCTTGTCCGTGAGGCTCATGACAAATTCCGCCATGGCTGGATCAAGTGCGGCCGTATGTTCGTCGAGCAACAGCACCTCGGAACCGGCAAGCGTCGCCATGACCAGCGAAACCGCCTGCCGCTGACCGCCGGAAAGCAAATCCATGCGATCAGCCATACGATTTTCGAGGCCGAGGTTCAGTTCGCTGATCCGTTCACGGAAATGATCGCGGCGCCTCGGGCCGAGGGCCGCCACCAATCCGCGCCGCTCGCCGCGCCGGGCGGCAAGAGCTAGATTCTCCTCGATCGAGAGGGAGCCGCAGCTTCCGGTCAGCGGGTCCTGGAAGACGCGTGCGACAAGCCCCGCACGCTGAGCGGTCTGCTTGCGCGTCACATCGATATCGCCGATCAGCACCTTCCCCTCGCTTGCCAGAACGTCGCCAGCAAGAACGCCGAGCAGCGTCGATTTGCCGGCGCCGTTGGAGCCGATGACGGTCACGAAGGAGCCTTGCTCAATCGTCAGGCTGACGCCATTTAGCGCCCTTTTCTCGAGCGGCGTGCCCTTCCCGAAAACGACTTTGACATCCTTGACGCTGATCACGATGCGGCTCCTCCGCGGCGAATACGGGGAAGAATGAGCGCAATAGTCACGAGAACCGCCGTCACGAAATTGAGGTCCGAGGCCTGAAGTCCCATTATATCGGTCGAAAGCGCAAGTTGAATGGCAATGCGGTAGATGATCGAGCCGAAGACACAGCCGATGAGGGCAATCAGGAGCCCCCGGCGGCCCAGCAGCGTCTCACCGATGATCACGGCGGCAAGGCCGACCACGATCGTGCCGACACCAGAGGTCACATCGGCAAAGCCATTGGTCTGCGCGAAGAGCGCGCCGCCAAGCGCGACAAGAGCATTCGACATCGCCATGCCAAGATAAATTTGCCTGCTCGTATCGACGCCCTGCGCCCGCGCCATCCGTGCATTTGCACCCGTTGCTCGCATCGCAAGCCCGGCATCGCTTTCGAGGAAACGCCAGACCACGATCAACAAGATGATGACGAGAACACCGACAAAGAGCGGCCGGACATAAAAGTCGCGAAGACCAAGACCGAAGAACGGGCTGATCATCGTATCGGCATTGATCAGCGCGACGTTGGGTTTGCCCATGACGCGGAGATTGACCGAGAAGAGCGCAATCATGGTCAGGATCGACGCGAGCAGGTTCAAGATCTTGAACCTGACGTTGAGCATCGCGGTCACGATGCCTGCGCCAGCCCCCGCGACCATCGCAAGGAGCGCAGCAAGCCAAGGGTTCACGCCGGCAATAATCAACACCGCAGTAACCGCTGCACCGAGCGGGAAGGAGCCGTCGACAGTCAGATCCGGAAAATCGAGGACGCGAAACGCGAGATAGACACCGAGGGCGACAAAGGCATAAACCAGCCCCAGCTCCACGGCTCCCCAAAATGCAATCTGACTCAAGGCGACATGCCCTTCTTTTCTTCAGTTCTGCCCAATCGTAAGGGCATCAATATCATCAGCCGCTCCCGTTTAGAAACAGGAACGGCTAAGCGCAATATCGATAGCGGCAAAAGCTGCTTGTTATTCGATGACACGATTGGCCCGCTTGAGAACGCTTTCTGGAAGCGTAACGCCCATTTTCTGAGCCGCGGCCTTGTTGATGACGAGATCGCTGCCGGCGGCGACCTTGACCGGGATATCACCCGGATTTTCGCCCTTCAGGACACGGACCACGACATCGCCGGTCTGCTTGCCAACGTCGTAATAGTTGAACCCGAGTGCCGCGACGGAGCCGCGTGAGACGGAATCGGTATCCGCCGTAAAGAGCGGCAGCTTGCTTTCTGCGGCGACCGCAACTGCGCCTTCCAGCGCCGAGATGATCGTGTTGTCCGTCGGCACGTAGATCATATCGGCACGGCCGACGAGCGAGCGAGCTGCACCCTGCACCTCCGCAGACTTGGTTGCCGCCGATTCAACGACGCTCATGCCGGCCTTCTCCGCTTCACCCTTCAGGACTGCAAGCAGCGACACCGAATTCGCTTCCCCGGAATTGTAGAGGTAGCCAATCGTCTTGGCCTCCGGCAGGATTTCCTTGATCAGCGCGACGTGCTCGGCAACCGGCGACATATCGGAAAGGCCGGTGACATTGCCGCCAGGCTTGTCCATATCCTTGACGAGCTGCGCGCCGAGCGGATCGGAAACGGCGGTGAAGACCACCGGAATGTCGCGGGTCGCGGAAACCACGGCCTGCGCCGACGGCGTGGAGATCGGCACAATGATGTTCGGATCCTCGCCTGCGAACTGACGGGCGATCTGCGCTGCCGTAGCAGGATTTCCCTGTGCGGATTCAAAGAGGAATGTGAGGTTCTCGCCTTCCTTGTAGCCTGCCGCCGCAAGCGTATCCTGGACGCCCTTGCGCACGGCATCAAGCGCCGGGTGCTCGACGATAGCGGTCACGGCGACCGTGACGTCGTCAGCCTTGGCGGGCAAGGTAAGGGCAAGAGTCGCCGCGACGGCGAGCGAGATCAAACGCATGAGAGTCCTCCATCGGTGATGAAAGGCTTCTAAGAAAACCGCACGCCGCAATCAATCGCAAAGAACTGCTGCAAGGATCAAACTTGCTGATCAGTCATCGGCGCCGTGATTGGCGATCATCATCGCCTCGAAGGCCAGGCGCTCGGTCTTGCGCATGCGCTCGGATTCCGACTTAAGCTGGCCGCATGCGGCAAGGATGTCGCGGCCGCGTGGCGTGCGGATCGGCGACGCGTAGCCCGCCGAATTGATGAAATCGGCAAACTTCTCGATCTGCGCCCAGTCAGAACACTGATAATTCGTGCCAGGCCAGGGATTGAACGGGATCAGGTTGATCTTGGCAGGCACGCCCTTCAAGAGCTGGATCAGCCCCTTGGCATCTTCCAGACTGTCGTTGACGTCCTTCAGCATCACATATTCGAAGGTGATGCGACGCGCGTTGGAGAGGCCCGGATAAGCACGGCACGCGTCGATCAATTCCTTCAGCGGATACTTCTTGTTGATCGGCACCAGGATGTCGCGCAGGTCGTCGCGCACGGCATGCAGCGAGATCGCCAGCATGACGCCAATCTCGTCTCCGGTGCGGAAAATCTCGGGCACGACGCCGGAGGTGGAAAGCGTGACGCGGCGCTTCGAAAGTGAAAGCCCGTCGCCGTCCGTGGCGATCAGCAAGGCCTGCTTCACTGCATCGAAATTGTAGAGCGGCTCACCCATGCCCATCATGACGATGTTGCTCACCTTGCGGCCTTCCGACGGCACGACGGCGCCGACCGGAACGTCGCGGTCCGGGAAATCGCCAAGCCGGTCGCGGGCAAGCAGGAGCTGCGAGAGGATTTCTTCCGCTGTCAGGTTGCGTACCAGCCGCTGCGTGCCGGTATGACAGAAGGAACAGGTGAGCGTACAGCCCACCTGGCTGGAGATGCAGAGCGTGCCGCGGCCCTCTTCCGGGATGTACACCGTCTCGACCTCGACGGGCCGTCCGGCGCCGCGGGGCGGAAAGCGCAGCAGCCATTTGCGTGTGCCGTCATTGGAAACCTGCTCTTCGACAATCTCTGGACGCGCGATCGTGAAATGCTGCTTCAGCATCTCGCGCATGTCCTTGGCGATATTCACCATCTGATCGAAATCGGAGATGCCGCGCACATAGATCCAGTTCCACAACTGGCTGACGCGCATCTTGATCTGCTTGTCGGCAACGCCCTTCTCGCTAAGCGCTTGGCCCATTTCCCCGCGGCTCAAGCCGATCAGCGACGGCTTCGGCGAAAGCTCCGTGCGCGGCTGCGCGGCAGGCTTGGTGATGGTCACGGCATCCATGACGGACATGGTCCCTTATCCCGAAATCAAACTGCACTCACCCCGGTAAGCCGGAAGACTTCGCGGGCGGCATCGGCAGTTCACAGAAAATTGATTAGCGGAGCGGCTATGCCGCGATCTTCCGCAGTTGCGCGCGGCTTTATCATCATTTTCGCCGCGCGTCACTATAGATGGCAAACGGCAAAGGCCGGCGCAAGGGCCGGCCTTGAACTTCAAGATCGCGCAACGGGGCTTACTTGCAGGCTTCGATCTGCTTCAGCGAAGCAGAGATGCCGGAGAGCGAGTAGCTGTAGGATGTGGCGGTGCCTCGGCGAGACATCGCATTGACAGTCATCGACTTACCGCCCTTCATGGCTGCCACAAGCGCCGGTTCCTGCGCCGCATTCTCGACCCAGCCGGCCTTATCCTTGGTGAACATAACGAAGGTCTTGCTATCGATGACGACTTCTATCTTCGAGCCTTCCTTGACCGTGTAGCCCATCATGGCCTGCGGCTCGTAGGAGATGTTCTGGCCGGGACGCTGCGAGACGATGAAGAAGTTGTCGCCGTGGTCGATGCCAGCCGGTTTCTTTTCGGTCGGCACGGACAGCACGTAGCAAACATTGCCATTGCCCTGCTTGTAGGAATAGGCACCCCAAGCCTGGAATTGCTGGATGCGCGTGGGCGCAGCAGCAGTCTGCTGCGCTCCTGCAGTTCCGGCCGTGATCAGAACGAGTGCGAGAGCGGATACGATACTTTTTACAAACATGGATTTCCTGCCGGTTCTTACGATTCAGCGCCCTGTCGGAGCGAGCGGCGTCTTCGTCACGATCTGCTTTATTTTGACTTGATTCAGGTTACCAAAGCGTCAACGGAGCCTACGAATTGTCGCCACGTGTGTCATTCCGGCCTGAGTGTCAACGTATAACGCGATTGCGCCCCGCGACGATATTCTGCCCTGATGGCGTGATGCCATCCCTTCGAGGAGATTTAAGACATAAAGATTCAGGCAAGAGTTTGACCTTCCGGAATTCCGCTGCAGGACCATTAAGGCATTGGAAATTTATCAAAGAATTGCCTGAGCACAGGTGCTGGAAGCCGAAACGGCCTAGATCGTTTTCATGCCTTCCGGCTGATCGGCAAGCGCACGATCCGCCCGCTCGTAATGCTTCGCTTTCACATGGCTGCTGACCATCGCAAACGCTGCGGAGAGCACGGCAATATCGTCCGAAAAGCCGACTAGGGCGAAAATGTCCGGAATCATGTCCAGAGGCAGGATGAAATACGCTAGCGCAGCAAGCATGATGCCGCGTACACGCGCCGGCGTCTCGGGATCGAGCGCGCAATAGAAGCCCGCCACCAGATCGCGTGAAAACGGAATTTGCCGCACT
Source organism: Rhizobium sp. USDA 3886 (assembly GCF_056279785.1). Lineage (NCBI taxonomy): Bacteria > Pseudomonadati > Pseudomonadota > Alphaproteobacteria > Hyphomicrobiales > Rhizobiaceae > Rhizobium > Rhizobium sp. USDA 3886. The sequence continues at coordinate 3,362,171 of NZ_JBWCDC010000001.1, read as the reverse complement.
GCCCGCTTGAAGGTCGGCCAGAACTTTTTCCGCACAGCCTTTTCCCGCCTGCTCTGGGTATCTTCGTCCCCGGGGAGCAGGATCTCACCGAACTTGACGTCGTCCATTCCGTTTTCCCTTTTCGTGCATGCGAAGATATGGTGATGGCTTCGGCATATTCAATCAATCTGTCCGGCAGCCTTGTCCATCGCCTTGGCAAGCTTGAAGTCGAGTTCGGTCAGGCCGCCCGCATCATGCGTGTTCAGCTTCACCTCAACCCTGGAATAGACATTGAACCATTCCGGATGGTGGTTGAGCTTTTCTGCCACAAGCGCCGCCTTCGTCATGAAACCGAAGGCTTCAACGAAGCTTGCGAATTTGAAGGTTTTGGAGATCGATGCTGCACCATCATCCAGGGACCAGCCCGTCAATCCGGCAAGCTGGCCGTTGATCGCACTCCGTTCCAGTTTCTCCTGTTTCATGTCATTGTTCTCCCATCTGTTCCGTCAGGTCCCTTCATGAAACGCGTCAGCATTCTCTTTGTTTGCATGGGCAACATCTGCCGCTCTCCGCTCGCCGAAGGCATCCTTGCGCGTACTGCAAGAGAAGCCGGTCTTGCCGATCGTTTCAAGATTGATTCGGCAGGTACCGGCGGCTGGCATCAAGGCAAACAGCCTGATAGGCGCTCGATCGCAATCGCACGAGCCCACGGTATTGACATTACAGAGCAGCGTGCCCGCCATATCCGCCCTGACGATTTCGAGGAATTCGATCTTGTCCTCGCAATGGACCGCGCCAATATTGCCGAGCTTCGCGCGATGGCGCCGGGCGCAGGCAACATAATGCTTTTCGGCGACGCCGCGCTTCAGACCGGCGAGGATATCCCGGACCCCTACTACGGCGGCCCGGAAGGCTTTGAACTGATCTATACGAGGCTTTTGACCGGCTGCATCGCGCTGGTCGATAAGCTCGGCGCGGACCAAGCCTCGCTCAGCGGGAAGACTTCTTCCGTCAGATAGGGACCGCCGCCGACCGACTCCCGCGAAGAAAGCAGCACGAAGCGTGGAACCGTGAAGGATGACGTCTGGAAGTTGCCTCGACTGGAAAGATAGTGGACGACGTCATCGACGCGCGAGGACTTCAGCCGCGCCAGCGTCACATGCGGCGTAAATTTGCGGGGATCCGGCGGCAGGCCGATCCTCTGGCATATACGTTCGATTTCAGCCTGCAGGGCATACATCTCCGGCAAAGGCGAAACGCCCGCCCAAACGGAATGGGGCTTCTTCGAGCCGAAGGAGCCGATGCCGTCAAGGCGTATCTGAAATTCGGGCCGGTCGATCCGGTCCAAGCGCTCGACGATCTCGTCCGCAGTACGTCCATCGACATCGCCGATGAAACGCAGCGTGATATGGTAATTCTCGACATCGATCCATCTAGCACCGGGAAGACCACCGCGCAGCAATGAAAGGCTCATCGCCGCATTGCGCGGAATTTCGAGGGCGGTAAACAGTCTCGGCATAACGAGCACTCCCCGAATCTTTTGCAGGTGCTCACACGGAATCACGCATTCGAGACCCGCGCAAGCCCTTATTTCTTCACAGTAGAAATCGTCCCGATGAATTCCGTGACAGCTGGTTCCATCTTCTGGACCATCACATCAATGCCCTTCGCGTTCGGATGCATTCCATCCTCAAGCTTTAAACTGGCGTCCGTGACGACCCCGTCAAGGAAGAAGGCATAGTGCGGAACCTTATGTTTTTCCGCGAGTTTTTGGTAGATCGGATTGAACCGCGCGGCATAATCCGCCCCCATGTTCGGCGGCGCCATCATACCCACAAGCAGCACCGCGATGCCGCGACCCTTTAGCCGGGCAATTATCGCATCGAGATTCTTTTCGCTCTCTTCCGGGGCAATGCCGCGCAACGCGTCGTTGGCACCAAGCTCCAAAATGACGCCGTTTGTGCCATCCGGGACAGACCAGTCGATTCGCGCCAGCCCGCCTGCCGTCGTGTCGCCGGAAACGCCCGCATTGGCGATCGAAACATCGACGCCTTTGGCTTTCAAGGCCGCTTGCAGCTTCTCCGGGAAGCCGTCGCCTGGCGGCAGTTCGTAGCCTGCCATCAGGCTGTCGCCGAAGCCGACAAGGTTGATGGTCGTGGAATTTGCACTGGTCCCGAAAATCAACGAAACGGCAATGACAGCGATGTGAAGCGCGACAACTTTAAATCTCATGCGGCTTTCCCTAGATTGGCAAAGTCTTTGCAATTCATATAGGGCGATTTTCTGTTGGCAAAAACCATCATCAAGCTCAAGCAGGCAGATTTGACGCTGGGCAATGCTGCAGCCTCCGTGCATGTATTGAAAGGCATCGACCTTTCGGTCGCCGCCGGCGAGTCGGTTGGTATCGTTGGCCCCTCCGGTTCCGGCAAGTCCACATTGCTGATGGTCCTCGCCGGTCTCGAGAAACTCGATAGCGGCGAGATCCACATCAACGAGACACCCCTGCACGCTCTCAGCGAAGACCAGGTCGCTGATTTCCGCGGCCGCAATATCGGCATCGTCTTCCAGTCGTTCCATCTGATCGCCAATATGACGGCCCTTGAAAACGTCGCAGTACCACTTGAGCTCGCAAACGTGCCGAACCCTTTCGAAATCGCCCGGCGCGAGCTGATGTCGGTCGGCCTCGGCGAGCGGCTGAGCCACTATCCGGGCCAGCTTTCCGGCGGCGAACAGCAGCGCGTCGCCATCGCCCGCGCGCTTGCGCCTTCGCCCGCCCTCCTCATCGCCGACGAACCGACCGGTAATCTCGACACCGATACCGGCCGCCAGATCGCCGATCTGCTGTTTTCCAAGCAGGCCGAGCGCGGCATGACTCTGCTGCTCGTCACGCATGACGTGTCGCTCGCCAACCGATGCTCGCGGCAGATCAAAGTCCGTTCCGGCCAGATCGAAGGCGATACTGCCGACCGGCGTTCCGAAGCAGCCATCGCATGAAGCTCGTCACACCCCGCGTCGCGCTCGCCTTCCGTCTTGCCCTTCGCGAGCTTCGCGGCGGCCTCAGGGGCTTCTATATTTTCCTTGCCTGCATCGCGCTCGGCACCGGCGCGATCGCCGCCGTCAATTCCGTCTCGCAATCGATCACCGACACAATCGCATCCCAGGGCCAGGAACTGCTCGCCGGCGATGTCCGTTTCGAACTGAATAATCGCGAGGCGACCCAGCAGGAGATGGGTTTCCTCCGGGGCCTTGGCCAGGTTTCCGCCTCGACCGGCCTTCGCTCCATGGCACGAAAGCCGGATGGCTCCGATCAGGCGCTGGTCGAGGTCAAGGCGGTGGATAACGCCTATCCGCTCTATGGCAGATTCATTGCCGAACCGGATTACACCCTTTCCGCTCTGCTCTCCGATCAGAACGGAACCTATGGCGCCGTTGCAGCACCCCTGCTGCTGGAGCGCCTCGGTCTTGCGGTCGGCGACGAGATCCTGCTCGGAAACGCGACGCTCAGCATCACCGGCACCGTTAAGACAGAGCCAGATGCGCTCTCAGAAGGTTTCGGTTTTGCGCCGCGTCTGGTGGTCAGCCGGCAAGCTCTGGCTGCCTCCGGGCTCATCCAGACCGGCAGCCTTGTCGAGCATGTCTACAAGATCAAGCTCGACGACCCCTCCGAGCGCGGCAGCGTGCGCGACCGCGCCACCACGGAGTTACCATCGGCGGGCTGGTCGATCCGAACGAGCGACCGCGCGGCACCCTCGCTCACCGAAAACATTACCCGCTTCTCGCAATTCCTCACGCTCGTCGGCCTCACCGCACTGATCGTCGGCGGCGTGGGCGTCGCTAACGCCGTCCGGGCCTTCCTAGATGCGAAGCGCACAACGATCGCGACATTCAAATGCCTCGGAGCACCTGCCGCAGTCGTCGTCCTCGTTTATCTCTTCCAGATTGCGATCATCGCCTTCGCCGGCATCCTGATCGGCCTCCTCTTGGGTATCCTGTCGCCGATGCTCGCCGCGCAATTTCTCGCACAATTCCTGCCGGTCTCCACCGAGCCGACGCTCTATCCAGACGCGCTGCTGATAGCAGCGCTCTTCGGCATCCTGACGACACTCGCCTTCGCCATCATGCCGCTCGGCCATGCCCGCGAAGTGCCGGCAACCGCGCTCTTCCGCGAACAGGGTTTCGAGGCACGCCGCCTGCCCTCGTGGCCCTATATCCTGCTTGCCGCGCTTTTCATGGCAGCACTTGCCAGTCTTGCGATCCTTACCGCCTATGACCGCTACATCGCCGTCATCTTCGTCTGTGCGATCGTCTTCGCCTTCGTCATCTTGCGCGCTGTTGCGGCACTGATCGCCTGGCTTGCCAAGCGCAGCCCGCACGTCAATTCGCCGGCACTGAGGCTTGCGATCGGCAACATCCATCGCCCTGGCGCACTGACGCCGTCCGTCGTCCTCTCGCTCGGTCTCGGCCTCGCTCTGCTGGTCACCCTGACGCTCATCGACGGCAACCTCCGCCGGCAATTGACTGGACGCATGGCCGATGGCGCACCGAATTTCTTCTTCGTCGACATTCAAAGTGCCGAGGTCGAAAACTTCCGCAGCCTGATCAACCGGCAGGCACCAGAAGGCAAACTCGTCGAAGTGCCGATGCTGCGCGGCCGTATCTTGGCGCTGAACGGGAAGGGACGTGACCAAGATCCAGGTGCCGCCCGGTGGCCAGTGGGTGCTGCGCGGCGATCGCGGCATCACCTATTCAGAGTCGAAGCCGGAAAACTCCTCGCTGACGGAGGGAAGCTGGTGGCCGAAGGACTACGGGGGCGAGCCGCTTGTCTCCTTCTCCTCGGAAGAAGCCAGAGAACTCGGCCTGAAGATCGGCGATACCGTCACTGTCAATGTGCTTGGCCGCAACCTCACTGCCAAAATTGCCAACTTGCGGAAGGTCGAGTGGGAATCGCTGTCGATCAATTTCGTCATGGTCTTCTCGCCCAATACCTTCCGTGGCGCTCCGCATGCATGGTTGGCAACGCTTACCGATCCCTCGGCGACGCCGGCCGTGGAAGCAGCCATCCTCAAATCCGTGACCAATACCTACCCGACGATCACCAGCGTCCGTGTCAAAGATGCGATCGACATCGTCAACACGCTGGTCGCGCAGCTTGCGACTGCAATCCGCGCGGCCGCCTCCGTTGCGCTCATCTCCTCCATTCTGGTACTCGCCGGCGCGCTTGCCGCCGGCAACCGGGCACGAACCCACGATGCCGTCGTGCTCAAGACGCTGGGCGCGACGCGAGCGATGCTGATCCGCGCCTTCAGCTACGAATATCTGATCCTAGGGATTGCAACGGCGGTCTTCGCATTGATCGCCGGCGGAGCCGCGGCCTGGTTCATCGTCAGCCGAATCATGCGGATACCTTCGACGTTCCTGCCGGATGTCGCTGGCCTTACGCTGATCACCGCTCTGGTCCTGACCGTTGGCATCGGGCTGATCGGCACTTGGCGCATTCTCGGCCAGAAGGCAGCACCCGTTTTACGCGAACTCTGAATCGGCGGCAGATAAAATCCCTTCACCTTACGGCGATTTAACCCGATCGCGGGTTGCAAGGGCCTTGTTTGCAACGGGCGAAAGGCTCATATTATCGCTAGGCATGCTGGAGCTCCGCAGCGGCGCCCGGGTCGTATAGCCCGACACCGTATTTCCATCGGAGCTTTTAAGAGGAAACTATGGCTGACCTTCGTAACTACCAAAGCCGCGCACAAACTGGCGAGATGATCGACCAAGGACTGCGCTCCTATATGCTCAAGGTCTACAACCTGATGGCGCTGGGTCTGGCGATCACGGGTGTAGCGGCATTTCTGTCATTCCAGCTCGCTTTTGCCGACGGTCAATTGACCGCCTTCGGCCAGGCGATCTATGTGAGCCCGCTGAAGTGGGTCGTGATCCTTGCCCCGTTGGCTCTGGTGTTTTTCCTGAGCTTCCGGATTGGCCGCATGAGTGTCGCCGCCGCCCAGACGACCTTCTGGGTCTATGCCGCACTCGTCGGCCTTTCGCTGTCGTCAATCCTGCTGATCTACACGGGCCAGAGCGTCGTTCAAACGTTCTTCATCACCGCCGCCTCCTTTGGCGCGCTGTCGCTCTACGGTTACTCGACAAAACGTGACCTCTCGGCGATGGGCTCGTTCCTGATCATGGGCCTCTTCGGTCTGATCATCGCCTCGGTGGTGAACATTTTCCTGGCCTCTTCCGCGATGCAGTTCGCGATCTCCGTGATCGGCGTTCTGATCTTCGCAGGCCTTACAGCCTACGATACGCAGCGGATCAAGGAAATGTACTTCGAAGCCGATGACGTTGCCGTCGCCGGCCGCAAGGCGATCATAGGCGCGCTGACGCTCTATCTCGACTTTATCAACCTCTTCATGTTCCTGCTGCAGTTCCTCGGTAACCGCAGGTAAGGGGACAGCATCACCGAAAAGGCGGCTCCGGCCGCCTTTTTTATTGCGCGTTGAGCGATGGAGTGTTTTCTAAAGACTATTCATCAATAGTCGGCCGACTCAATGCCCTTCTCCCTTCGTGACGCCACTCCTTCCGACCTCCCCGCAATCACGGAGATCTATCGCGAATCAGTCCTCAATGGCGTCGCGAGCTACGAGATCATCCCGCCTTCGGAATCCGAGATGGCCTCTCGCTTCTCCGCGAATACCGACCTCGGGTATCCCTATGTCGCTGCGGTTGATGAGAATGGGACCCTGCTTGGCTATGCCTACGCCTCCGCCTTCCGCACCCGACCTGCCTATCGCTGGATCGTGGAGGATTCAATCTATCTCGTGCCTGCAGCGCGCGGCCTTGGCATCGGTCGGGCACTGCTCACAGCGCTGATTTCACGCTGCACGGAACTCGGCTTCCGCCAGATGGTAGCCGTCATTGGCGGCGCTCATCCTGCTTCGATCGCGCTTCATCGCACGTTGGGCTTTGACGATACGGGTTTGCTGAAAGGTACCGGATACAAACACGGGCGCTGGCTTGACACGATGATCATGCAGCGGCCGCTCGGCGATGGCAAAGACAGCGATCCTAATCCGTCGGTCTATCCCGGCACGCTGTTCATGGGCTGATGCCGTCACTTCTCGACGAGTTTGAGCACCTTGTTGAAGACTTTCAGCACCTGCTGGAGGTCATGGCCGCGCTTCAGGATCATGCCGTTTGAATTGACCACCGAATAGGCGCCTTGCTTGGTGGCAAGCCTCGGATCCTTCTCGATGCGGAAAAGCGGCATCTCGCCTGAACGTTTGAACACGGCGAAGATGGCCTTCTCCTTCAAATGGTCGATGGCGTAGTCTTTCCACTCGCCTTCGCCGACCATCCTTCCGTAGATCCACAGAATCGCATCCAGCTCGCGGCGATGAAACGTCACCGGCGGCGGATCCTTGCTTTGCTTGTACTCTTTTAAATCGACGACGACCGAGGAACTACTACTGGCGGAACGGGCGTCGCCATGCCGCAAATCCGGCTGATCTGTCATCAGTCTCCCAAGCCTCCGCTTATGACAGGAGAACGACAGTTTGCCCGAGCCACATCAAATTGCAAGTGCGGCCAACCATCACATTAAACATATGCTATGCAATCTCCCAAGCGCCGCATTTCAGTCAAAACAGCGCCTCATTTCCGGGGGAAGTTCGCTCACTGATTTGGCGCCAGCGCGCCAAAGGGCCCGGCTGAGCGTATCGACCTTAACCCCAGCCCCGAATACGATCAGCCGGGCCGCCTCATTTCCATCCGCGTCGAAGCGGTGAAACCGGTCAGATATTCTTGCCTGCCATGACGATTGTTGCGCCGAGAATCGCGGCCGGATCGCCGTCCGCTGTCGCAGCCTGAAGCAGGACGGCGCACCCCTCGAGTCCTGGTTTCTGCAGAACGCTTGCGGGCAGCGTCAGGTTTGCCGACTTGCCGTCCCACATGCCAATCGTTTCGACATCGCTGACGCTGTTGAGATAGGAAATCTTCTTGCCGCTGTTTTCGCCCTTTTCGACGGTAATCGTCTTTTCCTTGTCGAAATAGACAAGAACGACATTGGCCTTTCCTTCGCCGGCGCCGATCTTTATCTCGAGCTCGTCGCCGCGCATCTGCGCGTCCACGGGCACGGTCAAGCCTTTGCCTTCCGTCGAAAATGTATCGATCTTGCCGTTGATAGCAGAAAGGTCTGAGCCAGTCAGGTGATCGCGGCCGTTCACCATGACCTGCGGTGTATAGACATTGCTGCGGCCCATCATCCGCGCATAACCATATTGGCGCTCGGTGTTTTCCTTCGAGCTGAACGTGTCCGTCCACCCGAGATAATTCCAGTAGTCCACATGATAGGCGAGCGCGATGACATCGCCCTGGCTAACAAGCTTCCGGAAGGCAGCATCGGCGGGGGGACAAGAGGAGCATCCCTGCGAGGTGAAAAGTTCAACGACGCCTTTCGGCTTGCCATCCTCGGCATGAAGCGGCGCTGTAAGCACCATACCGGCGACCAGCGAGATCACAAAACGCGGCGACATTCCAACCTCTTTTCCAGAGACACGCAGCAGACCGAAAACCGCAGGCCCTGATTTACGATGGTAGAGATAATCCTTCCGGCCGCAAACGGGAAGTCACGAAGGGGTGAGACGCCACCCGCCGGCATCGTCGCCGGAACACATCGGCGTGAGATGGAAACCCGCAAAGAAAACCGCCGGAGATTGCTCTCCGGCGGTCATTATATGCCATGCCTCTTAACAATCAGGCAGCAAGATCGCGCAGAACCGTCTGCAGGATACCGCCGTTGTTAAGGTAGATCACTTCATCAAGCGTATCGACGCGCGACAGGAGCGGAACTTCCTTTACCGTGCCGTCGCCGTAAGTGATCTTGGCGATCTTCTTCTGGCGAGGTTTGATGTTTTCCAGGCCCTCGATGGTAACGGTCTCGTCACCCTTGAGGCCAAGGCTCTGCCAAGTCGTACCGTCTTCGAAGACGAAGGGGATGACGCCCATACCAACCAGGTTCGAGCGGTGGATACGTTCGAAGGACTGCGCGATAACGGCCTTGACACCGAGCAGGTTCGTGCCCTTCGCCGCCCAGTCACGCGACGAACCGTTGCCGTATTCGACACCTGCGAAGATGACCAGCGGGACACCCTCTGCCTTGTACTTCATGGCGGCGTCGTAGATCGATTCCTCTTCCTTCGATGGATAGTGGATCGTGTAGCCGCCTTCCTTGCCGTTCGGGCCGAGCATGTGGTTGCGGATGCGGATGTTGGCGAAGGTGCCGCGCATCATCACTTCATGATTGCCGCGCCGCGTGCCGTATTGATTGAAGTCCGCGACCCCGACATTGTGCTCGAGCAGATAAGAACCGGCCGGCGACGCAGCCTTGATCGAACCGGCCGGGGAAATGTGATCGGTGGTGATCTTGTCCCCGAAGAGACCGAGGATGCGGGCACCCTTGATATCCGAGGTACCGCTGCCCTTCTTGCCCATGCCGACGAAATAAGGCGGGTTCTGGACATAGGTTGAGTCGTCGTCCCAGGCGTAGGTCTGGCCCGGAGGAACCTGAACGGCCTGCCAGTTTTCATCGCCCTTGAAGACATCCGCATATTTCGTTTCGTAGAGTTCGCGGGTGACATACTTCAGGATGAATTCCTGAACCTCCTTCGCGGTCGGCCAGATGTCCTTGAGATAGACCGGCTTGCCGTTCTGGTCCTCGCCGATCGGCTCCTTGGTCAAGTCCTTCTGGACCGTGCCGGCGAGCGCATAAGCGACGACGAGCGGCGGGGATGCCAGGTAGTTCGCTTGAACGTCCGGCGAGATACGGCCTTCGAAGTTGCGGTTGCCCGAAAGCACGCCCGAAACGATAAGGCCCTTGTCGTTGATCGTCTTCGAGATCGGTGCCGGCAGCGGGCCGGAATTGCCGATGCAGGTCGTGCAGCCGAAGCCGACGAGGTTAAAGCCGAGCTTGTCGAGTTCGGCCTGTAGGCCGGACTTGGCAAGATATTCGCCAACAACCTGCGATCCAGGCGCCAGCGAGGTCTTGACCCAGGGCTTAGTCTTCAGGCCCTTGGCAACGGCGTTGCGGGCAAGCAGGCCGGCAGCGATAAGCACCGATGGGTTGGAGGTGTTAGTGCAGGACGTGATGGCGGCAATGGCAACGTCGCCATGGCCGAGATCGAAGTCCGTGCCTTCGACCGCATAGCGGTTTGAAAGCTGGCCGGGCTTCTTGTAGTCGGCGTCCATCGACGTGGCGAAACCGGACGCGATGCCTTCGAGCGCGATGCGGCCTTCCGGGCGCTTCGGGCCTGCCATGGACGGCACGACGTCGCCGAGGTCGAGTTCCAGCGTGTCGGTGAAGACCAGATCGGAACCATCGCCATCGCGCCACATGCCTTGCGCCTTGGAATAGGCTTCGACCAGCGCGATCCGGTCATGTGTACGGCCGGACATGGTGAGGTAGTTGATGGTTTCGCCGTCGACCGGGAAGAAGCCGCAGGTCGCGCCGTATTCCGGACCCATGTTGCCGATCGTTGCGCGGTCTGCGAGCGGCATGTTGTCCATGCCCGGGCCGAAGAACTCAACAAACTTCGAAACGACGCCCTTCTTGCGCAGCATCTGCACGACGGTGAGAACAAGGTCAGTCGCGGTCACGCCTTCCTTGAGCTTGCCGGTGAGCTTGAAGCCGATGACTTCCGGCAGGAGCATCGAGACCGGCTGGCCGAGCATGGCGGCTTCCGCTTCGATACCGCCGACGCCCCAGCCGAGAACGCCAAGGCCGTTGATCATCGTCGTGTGAGAGTCCGTACCGACGCAGGTATCCGGGTATGCAATCGTCTCGCCATCCTCTTCCTTCGTCCAGACGGTCTGGCCGAGATATTCGAGGTTGACCTGGTGACAGATGCCAGTGCCGGGAGGAACGACGCGGAAGTTCTTGAATGCCTGCTGGCCCCACTTCAGGAAGCGGTAGCGCTCGCCGTTGCGCTGGTATTCCAGTTCGACGTTCTTCGCAAAGGCCTGCGGCGTGCCGAATTCATCGACGATGACCGAATGGTCGATGACCAGGTCGACTGGAACCAGCGGATTGATCTTTTCCGGATCGCCGCCGAGCGAGACCATCGCGTCGCGCATCGCGGCGAGGTCGACGACAGCCGGAACGCCGGTGAAGTCCTGCATCAGCACGCGTGCCGGCCGATAGGCGATTTCGTTTTCGACGGAGCCCTTGTTGTTCAGCCATTCGGCGACGGCCAGGATGTGCTCCTTGGTGACCGTTTGGCCGTCTTCGAAGCGCAGCAGGTTCTCGAGCAGAACCTTCATCGAATAGGGAAGCTTCGACACGCCCTTGAGACCATTCGCCTCAGCCTTCGGCAGGCTGTAATAGACATAGTCTTTCCCGCTCACGGAAAGCGTGGAACGACAATTGAAGCTGTCAAGAGATTTAGACACGAGAGACCCCGTTCTGATAGCCAACACAGTCGTGCGGACGCCTATGCACTAATGCACATCAGGATGCGGGTACGGCCATTTCCGCTGTCCGCACGTGGAGAGGTTCTCCATGTTCGGCGCAAGGATGAAATTCACGCCGGCCGCTGGCGTGGTTGCGGCTCTTATAGATAATTTCTAAGAAAGGTGCCAGAGAGAGCTTGGCCCATTTGGGACATTTTTTGCGTCGCGGTGACCAAAAACTTATCGAACGGAAAACCTATGCATCTCGACGCCTCCAATCTCGCTGCCAGGCGGGGCGAAGACCTGATTTTCACAGACGTATCCTTTCGTCTCGACGCAGGCGAAGCGCTAGTTTTGACTGGGAAAAACGGATCGGGAAAGTCCACTTTGCTGCGTGTCGTGGCCGGTCTTTTGACGCCCGAAAGGGGCACAGTCGAATTCACTGATTCGCGTGGTGAAACGGACCGGGATCCGCGCGAGGTCAGCCACTATCTCGGCCACCGCAATGCGATGAAAAGCGAGCTGACCGTTTCAGAAAATCTCGCCTTCTGGCAAAATTTTCTCGGCGACACGCTCGGCGCTTCAGAATTATCGATCGAAGACGCCGCCGGGGCCGTCGGCCTCTCGGGCATTACGCATCTTCCCTTCGGCTATCTCTCTGCCGGCCAGCAACGCCGCTTTGCCTTCGCCAAGCTGCTCGTCGCCTACCGCCCGGTCTGGATTCTCGACGAACCGACCGCAGCGCTCGACGCAAGCGCTGACCGCTTGTTTGCCGATCTCATCGACGCCCACCGCAGAAAGGGCGGCATCGTTCTCGCCGCGACCCACCAGCCGCTCGGGCTGGAGAGTGCCCGGGAACTCAAGATGACCGGGTTTGCGGGTGTGGATCGAGGAGTTTGGGGTTGATGAAGCTTATGGCACACCCGAACAAGACCCCTCCCCAACCCCTCCCCACAAGGGCGAGGGGCTTCAACACGGCATCCGCTCATATGGATCGTATCCTCGCTAATTCCGAAATGGCCTGCTTTAGACGCCAGCCGACGCGGCAGGTTGGGGAGGGGTCGTCCATCCGAGGGGACATCTGCATATGACCGCCCTCTTCTTCCGCGACCTGAAGCTTTCCATCCGCGCCAGCGGCAGTGCGCTGGTTGGCGTGCTGTTTTTCCTCACCGTCGTCGCTGTCATCCCGTTCGGCGTCGGGCCAGACCTGAATCTGCTTTCGCGGATTGGCCCCGCGATCGTCTGGATTGGTGCGCTGCTTGCGGCTTTGCTCGGTCTTGACCGGCTTTTCCAAGCCGAACGCGACGACGGTTCGCTGGACCTGATGCTGATGCAGGAAACGCCGCTTGTGCTGACGGTTCTCGTTAAATGCTTCGCGCACTGGACGGCAACGAGCCTGCCGTTGGTGATTGCCTCCCCGTTCCTCGGTCTCTTCATGAATATGAACGAGATTGCGATCGGCGCGACGATGCTGACGCTCTTGGCCGGCTCGCCCGCGATCACCTTCATTGGCGCCGTCGGCGCGGCCGTCGCCGTCGCGCTTCCGCGCGGCGGGCTGCTGGTCTCGATCCTTGTCCTACCGTTGACCATTCCGGTGCTGATTTTCGGCGTAAGCGCCACCTATGCGGCCGTGGAGGATCCGGCACCTTTCCTGCCGCCCTTCCTCATTCTGATCGCATTGACATTGTTCTTTGCAGTTATCGGCCCGGCAGCCGCAGCACTTGCGCTGCGAAACACATCGGATTGATCGGCTCTTTGATCACGATCAATTGCGGGAGCACTGCGTTCAAGGTAAAGAACCGTTCATGAACGAAACAAGCCTTGCCATCAGCAAATTTAGCGATCTCGCCAATCCGACGCGGTTTCTGGCGCTGGCGCAGCGCACGATCCCGTGGATGGCGGCGGCAACGGCGCTCTGTCTCATCGTCGGGCTATATCTCAGCTTCTCAACGGAAGGCGACTACCAACAGGGCGAAACCGTCCGCATCATGTATCTCCATGTGCCTTCGGCCTGGCTTGCGATGATGTGTTACACGGTGATGAGCATTTCGGCGATCGGCACCCTCGTCTGGCGCCATCCGCTGGCCGATGTCTCCGCGAAGGCGGCCGCACCGCTCGGTGCCGCGTTCACCCTCCTAGCGCTCGTCACCGGCTCTCTCTGGGGCAAGCCGATGTGGGGTACCTGGTGGGTCTGGGACGCGCGGCTGACATCCGTCTTCATCCTCTTCCTGATGTATCTCGGTCTCATTGCACTGAACCGCGCCATCGATGATCCGTCCAGGGCCGCACGTGTCACCGCGGTTCTGATTCTCGTCGGTTTCGTCAACATCCCCATCATCAAGTTTTCCGTCGACTGGTGGAATACGCTGCATCAGCCCGCAAGCGTCGTGCGTCTCGACGGCCCCGCAATCGATCCGGAATTCCTGCGGCCGCTTCTCGTGATGGCCATCGGCTTCACGCTGCTCTTCTTCACGCTGCACGTCACCGCAATGCGCAACGAGATCTGGCGCCGTCGCGTTACTGCCCAGCGCCGCCTCGCTGCCCGCATGGCAAGCCGCGAGGAATAGCCATGACGCATGCTTTTTACGTCTATAGCGCCTACGGTTTCGCAGCCTTGCTCACGATTGCCGTCACGCTCTGGGTCTGGGCCGACGGACGAGCACGGCGGAAGGAACTCGCAGTGCTCGAGGCTTCCGGTATCCGCCGCCGCTCGGCGCGCGCAAAGGATGGCGAATGAGCACGCAACAGCAGGATCAGCCGAAACCGCGTCGCTTGGCCCGTTACGCGCTGGCTCTGGTCCCGCTTATGGTTTTCGGCGGCATCGCAGTGACAGCTGCAAAAATGCTTTACGATCAGGATTTCCACGGCAAGAACATTTCGGAAATTCCGTCAGCACTGATCGGCACCAAGGCTCCGGCATTGAACCTGGCACCGCTCGAAGGCTCCAACCTGCCGCCTCTGACGGACACCGCGATCAAGGGAAAGCTGACGCTGGTCAACGTCTTTGCTTCCTGGTGCCTTCCCTGCCGGGAGGAGCACCCGATCCTCACGGAACTGGCAAAGGACAACCGGCTCAACATCGTGGCGATCAACTACAAGGACAAGAACGACAGCGCACTGCGTTTCCTCGCCGAGCTCGGAAATCCCTATGCCGCGATCGGCGTCGATCCGAATGGCAAGGCAGCGATCGACTGGGGCGTCTATGGCATCCCGGAGAGTTACCTGGTCGGCCCCGACGGCACGATCCTCTATAAGCGCGTCGGCCCCTTCGATGATGTCAGCCTCAAGGAAGGCCTCTATCCAGCGATGGAAAAGGCCCTCGGGAAACCTGTTTCCTAAATCGCACTCTGCCAGGTTTTGACCGCCTCGACCGGCCAAACCAGCATCAGCACGTTGAGCGTCAGGTTATCGCGGATCATATAACCCGTGAAAATCTCGAAGAAGATCGCGATGGCAACGGTAAGCGCGACCGGCGCGCGGGCAGCGAAGAAGAAGCCGGCGACCATGAAGACGGTGTCCATGGCCGAGTTCAGGATGCTGTCGCCATAATAGTCGAGGGAGATCGTCGCCGCACGGTAACGGTCGATGATGATCGGCGAATTCTCCATCAGCTCCCAGCCGGACTCGATGACGAGCGCCAGAAGCAGGCGGACGGCAATAGGTTTGCCGCGTAGCACGAGATGCGCCAGCCCATAGAACAGGAAGCCATGAATGATGTGGGATGGCGTGTACCAGTCCGAAAGATGCTGGGAATTGCCGCTCGAGTTGACAACGCCTTCCCACAGCTTGACATAGCCGCAGGTGCAGATCGGCGTGCGGCCCATCAGATACTCGGCAGCCATCTGGGCGATCAAAACCGCCAGGCAGGCCGCAAACCAGAAATTCTGATGCCTCGTTCTTTCCGCCGCACTGAAAGCCGTCACTTCTCGGTCTCTCCTGCAGGAGTTATCGAATGCTTCAGGATGAGCGGCATCTGCGCCATGGTGAAAATGATAGTAATCGGCATCGTCCCCCAGACCTTGAAGGCCACCCAGAAATCATTCGAAAAATTGCGCCAAACGACTTCGTTCAAAACGGCGAGGAACAGGAAGAAGATACCCCACCGGACCGTCAGCTTGCGCCAGCCTTCGGCGTCGAGCTGAAAGGCTGCATTGAAGACATAGCCGAGCAGAGACCTGCCGAAGGCAAGCCCGCCCAGCAGCGCGACGCCAAACAGTGTATTGACGATCGTCGGCTTCATTTTGATGAAGGTTTCGTTCTGGAGGTAGATCGAGAGCGAACCGAAGATCAGAACGACGATGCCCGACACGAAGGGCATGATCGGCAGATGGCCGAGAACAAGCTTGGAAACAACGAGCGAGACAATCGTTGCCGCCATGAACAGCCCCGTCGCCACGAAGAGCGGCCCGCCGAGTTCGGACAAGGCAGGGAACCTCTCGACCAGCCAGGCGCCGCGCAGATTGGCGAAGAAGAAGATCAGGAGCGGCCCAAGTTCCAGCGCCAGCTTCAGCATCGGATGGTGCCGGTCGGCGGCGCTGGGCGTAATATCGCTTTCAGTGGTCATGTACCCGTCAAACCTGTTCATCGTTCGCGCGGCTTGCGCGCAGTTGTCGACTTATCTGTGGCATCATTGCCCGAGACCAGCAATGGCATGAGCGAAATCCTCGGCCTCGAAGGGCTCCAGATCGTCCACACCTTCGCCGACGCCGATGAAATAGACCGGCAGCTTGTGCTTGGCGGAAATGGCGACGAGGATGCCACCTCGCGCCGTCCCGTCGAGCTTGGTCATGATGAGGCCGTTGACGCCCGCAACGTTGCGGAAGATTTCGACTTGGTTGAGAGCGTTCTGGCCGGTGGTCGCATCCAGCGTCTGCAGCACCGTATGCGGAGCGTCGGGATCGAGCTTGCCGAGCACGCGGACGATCTTTTCAAGCTCCGCCATCAGTTCCGCCTTATTCTGCAGGCGTCCGGCGGTATCGATGATCAGCACGTCGCACTTTTTCGCCTTCGCCTGCTCGAAGGCGTCATAGGCGAGGCCCGCGGCATCGGCACCGAGCTTGGTGCCGATGAATTCCGACTTCGTGCGATCGGCCCAAATCTTCAACTGCTCGATCGCCGCGGCACGGAAAGTGTCGCCCGCCGCCACCATGACCTTCAACCCGGCACCCGAGAGCTTCGACGCCAGCTTGCCGATTGTCGTCGTCTTGCCGGTGCCGTTGACGCCGACGACGAGAATGACATGCGGCTTGTGGCTGAGATCGAGCTGCAACGGCTTTGCGACCGGCTTCAACACTTTGGCAATTTCAAACGCCATGATGCGGCTGACGTCTTCTCCCGTCACATCCTTGCCATAGCGCTCGGAAGCAAGCGTACCGGTGACGCGCATGGCGGTCTCGAGGCCGAGGTCGGCTTGTATCAGCAGGTCTTCGAGATCCTGAAGCGTGTCGTCGTCCAGCTTGCGCTTGGTGAAGAGCGCGGAAATCTGGCCCGTAAGTTGCGACGAGGTGCGCGCGAGACCAGCACGCAGACGCTGGAACCAGCTGAGTTTTGGCGTCAGAGCAATCGGTTCCGGTTCGGCGATTTTCGGACCGGTTGCAAAGCCCTTGGGAAGCACAGGCTCCGCCTCTGAAGCATGCTCGCCATCCGATTCAGGACTAGGAATATTCCCCTCTGTCCTGCCGGACATTTCCCCCACAAGGGGGGAGAGCGGTTGAGTGGCGATGTCTTTCCCAGACTCTGACGTCACTGGTTCAGCTTCTGACGCCTCAACAACCTCAGCAGCGCTTTCTTCCGAAAAGGCAGCCTCGCCCTCCAACTGATCTCCCCCCTTGTGGGGGGGATGTCCCATAGGGACAGAGGGGGGTGTTTTTATCTCGCCCACCTCCTGCTCGGCTTCCGCCTCCAGCAGCGAGAGTGGTATCACTCCCAGATCACCAATCTGGTCGGCCGCCGGAAGAATCGTCAAATTCTCCTCTGCGGAAGTCTCAGACGCATCCGCAGCCGGCTCACCCGCGGTATCCATCTCCTCCGGCAAAGCGGGATCGCTTGCGCGCGGCAGGTGCTCTTCGCGCGAATGCGGCTCCAGTTCGGCTTCGAGAGCTTTCGTCTCTGCCGCCTCCGGCGCCTGTTCTTCCGCCGGCTTTTCCCTGCCGAAGGTGAAGACCTTTTTGATGAAACTGAGCGCCATGGGAATTCCGTGAAATCAGGCCGCGTCGGCGGCTATCAATTGCATGTCGAGATGTTGTCGTTGTGGCCGGTGATGGTCGCCTCGACGAACGAACCCGGACGAAGACCGGGAGCTGCGACAAGCGTGAAGTTTTCGGTATGTGCCAGCCCGTTGTTTTCCACCAGCAGCCATTGCCGCGTTCCAACCATCTGATCCAGATGGGACTGATGAAGCTGATGTCCAGTAGCGCGAAGCCGTGCCGCGCGATCCTTGACGAGTGCTCGGTCGAGTTGCGGCATGCGGGCTGCCGGCGTGCCTGGACGAGGGCTGTAAGGGAAGACGTGCAGATGAGCGATCTTCGCTTCTTCCGCCAGGCTGACAGCATTTTCGAACATCGCTTCGGTCTCGGTCGGGAAACCGGCGATCATATCCGCGCCGAGGCTCATCTCCGGACGCAGACGGCGGACCTGCTCGACGAAGCCCAACGCATCGGCGCGCGAATGCCGCCGTTTCATGCGCTTCAGAATGATGTCGTCGCCATGCTGCAGCGAAAGATGCAGGTGCGGCATGAAACGCGGCTCGTCGGCGATCAGATCGAACAGATGCTTGTCCGCCTCGATGCTGTCGATCGAAGACAGCCGCAGACGGCGGATGTCGGGTACCTGCTTCAGAAGCGTCTTAGCGAGCAGCCCGAGCGTCGGTTCGCCCGTGAGGTCGGCGCCGTAGCTGGTGGCATCGACGCCTGTCAGCACGATCTCGCGATAGCCACTTTCAACGAGGTTGCGCGCCTGATCGACCACGGCACCCATGGGCACGGAACGGGAATTACCGCGGCCATAGGGAATGATGCAGAAAGTGCAGCGATGGTCGCAGCCGTTCTGCACCTGGATAAAAGCACGCACATGCCCGTCGATGTGCTTCACCATCTGCGGCGCCGTCTGGCGCACACTCATGATGTCGTTGACGCGCAGCTTCTCTTCCGCCGAAACGCCGAAATCGGGAAGCGCGCGGTAGGAAGTGCTCGTCAGCTTCTCCTCATTGCCGAGAACGGCGTCGACCTCGGTCATTTCGGCAAATGTCTGCTTTTCGGTCTGGGCCGCGCAGCCCGTCACGATGATGCGGGCATGTGGATTATCGCGGCGCACGCGGCGGATGGCCTGCCGCGCCTGACGCACGGCCTCGCCTGTGACCGCGCAAGTGTTCACTAGAATGGCATTGTTGAGCCCGGCCTTTTCCGCCTCCGCCCGCATCACTTCGGATTCATAGGTATTGAGGCGGCAGCCGAAGGTGATGACCTCGACGCCGCTCACCGCGCCTCGGCCCCCTGCACCTGGTCGCGCGACCATGAGCCCCTGGCGGGATCGACAGTGCCGGACCATTCCCATTCGGCTGGGCCGGTCATGATCACGTGGTCGTCGCGCTCGCGCCATTCAATCGACAATATGCCGGGCGGCTTGGCGCTGGCGACATGAATGTCGACCTTGCGGCCTGTGCGGCCCGTGCGGGCAGCGGAAACCGCGGTTGCGCAGGCAGCCGAACCGCAGGCAAGCGTCAAACCCGCGCCGCGCTCCCACGTGCGCGTCGTGATCGATACCGGCGAGGTGACTTGTGCCAGCGTGATATTGGCGCGCTCCGGAAACATCGGATGGTTTTCAAGCAACGGTCCGAAGCGGGCAAGATCAAAGGACATCACGTCCCGGTCGACCCAGAAGACGGCATGCGGATTGCCCATCGAAATAGTGGAGGGCGAATGCAGGACCGGGCTGTCGATCGGGCCGATCTGCAGTTCGATGCGGCTCGTATCGTGGAATTCTTCCGCAAGCGGGATCTTGTCCCAATCGAAAACAGGCTTGCCCATGTCGACCGAGATCGTGCCGTCATCATGCTCGACGGCATTGAGGATGCCTGCCACCGTCTGGAAGGTGAAGACCTTCTTGCCGGTTTCCGCAGCAAGAGCCTGCACCACGCAACGCGTGCCGTTGCCGCAGGCTTGCGCCTTCGACCCATCGGAGTTCAGGATATCGATCCAGGCATCGGTGCCTTGGGCTCTCGGGTCATGGATCGCCATGATCTGGTCGAAGGCCGTATCCGGATGGGCATTCAGCGCAACCGCCGCAGCCGACGTCACCTTGTCCGCACGGCCGCGCATGTCAACGACCAGGATCTTGTTGCCAAGCCCGTTCATCTTCGCGAATTCGACCGTTGTGCTCATAGGATCATTCCGTGTATTTCGGCTGTATATGGCGGAAACGCGCAGGAATTACCAGTGGGCACCGACAAAGCGGACGCCCATCGTGCCACATCATCCTTGAGAAAAATCGCAATGGCCTAGCGCTTTTCATCGGTTGAAGGCATTCTTGGCAATGGGATGCGTGTTCTTGGCAATGGGAGGATAGCCGATGCGCTGCTTCACGGTACTTGGACCCTCGCAGACGGGAAAGTCGACGCTCGTCGCAAAACTGGCTTCGCTCGAAGGGACACCGAGAAAGTCTGTTTCGCCATACGGATCAAGCCTGACGGAATTCGAATTCGGAAGCGAGGGATGGTGTGCGCTGGACACACCCGGCGCCAACGAGGCGCTGGCGCTCGCCCAGGATTCGCTGCTGGCAAGCGACGCCTGCATCCTCTGCGTATCGCCGTCACCGGACGAAGCCGTGCTGGCAGCCCCTTATCTTCGTGTCATCGAAGCTTCGGGAACACCCTGCATTCTTTTCGTGAACCGCATGGACGAGCCGCGAGGGCGCCTGCGCGACGTCATCGCCGCCCTGCAGGACTATTCCAGCCATCCCCTCGTCCTGCGGCAGATACCGATCCGCGACGGAGATGCGGTCGTCGGCAGCTGTGACCTGATTTCGGAGCGCGCCTGGCGCTATCGCGAAGGTCAACCTTCCGCCCTCGTTGAACTTCCCGACAGTGCTGCAGCGCGCGAGCACGAGGCACGCTCCGAATTGCTGGAGCATCTTTCCGACTATGATGACTGGCTTCTGGAGGAGCTGATCGAAGATCGCGAACCGGCAAGCGACGCACTCTTTGCCATCGCTTCGCGGATCCTGAAGGAAAACAGGGTCATTCCCGTGCTCTTCGGGGCAGCTTCCCACAGCAATGGCATCAAGCGGCTGATGAAGGCGCTGCGCCACGAAGCGCCGCCTGTTGAAGCTCTGAAGAGGCGGCTGGCCGCAGCCGCCAGCCTAGATGAAACGGCGTTGGCTGCCGTGAGCTTTCACGCCTACCATCGGCCGAGCGTTGGGAAGACAGTTCTCGCCCGCGCGCTTGCCGACGGACTGAAGCAGGGCGCGGCGCTGGGCGGCTCGGGGCTCGGCTCGCTTCAGGAGGGAGGAAACGGCCGTCCCAACCTGACACGCGGCACGATTTTCGCAGCAGTCAAGTCAGACCACCTATCCGCACCTGCGCTGCTGACACCGGCCGACGCGTTGCCGCCGCCCGCTTGGACGACGCCGCCGACGCCAATGCTCGAACGCATCCTCGTTCCGGGCACAGAGCGCGACGAGACGAAGCTCTCGGCGACGCTGGCAAAGCTGGCCGAGACCGATCGCGGCCTGAAGGTGATGCAGGAAGAAGGAACGGGCGCGCAGTTGATCTGCGCCCAAGGGCCGATTCACCTGCGCGATCTGCGCAAGACCCTGTCGGAGGTGTTCCGCGTCGAGGTGACCGATCGATCGCCGAACCCTATCTATCGAGAAACGATCTCGAAGCCCTCGAACGTCCACTACCGTCACCGCAAGCAAACGGGCGGCGCAGGTCAGTTCGCGGACGTGCAATTGAGCGTCCGGCCCAACGCGCGCGGACGAGGCTTCACCTTCAGCGAGACGGTCAAGGGCGGCACCGTTCCACGGAATTATATACCGGCGGTGGAGGCCGGCGCCCGTGAAGCCATGGAGAAAGGCCCGCTCGGTTTTCAGGTGATCGATGTCGATGTGACGCTCACGGACGGCCAGTACCACTCTGTCGATAGCTCCGATTTCGCCTTCCGGGCAGCGGCAAGGATGGGCGTGCGGCAGGCGCTGTCAGAGGCAGCGGCCGTGCTAATGCAGCCGGTGGTTCGCGTCGAAATCCACATACCCTCCATCTTCTCCGGCAGCATGGTGGCGATCGTCTCGGCGCTCAAGGGCCAGGTGCTTGGATTCGATCGTGATGAGAGCGCCAAAGGCTGGGATGTCTTCCGGGCACTCGTTCCCGGTGGGGCGCTGGACGAGTTGGCTCGGGCACTGCGCTCAGCCACTCAGGGGATCGGGTACTTCTCCAAAACCTTCGACCACTTTGAGGAGATCTACGGCAAGGAGGCCGAGTCTATCATCCATACACACGGTTCGGGATCGCACGCGAATTAAAGCGCCACGCATCTTTGAAGATACTCAAAGCTACCCGGAGTGTCGCCAGCCTAACCTCAAGCCGCACCGTAATCTCCTCCGGTCGGAGTCGTGACGATAACCGCTTCGCCCGCAGCAAGCGTTGACTGGTCGCAGCCGGTCATGGTTTCGATTTGCCCGCCGGCGCGACGGGCCTCTGTTTTGCCCAATTCGCCGAAAGGCCGGATCGTGCGATGGGAGGGGAGGATGGCTGCACGGCTGGATCGCGATAGGCTTCGGGATTCTCCGAGAGCAGCTTATGGGCCACGATATCCATGAAGGTGCCGCCACGGTCGATCCAGAAATCCCAATACCCGCTCATGGCGCCACGTTTTTTCACACAGCGAGATTGATAAAGGCGGCATTTTGATCGTGCCACTTGAGATTACGCAAGCGGCACGCCGAAGGCTTCAGGAGCCCGCAACGCGGTCATTTGTCCGCATTCTCTTGACTTTGTCTGCATTTTCCTGTTTACCGCCGCTCATTCTATGACGAGCTTCAAGACTCGAGCCGCCGACCGGGACCCGCAAAGGTATAAAGAGATCCCGGAGGTCCACACCCGACAGCGCGATGCGCCCTCGGGTGCTTTTTGGCTTTGCGTCTTGTTTTCGTCAAGGAAAAGCACGACGTTTCCGGGCATACCAATCCCGCCCGAAATGTATCAAGGAAGAGCCTATGTTTGAAAACCTCCAGGACCGTCTTGGATCCATTTTGAATGGACTGACAGGCCGTGGCGCGCTTTCGGAAGCCGATGTTTCCGCAGCGCTGCGCGAGGTTCGCCGTGCGTTGCTGGAAGCTGATGTTGCACTCGACGTCGTGCGCGGCTTCACCGACCGCGTGCGCGAAAAGGCCGTCGGCGCCGAGATACTGAAGTCGATCAAGCCCGGCCAGATGGTCGTCAAGATCGTTCATGACGAACTGATCGAGATGCTGGGCGGCGAAGGCGTCGGTGTCGACCTGCACGCTGCCGCCCCTGTCGTCATCATGATGGTTGGCCTTCAAGGCTCCGGTAAGACAACGACGACGGCGAAGATCGCCCTTCGCCTGACGACGCGCGAGAAGAAGAAGGTGCTGATGGCATCGCTCGACACGCGCCGTCCGGCTGCGCAGGAGCAGCTTCGGCAACTCGGAGCGCAGGCGAGCATCGACACGCTGCCGGTCATCGCCGGCCAGTCGCCGACCGATATCGCCGCGCGCGCCGTTCAGGCAGCCAGGCTCGGCGGCCACGACGTCGTCATTCTCGACACCGCCGGCCGTACGCATATCGATGAACCCTTGATGGTCGAAATGGCCGATATCAAGAAGAAGTCGAACCCGCATGAAATCCTGCTTGTCGCGGATTCGCTGACCGGTCAGGACGCCGTCAACCTGGCCCGCAATTTCGACGAGCGCGTCGGCATCACCGGCCTCGTCCTGACGCGTATGGATGGCGACGGCCGCGGCGGTGCCGCTCTTTCGATGCGTGCCGTCACCGGCAAGCCGATCAAGCTGATCGGCGTCGGCGAGCGGATGAATGAGCTGGAAGAATTCCATCCCCGCCGCATCGCAGACCGCATCCTCGGCATGGGCGACATCGTTTCGCTTGTCGAGCGCGCGGCGGAAAATATCGATGCCGAAAAGGCAGCCGCGATGGCTGCCAAAATGGCCAAGGGCAAGTTCGACCTCAACGACCTCGCCGACCAGCTGCGCCAGATGCAGAAGATGGGCGGCATGGGCGGTATCATGAGCATGATGCCCGGCATGGGCGGCATGAAGGACAAGATGGCGTCCGCCGGCCTGAACGACGGCCTTTTCGGCCGTCAGCTTGCGATCATCTCTTCGATGACCAAGGCCGAGCGCGCCAACCCGGACGTCCTCAAGCATTCCCGCAAGAAGCGCATCGCCGCCGGTTCCGGCACCGAAGCCTCCGACATCAACAAGTTGCTCAAGATGCACCGCCAGATGGCGGACATGATGAAGATGATGGGCGGCAAGGGCAAAGGCGGCATGATGAAGCAGCTGATGGGCGGTCTTGCCGGCAAGATGGGCCTTGGCGGCATGGGTGGAATGGGCGGCATGTCCGATCTCTCGAATATCGACCCGAAACAGCTGGAGGCGCTTCAGAAGCAGGCCGAAGCGGCGGGTCTTGGAAAGCCGGGCGGGAGCATGCCCGGTTTGGGCGGCGGTTTGCCGGGTCTTGGCGGCGCAAAGCTGCCGGGTCTCGGTGGCGGTTTGCCGGGTCTGCCCGGACTGCCGAAGAAGAAGTGAGAGGATCGCCTGGCCCATGATTGATCCAGAAGTCAAAGCCCAGCTTTCGAGCTATCGCCAGTCGATTGACAATATCGACGCCGCGCTCGTTCACATCCTGGCCGAACGTTTCCGCTGCACCAAAGAGGTCGGCGTGCTGAAGGCCAAGTACAAGTTGCCGCCGGCCGATCCGGCGCGCGAGGAATACCAGATCGCCCGTCTCCGGCAGCTTGCCGAAGACGCACATCTGGATCCGGATTTCGCCGAGAAGTTCCTGAACTTCGTCATTAAAGAAGTCATCCGGCACCATGAGCAGATCGCTGCGGATCACGCTGAACAAGGCGCCGCGGCAAAGTGAACCGATACCGCCTCACGAAGCGGTCAAGAAAAGCCTAAGGAGTAAATGACATGGCACTGAAAATTCGTCTCGCCCGCGGTGGCTCTAAGAAGCGCCCGTACTACCACGTTGTCGTTGCCGACGCTCGCTCGCCGCGCGACGGCCGCTTCCTCGAAAAGCTCGGTTCCTGGAACCCGATGCTTGCCAAGGACGACGCAAAGCGCGTTGAACTGAACGCCGAACGCATCAAGCACTGGCTCGATAACGGCGCGCAGCCGACCGACCGCGTTCTGCGCTTCCTCAACGAAGCCGGCGTTGCCAAGCGCGAAGCCAAGAACAACCCGGAAAAGGCAAAGCCGGGCAAGAAGGCTCAGGAGCGCACCGCCGAAAGGGCTCAGAAGGCTGCCGACGCAGCTGAAGCCGCCGCTTCCGCAGAATAATCCCGGGATCACATCCTGATTGGACGGGCGGCATGGCAACATGCCGCCCGTTTTCGTTTTCATTTCGGCAGACTTCGTTTATGAGAAGCCAGATTTCCGGCTTCACATGAAGGGCCCCATGACAAAGCTCGAAAACCCCGTATTGATGGCAACGATCGGCGGTGCACAAGGCATCCGCGGCGAAGTGCGCGCCAAGGCTTATACGGCCGACCCGACGGCACTCGGCGACTATGGTCATCTGCACAGCATGGATGGACGAACCTTCGAGATCCTCGAAGTCCGGGAGATGAAGAATGTCGTTGTGGTCCGCTTCCGCGGCATCAACGACCGCAATGCGGCCGAGGCGCTCAACGGCCTGGAGCTTTACATCGAGCGCGACAACCTGCCGGATGACGAGCTGGAGGAAGACGAATTCTTCTATGCCGACCTCGAGGGGCTGGAGGCACTGGACGACAAGGGCGTCAGCTACGGCAACATTACCGGCGTTTTCGACTTCGGTGCGGGCGACCTGCTGGAGCTCAAGGGGCCGGGCAAGCGACCTGTGCTCATTCCCTTCTCCGAAGCGTCGGTTCTCGAAATCGATCTCGAAGGCGGCACGATCCTGATCGACCCGCTGGCGGCAGGACTTATTGACGATCCGCAGGAAATCTCCAAGCTCGCCTCCGGCAAGCCGAAGAAAAAGAAGTAACGCCATGGGTTTCCGGGCAACCGTCCTGACACTCTACCCGGAAATGTTTCCGGGGCATCTGAGCTGTTCGCTCGCCGGCAAGGCGATGGAGCGTGGGCAATGGTCGCTGGATACCGTGCAGATCCGGGATTTTGCCACCGATAAACACCGGACCGTCGACGACACACCCGCCGGCGGCGGCGCCGGCATGGTGCTGAAGCCGGACGTGCTGGCCTGTGCGATCGACAGCATCTCCGAAAACGATACTCGCCCGCGGCTTTTGATGAGCCCGCGCGGCAAGCCGCTGACGCAGGAACGCGTGCGCGAGCTTGCTTCGGGCGACGGCGTGATCATCGTCTGCGGCCGCTTCGAAGGTGTCGATCAGCGGGTGATCGATGCACGGGAGCTCGAAGAGGTTTCGATCGGCGATTACGTGCTTTCAGGAGGCGAACCCGCCGCCCTGATCGTTCTCGACGCAATCGTGCGCATACTGCCGGGGGTCATGGGCAATGATCTCTCGGGCCTGCATGAAAGTTTCGAGGGCGGGTTGCTGGAGCATCCGCACTATACCCGGCCGCAGGAATGGGAAGGCCGCGAAATTCCAGCGATCCTAACCTCCGGCAATCACGGCGCCATCGAAAAATGGCGGCATGAACAGGCGGTTGCGTTGACAAAAGAAAGGCGGCCGGACCTGCTGAAGGACTGAAAGCCAGAGAATCCGTGCCTCTGCCTCATAAAAATGCCGTCCGAGGGATGACAAGCCCCAGGCTTTCGTGTAGTAGCGCACGCGGAAATGGGGTTATCCCCGTCTGCCAGTAAACAAAGAATGGCGAATCCGCTCCCGCCCGCGAAGGGCAAAATCCCGAGGCGAGTCCAAAGGATCATGTATCGAGCGCTCTGGCTGTTTCAGAAGAAACAAAGGTTAAGACGATGAACATCATTCAGCAGCTCGAGGCCGAACAGGCCGCCAAGATCGAAGCGAAGCGCACGCTTCCGGAATTCTCCCCGGGCGACACCGTCCGCGTCAACGTCAAGGTCACAGAAGGCACCCGTACGCGCGTGCAGGCCTATGAAGGCGTCTGCATCGCCCGCTCTGGCGGCGGCCTGCAGGAGAACTTCACGGTCCGCAAAATCTCCTACGGCGAAGGCGTCGAGCGCGTATTCCCGGTTTACTCGCCGATGATCGAAAGCGTCGACGTCGTTCGCCGCGGTAAGGTCCGTCGCGCCAAGCTCTATTACCTGCGCGACCGTCGCGGCAAGTCCGCCCGTATCGTTGAAGACACCGGCGTTCGTGCCCGCAAGCTCAACGACGCCGAGCGCGCCGCTGTTGCCGAGGAAAAAGCACGCATCGAAGCCGAGAAGGTTGCAGCAGCTCAGGCTCTCGCAGCCGAAAAGGCAGCAGCCGAAGCCGCGGAAGCTAAGGCGGCGGCTGAAGCCGCGGAAGCTAAGGCAGCAGCTGAAGCTGCAGCCGCTGCAGAGCCTACGGCAGAATAAGTTCTACCACGCAAAATTCTCTGTATGAAAAGGCGGTCTTTGGGCCGCCTTTTCTGTTTTCGGCCTGCGGCGTCGGGGCCAATGCTCTTGCCATCCGCTTCGCAACTATGACAATTTCCCCTAGCCATATTCATTGGAGATTTCTGATGCCGTTCCGCCGCACCATTCTTGCAAGCCTCGCCGCTCTCGTTCTTTCGCCATTGGCGGCCCTTGGTGCCAGTTTGCCGGATCTTGGCGGCAAGACGGTGGTCGTCGTCACGGAGAATGCCTACCCGCCGCTGCAATTCGTCGATCCCAAATCCGGCAAGCAGATCGGCTGGGAATATGATGCGATGAACGAGATCGCCAAGCGGCTGAACTTCAAGGTCGAGTATCAGAACACGAGCTGGGACGCGATGATCCAGGCCGTCTCCGACGATCAGTACAGTATCGGCATGACCGGCATCACCATCAAGGACGACCGCAAGCAGAAAGTGGATTTCTCTGATCCCTATATGCGCTCGCAGCAATTCATGCTGGTCCGGGCCGATGAGAGCCGCTTCACGGACGCGAAGACCTTCGGTGAGTTCAAGGACGGCCTCGTAGGTGCACAGCCGGGCACCTCGCCTTTCTACACGGCCGTCTATGAGATCCTTGACGGCAACGAGCAGAACCCGCGCATCAAGCTCTTCGAAACCTTCGGCGCCACCGTGCAGGCGCTGAAGGCCGGCGACGTCGATGTCGTGCTGACCGACAGCGTTGCCGCGAAAGGCTATGTCGATGCCTCGAGCAGCACGCTCAAGGTTATCGGCGGCCCGCTCGGCACCGAGGATTTCGGCTTCATCTTCCCGAAGGGCTCCGATCTCGTTGCCCCCGTCAACGCCGCAATCGCCGCATTGAAGGCCGACGGCACGCTCGACGCGCTGAACAAGCAGTGGTTCCTCGACTACAAGATGGGCGAATGATGCAGGTCAGCCGCTGATGGCACTGCAGCCTCCTCCTGCCGGAATTCTCAAGGGTGACTATCCCTGGTGGCTGGTCGCCCTTGCCACGATCGGCGCCATCCTTGCGATCGTCATCGTCACCAACGGCGTCTATGCGCAGGTGTTCCGCACGGTCGTCAACGGGGTATGGGTCACCGTCTTCGTGACGCTGGTCGCCTTTGCGCTGGCGACATTGCTTGGCCTCGGCATCGCTCTTCTCGGGCTTTCGGATAGCGTCGCGCTGCGCCAAGTATCCCGCTTCTATATCGAGATCGTCCGTGGCATCCCAATGCTCGTGCTGCTCTTTTATGTGGCTTTTGTCGGCGCTCCGGGCATTGTCGCCGCGTATAATTTCCTGATCACGCCGTTTGTGAAAGCCGGACTGGCGGAACCGATCCTGGTACGCGACCTCTCGTTGATGTGGCGTGCGATCATCGCTCTGATGATCGGATATTCCTCTTTTATCGCAGAGATTTTCCGCGCCGGGATTCAATCGCTCGACCATGGGCAGATCGAAGCGGCCAAGGCGCTTGGCCTATCACGCTACCACCGCTTCCGGCTGGTCGTCTTTCCGCAGGCGGTCCGCGTCATCTTTCCGCCGCTCTCCAACGACTTCGTCTCGATGGTGAAGGACAGCTCCCTCGTTTCCGTGCTCGGTGTTTCCGACATCACGCAGATGGGCAAGGTCTATGCCTCCGGCTCCTTCCGCTTCTTCGAGACCTATTCGATCGTCACCTATATCTATCTGATCCTGACGATCGGCTTGTCGCTCGCGCTGCGGCAGGTCGAGCAGCGGATGCGCAAGGCTCACAGCCGGTAACGCTGCATGATTCGAATTGCCGTTTCCGAGAAAAATCGCTATATGCAGGCCCATGGAATCCAAGTTCAGATGCATTGGCGCGCATGTTTTCGTGCTGCAGGATCATTATCGCCTGCCGGCGCGCTTCTTTGCGACCGTTTCCGGTGCGCTCAGCAGCCGACTTCGCTGATCGAATGACGGCCGGCCGGCCTTGCCGCCAATTCCTTCCCATTGCATCCAAAACGGACTGAAAAGCCATGAGCGCACCGCGTACCCTCTACGACAAAATCTGGGACGACCATCTGGTCGACGAACAGGCAGACGGCACCTGTCTTCTCTACATCGACCGCCATCTGGTCCACGAAGTGACCTCGCCGCAAGCGTTTGAAGGCTTGCGCATGACCGGCCGCACGGTTCGCGCCCCGGAAAAGACGCTCGCCGTCGTCGACCACAACGTTCCGACCTCGCCCGATCGCCATCTCGGCATCAAGAACGAGGAAAGCCGTATCCAGGTCGAGCAGCTGGCCAAGAACGCCGCCGAGTTCAAGGTCGAGTACTACTCCGAGAACGACAAGCGCCAAGGCATCGTGCACATCATCGGGCCGGAACAGGGCTTCACCCTGCCGGGCATGACGATCGTCTGCGGCGATAGCCACACGTCCACCCACGGCGCCTTCGGCTCGCTCGCCCACGGCATCGGCACGTCTGAAGTCGAACACGTCCTGGCGACGCAGACGCTGATCCAGAAGAAGGCGAAGAACATGCTGGTGCAGGTCGACGGCCAGCTTCCGGCAGGCGTCACCGCCAAGGACATCGTGCTGGCCATCATCGGCGAAATCGGCACCGCCGGCGGTACGGGTTACGTCATCGAATTTGCCGGCGAAGCGATCCGCGCACTGTCGATGGAAGGCCGCATGACGATCTGCAACATGTCGATCGAAGGCGGCGCCCGCGCCGGCCTGATTGCGCCCGACGAGACGACCTTCGAATATATCAAGGGCAAGCCGCGTGCGCCGAAGGGCGAGGCGCTGGAACAGGCGATTGCCTACTGGAAGACGCTGAAGTCGGACGAAGGCGCACATTTCGACCGCGTCGTGAAGCTCAACGCTGCCGAGCTGCCGCCGATCGTTTCCTGGGGCTCCTCGCCGGAGGATGTCGTCTCGGTTCAGGGCGTCGTTCCTGACCCGGACGAGATCCGGGACGAAACGAAGCGTGCCTCCAAGTGGCGCGCGCTTGATTACATGGGCCTGAAGCCGGGCACGCCGATGACCGAAATCAACATCGACCGCGTCTTCATCGGCTCCTGCACCAACGGCCGTATCGAAGACTTGCGCGCCGTTGCCAAGGTCGTTGAAGGCAAGACCGTTGCTTCGACCGTCAACGCCATGATCGTTCCCGGCTCCGGCCTCGTGAAGGAACAGGCGGAAGCCGAGGGCCTCGACAAGATCTTCAAGGCGGCCGGCTTCGACTGGCGCGAGCCCGGCTGTTCCATGTGCCTCGCCATGAACGACGACCGCTTGAAGCCGGGCGAGCGCTGCGCCTCGACGTCCAACCGCAACTTCGAAGGCCGCCAGGGCTTCAAGGGCCGCACACACCTCGTCTCCCCGGCTATGGCCGCCGCCGCTGCGATCGCAGGCCATTTCGTCGATATCCGCGAGTGGAACTGACGACCATTGCCTCCCCTTCGATTAGAAGGGGAGGCATGCCGTCTCCAGAAGACAAATTGCGCATTCGGTGAGACAATAGGTCCTGCCCTTTCAGGTGAGCAGCATGAATGCGCCAAACAAGCCTTCGCCGAAGTACCTTCGCCTTTTGCTTCTGCGTCACGCAAAATCCGCCTGGCCGGCCGATATCGCGGATCATGACCGCCCGCTAGCAAAGCGCGGGCGAAAGGCTGCACCCTTGATCGGCGCCTATATGGCGCGTGAAAAGCTCTTTCCCGACCTCGTCCTGGTATCAACCGCTCAGCGCGCGCAGGGAACATGGAAGCGTGTCGCGAAAAAACTTTCCGCTTCGATTGCTGAACGCGACGTGCCGGACTTATACGAAGCCCCGGCGGGGCGGATTGCCGGCATCCTCCAGAAGATTGAATCGTCGGCCCGGACAGTCATGCTCGTCGGACACAATCCCGGTTTTCAGGACCTCGCGAACAATCTCATCGGCAATGGCGATCCGGACGCTTGCGCGCGCCTGAAGGAGAAATTCCCCACTGCCGGCTTGGCAATCATTGCGTTTGAGGCGGACCGTTGGGGGGATATATCGCCAGGAAGCGGACGCCTCGAACGCTTCGTGACGCCGCGTGAACTCAGGTGAGCAAACGTCTCCTCCTCTCCGCAATGGTGGGGAGGAGGAGATAGAAGGCCTCTTGATCAGAACGTTGCCGTATAGGGTTCCGGCCCCATGCGGGCATTCCTGTCGTCGAGCTTGGCAATCGCCGCCAGGTCCTCGGCATCGAGCTTGAAATCGAAGACCTGGAAGTTTTCCTCGATACGCGACGGCGTTACCGACTTGGGGATCACGACAAGACCGGTATCGATGTGCCAGCGGATGATGACCTGCGCCGGCGTCTTACCATGCTTCTTGGCGATCTCACCGACAACCGGATTTGCAATGAACTTGCCCTGACCGAGCGGGCTCCAGGATTCAGTGACGATATTCAGTTTCCGGTGCGCGTCCTGCGCGGCCTTCTGCTGAAAATCCGGGTGCAGCTCGATCTGGTTGATGACCGGAACCACGCCGGTATCGCCGATGATGTGATCCAGATGATCCGGATAGAAGTTGGAGACGCCGATCGATCGAGCGCGGCCTTCTGCCCTGATCTTGACGAAAGCCTTCCAGGTTTCGCGATAGAGGCCGCGGTGCGGCGACGGCCAGTGGATCAGGTAAAGATCGACATATTCGGTGCCGAGCTTCTTCAGACTGCCCTCGAAGGCGCGCATCGTGCTGTCGTAACCCTGATCCGGGTTGCGAAGCTTGGTGGTGATGAAAACATCCTTACGATCGAGACCGGAGGAACGCACACCCTCGCCGACACCCTCTTCGTTGTCGTAGCCGGAAGCCGTATCGATATGGCGGTAGCCGGCTTCGAGGGCCTTGCGGACCGTCGGCGCCGCGATATCCTGTGGCGTCTGCCATACGCCGAGGCCGACCTGGGGAATGGAATGTCCGTCATGGAAAGTGATGATGGGTTGATTGGCCACAATATATCTCCGGAAGTTTGAAGAATTGGAGGGGCATAAAATTGAATCCGCAAGCGGATTTCCCGGCAGCCTGAGTGCCGGTCAAAACGGGATATAGGAGACGGCGTACGAATTATCACCCCTGACGCCTCAGAGAACGCGTATCGTTGTCCCCTTGCGCATATGCGGCAGAAGCCGGCGCATGTCGCGTGGATGGACGGCGATGCAACCGGCCGTCGGCTCATAGCCCGGCCTGATGAGATGGAAGAAGATTGCCGATCCCCGATTGCGGGTGCGGGATGTGATATTCCAATCCATGACGACACATATATCGTAGAGTCCATCCTTGCGCTTCAACTCCTCGTGGCTTGGACGGAACGGCGCCCTGACGAGGCGATTGTAGTTCGGATCGCCGGGTTGGTCGCACCAGAGCATGTCCTGCCGGATGCGGCGGATCGAGAGCGGTGTTTCGAGGCGGCTCGGATGCTCGCCGCGGCGGAAGCCGTAAAGCAGCTTCAACGAAGCAATCGGCGTTGCACCGTCGCCCTCGCGCTTCAAGATGGTGCGGCCGGAGCGGCCGATTGCAGCGGGAACGACGAGAGGACCGCATTGAACCAGTGCACGGCTCTGCCTGCTGGGCGCCGGACGCACAATAATGGTGGATGGCACGGTTCTTCGGGTTCGCCTTTTTTTCTCCATCTTTCTCACATGTTCTTGTTTTGCTTGTGAGTTCAATTGAAATCACATCGGCCCCAGCTGGGCAACAGCACGTCTTCTGGTCTTTGCCAACGATTGAATATGTCGTAGGACTTGATTGGACGGAATTGAGGAACAGAACCGCATGACCGCACGCACCATTCTACTGGTGGATGATGATAGCGACCTCCGCGAAACACTCACCGAGCAGCTTGCGCTCTATGAGGAATTCACGGTTTTGCAAGAGGCAACAGCCGGCAAGGGCGTACAGGTTGCGCGCAGCACGCCTATCGACCTTCTCATCATGGATGTGGGACTGCCGGACATGGATGGGCGCGAAGCCGTGAAGCTTCTGCGCAAGGGCGGTTTCAAGGCGCCGATCATCATGCTGACCGGGCACGACACGGATTCAGACACCATCCTTGGTTTGGAAGCCGGCGCCAACGATTATGTCA
The DNA here is from genome assembly GCF_056279785.1 of Rhizobium sp. USDA 3886. Lineage (NCBI taxonomy): Bacteria > Pseudomonadati > Pseudomonadota > Alphaproteobacteria > Hyphomicrobiales > Rhizobiaceae > Rhizobium > Rhizobium sp. USDA 3886. Next base: position 3,328,965 of record NZ_JBWCDC010000001.1, on the reverse strand, counting down.
CGAAGCCATTCCGCTTTGCAGTGCTTCTGGCGCGCATCCGCGTTCAGCTTCGGCAGCACGAACAGAGCGAGGACGCGACCTTCACAGTCGGTCCCTATCTCTTCAAGCCGAGCCAAAAGCTGCTCACCGCAGAGAACGGCCAGAAGATTCGTCTCACGGAGAAGGAAGCGGCGATTATCCGCTACCTCTATCGCGCAGAGCAGAAGGTCGTTACCCGCGACGTGCTTCTTGAGGAAGTATGGGGCTACAATTCCGGCGTGACGACCCATACGCTTGAAACACACGTCTACCGCCTGCGCCAGAAGATCGAGCGCGATCCCTCGAACGCCGAAATCCTCGTGACGGAAAACGGCGGCTACAAAATCATACCGTAGGGCAAAGAGCCGGATGGCGCTGACAGACGATATCAACTTGCTTTCGCAGCAGCAGCTCTTCAGAGGCATGTCTGCCGATCAACTGCGGTTGATCGCCTTCGGCGCCGACCGGCGTTTGATTTCCACGGGACAGATGCTTTTCCGCGAGGGATCGCCCGCCGAAAGCGCTTACGTGGTTGCCGGCGGTGCGCTGGAGCTCAGCACGGCCGGCCCCGATGGCCATCCCAAGGTCAAGCACATCGCCGGTCCCGGCACATTGCTGTCCGAACTCGCGCTGGTAACGCTGGTGGAGCGCAAATTTACGGCCGTGGCTCGAGAGGATTCCAGCGTCATCCGCATCACGCGGGCGCTCTTCCACAGGCTGATCGAGGAATATCCGGACGCAGCCCGGATCATAGAGAGCCGCATACGCGACAACATCGCGGAATTGGCGGCGCGGGCGACTGCGCAGCTTCACCGCTTTTCGTAGATCTCAGAGATTAAAATGCGCGGTCACCGGCACGTGGTCGGACGGGCGGTCCCATCCGCGAGCTTCCTTCAGGATGTCGATGCGCTGCAGCAACGGACCGAGGTCCGATGACGACCAGATATGATCGAGGCGGCGGCCGCGATCGGCGGCTTCCCAGTCCTTGGCGCGGTAGCTCCACCAAGTATAGAGCTTCTCGCTCGCCGGCACCTGCTGACGCATGAGATCGAGCCAGGCTCCGCGCTTCATCGCCTCCAGCAGACCCTCGGTTTCGACCGGCGTATGGCTGACGATCTTCAGCAACTGCTTGTGCGACCAGACGTCGTGCTCGAGCGGCGCAATGTTCAGGTCACCGACGAGGATGGCCGAGGTATTCGCTTCGCCGTTAGCCTTCAGCAGCTTCATTTCCTCGACGAAATCCAGCTTATGGGCAAACTTCGGATTGACGGCCGGGTCCGGCTCGTCACCGCCGGCGGGCACATAGAAGTTGTGCAGCCTGACGCGGCGCCCTTCCCGCTCGAAGATCGCGGAGATATGGCGGGCATGGCCGACATTGCCGTAGTCCAGGCGATGATCCTCACGGAGCGGGATGCGCGATGCAATAGCAACGCCGTGATAGCCTTTCTGGCCATGCACGATGATGTGCTCATAACCCATGGCGCGAAGCGGAGCCGCCGGAAAGAGCTCGTTGGGAACCTTGGTTTCCTGCAGGCAGAGGATATCCGGCCTGTGCTTGAGCACGAACTGCTCAACGATCGGCATGCGCAGCCGCACCGAATTGATGTTCCAGGTGGTAATCGAGAAGCTCATGCCATTGCCTTTAAAAAGAGATCGAAAAGGCCTTAGAGCAAAGGCACGTCGGATGGAACGTCCGCAAACGAAAACGCCCGGCTTTCACCGGGCGTTTTTCACAGAAAGTCATATGGCATCAGTCGCGGTTAGCGGCAGTACCTGGAATGCTTTCATACGGCACTCTGAAGACCTTCTGATCAAACTGAACGCCGGTCCTCACGTTGAACACCATCACCGACGTGTTCTTGCCTTGATTGTCGGTGATCGTCCACTGGCGCAAATCGTAGGTCTTCGGATCGAACATCATCGTGATCGTCGAATTGCCGAAGATCGTCTTGTTGCCGAGCGCAATCGTGGTCAGATCCGATTCTTCCTTCACGCTCTTCACCGAACCGTCAGACAGGTTGATCCTCCGTGCAAGCAGCAGGCTGAGCGGCGTCTTCGAAAGCGGATAGAGGCTCCAGGTCTTAAGCTTCAGGTTGCCGACGGCGACATTCCTGCCGTCGGAGATCACCCTGATCGGCGACGGATTGTCATAGTTGAAGCGCAGCTTGCCGGGGCGCTCAATGTAGAATTTGCCGCCTGTCTGTTCGCCACGTGGGCCGAACTGGACGAAATCACCCTGCATTGTGGCGACGCCAGAGAAATGATCAGCGATCGCCTGTGCCGTCGCGGAACCGCCGGCAGCAGCTTGCGCAAAGGCTTCGACTGGAATTGCAGTTGAAACGGCAGCCAGCGCCAGCACACCAATAAGATGGCGGCGCGTGAGCGAGAGGCCTTTGAAGCCGGAATCCGAATTGGTCATCTGGGTCTCCTTTGATGCGACCTGCATGCTGCCGAAAGGCGGCGTCTTCATGGCGCAGACGCATCGCTGCAGAAGGTAACGCTTTCGAGGCTATCAGGTTTCCGTGAAGCCATTGCCCCGGCGGTTTTTCCGGCCGCTAGCGATCGAGGATATCGCCTTCGGTCGGAACCAGGATTTCGCGCTTGCCCGCATGGTTCGCAGGGCCGATGACGCCTTCCTGCTCCATGCGCTCGATCAGTGAAGCGGCGCGGTTATAGCCGATGCCGAGACGGCGCTGGATATAAGACGTCGAAGCCTTGCCGTCGCGAAGCACGATGGCCACTGCCTGATCATAGGGGTCATCGGAATCCGCCAGATTGGAGGTGCCCGCAGGGCCGCCGTAATCATCGTCGTCCTCGTCATCTGCAGTGATCGCCTCGAGATATTGCGGCGCGCCCTGCGTCTTCAGATAAGAAACGATCTCCTCGACTTCCATATCGGCCACGAAGGGACCGTGGACACGCTGAATGCGTCCGCCGCCCGCCATGTAGAGCATATCGCCCATGCCGAGCAGCTGTTCGGCACCTTGTTCGCCAAGGATCGTGCGACTGTCGATCTTCGACGTGACCTGGAAGGAGATGCGCGTCGGGAAGTTGGCCTTGATCGTGCCGGTGATAACGTCGACGGACGGACGCTGGGTGGCCATGATCACGTGAATACCGGCGGCGCGCGCCATCTGCGCCAGGCGCTGGACGGCGCCCTCGATATCCTTGCCGGCGACCATCATGAGGTCGGCCATTTCATCGATGATGACGACGATGTAGGGCATCGGCTGCAGGTCGAATTCCTCGGTTTCGTACATCGCTTCGCCGGTGTGACGGTCAAACCCTGTCTGCACGGTTCGCGAAATGGCCTCACCCTTGACCAACGCCTGCTCGACGCGCGCATTGAAGCCGTCGATGTTGCGGACGCCGATCTTCGACATCTTCTTATAACGCTCCTCCATCTCTCGGACGGTCCATTTGAGCGCGACGACAGCCTTCTTCGGATCGGTGACGACCGGCGACAACAGATGCGGAATGCCGTCGTAAACTGAGAGTTCGAGCATCTTCGGGTCGATCATGATCAGGCGGCACTGTTCCGGCGTCAGACGGTAGAGTAGCGACAGGATCATCGTGTTGATGGCAACCGACTTGCCGGAGCCAGTTGTACCGGCAACGAGCAGGTGCGGCATCTTCGCAAGATCAGCGATGACGGCTTCGCCGCCGATTGTCTTGCCGAGCGCCATCGCAAGCTTTGCCTTCGAGCCTTCGAAATCGCGTGATGCGATCAGTTCCCGCAGGTACACCGTTTCACGCGTCGAGTTCGGCAATTCGATTCCGATCGCGTTTCGGCCGGGAACCACGGCGACACGGGCGGCGATCGCGCTCATGGAGCGGGCAATGTCGTCTGCAAGGCCGATGACGCGTGAGGACTTGATACCGGGAGCCGGCTCAAGCTCATAGAGCGTGACGACCGGGCCGGGGCGGACATGGATGATTTCACCCTTGACGCCGAAGTCTTCGAGGACGCCTTCGAGCATGCGGGCATTCTGCTCCAGCGCATCGGCCGAAAGCGACGAGTCGCGAACGACGTTCTTTGGCTCGGCAAGCAGATGAATCGAGGGAACCTGGAAGCCCTCTGGGCGAATGAAGGAACCTTGCGACTCGCGCTCAATGCGAGCACCAGGCTTCGGCCGCGAGACCTGCGGCACGACGCGCGGCTCGGGCTTGCCGCCAGCGGTCTTCGCCGGTGCACGTATCATCCAGCCCTCGTCGTCGTCCGGCAGAATATCGGCCGGACGCGGCGGCATGTCGCTATCGAACGGCACATCGTCATCATCATCGTCGTTGAGCGAAATCGACGGCGCGGAGACGACACGGCGGAGCGAACCGTTGCGTGGTTCCATTGACGGCTCCAGGCGCTCGCCGCGACCTGCCGGCGCCTTGGCGCGGACGGGCTCGTTCAGGGTACCGAATTCATCGTCGTTGAAGTCATAGGGCGATTCGAAATCGCTCTGACGGCGCTTGCGCGGCCCTAGGCCGAAGATGCGGCGCATCCGCGCCTGGCTCATGTACCAGGCATGCGTCAACGCTCCGAATGCAAGCCACCCACCCTCTTCATCGTCTTCATCCTCATCACCAATCGAGCGGGCTTTGGAAGGTGCAGCCACGAATGCATCGCTCTCGTCCTCGTCGGCTTCCGTGCGGCCAACGATGCCTGCAGCAAACAGCATCATCCAGGCGGTGGGCAGCGCGAACACGCAGCCGACAGCCGTCGCGAACGCGCCGCTCGGGTAGGCGCCGACGAAGAGAGCCGGAAAACGAAGGATCATATCGCCGATGACGCCGCCTATACCGTTGGGGATCGGCCATGTCAGCGGCGGCGGGATGCAACCGATCACGGCAGACGAAAGGACCGAACCTAGGGCCCAGGCGCCGGCTCGCGCCGGAATGCGGCTGATGCGGCGGCCGGAAATCAATGCCAGGGCCCAGGCGACGACCGGCAGCAGCGCCACAACACTGGCAAGCCCGAAGAACTGCATCGCGATATCGGCAAAGGCGGCGCCGCCATATCCCAGGACATTTGCCGGCGGATTGCCGGTTGCGTAGGAATAGCTCGGATCTGAGACGTTCCATGTCGCCAGTGCTGCGACCGCGAGCGCCAACAGCAGGAAGATCGTAAAGCCCAGGAGAGCTTGCGCCTGCCTGAGCACGAACCCTGAGAGGGAGAAACGGTCCGGCCGGTTATCGATCACCGGCGAAGTGCTTCTTGCCATATACCCAACCCGTCCAATGCTGAGCGCGCGAATCGCCGAGGCGTCGCCACGCAATATGCGTCCGCTCCACCTAATCAAAGGAGGGTTAAAGCGATGTTAACCATGAGAGATCGGATAGGCCCGACCGGCAAATAAAAAGGCCCGAACCTGAAAAGGTCCGGGCCAAGATGCGGCCTATATATTTCGATCGGCCGCGACGGGCTGTTCTGCGGCGCCCTCTGCCGGGCGCCGCAATCCCTGTGATCAAGAAGAGTGGTAGGCAGCTTCGCCGTGGGTCGACAGGTCGAGACCTTCGCGTTCTGCCTCCGGGGTTACGCGCAGGCCGATGATAAGGTCGACGATCTTGTAGAGGATCGCAGAGCCGACGCCCGACCAGACGAGGGTCGTCAGGACGCCCTTGAACTGAGCCCAGACCTGAGTTGCCGTACCAGCATAAGAAGCAGCGAAATCCGCCGTCGAATAGTCGACGATGCCTGCACCGCCGAGAGCCGGGTTGACGAGAATGCCGGTGCCGATTGCGCCGATGATGCCGCCAACGCAATGGACGCCGAAGACGTCAAGGCTGTCGTCGTAGTTGAACTTGTTCTTTACAACGTCGACGAAGAAGTAGCAGACCGGCGAAACGATGAGGCCGAGAACGATCGAACCCATCGGACCTGCAAAGCCTGCTGCCGGAGTAACGGCAACGAGACCGGCAACTGCACCCGAAGCAGCACCCAGCATGGAAGCCTTGCCGCGGGCGAAGGTTTCAACGATGCACCAGGAAACAGCGGCAGCAGCCGCTGCGACGAAAGTGTTGATCATGGCGAGCGAAGCGTAGGCATTTGCTTCGAGGTTGGAGCCGGCGTTGAAGCCGAACCAACCGACCCACAGAAGCGCTGCACCGACCATGGTGAGCGTCATCGAGTGCGGAGCCATGATTTCCTTCTTATAGCCCGTACGCTTGCCGAGCATGATGGCGCCGACGAGGCCGGCAATACCAGCATTGATGTGAACGACCGTGCCGCCGGCGAAGTCGATTGCACCATAGGAGAAGATCAGGCCGGACGGCGAAGTGTACGAGCTCGGACCACCCCAGAACCAAACCATGTGCGCCATCGGGAAGTAGATGAAGGTGACCCACAGGATAACGAACAGGATGACGGCAGAGAACTTGATGCGCTCGGCAAACGCACCGACGATGAGGCCGGGCGTGATGCAGGCAAACGTCATCTGGAACACAATGAAGGTGTATTCCGGAATGGCGACGCCTTTCGAGAAGGTCTCGGCAAGCGACGACGTGTTGACGCCGGCGAGGAAGGCCTTGGAGAAACCGCCGACGAAGCTGTTCAGCGAGCCGCCGTCAGTGAAGGCCAGCGAGTAGCCGTAGGTGACCCAGATCAGGGACACAACGGCGGTGATCATGAAGACCTGCATCAGCACGGAGAGCATGTTCTTGGCGCGCACGAGACCGCCGTAGAAGAGAGCCAGGCCCGGAATGGTCATCAACAGCACGAGCGCCGATGAGACGAGCATCCAGGTATTGTCACCCTTGTCCATGGTGAAGGCCGGAGCCGCTGCAGCCGCGGCATCGGCAGCAGCCGGCGCGGTCTCCTGCGCGAAGGCGACGACCGGCGCGAAAAGCGCGGCAGACGCAGCCCCGAGCCGCGCAAATGTGGAGGAAAACTTCGAAATTGACATTGGAATAAAGCTCCTTGCTCAGCCGTTCTTACAGCGCTTCGGTATCGGTTTCGCCCGTGCGGATACGGACGGCATGGTCGATCGAGTAGACGAAAATCTTGCCGTCGCCGATCTGGCCGGTCTTGGCTGACGACGCGATGGCTTCGACGGCCTTGTCGACGATTTCTGATGCGACGGCGATTTCGATCTTGAGCTTCGGCAGGAAGCTGACTGCATATTCCGTACCGCGATAGATTTCGGTATGCCCCTTCTGGCGTCCGTAGCCCTTCACCTCGGTCACGGTCAGGCCTTGGATGCCGATCGCCGTGAGGGCTTCGCGGACCTCATCGAGCTTGAACGGCTTGATAATGGCCATCACAATTTTCATCTGGTTTTCCCATCCTTCGTTATCCTCGGCGCGGAGCCGACTCTCCTTGCCGCTGACGTTCACGAACAGCGACTGGGGATATACATTCAAAGGGCGTGCCAGATTCGAAGCAGACTATAAGCTATTGAAAAATAAAGAGTATAATGAACGATGCTATTTAAGAGGCAAATGGTAGGGCAAGAACCGCCCAAATAATGCCCAAATTTGAGAAATTGCACATTTTTTATTCATTTGCCTTTTTCCGAATCAAACCTTCCTGCGAGACTGACGCAATCAGAACGCCAGACCGCGTGAACAGGCTACCGCGCGTGAGCCCACGAGCGCCGGAAGCAGATGGACTATCCTGCGTGTAAAGCAGCCAATCCGTAAGTTTATCAGGCCGATGAAACCACATGGAATGGTCGAGGCTCGCAACCTGCAGGCTTTGGTCGAAGATCGACGTTCCGTGAGCGTAGAGCGAGGTATCAAGCAGCGTCATGTCTGAGAGATAGGCAAGCACTGCGGCTTGATAGAGCCGGTTATCCGGGACCGTCCCCGTCGCGCGCACCCAGACGTCCTGGCGGGGATCGAGCTTCCTGTCGGAAAAATAGTGCGTCAGCGAAACCGGCCGGATTTCGATCGGCCGTTCGCGCTCCCAGTATTTGCGCACAGCCGGCGGCGCATGCGCGAGATACTGTTCCTTGATCTGCTGCTCGCCGAGCAGCTTTTCCGGCGTCGGAACATCCGGCATTACGATCTGGTGATCGAAACCCGGTTCCTCGATCTGGAAGGAGCACGAGAGCGCAAAAATCGCCTTGCCGTGCTGGATCGCCACGACCCGGCGCGTATTGAAGCTCGATCCGTCGCGAATGCGTTCCACCTGATAGACGATCGGCACGGAAGGATCGCCCGGCCGCATGAAATAGGCATGCAGCGAGTGAACGAAGCGCTCTGTCTCGATCGTCCGCTGGGCAGCCATCAGTGCCTGACCGATCACCTGTCCGCCAAAAACGCGTTGCCAGCCAACCTGCGGGCTGCGACCACGAAAGATATCCACCTCGATCGGCTCGAGATCGAGCGTCGCGAGCAGCGTTTCCATGGCCGTGGGCTTGGCTGCGTCTTCCATCATTTGTTCAGCTCCCGACGGTAGGAAGTGGGGATGCGATGATCTATATAGATCGTCATTGTAATCACAAGCGCGGGGAGCGGGCGATGCTGGACATGCTGGTTGTTGGCGGAGGTTATGTCGGCCTTTCCGCGGCGGTCGCGGTCAAGCAGGCAGCCCCCCACCTTGAGATTGCGGTCGTTGAAGCATCGCCTGAGCATGTCTGGCAGAAGGATATGCGCGCCTCCGCAGTCATCGCCGCGGCAACGAAGATGCTGGAGGTCTTCGGCATCTGGGAAGAAATCCTTCCGGAAGCCCAGCCGATCACCAAGATGATTGTGACCGATTCCAGGACCTCCGATCCGGTGCGTCCGGTTTTCCTTACCTTCGACGGTGAAGTGGAAGATGGCCGCCCCTTCGCGCACATGATCCCGAACGCCGTCATGGTCCGCGCGCTGCGCGGCGTCTGCGACCGGCTCGGCATCGAAATCCGGCATGGACTGAGCGCCTCCGGCCTGAAGACGGAAGAAAACCGGATTTCCATCACGCTGTCCGATGGCAGCATGCTGGAGTCACGCCTGCTCGTGGCCTGTGACGGCGTGCGGTCGAAGCTCCGCGATCTGGCGGGCATAAAGACGGTCACCTGGGATTACGGCCAGTCCGGCATCGTTGTGACCGTCGAGCATGAGCGGCCGCACAATGGCTGCGCCGAAGAGCATTTCCTCCCGTCCGGCCCGTTTGCGATCCTGCCGCTCACCAACAACCGCTCCTCCCTTGTCTGGACCGAACGCACGCACGATGCCGACCGGCTTGTTTCCGACGACGACCTGATTTTCGAGGAGGAACTGGAGCGCCGTTTCGGGCACAAGCTCGGCGCGCTTAAGGTCATTGGCGAAAAGCGTGCCTTCCCGCTCGGCCTCACGCTTGCCCGCGCCTTCGTGGCACCGCGCGTTGCACTTGCCGGCGATGCGGCACACGGCATTCATCCGATTTCCGGCCAGGGCCTCAATCTCGGCTTCAAGGACGTGGCCGCGCTGGCTGAGACCGTCGTCGAGGCCGACCGCCTCGGGCTCGATATCGGCTCGATCAATATTCTCGAACGCTACCAGGCCTGGCGCCGCTTCGACACCTTCCGCATGGGGGTTACGACCGACGTGCTGAACCGGCTGTTCTCGAATGACATAATGCCGGTGCGCATTGCCCGCGATGTCGGCCTCGGCATCGTCGACAGGCTGCCGAGCCTCAAGTCCTTCTTCATCGGGCAGGCGGCCGGCACGGCGGCCAGGAACAATCCAAGGCTTTTGGCAGGCGAGACGATCTAATCGTCAAGCCTCCGTGCCTCTGACACCAGCATGATCGGGATGCCGTCACGGATCGGATAGGCAAGGCGCGCCTTTTCCGAGACGAGTTCGTTGTGCTCCCGGTCATAGCTGAGCCTTCCCTTGGTCAGCGGGCAAACCAAGAGCTCAAGCAGTTTCGGGTCAACACGGCTGAGTTTTTCGTCCATGCCCGATGATTTACTGCAAAACCGTATCGGAGTCACCGAAGACGCGCGCCAGCACGATTTCGGTAATGGCGATCAGGGTTTCCGCTCTGGTCTTAAGATCGGGTGCCTCCAGCAGCGCCTGCTTCTCTGCAGGGCCAAAGGGCGACATCATCGCAAGCGAATTCACGAGAGTCAGATTGCTGGCGCGCTCAACGCTTTCCCAATCGGCCTCCAGCTTGTTCGCATCGAGATAAGCCCTGAACGCGGAGAGCAAGGCGCCACGATCGACGGCGTCTTCCTCATCGCGTGCGGAGAGATCGGAAATGAAGGGAGCGATATGGAAGCTTCTGAACGGCTCATGCGTCATTTTCTCGCCAAGTAGGCGAAAGCGGCAAACGCCCGTCAGCGAAACGATATAGCGCCCGTCGCCCGTCTCCGCAAAAGAGGTGATCCGCCCGATGCAGCCGACGGGAGCGAGATGAGGTTCGCCACCCTTCTCGCCCGCCATCGAATCGTTATCGCCAAGCGCGGGCTGGACCATGCCGATCAGCCGGTTGCCGGCCAGAGCGGCGTCAAACATCGCGAGATAACGTGGCTCGAAAATATTCAGCGGAAGCTGTCCCGTAGGCAGAAGAAGAGCGCCGGTCAGAGGAAAGACGGCGATCGAATCTGGCAGATCGCCGGGCTTTAAATATCTTGCATTCCCGACTTGCATCAAAACTTGTCCCGCAACCAACCGGCAGGAGCGAAACGATACTCCTGTTCTGCCTCTGAAATGTGGTGCCCTTGCCCAAAAACGCAAGGGCAAGGTTTCTAAAGTTATGAGAAGAGCATCGCTGAAAGCTTGCGCCGCGCGGACACGGTTGCCGGGTCCTTGAAGCCCCAGACTTCGAAGAACTGCAGGAGCTGACGGCGCGCGCCATCGTCATCGAAGGTCCGGTCCTTGCGCATGATGTGGAGCAGATGGTCTGCCGCCTCATCGCGCTTTCCCTCGACGTTCAGGATCTTGGCAAGCTTCATGCGTGCGTCGTGATTGTCCGGATCGAGCGCAAGGTCCTGCTCCAGGGCGACGGGATCGCCGAGCTTGCGAGCTTCTTCGATCTGATCGAGCTTCGTGATGACGGCTTGAATCCCGGCGTCATTGGCAAGCCCTTCCGGCAGATCGGTTAACGCTTCGCGAGCGCGCTGATGCTGGTTGGCGGCAATCATGCATTCGGCCATCCCAGCAAGCGCCTTGGCATTTTCCGGATCGGCTTGCATCACTGCACCGTAGAGCTGCGCGGCACCATTGACGTCGCCCGCGGCAAGAAGGCCAGACGCCTCCTCAAGCACCGCTTCAATCTCCGCAGCCTGATCCGCACCGGCAGGACCGGCGAGGCGGTCGATGAACTGGCGAACCTGGCTTTCCGGCACAGCACCCATGAAACCATCGGCCGGGCGGCCGCCGACGAAGGCGATCACGGCCGGGATCGACTGAATGCCGAGTTGGCCTGCGATCGACGGATGGTCGTCGATATTCATCTTCACGAGCTTCACGCGGCCTTGCGCCTCGTTGACCGCCTTTTCGAGCACCGGCGTTAATTGCTTGCAGGGGCCGCACCAAGGCGCCCAGAAATCAACGAGCACCGGCTGGTTGCGCGATTCCTCGATGACGTCCGTCGTGAAAGTGGCGGTTGTCGTATCCTTGATATGTCCGCCGCCTGCCGCCGGCAGCGGCGCCGAACCGAAGTTCGCCGTTGCCGACATCTGCGTGCCGAAGGAATTGCCGTAAGGATTGTTGCTGCCGCTCATTGGTATCTCCCGCCATGCCGGTGCCCGGCTTTTCTAGCGCTAAAATCGTATGTCAGGCCGTCACTTTCAAGACAAGCGGCTTATGGCCGGTCGCTTCCATGAAGCGGATGAGGTCTGCGCTTGCAATCGACGTCGTCGCATCGTTGGACAACGGATGGCAATTGACGATCTCCTCCTTCATCAAGTCCACATCGAGCACGAAGGTCACATTGTTGCCGGTGTCGTTGATAGCGCCAAAGGCCGTGACCGCGCCGGGGATCACGCCAAGATATTCCATCAGCCTTTCCGGTTTGCCGAACGAAACCTTGCTGGCCGCACCGATCGATGCATGCACGGTCTTGAGATCGACAACGGCATGCTCTTCGACGGTCAGCAGGAAGAACTGATCCTTCTTATCCTTCACGAAAAGGTTTTTTGTATGCCCGCCAGGGATTTCATCGCGCAGCGACACCGATTCGGCCACGGTGAAGACCGGAGCATGCTGCCGCGTGCTGTGCGCGATACCGAGCCCGTCGAGGAAAGCGAAAAGATCGTCTCTGTTTTTCGGCTTGGCTTCGGTCATCGCGGCATCCGTCTGGAATGAAAGGGGTAAGGCGCCCTGATTAAGTCGGAGGAACATGTTTTGCAATGTTCGTGATCGACGCTTTTCCTTGAATTTGCGGCGGTTTGCGAAGGAGCTTCCGAGCACTCCGAATTTTTCTTGGCCTTTCCGTCATTTCCCTGTTGCATTTGAAAATCGATTGGGCCATATAGCGCCCGTCGCCGCAAGGTGGCAGCCCACGGTCCATCAACTACCCCGGACCGATGCGGATTGAGCGGGTGTAGCTCAGGGGTAGAGCACAACCTTGCCAAGGTTGGGGTCGAGGGTTCAAATCCCTTCGCCCGCTCCAATTTTCTCAGTAAAATCAATCCTTTACGGATGCGACGTCTTGAGAAGTCCGAAAGGGTTTTTCTCGTGTCGCTACCTTGTCGCTACCGCGAAAAGGGATCTGGCGTTGATGCCGTCGAGGCAGAGGGATCGGTCGAGGATGTCGCACGAATATTCGAAGTGCCAGTCAGCGTGGTTCGCGACGCGGTGCGATTGAAGAGAGCTGCGTGAAGTTTTTGGTAGACGAAAACCTTCCACCCGCGCTCGCGCGCTCCCTAGCACGAAATCATCCATGTTCGGGAGCCGTTTGGTCCCGGCGTGAAGGACGTGCAATGGATCGGGGAACTCAGTGCCGAGGGCACGATGGATGGTCGGTGACCGTCAGCGGGTAACAGTATCGACCGTCGCCGAGCTTGAACTCGCCCTTGAAGTCGGCGCACCACAAAACGTCACCTGCTCAGGTCGGACACAATAACATCAGATACTTAATAATCCGCCGAAAGGCGTTTTTTTGTTGTTGTGCACCGATATCGCCGCGCCAGCGCCAAACGACCGGTCGCAGCCATTTGTCGCATTATCTGAAAAGAATTTGATTTGTGCGCAATGCATCGCCATGTTGAACGAGGGCGGACAACGGTTGGTTTGATGTATGCTGCAACGATTTGACGACACGGATGCCGCGCTGATCGACAGGCTGCAGAAATCCGCATTCGACTATTTTCTGAAGTATTCCAATCCCGAAAACGGCCTGGTCGCGGATACGTCCATACCCGACGTTCCCTGCAGCATCGCTGCCACCGGCTTTGCGCTTTCAAGTTATACGGTCGCCGTCGAACGCGGATGGATTACGCAGGCGGAAGCGGCAGGCAGGACGATCACGACGCTGCGCTTCTTTGCCGGGAGCCATCAAGGGCGCGAGCGCCATGCGACCGGCTATCGTGGCTTTTATTACCACTTCCTGCATATGGATACCGGCCACCGTGCATGGAACAGCGAGCTCTCAACGATCGACACGACCTTGCTCGTCGCCGGCATGCTGACGGCTGCGGCCTACTTCGATGGCGCCGATCCGATCGAGACGGAAATCCGCGAACTGGTGACATTGATCTATGAGCGCATCGACTGGCATTGGGCGTTGAATAAAGGACAGACTGTCTGCATGGGCTGGAAGCCTGGAAGCGGCTTTCTGCGCTGGCGCTGGCAGGGCTATGACGAGGCGATCCTGCTCTACACGCTAGCGCTCGCTTCGCCCACCCATCCGATCCCGCAATCGAGCTACGATGCCTTCGTCTCAAGCTATTCCTGGATGCTCTTCGGCAAGCAGCCCTATCTTTATGCCGGACCGTTTTTCATTCACCTTTTCTCCCATGCCTGGATCGGCTTCCGCGGGATTCAGGACAGGGAGATGGCTGCACGCGACTGGGACTATTTCCGCAACACCCAGGTTTCGATCGCCGTGCAGCGCGATTATGCCGAGCGCAATCCCGGGCACTTCGTCGGCTACAACAGGAATGTCTGGGGATTTTCCGCCTCCGACGGTCCGCCGCCAACGCGGAACATGCGTAGCGGCCGGCATCCGAAGGTTCTGGGTTACGCCGCACGCGGTGCACCACTTGGCCCGGACGACGGGACAATCGCACCCTGGGCGGCGCTTGCGGCATTGCCTTATGACCGGCAGGCGGCGGTCGACGGCCTGAAGGCGCTGCTGGCTGCCTATCCCAATCTGCTCTGCGAAGGCCGCTTTCCGGGCGGCTTCAATCCATCAGTGAAGACCGCCCGGCCCGAAGGTTGGGTGGACGACCGGTGCGTCGCGATCGACCAGGGACTGCTGGTGATGACGATCGAAAACGATCGGTCGGAGTTCATCTGGAGCCTGATGCAACGGTCGCCGATCATCCGGCTCGGCCTCGAACGTGCCGGCTTTACGGGCGGCTGGCTGGAGCAGGCGGAAACGGAAAGTGTTTCGCGAAAGACGGCTTAACGGCCGCCGAAGACATGCGCCTTGCCGGCGATATCAAGGCGAACACGATCGCCGCGCTCGGGCAAAGCCACGCTGGATGTTTTGATGAGGATCGGCGGCAGCGCCACCCCTTCCAGCGACACCGCCACGGTGCAGGTCGCACCGCCGAACTCCACCTCAACGACGCGGCCTCCGTAGGCGGGCTCGCTTTCATCGGCAACGACGCGAATCTGCTCCGGCCGCAGCATGATCTCGGCCTTGCCTTGATGGCCGCCTTCCACTGCGACGCGGCCGAGCGCGCAATCGGCAAAGCCATTGCGGATGATCGCCGGAAGCATCACCGCATCCCCGAGGAAGAGTGCGGTTTCGCGGTCCTTCGGCTGCAGGTAGAGCGATTGCGGTGAACCCGCTTGGATCAGCTTGCCTTCCCTGAGCACCGCGACCTGATCTGCAAAAGAGAGAGCCTCTGCTTGATCATGGGTGACGAGAATCGTCGTGATGTCCGCCGCCTGGAGGACGCGGGCAACGGCCTTGCGCATGTGTTCGCGAAGACCGGTATCGAGCGCCGAGAAGGGCTCGTCGAGCAGCATGAGACGCGGCTTGCGGCCGAGGGCTCTCGCGAGCGCCACACGCTGCTGTTGACCGCCGGAAAGCTGGTGAGGACGGCGCGTCAGCATGTTGCGGTCGAGCTCGACCATATCCAGCAGTTCGACGATCCGCTTTTCGCGATCGCGAGCGCCACGCTCGAAACCGAAGCCAATATTGTCGGCAACGCTCAAATGCGGAAAAAGCGCGCCGTCTTGCGAAACGGTGCCGATGCCGCGCTTGTGGGCGGGAACGGTTGCCAAGCCATCCG
Organism: Rhizobium sp. USDA 3886; assembly: GCF_056279785.1. Taxonomy (NCBI): domain Bacteria; kingdom Pseudomonadati; phylum Pseudomonadota; class Alphaproteobacteria; order Hyphomicrobiales; family Rhizobiaceae; genus Rhizobium; species Rhizobium sp. USDA 3886. The sequence continues at coordinate 3,313,639 of NZ_JBWCDC010000001.1, read as the reverse complement.
CGAGCACTTCGCCATTCAGGATGACTTGCCCTTCATCTGGCCGCTCGAAGCCGGCAACAATGCGCAGCAAAGTCGTCTTGCCGGAACCCGAGGGGCCGACGACGGCGGTGCGGCTGCCGGCGGCAACGTCCAGCGTCACCTTGTCCAAAGCTCTCACCGGGCCATAGCGCTTGCTGACAGACTGGATCGTAAGCAGTGTCATTGGCCGGCAGTCCGTTTCGATTGGGCATAAAGAAGAAGCGTCAGCGGCAATGACAGCACGATCATCATCACCGCATAAGGAGCGGCCGACACATAGTCGATTTCGCTGGTCAGCGACCAGAATTTCGTTGCCAGCGTTTCAACACCGTTCGGCGACAACATCAGCGTTGCCGTCAGCTCGTTGGTGATGCCGAGCGCCGACAGCGCAATGCTTGCAGCAAAGCCCGGGGCAGCAAGGCGCATGGTAATCTGGCGTACGGCCTGCGATGGCGTGCGACCCAGGCCCATGGCGGCCCGCTCCAGCTCTACAGGTGCCTGCGCGATGCTGGCACGAAGGCCGACCATCGCGCGCGGCAGGAAGAGCAGGACATAGGCAACGATGAGGGTCGCAAAAGTCTGGTAGAGCGGCAGCGCCAGCCGCACGGTGATCGTCACCAGTGCCAGTGCCACAACGACGCCGGGAAGCGAGCCGACATAATAATGGCAGGCTTCGAGCAATCGCTGGAATCGTCCCGGTGCGCGGACCGACAACCAGGCCATCGGCGCGGCCGCGATCGTCGTCAAGACGCCGCCAGCGACCGCAAGGACGACCGTTTGAACGAAAGCATTTCCGACAGCATCCAGCCGCCAGATCTCCGTGCCGCCTAAATAGAGCCAGCGGCCGAGCGTCATGAGCGGCACGCCAAGCGTCAGCACACTAAGCGTTCCCGGCAGCAGAACACCAGGTACCACAAACCAGCCGAGATGGCGGCGATCGGCGGGACGCGCGGAACCGGAGCCGACGCGGGCGTAGCGCTCGTTGCCGCGGAGCAGAATTTCCAGGCCGAGCAGGAAGAGGCAGCAAGCGACGAGCACACCGCCGAGCATGTTGGCTGCGGGGCTGTTATAGGCAGACTGGAACTGATCGACGATCGCGGTCGAAAAAGTGTCGAAGCGGATCATCACGTAAAGCCCGTATTCCGACAGGAGATGCAGCCCGATCAGGAGCGAGCCTCCACAGATCGCAAGCCGCAGCTGCGGCAGGATCGCGCGGAAGAAGACGCGCCAAGGGCCAAGGCCAAGCGACGCCGCCGCATCCTCGATCGCCGGGTCGAGGCGGCGAAGGGCGGCAGCGACCGGCAGGTAGAGAAAAGGGTAATAGGCAAGCACGGAAACGAAGACACCGCTCTGCAGGCCGCGCATGCCGGGAACGAGGCTCACCCAGGCATAGCTGTGCACGAAGGCCGGAACGGCAAGCGGCGCAACAGCAAGCCAGGACCACAACCGCGGAACCGGAACATTGGTCCGCTCCGTCAGCCACGCGAGCGTCACGGCAAGCACAATCGACAAAGGAATGGTGAGTGCTTCAAGGAAGATGGTGTTGACGAGCAGCTCACCGACACGCGGACGGAAGACCAGTGCCTTTACCGTCTGCCAGCCGACATCGGCGGTAATCCAGCCGATGAAGCCGAGCGGTAAGAGACTCATAATTGCGACCAGCGTTGCAAAGACGACGACGGAGGCGTGGGGCATGCGCCCGCGCAGCAAACCTGTTCCGCTGACTGGCGCCCTATTGCCGGGCGCGAGCTCGGAAACAAGGGATCTGTTGTCTTGCAGCAAGGCCGGCGCCTTTATACGCTGAAAAAGGAAGGCAACCGCCTCTATCTGAAGCGGTTGCCTAGTTTGATCATGCCCTAAGGTTTTCTTGAGCCAAAAGCAATAGTTTTGACTCGATCCGCCTGCGGCAGAAAGGCTTAGATCAGGCCAGCAGCCGTCATCAGCTCGACGACCTTCTTGCTGTCGAGTTCGGAAGCCTCAACCTTCGGTGCATTGAGATCGGCAAGTGGGACGAGCTTGTCGTTCGATTCACCGCTGACCGCGTATTCATAGGACGTACCGTTCTTCAGGATGTCCTGGCCGCCCTTGCTGGCGACGAACTTCAGGAATGCCTGGGCTTCCTTCATGTGCTGGGTGGACTTCAAAATGCCGCCACCCGAAACGCTGACGAAAGCGCCGGGATCCTGGTTCTTGAAGTAATGCTGGCCGACATTCTTGCTGTTTTCGCCTGTCTTCGCCTGATCGCCGAACCAGTAGTAGTGGTAGATGACCGCGCCTTCGACTTCGCCGGCGTTGACCGCCTTCATGGCAACGCTGTTGCCCTTGTAGGGCGTTGCGTTTTCCTTCATGGCCTTTAGCCATGCAGCCGTTGCTTCTTCGCCTTTCAACTGTAGCAGCGCACCCACAATCGCCTGGAAATCGGCACCGGCAGGCGACGCACCCCAACGGCCCTTCCAGGCCGGATCGGCGAGATCGAGCAGGGACTTCGGCAGCTTGTCTTCGGTGAGCTTCGTCTTGTCATAGACAAAGACGGTCGAGCGGGCGGCAATGCCGGTCCACATCCCGTCGGCCGGACGGTACTGCGCCGGAACCAGATCAAGCGTTTCCTTGTCGACCGGGGCAAAGAGACCCGCGCTATCGACGAGCGCCATTGCCGGAGAGTTCTCGGTCAGGAATACGTCGGCCGGGGAAGCGTCGCCTTCCTGAATGATCTGGTTGGCGAACTGCATGTCGCTGCCCTGGCGCATGGTGACCTTGATGCCAGTCTCCTTGGTGAAGGCATCGATCCATTCGCGGCCGAGGCTTTCATGCTGGGCGTTATAGACGACGATGCCTTCGGCGTCCTGCGCACTCGCGGCGGAAGCCAGCGTCGTCGCAGCAAGAAGCGAGGCGGCAAAAGCAAGCGCGGAAAAGCGCGTAAGAGAAATTTTCATTGATGCCCTCCATGGCCGTGTCACCCAAACTCCCCGGGTGATGCGTGCTCGTATATTTTTCTTGATCCAGCTTTTCAAGTTTTGCCTTGCTAAGCCTCTTCACAAATACTTGAAGTTATCAATCAACTTTAGAATTATTCTATATTGTTTGAGTGGCGGTGATCACCCGCGGCTGTGGCAAATGCCGGATTCGTTGAGCAAGAAAGGGAGATGGCGGGTCACCGTCATCGTCCCTTTCCGATCCAATGTGTTCGTAGGTCACTCGACGTCGAACTTGACACCCTGAGCGAGCGGCAGCGTTTTGCCGTAATTGATCGTGTTCGTCGTGCGGCGCATGTAGGCCTTCCAGGCATCCGAGCCGGATTCGCGGCCACCACCGGTTTCCTTTTCGCCACCGAAAGCACCGCCGATTTCGGCACCCGATGGACCGAGGTTGACGTTGGCGATACCGCAATCCGAGCCGCGGGCGGAAACAAAGGTTTCGGCTTCACGCATGTCGTTCGTGAAGATCGACGATGAGAGGCCCTGCGGCACGGCATTGTGCAGTTCCAGCACGTCATCGAAATCCGTGTACTTCATGACATAGAGAATCGGTGCGAAGGTCTCGTGTTCGACAGGGCCGGTTTGCGACGGCATCTCCACAAGCGCCGGACGCACATAGAAGGCATCGGCAGCGCCGTTTTCGACGCGCTCGCCGCCCGTGATCTTGCCGCCAGCCGACTTTGCTTCGGACAAAGCCGACTGCATCTTCTCGAAGGCTGCCTTGTCGACCAGCGGACCGACAAGCGTAGCGTTTTCCAGCGGGTTGCCGATCGTGACCGAGCCATAGGCCTTCTGCAGGCGCGGCACGAGTTTGTCGTAGATGCTCTCGTGCACGAAGAGACGGCGAAGCGTCGTGCAGCGCTGGCCGGCGGTCCCCATCGCCGAGAAGGCAACGCCGCGGAGCGTCAGATCGAGATCCGCCGTCGGGCAAATGATGGCAGCATTGTTGCCGCCGAGTTCGAGAATTGCGCGGGCAAAACGCTGCGACAAGCGCGGGCCGACGGCGCGGCCCATGGCCGTGGAGCCAGTTGCCGAAACCAGCGGCACCTTCGGATGATCGACGAGAACTTCGCCCACTGCGCGGCCGCCGATCAGCAGCGTCGAGAGGTTCGCCGGCGCCTGCCCGCCCTCAGCGACGAAACGCTTCAGCGCCTTTTCGAACAGCGCCTGCACGGCAAGTGCCGTCAGTGGCGTCTTTTCCGACGGCTTCCAGACAGTGGAATTGCCGCAGACCAGCGCCAGCGCCGCATTCCACGACCAGACGGCGACCGGGAAGTTGAAGGCCGAAATGATGCCGACGACGCCGAGCGGATGCCAGCTTTCCATCATGCGGTGCTCGGAGCGCTCGGTTGCAATGGTCAGGCCATAGAGCTGGCGCGAAAGGCCGACCGCAAAATCGCAGATATCGATCATTTCCTGGACTTCGCCGAGACCTTCGGACGTGATCTTGCCGACTTCGATCGAAACAAGGCGGCCAAGTGCCGGCTTGGCGGCGCGAAGCTCTTCGCCGAGCAAGCGGACGAGTTCGCCGCGCTTCGGCGCCGGAACCGCGCGCCATGCGGCAAAAGCGTTGTGCGCTTCGTCGATCGCCTTTTTGGCATCCGCGACGGAATGCTCCTTGAGCCGGCCGATTTCCTTGCCGGTGACCGGCGAAGTGACACGCAGGGTGCCGCCGGTATAGCGGGCCGCATCGACACCGAGTTCGGAAAGCACTTTCTTCGTTTCGGCTGCGAGATCGAGTGTAGCAGTGGTCATTGTCGTGTTTCCAACTTTCTTCTTCTTGATTGCGAGCTTTTACTCAAAAGCGCGCGTCGGCGAAGTGGGCGACCTGGGCGCCGGCTTCGTACCATATTTCCTTGAGCGCGCGGAAGCCGGGCTCCCGCAGGTCCGTAACCGGCAAGGGCAGGTCGGCCTCCGCGATCCTGCCCAGTACATGGTGCGCCAGCGTACGGCCGAATACCGTGCCAGGCGCAATACCCCGGCCATTATAGCCGCAGAAGCCAACGACATTCGGAGCGAACTTGTGAAAGCGCGGCAGCGCATTGTCGGTCATGCCGATCTTGCCGTACCATTCGTATTCGAACTCCACGTCGCCGATCTGCGGAAAGAGCCTCTTCAGCGAGCGCTTCGCCCAACTTCTATGAACTGCAGCGCCGGTATTGCGCAACGCCCCGACACTACCGAAAACGAGGCGCCCGGCATGATCCATCCGGAAAGAGGACAGGATCTCTTTTGTATCCCAACAGCCTTCGCGGCCGGGCAAGATCGCTTTGCGCAGAGTATCGCCGAGCGGCGGCGTCGCGAGATTGAAATAGGGAAGATGTACCTGCTCGCAACGCACTTGTTCCCACGGCCCGGTGCTGTAGGCGTCCGTCGCGACGATAATCCAGTCAGCGGTCACCTGCCCGCTCCTGGTCTTCACCGTCCATCGGCTGCCGTTTTGTTCGGTTGCGATAACAGGGCTCGACGTATAGATCGAAATGCCTGCCCTGACAGCCGCATGCGCCAGACCCCGCGCATAAGCGAGCGGCTGCAGTGTTCCCGCGCGCATATCGAGCAGCGAGCCGGCATAGGCGCTGCTGCCAACGCGACGTGCGGTCTCGGCGGCATTAAGCAGCGTCACTGGGGCCTGGCGCGCGGACCACTGCGCAGCACGCGCCTCAATTTCCTTCAATCCCTCCGCGCCGACGGCGCAATGCAGCGTGCCGTTCTTTTCAAGTTCGCAGGCGATATCGTGCTTTTCGATCAGCTCCATGACAAGGCGCGGCGCGTGGCCCAGCATATCGAGCAGGCGATCGCCGTAGGTCTGCCCGAGAATGCCAGGCAGATCGTCCGGCATCACCCACATGCCGGCATTGATCAGTCCAACATTGCGGCCAGCCCCGCCAAAACCGATCTCCTGAGCCTCCAACAGCACGACCTTCGAACCGGCTTCGGCAAGATGAAGACCGGACGACAGCCCCGTGTAGCCGCCGCCGACAATCACCACATCGGCCGGCACCGCGCCCCGAAGCGCGGATGTCTCCGGCGGCAATGGTGCGGTCTTTTCCCAAAGCCCGTGGGAGCGTGGATCATTCAGCATCGGTCAGTCCATTCCAAGCAAACGCGGCAGGCACTCTAGCGCCGTCCACGGCATTGCGGAAGCAGCCTCAGACAACGGTTTTCAGCTCCAGAGCCGCAACCCCCAGCATCGTCATCGCGGCGTCAACAGAGGCAGACTGGCGCTCGGCATAGAGCCTCAGCTCGTCCTGCACGGCGACGCCCAGTGCTTCTTCGAATGCTGCGCGGTTGGAGCGCGTCGCGTAGTTCTGCTGCTGATCTGTGCCGAGATTGGATTGAAAGATGCCTGCGGCACTGACCGGCAGGAAATCCTCATAGACGATCGGGTCGAAAGCCAGATAGCCGTCGGCGATCAGCGACTCAGTATCGCGCGGCAGCCTGCCCTCAGCGGCAGCCGCGATGCCGGCAGGCGTCGTGGAATAGTGGAAGAAGGCTAGCTCCTCGCGGCGCAGCGCGTCCCAACTGTCCGGCAACGATTTGAAGCGCCCCGTAAGCTCAGAATCATAATCATTGGCCTTGGCTCCCGCAGCACCGACCTGCACTTCGCTGCGGACGGAAGCAAGCAGCCGGTCGTAGAGCGCCCTTCCTTTCGCCGTCAGCGCAACGCCGCGCTGCTCGATCTCCCCGAAGCGGGCCGTATGCGTGCCCTGCGTCTTGTCCGCCTCGCCGGCGAAAGCGATCGGCTCTTCCAGCGCCTTGAAGCTCGTCTGACGCAGCAGGATATCGCAGTCTCGGCGCGGCGGACCTTCGATGACGGCCTTCGGCGTGATGCCGCGTTCCGGCATGCGCCGCTGTACGCCGTCGATATCGAGGGTACGTGGCGTCAGATGGTTGATATGAGGGCCCTTGAAGCTGACGACATCGGCAATCAGGCGATGCGCATCGTGCAGACGCTTGTAGGTTTCCGCACTCACAGTCGCTTCGCCATGCCAGCGGAAGGTTTCGAGCGCCTCGGCAACGAATTCGACGGCTTGGGCCTCCGTCAGGCCGCCGCCCTGCTCATGGTGCTCGATCAGTTCGATGGCACGCGGTGTATAGATCCGGCGCTTGGCCAGGATACGTTCCGCCTCGGCGCGAAGTCTCTGATCTTCGATCAGCTCAAGTCGCAGCAGCGAGGTAAAGACGCGAAACGGATTGACGTTGAGTGCGGCCTGGTCGACCGGCCGGAAACAGGTGGAATGCACCGGCACGCCCGCAACCGAAAGATCGTAGTAGCCGACCGCCTGCATGCCCATGACCGCGAAGAGACGGCGGATGGTGAAAAGCTCATCTGCCGTGCCGAGGCGGATCGCCCCATGGCGCTCGACATCGATGCGGTCGAGTTCACCCGCGCGGTCCAGCCGCTTGCGCAATTCGGGGTTCCCTGCCAATACCTCCGCATTCACGTCGGCCACAAGCTCTATCAGCGTGCCGTATTGCGGCACCTCCGAGCGATACATCTGAGACATCGCTTCGGTGAAAAGCGAACGGATGCGGTCGGTGGAAACGAAGGCGCTCGGCATGAAAGAACTCCGGGTCATTCCGATTTTGCAGGATAAAGTTCTTTACAAGGGCTTCAGCGCCATGAATATCGACGTTTTGGAAACAGATCATTCTCAATCGGAATGAACCATGCTGCCTTCACGACGTTTTCTGCCGTCGATTTCATTGCTCGCCGCCTTCGAGGCCGTCGCCCGAACCGGCAGCGTGACGACGGCAGCACGTGAACTCGACCTCACCCAAAGCGCCGTCAGCCGCCAGATTAAGGCGCTGGAAGAACAGCTCGGCGCTGAACTGTTTCTTCGCGAACGCCAGACAGTGCGCCTCACGCTTGCAGGCGACAGCTATGCGCGCGAGATCCGCGAAGCGCTTCGCCGTATATCCAGCGCTTCCCTGAACCTCCGCGCCAATCCGCATGGTGGAACGCTGAACCTCGCCATCCTGCCGACCTTCGGCACCCGCTGGCTGGCACCGCGCCTCGGCCGGTTCCTGAGCCAGAACCCGGGCGTGACCATCAATCTCGTCACCCGGCTGTCCTCCTTCGATTTCCGGCTCGATTCCATCGATGCCGCGATCCATTTCGGTCATCCGCAATGGCCGGGAGCGGAACTCACATTCCTGATGTCGGAAAAGACGGTTCCCGCCTGCAGCCCGGAATTCTTGAAGCAACACGGCATCGTCAAGGCGGAGGATCTTCTGAATGTTCCTCTTCTGCATCTGACGACGCGGACTGACGCTTGGGAAAAATGGTTCGCGGGCAACGGCGTCGCCTTCCAGAACGTGCACGGTATGCTCTTTGACCAGTTTGCGACTGCCGCACAGGCAGCGATCGCCGGTCTCGGCGTAGCGCTGCTTCCGACATTTCTCATTCAGGACGAACTGAGGCGCGGTGATCTTGTCGCAGCGATCGACCGGGAAATGGAAAGCAGCGAACGCTATTATCTCGCCTATCCTCCCGAGCGGGCCGACTATGCACCGCTTTCAGCCTTTCGCGGCTGGATCATCGCCGAAGCCAAAGCGGGATAACGGAACGTCTTGCATCGGAAGAGCGCTTTCGAGCATTATGCGCCCAATCAGATTTTTTCGCAGGAAACCCCCATGAAGCCCATTTTCGTCCAGCTCCAATGCGCGCCCGGCAAGACCTACGACGTTGCCGACGCAATCTACAAAACGGAACGCGTCTCGGAGCTTTATTCAACGAGCGGCGACTACGACTTGCTTCTGAAGATCTACATCGAAGAGGGCCAGGATATCGGCAAATTCATCAACGACAACATCGCCAATATCCCCGGCATCGTACGGTCGCTGACGACGCTGACCTTCAAGGCCTTCTGACAGACGCGGTTAACCTTCTTCCGCAACAACCGCTTCGTCGGGCTCCTCGTAAACCGCGCTTTAACGCCATCCAGTATCTGGTCAGAGAGATGCGGCCATGTGGCCGGTAGGTGGGCGCGATGTCAGCAGTGGAAACAGAGACCGTCACATCATTGCCGAAGACGCACGCTGCGCCGCTGATCGTGCATGTCGTCCGCCAGTTCCTGCCTAACCGTGGCGGCCTCGAGGACGTTGTCGCCAATCTCGCCCGCCAGACGATTAAACACGGCTACCGCGTCCGCGTGATAACGCTCGATTCGCTCTTCACAACGCGAGACAACAAACTGCTGGCCCGCGAGGTGATCGACGGTATCGAGGTCGTCCGCATCTCCTGGTCGGGCAGCTCTCGCTATCCGATCGCACCCCAAGTCTTCCGTCACCTGGGAGATGCCTCGCTCATTCACGTGCACGCAATCGACTTCTTTTTCGATGCATTGGCGCTGGGACGTTTCCTGCACGGCAAGCCGATGATCGCGACCACCCATGGCGCCTTCTTCCACACACGGAAATATGCTGCGATCAAGAAAGTGTGGTTCCAGACGCTGACACGCATGTCAGCAAGGGCGTACAAACGCGTCGTCGGCTGCAGCGTTTCCGATCTGGAACAGTTTCGCAAAATCTCGCCAAAGACCAGCATCCTGATCGAGAACGGCGTGGACATCGGCAAATTCGCCGACGGCGCATCTCAAAAACAGCGGCGCCGCCTTGTCACCATCGGCCGCTTTTCCGTCAACAAGCGGCTGGATCATCTGCTGGATCTCATGGTCGCTTTAAAGGGGCGCGATGCGGCCTGGCATCTCGATATCGTCGGGACCGAATCCGATCTGAATCGTTCGGATCTCGAACGGAAGATCGAAAACAAAAGTCTTCGGGGAAGCGTCACGCTTCATATTTCGCCGGATAACGATAAGACTCGGGAGATCATCTCGAACGCCTCGATCTTTGCCTCGGCTTCGGAATACGAAGGGTTCGGCCTGGTTGCGCTGGAAGCCATGAGCGCAGGGCTGCTGCCGGTCCTGAATGCCAACGAGGCCTATACCGCTCTTGCAAACCGGCACGACCTCATCACGCTTGCCGATTTCACCAGCCCTCAAGCGGCCGCCGATGCAATCGAAGCGGCCTACCGGCGACTCTCCTTCGAAGGGAATGCATTGCGCCAAGCCCTGCTTGATGCTGCCCGGGGATATTCCTGGGATGTAGTCGCCGAACGTTATATCGACCTCTATAAATCTCTAGCGATCGGCGCCGCCACCAAGACCTGATCCACGTGGGATGCCGCTCAAGCCTTGGCGAGACGAAGGATCTCATCGAGCACGATGCGGCGCGATTCCGGCGGCGTCAGATTGTGGTCGGCATTCTGCAGCATCAACATCCGCACATTCGGATAGCGCGACAGCTTGCGACCGCCAGGGCCGAAATGGAAATACATATGGTCAAGTCCTACGTCGCCTTCGCTATAGATCAGCGTCAAAGGCACCTTGCGCTCGCCGAAGAGCGTGAATGATTGCCGGACCTCGCGGGCGATATGCCCCCGCTCGGGAAGCAACTCGATCAGCGGCGCGATCCTCGGCGACAGCCGGCGACCGGCGGCGATGAAGATATTCTGCAGCGCCGCAAACACGTCCACCTCCCCGCGCAGCAGCCGCTTCATTGTATCCAGCCGGGCAAGCCGCTGGCCGTAATCGTCGAAGCTGCGGGGCACCGAAACGACGTGTTCCTTGCGAACCGGCATCTTCGGGTCCCAATAGTAGACGAAGGGATTGATCGAAATCACAGCCTTTAGCCTTTCGTCGGCGACCCCGGCACGGAAAGCAAGATAGCCGCCGCTGCAGCGGCCGGCGACCATGACCGGTCCCGAAGTGAACGTCTCGAGCAGGTCGAGTGCAGCGATCGCATCATCCGTCTGGCTAGCTGAATAGAGGACCTGCTCAGGCGCATCCGGACGCGGCACGCTGTCTCCGACGTTCGCCGAGTCGAAACGTAGCGAGACGATGCCTTGACGCGCCAGCTCGCGGCTCATGTCGACCGTCGTTCTGCCCCAGCCCGCATGCCGATCGTAAGCCGTCGACATGAAAAGCACCGCATTTCCCTTCGCCTGACCAAGTGGCCTGCTAACGACGCCGACGAGATGGTCATGACTTCCGAAGCGCACCGGGATTTCTTCGAATCCGTCGCCGACGAGCGCCTGGTTCTCAAGCACAATGGGATAATGGCTGGAGGAGAAAGCCGTCGTCTTTTCAAGCCATTGCGTTAGAAAACCCACGACGGCCATTGGCGTCTTGGCAAAGAGCGGATTGGTTGCCAGCTCGTCATAGCCTTCGAAAACTTTCTGCTCGACATTCGCGCCGAGCGCCTTCAGGGCTTCTGCAAAGCCGGTATCTTCAGCGCGCGTCGGACGTTCGACGATCAGGTAGTTCGGCGCGGCAAGGCTCTGCGGCGAGGTTATCTTGAGCTTCCCGATTTCGGCGGCGATTGCCTCTGGCATGATCAGGCCGGCGATCTGTACCATATCACTCTGGACGTGCTCGTTTCCGAGGCCGAGATCTGCATGAATGAGCTTCGACCACATGTTGACTTCGCGGAGATAACCTCGGCCGCTCAGGACCGGCGCGAGCATGACGACGCTGTCCACGTCCTCGATCGCATGACCGATTCGATGAGCGAGCGTGGCGCCAAGACCCTGTCCTATAAGGATGATCCGGTCGCATCCGCTGAGCGACTTGAGTTTTGCTGCAGCCGCACGGATCGAGTTTTCCCAAGTCTCCAGCCTTGCCGGCAGGGCGCCGAAATCCAGCGCATCGCCAGTGCCGCGGTAGTCGAAACGCAGGCTCGGCACGCCGATATCCGAGAAATGTTCCGCTGCGACACGAAAGAACTTACGGCTGCACATTTCCTCGAAGCCCCAGGGACTGACGAAGAGAACCGCAGCCGAGCGCTTGGTAGCCGCAGAGCTTTCAGGCATGAACAGGCCAATCGTGCCGTCAAAGACGACCGGTAGGGCAGCGCTGCGCCCCGCCCCCTCGGCCGGCTCCTGTGAAAATTCCTCGTCGGAGGGTGTGTCATTTTTCCGGCCGTTCGAAGACGCCGTGATGAAATCGACCGCACGCCTTGCAGGCACCTGAAGCAGCATCGGCACCTTGTCGAGGATAGAGCGGATCACCTCGATGTCTTCGTGCGGCACAGCATGAAGGACCCTCAGCGCAGCAAAATAGGAGAGCGCTCCACACGCAATAGCAGCGACAAGTCCGACAGGACCTTGAATGAAGGCTAGCACGGCGAGAGCTCCGCAGGCGCACAGAATCGAGGCCAGAGTGACCTTGATCAGGCTGACATAGAGTCCTGAAAGTCGATATCCAAATCCGGTTTGCTTGATCATCATAACCGACATCGCAACAAAGACGGCTATGCGCACGAGCGCGGCACCCTCGGCTGCAAGCCTAGGTACAATCAGTAAACAACCCACTACCATTACTAGGCCACCAATCACACTGATGGTGAGACGGGCGCGGGCTCTGTCCATCGACAGCAGGTAGAGGCTGAGGATCTGCATGCAGGTATAGGCGGGAGCGACAAGCGCCAGCAGGGCGACGACCGGCCCGCTCCGGCGGAAAGCCTCGCCGAACACCACCACCACGAGCTCGCTGGAGATTGCGGCGAGCCCCAAACTCATCGGCAGGACGATATAGGCCATGCTGCGCGTGACCGCCGAGAAGACTTCCACCGGAAGCGTCGAGTCGTCGCTTTTGTGCCGCCGCTCCGAATAATAGGGCAGCAGGCTGCCCGTCATCTGGATGGGAAGCTGCAGGGCGATATTGGCGATCGACAGACCGACAGCATAGTAGCCGACCATCTCCACCGACCAGAATTGCTGCAGGAACAAAAGTTCGAGACGGTTGAGAAAGATGGAATCGATGATGAACTGAATCGACAGGATGGCCGACGACGAGGCGAGATATTTCAGCGAGATGCCGCACCAGTCGCGCTGGGCGAGAAGGACCGGCAGCGTAGCAATAAAAAGCACAAGCTGGCCGGCGGCATAACCGATCAGGACGCCTTCGACACCATGAGTGACCGCGCCGATGGCTACACCGACCAGCTGGATGAGGGAGACGACGACCGTCAGCCGAAAGAAGGCGCCAAGCCGCTTCTCGCCGATCAGGTAGAATTTAACGAAGGAGCCGATCGCCTGGATGAAGAAGAGGATACCCGTCACCAGCGCAACGGAGGGCGCGGTTTCCGCCCAGTGCATTTCCTCCGATGTCAGGAAAAAAGCGGCATAAAGCGCCAGAAGCACTATCGTCGAACAGACCATGAAGGTGACGAGGATGGCGGCAAAACCGCGTCGCCGCCTTTCATCAAACCCTTGGGCGGATAGCTGCGGCAATGTCTTGAGCAGGGTGATGCTGGAACCGAGTTCGGCGATTGAAGCGCCGATCACCACCAGCCAGAGGGAAAAGGCGACGATGCCGTTGGCTTCGGGACCGAGCATGCGGGCGGTTATGATCGAGGAAACGAAACCGGTCAGAAGCAGCAGCATGCCTGCAGCCCCATTCATCATCGAGTTTCCTATAATTCCTTTCGACATCTATCCATCCGCCTGAAGGCCGGGTTGGCCCGGATTAAATCACCCTTAAAGTGAAAATGTTAAAACAAAGCAGAGCAGCGTCAGCTTGGCTGGCTGCGCGTCATCGCAAGCGCCGAAAACGCCTTCTCGTAGGTATGCGCCGCCAGATAGCTCAACAGGAATGTACGGGCGTTTTCAGCCTTTTGCCGGGCGGCCTCGGGCGCGAGAAATATCTGCCTCAGATGCGCCGCGGCCTGCTCCGGCGAAGGGTCTGCCCAGACCGCGTTTTTCAACCGCGCAAATTCCGGATGTTCATCCGCCACCGGAACAAGAGGGGACTCGACCAGCCAAGTATTTTCGGAATCACAGAAATCCACCGTGCCCGACCAGTCGGTGGAAACGACCGGTGTTCGCTGCATGATAGCCTCGGCGACCGTCAGGCCAAAGCCTTCGGAACGGTGCAGTGAAAGATAGGCATCGGAATCCCGGATAAGCCCGTTGATTTCGGAACTTGTGAGGTTGTCTGTGACGACCCTGATTCGGCTGCTTCCCTCGACGGAGCGCGCGAGCGCCTGCAACCCCTCGTCCTTGCCGATATCGCCACTGGTCTTCATCAGCAAAAAGGCGTTTGGGTACTCGGCGCTGAAGATCTGGAAGGCTTTGATGACCGCCTGCGGGTTCTTTCGATTGATTGACGAGCCGGCGCTGAAAATGAAACTGACGAGAAAGGCATTCTCCTCGATGGCGAATTTCCGACGAACGCCTTCGGCGGCGGGTTTTTCCGTTACCGGATGCGGGACAATGATGACGGGTGCGGACGTAAACGGCTGGATCGCCCGTTTGGTGAATTCCGACGGGACGAAGATCGCATTCATGTAACGCATGGCGTTCCGCCATTCGGCCGGCACTTCTTCCAGTTCCCAGGCCCAGTAACCGATATTGAAGGCACGAGGAAAATTCCCAATACCTTTCCTTAGGATAGCGCGCGGCAACATGGGGGGATTGAGATGCCAGATGCGCGTACCCGGACGGGTGGCTGGCACCCGTGACGGCGCCCATTCGACAAGCGAGCTCTCGCCTGAACGTGTGCTGACATCAGCAGATTGGATGCCAAGTCCTGAATCAGACAAGGCGCTAACGCACAGCCGAGCGGATTCCCCGACCCCCGCGGCCATGGAAAAATAGCCCACGACCTCCAACGGCTTGTCGGGATCGAAGGCGAGACGTGATTTCGGGACGAGCCGCTGAAGTACATGGGCGCGGAGAAAGCGGTACGTCGTTCTCAAGCTGCAGCCTTTCCGGTTGTGTCGATCTTGGCCTTCTGCATGGACCGTTAAGCCTGAAGCCCGAAACGGCGCGAACTGCCTAGACTTCTGACATCGCCCGTCGGCACTTCATCTTTCGCCATCCCGCGGATGGGTTGCAGCTGGACGCGCTTGGAAGTGCCGGGCGCGAGGTGGAACCAATCCTCATCCACCCGGAAACCATCGACATCGAGATGCACCGATTGTGCCAGCCGATCGGTCCTCAGATCGATTAGCCAGGCATCGCCATCCCTTAGGACCGATGCCTCGATCGTCGCGTCATGAAGCGCCTTCGACCGTCCGAGCGGGAAATGGAATGCTTCGGCAAGAAGGTCGCCATCGGCGGAGCGCAGCCGCGCGACGGTCACGTCATGGGAAGGCGGACCGAAACGGAAAGCATAGGTCGTGTCAAAAAATGCACCGAAGAGCTCGGTTGCCGCGAGTTTTTCCTTGGATCTTGGCGCGATTGCCAATGCACGGCTGCCGCCGACGGCCCTCTGCTTGCCGTCTCGCAGGCAGACGACTTCAAGTTCAACCGGCAAGCTTTCGCCGGTCTCATTGATGACATGGACGTCGAGGCCGTTCGTGCCCTCGTCCGTCAGCAGCACCTGAACCGTGCGGAAGGCGCGGCGCATGGCATACCAGACGGGCTTCGGCTCCCCGGTGGAATCGACAACGCCCCAGCCGGGACCGGGCAGAATATCTTGAAGCGTCCAGACAAGAGCACCATTGCAGTTCGAACCCTTGCGCCGCCATTCGGCGAAGGTTTCCGTTAGAACCTCGCCGGTGACGGCACGGGACAAATCGAGATAGTGCTCAGGATTTTCGCGGCGCAGCGCCGCTGGGTCGACGTCATAAAGTTCCTTCAGGTAGAAGTCGCGAACATCCTCGAAATCCCAGGAGGCACTTCGATCGCGCGGAACGCGAGCCTTCCACAGCGGACTATGGACCGCCGGGACATCCAGATGCCGCCGCAGCGTCTTTTGCTGCGGAACATGGGCGAAGGCGAGGCTTTCGGCGGCAAAGCGAACATCGGCGCGACGGGCGTCCTCGAGCGGGCGCATGTAGGCGCCGACGCCGTAAAAATGCGTAACGCCAGCATTTGGCGAGAAAGGCATGGCCCCACCATGAGGGGAGTTCGGCACATAGGACACATCGGGGCGCATACGCGCTGCAATCGCCGGAATGACGTCCTCCGACAGGGGGTTGTTCCAGAATTCCTGCGGTAGCCCAAGCATCGCGGCTTGCTGATGAATCTCGCTCCCGCCGCAAAGAACCGCAAGCGAAGGAGAGGCCTGGACTCCATGAAGGAACCCTTCGACCTCTGCATGGACATGGCCCATGAATGATTTGTCGCTTCGCGGATAGTCGAAATTGGCGAACATGAAGTCCTGCCAAACGAGCATGCCGAGTTCATCGCAGAGCCCGAAGAACTCTGGCGTCTCATAGGCCATCGTGCCGCCGATGCGGATCATGTTCATACCCGCGCCGGCAGCAAGGCGCAGGAAGGGCTCGTAGTCCGCGCGCACACCCGGCAGTCGAACGATGTCGGCCGTCGTCCAGACAGCACCACGGCAGAAGACGGGCTCGCCATTCACCCGAAGGCCGAACCCGTTGCCATCGACACCATGATCGATTTCGATCCGCCGGAAGCCGGTCCTTCCGAGCGAATATTCGGTGCCATCCGCAACGAGCATCGGTCCGTAAAGATGCGGGGTCCCATGCGTATGCGGCCACCACGGCGTGACCTGCGGAAGCTTGAGGATCGCCGAATAATGATTTCCGCCGACCTTCTCGAATTTTTGCTCCACCTCTCCGCAGCGAAACAGCATCTCGGGATTTTCAGCGTCCGTGTGCAGCGAAACGCTGAGACGGCCGATGCCGCTCTCTTCCAACACAGCCCGGATCGAGACGTTGTCGATCGACATCACGCTGCGGCGGACAAGCGTAATCGGCCGCCAAGGACCGACAGCATGAATTTCGGGGCACCAGCCAGGCATATAGCCAAGCAACGTCGTGCGAACATTCTTGAGCCCTTGCGGTACTATCATCTGGGGACGCCAGCGGGCACGGGCGCCGGGCTCCGTTAGACGGGGACCGAGGGCACGGAAGCAAAGGGCGACATCATCGCCGCCCAAAAGCGTGACCGGGATCTCATGCGCCGCAAACATGCTCTCGGAAAAAAGGATTTCCTGGCCGTTCAGAAAAACATGGCAGAGCGTCGCAAGCCCTTCAAAACGAAGGATAGCATCGCCAGGCACGGCGTCGAAGAGCCTGCAGACATACCACGCGTCCTTCGTATTCAGCGGCTCCGGATTTTCGCGATCGAAGAGACCCGCGCGCTCCAGAGCGTCAGCCACTGTACCGGGAACGGGCGCGGCAATGAACTTCGAAGAAGGCGGAATGTCGCGCGGCGTCGCGCAGGTTCCCGGTTCCGTCAGAACCAGGTTCCAGCCTTCGGAAAGCAAGACCTCTTCGGCACCGACGCTCGCCAACCGCCCCCGCATGCTCAAGCCCCCGGTATCAAAGCCGATCGGAAATCGACGTCATCATGGCATCCCACGCATCTGCCGCCGGATCAAGCGCCGTCTGCAATGGCTCGAACTTCCTGCGCGTGACGGCACGGGCAAGCTGGAATTGTACCGACTTCGCCACTTCGGAGATGCGCCGGGCACTCTCTTCGGCTTGCACGAACTTGCCCCGCGAAAGCCACGCGAGATGATCTGCAGCCAGCTCGAAATTGGCGCCGAACTGTCGCAATGTGTTGAAGGCGTATTTGTGAAAGAAGCCGAAAGGCCGCTCTGCGACAGCCTCCACCTGCTGCGGGAATTGTTTGGCGAAGGCGCGGATCGGATTTTCGGCGGGCCGGCGCGAAAAATGGACCTTGAAAAGACGGCCAGCCACATCCCGAATATAATTCTCGCCGGCAAACGTTCGCGGAAATTTTGCAAATTCGGTATAAGGCAGGAAGGGCCGATCCTTGTCCGTCAGTTGCGCTTGGAAGAGACCGTCGAAATCCTCACCCTCGAGTTCAAAATAGCCGGCATTGTGAAAATACTCGACACGCTTCGCGGCAGTGTCCAGCCGATTGATGGCCACAGTCGTCTTGCCATGCTCGGAACGATAGGCCGTGCCCTGAGTGTCCGGCATATAGAAGGAGTCCATCTCGATCAGGCAGAGACGGCCCCGCCCGATCTGCGTTTCGATGTGACGCTCGACGCGGTCGAAGATTGCGAGTTCGGTGACACGGATGTCGTAGAGCGCCTCGAGATCTTCGAGCGGCACCTTGAAGAAGGTGAACTGATCCCCCTCGAAATCCTGCGTCAGCGTGAAGCCGAGCATCGCTTCAGGCGGCAGACCTAACGTGTTCAGCACTTCGATCCAGAGGTCGATATAGCAGTTTGTTTCCGGCCACATGCGCTCGCTGGAGTGCAGTGCATGCTGACGGTAGCCATCTGGGCGGATGGCCAGGAAGACGGAGGACATGAGACCGCTCAGCCCCAGAGCGCGTTGCGGACATCCGCCGGCCATTCCTTCACGTCGAGTCCGTGATGATGGAACAGCGCAAGCGCGATGCGCTCGAGACCGAAGCCGACGCAGGCAGTGTGTGCGACGCTGCCGTCTTCGAGATTGAGACCCCACTTCTGGCCGAAGGAGTCCTGATGATAGTTGAAGCTCATGCAGGCCGTCGGCTTGGCGGTCGATGTGATCGGGATCAGCAGCTCGAACTTCAGGTTTTGATCACGCTGGTTATTGACCATCATCTTGCCCGCGCGGCCGAAGAATGGGTCATTGGCGACGTCGATGACGACTTCGAGGCCAACCTGCTTCATCATCTCGACACCGCGATCCATCCAGCGCTGGCGGAAGTCGGTGACGTGGCTTTCCGTGCCCATGCAGACATATTCGCGCATGCGGAAAAGCTGCTGGCGGGCGGGGTCCTTCGATGGTTCATGGCGGAAGCAATAGGACTGCAGGTCGAAGAGACCGCCTTTGGCAGGCAGATTGCCGCGCTTGGCGATCACTGGGTAAAGCGGATAGCAGGCGGCCGGCGTAAGCACGATATCCGTCGCTTCCTGGCCCTTTGTCCAGTCGTCGCCGACTTCTATGCACTGAAGCAGGCTCATGTGGTCAAGTTCGCTGCCGCAGAAGCTGTGGACAGTGCCAGCAAGCTGCGGGAAGCTTTTCATGTAACCACTCTTTTCGAAGAGGGCACGGTTCATACCGGGCGGAAAGCGCATGGCTTCGGCACCATCGGCACCGCCGAATTTGTCGATCAGGCGCTCGAAGGCAGTAATCACGTCTTCGAACTGTCCGCTGCGGCCATAAAGACCATCGATACCGGTATCGATCAAAAGGCCGGATTCGAAGAGCCGGTCCAAAAACGAGGTCTGCATATCCATGACTGTCACCCCAATAGGCTAGTGTCCTGCTTGTGGACGAGAAGCATGCTCGACGTGTTGCCGAGGATGCGGTCATTCGAGATCATAAGCTGTGCGGAATGGGCGTCGCGCAAATGACGGCCGAGGCTGAAGGGCGTCCCGTTCTTGTAGCCCATGATGCCGCAGATCAGCATGGCGTGGTTGACGATCTCCAGGATCGTTTTCGACGACGCAATCTTCACGTTGTTCATTGCCACCGCAAAGCCCATCGAGGAAAGCTTGTCCGGATCGGCCTTGGCATCTTCATAGGCTTTGAGACCGGCCACGACGTTCGATTTCACCATCTGCAGCAGGTTGGAGACTTCGGCGAGCCGCAGCGCACCGGGAGGTGGAGTACCGGGAGACTTGCGGGCGGCGGCGCGGACAAAAGCCTGCGCGCGGGAAACGGCATCGACCGCGATGCCATACCACACGCCGCTCCAGAGCAGGTGCGACGAAGCGAGCATCGATTGTGCGGCGATCTCGGCGAAAGGCTTCGGCAGGATCTGAACGGCGGGCGCTTCCCCCTTGAAGAGGAAGCCGTCGGAGCAGGTGCCGCGCATGCCGAGCGTATTCCAGACGTGCGTGCGCTCGAGCGTGTATTGGTCCTTGAGAAAGGCGGTCAGAACTTGATCGGAGGAGGCAGCCTCCGGATGGCTGCGCGAGGTAACAAGGATCGCGTCGGCATGCGAGCCGTAGGAGATGACGGTCGCGTCCTTTTCGAGACGGCAGCTATCGCTGCTGACTTCGATGGCGCAGATGCTGTTGCGCAGGTTGCCGCCGATACCGCCTTCGGTTGTCGCCGATGCGATCAGCAATTGCTCGGCCGCGATGCGCCGCATGAAGCCTGCATGCCATTCGCTTTCGGTACCGTGCTCGGCAACGCTCGAAAGCTTGATGTGGTGCATGGCAAAAACCATGGCACTCGCGGCGCAGGCCTGGCCGAGAACGGAGCAGAGTTCGGCGATTTCGGTCGTTGAAGCGCCCTCGCCGCCGAGATGGCGCGGCACCTGAATGCCGAGCAGCCGCTCGGCTTTCATTGCGTCGACAGCCTCGCGCGGAAAGCGGCTTTCGGCGTCGACATCGTCGGCATATTTCGCGGCGATCTCGGCAACGCGCGCCGTTCTGACGGTAAAACTCTCTTCCGTGATTTTGACCGGAAAGTTCATCACGCGACCTTCCGGTTGTCCTTGATGATATCGACGGTTTTTTCGATCGCGGAGATGCTGGCAAAGGACTTGCGGTTGAGGAGATTGTCCGGGAATTCGATATCGAAGGCTTCTTCGATACCGAGCATGAGTTGCACGGAAGCAAAGGACGTTAGACCAACCGCATAAAGATCGGCGTCGTCGGCCACCTGATCGATCGAAACGGGCAGCTTGCCGAATTTGGCGAGCAGTTCGCGGATTGTCTTGTTCATCCTTAGCACCTCCAAGATTGTCATGATCCCGAGCTGGCGATTATCGCCTTCATCATGAGCGTTCTTTTAGGCCGGAAAACCAAATATTCCGCTAACTTGTCTGGTTAAATATGAGGAAGACTCGCACTTAAAATCTTAGCAAATACCTTGCCGCAACAGCTTTTATCTTTTTCGTGACAGATACTTAGCCGTTACTCCTGCCGCAAATGATAAAATTGGTATCCGGGGTGAAAGTGCGGAAATGAGACGTTCGTGTTTGCTTTCTGTCACTCGGAGGGAGGGTAGGAATGTTCGCCGCCCCGGTAATCCGACACGGAGAAGCAGCCATCCGCGCTCTTCCGGATAGCGCTCTCGCCGATCACTGCTTTCCCGTAACCACCTGGAATATCAAGAATATAGGCTGGCTGACAGAGGCCCGAGATACGGCCGCGCAGCGAAGAAACGATCTTCTGACCCTCCTCGATCGTCAGCCGGAAATGGCTGGTGCCGGGTGCCAGATCGGGATGATGCAAGTAGTAAGGCTTGATACGCGTCTCGACGAAGGCCTTCATCAAATCTGCCAGAACAGCAGCATCGTCGTTCACGCCTTTCAAAAGTACGGACTGGCTGATCATGACGAGACCGGCATCTACGAGCCGTGCACAGGCTGCGCGGGCCTCGCTTGTCAGCTCGCGCGGATGATTGGCATGGAGCGCGACATAAGTTGTCTTGCCGCTCGCTTTCAAGGCGGCGATCAATGCGGCATCGATCTTCGGCGGATCGACAACGGGTACGCGCGTGTGGAACCGGACGATCTTCACATGATCGATAGCTGCAAGCTCCCGCGTGATCTCATCAAGCCGCCGCGACGAAAGGACGAGCGGGTCGCCGCCCGTGAGGATTACTTCCCATATCTCCGGATGGCTGCTTATATAGTCGAAAGCAGCCTTCATCGCCGCCGGCTCAAGCGTGCCAAGGCCTTGAGGACCGACCATCTCTCGCCTGAAGCAGAAGCGGCAATAGACCGGGCAGACGTGCACGGCCTTCAGCAGCACGCGATCCGGATAGCGGTGCACGATGCCCTCAACCGGGCTGTGCGCATGATCGCCGATCGGGTCGGCGCGCTCCTCAGGCGTTGCAATAAGCTCGGCTGTATCGGGCACGAATTGACGCGCGATCGGATCGACCGCATCGGTCCGATCGATAAGTTTGGTAACGGTTGGTGTCAGAGCGATCGCATATCGTGCGGCCACCTCTTCCAATGCCTGCCGATCGCGATCGGATACCAACCCGGCATTCGCCAGGTCATCGACGCTTTTGATCGGCCGGACGATATTCATCGGCCGTACTCCGCAACCGGCGTCCAGAGCACCTGGTCGATACGCGATGCGCCCGTTGCCAGCATCACTAGCCGATCGAAGCCAAGCGCAATGCCGCTTGCCTCCGGCATGATCGAAAGCGCATTAAGGAAATCCTCGTCGACCGGGTAGCGTTCACCGTATATGCGCGCTTTCTCAGCCATCTCGATCTCGAAACGGCGGCGTTGTTCTGCCGCATTGGTAAGTTCGCCGAAGCCGTTCGCCAACTCGACACCGCAGGCATAGAGCTCGAAACGCTCCGCCACTCGCGGATCGCGCGCCGAGGGACGGGCAAGTGCGGCCTCGGAAACCGGGTATTCGTCAAGAATGGTCACCCGCCCGAAACCTAAGTGCGGCTCTATCTTTTCAACAAGCGCGCGGCTGAAAAGATCAGCCCAGCTGTCGTCGGCAGAAACGCGGATGCCATTCCGGCGCAGTTCGGAAGCCAAATACTCCCGGTCAGTCGATCCATCTGCGGCGATCGACGCCAGCAGGTCAATGCCTCCATAGCGCTCGAATGCCTCTGCGACACTGATGCGTTCAGGCCCAGCAAAGGGGTCGGTCTCGGCGCCCCGGTAGGCCAGCTTCGGCGTCTTGATGGTTTCGGCGGCCAGCGCCAGAAGCCGCACGCAATCCATCATCAGCGTCTCGTAGCTTTCGCCAGCACGATACCATTCCAGCATCGTGAATTCGGGATGATGCAGCGGGCCGCGCTCGCGGTTGCGATAGACATGCGCGAAGCAGGCAATGCGTTGCTCGCCGGCCGAGAGCAGCTTCTTGCAGGCAAATTCCGGCGAAGTGTGCAGGTAGAATGGCGTCGCCTGTCCGTCTGTCGTCAGCGCCTCCGTTGCGAAAGCGTGCAGATGCGCCTCGTTTCCCGGCGAAACCTGCAGTGTCGCCGTGTCAACCTCGATGAAATCCTCGCGAGCGAAGTAGCCGCGCAGCGCCCCCTGGATTGCATTCCGCCCGATCAGGAAAGGGCGGCGATCCGCATGGACGCTCGGCGTCCACCAGGGAGACGCTTTGGCGCTGACAAGGTTCATACTCAGCTTTCTTCGTCTAGCCAGCCAATGCGAGGGCTGGCCTTTTGCCGGATTTTAGGTTAGTTGCGCCCCAACGAAAAACAATTTGCGTCATCGGGGCCTTTTCGACAGTCCCTCTACGACGCCAAAAGCCGAGTTACAAGGAAGTCTTATGGTCAAGGTCATCGCCTCTTCGGTCCGCAAGGGCAACGTTCTCGACGTCGACGGCAAACTCTACGTCGTTCTCACCGCGCAGAACTTCCACCCTGGCAAGGGCACGCCAGTCACCCAGGTGGACATGCGCCGGATCGTTGATGGCGTAAAGGTCTCCGAGCGCTGGCGCACGACAGAGCAGGTCGAGCGCGCCTTCGTCGAAGACGTGAACTTCCAGTTCCTCTACGAAGACGGCGAAGGCTTCCACTTCATGAACCCGGCGAACTACGACCAGGTTGTCGTCGACAATGAAACGATGGGCGACCAGAAGGCTTACCTCCAGGAAGGCATGACGTGCGTTCTGTCGATCCATGAAGGCATTCCGCTGGCGATCCAACTACCGCGCCACGTCACGCTCGAGATCGTCGAGACGGAACCGGTCGTCAAAGGGCAGACGGCGTCTTCCTCCTACAAGCCGGCAATGCTTTCGAACGGCGTGCGCACCATGGTGCCGCCGCATATCAACGCCGGCACCCGCGTCGTTGTCGCAACGGAAGACAACTCCTACGTCGAACGCGCCAAGGATTGATCCTTCGGACATGTCAGACAGAGAGGCCGGCCTGACGCCGGCCTTTTTTGTTGTGCTTAGAGATGAGGATTACGCGGCCGGTATTTCTTGACGAGCTGCTGGTTGACGGCAGCAGCCCCCGGCATGTTGGCGCTGAGATAGACCGGTGCATCGCCGGACTTCGAAAGCTCCGCCGCGACCTCCGCAAAGATCGCATTCAGCACCGTTGCTCCGACTGCCGTCGACACCGGGCCGACCTTGAGGCCGCTTCCAGCCAGATCGAGCACGGCATCGCCGGGCGGAAGGCCGTTGTCCAGCACTACATCTGCGATATCCGCGAGCCGCCGGCGGCCGTTGGCAATCGCGCTTGAGTAGGCAAGCGAGGTAATGGCAATCACCTTGGCGCCGATCTCGCGGCCATAATCCGCAGCCTCGATCGGTGCGGCATTCACGCCCGAGTTCGAAGCAATGACGATGACATCGCCCGGTTGCATGCCGTAGCGCTCCAACACCGGACGGACGAGACCCTCCGTGCGCTCATAGACTGAGCTGATGACCGCCCCCTCGTGCAGCATGGCAGAGCCGACCAGAACTGGCACGGTGAAGGCCAGACCGCCGGCGCGATAGTGCACCTCCTCAGCCAGCATATGCGAATGGCCAGTGCCGAATACATAAACGCGCTTGTCGTCACGTGCCGCATCGAGGATTGCTGCGGCCGCCTTCGCCATCGGTTCTTCAAGACTTTTCTTCAAAGCCTCCAAACGGCCGATCAGATTGGAAAAATAAGCATCCGTAACCGCGGTCATGGCATTTCCTTCACTTCAGGCCGCTTCGCCGCCGATCCAAGTGGCAGTAACTTCGATCGCATCCGTCAGATGCACGAGGTCGGCGCGCGCTCCCGGTGAAAGATGGCCATAATCATCGAGCCGGAGAGAGCGGGCCGGATAAAGCGTTGCCATGCGCAGTGCCTCGGAAAGCGTCAGATCAAGATAGGTGACGCCATAGCGGATGGTCGACGCCATATCGACATCGGATCCGGCAAGCGTTCCGTCCGAAAGCACCAGCTTCGAGCAGAAGCCCCCCTTCTCACGCCGAACGGTGCGGCCGTTCAATGTGAACGTATCTTTTTCGGATCCAACCAGCGACATGGCGTCCGTCACGAAGAAGAGCTTACCCTCCCCGCGCTTGGCACGAAGTGCCGTGCGCAGCGCTTTCGGATCGACATGGTGGCCGTCGGCGATGATGCCGCACCACGTCGACGGATGGTCGATCGCGGCCCCGACCAGACCCGGCGCGCGATGGCCCATCTGGCTCATGGCGTTGAAAAGATGAGTGACGCCGCGCGCACCGGCATCGAACCGCTCTTCCGCGGCTTCGCTGGAACAATCCGAATGACCGATGCTAACGATGACGCCGGCTTCGCTCAGTTCGCGAACTTGCGCGACCGTCACCTGCTCGGCCGCCATTGTCACGAGCAGCGTACCGATGGCCTCGCGGGCGCGGATTAAGGCTTTGACATCCCTGTCTTCGACCGAGCGCATCAGTTCGGCAAGATGCGCACCTTTACGGGCGGGTGCCAGATGCGGACCTTCCAGATGAAGGCCGGCCACGCCGCGGTTGGTTTTGACCGCATCCTTCGCTGCCTCGATCGCCGCCGCCGTCGCCTCTGCCGTATCGGTGATCAGCGTCGGCAGCAGTGCCGTCGTGCCGTAACGCCGGTGCCCCTCGGCGATGATATGCATTGACGATGCCGACGGCTCATCGTTCAGCATACGCCCACCGCCGCCATTCACCTGCGCATCGACGAAACCTGCCGAAAGCACGCCGCCGTCAAGCAAGATCGTCTCGCGCTCGGGCAATCCGTTGCGCGGAACGATGGCCTCGACCCGGCTATTAGTAACGATCAGCGCTTTTCCGTCGTGGAACCTCTCGCCGTCGAAGATGCGGGCACCGGTGAAAATCTTGCGGGGCATCATATCGTCTCCGTGACTTTGAGCAGGTTCGCCGGCTTATCCGGATCGAAACCCTTGCGGCGCGTAACCGACTCGATCAGGCGATAGTAGACGAGAAGCGACACCAGCGGATCGAGCAGGCCGTTGCCCGTCGTCGGCACGCGCAGATTGACCCCGGAAAGCGGTTGCGCCGAAAACGGCACCGTCGTTGCGCCGAGCTTCTGCAACCGTTCCAGCGCTTGAACGTTGTTGGCATAGGCCGCATCGTCGGGCATGAAGGCGACGATCGGGAAACCCGGCTGTACGAGACGCATCGGGCCATGCATCAGTTCGGCCAGCGAGAAGGCTTCCGCGTGAAGGCCGGACGTTTCCTTGGCTTTCAGCGCGGCCTCAAGCGCGATCGCGAATGCCGGACCGCGGCCTGCTGTATAAAGCGAGGTCGCATCGAAGAGCACGTCTTCTGCGGCACCTGTATCGATACCCACAGTCGCCGATAGAGCCTCCGGCAATTTCTCCAATGAGGCTTGCAGATCAGCCTTGCTGCCAATCGCAGCCGTGACGCCGGCAAGCGCTGCGACCGAGGCAATGAACGACTTGGTCGCGGCAACGCTCTTTTCTGCACCCGCATTGAGGTCCAGAACGATATCCGCCTGCTTCGCAAGCGGGCTGTCAGTGACGTTCACGACGGCGATCGTCTTCGCGCCGCCGCGTTTGGCGGCTTCCTGAAGGGCGACGATATCCGGGCTGGCGCCCGATTGCGAAACCGTGAAGTGAACGCCACCCTTCAGCTGCAGAGGTGTACCATAGACAGACGCGATCGATGGGCCGACAGAGGCCACGGGAACACCGGTGGTGATTTCAAAGAGATACTTGAAGAAGGTTGCGGCATGGTCCGAAGAGCCGCGCGCGGCCGTCGTCACGACGCTCGGACGAGCCGAGGAAAACAGCTTGGCGATCTCGGCGAACACCGGCTTTTCCTTTTGAAGCAGCGAGGCGACCACGTCCGGCGACTGACCCGCCTCCTGCAGCATCAGCGACTGGTTCTCACTCATAGGTCATCTCCAATTCTCAGTTCGGCTACGAAATCATAGGCATCGCCGCGGTAATGCGAGCGGGTGTATTCCACGACGCGCTGATCTTCCAGGCGGGAAATCCGTTCGATCAAAAGCGCCGGCGCACCGGTCTTCACATTCAGCATCGAGGCCGAGGAAGGGTCGAGCGTCACGGCGGTTAGCCGCTGCAGAGCACGCACCGGCCTGTGGCCGCTTGCCGCCAGCGCATCATAAAGCGATCCCTCGCCGCCAGCATTGTTGCCGAGGAACTTGACCGGCACAACTGCCCGTTCGATCGCCAGCGGCAAGCCATCCGCAAGGCGCAGACGATCCAAGCGCAGAACGGTCTCATCCTGCCCCAAACCGAGGAGGAAGGATTCTTCCGGCGACGGCGAATTGATCGTACGGGACAGTATCCTTGCCGCCGGCGAACGGCCACGTGACCGCATATCGGCCGAGAAAGACGAAAGACGCCAGAGCGGCTGCTCCATGCGCTCGACCTTGCTGGAAACGAAAGTACCGCTGCCGTGTCGCGACTCCAATGCACCGGAACTCATCAGATCACGATAGGCGGTCCGCACTGTCACGCGGCCAAGCTTCAGGGCCTCGGCGAGGTCACGCTCTCCGGGAAGAGGCGCCCCCGGCTTAAGAAGGCCTTCCTGAATGAGGCCCGTCAAAGCCAGTGCCAACCGCTTGTACAGCGGTCCCGCCATCACGTCATCGCGCAGACCGCGGGCATTGAGCTCCGCTACCAGACTGGTTCTATCCATGGATAGGCAATAGAACCTATTTAGAACCACTTTTCAAGTTGAATCTATATAGGCAAAATAAAACCCTCGTGACGGGGCACGAGGGGTCAAGGGCGAAGCAATAATCCCCGCAGAGATCAGCTCTTCGTGAAGATGTAGTCCGTCTCCTGCCGCAGCACGTCGCCTGGGTGCAGCACCGCATTCGGAAAGCCTTCGTGATTGATCGCATCCGGCCAGACCTGCGTTTCAAGGCAGAAACCGGCAAAGGGCCCGTATTTCCGGCCGCCGATGCCCGGTACCGCAACGTCGAGCTTGAAGCCGGCATAGAACTGCACGCCCGGTTCGGTAGTCCGAACCTCCAGCGAGACACCGGAATTGACGCTGCGTGCCAGAACGACGGAGCGCTTTGCCGTGCGTTCCGTCGAAAGGCAGAAATTATGATCGTAAAGCGCCTGCTCTCCACCTTCGAGCCGCTTCATCGGCGCCATTTCGCGGAAATCGAACACCGTGCCTTCGACCGGACGGACCTCGCCGGTCGGAATCTGCTTGTCATTGGTCGGTAGATAATGATCGGCAGCGATCATGATGTCGTGGCCGAGCGCATCCTCGCGGCCGTCGAGGTTGAAATAGGCATGCTGGCAGACATTGGCGAGCGTCGGCTGGTCGGTGGTCGTTTCATAGAGAACCGAGAACTCGCCATTGCCATGGACCCGGTAAGTCGCCTGGACCGTGCAATTGCCCGGATAGCCGGCACGGCCGTCCGGATCGACGATCTTCAGCACGACGCGATCGACCTCATGCTCGACGATCGTCCAGTTGCGCTTGGCGATATTGTCGCTTCCGCCATGCAGATGCGAAACGCCCTTTTCGTTGAGTTCGAGCTGATAGGCCTTGCCATCGAGCATGAACTTGCCATCGCCGATGCGGTTGGCGCAGCGGCCGGGCGTCGCGCCGAAATAGGAGGAATGGGCCGGATAGCTGGCAAAGTCGTCGAAGCCGAGCAGGAGAGGGGCATCATGCCCATCGAGCCGGAGATCCTGTATGACCGCACCCCACGTCATGATCTTGGCGGTGAGACCGCCGCCCTTGATCTCGACGCGATAGACGGTTTCGCCGTCTTTCGCCGTTCCGAAAATTTCCCGTTCCAGCTTTTCTGACATGGTCCGCCATTCCCAATCTGTGTTGATTTCAGGTCGCGAACCTGCCCCCATTTGCCAAGGACCGCAACCACCAAGCACAAAAAGAAACGCTGCAGCCGCAAGGTCAGCGGCGGCTGCAGCTCAGATTTTTGTGCCGATTTCGTCGAGATTATAAGGCGTCGTCTGGTAAATCTCGTTGATCCAGTTGCCGAAGAGCAGATGCGCGTGGCTGCGCCAGCGGTTCTGGGGTGCGAGCGACGGATCGTTATGCGGGAAATAATTGTGCGGCATCTTGATCGGCACCCCGGCATTCACGTCGCGGAAATATTCGTCCGAAAGCGACGTGGAGTCGTATTCCACATGGTTGAACATGTAGAGCCGCTTGCCTTTTTCCTCGTGCGCGAGACACACGCCCATCTCATCGGATTCCATGAGGATTTCGAGGTTTGCGGATTTTTCGATATCGGCGCGCCGGACCTCGGTCCAGCGTGAAACCGGCACCTCGAAATTATCGGAAAAGCCGTTGAGGTAGACAGATGAGGGCTTGAGGTTCTTGTGACGATAGACGCCGAAGGCCTTTTCCTTGAGCTCGTATTTCGGAACCTTGTGGAAATGGTAGATCGCCGCCATTGCGCCCCAGCAAACATTCATGCTCGAATGAACGTTCGTCTCGGTCCAATCGAAGATCTGCTCCATTTCTTTCCAATAGGTCACGTCCTCGTAAGGCAGAGCCTCGATCGGCGCGCCGGTGATAATGAAGCCGTCGAACTTGCGATGCTTTACCTCTTCCCAGGTCTGGTAGAAGGCAAGCAAATGATCTTCGGACGTGTTCCTGGCCCTATGGTTTCCAATGCGGACCAGCGAGAGCTCCACCTGCAGCGGCGAAGCGCCCACGAGGCGAGCCATTTGCAACTCCGTCTTGATCTTGTTCGGCATGAGATTGAGAAGCCCGATCTGCAAAGGGCGGATATCCTGACGGATCGCCGCCGTTTCGGTCATCACTCGCACGCCCTCATGAACGAGAGTTTCGAAAGCGGGCAGGGTATCGGGGATCTTGATAGGCATTGCGGTCACTCGATCAAACAAAGGTACCGGCAAACAAAAACCGGCGGCGAAAGAATCGCTACCGGTCCGCACGCGGCCCTTTAGCGATTTATTTAACGTGGCTGCAAGCCGGCCGGCCAAATCACCACGGAGCACACTAAATAGCGCTGGAGCCCACGCGAATCAATCGCGATTCTCGAAGTGGCGCGTTGAACCAAGGTAACTCACGCGTTAATGACTGGTAGAATCTGTTGATAGACAGGGCGCGTCACCATGTTAATCAAAGATCATGATCCGCATGGAAGAGCATAATGGCAGACGACGTCAAAGTCAGACCGAGCATTCAAGGACAGGATAGGGTAGGTTACGATCTGAGCCTCGGATATCGCCTGAAGCTGATGTTTGCGGCATTCTGGAATTCGAAGGTTCGCAGCAAGATCGTACTTCTCGCGCTGATTCTAGTTGCTGTGATTCTGGCGACCGCTTATGGCCAGGTTATCTTGAATCGCTGGAATGCGCCGTTCTACGATTCCCTGCAACGCCGGGACGTCACCGAATTCTTCCATCAGCTTCAGGTTTTCGCGCTGATTGCCAGTTCACTGCTGCTCCTGAACGTCGGCCAGGCGTGGCTCAATCAGATGACCGCGCTTTACATGCGCGAAGGGCTAACCCGCGATCTCGTGGATCAATGGCTGAAACGCAAGCGTGCGCTGCGCCTCGCTTCAACCGGGCTGATCGGCGTCAATCCGGACCAGCGATTGCATGAAGACGCCCGCAATCTTGCGGAAAGCACGACCGGCCTCACGCTCGGCCTCCTCCAGTCGACGATCCTGCTTGTCAGCTTCATCGGCGTTCTCTGGGAGCTTTCGAGCGGCTTCGTCTTCCATTTCCGCACCTATGCCTTTGCCATCCCAGGATATATGGTCTGGGCCGCGATCTTTTATGCGGCGTCCGCCTCGATTCTCAGCCAGATCGTCGGCCGGAAACTGGTGAGGCTGAACGCCGACCGCTTTTCCAAGGAGGCGGAGCTTCGCTTTTCACTGATGCATGCCAACGAGAATATGCCGGCGATTACCGTTGCCCGCGGCGAGGAAAACGAACGTCAGCGGATCAATGGAGACATCACCTCGGTACTCGCCATCCTGAAGCGCCTGACGATGGCGACCACCAACCTCACCTGGGTTTCGGCCGGCTACGGCTGGCTGGTCATCGTCATTCCGATCATCGTTGCCGCTCCCGCCTATTTTTCGGGAAGCCTGACATTCGGTGAACTGATGATGTCCGTCGGCGCCTTTAACCAGGTGAACACCGCACTGCGCTGGTATGTCGCCAATTTTGGTCCGATTGCCGAATGGCGTGCCACGCTGATGCGCGTGACTGATTTCCGCCACGCCTTGCAGGGCATGGACGAGCCGCTCAATCCGAAGAATGCGATCGCCTACGAGGATAACGCGGATACGCTGACCCTCAGGAATGTCACGATCGCAG
Source organism: Rhizobium sp. USDA 3886 (assembly GCF_056279785.1). Lineage (NCBI taxonomy): Bacteria > Pseudomonadati > Pseudomonadota > Alphaproteobacteria > Hyphomicrobiales > Rhizobiaceae > Rhizobium > Rhizobium sp. USDA 3886. The sequence continues at coordinate 3,282,520 of NZ_JBWCDC010000001.1, read as the reverse complement.
CCAAGCTCGGCGAGGAGATCGACCAGTGCGGCGGCTTTGCCGTTCGCGAGACGGATGTCACGATCAGGGCCGGCGAGAAGGTCATGATCAATGGCGATCACAATGTGAATCGCAAACTGCTGTTCCAGGCGCTCGCCGGCCTCTGGCCCTGCGGCCACGGCAAGATAGGGCTGCCGCCTGCCAACGACATTCTCTTCTTTCCGCAGGTAGCCTATGTACCGGGCGGCACGCTACGCGAAGCACTGTCCTTCCCGGAACCGGCGACCACCTACAATAAGGAAGATGTCGAAACAGCACTTGAAAAAACCGGCCTTGGTCACCTCGTCACACGTCTCGATACACGAGCCCGCTGGGACAAGGTGCTGGATTCCGACGAGCAGAAGGCGATCGGCTTTGCCCGCCTGCTGCTCGTTCGCCCGCGCTGGATCATTTTCGATGAAGTGCTGGAAGGGCTTGAGCTGGAATGGCAATCAACGCTGATGGCAGTACTAACGATGCTGTCCGGGTCCACCATGATCTATATCGGAAGATCCGACGCTTACCTCGAAGCTTTCAATCCGCGCACCTTGCATTTGCACCCGCTGGCGGAAAAAATCGAGCAACCGACTGTTCCGAAGACCGGGACTGGCACAGCACATGCACCGGCTCCTGCCCTTTGAATAGTTGGTTCACATCTGCCACATGAAACGGGAGGACGCACTTTCGTGTCAGCCTTCCAGCGCTTCGCGCAGCATTTCGAGCTCCAGCCATTCCTCTTCCATTGTCGTCAAGCTGTCGCGTAGCTTTTCCATCTCCGCCGCAAGCCGATTGAAGGTAGCGGAATCCTTGCTGAAGAGATTGGGGTCTGCCATCTTTTCTTCGCGCTTTGCGATTTCAGCTTCTGCTTTGGCTATCTCCTTCGGCAGGTTGTCGAGGGCGAATTTCTGCTTGTAGGAGAGCTTGACCTTGCCCTTCGAGGTGTCTGCTGCAGGCGTCGTGGGCTCCGCTCTCGGCTTTTCCGCCGGCCTTTTCGGCCCTCCTTCGCTCCTCCATTGCGCCCTTGCGCTGGGCAAGCATGTCGGAATAGCCGCCGGCATACTCGATCCAGCGCCCATCGGGCGCATCGGGAACGGTGGGTGCAATGGTCGATGTCACCGTGCGGTCGAGAAAATCGCGGTCGTGGCTGACGAGGATGACGGTGCCGGGGAACCCCGCCACGATTTCCTGCAGCAGGTCCAGCGTCTCGAGATCGAGATCGTTGGTTGGTTCATCGAGGATCAAAAGGTTGATCGGCCGAGAGAGGATGCGCGCCAGCATCAGCCGCGCGCGCTCGCCGCCCGACAAGTTCTTGATCGGCGTGCGCGCCTGTTCCGGCTGAAAGAGGAATTCCTTCATGTAACCGGTCACATGCCGCTGCTCGCCGTTCACCAGCAGGCTCTCGCCGCGCCCGTCTGTCAGGTAGTTCGCGAGCGTATTCTCTGGATCGATATCGTCGCGCTTCTGGTCGAGTGTTGCAATTTCGAGGTTGGTGCCGAGCTTCACCGTGCCGCTATCCGGCGCGAGCTGTCCCGTCAGCATCTTCAGAAGCGTCGTCTTTCCCGCGCCGTTTGGCCCGACCAGGCCGATGCAATCGCCGCGATGGACGCGGATCGAAAACGGCGCCACGATCAAACGGTGGCCGAAGGTCTTGGTAATCTTCTCTGCTTCGATCACGAGCTTGCCGGATTCCTGCGCGTCGGACACGGCAGCCTGCACAGTTCCCTGAGGCCCCTTGTGGCCCCGATACTGGGAGCGCATCGTTTGCAGTTCGCCGAGGCGGCGCATATTGCGCTTGCGCCGCGCCGTCACGCCGTAACGCAGCCAATGCTCCTCGCGCTCGATCGCCTTACCAAGTTTGTGTTGTTCCAGCTCTTCCGCCTCAAGCACTTGATCGCGCCACGCTTCGAAATGCGCAAAGCCACGGTCGAGCCGCCGCGACGTGCCGCGGTCGAGCCAGACGGTCGCGGTCGAGACCTTTTCGAGGAAACGACGGTCGTGGGAAATTAGGACCAGCGCGCTCCGGCTTTTCTGAAGTTCACCTTCCAGCCATTCGATGGTCGGAAGGTCGAGATGGTTCGTCGGCTCATCAAGTAGGAGAATATCCGGTTCGGGCGCCAGCACGCGGGCGAGCGCGGCCCGTCGCGCTTCGCCGCCAGAGAGGTTGTTCGGGTCCTCTTCGCCGGTGAGGCCGAGATGCGAGAGAAGGTAGGCCACGCGATAAGGATCATCGCCCGGTCCGAGACCGGCTTCCGCGTAAGCTTGCACGGTCTTGAACCCCGCAAAATCCGGAGCCTGCTCCAGATAGCGCACCGTCGAGGACGGATGGCGGAAAACCTCGCCCGATTGCGCTTCAACGATCCCGGCCGCGATCTTCAGAAGGGTCGATTTGCCCGAACCGTTGCGGCCGACCAGACAGATCTTGTCGCCGGACTCGACCTGCAGGTTCGCGCCGGCCAAGAGAGGCGTGCCGCCGAAGTTCAGGAAGATATCATCGAGTTTCAGAATGGGAGGGGCCAAAATCAGACTCCGGAAAGATCATAGGGACGGGCAAGGATGATCGCCCGGCCGCTGCCGAGCGTGAAGCGAACCTTGCCTTCCGCAACGTTGGAAATGGTGCGCGAGGAGCCGAAGGGCAAATGAAAATCGGCGAGCGGGTAGCGTGCATTCTCGATGAAAAGACCATGCAGCTCGCTGAAGCCGGACACCGAAAACAAACTGTTCTTCGGCAAGTCGAGCGCGATCGAACCGGCGAGAAGCGGCACGGCCTCCTCCGTTCCGGAGGTGAGCAGAATGTCAAAACCCTGTTCGGCGAGGCTGACGGCATAGAGCAGGTGCTGCAGCGCATGGTCCGAGCGCTCGCCACTGAGCGCGCCGGCAAGGACCAGGCGCCGTGCACCGCGGGCAATTGCCTCTGCCACGGCGATTTCGCCGTCCGTTGCGGCCTTGGCGGCGGGGTAGGGCTGTTTCGGGACATCCGGAAACGTGCCTTCCAGATCCGGCGGCGTCGAATCAAAATCCCCGACCCAAAGCTCCGGAACCACGCCGAGTGCTGCCGCATGCCGCATGCCGCCGTCGGCCGCGATGAAGCGGCTGCCCGAGATTGCAGAACGCAGACGTTCGGTCGGGCTGAGTTCGCCGCCGAGCAGGATCGTGAAGATGGATTGGCTCATGGGCATGCCCATAGCGCAAAGCGGGGGTCAAGGGAAAGGGGCAGGTCGGCCGGGCATATCCTTGTCGCGCGACAGGAAGACCTTTTCGTAGCCGCCGATGAAACGCTCGAAGAGCGCGGCAAAGGTATCCACATCCTCTTTCGGCCAATCGGCCACGATCTCAGAAACGATCGACAGCTTCTGCGCCTTGATTTCCGAAAGAAGCCGCTGTCCAAGCGGAGTCATCACGACGATGATGCGCCGTGCGTCCGCCTGCGATGCCTCGCGGCGAAGCACGTTGCGTCCGACCATATCCGCGACCACGCGGCTTGCGCGAGATGGGTCGATGCGCAGCATCTCGGCGATCGCGCCAACTGTGACTTCGCCGGCCGGCTGGGCCCTGCGGATCGCATCCAAAACATCGAGATGGGAGAGTTCGAGACCCGGCGCCACACTCTGGATCGCCAGCCGCCCAATCAGCCGGCGGCCGGTCATCAGGCGCATGCGGGTCATGCTCCGGCCAATGCGGGGAACGCCGTCCACATCAAGAGAAGTGGCGTCGGATTCATCAAGTTGGGACGCGGTTTCGCTCATATATGAATCATAACAGAGCGTTTGCCAAATGAGAACATGCTTGTGTCATTCGCATGCCATTGACATTTATATGCCATAGGCACATAAACAACCCGTAAAAGTCGGAACAATTTTTTCATGGATATGCAAACAGTGCCCACGCCGCTCGTGACGGATCACCGGCGGCGGCTCATACTCTTCTTTTTCCTGATGACGGCCATGTTCATGGCGACGCTCGATAATCAGATCGTCTCGACGGCACTTCCAACGATCGTCGGCGAGTTCGGCCATTTGGAACGCTTCGGATGGATCGGCTCGGCCTATTTGCTGTCGCTCAGCGCCGTCATGCCGGTCTACGGCAAGCTCGGCGATCTGTTTGGCCGCAAATATGTGATGATGACGTCAGTCGCCATATTCACCATCGGCTCGGCCGTATGCGGTTTGGCCGTATCGATGAATACGCTGATTGCTGCTCGCATTCTGCAGGGACTTGGCGGTGGTGGCATTATGGTTTCAATCTTTGCCGTCAATGCCGATCTCTTCGAACCGCGCGAAAGAGCCCGCTACCAGAGTTACTCCAGCCTCGTCCTGATGGCGTCGAGCGCCGTTGGTCCAGTTCTTGGCGGCATGATGAGCGACCTCTTCGGCTGGCGTTCGATCTTTCTCATCAATGTGCCAATCGGCTTTGCGGTGCTCGCGGGCCTTGCCTTCATGCTACCCTACCGCAAGCCGCATCGCCGCCCGAAGATCGACTACGCCGGCGCAGCACTTTTGGCGATGACAACGACGAGCATTGTGTTGACGGCCGATGGCAGCCAACTTTTCGGCTCTCTCGTTTCGCCTTTAAGTCTGAGCATCATCGGCTTCGGCGCCATCTGCGCGATCGCCTGGGTTTTTGTGGAGCGTCGTGCGCCCGAGCCGATCCTGCCGCTGCCGCTCTTTCGCAATTCGACCTTCAGCCTCTTGCTGGTGATCTCCGTCATGAGTGGTGGAATCGCGATCGGCATGGTGAATTATTTTGCGCTGTTTCTGCAGACGACCACGGGCCTTTCGCCATCGCGGGCGGGCTTGCTCTTCATTCTTCTCACGGGCGGGCTGGTTTGCGGTTCGCTTTCCGCCGGGCGGATCATCTCGAAGACAGGACGCTACAAACCCTTCGCAGTTGCAAGCTTCTCGTGCAGTGCGGTCGCCTTCGCCACGCTCTCGCAAGTTCATGCGGGTACGCCGATCGCCTTCATCGGGGCGCTCATGATGATACATGGGATCGGCATCGGTCTCGCTCAGCAGGTGCCGGTGATCGGCGTGCAGAATGCAGCTCCTGCGGGTGATGTCGGCGCCGCGACCGGCTCTGTGACCCTTTCGCGAATGGGCGGCGCCTCGATCGCCATTTCGATCTATGGCGCGATTATCGGCTCGCAGCTTGCAAAAATCGGCCACTCCATTCCGCTTGTTGCCGATGTCGAGCAACTGACGCCGAAGATGATGGCTGCCCTTCCCGAAGCAAGCCGCCTGGCTGTCGCCGATGCTTATGCCGCAGCCTTCATGCCGCTCTTCATGACCTCCTGCGCCATTGCCCTGATAGGGCTTGCAGCGGCACTCATGCTGAGGCCGGTTCAGCTCCCTCGAACGCGTGAAGAGATAAGCCCGGCAACAGCGGCCGCCGAAGCTGCCGAATAGGCGCAGAAGCTCCGCTTCGCCCTTGTCACAGCGACTTCATGACGATACATCTGCCGACGCTCTAACGGGGTGCCGCGTGTCCAAAGACATCCGGCTGAGAGGCTTCGAGCCAACCCGCGGAACCTGATCCGGTTAACACCGGCGGAGGGATTAGACGCGTGACATTCGGCAACGCCCTTTTCCCGTTCAAACGAAACTCAAGGAGGAGGCGTGCCATGTCCGGCCGCACATCGATCATCTCTTCGCTGACCGCAGCATTTTTCGCCGCGACGCTTGGCTTGTCTGCCGCGCACGCCGCGGAAAAGACGCTCACCATCTATACTTATGAAAGCTTCACGTCCGAATGGGGACCTGGACCTAAGGTCAAGGAGGCTTTTGAGAAGACATGCGGCTGCACGGTCAATTTCGTCAGCGTTGCCGATGGCGTCGCACTGCTTTCGCGCTTGAAGCTCGAGGGGGTCTCCACCAAAGCTGACGTCGTCCTCGGCATCGACACGAGCCTCATCACCGAAGCCAAGGAAACCGGCCTGTTCGACGCAAGCGGCGTCAATGCCGGCGCTCTGAAGGTGCCGGGCGGCTTCGTGGACGATGTCTTCGTTCCCTACGACTACGGCCACTTTGCGATCATCTACGACACACAGACGATCAAGAACCCGCCGCAGAGCATGGAGGATCTGGTCGAGGGCGATCCCGCGCAGAAGATCGTCATCGAGGATCCGCGAACCTCGACGCCCGGTCTTGGCCTGCTGCTCTGGATCAAATCCATTTACGGCGACAAGGCGCCGGAAGCTTGGGCTAAACTCAAGAACCGCATCCTGACGGTCACGCCCGGCTGGTCCGAAGCCTATGGCCTGTTCACCAAGGGTGAGGCACCGATGGTGCTCTCTTACACCACGTCCCCAGCCTACCATATGGTCGTCGAAAAAACCGATCGCTATCAGGCCGCAGCTTTCTCTGAAGGCCATTTTATCCAGATCGAAGTCGCAGGTCTTCTGAAGAATGCGCCGACCAAGGATCTCGCTCGCGATTTCCTGAAATTCATGGTGACACCCGCCTTCCAGGATACCATCCCGACGAACAATTGGATGATGCCCGTTTCCGCAACCTCTGAGCCGCTCCCGGACGCCTTTAACAAGCTCGTCAATCCGGCCAAGACCTTCTCGATGAGCCCTGACGACGTCGCCAGGAACCGCAAGGCCTGGATCGACGAGTGGCTCGCAGCGATGAGCGTGAACTGATGCTGCAGACCGCGGCTGAACGGCAGCGTGCATTGACCGGCGGGGTGATCAGCCTCGCCGCAGTCACGTTGTTTGTCGGCCTGGCAGCATTCTCGTTGCTTATTGCCGGCGGGGGATCGGCCATCGCCGGCATTCTTTTCGATCCTTATCTTCTGCGTGTGCTGCGCTTCACGCTGCTGCAAGCGCTGCTTTCAACCGCACTTTCCATCGCCTTAGCAATTCCGGTTGCACGCGCGCTCGCTCGCCAGCCGCATTTTATAGGCCGCATCTGGATCATCCGTCTGATGGCGATTCCAATGGGGCTGCCGGTGCTGATCGGAGCACTCGGCCTGATTGGCATATGGGGCAGGCAGGGGTTGTTGAACTCTCTGCTGGTGAAGGTCGGGCTCGACGAACCAATAAGCATCTATGGGCTCACGGGCATCCTTCTCGCGCATATCTTCTTCAACCTGCCGCTTGCCTGCCGGCTGATCCTCGCGGGTCTCGAACGCGTGCCCGCCGAATACTGGCTGATGGCAAGCGGTCTCGGCATGCGGCCCCACTCGGTTTTCCGCTTCATTGAATGGCCGGCGATCCGCCCGCTCATTCCCGGGATCGGTGGATTGATCTTCATGCTCTGCGCCACCAGCTTCACGCTGGTGCTGACCCTCGGCGGTGGCCCGGCGGCGACCACGATCGAAGTTGCGATCTACCAGTCGCTTCGCTTCGATTTCGATCCCGGCCGCGCAATCGCCTTGTCGCTCCTGCAGATCGCGCTCACGGCGGCGATCCTGGGCGCGATGACATTCTTTCCACCGGCCGGAGATGAAGGCTTGACCACAGGCAGGGACATCAAGCGGCTGGATGGCAAAGGCCCAGGTGCCAGATTGGCCGACAGGCTGTTGTTGCTGATCGCCGTGCTTTTCCTCGGCTTGCCGCTTCTATCCGTTATCGCGGCAGGATTGCATGCCGATCTCATAAAGCTGCTGCAGGAGCCGATCTTCTGGCAGTCGGCCGGAACGAGCTTCGCAATCTCGCTTACCGCGGCTCTGCTCTCGGTCGCCCTTTCGATGGCCATGATACGTGCCCGGCATGCAATTGTATCGAAACGGCGGCGAGGCATTACCGACCGATCCTTTTTTGCGGCCATGGGCAGCGCTTCGTCGATGGTCCTGCTCGTGCCGCCGATCGTGCTTGCGACCGGATGGTTCATGGCACTGCGGCCTTTCGGCGATGCGACGCGCTTTGCAGCCTTGCTCGTCGTTCTCATCAATATGCTGATGGCGCTTCCCTTTGTCATGCGCGTACTGGAGCCGGCCTATGTTGTGCATCAGCGCCGGACGCAGAAACTGTCCGCAAGCCTGGGTATTGCGGGCGCGGCCCGATTGAGATTCATAGACTGGCCGGGCTTGAAGAAGCCGCTGCTCACTGCCTTGTCATTCGCCATGGCGCTCTCACTTGGCGATCTCGGCGCCGTCGCGCTCTTTGGCTCCGAGGGTTTTGTCACATTGCCCTGGCTCGTTTATAGCCGCATGGGCAGCTACAGGACGAACGACGCCGACGGCCTTGCGCTTATCCTCGGCGTTGTTTGTCTACTGCTGACGATCGCTGGAACCGCAGGCCAGCCAAGGCGGGAGAATGGCAATGACGGCCGCTGATCAAGCCGGGATCGAAATGGAGGACGTGCGCTTGAAGCTCGGCACGCACGCTTTCCATTTCGATTGCCGTCTGCCGGCCGGCCGGATCGTCGCCGTGAGCGGCCCTTCCGGCGCCGGAAAGTCAACCTTTCTCAATCTGCTCGCCGGCTTTGAACGACCTGACGTCGGCCGCATTCGGATGCACGGCGCCGATGTGACGGCGGCCTATCCGGCGGAGCGTCCAGTCTCGGTCGTCTTCCAGGACAACAATCTCTTTGCCCATCTCGATATCTTCACCAATGTCGGTCTGGGGATCGATTCGACATTGAACCTCACTGCCGAGGACCGGCGAAACATTTCCGAGGCGTTCGAGAAGGTCGGCCTCGCCAATTTCGAACGGCGTATGCCCGCAACGCTTTCTGGCGGGGAGCGGCAGCGAGCAGCGTTTGCGCGGGCGCTCGTGCGAAAGCGCGCCGTTCTGCTCCTGGATGAACCTTTTGCAGCGCTTGATCCGGGCTTGCGCGCAGACATGGCCGAGCTGCTGCTCGGCTTGCATATGGAGACCGGCAACACGGTGATCATCGTTTCGCATGATCCCGACGAGGTGCGTCGCATCGCCGACTACGGTGTCTTTATCGATAAAGGGGCGATCGTTCTTGCCGCGCCACTCGCCGATTATCTCACGCGGGAGGACATGCCTGCGCTACGGCAATTTCTGCGCCGCTGACGAATCTCACGCTTGCACTGGCACTTTCGCCACAATTTCATCCGAGCGAGAGGACACCCTAACGATGCCACGCTTGCTAAAATACAACGGCGCTACAATTAAGCAGAGTCTCGCTATGCAACCGATGCGGAAATCAGTTACAGCAATGGCTTGTGTCTTCCCGTTGTGCAGTGCGAGAACCGGGATGGACGACTGTTGAACCCCGTTGGAAGCGGCCGGATCAGACATGCGGCAAACCGGCCGAAAAGCAAGATGACTCGGAGAGCCAGACTGGACAGCATGACGACGTGGAAACGCCCCGCGCCCTCCAGTAACGTGCTTTCTGTGCCATACCGGTGGAGCCGCCGCGCATTACTGGTGTCTGCGGCCGCAGTCGCGCTTAATGGCTGCCAGTCGATCATCGAACAATCGTATCAGCCGACCGTCTCTCCCTCTGCCAATCCGCAGATCGTCGATGAAGTACAAAAGAACGATCCGCGTGCCGCCATGGGTGCGCGCGAACATCCGCGTATCGTTGCGAGCTACGGCGGCGAATACAAGGATGCCAAGACCGAACGCCTCGTTGCCCGCATTGCCGGCGCGCTGACGGCGGTTTCGGAAAATCCGAGCCAGTCCTATCGCATCACGATTTTGAATTCACCGGCGATCAATGCTTTTGCACTGCCGGGCGGCTATCTCTATGTAACCCGCGGCCTGCTGGCACTCGCCAACGATGCTTCGGAAGTCGCAGCCGTGCTGTCGCATGAAATGGGCCACGTGACGGCCAATCACGGCATCGAGCGGCAGAAGCGCGAAGAGGCTGAGGTCATTGCAAGCCGCGTAGTTGCCGAGGTGCTGTCGAGCGACATCGCTGGTAAGCAAGCTCTCGCGCGAGGCAAGCTGCGTCTCGCGGCTTTCTCCCGCCAGCAGGAACTGCAGGCCGACGTGATTGGTGTGCGCATGCTTGGCGAAGCGGGTTATGACCCTTATGCCGCCACGCGCTTCCTCGATTCCATGGCGGCCTACAGCCGCTTCATGTCTGCCGATCCTGACGCCGACCAAAGCCTGGACTTCCTTTCGAGCCACCCGAACTCGGTGCAGCGTATCGAGCTTTCGCGCGATCACGCCCGCGCCTTCGGCCAGGAAGGGACGGTCGGTGACAAGGGAAGGGGCTACTATCTCGATGGCATCGACGGTCTTCTCTACGGCGACAGTCCGGAGGAAGGCTATGTTCGCGGCCAGACCTTCCTACATGGCGGTCTCGGCATTCGGTTCGACGTGCCGCCGGATTTCAGCATCGACAATAAAGTCGAAGCCGTCATGGCAACCGGTCCGGGAGACGTGGCTATCCGCTTTGACGGGGTTGCCGACAACGACAACCAGAGCCTGACGAATTACATTTCGAGCGGCTGGGTCACCGGTCTCGATCCTTCGACGATCCGGCCGATCACCGTTAACGGCATGGAAGCGGCAACGGCCCGTGCCACAGCGGATCGATGGGATTTCGATGTTACGGTGGTGCGCAATAATTCGCAGATCTTCCGCTTCCTGACGGCCGTTCCAAAGGGCAGTGCCGTCTTGCAGCAGACGGCAGACGTGTTGCGCGCCAGCTTCCGCCGCATGACGCCGCAGGAGGCGGCAACGCTGAAACCCCTGAGAATCCGCGTCGTCACCGTTCGTCCCGGCGAAAATGTTGCAACGCTGGCGGCCCGAATGCTGGGCACGGATCGTAAACTCGACCTCTTCAAACTGATCAATGCCCTGCGGGCCGGCGGCACGGTCTCGCCCGGCGACCGCGTGAAGATCATTTCCGAATAAAAAAGAACCCGGCTTTCACCGGGTGAGTTTGTGCTGCTGGGAGTAAAGGCTCTTAGGCGTGAGCCGCCATATGCGGATCCGCATTGACAAGTGCGCTGCGCAATTTTTCCATGGCGCGGCTTTCGATCTGGCGAACGCGTTCCTTCGAAATTCCGAGATCGGCGCCGAGTTCCTCGAGCGTCGCGCCTTCTTCGGCAAGGCGGCGCGCTGCGATGATCTTCATTTCGCGCTCATTGAGATGTTTCAGCGCCGATGTCAGCCAGATACGGCGGCGTTCACCGTCAATCATGTTGGAAACCTGCTCGTCCGGCAGCGGATCGTCGCTGACAAGAAAATCCATCTTCTCTGCGCTGTCAGCATCGCCGGAGACCGAAGGTGCCTGCAGCGAGGCGTCATTGCCGGAAAGACGCGCATCCATCGTCTGAACGTCGGCAAGGCTGACACCCAAGGCAGCCGCGATCTCCTGATGGATGGATTGAAGGGTGAGATGCGAGTCGCCTCTGGCGAGCTTGGCGCGGAGGCGGCGCAGATTGAAGAAAAGGGCCTTCTGCGCGGAACTCGTGCCGCCGCGAACAATCGACCAGTTGCGCAGGATGTAGTCCTGGATCGACGCGCGGATCCACCAGCTTGCATAGGTGGAGAAGCGCACCTCACGCTCCGGCTCAAAGCGGGCAGCCGCCTCAAGAAGGCCGACATAACCTTCCTGTACAAGATCGCTCATTGGCAGACCGAAATTCCGGAACTTGCCCGCCATGGAAATAACGAGGCGCATGTGAGCCATCGCGATCTGGTTTCGGGCGCCGCGATCCTCATTGTCCTTCCAGCGAATAGCGAGGTTATGTTCTTCTTCCCGAGCAAGATAGGGGGCCGCCATGGCGATTTTGATCATACGCCGGTCTGCAGACATGTTCTTCATATCGGTCTCCTAAAAATCAGGCCTCGTGCCCCTGAAAGAAACAAACAAGATCCGTTTCCGGCGCATCGCTGTCCGAACCAATCCAGCGTCTGAATTGCATAAAGGCCCCGCTCCTGGATTTTTCAGGAGGGGGCCCTATCTCTTCGTCATGTGCCGTTAAGGCAGTAAGGCTGGACCTGTTTCTTCAAGTTGCCGGCAGGGCAAATTGTGGAAGGCATGATCCGCTCCTCATCGAACGTTGACAGGAATGCGAACGTTCGAGGGGACGAATATTTCCCGATGCAGTCCGCACTTACGGTATTTAAACGCGGGTGGCCGGGAAAAGTTCCACAAAAAAAACCCGGCACGCAGGCCGGGCTTTTTCCTAGGGAAAACAATGCTGTATTAAGCGGCTTCGTCCTGCGACTCGTCCTCTTCGGTTGCCTTGCCGCGCTTCGGACCCTTGTTGAGGTTCGTCTCGACGAGGCGGACGGCTTCAGTTTCCGACATCTTGTTCACCGCAGCAATTTCACGCGCCATCCGATCGAGTGCGGCTTCGTAGAGCTGGCGTTCGGAATAGGATTGCTCCGGTTGGTTTTCAGCGCGATAGAGATCGCGAACGACTTCGGCGATGGAAATCAGGTCGCCGGAATTGATCTTGGCATCATATTCCTGCGCACGGCGGGACCACATGGTACGCTTGACGCGCGCCTTGCCCTGCACAACCTTCAGAGCGCGCTCGACGAAATCGGTTTCAGACAGCTTGCGCATGCCGATGTTCATTGCCTTGGCAACCGGAACCTTCAGGCGCATCTTGTCCTTCTCGAAATCGATAACGAAAAGTTCGAGCTTCATGCCGGCGACTTCTTGCTCTTCGATAGCGGTGATGTTACCGACGCCGTGAGCGGGGTATACGATCGATTCACCGGTCTTGAAGCCGTGGCGTGCTGCTGAAGGTTTTTTCTGCTGGATCGTCATACTAGTCAAAAACTCCCTGTTACGCGTCCGGCGGCGGCCGGAGCCGGGTCAGTCAGGCCCGGATGAGACGGATCAGCTCCGTCGGGTGACTTCACTCTGGTCTCACCAGACAGAAGTAAAAGAAATCCTTGCGCGCGACCAACGATCGAACGGCTCAAGGTGTTGATATCTCACGGGGAACCGCGTACGGATTTCTCTTGCTTTCGTGATGGCTTCGGCACGCTTCGTGCCTCAAATGGATCAGTTTCCGAAAACTATCATAAAAATATGAGGAAATCAATAATTTGCTTAATGTGAGTCATGCGGGCAACACATGGCACCTATATGAACAGAGCATCATATAAACGTTTACGCCCGGCTCCGATCCCGATTTCACGACCATGCTGGGCAAAAAGCCATCAATCGCCGGAGCCGGGCTTTTCGGAGAAGTACCTCTCGAATTTGCCGGCCTCACCGTCCATTTCCTTGGCCTCCGCCATCGGTTCTTTCTTGATCGTGATGTTGGGCCAGATGCTGGCATATTCCGCATTAATCTTGAGCCACTTGTCGAGCCCCGGTTCGGTGTCCGGCTTGATGGCCTCGGCGGGACATTCGGGTTCGCAGACACCGCAGTCGATGCACTCATCCGGGTGAATGACGAGAAAATTTTCGCCTTCATAGAAACAATCGACGGGGCAGACTTCCACACAATCGGTATATTTGCAGCGAATGCAATTGTCGGTCACGACATAGGTCATGAAGAACTCCAGGATTTTCACGAAAGCGGGGCCGGGCAACCTGGAACGTCGCGCCTTTCCCCTGGCCGGAGGACAGCGTGGACAGGCTTGGGAGGCAAGCACACTGTCCGGCAAGTTGACTGTGACGTATCGGCTTTGTGGCCGGATTTCAAGAATAAACGATCTGCCAAGCAGGCTCTGGCTGATAGAGTTTTCTAATCCTCGTCGGGCAATAGCCGATCGGTTGCACGCCGCTCCTTTTTCGTCGGCCGGCCGCTGCCGGCCGCACGGATGGCTTGCTCATAGGACGTGAGACGTTTTGTCTCACCCTGCGGCGGCGTCAGATCTTCGTAAAGCAGTTTTGCTTCCTCGAAAGGCCCGCGCCTCTCGCCTGGTGCCTTCACGATCAGAACCACATCCCGGCGCTCGAGTGCCAACTCGACACGGTCGCCTGCCTTTACGATCTGGCTGGGTTGCTGTACGCGCTCGCCGTTGATACGAACGCGGCCTGATTGGATGTGGCTTTGCGCCAGAGAGCGTGATTTCACCATGCGCGTGAAGAACAGCCACTTGTCGATGCGCTGCCGCGAACCGCTCCCTGGCTGTGTCTCCCCGCTCATTGGCTACTTCTTCATCTGCTCCTTCAAGGCAGCGAGCTTTGCGAAAGGAGAATCCGGATCGATCGGCTTTTCCTTGCGCGGCGGCTTTGCCTCGAAGCGCAGCGGCTGTGGGCCGTTGCGATTGTTGTTGCGATCCTTGCGGTCGCCGCGATCCTGACGATCACCCCGCTTCTCGTTGCGATCGCCACGGCCCTGGTGCGGCTTGCTGCCGTCGCGGTCCCGTTCCTGGCGTTTGCCGTCACGGCCTTCGCCACGATTGCCTTCTGCGCCTTCGCCCCCGCCGTGACGGCGGGTGCCATGCTGCTGACGGTCACCGCTGCGGCGTTCGCCTTGACCGCGTCCTTGGCGATGGTTGTCGTTGCGCCCGCCAAGACGCCACAGAAGGACAGGTTTCTGTTCGACAGGCTCCACGGCTTCCGCAGGTTCAGCCGCGGATGAGTCGGCAGTCGCGGCCTCGACAGCAGGCTTGTCTTCTGTAGCCGGCCCATCGGAAGCAGCTTCTTCCGATGTGCTGTCGGCATCGTCATGATCTGCCTTCTCGGCGGCCTCTTCCGCAGGGATCTCCGCTGCCGGGGCGGCAGAAGTGTCTTGAGCAGCAAGATGAGCTGCCGCCTCCTCGGCCGTCACGGCATCGGCGCGATAACCGAGGCCCTTGAGAATCTCTTCCATATCCTCCAGCGTCGCGCCGAGAATCGAAAGCATCGCGGTGGTCGTCGTGAAGCGGCGGCCATCATAAGCTCCTTCCGGCCGATTCACCTGACCCGGCCTCCACTGCAGCAATGGACGGATGATATCCGCAAGCCGCTCGAGAATATCGATGCGAACGGCACGTTTGCCGAGAAAACGGAAGCCGGCAAGCTTATAGAACATGCGCTCGAAGCCCGGGTCGGTCACGACGGACGTGCGGCCGGCAGCCAGCACCGGAATGAGGTCGCCATAGCCCGGTTTTTCGAGGCCGTCATTTTTCAAGGCCCAGAGCAGCGTGATAAGTTCAGCCGGAGCCGGCTTCAAAAGCGCGGGCACGAAAATGTGGTAGGCGCCGAAGCGAACACCATAACGGCGCATGGAAGCACGCGCGTCCTGATCCAGCGACTTCACCTCTTCCGTCACGTCGCGGCGAAAGAGTACGCCGAGATTTTCGACGAGCTGGAAGGCAAGGCCCTTGGCCAAGCCTTGCAGGTCTTCGGCACGCGAAAGATCATCGAGCGGCTTCAGGATCGTGCTGATGTGGTGATTGACGAAGCGCTCGACGCGGGCTGCAACGTGATCGCGCGCATTGCCCGTCAGTTGTTCGTCGGCAAGCAGGATGACGCGAGGACGCATGATGTGCTCGCTGCCCGCAAGGCGCGCAACCGGATCGCCGAGCCAGCGGATAAGGCCGTCGGCGCTGATCGCTAGATCGCTGTTGCCTGCAGCATGGAGGCGCGCGGCGCGCGCCTCGAATTCCAGGGCAAGCGCCTTTTGCGATGCGGTCTGGATCGCCTTGCCGTCCGGTCCGTCCGCACCCGAAAGGGGAGTGAACCGGAATCCGGACAATTGCCCCACATGATGTCCTTCAACAAAGACATCGCCATTCACACTGATTTCTGCTTCCAGCATCGCATTCTCTCTCAGGCGCTTCATGAGCACAGATGTCCTGCGATCAACAAAGCGTTTCGTCAACCTTTCATGTAACGCATCGGACAATCGATCCTCGATTTCCCGCGTCTTTTCCTGCCAGTGTGTCGGATCGGCAAGCCAATCGGGTCGATTCGACACATAAGTCCACGTTCTTATCTGCGCGATTCGCGCCGAAAGCGTGTCAATTTCGCCATCCGTCCGATCAGCTCGATGCACCTGCTCTGCGAGAAACTGCTCGTTCACCGTGCCATGGCGCACAAGATCGGAAAAGAGCGTCGAGATCAGGTCGGCATGCTGTGCCGGCGCGATACGCCGGTAGTCAGGCAGTGCGCAAATTTCCCAAAGCTTCTCCACGCGCTGCGGATTTGTAGCCAGATCAATAATTTCCCGATAGCGCGCCAGATGTTCGAGCGCTTGCTGGTCAACGGCCGGCAGGGCTCGCGTTAAACCTTGGGCGGTCGGAGGAGTTTCGAGGCTCGCCCGCAATGATTGTATTGAGGAGAAATCAAGCTCCTTCGTCCGCCACTGCAAAACTTTGACACTATCGAATTCGTGGGCTTCGATCCGCTCCGCCAATTCCTCGTCGAACGGATGCACCTGGCCCGTCACTCCGAATGTGCCGTCACGGACATGACGGCCAGCACGTCCCGCGACCTGAGCGAGTTCGGCAGGATTGAGATTACGGAACTGATACCCGTCGAACTTGCGGTCCTGCGCGAAAGCTACGTGATCAACATCGAGATTGAGGCCCATGCCGATCGCATCGGTTGCGACGAGATATTCGACATCGCCGGCCTGGTAGAGCGCGACTTGAGAATTTCGGGTGCGGGGGCTGAGAGCGCCGAGAACGACCGCGGCACCCCCGCGCTGACGGCGGATCAGCTCTGCAATGGCGTAGACCTCATCTGCCGAAAAGGCGACGATAACCGACCGTTGCGGAAGACGGGTGATCTTCTTTTGGCCCGAGTAGAAAAGTTGCGAAAGCCGCGGCCTTTCGACGACCGTGATGCCAGGCAGGAGTTGCTGGAGGATCGGCCGCATCGTGTCGGCCCCCAGAAGCAGCGTTTCGTCGCGGCCGCGCAGATGCAGAATACGGTCGGTGAAGACGTGGCCGCGCTCGAGGTCGCCTGCAAGCTGAACCTCGTCGATCGCGACAAATGCGGCCTTTGTTTCGCGCGGCATGGCTTCGACCGTGCAAACGGAAAAGCGCGCATTCGCCGGTGAGATCTTCTCCTCGCCGGTCACAAGCGCAACGTTCTGCACTCCCACCTTTTCGACAACGCGCGTATAGACCTCACGTGCCAGCAGACGCAGTGGCAGGCCGATTACGCCGGTGCCGTGCGCTACCATGCGCTCGATGGCGTAATGGGTCTTGCCTGTATTGGTCGGCCCGAGCACCGCGGTCACGCCGCGCCCGCTCAATATCATCGGCTGCGATGTCAGTGTCATTGTCCGTGCAAGTGAGGCGGGGAGCCTTGAGGTCAAGTGCGCTCCGTTCCCGAAGCAGACAACACATGGACAGCCATCCGGCCAAACGCAAGAGCCGGGCTTCAAAATGAGCTGCAAACTCGATTCAAAAAATGTCGCTAAATGGTTGTTTTAAGATTCGGAACAGCGTGAGAACGAATCAGCGACGAATCGGTGACTCGCGGTGATTCAGCTTTTGTTCACGGCTAAGTATTGGTTTTGAATCGATTTTTCCTACTAGATGCTGAATCGGCATCGGACGCGGCAAGAGCTGGAGCGCCACTCGGTTAACATTTCTTACCGAACAGAGAATATCGCCCAGAAACGGTTGGAAAACTGCCGGGAAAGAATGCTTCCGTCGAATTCGGAACGACTCGGCGGCGAATCGCGGAGGCAACTCTGATGCCTGTTTCGGAAGCCGGACTCATATTTGATTAACGCCTACGCCCGGCTCTATTAACACTTCGACCAAAGACGGAACGAATCGCCGACGAATCAGCGACATCGGGATTTTCCCGGTTCGTTCACCGCAACATGTTGTACATGAATACAATTTTAACCATAGATCGATTGCGAGATTCTGGCCGCGCGGCACTTCTGATCGACGCCCATTAAGAATTTTTTGGTCTCTTGATCGCCCGGTTCAAGCAGAAACCAGCGCCCTTCGCACAGTGCGGAGTTTAGCCGGGAACAAAAATCGCGGATGCGTGTTTATTGTCCAATCGGACTCACGATGAGTTGAAGGAACCGGAACATGCTCGGAACGATACTTCTCATTATCCTTATTTTGCTTTTGATTGGTGCCCTACCGAATTGGGGATATAGCCGTGGTTGGGGCTATGGACCTTCCGGCGGTTTAGGGCTAGTCCTCATCATCATTATTATTCTTGTCCTAATGGGCCGGATATAGCGGCTTGGTAAAATAGGGAGTGAAGTTCATGATGAAAAAAATTGCAATTGTTGCCGCCTTCGTAGGCACGCTTGCCTCCTGCACGCCGACGGAAAAGGGAACGGCAATTGGCGCCGGTACCGGCGCAATCATTGGCGGCGCTGTCTCCGACAGCTGGGGTGGCGCTGCAATCGGCGCCGTTGCTGGCGGTCTCGCTGGCGCCCTGATCGGCCAGTCGGTAGAGCGCCGCGGCTACTGCGTCTATCGCGATCGCTACGGCCGCCGCTACGAAGCACGCTGCCCACGCCGTTACTAAACATCGCCGTTTTTGTATGAAAAACGGGCGCTTCGGCGTCCGTTTTTGTTTATGCGCATCGTCAACGGTATGTTGACGATCGGTCCCGAAATCCAACTCTACTGCGTTGCGGAAAACGGGCTCATATTCCCCTCATGAACACGGCAACAGTATGCCGGGTATGAAAGGAATGCCTTATGACCCCGATTGTCTTAAATTCCGCTGTCGCTATCCTTGTTGCGGCAGCATTTCTCACGACAGCTATCGCCGCGCTTCGCGGTGCAGACAGACGGTTGCAAAGAGTGCCCGTCAAGGCAAAGACCAAGCATCCGCGTGGCAAGTAAGCTTAGACGACGAATTGCCCACCGTTTGCCGAAAGTGTCGAGCCCGTGATAAAGCCGGCATCGTCGGAGACGAGGAAGGCAACGCAGCGCGCGACCTCCTCCGGCTCACCAAGGCGTCCGACCGGAATCTGGGGAATGATCTTCTCGTTGAGCACTTTCTCGGGAACGGCGAGAACCATTTCCGTGGCGATATAACCGGGGCAGACAGCGTTCACGGTGATGTTCTTCGCAGCCCCTTCCTGGGCGAGGGCCTTCGTAAAGCCGAGATCCCCCGCCTTGGCAGCCGAGTAATTCACCTGCCCCATCTGGCCCTTCTGGCCGTTGATGGAAGAGATGTTGACGATGCGTCCGAAGCTCCGATCGCGCATTCCGCCCCAGACATGGTGCGTCATGTTGAAGAGGCCCGTGAGGTTCGTATTGATCACCTCATGCCACTGCTGCGCCGTCATCTTGTGAAACATTGCGTCGCGGGTGATACCGGCATTGTTGACCAGCACCTCGACACCGCCAAGTTCCGCTTCCACCTTCGCGACACCCTCGCCGCAAGCGACATAATCGGACACGTCCCACTTGAAGACCGGAATGCCGGTCACGTCATGAAAGGCCCTCGCCTTCTCGTCGTTGCCGGCGTAGTTGGCGGCGACCTTATAACCCGCATTCCTGAGCGCCATCGAAATCGCTGCACCGATACCGCGCGTGCCACCGGTGACCAAAGCCACTCTGCTCATGTTTCGCTCCCCTCGAGGCTATTTCGCCTTTGATCAGGCGTTTTGAATCATCAATCGCATGCTATTATAATGCTTCGAAGCACATGGCGACGCCCATGCCTCCGCCGATGCAAAGCGTGGCAAGTCCTTTCTTTGCGCTACGCCGCTTCATTTCGAAAAGCAGCGTGTTGAGAACACGTGCCCCGGATGCGCCGATCGGATGGCCGATCGCGATTGCTCCGCCGTTAACATTGACGATGGCCGGATCCCAGCCAAGGTCCTTGTTCACGGCGCAGGCTTGGGCCGCAAAGGCCTCGTTCGCCTCGATCAGGTCGAGATCACCAACAGACCAGCCGGCTTTCTCGAGCGCTTTGCGCGACGCGGGGATCGGTCCGGTTCCCATGACCTGAGGATCGACGCCAGCCGTTGCCCACGAAACGATGCGTGCCAGCGGCTGGATTCCGCGCCTTACGGCCTCTGCTTCCGTCATCAGTACTGCGGCTGCGGCGCCGTCATTGAGACCCGATGCGTTGCCAGCCGTCACGGTGCCCTCTTTGTCGAAAGCCGGACGAAGCTTCCCCATCGCATCGAGCGTTGCGCCGTGGCGGATATACTCGTCGGCATCCACCGTCACATCGCCCTTGCGTGTCTGGATGACGAAGGGAACGATCTCATCCTTGAAGCGGCCTTCCTTCTGGGCTGCTTCCGCCTTGTTCTGAGAGGAAACCGCGAACTGATCCTGATCGTCGCGGGAAAGTTGCCACTGGCGGGCGACGTTCTCGGCCGTGATGCCCATGTGATAGCCGTAAAAAGCGTCCATCAGGCCGTCCTTGATCATGGTGTCGACCATCTTCATGTCGCCCATCTTCGTACCGCCACGCAGATGCGCGGCATGCGGAGCCATCGACATGGATTCCTGGCCGCCGGCGACGATGATCTTCGCGTCCCCAAGCGCGATCTGTTGCATACCTAGCGCTACGGCGCGAAGGCCTGAGCCACAAAGCTGGTTGACGCCCCAGGCCGTGGCCTCCTTTGGAACCCCCGCCTTCATGGCCGCCTGCCGAGCAGGGTTCTGCCCTTCTCCTGCTTGCAGCACCTGGCCGAGGATCACCTCGTCGACTTCCGCCGCCTCGACGCCTGCGCGTTCGAGCGCAGCTTTGAGGGCGGCAGACCCAAGCTCATGCGCTGGGACGGTTGCGAATGCACCATTGAAAGAGCCGACCGCTGTGCGGGCCGCGCTGGCGATGACGATGGACGAATTGCTCATAAAGGCCTCCTCGTTTCCTTCAGCATATATAAGCTGAAACTGGCAAAGGTTCAGCCCTAAGTCAAACGGCAAGACGATTGCGGCAATTTTTGCCGCCGCTTACGAAGATACGAATTATCCCTTTTATCAAAGGGGTTGCCGCATCGCACAAAGAGATTGTCACCAGGCTTCTTTTGCGTCTACAGTCTGTGGTGGAGGAATATCCATAACAATCAGACGGGGTTCAGGAGAACTGATATGGCGAAGAATGAGGGCCAAATAGTTATCAAGAAATACGCCAACCGCCGCCTCTATAATACAGGCACCAGCACCTATGTGACGCTGGAAGATCTGGCAGAGATGGTGAAGAAGGGTGAGGATTTTACGGTACAGGACGCAAAGAGCGGTGATGACATTACGCACTCCGTATTGACCCAGATCATTTTCGAGCAGGAATCAAAGACCGGGAACACGCTGCTGCCGATTTCCTTCCTGCGCCAACTCATCACCTATTACGGCGATCAGATGCAAATGGTCGTTCCAACTTTCCTCGAACATTCCATGCGTGCCTTTACCGAACAGCAGTCGCAGATGCGCGAACAAGTGACCCGCGCCTTCGGTGAATCGCCGCTCAGCAAGAACCTGCAGCTCCCGATGCAGATGGTCGAAGACCAGGTCCGGCGCAACACCGAGATGTTTCAGCAGGCCATGCAGATGTTCTCTCCTTTCATGACCCCTCCCGCCAAGGAAACGAAGAAGGCGGAGGCGAAGGATATCGATGAGTTGAAGGAGCAGCTGCGCGCCCTGCAGAACAAGCTCGACAATCTCTAAGGCTCAAAGCCCAATCGAAACATCGCGCCCGGCACTGCGGATCGAGACGGCAAATCCGCCGATCACGTCGATCAGTGCAATCGTCATCAAGATGAAGAAGACCTGTGTTGCTGCATCCTGGACGAGAAGGAATTCGACCAGGAAGGCGATGAAGACCAGCATTGACAGCATGTGGTTGACCAGGCTGCCAGATCCATTGCTGGTGGCCTTCAATATCTCGACGAACAGAATGACCAGCGCCACGACGATGAAGAGATCGCCAAGTGCCATGCTCCAGATCGCCCCGGAGATCATCGAAAGCACGATGATGTCATGCTGGAGCGCGGGAATGCCTCCGCCGCCCATCAAACCGGCAATCGTCATATTGTAAAGAATATACGGAATTACCATCAGCGGCATTACAGCGATCATTTCAGCATGTCCCCCTACTCGACGGGAATACTGCAGCAAATCACAGCGCCACTTCAAGGCATCAGAAATATAATAGTTCTCAAAACCGAAAAGGCCGGCGCTTAAAGCCGGCCTTTCAATCCTGGCCATGCCAGAATTTGGAAACTTATGCGCTTTCCTTCGGCGTCAGAACCTGGCGGCCGCGATACATACCGGTCTTCAGATCGATATGGTGCGGGCGGCGCAGTTCGCCGGAGTTCTTGTCTTCCACGTAGGTCGCGGCCTTCAGTGCGTCTGCAGAACGGCGCATACCGCGCTTGGACGGGCTTGTTTTTCTCTTCGGTACAGCCATTTTACATACTCCAATTCACAGGCAACACATTCCCCGGCCAAGCTGGCGGCCGAAACGGACGTGTCGCGATTTCGGAAATTTTGCGCGCTTATACATGCCCTGAAGGTGGTTGACCAGTCCCAAAACGGATTTTTTGTGATTCTCGCGGATTGAAGATCAGACCTCGTCTTCCGGCACAATCCAGGGTTCGGCCCGGGCCGCAGTTTCCCATTTCTGCCAGGCAGGATGCGCCTTCATCGCCGACATATAACTCAACGTATCGCTGGCAGTCACAAGGTCATAGGCATCGAAGCGGCTGACAACCGGCGCAAACATTGCGTCGGCTGCCGAAAATCCGCCAAAGAGAAACGGCCCGCCCGAGCGGCCGCGCAAGTCGCGGAAAATGGTTTCGATCCGCAGGACGTCAGCCATCACGCCGTCCGCAAGTGCGATCTTGCCGCGAGCACGCCGGATATTCATCGGACAAGCGCCTCTGAGCGCCCGGAAGCCCGAAAGCATCTCCATCGAGACCGAACGCGCCACCGCGCGCTGTGCGCGATCCTTGGGCCAAAGCCCCGCCTCGGGATAGAGCTCGGAGACGTAGTCGATGATCGAGAGCGATTCCCATACCCGCAGGCTGCCATGGAATAGAACCGGCACCCTGCCCGTGGGAGAGACCTCCCTGATGCGCGGATTGCCTGCGGGAAAATCAAAGGGGATCAGAATTTCTTCGAACGGAATGCCCGTTGCTTCCATCGCAATCCATGGCCGGAACGACCATGAGGAGTAGTTCTTGTTTCCGATATAGAGGGTAAGGCTATCCATGAAGCATCCGCAAATTGATTTCGAGGCCGAATTTAGCGGCGCCCGGCTAAAGCGACCAATGAGTAATTCATGCCTCAATCATAAAGGCATCTGATGTAATCGCCGGAACCTTGAGCCCGGCGCTCGATGACCGAGGCAAGCGTGCGAAGGCCGCGGCGGGGCTTTCCGGCGTTCCGGTCGATCGGGTTCGGAAGAGAAACGGCCAAAAGCGCTGCTTGGCGTCGCGAGAGCTTGGAAGCCGGTACCTTGAAATGATAGCGTGCTGCCGCCTCGATGCCATAGATACCCGGGCCCCATTCGGCGATGTTGAGATAGATCTCCATCAACCGGCGCTTTGTCCAGACGAGGTCAGAGGCAACCGCCAGCGGCAGCTCGAGCGCCTTGCGCACAAAGGAACGGCCGTTCCAAAGAAACAGGTTCTTGGCAGTCTGCATGGGTATGGTGCTGCCGCCGCGGGTCGATTCACCGTCGAGCGTGTCTAGGACCAGCATGCGCATTTCCCCCCAGTCGACACCACCGTGGAAACAGTATTGGCCATCCTCGGACACCATCACGGACCGGACAAGAACCGGCGAGATGTCGTCCAGGGACACCCATTGCCGGTCATAGCCACGCAGAAGCAGGAGATCGCGCAGCATCAGTGTCGAGACGGGATGAATAAAGGGAATGAGATAAATAAAGATCAGCACATAAGGCAGGATCAGAAGTCCGGCGATTGCAAGGACGATGCGCATCATCATCGGCTGGCTTCGCAGCCAAGCGAATAAACGGCGATGAGCCGGCATCGCAATGCTGTCCTCTCTCTCCGGCGCTATGTCCAATATATAAGCCCAATACCTGTTCCCTGCGTTCTCATACCGTTTGCCGGTTCGGAAGGCCAGAGCACAGACGAAATCTTGCCGTGACCATCGACAATTCCGTTGCTACTGCGCCGCCGCTCGTGCCAAAGAGCGCGCATGAACGCGAGCCCCGCAGCCTTCGAAGCACGTTTGAAGACCAACGCCCGAGAGATCGAGACGTTGCTGGACGCGCTGCTTTCCGAAGGCATGCGAGAGGATGAAATAGCCCGGCCTGAAAGCCTGAGGACGGCAATGCACTATGCCGTGTTGAACGGCGGCAAGCGGCTTCGCCCGTTTCTCGTCGTGGAGAGCGCGCTGCTCTTAGGCGGAGATAAAGGGGCGGCCTTGAGAGTGGGTGCGGCACTTGAATGCATTCACTGCTATTCGCTCGTCCATGACGATCTTCCTGCGATGGACGACGACGATCTGCGCCGCGGCAAACCGACGGTGCACATCGCCTTCGACGAGGCGACCGCGATCCTGGCAGGCGACAGCCTTCTGACCTATGCCTTCGACATTATCGCTGCCGACGAGACGAAACTTCCCGAGCAAAGCAAGGTGGCGCTGATCCTTGCGCTTGCGCGCAGCGCTGGTCTGGGCGGAATGGCTGGCGGCCAGGCACTCGACCTCGCCGCGGAAGAAAATACGCCGGATGAATGTGATATCGTTATATTGCAGTCTATGAAGACGGGAGCGTTAATCCGCTTTGCTTGCGAAGCGGGTGCGCTCATCGCCGGCGCTTCGAGTGATGATCGCAAACGCCTGCGCGCGTTCGGCGAAAAGATCGGCCTTGCCTTCCAGCTCGCCGACGATCTTCTGGATGTTACATCCGACGCCACCACCATGGGTAAGGCAACCGGCAAGGACATAAGCCGCGGCAAAGGAACGCTCGTCGCTCTCCGTGGTATCGAATGGGCGGAAGCTGAGCTTCGGCGGCACGTCGAGGATGCCACACAGCTTCTGGCGCCTTACGGCGATGCCGCTGCGACGCTCGCCGCCACCGCGCATTTTGTTGCCGACCGCAAGAACTGACACAAACCGGCGTCTCTTGGCGTCAGCGGCTGAGCCTATTCAGCGGCAGTCTTCTGGCCGAAACGCTTCTCGATGTAATCGGCAACAAGCGTCTCGAAATCCGAAGCAATGTTCGGCCCACGCAACGTCAGCGCCTTCTTGCCGTCGATGAAAACGGGAGCGGCCGGCGTCTCGCCGGTGCCAGGCAGCGAAATGCCGATATCGGCATGCTTGCTTTCGCCCGGACCGTTGACGATGCAGCCCATGACTGCGACGTTGAGCGCTTCTACACCAGGATATTTCTCACGCCAGACCGGCATGTTCTTTCGGATGTCGTTCTGGATATTCTGCGCCAGTTCCTGGAAAACCGTCGATGTCGTGCGGCCGCAACCCGGACAGGCGGCGACCACCGGCACGAACTGCCGGAAGCCCATGACCTGCAGCAGTTCCTGTGCTACCTGCACTTCGCGTGTACGATCGCCATTCGGCTCAGGCGTCAGCGAAACGCGGATCGTATCGCCGATGCCGTGCTGCAGAACGTAAGCCATGGCCGCCGACGAAGCGACGATGCCCTTAGTGCCCATTCCCGCTTCGGTGAGTCCCAGATGCAGCGCGTGGTTGGAGCGGTCGGCAAGCATGGAATAGACAGCGATTAGATCCTGGACCTGGCTGACTTTGGCCGACAGGATGATGCGGTTGCGCGGCAGGCCGATCTCTTCGGCAAGGTTGGCCGAGATGAGCGCCGATTGCACGATCGCCTCCCGCGTCACCTGACGTGCTGAAAGCGGCGAGCCCGCCTCGGCGTTCTTATCCATCAGCGCCGTCAGCAGATCCTGGTCGAGCGAACCCCAGTTGACGCCGATACGCACGGGCTTGTCATAGCGGACCGCCGTCTCGATGATTTCGGCGAACTGCTTGTCCTTCTTGTCCTTGAAGCCGACATTGCCGGGATTGATCCGGTATTTCGCCAGCGCTTCGGCACAGGCCGGATGATCGGCGAGCAGCTTGTGGCCGATATAGTGGAAATCGCCGACAAGCGGCACATCCATGCCAAGGCGCAGCAATCGCTCGCGAATCTTCGGAACGGCAGCAGCGCTCTCGTCGCGATCGACGGTGATTCGCACGAGCTCGGAGCCTGCTTTGAAGAGGGCTGCAACCTGCGCGACCGTCGAATCGATATCCGCCGTATCCGTATTCGTCATCGACTGTACGACGACCGGTGCACCGCCGCCGACGACGACACCGCCCACGTCGACCGCGACGGAAGCACGGCGCGGTTTCGGATCAAAATCGGTAGCTAAAGACATGGATAGAGCTCTTGAACCCTTGAATTTGTGCCTTTCAGGTGGATCATACCCGCTTTCTTGTCAACGCCCAAAGCATCACTTTCGCTTGGCAGCCCTAGTGGCTGCCGCCGGAGATGCCGTCTGCGTAGCGTGCAAGCTTCGAAAAGATCAGCACCACAAGCAGCAACACCGGCAGTGCCATGAAAACGGCGCTAAAGCCGACATGCTCGGCAGCGAAGCCGATTGCAGAAGGCGCGACCAGCATGCCGGAATAGCCCAGGGTCGTGACGACCGAAAGGCTGATCCCGGCCTTCAGGTCAGGGATATTGCCTGCGGCGGAAAAGGCGATCGGCACCATGTTCGAAATACCGATGCCGCAGAACGCGAAGCCAACGATGGCGAGTTCGGCATTCGGCGCCAGGGCTGCGATCAGCATGCCGGCGATGGCAAAGAGAGTGCAGATTCGCAGCGTCCTGACGCCGCCGAGCCTGTCGCGCACCAGATCGCCGGCGAAACGCATGATTGCCATGGTCAGCGAAAAGGCCGCGAAACCAAAACCGGAAAGAGCCACGGATGCATTCATTTCCTGGCGGAGATAGAGCGCACCCCAGTCCAGGACCGCACCTTCCGGAACCATCGAAAAGAGCGCCATCAACCCGAGCAGCCATGGCAGAGGCGTCATCGGCAGACGTGCCTTCTCTTTCTTCTCGTCCGGATGCGGCGGATCGGCAAGGATCATCGGCCAGGCGATCACCAGGAAAATCGACGCGAACACTGTGGCAAGTTCGGCATGACCGAGGACGCCGAGCTTGGCGATAACGAAGCCGCCGAGGCCCGCACCGATCAACCCGCCGAGGCTCCAGAAGGCATGGCAGGACGACATGATCGCCCGCCGCATCGATTTCTCGACGGCGACTGCGTTGGCGTTCATCGCGACGTCCATCGCGCCAATGAATCCGCCAAACAGGAACAGCGCGATTGCGCCGGTAACCACATTCGGTGCCAGCGTCAGAGCCAGAAGAATTGGCAGCACGCAGATCGCAGTTGCCCGCGACACCACGCGCGACCCGTGCTTGGCGATCTGCGCGCCGGCAATCGGCATCAGTGTCAAAGATCCAACGCCGAACACCAGGATCATCAGCCCAAGCTGGAATTTTGTCAGTTCCAGCCGCTCCGCAAAATCCGGAATCTTCGGCGCCCAGCAACCCACGACAAAGCCGTTCATCAGGAACAGCAGCGACACCGCCACCCTGCTCTTTGGCAGGAAGCCGCGCCGAACTCCGTACGCTATATTCGTCGAATTATCCATTTTATTACCGTCTTCCTCCTGCCGCCTACGCTACGAGTCGGCTCCTCATCTCAATTCATCGAGCCTTCCGGCCTTGACAGTCCGGCAACCCCGCTCGCGATAGGCTGCAAGCAGTGCCTCATCGGCATCGTGCTCGACCACAAGGCATTCGCAATGCGCAACCGGCAAAACGCTGTGCGGCGCCGCTGTCCCAAATTTTTCCGAAGTCACCGCAACCAGAACCTTCCGGCTCCTTGATGTCGCAAACCGCTTGAACTCCGCATCCTCGAAACCGAAGGTCGTGACACCTGCTTCCACATCGATGCCGCAGGCGCCGAGAATGCAAAGATCGGGCGAGAGCTGCTCCATATCCCGCATCGCCTTGGCGCCGAGCGCGCCGCCCACCTGCCGGTCGACCATACCGCCGATCACGATGACGTCGACACTGCCGTTGTCCATCAGCGCCGCGGCGATCGCCGGAGCATTCGTTGCAGCCGTCAGTCTCATGTCTGATGGAAGTGCATTGGCAATCGCAAGATTGGTGCTTCCGGCATCGAAGAATACCGTCGACCCGGGCGCAATCTGCGAGACGGCGGCCTGCGCCAGCAGTTCTTTGCGATCAAGGGCAATATCCATTCGCTGCTTGAGGCTGCCGCCCGCAGGCGAAATCGGCAGCGCACCACCATAGACCCGCTCGCAAAGCCCAGCAGCCGCCATCTCGCGCAGATCCCGGCGGATCGTGTCTTCTGAGACCCTGAATTCCAGAGCGAGTTCAGCCGCAAGCACGCGGCCGTTTGCTCGAAGCTTGCCCGATATGATGTTCTGCCGCTCCTTCAACAGCATCTCTGTCGTGTTCATGCCTGTTTAGCTCACAAGTTGGCATTAAATTTTAAGAACGTGCATAAACGTATATCAACGTGCACACAATAGGCATCAGACACACGTTTTCTGACGCCCTGAAACAGGTCGCGTCAAAAGCCAGACAAATGAGAAAAATATTCGCAGTTGCCCAATTTCTTTGCAGTTTTCTACGCTTCGCGACGCCCTATTTTCTGCGATCTATCTCTCATTGAATTCCTCCCACATTGGACCTGCAAAACATGAAACTCCTCAAGACCATCGCCGCAGCAGCCCTTATCTCAGCCGCTGCTTTCGTCGCCGCCCAGGCCGGCGAAAATCTCAACGCCATCAAGTCGGCAGGCGTTTTCAAGATCGGCACGGAAGGCACCTACGCGCCTTTCACCTATCATGATGAAAGCAACAAGCTCGTGGGCTTCGACGTCGAGATCGGCGAAGCGATTGCCGCCAAGCTCGGCGTCAAGGCTGAGTTCGTTGAAGGCAAGTGGGACGGCCTGATCGCCGGCCTCGATGCCAAGCGCTACGATACCGTCATCAACCAGGTCGGCATCACCGAAGCCCGCAAACAGAAGTACGACTTCTCCGAGCCCTATATCGCATCCAAGGCCGTGCTCATCGCCCGCGCAGACGACGACAGCATCAAGAGCTTTGCGGACCTGAAGGGCAAGAAATCTGCCCAGTCGTTGACGAGCAACTTCGGCAAGCTCGCCGAGCAATCCGGCGCAGAACTCGTCGGCACCGAAGGTTTCGACCAGTCTATCCAGCTCGTGCTGACCGGCCGTGCCGATGCGACGATCAACGACAGCCTCTCTTTTCTGGATTTCAAAAAGCACAAGCCGGACGCAAATGTGAAGATTGCAGCCGAGCAGGAAAACGCCGACCACTCCGGCATCATCATCCGCAAGGGAGAGCCGGAACTGCTCGAGGCGATCAACAAGGCACTGGCAGACATCAAGACCGACGGCACTTATAAGAAGATCGCCGATAAATATTTTGGCCAAGACGTCTCGAAGTAATCGCTCCAGAGGAGCGGTTTCCTGCCGCCGGCACATCCTCTATATCTGCTGAAGAGCGTCCAGCGAAATCCCGCTGGACGCCCTTTTATCAAGGAACACACCCGTGCCGCACTGGTTTCAACTGATGGCGGAATCACTCCCCACGCTTTTGTGGGCCGGACTGATCTTCACCATACCGCTGACCCTGCTCTCCTTCGTCTTCGGCCTGGTGCTCGGGCTGATGACTGCAGTGGCTCGCCTCTTTGGCCCGGCTCCGGTTGCTTCCATCGCGCGGTTCTACGTCTGGGTGATCCGTGGCACGCCGCTGCTCGTGCAGCTCTTCGTCATTTTCTACGGCCTCCCGAGCATCGGCATTCTGCTTGACGCCTTTCCGGCGGCTCTGATCGGCTTCACGCTGAATATCGGTGCTTACAGTTCTGAAATCATCCGGGCGGTCATCTCCTCCGTTTCGAAGGGACAATGGGAAGCTGCCTATTCGATCGGCATGACTTGGCGGCAGGCAATGAGCCGCACGATTCTGCCGCAGGCCGGCCGCGTTGCCGTGCCGCCGCTCTCGAACACCTTCATTTCATTGGTGAAAGATACCTCGCTAGCAGCAGCAATCACCGTGCCCGAACTCTTCCAGGCCGCACAGCGCGTCGTTGCGACAACCTATGAGCCGCTGATCCTTTATATCGAGGCGGCGCTGATCTACCTCGTGCTGAGCTCTGTTCTCTCAGCGCTGCAGGTGCGCCTCGAGCGCCGCTTCGCGCGCTACGGCGGCACTCTGGAGACAAATGCATGATCGAGCTTTCCAACATCGAGAAACGTTTCGGCGATGCCGTCATCCTCAGTGATATCAGCGTCCGCATTCCCGAAGGCAGCGTCACAGCCCTCGTAGGTCCCTCCGGCGGCGGCAAGAGTACGCTTCTCCGTTGCATCAACCTGCTTGAGATCCCGACTACGGGATCCATCAGGATCGGCAAAGAGAAGCTGGATTTTGTACCCGGCAGGAAGACGGGCTGGCCAGCGATCCAGAAGATTCGCCGCCAGACGGGGATGGTCTTCCAGAATTTCCAGCTCTTCCCGCATCAAACCGCGATCGAAAACGTCATGGAAGGTCTGGTGACGGTTCTGAAGTGGCCGAAGGAAAGGGCCCATGCCCGCGCCATGGAACTGCTGACCAAGGTAGGAATGGCGCATAAGGCCGATGCGTGGCCTTCGACGCTTTCCGGCGGCCAGCAGCAGCGTGTGGCGATCGCCCGTGCATTGGCCCCCTCGCCACGCGTCTTGCTCTGCGACGAGCCGACCTCGGCGCTCGATCCCGAACTTTCGGCGGAAGTCGTCGATGTTCTCGCAACGCTGGCCAGCGAAGGCACGACCATGGTCATCGCAACGCATGATCTGCGGCTCGCCTCGAAGATCGCCCACAACGTCGTGTTCCTGGAGGCAGGAAACGTCGTAGAAACCGGTACGGCAAGGGCGATCTTCACCGCGCCCGAGCGCGAGCGCACCAAGCGCTTCATTTCGACGATCAACGCCGCACATACCTACGAAATCTAGCGGTGACGACTCATGCTACTTGAATAATATGCACATCACGGGCGAAAAAGGTCTGAGTGGTCTGTGCCGTTGGGAGGACGCGATGACAGTTCCAACACTGGATCGTGTGTTTGGTCGTGTGGCATTCGGGGCCGAACCGTCCAACTATCATGCTGCCCGCCCGCGCTATCCTGAAGAAACATGGCAGCTATTGCGCGAACGCTCTAACCTTGGACCCGGCATTGATATTTTGGAGATCGGCGCTGGTACTGGCCTTGCAACGGCAGAATTGCTGGCGCACAAGCCGCGGCGGTTGGCAGCGGTTGAACCTGACATGCGGCTAGCAGACTTCCTGCAAACCTCGATTGCGGACGACTGCCTGCAGGTGCTCGCGCTGCCTTTTGAAGACGTAAACCCGGAGCCTGCCTCGTTCGACCTGGTTGCCAGTGCGACGGCTTTTCACTGGCTGGAAGCTACGCCTGCTCTGAGACGAATTCATGAATTGCTGCGACCGGGCGGCGCAGTCGCCCTTTGGTGGAACGTCTTTGGCGATGTAAGTCGGCCCGATCCCTTTCATGATGCCACCAAACATTTGTTCGTTGGCCATCGTACGAGCCTGTCAGCGGGTGGGGCCGACAGTTCTCCTTATGCGCTTGATACGGATGCACGAATTCAGGAGATGACGGATGCTGGGTTCGTACCCGATCCTCCTGAATTTATCCGCTGGACATTGAGGCTTGATGCGTCTGGCGTGCGTAGCCTCTATGCCACGTACTCTAATGTTTCCGCCCTTGCGCCAACAGAGCGGGGCCATCTGCTCGATGCTTTGACCGAAATTGTAACAGGGCAGTTTGCGGGCCGCGTAGATCGCAACATGACAACTGCAATATATACCGCCCGACGCGCGCAGCTCCAGCCAAGCGCTGCCGGCTTGGGACGCATTTCCGGGTTGAAAAGATAGGACTTCGTGCGCGATCCAGCTCCGACAGCTCAAACGCTTGTCCGATTGAGGGCCTCGAAAATGGTTTTTCGGCTCCGGGTCGGAGCGTCAGATTTTCACCACTCGGCCCCGCACTGCAGCTCTCGTTTACTGCGAGCGCGCCGCCTTCAGTGCTTTGCCCCACCAGGCCAACTGATCGAGCTGGTTCTTCGCCGCTTCGACAAGGTGCGGATAGTCGCTGAGGCTTTTGCCTTCCTTGGCAACGGCGAGATATTCCGGGAAGGATATGTGGACGCCGGTCTTTACCGAGGCAGCACCCATTTCAACGAAGATCAGCCGCAATTGCTCGACGGCACGCGCACCGCCGACGCCGCCATAGCCGACAAAGGCAACCGGCTTCTGGATGAAGTCGCCGAGGTCGATGGCATTCTTGAGCACGGCCGTCGGCCCGTGATTGTATTCTGCAACAGTGAATATAAAGCCGTCGAACTCGCGCAGCTTCTTCTTCCAGCGCTCCGCCGTTTCGCTCTCAGCTTCCACCGCGCGTGCTTCACCGAAGAAAGCCATAGGGTAGTCGAGAAGATCGAGCACTTCGACCTCAAATTCCGGCCGCTGCGCGGCAATCTCTGCAATCCACTTCGCCGGATGATCGGCAAAGCGACGGATGCGTGTGCTTCCGACGATAACTGCAATCTTGAGCTTGTTCATTTTCGGCCTTCCTTACAACGAAAGGGCGACCCTGGGGCCACCCTAACCCTTCGGCTTCCGGTTAGCCGGCATAGCTGACCAGCAGATCCTTGGCGTCGATCTGGTCGCCTGCCTTGACGAGCACTTCGGCGACCGTGCCGTCTTTTTCCGCGTGGATCGCTGTCTCCATCTTCATGGCCTCGATCGAGACCAGCACGTCGCCGGCGCTAACTGCCTGGCCCGGCGAAACGAAAACGCGGGAAATGACGCCCGGCATCGGCGCGCCGACATGGGCGAGGTTTCCAGGCTCGGCTTTCCGGCGGGCAGCGGCACCGGAAGCGCCATGCGCACGATCCGGCACCTTGATGCGGCGCGGCTGCCCGTTGAGCTCGAAGAAAGCCGTCACCATGCCCTGGCTGTCCGTACCGCTCATCGCTTGATTGACGATAACCAGCGTCTTGCCCTTTTCGATATCGGCAAAGAGTTCCTCGCCGTCCGCCAGGCCGTAGAAATAGGCGGGCGTAGGGAGAACCGAGACCGGACCGTAAGTATCGGAAGCGAACGCAAAGTCCGTGAAAACCTTCGGATACATAAGGTAGGAGGCAAATTCGAAATCGCTGACCGTGCGTTCGAGTTTGGTCTCGATCACCTTGCGCTCGGCGTCGAGATCGGCGTCTTCGAGCAGCGAGCCCGGACGAACCGTATAGGGCTTCTCGCCCTTCAGCGCCTTCTTCTGCAGCGCGCCCGGCCATCCACCCGGCGGCTGGCCTAGATCGCCCTTTAGCATCGAGATGACAGATTCTGGGAAGGAGACTTCCTTATCCGCGCTGACGACATCGGCAACCGTCAGATCCTGCGAAACCATCATCAGCGCCATGTCGCCCACTACCTTGGAAGACGGTGTCACCTTGACGATATCGCCGAACATCTGGTTGGCGTCGGCGTAAGCCTGCGCCACCCTGTGCCAGCGGGTTTCGAGGCCGAGCGAGCGAGCCTGCTCCTTGAGGTTGGTGAACTGCCCACCGGGCATTTCGTGCAGATAGACTTCCGACGCCGGCCCCTTGAGATCACTCTCAAAGGCTGCGTACTGGTTGCGTACCGCCTCCCAGTAGAAGGAGATGCGCCGGATCCATTCCGGATCGAGCCCGGGATCCCGATCCGATCCGCGCAGCGCTTCGACGATCGAACCGAGACAGGGCTGCGAGGTATTGCCGGACAGCGCATCCATGGCGGCGTCGACCGCGTCGACACCGGCATCGACGGCTGCAAGCACGGTTGCAGCGGCAATACCGGACGTATCATGCGTATGAAAATGGATCGGCAGGCTTGTCGCGTCACGCAGGGCCTTGAAGAGAACTTTCGCGGCGGCGGGCTTCAGCAGGCCGGCCATATCCTTCAGCGCGATAATGTGCGCGCCGGCCTTTTCGAGCTGAACGGCAAGATCGGTATAGTATTTTAGATCGTACTTCGGGCGCGCCGAATTCAGGATATCGCCGGTATAGCAGATGGCCGCTTCACAGAGCTTGTTCTCTTCCGCTACGGCATCCATCGAGACACGCATGTTCTCGACCCAGTTCAGGCAGTCGAAGACACGGAAGAGGTCGATGCCGCCCTTGGCCGCCTGACGGACGAAGTATTTGACGACGTTATCCGGATAGTTCGTGTAGCCGACGCCATTGGCGCCGCGCAGCAGCATCTGCAGGAGCAGGTTCGGTGCACCTTCACGGATCAGCGCCAGACGCTCCCATGGATCTTCCGTCAGGAAACGCATGGAAACGTCAAAAGTCGCACCACCCCAGCATTCGAGCGACAGCAGGTTCGGTAACGCATGTGCGTAGGTGCCGGCGATGCGGGCGATATCATAGGTGCGCATGCGCGTCGCGAGCAGCGACTGATGGCCGTCACGCATCGTCGTATCGGTCATCAGAACACGCTTTTCATTGCGCATCCACTCGCCGAACTTCTTCGGGCCGAGCTTGTCGAGAAGCTGTTTGGTGCCGTCCTGGACCTTGCTGCCGTTGCCGTAGGGCACAACAGGCTTGGCTGCATCTTCCGAAGGCCGTGGGCGGTCCTTTGCCTCCGGATGGCCGTTGACGGTGACGTCGGCAAGGTACGTTAGAAGCTTCGTCGCACGGTCCTGACGCTTGACCTGCTGGAAGAGCTCCGGCGTCGTATCGATGAAACGGGTCGTATAGCTGTTGTCCTTGAACTTCGGGTGCCCGATGATCGCTTCAAGGAAGGTGAGGTTGGTCGCCACGCCACGGATGCGGAATTCACGCAGCGCCCGATCCATGCGGGAGATCGCCTCCAGCGGGTTCGGCGCCCAGGCCGTCACTTTGACGAGCAGTGGATCGTAATAGCGGGTGATGATCGCGCCCGAATAGGACGTGCCGCCATCAAGACGGATGCCGAAACCCGAGGCCGAGCGATAGGCGGTGATGCGGCCGTAGTCCGGAATGAAGTTATGTTCCGGATCTTCTGTCGTGATACGGCATTGCAGCGCGTGGCCGTTGAGTTTGATATCCTGCTGCTTGGGAACACCCGATTCCGGTGTACCGATCGCGTAGCCGTCGAGAACGTGGATCTGTGCCTTGACGATATCGATACCGGTCACGACTTCGGTAACCGTGTGCTCAACCTGGATGCGCGGGTTTACTTCGATGAAGTAGAACTTACCGGTATCGGCATCCATCAGATATTCGACGGTGCCGGCGCCGATATAGTTCGTCGCCTTGGCGATCTTCAGCGAGTAGGCGGCAAGCTCCTGGCGTTGGGCTTCTGCCAGGTAAGGTGCCGGCGCACGCTCGACGACCTTCTGGTTGCGGCGCTGGATCGAGCAATCGCGCTCGAAGAGATGCACGACATTGCCGTGGGTATCGCCGAGGATCTGGCTTTCGACGTGGCGGGCACGCTCGACAAGCTTTTCCAGATAGACTTCATCCTTGCCGAAGGCGGCCATTGCCTCGCGCTTGGCTTCCGTCACCTCACGGGCAAGGTCCTTCGGGTCACGAATGGCGCGCATGCCGCGCCCGCCGCCGCCCCAAGAAGCTTTGAGCATCACCGGATAGCCAATCTGCTCGGCCATCTTGGCGACCTCCGCCATGTCGTCCGGCAGCGGCTCAGTTGCCGGAACCACTGGCACGCCAACCGAGATCGCCAGATTGCGCGCGGCGACCTTGTTGCCGAGCTGGCGCATCGTATCGGCCTTCGGGCCGATGAAGGTGATGCCGGCCTTATTGCAGGCGTCCACGAATTCGGGGCTCTCCGACAGGAGGCCATAACCCGGGTGGATTGCATCGGCACCAGAGAGCTTGGCGACGCGGATCACCTCATCGATCGAAAGATAGCTTTCGATCGGCCCTAGGTCGCGGTCAAGATGCGGGCCGCGGCCGACCTGATAGCTTTCGTCCGCCTTGAAGCGATGCAGCGCCAGTTTGTCCTCTTCCGCCCATATCGCGACCGTTTTTATCCCCAGCTCATTGGCCGCGCGGAACACGCGGATGGCAATTTCGGAACGGTTGGCAACGAGTATCTTGGAAATGGGCAATGCGCTCTCCTCACGGCATCGATACGGGCAATGCTGCACCCGCGAAGAAAATTCTTAACGCGCCGTTACGAAAAGTTCAATTTCCCTTGCGAAATAGAGTTTCCCAAATGCGAGGGTCAGATAACGAGCCCGTGACGGAAAGCCAGCGCCACCGCCTGCTGGCGGTTCTTGGCTTTAAGCTTGTCCTGCAGCCCATTCATATACCAATCGACCGTATGGTTCGATATATTCAGCACCTTGCTGATTTCGATCGAGGTGAGGCCGTCAGCCAGATAGTGGAGGATTTCCAGTTCCCGGCGCGTCAACGGCATCTCGAGCAATGAAGTGCTTTCGAGTGCCTTCGCTTCGCCCTTGAGATCGAGCAGCCGCCAGAACGCTTTGCGTGCAACCGTTTCGAACAACGACATCTCGACCGGCGACAATTCCACAGGCCCACCGCCGACGCTCAGGTTTCCGAGCACGCCGCTCTTTCCGTGAATGGGGAAGATGTACCCGTCGCGGAGGCCGTGGGCATGGGCATCCGCCATCATCTGCTCCATGCGCCGCTGATGCGGGTCGCGGCGGTAGGCGGCAAGGCTGTCCTTCCATCGAAACGGCCTTTGTGCCTGCGCCAGATACCTGACCGTTGGATCTATGAGGACATATTTTTTTGCAACGTATGTTTGCGGCCACTGCTCGGGCCAATGCCCCGCAAGAACGAGGCCCCAGGGATCTTGGCTCTGCTTCAGGTGGCGAAGCAGTCCATAATATTCGAAGCCATAGGAATGGACGGTCCGCCGGAGCTCCTCAACGACGTTTTCTGGCTTCTTGCATTCTTCTATGACGACAAGCAATTGAACCAAAGAATGAATATTCACAAAATGCCCCTTGCCCGGCAATGGGCGATAGGTGAGATCCGCCGATCGGACCACCTGGACGTGGCGACGACGGTCTTCGATTAACAAGCTGGCTCCATATAAGGTTTATCGATTGCTAAAGCTTGGTTTAAATACAAGTGGAAATTGTTGCACTCCCGATCGGTTGGGCAGCTTTCCACAGCAGTTGCCTCGTCACATCCTGCAGAAACATCTCACCTGAATGCGCCGTTAATCGTCGGTTCAGGTGTCTTTTCATAGCATCGCGCCATCCCGTTTTTGCAGATCCACACAAGAGGTACCGCCGTGTCGTTATTCAAGGTCTATGCCAGAGCTTTGCGCTACCTTGGCGCTTACAAGCTCCGCGTATCCCTGGTGGTCGTTGCGAACATTGTTCTGGCCGCGATCACGATTGCGGAGCCTATCCTGTTCGGTCGCATCATCGATGCCATCTCAGGCAAGGGTGAGGTCAAGCCCATCCTGTTCATGTGGGCCGGATTTGCCGTCTTCAATACGATCGCCTTCGTTCTTGTCGCCCGCGAGGCGGATAGACTAGCCCACGGCCGGCGCGCGACTTTGCTGACGGAAGCATTCGGCCGCATCATCTCGATGCCGCTCTCCTGGCATCACCAGCGTGGCACGTCGAACGCGCTGCATACGCTGCTGCGCGCTTGCGAAACGCTGTTCGGCCTCTGGCTCGAATTCATGCGCAATCACCTCTCGACCGTCGTCGCCATTGCACTCCTGGTGCCGACCGCCATGTCCATGGACCTGCGATTGTCCGGCGTGCTGGTCGTGCTTGGTCTTGCCTACTGGCTGATTGGCCGTCTGGTCATGAGCCGCACGAAGGACGGCCAGGCTTCGGTCGAGAACCACTACCATACCGTTTTCTCGCATGTGAGCGACTCAATCAGCAACGTTTCGGTACTGCACAGCTACAACCGCATCGAGGCTGAAACCAAGGCGCTCAAGGGCTTTGCCGACCGGCTCCTGCAGGCTCAGTACCCGGTGCTCGACTGGTGGGCGCTTGCCGGTGCGCTGAACCGCATGGCATCGACCATCGCCATGATGATTATCCTTGTGATCGGCACGCTGCTGGTTCAGGCCGGCGAACTGCGGATCGGTGACGTCATCGCCTTCATCGGCTTTGCAAACCTGCTGATCTCCCGCCTCGACCAGATGCGCCAGTTCGCTACGCAGATTTTCGAGGCCCGCTCGAAGCTTGAAGACTTCTATATGCTCGAAGACTCCGTCCGCGAGCGCGAAGAGCCGGCGGGCAATGCCGACATCAAGGATGTCAAGGGCGAAGTCGAATTCCGCGACGTCTCTTTCGGCTTCGGCAACTCGTCGCAGGGCCTGCACAATGTCTCCTTCTCCGTGAAGGCTGGCCAGACGGTCGCGATCGTAGGCCCGACCGGCGCGGGTAAGACGACGCTCGTCAATCTGCTGCAGCGCGTCTACGATCCGGATAGCGGCAAGATCCTGGTGGATAGTCACGACATCACCAAGGTCACCCGCAAGTCGCTGCGCCGTTACATCGCCACCGTGTTCCAGGATGCGGGTCTGCTGAACCGCTCGATCAGCGACAACATTCGTCTTGGCCGCGAAGGTGCCAGCGAGGAAGAGATGCGCCGCGCTGCTGAAGCGGCTGCTGCTGCGGACTTCATCGAGACGCGCGAGGCGCAGTATGACACGCATGTCGGCGAGCGTGGCAACAGGCTTTCAGGCGGTGAGCGTCAGCGTGTGGCAATCGCCCGCGCCATCCTCAAGGACGCACCAATCCTGGTTCTCGATGAGGCGACCAGCGCGCTGGACGTGGAAACCGAGAACCGGGTGAAGGCTGCGATCGACAACCTTCGCCAGAACCGCACCACCTTCATCATCGCGCACCGCCTGTCGACGGTTCGCGAAGCAGATAAGGTGCTTTTCCTCGACAATGGCCGGATCGTCGAACAGGGTAGCTTCGATGAACTCAGCCACAGCAATGGTCGCTTTGCCGCGCTGCTTCGCGCTAGCGGTATCCTGACGGACGAGGAAGTCCGCAAGGCTCACACGACCGAAGCTGCTTAACCAGGTTCGAAAACGAAATTAAAAGGTCGGAGGGAAACCTTCCGGCCTTTTTGATTTGATTTTCCTCGGACTTTGTTCGGCGACGGCTGATGAATCGTAAGCGTTGTCCCGCTCACACCTTGACCAAGATGCTTTTTGCAGTGTCGAGGGCCGGAGCCATGACGGGGACGGTAACTATGCGCCAACAGCGGACATCGGCTTCTGCAGGAGTGCGTGCCCATTTTCCAGCTGGGTGACGGGTCTTCGTTTATAGGTGGTATCCGTCAGAACCTCTCGCCTTAAAGTTTAAACCCTCATCCGGGGGGTTTTGGCGAACACACTAAGACCGAGCCATTCCTGCATGTCGCGCGCGAGACCCCTGTCCCCTTCAAGTTTCAGTGTTTCTGCATCGGTTTCCTGACGTATGGTCGTGAGGCCCATCCAAATTGCGGTCATCGAACGGAGCGACCCTTCAACGAGAAGGTCTACATCATAGCCCGGATCGAAGTTACAGAGATCGACTTTTCCGTTTTCGACCACAAGCCACCAGCTCTTTTGCGCGGCCGAAAGTTCCGGGTACAGAAACTGTATCGTACAACGGCGGCGCGGAAGTCTTTTTGTATCGAGGCTCCTCCGCATGTCCCACATGAGCAGAGAAGGGTCGAGATTCTTCAAGGAAAGTCGCGATTCCATCCACCGTTGAGCCCAATTTCCGAGACCTATGATCAGAGGTCTCAACTCTTCGCCCGCTGCCGTGAGTTGGTAATCGGTCATGCCGTTCGCACTCCTTGTCACCGTGATGACGCCCGATTGTTCCAGTTCTTTCAGTCGTTTTGACAGGAGTGCCGGAGACATTTTTGGTAGACCGCGGCGCAACTCATTAAAGTGCGTCGATCCGCAAAGGAGCTCGCGGACGACCAAGGTCGTCCACCGCGAGCAGAGGATTTCCGACGCCATTGATACTGGACAGAATTGCCCGTAGCCGTCACGCTCTACCATAAGGACCCTCCACCGGTCTGGATCAGGCACGATATTGCAAAGCAACCGATCCGCCAAACGCTCCTTGCCTACCCATACTGAGGTGGAGTTCAGTACAGTTCGTGTACTAGCCGCAATTGTGAAACGAGCGCAGAGTTTCAATCCTCACGAGATAGGAGGCATTGATATGCTCGGGCTTGCAGAACCAACACAGAACCTTGTCGGCGGTCGGACCATCGTCGAACTAACCAATTCAGTCCTGCCCACCTTCGCGCAACGCGCCGCATCGATCGACGAGAGCGACACCTTCGTCGGCGAGAATTACGCGCTGCTAAAGGAATCCGGCCTCGCGCGGGCAGGCGTTCCAATCGAATTGGGCGGGCTGGGCGCTGAAGTGCCCGAACTTTCTGAGATGCTCAAATCCATTGCTCGTGCATGTGGGTCCACTGCGCTTGCCTTTTCCATGCATACCCATCAAGTCGCCATCCCCGCCTGGCGCTGGCGGCATCAAAAGGTGGCCGCGGTGGAGCCGCTCCTGAGACGTGTTGCATCGGAGCAAATCATATTGCTCTCGAGCGGCGGATCAGACTGGATCGGCGGATCGGGCAAGGCCATGAAAGTTGATGGCGGATACCGGATCACCGCGCGTAAACGCTTCACTTCCGGCGCGGCGGCAGGAAACATCCTGATGACCGGTGCTGTTTATGAAGAACAGGACGGCGCGCGCTCCGTCATTCATTTCGGCGTTCCGATGGCATCGCCAGAGGTTTCGATAGAGGAGACGTGGCGAACACTTGGAATGAGGGGAACCGGGTCAAACGATATCATCATCGAAAACCTCTTCGTGCCGGATGCGAGTGTCGCATTTTCCAGAAGTGCGGGACAATGGCATCCCGTATTTCAAGTCATCGGCATGATCGCGTTTCCTCTGATCTACGCGGTCTATCTTGGCGTCGCCGAGAGCGCCCGCGACATCGCAGTCAAGATGGTCCGAAGCAAGGCCAACAGCGATCATCTGATCGAGTTGGTCGGGCGCATGGAAACGTCTCTGAGGGCCGCACAGATCGCGCATCGCTGGATGTTGGAGGTGGTTGCTCGAAACGAACCGTCCGCGGAAACCGTCAACGAGGTTATGATCGGCCGTTCCTTGGTCGCGCGGCACGCTATCGAGGTGACGGAGCTTGCAATGGAGGTCGCAGGCGGCGCGGCATTCTATCGAGAGAATGGGCTGGAGCGCTGCTTCCGTGACATACAGGGCGCTCGCTATCATCCGATGCAGCCCGGAGCCCAGGCGCAATACGCGGGTTCATTCGCACTCGGACTTCCCACCGAGAACATTTTCTAGCTCCCGGCGCAACGACGAACTCCGCGGACAGCTTTGATATACAAGAAGACGGGTAACCTGCGCGCTGTCCAAATCCTCCTTGGACACACTAAATTGGAAAGCACAGTTCCGTACCTCGGGATCGAGATTGATGACGCGTTGCGAATTGCCGAGCAGATAGAGCTCTGAAACGACGGCCATCGGCAAAAGCCGGTGGTCGCCATCGCGCCAATTACGGCATAGTATGTCCCACAACATTTGTGCGGCAACACGGGTGAATTCTGATGCGACGAGTATAAGCTGACAAACCATCTGACACCACGAAGAGAACGCAGTGCCCCGATTTCTTGCCGTTTACACCATGAAGCCCGAAGACCTCGCCTCCTTTAGGAGCCGGCCCAAAGCTGAGCAGGACGCTATCGACGCCATCGGCCTGAAACAGTGGGCCGCGTGGGAAAACAGAAACGCCGCATCCATCCTTGATCGTGGTGGCATGGTGGGCAAGACGACGCGCATAACCAAGGACGGGGTCGCCAATGCCGTGAATCCTTTCTGCGGTTACCTTGTCGTCGAAGCGGAAACCGTCGACGCCGCGGCAAGGCTGTTCGAGGACCACCCGCACATCACCGTGTTTCCTGGTGACGGCGTAGATATCATGCCCTTTTTGACCTGAAGTCCTTCCGATCGGTATCGACCGCCACCGGTTACATCGTCTGAGGGCCGCAAAGGCGGCAAACGGCTGCCTTGGGCATTTACCCCAAAACCTGACGACCGCTTCGACAAGCGGACGTCGCGCCGGAGAAGCGCTACAGAGAATATCAAGCACGGAGCGGGGCCGCGCGACAGGATCGGAACGACATCAGAGCATGGCTTTGACAGGGATGCGATTTTACGATCATCGCATAGTCTTGGCCGAGTGCCGTCGCCATGTCATTGATTTCCGATGCGGTTGCTCCGGTGACAAGTGCGTCAGGCGGACTTTCGGAATGTGTGCGCTTGCTGTTCCGTTCCGCTACCCACGTTGAACCGAAGAACCAGATCGCGGAGCGTGGTGCTTTCTTTCGCTAGCGATGCGGATGCGGCACTCGCCTCCTCCACCATGGCGGCATTCTGCTGGGTCGTGTTGTCGAGGCTGTTGACAGCCGTGTTGATCTCCGCAAGGCCGACCGACTGCTCGCGTGCCGATACGGCAATCGCATCTACGTGTTGGTTCATCGCCACCACGAGTTCACCAATCTGCTTCAAGGCCTCTCCAGTTTTCGAGACGAGATCGACGCCTGTCGCCACTTCGCCGGTCGATGTTTGAATGAGTGCCTTGATTTCCTTGGCTGCCTTCGCCGAGCGCTGCGCCAGTTCGCGCACCTCTTGGGCCACGACCGCGAAACCCTTGCCTGCCTCGCCGGCGCGGGCGGCTTCCACGCCTGCGTTCAGCGCGAGCAGATTGGTCTGAAAGGCGATCTCGTCGATGACGCCGATAATGCTCGATATCTGGTTGGAGGATTGCTCGATCCGGCCCATCGCCTGGACCGCTTCGCTGACGATCTCGCCGGACGTCTTGGCGCTCGTATTGGCCTGAGTTGCGACCCTGCGTGCCTCCTCTGCGCGTTTGGAAGACGATGCGACGTTTGCAGTGATCTCATCCAGCGCCGCGGCTGTCTGTTCCAAGGCGGCCGCCTGCTGTTCCGTCCGCTTTGCGAGGTCATTGGCGCTGTGGGCGATCTCGGTCGATCCACTGTCGATTCCGGCCGTGGAGCCTGCCACTCTGCTGAGTGCGCTGCGGAGCTGGGCGACGGCGCTATTGAAATCGTCTCTGAGCGCCTCGAAATCGGCATCGAACCGTTCACTGATCTTGACCGTGAGATCGCCTTCAGCCAGCCTCTTCAAACTGTCAGCCAATCCTCTCGTCGCCTGGGCCATGGCTGCAGCTCGCTCACGGTCCATTTGCTCTCGCCGCTGGCGGTCACTTTCTTGAAGCACTCGGCTTGCCTCAATCTCCTGATCGGCTCTGACCTTCGCCAATGCGGTCTGCCTGAAGACTTCGACTGCGCTGGCCATGGAACCGATTTCGTCCGTTCGGCGCGCAAACGGAATGGGCGAGTCCGTCCCGCCCGCAGCAAGGCCGGCCATCGAAGTCGTGATCGTCTTGATCGGACGAGATATTTGCACCGCAACATAGGCAATCGCGCCGGTGACGATCGCCACCACCAGGGCAATCAGCAGCCAAGTGCTCCATAGGATCGTCGCATAAGTGCGTGTGCTGTTGTCATAGGAGGCATGCGAGCCGTTCACATTGATATCCAGCAGTTCGTTCGCACTCTTTTCGGCTTTTTGAACGATCGGCTCCATGTCCTTGTAGAAGATGACCTTGGCTACATCGTTGTCGTTCTTTCGGGATTTTTCGAGCATCGGCTCGGCCGCTTTAACGTAGTCGCCCGCCTGTTTGCCGATCAGTTCCAGCAGCTCCTTTTCGCGAGGCGAGGATATCAGCGGCCGGTAGGCTTCGATTGCTTTTCCGAGCTGCTCCCGTTGCGCCGTGACCTGCTTCTCCGCGGTGGCGATCGCTTCATCGCTGATGGACATGATGTGATTGGCATAGGCGAACTTCATCTTTTGAAGCTCGAACTGGATCATTCGAACGACGGACACGCTGGGAAGCCAGTTCTTCGCGATATCGGTCGTATTCTGATTAACCTGCCGCACACTGCCCAGGGCGAACAAGGCGAAAGCGAGGAAAATAACGGCAAACGCCAGATTGATGGTGGTCAGGGAAGTTCGGACGGTAGGCCTGCGCATGT
Source organism: Rhizobium sp. USDA 3886 (assembly GCF_056279785.1). Classification (NCBI taxonomy): domain Bacteria; kingdom Pseudomonadati; phylum Pseudomonadota; class Alphaproteobacteria; order Hyphomicrobiales; family Rhizobiaceae; genus Rhizobium; species Rhizobium sp. USDA 3886. The sequence goes on along the minus strand of NZ_JBWCDC010000001.1, from coordinate 3,238,578 downwards.
GTTCTCACCTCGTAAGAAAATGTAGTCAGGCCGGGTTGCTAGACTTCGCTTTTGGTAAGCATTTTGTGAACTTTAGAGGTTACTGTTTAAACAAACATAAACTACTTGCCGATTGGCCGGAATGCGCCCCATGTCGGCCACAGAGGGGATCTTTGCCTTCGCCCGGAAGCCGACATTGCGGTGACCACCTAGAGTTCATAGTCGCGCCACAATCGGCCGTTCCCGCAAGTTCTGTGTGCGTCACGCCCGACTCGCCTGAACGCTCAGCCACCGATCATGGGGCTTTCCGACGCACCGACGTACCTCGCTGACGATCCAGCCGGCGTCTGTGAGTGCGGACCGCAGGGCAGACTCACGCCAGTACGTCTCGACGTAGCGCCGGGGCGCTGCAGCACTGCCGTGTGTGGACACATCCTCGCCTTCGCCCTCTCTAACCGAGGCGTGCAATCGGCCACCGGTCCGGGTCGCCTCGGCAAGCCGCCCAAGCACCGTGCCGAAATCCTCGCGCGCGACATGAATCAGGCAGGCACAGGCCCAGATCCCGTCGTACGGCGTGCCGGGACGCTGCGGGTCGGCCAAGTCTTCGGTCAGGGGGTCCAACAGGTCGGCCTCGAAGCCACTTTCGCGAAGCAGTTCGACGAAACCCTTTGAAATGTCGGTGCGCCGGACGCTAATTCCCCGCTTCTCAAGCTCAAGTGCATCTCGCCCGCCACCGCTTCCGATCTCCAGCACCCTGCCCGAGCCGCCCAGCTCGGTCACGAACGCATCGATCTCTGTCGCGACCCATTCGGGCATCGCCGCGGCCTCGGCAGCGTACTCCGCCGCGACCGCATCATAGGACCGCACGGTATCCAGGTCGGTGCTCATCCTAGCGCTCCTCCTTCAAGACAAGAGGCCTGATGAGCGAGAGGCCCATCAGCCCGTTGCGCCCTTCACACTTCGGCAGTTGGTGACATCGCGGGCGATTTGCTTCCGAGCTTTAGCAGAAATGTGGTCAGAGACACCACCGACCGAGCCAATGCTGCCGGGCGGCAATGCGCTTCCATAGTGGTCATCGAGCCACCGGCCGCCGTTGCTGCAAAGCGGACATGACGCAGTGACAACGCGGGCCGCAGTTGCGCCAAGCCGCCATTCCGCCCCATGCGGGTGATTAGATCACGAATTCCTCCTCGTACGTCTGTGGCTCGGGAACGACACTAACCTCCACCGGAACGATCCAATTGGCCGCGTAGCTCTCGCAGTCGGAACGCTGGAGGTCGGGCTGCACGCACCCCGCCCCATCGATCGCGCGACATCGCAGTTTATATCGCCCCACTTCTTCAGGGGTCCACATGTACTCCCACAAGCGCCATGCAAAGGGACGTTCTGTTTCGAGGAGCCTTCCCTCGCGCCAGCCCCTACCATCTCCGGTGCAGACCTGCACCTGCCGGATAACAGCCTCTCCGCTCCAGGCGGCTCCGAAAATCCGATACGGCTGGCCGGCGATGAGACGCGCCCCCTGCACGGGACGCGCGATCTGCGCTTTGACCTCCATCTCCGCGAGGGGGACCAGCCTGGGTTCCCCGAGGCTGCGCTCCCAACGGAAATAGTCGCGCGCCTGCCAGTAGCCAAGGAACGGTTGTTCCACAACCGTGATATGCGTGATCCACTTGACCCAAGCCATGCCGAACCAGCCACCCACGACCGCGCGTAGCGGGTAGCCGTGATCGCGCGTCAACGGCTCTTCGTTCATCGAATAGGCAAGGATCGTGCTGTGAGCGATGGCCTTCTCAAGCGGCAAACTGCGCGCAAAAGCGATGGGGCCGGGAGAAGCCGTTTTCCTGTTCGTGTCGACGACGCCGCTGTCTGCGCCTACGAGCAGAACCTCACGTGCGGTTCGCTTAACGCCCGCCATTTCTAAAATCTCTCGCAGAGAAACACCTGTCCACGCAGCATTGCCGACGGCTCCGTTCTGCCACTGCAACCCCTCCTTCGGTGGCACATAGTAGACGCGGCCGTTCCCTGCGCACTCGACGACGGCGGTGAAAGTCGTGCTCCGCATCGCCTTGATGCTGTCGAGGTCAAGTTCGATCGGCCGCTCCACCGCCCCGCCAACGCGCAATCTCCAGTCTCGCGCATCGAGGTCCGGCGAGGGGAAATGGTTTCGCACGAAGAACAGCTCGGTTGGGATCAGCCAATCGGAGAGCGACGCAAACGGAAACTCGATGTTCTGTGGGGATTTCTGTCGAACTATTAGACTGGGTTGCTCTGGTGTCGGCATCGTCCTCGTCTCCCCTTCCAAGAGCACAACGTTGGCACTCGGTCGCGCGAATTCCGGTTCGATCACACCGCCCCTCGCAGCGTGTCTGTCGCGTTCCGCCTTCGGCCGCATTCTAGCACATACCGCACGTTCCTCGGATCGACCTCGAACGGCAGCAAAGGGCCCGAATGCTGTTATAGGCCCACGTCTCTTTCGCGCCCACTTGTCGTTCAGGCTCTACTGCTGGAGAAGACCAGCAACATATTGTTGGTAGGCATCTCAATCGTCTCGCGGAGATTAAGTCCAGCGGCCTCACCCACTTGTTCAAGATCAGCGATATCACGCACACCCCAGGATGGGTTGCGCTCCTTTAGAGCCGCGTCGAAAGCAGCGTTCGAGGGGGCGTTGTGTGCCCCGTCGCGAATGAATGGGCCGTAGAGAAGAAGAAGCCCACCAGCGTGAAGCAAACGGCCAGCTCCTGCGAACAATCCTAAGCTTGCCGCCCATGGCGCGATATGGATCATATTGATCGACACGATGGCGTCAAAATACCCCGTTTGTTCGACGCCCCATTGTCCTGAGCACACATCAATATCCCGCGGTGCCAGCACATTCTTCAGCCCTGAGAATTTGATCCAGCTAGACGTGCTGGTGCGGGCGTCGGCATCCGGATCGCTCGGCTGCCAGGTGAGGTTGGGCATTGCTCCCGCAAAACACACGGCGTGCTCGCCGGTCCCGCATCCAATCTCCAGCACGGCGCCATGTGTTGGAAGGACACGTTTTAGGACCGCGAGGATCGGCGCCGAATTTCGCGCAACAGAAGGCGAGAACATGCGCCGGTCGGCGCTTACGTCGCGCTGTTCCAGCGCAACAGGCGAACGGTCCTTCTTCTCTGGGGGCATTGGCCTTGAATCCCCTTTGGGCGATGTCTCCCACCTTATAGCTGAAATGATGGGACTGAAACCAAGGATTTCGGACTTACGAAGGGGGCGTCGGCGCGTGCGTTCGGCCGAGGGCGACCGAACGTCCACTTCGCGTCAGACGGAGCCCGGAAGCCGACCGACGGCTTTCGGCCCCTTCAATCCTTGCGCCCATGCGTTCTCCTAACGGCCAATGCTGGCCGAAGGAGAACTGAAATGGGTATTGCACAATACGATCCTACCGCCCTGGGCCGTCCGGCGTGGAACGCCGGCCGAAAGGTCGGTGTCAAGAAGCCGCTGAAACAGCGCTAGATTTGGGCGATCCGCTTCTTCCTTGATAGGGAGGGGCGCATGAGAGATCGTGCGTTGTTTGATCTCGCAATCGACAGCAAGCTGCGTGGTTGCGATCTCGTGAAAATGAAAATCGGGAGTCTCGTGACAGGAACGGAAATTCGAACTCGAGCCATGGTCGTCCAGCAAAAGACCGGCCGTCCGGTTCAGTTCGAAATCACGGCGGAGGTGAGGGCAAGTTTGCTTACATGGCTTGAACGGCGAGGTGGAACAGTTGACGATTACGCCTTTCCCAGTCGAGTCGACCACACCGATCATCTGAGTATTCGCCAGTATGCCCGATTGGTCGACGAATGGGTGACCGCAATTGGCCTACGACGCGAAGACTACGGCACGCACTCGCTTCGGCGCACGAAGGCCGCAATGATCTACAAGGCGACAGGCAATCTTCGCGCGATCCAAATCCTGTTGGGGCACACCAAGATCGAAAATACGGTCAAGTACCTCGGCGTGGACATTGAGGATGCACAGGAACTAGCTGAGCACACTGAGATCTGAGCGCGTGCGGCCCCGCGCACAGTGGGGCTGCACGTGTCAACGAAACTTTCTCAATTCCAAAGATTGCGACCGAGCGGCTATGCGCCAACACCAGTCATTGCTTCTCATTTGAGCGAGTGGCTGCAGAAGGTTGAAACCGGGCATTCCCCTGGTGCGCAGTTACGCCAAGCCGGCCTTGCGAAGCCCGTCCACCACCAACTCGAAATCCGCGGGGTTCTTGTAGGGCAGCACTTTGCGACGGTATTCCAGGGAGTAGTCGGGATTAACCCGGAGCACCTCCTGCCAAGCCGCGCGGGCCTCGTCGAAACGGCCCAGATGGCCATAACTGGAAGCCAGCAGCGCGCGAGAAACATCGGTAACGGGATTGCGGGTCAGCCGCTCTTTCAGCAAGCCAACTGCCTGTTCGTACCTTCCCAGTTGAAACAACGCCAATGCCTGGAAGTGCAGGAGCACATCCGGAAAGTAAGGGTTCAAGACCTTCGCCCCATCGAAATACTTGAGCGCCTCGTCGGCCCTGCCCGAGTAGTACAGCGCCTCGCCGAGGCTGACGTGCCCTTCAGCGAAGTTCGGATTGAGGATTATCGCACGCTGGGCCTCGCTGATGGCCATATCGTGCCGTCGCGAATACAATTCGACGATGCTCAGCGCCCAGTGCGCCCTAGGATCGCGATCATCCAGCGCTACCGCCCGCCTCGCAAGCTCTTCCGCTTGCTCGCGCGAATTCGGCGGTGACGGGCTCCATCCGTTCAAGTAGTCGAGTCCGTGGGTAAGGGCCAGGAACGCGTGGGCCGAGGCGAAATTCGGGTCCAGCTCGATTGCACGTTGCAAAAGATCCCGGGCGGCGATGTTCGTCTCCTTCGTCAGCCGGTGCCACAGCTCTCGGCCACGCAGGAAATAGTCATAAGCCTCCACGTTGCCAATGTGCTCTGGCGCCAGCCGCTGCCGGTCGCCTTCCGTCAGGTTGATGGCCAGCGCATCCACGATCTGCTGAGTGACATCGTCCTGAACCGCGAATATGTCGGTCAGGTCGCGATCGAAGCGCTCCGCCCACAGATGGCCACCCGAGGCTGCGTCGATAAGCTGGGCGGTGATCCGTACCCTGTTGCCGGATCTACGGACGCTGCCTTCTAGCACGTAGCGTACGCCGAGGTTTCTGCCGACCTCCTGCACGTGGACGTTCTTGCCCTTGAAGGTAAACGACGAATTGCGGGCGATGACGAAGAGCTGCGGCAGCTTTGAGAGAGCCGTGATGATGTCTTCCGAGATTCCATCGGCGAAATACTCCTGCTCGACATCACCGCTCATGTTGGCGAAGGGCAGCACGGCAATCGACAGCTTCGGCGGCGGTACCGTCGCCAGCCGGCTTGTCGCGGATTCGGAGTTCGCGGTTGCCTTTGCCTCGGCGGTGCCGACACGCAGCGAATACACCCGGATCGGCTCGGCGATGTTCTTGAGCTGCGTGTTGCCGAGATCGCTGACCGAGAGGTCAAGCCGCGCCTTGACCTGACGATAGGCATCCTCGGATAGGCAGATGGCGCCAGGCGCCGCGACGCCCTCCAAACGCGAGGCGATGTTGACGCCGTCGCCCATTAGATCACCGTCGCTTTCCTCGACTACGTCGCCGAGATGAATTCCGATCCGGAACTCGATGCGGCGCTCCTGCGGCACGCCGGCATTACGCTCGACCATGCCATTCTGCACTTCCATGGCGCAGCGCACGGCGTCTACCACACTGCGGAACTCGACCAGCGCCCCGTCCCCTGTGCGTTTGATCACGCGTCCGTTGTGCACGGCGATGGTCGGATCGATCAGGTCGCTGCGCAGTGCCCGCAACCTCGCCAAGGTACGTTCTTCGTCTGCGCCGGCCAGCCGGCTGTACCCGACCACGTCGGCAGCCAGGATCGCTGCTAGCTTCCGGTTCTCGCTCATCGAGCCATCTCCCTAGTCGCCATAATAACACGAAGACGCAGGGAAGGAGGAAAGTTCGCTGTTCCAGCGTGCCGGTGGGTGAGATCCAGGCTCGCCATCTGTTCACCCTCATGCCTGAAAGCTTATGATGCTGAGCACCGATCGCGAGGCGCGCTTGACGGGCTGGATCTACAGCCTTCGAGGGTGACAGGGGACGCCGTGCTGCTCTCGACAGAACCGCTTTGGTTTGCAGCATCCGGTCCCCAAAACGCGGCCGATGTCTTCTATCAGTTGCTGATCGACCGTGCCGTCGATACCTGATTCCGCGGCGGCCGCCCGTGGCAGGATTGGGAGCGTGGTACCTTCGCCTCCTGCCCGATGAACTCGCGCCCTGGTCGACCATATCTAGCTCGTGATGGGTCGATTTTTCGCGTTCACCCCGTTCGCAGAAGGAAGGCGGCCGACTTTGCCGACGATGTTCCGGCCTCACTGCACGCACGGCCCCCACACGCATGTTTGGGGAGCACTCAGCAGGTAACGAGATCTGTGTGGCCGAAACCCTTAGAGTAGTCGAGCACGGAGATGACTGTCGGCGTCACGCGGAGTATGCGAACCTGCTCCGGAGTCGGCATCGGCCCTGGCAGCGAGACTTGCTCCGGGTACTTCAGCGGCAGCATTCGCAAGATCTTTTCCGCTTCGCCCCGGTCGACCACCGCCTGTGCGCGCGCCGCCATGGAAAGTCCAGTGATTTCCATTACTTGTGGTGTGTCGTGATCGATGGTCAAGGACACGCGATCGTCTCGCGCCACGTTCGCCGCCTTTTGGCTATCCAGACCGCAGAGGAAGTAGAGGGTAAGGCCTTCGTTCACGTAGCTGACGGTGGTCGCCCGCGGCCAACCGTCCGGCGTTAGCGTTGCAATCGTCATGATCCGGTGCTGATCCAACAGCGTCAGAATCTTCTTTCTGAGCTCTTCGTTCATCGGTCGTTTCCAGACCGTGACGATCATAGGGGCCGTAAGTAGCGTGGCATTGACGCACGTCAAGCGCGGCGTGCCCTGACGGTGGACAGGTAGGACCGGTCGCAGACTGGTGATTTGCCGCCGGATGTGTTGCTCCTCGAATTACTGCGGAATGGCCGCGCGCCGAATGGTGCCTGCTTCAACACGCGCGGGTTCAGGTTGACGTAGATCAATGCCCATTCTCTGCCGCAGGCGCAGAAGTTCGTATGTTATGCACCACTGACGCGACGATGCCCGCTGCGGAAATGCACCGTTGGATGACCAAAGGCAAAGCCGATGACACTGTCGCGCCAGGCACCAGTCCGGTTGGTGCGGGTGTCGCCGGGACACTGCAACCGCGTCGGAACACGATGGAGACTGAGATGACACCGTTGCCCATCATTTAGCAGAGATTGGTCAGCACCAAAGGAAGGACATGCCAACGCTGCGATGCGGGCTTGATCGTTACATGGCTACGCCGTCCGGAAAGGGCCAACACAGGACACGCCGCTTCCGGCCCGGGTACTGCCGGACGGCAACGCGCCCGCAAGACGGTCGTTGACACACCCGGTTTGTCGTTCTGAAAGCTGCCGGTCGGCTACGAAAGCGACAATGCCAGTGAGCCGCTCAAGCGGCTAGCGTCTTTCCCGCAATAATCGAGTGCTTCCCATCCGAGTCACAATACTTTCAGGGCTTCAGGTGAGTTGAGCGAGGATATCGTCGACGACACTTGGGACGGTATCTGCCGTGTCGATATTGATGCCGACGGGGAGGTATCCCCGAGTATGATGGTAGCGGAGTACCAACGCCCGCTCGGCCGGCTCGAAGCCCGGCTCATTCGGCCGTCCATCTAATCGTCGGTTCAATGTCTCAACGTCTATGTCCAGCACGAAAACCTTGTCGAATAGGTCTAGGAATTTATCGAAATTGCGCGAGCCGCCACAGAAGAAGGTGATGGGATGGGTGGTGTCGGCAGCAATAGCGCGGACCTTGTCGACAGGCCAGATCCAGTGCGCGTATCCCCAAACGATGCGGTCCGCGCCTGTGGGTGGTCCTGCGAGTGCCTGGCCTGTCTCGGGGTCGCCGACATAGGCCAAGACCCGGTCACCATGGACGACATCGTAGCCCCGCCGCTCCAGTTCGGTAGCGACAGACGTTTTTCCAGTGCCGGAACTGCCTTCGATCAGATAGTTCTTAATTCCCATAGGCGCCGTTTATCATGGCCTTCAATCCGGTGAGAAGAGACTTTACGTGCCGACGCTCCACCAACGAACTCACCTGATCAACGACAGCTTTCGGTACTTTTCGGATTAGTGGCGAATGTCTAGCGGATAAGCGCCCAAAAGCGGACGACCGTGCCCTAAGGCAAGGCTCTTCCTCGATCAAGTCGACGCAACATCTTCGATCTGCTTGCGCGCGCCGTTGAATACCCGCGTCGGCACATGCAGCTTGCCATTCTGCTGGTAGAGTGTCCCGATCTCATCGAACCGTTCGTCGACTTCTTCCGTTAGCGCGGCAAGATGGTCGAAGAGCATTGCGCGGTCCGGGGATATGTCTTCATCGGGTTGCGGCATCAAGCCCCAAATGTCCCAAGGAAGCATCTCCATTTTATTGAGCGCGGCGAAATCCCTCACCAGGTTCATCGCGCGATGAACCAGAAGCCTCCCTCGTCGAAGATGCCAAAGGTCTCGGGATCGGCAGTGTGGGCACGGCACAGCCGCCAGGCTTCGCCAGCGGTTAGGAACTTTCCACGCGGCAGGTCGAGCGGATCGAAATCAAGCTTTAATTCGCAGCACTGGAGATCATCGATCTGAAAGTCTGCGGATACCCAATGCCGTCCGCTCCAGTATTCGGTGATCCAATGATCAACACCTTTACCAGGCTCAAAGTACATCCCGAAGCCACAGCGGGCTCGCGCGGGGATCCCTTGAGCCCTCAGCGACGCACAGGCAAGAACAGCAAAGTGACGGCATACGCCAACCGCCCTCTGGCTGGGCGTGCGCGTTACAACGAGCGGGGCGGCGTGGATTTCAATGATTGCATCGAGCATTCGTTGTGTAGATCGCAATTGTGATTGCGCTCGGCACGCCGGCGTTAGCTCTTGGCCATACCGTTGCGCCCAGGCATCATGTATCAATATGCCGTGCAAAGCGCTGGCGACCTCAGCAACTCCTGCTAGCGCGCCAAGAGCTTCGGCATGCTGCCCTCCTGATGTCAGGGGGCCTGCCTGACTATAGAAATCCAACGAGTTTTGTAGTCCCTCCATGTCCCGCCTCCTTGAAGAACAAAAGATACATTGCTGCAAGACGGGGTGAGAAGCTTGAATCCCGACATCGACAGCAGCTCCTTCATAGCATTCTCGATTTTTAACGCTGAGGAACCACCCCAATTGCCGGGCTTTCATTTCAAAGCACCTTTGCAATGCCGACGGGCTTCGCATTGGATCAACGATTATCGCTGCAAACTCTACCGGGGCCTCGGGTGCGGGCAGAACCAACTTGCCCTGCCGCGCCATTGTTCGCCAAGTGGACAGGTGGTTCGGCTTCAAGCCATGCCGCTCTGCGACCTCATTCACCATCGCGCCGGGCCGAAGGCTCTCCGAAACGATCCGCCCCTAACCTCGTCCGGCCAGTGCCGGTGAACCTCACGTCCAGACTTCCTGGTCGTGAGCACCTCCAATGTACTTTCCATGGAGAAACTCCCTTCGCTCGTCCATGGAAAGGCGATCACACATTAAGGCGGGAAGGACAACGTGGGGCTGGAACAGCGCTGACGATGAATCGTAAGTCGGTATGGGCTCAGTACTTCAGACGAGACTCAAGGCTGATGCCGGTTACGGCTGCGGCAGAGGACAAGCGCTTTGTCGCATCAGAAGCGACGGCGCTGTCTGTCTTGCCTCGCGCGGCTTTCGGATAAAGCGCGCAACTGATGTCTCTCAACCAAAGCGGCTTGCACCGCAGCCTGGAAGGACAAGACGCGCTCCCGGATCTTCTCCTCGCGCAAGCCGCATCGCGCAAGTTCGTCCGCCAGCAGACGGCATTCGGCTTTCCAGAAGTCGACCGCCGGTTCTCCGTGCAGATCGTCAAGCGTCGCGGCGCAACGCTCGATATCCCCTGGCAGGGGGATGCTTGGAAATATCACGATTTCGCTTGCGGTCAGCGCGGCGAGAGGGGTGTCGAAAGAAGATGCCATCGAATCAATCCATGTTTCCATGAGACTGTTAGGCTCCGTTGGTTAACGTTTACCTTCTCCTGCTGAGATCCCTGAATAGAACTCAAAAGCCAAAGCCCCAGCAGCCTTATATCTCTGCTGGGGCTTTGGCTTGCGTTGTTAGGTATGCGCGCGCTGTTGCACAGCTCCGCTCTCTTCGGCGGAAATCTGCCCACGCGGCATCAGGCGCCCGACCACGAACACCAGCAGCGCGGCGGCAGCCAGGCATGCGGCAAGAAAGAACATCGGCGCAATCGTGCTTCCCGTACTGTCCTTGATCCAGGGCACGACGTTTTGGGCGACAAAACCGCCGAGATTGCCGACGGAGTTGATTGCGGCGAGCCCGGCCGCCGCGCCGGCACCTCTCAGAAAGCGTGACGGCAGGCTCCAGAAAACCGGTTGGCCGGCGAAGATGCCCGCTGCAGCGATGCAGAGAAATGCGAACTGGACGCCATGGTCCGGAATAACAGCCGAAAGGACAAGGCATATGGCGCCCAGCAGGGCTGGAATGACGATATAAGGCGTCTTCGAGACTGCCCTGTCTGCCATCGACGGGACGATATAAAGAGCCACCGCCACCAGAACCCAGGGTATGATGTTTAGAAAGCCGTTGGCCGTGTTGCTGACGCCGAATTCCTTGACGATGGTCGGGAGCCAATAGCTGAGGCCGTAGGCTGCAAGGGGAAAGCCGACATAGCACAATGCCATCAGAAGCACCTTCGGATTGATGAGCGCCTTGAAGCCGTTCTCGGCGTTCTTGTCCATGTCTGCATTTTCCACCTCAAGCCTGCGTTTCAGCCAGCTCTTCTCCGCATCGCTCAGGAAGTTTGCACTCTCCGGCCGATCCGAGAGGAAAAACAGAGTGACCACGCCTGCTATGACGGCGGGAATGCCCGTCGCGATGAATACCCATTGCCAGCCGGCAATACCATAAACCCCATCGAGATCGAGCAGCATGCCGCCGAGCGGTGCGCCGACAGCATTGGCAAGAGCGCTGAAGATCATGAACAATCCGACCATCCTCCCGCGATAGGTGGACGGATACCAAAGTGTCAGCAGATAAAGGACGCCCGGAAAGAACCCGGCTTCGCAGGCGCCAAGAAGAAAGCGGAGAATGTAAAACATCGTCGCATTCTGCGTATAGGCCAGCGCGACGGTAACAGCGCCCCACGAGAGCAAAATACGCGCAAACCATTTGCTGGCGCCGTACCGCTCGAGCAGCAGATTGCTCGGGACTTCAAACAGAAAATAACCAATGAAAAAGAGCGAGGCGCCGAGGCCGTAGGCATATTCGCTCATGCCAAGCGCGCCGACCATTTCCAGTTTGGCGAAGCTGACATTTTGGCGATCGATGTAGGCAATGAGATAAAGAATGCCTAGGAACGGCATGAGCCGCCACGTGATTTTGGAAATCAGTTGCTTTTCATCAACCATGAATTTCTCCTCGAGCAATTGCATCTGAGGCGGGTGTAGATAGAGCCGGCCCGCCATTGTCAATTGTCGACCGCTGGCTGCGTTGCCTTGGGCCGATTGATCAAAACCGGCTGTCGGATCCGCCAGCCGGTTCTAATATCGCAAAGAAGTGGGCTATTTCCGGCCGTCGCGATAAAGCTTTGGGCCATCACCAACGCGTACGGCGACGGGAACGGAAGCGCTGCAAGCCATCGACCTGGCCTTCGCGCTCCCGTCGATGCGCTTGCGCTCGAGGTGGTAAGCATAAGCGAACTGGCCCGAGATGCCTGCGACAACAAAGAGCGGACCGATCATCTGGTCGTGATTGGTAATGTAGAGCAGCACCTGACCCGCCATCGCGAGGATTGTTCCCGCGACGAAGATATTCAGCGAGTGGCGGCCGATGATGGTCAGTGGATGATCGGACGGACGGCGCAGGATACGAGACAGCACGGGAATGTTGATTATGAGGTAGCTGAGCGCCAGCACATGCAGCAGCCGCGGCAGTGACAGGAAAGTCTTGTCGAAACCGGTAAGGACAGGCGGCAAGCCAAGCGCCGCAAGCGAATTTCCGAGATCCCAAAACTGACCAACCACCCACGCGAAGGACAGCGCCACATAGCTCGATGCGAGAATGAAAAGCGCCGGATGCTGAGGAAGCTTGCCGCCGCGCTTTACATGCATGATGCCGACAACGCCGATCGTGAACAAGAACTGCCACGAGAGCGGATTGAGGAACCAGTAGTCGGCGATGAGCATGTTGTGCGGCGCGATCTGATAGATGCCCGCAAGCAGCCACACAGCACCCGAAACACCGAGCGCCACCAGCGGATGGGCTGAGTGCAGAAGCAAGATGACTGGCACCATGAGCATCAGGGCGCCGTACATCGGCAGTATGTTGTTGTAGCCGATCTGGTGACCAAGCAGAAGCAGAGCGGGTATTCCATCGGTTAAGTTCATCAAGACGGCGAGGATATTGATTTCGACCAATAATCCCGGCCGGTGGAACAACCAGGCGCCGCAAATGAACAGCGCGAGCGTTATGAAGGTCGTAATCATATGGGCGAGATAGAGCGTGAAAGCACGCTTGATCGCCTTCTTCGCCGTGTCCAGCCGCTTCCCGACCTTGAAGCCGGAGCCGTAGGCGAGTCCGACCGCAATGCCCGAGACCAGCACAAAGGCTTCCGCAGCGTCGGAGAAGCCGAAATTCTTCGTCGTCACATATTCGAATATCTGGCCGGGAACGTGATTGATGAAAATCGTGATGAGGGCAAGGCCGCGCAAAACATCGAGCCTCGTATCGCGCGCTGGCCGCGCTGCGGATTGGGACAAGCGCTCAGCGCCGATGGCGTTTTCCGGCGTAGCCGCCATGATGTCTTCTCCTGTTTGACCTGCAAACGCAGTTGCAGCCAAAAAGTTTCACCTTTTGGCTGCAACGAATCGCCGGAGTGTGAGCGTGTAAAAATGCTGCTATCCGACCGGATATCCCTCATGGGGATTGGCGACTTCGCCGCCGTTGATCTGCAAAGTGTAACCGTCCGGATGGGACGATTTTGAGACAGAAATGCGATATTTCACACCTGAATGTTCGATCTCTGCCGAAAAGCCGTCCCAACCACTCGGCAACGCCGGGCGAACAAAAAGCTTTCCGTTTTTCAAACGGATACCAAGAATCCCCTCGACTGCGGCACGATAGAGCCAGCCCGCGGAACCCGTATACCACGTCCAGCCGCCGCGGCCCTTTAACGCACCCTCGCCGTAGACGTCGGCAGCGACGGTGTAGGGCTCGACTCGATAGTGCTCGGCCGATGCCTTGTCGCGCGCATGGGTGATCGGGTTCAGGAGTTCGAAACAGGCCATCGCTTCGTCACCCCGGTTGAGCTGAGCAAGCGCCATGACCACCCAAGTGGCTGCATGCGTATACTGGCCGCCATTCTCGCGAACGCCCGGAGGATAGGCCTTGATATAACCCGGATCCCTGACCGACGTAGCAAAAGGCGGGGTAAACAGGCGGATGATCCGTGCTTCCTTATCCACGAGGCGGTTCAGAAGCGCGTCCATGGCCTTGACCGCGTGATCCGGATCGCCTTCGCCGGAAAGCACGCTCCAGGATTGCGCGATCGAATCAATTTGGCATTCCAGGCTTTCCTTCGATCCGAGCAGGCTACCGTCGTCGAATGTGCCTCGGCGGTAATAACCGCCATCCCAGCCGGCGGTTTCGAGCGCCTTCTTCAACTCGACGAGATGTTTCGTCCAGCGCTCGACGCGGGCGGTATCGCCCCGCTCTTCCGCATAAGGTGTGAAGGACCGCAGCGCGCCGGCCAGGAACCAACCGAGCCAGACGCTCGTGCCTTGGCCATGGATACCGACCCGGTTCATGCCGTCGTTCCAGTCGCCCCCCATGATCAGCGGCAGGCCATTGGCCCCCTTGCGCTTGATCGCAAGATCGAGCGCCAATGCGGCATGCTCGTAGATGCTGACCTTGTCGTCCGAGACTTCCGGACGATAGAAGGAGTCGTGTTGGCCTTCGAGCAGCGCCGGTCCTTCAAGGAAAGGAAGTTCCTCGTCGAGCACGCTCTTGTCGCCTGTTGTGGTGCAGTAGTGGTGGATCGCATAGGCAAGCCAGACCACGTCATCTGAGATCAGTGTGCGGACACCCGCGCCAGTTCCCGGCAGCCACCAATGCTGGACATCGCCCTCGCGGAACTGCCTCGAGGCAGCGTTGACGATCTGGTTGCGCGCGAGCGAAGGCTCCTGAAGCACGAAAGCCAGCGTATCCTGCAACTGGTCGCGGAAGCCGAAAGCGCCGCTTGCCTGATAGAAGGCAGACCGCGCCATGATGCGGCAGCCGAGGCTCTGATAGGGCAGCCAGGCATTGACGAGATTGTTCATCGCCTGATTCGGCGTCGAAATCTGAACCTTGCCGGTAAAGCTCTGCCAGAAATCGCGGTTTGCCTGAACGGTGTCCTCAACGGAGGTCTTGCGGATCTCGGCGATCAAGGTTTGGGCCTCTTCCCTCGATGCCGTGTCGCCCAGGAAGAAGGTGACGTCACGCTCTTCCCCGGCGCCGATTTCGATATCGATTGCGAGCGCCGCTGCCGGATCGCCGTCAAGTTCCGTGGCGCCGGAAAGTGCAACGGATGGCTTGAGCGCCTGAGGAGCTTGGATCGTACCTGCCTTGCCGATGAACTCGCGCCTGCTTGTTGTGAAGCTGGACGGCTTCACGCTGGCGGCAAAGAAGGACACGCGGTTCGAGAAGTCGATACTATACTGGTTGGCGGCAAGGAGTGCGCCGGTTTCCTCATCATTCGATGAGAGTATGAAAGGCACCGAGCGCTGTGCATTATTGCCGAGAACCCATTCGACATAGCCATAGAGCCGCAGCTTGCGCGCCGTAGTGCCCATGTTGCGCAATCGGACGCGCTGCAGCTTGACCGGCCTCTGGCGATCGACCGTCTGTGTCACTTCCAGCGCGATGTCGTTCTGCTCGCTGGAGAAGACGGAGTAGCCGAGGCCATGGCGTGCCTCGAAGCGGACATCGCTCCGCTGCGAAAGCCCAGCAAAGGGCGTCATCAGCGCGCCGGTTTCCAGATCGGTGACGTAAATCGCCTCGCCTGAGCGGTTGACGACGGCATCATTCGACCACGAGGTCAGCTGGTAGTCGCGCGAGTTGACGCTCCAGGTGAAACCCGCGCCTTCCGCAGACACGTGGAAGCCGAACTTGTCGTTCGAGATCACGTTGATCCAGGGCTGCGGCGTCGCCGTGCCGCCGGCAAGGCGGACGACATATTCGCGGCCGTCGCGTGCAAACCCACCGAATCCGTTCCAGAAGTCGAGATCGCCTTCTTCCTCGATCGCAAGCGCCGGCGGCTTGGGCTTCACGACGCGCGCCACGCGCTTGACCGGAGTCTTACGCTGCTCGCGTTCCATTTCCTGCACGTCGTCCTTGGAAGGCGCAGAAAGGGCGATGGCGCGGTTGATCTGATCGACAACCTTGCCGTTCTTCGCATGGAAGGTGACGCGCGACGTGGCCATCAGTGCATGATAGGTCGCCTCCTCCATCAAATCCTTCCGGACGGCAAAGATATGCTGTCGAAGACCATCGGCCTGGCCGACGCGGCGCACGTTTTCGCACATCTGGTCGACGGCGTGCTGCATATCCTGCGCATAGGAGGATGCACGTTCATTCATGATGACGAGATCGGCCGTCACGCCACGCGAGCGCAGATATTCCTCCGCCAGCAATGCCTCGCGAACGATGTCAAGATCCATGTCGTCATCGATCCGCAACATGAAGATCGGGAAGTCGCCGGAGATCGCGAGCGGCCACAGCGACGATTGCGAGTGCATGCCAGCCCGAACTACCGCGGCATCGGCGCGCAAATCCATGTCCGGATAGACCAGATGCCGGCCGAGATACTGAAATGCGGCGGCCTGCTGCGACGTCACGCCGACATGGCGCATCTGCACCTGCGTACGTGTCCAGGCCTGCACGAGCTCATGGTTGAAGGCATCGGCGTGGCGATAGCGCGCCACGGCCTTATCCACTTCGTCGCGGCTGGGGGCGGCAATGGTCCAGAAGATCACGCTGACCTTCTTGCCGGCCGGTACGCGCACTGTGCGGCGAAGGGAAAGAATCGGATCGAGCGTAAAGCCGTCGGTGCCCGAAAGGGTCGCCCCGGGATCGAAAGCTGCGGCATCCGCGAGACTGCGGCCGCGGCCGATGAACTTGCGGCGATCGGTCTCGAATTCCGTCTGGCGTGAAGGACCGGCACTATCGACGATCAGATGGGCTACACTCATGTTCGGTTCGCCCGGATCGCGTTTGTTGCGCTCGGCACGGATGGCGTCGCCGCGTTTGCCGAATTCCGTCTTCACGAACATGCGCGCGAATGCCGGATGCGCATTGTCCGTATCGTCGGTCGTGATCACTGGTTCCAAATAGGAGGTAACTTCGATGAAGCGATCTTCCGATCCCATATTCACAAGCGTCAGCCTGCGGCCTTCTGCATCGTGTTCAGTCGCAACAATGCATTCCAATTCGCTGCTGAGGTCGCCAACGACCTTGGTGAATTCCGCCTTTTCGTCGGCGAAAAGCACATTGACCTTTTCACCTTCGACACTTTTCGGTTCGGCCGTCGCGGACCACCATTCGTTGGTCGCCGTATCACGCAGGAAGATGAAGCTCCCCCAGCGGTCTTCCGTCGGGTCTGCCTTCCAGCGGGTAACGGCCTGGCCGTTCCAGCGCGCATAGCCGGCACCGGTCGCCGTCAGCATCATCGAATAGTGACCGTTGGACAGGAACACGAGTTCGCGGTCGCGCGAAAGTGGATCGGCGATCTTGCGAAGCTCCGGCCGCAACAGGTCTTCCTGGATGCTGGCGGGCGTATCCGATTCGTGCTTGCCGCTCATGACAGGGATGTCGCGCGGCGCCTTTTCCTGCAGCAGCAATTCGGCGGCTTCGATGACCGGATCGGAATGGAAGAGTTCGCGTAGATGCCCGTTAAAGGCGACGTTGGCGACGGCCGCGATCGACATGCCGTGATGGTGCGCATAGTAGTTATAGACAACTGCGCATTTCTTGCCTTCCGGCACGCGGGTCGGCGTGAAGTCGACGGCGTCATGGAATCCGAACTTGCCGAGCGCACCAAGCTTACGCAGGCGCTGCAGATTTTCGAGTGCCGACCGCGGGTCGTATTGGCTGGCGAGAATCGAGGCATAGGGCGCGATGACGGCATTGTGGCCGAGGCCGCGCTTCAGGCCGAGCGTAGGCACGCCGAAGTTCGTATATTGATAGTTGAGGTTATGGTCGCGAGCATTGAAGGCCGCTTCCGAAATGCCCCACGGAATCCCGAGCTTGCGTCCGTAGTTCATCTGCTCGACCACGACCAGATTGTTGGTCTGATTGAGAATACCCCCGCCGCGCTCCTGCATGACGAGCGGCGGCATCAGATATTCGAACATCGAGCCGGACCAAGAGACCAGAGCGCCGCGCGGACCGACCGGCACGACTTGGCGGCCAAGGCGATACCAGTGCTCCGTCGGCAGGTCGCCTTTCGCGATGCCGAAGAGGCTGGTGAGACGGCATTCCGACGCCAGGAGGTCGTAGCAGGCCTGGTCGAGTTCGCCGCTTTCGACACGGTAGCCGATCGAGAGAAGACGGCGTTCCGGACGGAAGAGGAAGCTGAAGTCCATCGAGAAGGCGAGATCGCGGGCCTTGTCGCGAAGAGCAATCAGGCGCGGGCGCAACGCGTCGATATTCGAAAGGTCGAATGTGCTGTCGGAAATATGCGCTTCGCAAACTCTGACGAGCGACTCCGCCCAGCGCGTTAGTTCGCCGCTAAGCGCCGATTTCACCTCGTGATCGAGGTTTGCCGCAAGTTTCTGGATGTCGCGCGCAAGAACTGCAAGATTGATGACGCGGATCGAAGCGAACTCATGCTCGCGCTTGACTGCTGCGAGCGCGTTCTGGAAGCCGACAATCCGTTCTTCCAGACGGCGGCGAAGCGGACGGACAGTCTTGCGATCATCCGGAAGATCGGCGAGCACTTCGCGGAGAATACCGGCGGTATCGCCGACCCCGTCGAGATTGCCCTGCATATGCGCCGAAGGCGCCTCGGCCCAGTTGCGGCAGGCAGACGAAATTGCGATCAGGTGGCCGGCGAGATTTCCGCTATCGACAGCGGAAACATATCGCGGCCCAAGCGTCTGCAGCGTGTCGGTGTGGTACCAGTTGAAGAGGTGTCCACGGTACTTCTCCATCTTGTCGATGGTGGCGATCGTCTGCTCCAGCCGCTCGATCGTTTCCTCGAAGGAAAACCAGCCGAACTGGCGGCCGGAAACGACCGAGAGCAGATACACACCGATATTGGTCGGCGAGGTACGGCTCGCGACGATGACGTGCGGCGTTTCCTGAATATTATCTGGCGGCAGGTAGTTCTGTTCCGCCGTGGTGAAGGTCTCAAAATAACGCCAGGTGCGTCGCGCGATCTTCCTAAGTTCGCTCGATACCGAATCGGCAACTTCCAACCGGTCTTCGGTTTCTGCTGACTGGCTAACATACCAGGCAACGAGTGGTGAAAGGATCCACAACAGGGAAAACGGAATGCCGACGAGAAATGCGTTGTCGCCGGGAAGTGCCGCAAAACCGAGTGCGAGCAGCGCAAGCACCGGAGCGTGCCACATGGCGCTGTAGTAGGAGAGGATTGTTCCCTGCCCGCCCGCCTGAACGCTGGCGGCGGTACGCCATTGCAGCATCAGTTTATGGCTGACGAGAAGACGATAGAGCGACCGGCCGATAGCATCGGTCATCATGCAAGCCGTATCGGCAATGAAGACGATACGAAGGGCCACTTGGGCGTTCGCAGCGCGGATATCCGACCAGACGGTATAGAGATGTGCCCGTGCGACGATATCGCTGGTGCGCGGGATGATGCCGTGGATGAGCGACAGCGTCGGTGCAACGAAGAGGCAGAAGATCAGGAGTATCTGCCATACGAGTGCGCCAAGCGGGCCCATGAAATACCAGCCGAGCACGGAAGCGAAAAACCAGGCGATCGGCGTCAGCGAGCGGCGCAGATTATCGAACATCTTCCAGCGCCCGAGAGCGGTGACGCCGTATTTCGGATTGAACATATATGGCAGAAGCTGCCAGTCGCCACGTGCCCAGCGATGCTGGCGTGAGGTCTCGACTTCGTAGCGGATCGGGAAGTCTTCGACGAGCTCCAGATCGGTGACGAGCGCGCAACGCGCCATCGAGCCTTCGAGAAGGTCGTGGCTCAACACCGAATTCTCATCGATACGGCCCCTGAGCGAAGTCTCAAAAGCATCGACATGGTAAAGGCCCTTGCCGGTGAACGTGCCTTCGCCCGCGAGGTCTTGGTAGACATCGGAAACGGTGAAGACATAAGGGTCGAGACCGCGATTGATGGAGAAGACGCGCTGGAAGACCGAGGCGTCCTTTCCGGTCGTCAGCGACGGGGTCACGCGCGGCTGCAATACGCCATAGCCGCTTTCGACGCGGCCGCTCTTCGGATTGATCACCGGACGGTTGATCGGATGGTAGAGCTTGCCGACAAGCTTGGTCACGGCATCGCGCATCAGGCGCGTGTCGGAATCGAGCGTCATAACATATTGAACGCCAGCCGGCGCAATATTGGCGCCCGGCAGATACGTCGTGTCGCTGTCGCCGCGCAAAAGCATGTTCAGCTCATGCAGCTTGCCGCGCTTGCGCTCCCAGCCCATCCATACACCCTCGGACGGGTTGTAGAGACGGCGGCGATGCAGGAGATAGAACCGCGTTTTGCCGTCATAGGCGTAACGTGCCGAAAGATTGGCGATTTCGCGCCTGGCGTAGTCTAGCACTTCGAGATCGTTTGCCGTCTCCTCGACGTCGCTGTCCGGCCAGTCGCTCAGCAGCGCGAAATAGATTTCGCCGCGCGGATTGGCGAGATAGTGAACCTCAAGATTGCGAACCAGGTCATCGACGCTGTCGCGGTTCGAAATCAGACATGGCACGACAAGCAGCGTGCGCGCATCCTCCGGGATGCCTTCCTTGAACTCGTAGCCGACAAGCCGCGACGGCGTCACGAAGAAGGACAGCAAGGTATTGAAAAGACCGGTTGCTCCCTCCGATGCCGGAAGAGAGAACATGATCAGCAATATGGCGATTTCCAGCGTGCCCATGCCGGCATTGGCCATGAGCCGCCCGACGATCGCCATCGCGATGATCGTAAGCAGCATGACGGGAACAGCAATCGACAGCCAGTTGAACCTGCGGACAGTTCGGACAAAATGCTGGACGAGGGTCGGGCGATAATTGGCACGTTCCTCAAGCTTCGGCCTATGCGTGCCGGCAAGGAAGCCGCCGACGTTCGGCTCATGCGGTTGCGGCTCCTCCGACGCCCTCGCCTGGTTAGTCATGTCGAGCGCAAGCTGCGCGACTTCCATTTCCGTCAGCGGTGAGCGCTTGGCGAGCTTTTCGATCTGCTTGCGGTATTTGTTGCGTGATCCCGAATCGAGGATGCCGTAGTCGGAATTCTCCCAGAGCAGCTTGTCGACATGGCTGACTTGCTCGACCCAGACCGACCATTCCGCGTCGTCGATCTCGCGAAGGCTCCGGATGATGTTGCCCATCGTGACATTGCCGGAGGACAGGCGGCTATGCTCCGCCATCGTCGCTTCTTCGGTATCACGGCCGAGCATTTCCAGACGCTCATCGAGCCAGGCGATCGCAAGGCTAGACGCCTGCGAACCGTCGCGCATGCGATAGAGGAACTGCGTCGAGAAGGTATTGTCCTCGGCAAGCGGCTCCAGCGTTCTCAGATATTCCGCAGCCTTCGCCGGATCGTCCAAACGCACGAGTTCATCGGCCGCCTCGTTCGCACGGCGGCGGATGCGCCGGCTACGCTCAACGCGGCTGGAAATACGGCGGAGGTTTTCGACGAGAACATAGCGGACGAGGGACGGGACAGCCCAGAGCTCACCGATGCGCAGCGTCTCGCCCAACTGGAAGCCATCGACAAGCGCCGTCAGACTTTCCTGTGAAACGGTGCTGTGGGTGTGAGCGACATAGAGCCAGGCGAGCACCAGCGTGCGCGGTACCTGCACGCCATCAACATTGATGGTCGGCAGTTCGCGATAGAAGCGCCGCGGGAAGTCGCGGCGGACCTCCTGAATTGCCTCTTCGACGATATAGTGGTTATCGAGAAGCCATTCGGCGGCAGGCGTGATTGTCTCGCCCGCTTCTACGTCGGCCGCGGTCGTGCGGTACACGCGTAGGATTTCCTTCTCGTTCTCCTTATGCCGTGCAAAAAAATCGAAGGCGGTGAAGGCCGGCAGCGAATCGACGCCTTTGCGGGCGACCAATTCACCCATCGCCTTGATGTCTTCGATCGACAGGTAGGTCGAGCGGATCGAGTCGTTGTGATCGATGTGCTTGACTTCGGATTCGCGCGATGGGCTTGGAGACGGAATGGAAATTGTCATGGGTTCGGTTCTGGATCCAAACTAAGTTATGGTGATTTTGCCTAGCCTTTTGCACCGGCAATTATGACTGCGACATGAACGGCCAAGGGCCTTTGCAGGAAGATGCGAAAGCCGCAGATTTTCGATACGAAACGGTTTAGGCCTGATTTATGGCACGATTCTGCCGGTCATAGCTGCCATTTGCCTCCACCCCGAAGAACCATCCGGGAAAGTTGGACACCATCGGGATAATTCAAGTCAAGAGGCACGGAATTGCGCAGCTTCGCCTATCTCAATTCGGCAGATTTTCGCTGTTCAAAGAAAAATCCGGCACCCTCAGGCACCGGATCTATAACATGATTGGACCGCTATTGTGATTGGCCGAAGCTCTTGCTTCAACCAGCGATTTGAAAAGGAAGTTCATTGCGTGCCGACATATGTCAGCACGAAAGCTCCATCAGCTGATAACGCCGCAGACCAAAGCTGTAACGAACGCGAACGCCGCGGCAAACAGCGCGGCATTGAGCGCAAAATGAAGCTTCTGGCGCGTTGAGGCCGGCTTCCTGGCCGGTACGGAACCATAATGGTTCGCGTGAGTATGCGAGATACCCAAGTCTGCCATGTGTTGCCTCCGTCTCTTCTTGTGGATGCGGCGATCAGCCGGCACCGACATTCCTATATTCTCTATAAGCTAGGTAGAGATAAATTTCCGTCCAGAGGGCGAGGGATAGAAAATCTGACCCACGCCCCGCAGACGGCTCAGCAAAGCGTGCGCCATGCCCAGATCAACGAACGCTCGATCGCGTTTTCCTCTCTCTGGGCACCCGAGGAAGCCTCGATCAATCGGCGATCTTTTTCAGCAGGAACGGAGATGGTTGTCTGCTCGCTCCGCTCAACCTTGGCCGGAGGATCGAGATATCCCATGGTCATTCCGCCGAGAAAGAACATGCCTCACCTCCACGATCACGAAAGCTAACACTCGTTAACATGATCATGACAGATGAAAATCGGCTGTCAATAGTCTAGTCGAATAGTCGTCTTTTAACGGCCGCTTAACCTTAGCGCACCGATGCCCGAAGGGATTTCAAATATTTGAAAAAACTGCGCTTCAGGCTTTGACGAAGCCTTTGCTCGCGATCATCAAATTTCTCGTGTAGTCCTCGTGAACCTCCGCGCTGGCCAATTGGCCCGAGGTCAGCCGCTCGACGACGGCACCGTTGCGCATCACGGCAAGCCGTTCGCACATATGGGTGACGACACCAAGGTCGTGGCTAACCATGACAAAGGTGAGATTGCGGTCACGCCTGATCTGCTCCAGCAGATTGAGCACCTCCGCCTGCACGGAAGCGTCGAGCGCCGACGTCGGTTCATCGAGCAGCAGGATCGACGGCTCGACGATCAGGGCGCGCGCAATCGCCACGCGCTGCCGCTGGCCGCCTGAAAGCTGGTGCGGATAGCGAAAGCGGAAGCCGTTTCCAAGGCCGACCTCGTCCAGTGCCCGTTCGATGCGCTTCTCGCTGTCGGCGATCCCGTGAATTGCCAATGGCTCGAGCAGCAGCCGGTCGATCGTCTGCCGTGGGTGCAGCGAGCCATAAGGGTCCTGGAACACCATCTGGACATTTCGATAGAAGGCCTTGCTGCGTTTTGAACCCTGCAGCAGCTGATCATGAACGCGAATTGCGCCACCCTTGACGGGCGCAAGGCCCGCTACCGCACGAAGCAGCGTCGACTTGCCGGAACCCGATTCCCCAACCAGCCCGAAGGAGCCGCCGGATGCGACCGCGATGCTGACATCCTGAAGCGCATGAAAATCGTCATAGATGACGCTGAGATTCTCGACCGAAAGCGCCGCACTCATGCAGCCCACTCCGGCTTGCGGTCGAGCACCGGCAGCGGATGGCGATCTTCGCCGATTTGCGGCATGCAATTCAAAAGTCCTTGCGTATAGGGGTGCTGCGCATTTTTGAGGTCGGAAGCCCTAAGCTCTTCAACGATCTTTCCGGCATACATCACGATGACGCGGTCGCAGAACGAGGAAACAAGGCGCAGATCATGCGACACGAAGATAAGCCCCATGCCGCGCTCGGAAACCAGCTTGTCCAGGATCTTCAACACGTCGAGTTGCACGGTGACGTCGAGCGCCGAGGTCGGC
Organism: Rhizobium sp. USDA 3886; assembly: GCF_056279785.1. Lineage (NCBI taxonomy): Bacteria > Pseudomonadati > Pseudomonadota > Alphaproteobacteria > Hyphomicrobiales > Rhizobiaceae > Rhizobium > Rhizobium sp. USDA 3886. The sequence continues at coordinate 3,214,884 of NZ_JBWCDC010000001.1, read as the reverse complement.
TCGTCTGCGATGAGCAGTTCCGGCCCGGCAATCAGCATCATGGCGATCATTGCACGCTGGCCCATGCCGCCTGAGACCTCATGCGGGTAGAGATCGAAGACACGCTTCGGATCGCGGATCTGCACCGCCTCCAGCATGGCAAGCGCCCGTTCGGTCGCCTCGGCCTTGCCCACCTTCTCATGCGTTCTCAGCGTCTCGCAGATCTGCCGGCCGATCGACATCACCGGATCGAGTGAATATTTCGGATCCTGCAACACCATGGCGATGCGCTTGCCGCGCAGAAGCCGCCGTTCTTTCGCTGAAGCCTGGAGCAGATCGATGCCGGCGAAGTTGAGCCTGTCGGCCGTGACGATGCCATGCTTCGGCGTGAGCCCCATGATCGCGCGGCCGGTCTGCGACTTGCCGGATCCGGACTCCCCGACAATGCCGAGGCGTTCCTTGACCAGTGTGAAGGAAACGCCGCGAACAGCTTCGATCACGCCGGTGCGCGTCGGGTAGCTGACCTTTAGATTGTCAACCGTCAGCAAAGCGGTCACTGGTCGGTCTCCTTGGGATCGAGCGCATCGCGCAGGCCGTCGCCAAGCAGGTTGAAACCGAGGCTGACGATGAGAATCGCAATACCCGGCATGGCTGCGACCCACCATTGATCGAGAATGAAACGGCGACCCGAGGCGATCATCGCACCCCATTCCGGCAGTGGCGGCTGCGCGCCGAGACCGAGAAAGCCGAGACCGGCAGCCGTCAGGATAATACCAGCCATGTCGAGCGTTACGCGAACGATCAGCGACGAGAGGCAGAGCGGCATGACATGCCGGATGATGATGCGGACCGGTGATGCACCCATCAGCCTGACGGCCGAGATGTAATCCGAGCGCCGCACCGTCAGCGTTTCCGCCCGGGCGATGCGGGCGTAAGGAGGCCAGGACGTGATTGCAATCGCGATGATCGCATTTTGGATGCCCGGCCCGAGCGCGGCGACAAAGGCAAGAGCCAGCACCAGCTTCGGGAACGCCAGGAAGATGTCGGTGATACGCATTAACACTGCATCCACCCATCCGCCGGCATAGCCGGAGACCGTGCCGACAATCAGTCCAATCGGCGCCGAGATGATCGCTACGAGCACGACGACGAACAGCGTCAGCCGCGACCCGTAGATCAGGCGCGAAAGGATATCGCGACCCTGGTCGTCCGTGCCGAGCAGATACTCGCCGGTACCCGGCGGCAGAAGTCGCGCATTCTTTAGGTCGCCGACCACCGGCGAATGCGTGGCCAACAGATCAGCGAAGGCGGCAACGAGCAGCAGCGCGACAATGATAATGAGACCAAGGACGGCAAGCCTGTTCGCACTGAACTGCCGCCAGGTCACATAGGCCCGCCCGAGACGGGCTTGCATGCGCGATTGCGGACGATCGGAAAGCAGCCACTCGCGGCGGCTCATCGGCGCTGGCTGGCTGGCCGGAACTGTCATCGGCTTCGCGTCCTTGGATCGAGCGTCCGATAGAGGAGATCGGACAGAAGGTTGATGCCTATGAAGACCGTGCCGATGACGATCGTGCCGCCGAGGACGGCGTTCATGTCGGCGTTCTGAAGCGAATTGGTAATGTAAAGGCCAATGCCGGGCCAGGAGAAAACGGTTTCTGTCAACACTGAGCCCTCGAGTAGACCGGCATAGGAAAGTGCGATCACAGTCACGAGCGGCACCGCTGCATTACGCAATGCATGGCCCCAGATCACGCGGGTTTCCGAAAGCCCCTTGGCGCGTGCAGCAACGATATATTCCTGGCTGAGTTCGTTCAGCATGAAGCTGCGCGTCATGCGGCTGATATAGGCGAGCGAGAAATAGCCGAGCAGCGATGCCGGCAAGATAATGTGCCGGAAGACGTCATAAAATACATCCCACTGCCTCTGCCAGATGCTGTCGATCAGATAGAAGCCGGTAATGGGCGTGAACGTATATTCAAAGACGATGTCGATGCGCCCCGGAAAGGCCACCCAGCGCAGCTGCGCATAAAATATGACGAGCGAAATCAGCGCCAGCCAGAAGATCGGCACGGAATAGCCGACAAGCCCGACGACACGCACAATCTGGTCGGCAAAGCTGCCGCGCCGGACGGCTGCAAGCACGCCCAGCGGAATGCCGATCACGGCACCGATGATGGTGCCGAGGGTCGCAAGCTCGATCGTCGCCGGAAAGACGCGCCGGATATCGGTCATCACCGGATTGGTAGTCAGAACCGAATTGCCGAACTCACCGGAAAGGATACCTTTGATATAGATGAAGAATTGCTGATAGAGCGGCAGATTGAAGCCGAGCTCTTCACGCACGCGCTCAACGACATGCGTCGGCGCGCGGTCGCCCAGGATCGCAAGAACCGGATCGATCGGCACGACACGGCCGATGAAAAAGGTGACGGCCAGAAGTCCGAGATAGGTCGTCACGGCAGCAACCAGGAAACGCCCGATTGCTTTCGCGAGAGGAGCGGCACGGCCCTTTGCGGGCCGCGCCTCCATTTTTGTTTCCAGAATGCTCAACGAACGAATCCTGCCGGATTATTCCTTGGCAATCGGACCGACGAAGTTCGTGTCGAAGCTCGGTCCGAGTTTGAAGTCCTTCAGGTTCTTACGATAGCCGGCGACTTCGATCTGCTGGAAGATAAAGACGAAGGGGCTGTTCTCAAGGTACTTCTTCTGAATGTCCTGATATATCGCAGCACGCTTGGCGCTATCGCGCTCAAGCAGCGCGGCTTTGGCTTGCTTGTCGAGTTCCGGCGTTTCGAAGGCATTGCGCCACGCAAGCGTCTTGTTTGTGCCCGCATCCGAATTGTCGGGGTTCGCCGTGAATGTATCCGCATTCGAGTTCGGGTCGAAATAGTCGGAACCCCATTGGCCGATATACATGTCATGTGTGCGGGCACGATATTTTGTCAGCGTTTGCTTACCATCGCCCGGAATGATTTCGAGCTTCACGCCGGCTTGCGCCAGCGTCTGCTGCATGGATTCGGCAATGCCCGTGACCGGCTGCGTGTTGCGCACGTCCATCGTCACGGAGAAGCCATCCGGAAGGCCGGCTTTTGCCAGCAATTCCTTGGCCTTGGCAACGTCAAGCTTGAATGGATTTTCGTCAATCGCGCCAAGCTGGCCCTTCGGCAAGAAGGTCTGGTGGATTTCGCCGATGCCCTTGATAAGGGTCGAGCTGATCGCGTCATAATCGACGAGATACTTGAAGGCCTGCTGCACCTCCGGTTTCTTCAGGTTCTCGTTCTTGAGGTTGAGGCTGACGTAATAGATCGTGCCTTTCGGTGCGCTCGTCGCCGCAAGGTCGGCGTTCTTCGAAACAGCCTCGAGATCGCCTGGCTCGAGGTTGCGCGCGATATCGATGTCGCCCGCCTCCAGCGCCAGACGTTGCGCGGCGCTTTCCTTCATGTAGCGATAAATGACGCGGTTCAGCTTCGCCTTGTCGCCGTAGTAATTGTCGTTGCGCTCCAGCACGACGACTTCGTTGGCGCGCCATTCGCGCAGCTTGTAGGCACCGGACCCGGCATAGCCGGTCTTCAGCCATTCATTGCCGAAGTCGTTGTCATACTTGTATTCCGCGCTCGGCGTCATCGGCTTGATGTGTTCCATCACGAGCTTCTTGTCGACCACGGAGGCAACTGTCGCCGTCAGGCAATTGAGCACGAAACTGGGTGCATAGGCCTTGTCGACCGTGAAGACGAAAGTATTTTCGTCCGCCGCCTTGGCCTTTTCGGTGACGTTGTCACCAGTCAGACCGAACTGCGTCAGGATGAATGCCGGGCTTTTGTCGAGTTTGACGGCGCGCTCGAAGGACCAGGCAACGTCCTCGGCCGTGATCGGATTGCCGGAGGCGAACTTCAGTCCGGGCTTCAGCTTGAACGTATAGGTCAGGCCGTCATCCGAGACGCTCCAGCTTTCGGCGAGATCGCCTTTGACCTTCGACGTGTCGTCCAGGTCGAGGCGAACCAGCAGGCTATAGGTATTGGTGGTCATTTCCGCCGTCGAAAGCTCGAAAGCCTCGCCCGGATCCATGGTAATAATGTCGTCGATGGCGAAACCTTCGACGAGCGTATCCTTCGGCGTCTCGGCATATGCGCCAGGCGCCGTTAGCATGAGCAGCGAAAGCGCAGCCCCCGCGGAAAGGGCACGAAAATTGCGGCTGAGTTTGGAAATCATCATCGGTCTGTTCCCTTGTTCTTGATTGATTGCAAAGCGGTATTTTGGCTCAGACGTTCTTCTCCCCCCACGCCGAAGCCAGGATGCGAAGCCAGTTCTCGCTGGCGAGTTTCCGTAAGTCCACCTCACCATATCCAACGTCCCGGAGAGCGGCAATCAGCTTCTGGTTGCCAGCCGCGTCGCCTATTTCGTCCGGAATTGTCGCGCCATCGAAATCGGACCCTAGCGCAACGCAATCGATCCCGACGCGGTCGACGAGATAGTTGATATGGCGGATCATGTCGCTGATTGGTGTGTCGCCCTCGGAGCGGCCATCGGGCCTCAACATCGCAGTCGCGTAATTGAGACCGATAAGCCCATTGCTCTCCCTAATTGCATCAAGCTGCTTATCCGTCAGATTGCGCGCCACCGGCGTCAGCGCATGCACGTTCGAATGCGTAGCGACCAGCGGTTGATCTGTCGTCTTCGCGACGTCCCAGAAGCCTTGTTCCGTTATGTGGGACAGATCGATCATGATGCCCAGGCGATTGCATTCGCGCACCAGCTCAAAGCCGGCACCAGTCAGCCCCGGCGCCGTATCCGGCAACATCGGAAAGGCGAAGGGCACGCCGTACCCGAAGACATTATGCCTGCTCCAGACAGGTCCCAGAGAGCGTAAGCCCGCCGCATGAAAGACCTCGAGCGCCGCAAGATCAGGCCCGATCGCCTCGCAGCCTTCCATATGCATGACCGCGGCAAAGATACCGCTCGCCATGGCGTTGCGAATGTCCTTCACTGTCCGGCAGAGACGCCAGGCGCCCGCCTTGTCGAGACGCAGTGCGATGGCCGCCATCTCGGTCGCAATGCCGAGCGACGGCAGCCGGTCGAGAGGTGCCGCCAGCGGCGTTGCGTAATGTCCGTTCCGATCGGGATCGGCGAAGACGAGATCGCCAGAGGGCACGTAGATGGCGCAGAGGCCGCCGGCGAGACCACCCTGCCGGGCGCGCGGTCCGTCGATATGGCCTGACGTCGTTCCGTTCAGAAATTCGGCAACCGAATCGTTGCCATCCCTTTCATGTGTCCAAAGCCTGAGGAGAACGTCATTGTGGCCATCAAATACAAGCTGCATCTGTTTTCCTGCTCTGCCCCGCCGAGCAAATGACAAGCGTGCAGAATAGAAAAGCTGGCAGAATTGACCAGCCCCCTTCTCAGAAATTTATGCCGATGGGTAAATGCCTGGGCTTGAAACGAAAACGGGGCCCGAAGGCCCCATTCCTGATTAATGCTTTGTCCGCTTCTTCTGCCGGTAGACGTCAACGATGACGGCCGCCACGATGATCAAGCCTTTGACGATCTCCTGGTAATAGGCATCCACGCGCAGGAAGGTGAAGCCCGACGTCATCACGCCGAGAATAACCGTGCCGATCACCGTACCAGTGATGCGGCCGACACCGCCCGTGAGCGACGCGCCTCCGATAACGGCTGCAGCGATCGCATCGAGTTCGTACATCACGCCCATGCCGGCCTGTGCCGTTTGAGCACGAGCTGCCGTGACGACGCCGGCGAGACCTGCCAAAAGGCCGGCGATCGCGTAGACCTTGATCAGGTGCGCTTCGACATTGATACCAGAAACACGCGCCGCCTGCACATTCGCACCGATCGCATACGTAAACTTGCCGTAGCGCGTATAGCGAAGGGCGATGTGGAAGATCAGTGCCACAACAAGGAACACGATGACCGGCCAGATGCCCGTACCGATGAAATTGAACTGATCCGTAAGCCCTGATACCGGCTGGCCCTTCGTATACCATTTGGAAATACCGCGCGCCGAGACCATCATCCCGAGCGTAGCGATGAAGGGCGGAATCTTTGTCTTGGCGATCAACTGTCCGTTGATGTAGCCGGCCAGGAGGCCGATCAGCAGGCCGACGCCGATCGGCACGAAAAACGGCATGTCGGTCAGGCCTGGATAGAGCGCACGTGGCCATGTCGATGCCTGAGCAAAGCTCGCCGCAATCATTGCCGTCATACCGACGACGGAACCGGATGAGAGATCGATGCCGCCGGTGATGATCACCTGCGTGACACCGACCGAAATGATGCCGATCACCGACACCTGCAAGATCATGATCGTCAGGCGCTGCGGGTTCATCAAGAAACTCTGGCCGACGAAAATCCAGCCGAGAATTTCGTAAACGAGCGCGATACCGATCAGCACCAGGAAGATACTGAGTTCCGGCGGCACGCGGTGACGCCTCGTCCGTGTTGCGAGCGGGGCCTGGCTTTCGGCTGCCTCAGTATTCATGTCAAACCTCCCTCCGGCGATTGCTTGGGCCGCAGATCACTGCGCGGCGAGCTCCATCACCTTGACCTGTGTTGCTTCGTCGCGATTGAGAAAACCGGTCACCCGTCCCTCATGCATGACCATGATGCGGTCACTCATGCCGAGAACCTCCGGCATCTCCGACGAAATCATGATGACCGCGACGCCGTTGCGGGCCATCTCCGTCACGAGCTTGTGAATCTCCGCCTTGGCGCCGACATCGATGCCGCGCGTCGGTTCGTCGAGAATAAGGATACGCGGGTTGGTCAGCAGCCAGCGTCCGATCAGTACCTTCTGCTGGTTGCCTCCCGACAAATTCTCGATGCGCTCGTCGAGGTTCGGCGTCTTGACACGCAGCCTGCGCGCCATGTCCTCGCATGTCGCTTCTATCGCGCCTTCCTGCACGAAGCCGCCCCTGACGAATTTGTCCTGCAGCACTGCGATCTGCATGTTCTCGAGCACATTGAGGATCAGCAGACAGCCGGTATCTTTGCGGTCCTCCGTGAGGAACGCCATGTGATTTCTGATCGCTTCGGTCGGCGAACTGATATCGACCTTCTTACCGAAAAGCTCGATCGTGCCGGAGCTTGCCGGCGTCACACCGAACAGCGTCTCGGCGACATTCGAACGGCCTGAGCCCACAAGGCCTGCAACGCCGAGGATCTCGCCCGCGTGAACGTCGAACGAAACATCATGGAAGACCTTGTTGAGAGTCAGATTCTTGACCGAAAGCACCACGTCGCCGATTGGAACCTCTTCCTTCGGAAACATCTGCGTGATCTCGCGGCCGACCATCATCCGAATGATGTCGTTGCGCGTCACATCAGTTGATGCGTGCGTGCCGATATATTTGCCGTCGCGGAATACAGAAAACTCGTCGGCGATCTCGAACAGCTCGTTCATCTTGTGGGTAATGTAGACGATACCGATACCGTGCACCTTCAGGCCGCGGATGATCTCAAAAAGATGTGCCACTTCGCGCTCGGTGAGCGCCGATGTCGGCTCATCCATGATGAGCACGTCGGAGTTATAGGAAACCGCCTTGGCGATCTCGACCATCTGACGGCTTGCGACCGAGAGGTGGCGAACCTCGATATCAGGATCGATGGTTATATTGAGCCGCTGGAAAAGCTCTTCAGTCATCCGGTACATTTCGCCATGGTCGACGAAGCCGAACCGGTTCTTGGGCTCGCGGCGGATCCAGATGTTTTCGGCAACCGTCATGAAAGGCATCAGGTTCAGTTCCTGATGGATCATGGCGATGCCGTTTTCCAGCGCGTCGAGCGGCGACTTGAGCTGGATTTCCACGCCCTTCAGGCGCACGTCACCCTTGTCCGGCGTATAGATGCCAGCCAGGATCTTCATCAGTGTCGATTTGCCGGCGCCGTTCTCGCCCATCAGCGCGTGCACGGAGCCGCGCTTCAGCCGGAACTGAACATCATCGAGTGCGACCACACCGGGAAATTCCTTGCGGATGCCTTCGGCGCTCAGGAGATATTCCGCGTTCGGGACGGCTCCGCTTGCACGAACAGCGGCCATAGTGGAAGGGCTCACAGCCATCTCATCTCCTCTCCGGATATCCGACGACGGACGAAACGGATGCGGGCCGTTTGGTCCACATCCGCGATTTCTTCGCCTCAGTTCTTGGCAACGAAGTCTTTGACGTTTTCCGGCGTGACGAGCTGGAAGGGAATATAGACCTTCTTCTCTATCTTTTCGCCCTTGGCGAGCTTCAGAGCCGCATCAAGAGAGCCCTTACCCTGACCGGCAGCGTCCTGGAACACTGTCACGTCGAGGTCGCCGGCCTGCATGGCGGCGAGCGCATCCTGTGTGGCATCGACGCCGCCGATGACGACCTTGCTCAAATCCTTGCCGGCAGCCTTGAGCGCCTGGATCGCACCGATTGCCATTTCGTCATTGTTCGAGATGACGGCATCGAACTCAATGCCGCTGGAGAGCCAATTGGTCATCAGGTCGGATCCCTGGGTGCGGGACCAGTTGGCCGTTTGCTCTTCGACGATCTCGATGCCCTTGCATTCGTCGGTCGCGACGACGTCATGAACGTCCTTGGTGCGCATGCGGGCAGCTTGGTTGGAAAGCTCGCCCATCATGATGATAGCCTTGCCCTTGCCACCGAGAAGGCGGCAAACTTCCTTGGTTTCCAGCGTGCCGGACTCCTGTTCGTTGGAAGCAACGAACGCCTGCTTGTCCGGAAGCGTATCGACATTCACTGGCTCGCGGTTCACGTAGACGAGTGGAATTCCGGCATCGGCGGCAATTTTCGACATGGCGGTGGTGGCATCGGTGTCCACCGGGTTGACGATGATGGCGTCGACCTTGGATGCGATGAAGTTCTGGATCTGGCTCTGCTGCTTGGCGACGTCGTTCTGTGCGTCTTCAACCTGCAGCGTCACGCCATCCAGCGTCTTGGCGTAATCCTGCATGCCATTGCGCAGAACGGTCAGGAAGTTGTCGTCGAAGAGCGCCATGGAAACGCCAACGGTTTCTGCGTGAGCAGCCGTCGACATGACGAGCGCCATCGCAGTGCCCAGGATAAACTTTCTCATTTTATTTCCTCCACAAAACGGTGTCCGGCTGCACCCTCCTCACGCCGGAGCTTTGGGCGCTGCCCAAAAGCCGTAATATGTCGCGCTGCCACTCCCGTTGCGCAGTTCCCGTCCAAAACGGAACAAACAAACCGTAGAATTTGTCTTGCGGAATATTCATTCCATTTTCTGCACGCGGCGTCAACTCTTTTTGAGGAAATGAAGATAGAAAGCCGCGACGGGCGGACAGGCCGATGAAATCGTCACGCTGCGCGCCTAAATGTGCGGACGTAACGATAGAAACCGCTGCGCCCACAAAAAATCCCCAAGGAGAAGCCATGTCCATTTCGATGTACCGCCTGACCGTTCCGGTGTTTCAGCGCGGGCTTGCGACACTGAAAAACTACCTCGACAAGGCCGAGGCTTATGCAAACGAGAAGGGGATTGATCCGAATGAACTGGTCGCCGCCAGGCTTGCACCCGATATGCTGCCGCTGTCCGGCCAATATCAACGCGCGAGCGACAGCGCCAAGCTGGCAGTCGCCCGCCTGACCGCCACCGAGGCGCCGAAATTCGACGACAGCGAAACGACGATCGCCGAACTTCGCGAGCGCATCGTCAAGACCGAGGCCTATCTCGCGACGATATCGCCGGAAGCGTTCGAAGGCACCGAGACGAATGAAGTGACGATTGCGCCCGGCGGAAACAAGATGACCTTCCGCGGCGATGAATATGTCACGACCTTTGCACTGCCGAACTTCTATTTTCACGTCGCGACGGCACACGCGATCCTGCGCAATCAGGGCGCACCGGTCGGCAAGATTGATTATCTCGGTCGCTTCTCGTGAACCATCAGGGCCGGCGCGTGACCGGCCCTTTTTCCGTCAGTTCCGTATAGGCAAGCGTCTGGTCGAGGTGCCGCGCCCGGAGCGATAACAACCTCTCGGCGCACTCCAGGCGCGTTGCCGCGTAGGCTGGATCGGGAGCGACGTTGTTAAGCTCCATCGGATCGGCCTTGAGATCGAAGAGCAGCGGCGGCAGGGCGGCAAAATGCACATATTTGAATCGCTCGTTCCGGATCACCGCGAGATTGCACTGGTTCGATGTCAGACCGAAGTGGCGCTCCGCTTCGCCATTGGCGATGTCGCGGAAATCAAATTCCCAGAATGCCGCCTCCCGCCAGTCGATCGGATCTCCATGATCGATGAACGAGCGCAATGAGCGGCCGTCGACATGGTTGGCTATCTCGACGCCCAAGCTGTCGCAAAGTGTCGGAAAGATATCCGCCGCACTCGTGAAGCGCTCGACCACATGACCTCTTACCGGCGCCTTTGGGTCGCGGATCACCAGGGGAATGTGATAGCTGCCGTCAAAAAAACCGCCTTTGCCAAGTGTCCAGTGATCGCCCATCATCTCGGCATGGTCGGAGGTGAAGATGACGATCGTATCGTCCCACACACTGGCATCCTTCAGCCCCTGCCAGATCCGGCCGAGCTGCGCATCCACCTCGGCAATCATCCCGTAATAAATCGCCCGAATCGCCGCGAAATCCTCGGCTCTCCAGTCGCTGACCGAACCTTCGGCGCCATATATAAAGCTGCCCTTGTCGTTCTTCGGCATCGAATAGCCAAGATAAGGATGCAGCGCCTCTTCGATCTTATGGCTTTTCGCCCGTGAAAATTCCGGTCCATCGTCTGGTTTGAACATGCTGCCGAAGGGCTCAGGCACCGAAAATGGCGGATGCGGCCGCAGGAAGGAGACATGCGCAAACCATGGCGCATCCTGTTCGCTAAGCCAGCGAATGAATTCCCCTGCAAGAAACGCAGTCTGTGTTTCATCCCTGGAATACGCGGTCGGTTCCGCCGAAATTTCGCCGCGAGCGGCACCAGGCGGAACATGGATGTGCCGGCTGACTGCATCGCGATGCCCGCGTGAGCGCAACCAGGAAAGCCACTGCTTCTCATGCTCGGGCAGGAGCTGGCGCGCGGTAAACCCTGGCAGCAGACCTTCGTAGGTCTGAAGGTGCGGGTCGTTCCTATCAAGTTCGCGCGGGTCAGGCGCGGTATCGGTATAGCCGAACAGCGTAGGGTCATAGCCGGCGCGCCTTGCCGCCAGCGCCAGGTTGTCGAAGCGGCGGTCGAGCGGCGAGCCGTTCCGGCAAACCCGGTGGTTCATCTGGTAAAGGCCGGTATAAAGCGTCGCCCGCGCCGGCGAACAGGGTGCCGCGCCGGCGAAGTGATTGCGAAAAAGCACGCCCTCCCTTGCCAGCGCATCGACATTCGGCGTCCTTACACAGCCGTGGCCGGCGGCCGAAAGGCAATCACCGCGCCATTGATCCGCGGTGATCAGAAGGACGTTCGGCCGCTTCATGAAAGCCGCCTCAGTGATTGGATCTGGAATGCCAGTTCCAGGCCGACTGGATGATCTGCGAAAGATCATATTCCGGTACCCAGCCCAGCACATCGCGGGCCTTGTCGTTATTGGCAACGAGTGTGTGCGAATCGCCTTCCCGGCGCCCGATATATTCGACCGGGAAAGGCCGCTTCGACACGTCTTCGATCGCCCCGAGCAACTCCTTGACCGTCGTGCCCGTCCCCGTCCCGAGGTTCAGCGCAACGGAATCGCCGCCCCTCAAGAGATATTCGACGGCGCGCACATGCGCATCCGCCAGATCGAGCACGTGGATATAGTCGCGCACGCAGGTGCCATCGCGTGTCTCGTAGTCGCTGCCGAAGACCTTGAAACCCTGCCGGCGGCCAAGTGCCGCGTCGATTGCAAGCGGAATGGCATGCGTTTCCGGCTGATGCCATTCGCCGATCCGTCCTTCGAAATCCGCGCCCGCCGCATTGAAATACCGCAGGATCACGGAACGGAGACCCTTGTACTGGTCATAATCGGCGAGCGCCTGCTCGACGATGTACTTCGTCCGCCCGTAGGGATTAATCGGCACCTGCCGGTGCGTCTCGTCAAGCGGCACGCTCTGCGGCAGCCCATATGTCGCGCAGGTGGATGAGAAGACGAAAGTCTTGATGCCTGCGGCCTGCGCGGCCGAAAGCAGGGTCAACGTCCCGATAACATTGTTCTCGTAGAAGGAAACAGGATCCTTCACCGATTCGCCGACTTCGATCAGCGCTGCAAAATGCAAAATCGCCGAAGGCTTGTGCTTGGCCAGCACCTCCTCGAGCCGGGCGCGATCGCGAATATCGCCTTCCTCGGCGGGACCCCACCTTACGAATTCGCGATGACCATTCGAGAAATTGTCGAAGACGACGGGTTTGTAACCCTTGTTCGCCAGATCGAGGCACGTATGAGAGCCGATATAGCCGGCTCCGCCGACCACGAGAACAGTTTCACCTGCCATATATATCACCTTTGTTGCCACATCGGGTACGACAAGACTTAGAGGAGATCGACGGCAAGAAAAAGAAGGAATCCGCAAAACGTGCTGCAGCGCACCATACTGATATCCGCAAAAGCACTGCGGTGCCGGATAAATAGCGGCGTAAATTTTTCTCAGGCAGCGCTACTACCCACGCCCGGTCGCGAACCAACCGAGACCAGAAGGTGACTGTCAATTGTCGCCGCTTGCCCGCTCGAGTTCCGCCAGATGCTCCTTACAAATGGCCTCGACGAGCCGGTGAAGGTGTTCCGTTCGCTCAAGCAGCCAGGCTAGCGCTTCTTCGGTGATCTCGAAGTGTTTCGAGTATCGCGCCTTGACGTAGGCTTCGTTGAGAATGTTGTACCAGGCGGTGTAGCGGTGCTGATCGCGCGGCCAGGCGTCAATGAGCCGGCGGTCCTGGTCTTCAGCCAGTCCTCGCAGGAATTTCAGATTGTGCGATGGCGGGCTGTAGTTGGTCAGCGTGAGGAGCAATGCGGAGTACGCCGACTCGACGGACTGGTGTAGTTCGAATGCCGCGTGACTGAGTTGGTCTTTCCCAAGCAGATACTGAGTGGTATCCAGAAAGCTCAATGCTGAGGGAAACTTATTCGCGAAATGCTCCTTCGCCACCCTGTACACATCGACCGCCGAGAGCTTCCTAGGCTCGGCCAGCGGCCGGTCGTCGAGCTCGTAGAGCACGATGCCCTCGCGCAGGATGTCGACGAAGAAATACTGGCCGTCGGCCAGAAAGTTGTTCACCTCCCTGGCGCCATGGACGATCAGCCCGACCGGCGTCTTCACGTTTTTGTCCCACATCAGCCGGTCGGTGGTTTTGTCCCAGTACTGCGGTTCCGCCAGCTGCTTGGAATTGACCAGCACCAGGATGTCGTAGTCGGAGCGGTAGCCCTTCATCGTGTGCGGCTCGTCGACCCAGGTGCCGCGGCTATACGAACCAAAAAGCAGAATCTTTAAGATCCGGCCGCGCTTCTTGAAGGCGGCCGACGTCCCTGACAGCGCGTCGGCGAACTCCTCATGGATGATCGCAACGATGCGAGCAAGCTCGCGCTGCTTTTCTTCCGGCAGATGTTCCAGGGACGATCGCATGGGTTCATCGATAGGCCAAAGACGATTCGCCGTCTACTACTGGAAACTGTAGTTTGGCACCCATCAAATCTACGCTTCGCAATGCCAGCGGCGGGTAAGCGCAAGAAGTTTGACTGGCTCTTTGATCACGCTGTCGATAGTGGCGCCATCGGCGACGTGATGGCCATCGTTGGGTGGTCGAACCAAGAACTCCTCAACTCCATCATGATCGAGAAAGACCATGAGAGGAGGGCAGCCTGGATTTGTCTGCTCACCGCAGCGTGCGCCGCTGTTGGCAAATCGGAAGTCGTCGGTGACGATAACGGCGGTTGGTTCTGGTTACCGCCGATCGAGCTGTGGGCTCCTTGGGCCCGAGAGACTTTGGAAACTAATAAGGCAAAGCTACGGAGATAGAACGATGCCAGCTGAACCTCGTTCCCCTCGACTTGCTGTCTTAATCGACGCCGACAACGCTTCCGCCAAGATTGTCGACGGCCTGTTCGAAGAAATCGCCAAGATCGGCGAGGCGAGCGTCCGGCGGATATATGGCGACTTCGCAAGCGCTCGCTCGAAGGCCTGGATCGACGTCCTGGCAAGACATGCGATCATCCCTCAACAACAATTCGCTTACACCACTGGCAAGAACGCGTCCGATATTACTCTCGTTATCGACGCTATGGACCTTCTTCACAGCGGCCGCTTCGATGGGTTCTGCCTTGTATCATCAGATAGCGACTTCACGCGTCTCGCTGCTCGGATTCGCGAACAAGGCGTGGATGTCTTCGGTTTCGGAGAGCAGAAGACGCCGGAGAGCTTCCGGCAGGCTTGCCGTAGATTTATCTACACGGAGAACCTACTGCCGGCCGCTACACCAAACGGCAATGAGCCGGTCCAATCACAGAAGTCTCTCCAACCTCCCAGCGCCGCCACGCCTGTCATCAACAAGGTCATTGCCCAGATCGAGAGCGAGGATGGGTGGGTGCCTCTGGGGGCCGTTGGCACTCAACTTGCCAACCTGGCGTCCGACTTCGATCCGCGAACATATGGCTTTCGAAAGCTCAGTGACCTCGTGCGCAAAACAAACGCGTTCGACGTCGAACAGCCCCAGGGCGGGCATTTGCGGATCCGGATTAAACAAGCTGCGTCCAAGAAGTAGGTGAGCCGTGTCCAGAAGCTATTGGTTGACTCACAGAAGCGCGCTGATGACGCCAGGGATTATCCCGGCACGCATCGATGTTTCGTCTACGGACGGTTGTCGATGTAAAGTTCAACCCGTGTCGCCCTGAATGCTACCGGCATATATGGTTCTCAACGACTGAAAACCTGGAAAAATGAATGGCACCGAAAACGACGCTGAACGCCAAGAACCTGGAAGTGCTTGGCGCCGAGAGGCTGGCCGAGTTGCTGATCGAGATCAGCACAGGCAGCGCCGCGACCAAACGCCGGCTGCGGATCGAGCTCGCCGGAAAGCAGAGCAGTGCTGAAGTTGCAAGGGAAGTAACGAAGCGGCTTTCATCGATCGAGCGCTCCCGCTCCATGATCAACTGGCGCCGGGTGAAGGCCTTGAAGAGCGATCTGGAGACGCAGCGACACGTGATCGTTGATACGATCGCCAGCAGCGATCCGAACGAGGCGCTGGAGGTGATGTGGCGCTTCATGAACTTGGCGCGTTCGATTTTCGAGCGATGCGACGATGGCAACGGCACAATCATGGACGTCTTTCATCAGGCCTGCGTTGATCTGGGCACGATAGCGAGCGCGGCGAAACCGGACCCGCACCTGCTCGGCGAACAAACCTTCCGCGCGCTGCAGGATAATGGCTACGGACAGTATGATCGCCTGATCGAGAACCTGTCGCCGGCGCTGGGTGCGGAAGGCCTCGACCGGCTGAAGTCGTTGTTCGACGATTGGGCAAGAACGCCGGTTGATACGCCGGCTGAGGCAGGCCGTCTCGTGATCGGTTGGGGAAGCAGTGGCCCGGATTACGAAGATGAATTCAATCTCCGCCATCGCGATAGAACCATCAGGTCAGCATTGGAGCAGATCGCCGATGCCCAGGGCGACGTTGATGCGTTCATCGCGCAGCAGAGCGAGCAGGCGAGATCCGTGCCGATGATTGCGGCAGAAATCGCTCAGCGTCTGCTGAAGGCGGACCGGGCCCGAGAGGCATGGGATGCCATCAATCGCGTTGAGATGGAGGGCAGACCATCCCCGTTCGAGTGGGAAGAGGCCCGCCTCGATGTGCTTGAAGCTCTCAGCCGGAGGGACGAAGCGCAGGCCTTTCGCTGGCAGTGCTTCGAACAATCGCTGAACGAGCGGCACCTGCGAGCTTTTCTGAAGCGCCTACCGGATTTCGATGATCTCGAAGCAGAAGAGAACGCCTTCGACTATGTGAGCCGCTTCCAGGATGTCCATCAGGCGCTCGCCTTCCTGGTGTCATGGCGGGCTCTCGACAAGGCTGCGACGCTCGTTCGCGCGCGTGCAGCCGAACTTGATGGCGATCGCTACGAACTGCTGACACCGGCGTCCGAGCATCTGCAGGAGAAATATCCATTGGCAGCAACCATCGTCCTGCGGGCTATGATTGACTTTACGCTCGATCGAGCGAAATCCAGTCGCTATCGCTATGCCGCGAGACATCTCATCGAATGTGAGCGACTGTCGATGAAGATTAGCGACTTCGACACCTTTGCGTCACATCCCGGCTATGTTGCACATCTGAGGGGCAAGCACGCGAAGAAGACCGGATTCTGGACGGCGGCAGGACAGTAACGACGGACCATCTACACTGGCCAGGCGCCCTCTTAGTTTTCTGATTGTCGCCATGTGATCTCCAACAGCTGTTGATGATCCCGCGCAGACGCCCCCCGGGAGGTGAGCCAAGGACTATCCCGGCGCATCAAAGCTTTGGCGAAAGCCTGAGCTCCTTTCGCCTTCGCGCGAGAAGGCCATGGCGGCAAGTTAACAGACGCGATTGACGCGAGCCGGAGGGTCAACCCGCTCACAAGCTGCAATCTGTGAAAACCCTGTTTCGGTCCGACGCACCCGACTATTTCCGCCACTGAAACGTCAAATAATCTCTGCATCGCCAGGCTCTGGGTGCTACCGTATATTTGTGCCCTTCCATTCAGGGGTCAAGTCCGCCGCGCGGTTCCGCCTCATTCGGGAACGGGATGGCTTTGCCGGAAGAGGTTCTGGACATTCGACGGACCTACGTTTGGACATGTTGTCGTGAGCGTCACCAAACTCGTGCTGATCTTGCCGCTGATGGCGGCCTTCGCGTATGTGTCGCTTGTCGGCCTGATGTATCTTTCACAGCGCGCCCTCCTCTATCCGGGCGCCAGCCCTACACTTGCTCCAGAGCGCGCGCGCTGGGGCGAGAGCATCTTTATCAGGACGCCCGACGGAGAGACCCTTCACGGACTCTACCGCCGGGGCGAGTCCGGCAAGCCGTCAGTGCTCTTCTTTCTCGGAAATGCTGATCGGGCCAGCAACTACGGCTTCCTCGCCCAGGCGTTGGCGGCGCGGGGCATTGGCCTGCTGGCGATTTCCTATCGCGGCTATCCGGGATCGACCGGCTCGCCGAGCGAGGACGGGCTTCTGACCGACGGCATCGCCGCGTTCGATTGGCTTTTTATACGCACTGAAGGCCAGATCGTTGTGCTGGGCCAGTCTCTGGGCAGCGGCGTCGCCATCAACACGGCGGCACAAAGGCCGGCTGCGGCCGTCATCCTGGTGTCCGCCTACCTGTCGGTCCTGTCGCTCGCACAGACGTACTACCCGTTCGTTCCGGTTGCGCTTCTTGTCAAGGATCCCTTCCGCTCGGACCTCAGAATAGCGAAGCTGAGGCAACCGAAGCTGTTCATCCACGGCCGGCGTGACGATATCATCCCGCTGTCTTCGGGCGAAGCGCTATATTGCATCGCTCCCGAGCCAAAGCAGATGCGGATTTATGACGGCTCTGGTCACAATGATATTTGGTACGACGACACGATTGGCCAGGTCATCCGCTTCGTGGAGGCGCTGAAAAGAGACATCACCAGGGCCGCCCCGTGATTGCTTTGGCTGCCATTTCGCCGTTGTGTCTAGCTCAGCCCGCCGAGATCATTTGTTCTTGAAGCGGGCCGCTTCTTCGGACCCGCCCGTTACATCACCGGCACTATAGGAATGTGCGCCGGCGTCGGCGAGCCGTCCTCCGTCGACGATCAGGTATTCCTCGAGAATGGGCCGCGCGAACCAGCATTCGAGAATCTCCCGCGTTCCGGCCGCGCACCGCGCCTGCGCGGACAACGAGGTTCCGGAAATGTGCGGCGTCATCCCGTGATGGGGCATGGTCCGCCGCGGATGTTCTTGCGGCGACGGTTGCGGAAACTAGACATCCCCCGCATAACCGGCCAGTCGCGAGGCTCCGGCTCAAGCCTCGTGCTCAATAATCATATGGACGAGTTCCTCGATGCCGCGGGATTGGATGCCCAGTTCTTCAAGGCCCGGAAGATCGTTTGCCGCGACATTGTCACGCCGCATGAGATCGACTTGGTTGCGCGTTAGGGAAACGGCGGGAAGAAACTCCGCAGCAGTCGCCACTATGCTCCATACTGCGAATGGCACGGGTACAAGCCTGCTTCGCGCGTTGAGTTGAGTGGCGATCTCCTGGACGAGTTCCCGATACGAATAAATGCGCGGACCGGCGCACTCGAAGATCGAAGCATCCGTGGAATACTGTCCTGAGGCCAAGCGGCTCACGGCTTCCGCCACGTCCTCGACATAAACCGGCTGCAACCGAGTGCCGCCTTCTCCAAACAGCGGATAGATCGGGAGGATGCGCACCAGCCTCGCGATCGTTGTGATGAACGCGTCGTCGGGTCCCGCCATTACAGAGGGACGGACGATCACCGCGCCTGGAAACGCCGCCTTCACCACCTCCTCGCCGCGGCCCCGGGCCCGGATGTAATTCGAACGGGATTTCGGATCCGATCCAATGCCCGAAATCTGGACGAACATCTCGACGCCTGCATCCCGTGAAGCGGTCGCCAGATCGGCCGCGGCTTCTACATGGACACGCTCGAAGGTGTGCTCACCGCGCTCGACATAAAGGCTGACCGCATTCACAACCGCGCGAGATCCAGCCACGGCAGCGGCGATCGAGGATGAATCGAGTATGTCCGCCTCGATCTCCTGAGATGGCCTCTGACCGGACACATTGTCCAACTTATATTTGTGCGGATGGCGCGAGACGGAACGCACATCAACAGCCTTGTCCAGAAGCCTGGTTACGATCCGCCGCCCGAGGAAGCCCGTTCCGCCGAACACTGTCACAATGTTTTTGCCGGCTAAATCATTTCGACCAGGTTGGTTAGTCATCTTGCTCTCTGAGACCATCACCTAGCGACGCATCGTCGCGTTCTCCGCGTTTACCAGAATACCCGCCTCAGCTCTTGATCCCGCTCGCGGAATGAGACTTTCTGGTTCCACGAGTCCTCGCTGGCTGCCGAACCATACGGAAGCATCCCATTCTACGGCCGATCGCAGGCAGGCATTCGAGGTAGAGGCGAGGAAACGTTTCCAATTGGCATCCGTTCCGCGAACGGTCCCCAATCGCAATGAAAGGGATCGATGGAGGTCGGCTCAGGGTCATGGCGTCACGCGGATGACCGTGCGACAAACGGACCCTTCGGGTCGAGAGGTGACCTTCGCGGCATCCCCAAGGTCCGGATGCGGCGCGAAGCTGCCGCTCCGCTTCGAACCTGAAAGCTCCAGAACAGGTAGTTTTCTGACGGATTTCTAAAGAAAGTTGCTCCGAAGGGCCAGCCGATGGGCTGCGGCACCACAGAACAAAAAATCTAGAGAAACAATCGCTGCACTGCCCTTCCCGAGAATGAGTGACACTTCATTCCGAATGACATGGGCTACACTTTCGGCCTTTGCAAGGAGAGCAAAGGTGCCTTGGCAGGAGTGCAATCTCATGGACGAGCGTCTCAAATTCGTTGCCCGGGTTCTGGATGGCGAGAAGGTAGCGGCTCTGTGCCGCGAGTTCTGGAGGGACTGACGGATCGCTCGCGACGTCCTTACCGGCACATCCCGGCTCTGTCGCAGATCTCAGGGGCAAGCACGCGAAGAAGACCGGATTCTGGACGGCGGCAGGACAGTAACGAAGGATCATCTGCATCTGCACTGGCCAGGCGCCCTCTTAGTTTTCTGATCGTCGCCATGTGATCTCCAGCGGATGTTGAAGGTCACGCGTGGGACGCCCCTGGAGGGGAGCCAAGGATTGCCCCGGCACGCTCACCTATTAAATGTCGCATGCCTTTATTCACTGCTCGGCGAGCCGGATCCGACTTTCGAACTCCTGGAACGGGTTCTCTCCTCGGCAAACCATCAGACCAAACTGCACTTAGTTAAGCAGGCTTCCGAGCCGAAGGACCAGTCTCCTGTCGAAGAGATGTCCCCGATCGAACATCCACTTCAGGGCTTCTGTGCTGGTCCATGCGCGCTTGTAGGGGCGGACGCTCGTAAGGGCGTCAAACACGTCGCATACGGTGCATATGCGAACAGGTAAACTCAGTCGATCAGCTCGAAGGCCAAGCGGGTAGCCGCTTCCGTCAAGGGCTTCGTGGTGAAATCGGCAGATTTCGAGAATCAAGTCAGATACCCCCGGATGCTGCTTAAGGAGCAGGTAGCCATGCTCGGGATGGGTGCGCATTATATGCCGCTCGGCGTCTGTCAGTTGTCCGCCCTTGTTGAGGATAGCGTTGGGTATCAGCAACTTGCCAAGATCATGCAACAGCCCGGCTATGGTTAATTCCCTTGTCGTTTCCTCTTCAAGGTCCGACAGGTGGCCGAGCCCCGTCATGAGCCCGCTGACCGCGAGCGAGTGGATATAGGTTCCCTCATCCTTGGTCTTTAGCCGCGTGACCTCGACCAACACATGGGGCGAGGCGACTAAGGAAGCGGTGATGCTCCTGACGGCGGGGGCGAATCGATCGATATCGAACTTGCCTGATTTGATCTCGTCAAAACCGTCCCGCAAAGTCGCGGTTACTTGAGATACCGCATGCCGGATCCGTGTGCGTTGGTCTGGTTCACGCAGAGACTTGGGCTGGACGTGTTCGTCCGGCTGGCGACAAGCAGGCAAGCCGCAATCGACAATGCTTTTTGCACGGTTGATCAGAACGTATTCCGCCGAAGAGGCGAGTATGGAATGCAAGGCGGAATCCGTTTCAAGCAGGAAGCGACGCCCGGAGAACTCCAAGTCAGCGCATTCTACGGCTTCAATATACATTCCTTTGCGAAGCAAGGATTTTGGAATACGCAGAACCACGATTAGCGACTCCTCACGTCTGCTAATACTTCTCCTTATATGCGTATATCTAATATCTAATAAAAGCGTTACGTGCTTCGAACCGCTACTGCGTTGCTTGGATGACAAGCGCCTACCTGTGTGTCCGAGATCAGCGCCCGAGGCAAATCGCGGTTGATTGAGAACGGCAGGCTTTTCCGGTTCAACATAGCCCTGCGTGTGATGCCCGTGTTGAGATCAAGCCTGTAACGAACCGCGATGACCTGACGAGGTCTCGGCCGGGATGGAGAGGGTAGTCGAGAGCTTCGGCTGAATCGCGTCACAGCTGATGCATAGCGGCTACCTAACACGGGAGCGCCGTCAGCGTGGCCCTGTGATTGTCGTGACCGCGCGCCTTGCAGTTCCGCATTCAGAGCCAGGGAAATAAGACTATCTATCTGAAACTCAAAGAAATCTGGCGGAGAGGGGGGGATTCGAACCCCCGATGCCCTTGCAGGCATGCCGCATTTCGAGTGCGGTGCATTCAACCACTCTGCCACCTCTCCGCGGTGCTGGTTGGCGCTTGTTTCGCGCGGGCTGTCTCATAGCGATCAAAAGGCGGACTGGCAAGACGAAATTGTAAAGCTTTTCATCCTTTTGCCTTGACAGCTTTTTGACACTCGGGTATCTCGCTCACGGAATTAGGTGTGGAGTAGTCCGTGCCTTGCCAGCCTCGCGCTCGCGCGGGGTTTCACCGGCAGACAGAGTTCCGGGCGAGCGCCCTGAAATCCTGCTTAATTTCGACTGATAAAAAGACGGCCACCTGCAGTTTGCGGGGAGAGCCGGATCGAACATGAAAGGATCAAAAATGTTCGCAGTCATCAAGACCGGCGGTAAGCAGTACCGTGTGGCAGCCAACGACGTGCTGACCATCGAGAAGCTTGAAGCCACCGCTGGCGATTCCATCGAATTCACCGAAGTCCTCGTAATCGGCGAAGGCGCCGACGCTGCGATTGGTGCTCCCTTCGTCAAGGGCGCTTCCGTCAAGGCCGAAGTGGTCGAGCACAACCGCGGCAAGAAGGTTATCGCCTTCAAGAAGCGCCGCCGTCAGAACTCGAAGCGTTCGCGCGGCCACCGCCAGCATCACACGGTCGTCCGCATCACGGACATCGTGGCTGCCAATTAAGATCACGGGACTAAAGGTTTAAAGGAGAACTCCAATGGCACACAAAAAAGCTGGCGGTTCGTCACGCAACGGTCGTGATTCCGAATCCAAGCGCCTTGGCGTGAAGAAGTTCGGCGGCGAAACCGTCATCGCAGGCAACATTATCGTGCGTCAGCGCGGTACGCAGTGGCATCCGGGCGCCAATGTCGGCCTCGGGAAGGACCACACCATTTTTGCGCTTACGGCAGGCAATGTGGACTACCGAACGAAGGCCAATGGTCGCGTGTACGTGTCTGTAATGCCGAAAGCGGAAGCAGCGGAATAAGCCGGTAGCGCTCAAAAACAGCCGGCGTCTCATCGACCCGGCTGGCCGTACCAGGTTCAGTCCAGAAAACAGGGGAGATGGGGCGCCATCTCCCCTTTTTCTTTGTCCATAAGGAGGACTGAACATGCAAGGCGAACTGATAAGGGTTGACCAACCACGGTCACCCCAAGAACGGCTGAGGCCGGAGCGGTTAAGGACCGATTGCCCTGTCTTGTTATCGGAAAGGCTCGTCATGCGCGCGCCCCACGAGGAAGACATTGACGCCCTTTCCCATCTCGCCAACAACGCCAAAGTCGCCACAATGGTATCGCGCATGCCGCACCCCTATACCGCCAATGATGCCGCCGACTTCGTGCGTCGGACGAAGAATGGCGAGATTGGCAAGTGCGTCTATGCCATCACCAAAGCTGAAAACGGCGCCTTCATGGGGTGCTGCGGCGTCGAGCCGCAAGTCGACGAACGCACCGTCGAAATCGGCTACTGGCTCGGCGAACCCTATTGGGGCCAGGGCTATACGACCGAAGCATGCCACGCGCTGGTCGACATGGTCTTTCGCACACGCGACAATGTCGATCAGATCGATGCCCGTTGCCGGGTGATGAACATCGCGTCGCGGCGGGTTATCCAGAAGTGCGGCTTCCAGTTCCAGGGCTCAGGACTTGCCGCGTCTCTGGCGCTCGGCAGCAACGTGCCCGTGGAATGGTACCGGCTCGACCGGAAGACCTGGATGTCGCTGAGAAGTTGGGGGAGCCTGTGATGAGCGCCGCCATCTTGCAGCAACCCAAGAGCAAGCAAGTGACGCCCGGGCGCGTGGCGGTCGTCACCACGCCCCGGCTGACGCTCCGCCCGCACAGGTTGGCCGATGCGAATGCGATTGCGGAATCGCTGTCCGACTTCGCAATCACTCGGATGCTTGCCCGCGTGCCCGCGCCCTATGACAGGCAGGACGCACTTGATTGGCTGGTTCCCGTGACGTCCGGCAGTCTGCCGGATTGGCACTTGGCGGTCACCGACGGAGACGACGCGCATATCGGCGTCGTCTCCGTCGAACTTCGCCACGGCCGCTGGCACCTTGGCTACTGGCTGAACCGCTACTTTTGGCGACGCGGCTATATGAGCGAAGCTGTCGCAGCGGTGCTGGAGCGCTTCTCCCGGAGGATGCCGGATACGGCGGTTCACTCGGGCGTGTTCGCGGATAATCCAGCCTCGCTGAGATTGCAGGAGAAGCTCGGCTTCCGGATGACAGGATGCGCGGAGATCTACAGTTTCGCCCGCAACACCATGGTGTCGCATGTCGAAACCGTGCTTCAGCCCGGCGCCCTACAGATCACGAAGGTTGCCTGACGAGACAAAAACGCCGCAGCCTCCGCGCTGCGGCGTTTTCCTATCCGCCGATCTCGACCCAGAGGGGAAAATGATCGGAACCCACCGAATCCGTATCCACATGGGCGGATTTCAAGCGGCTCTGCAGGCCGCAACTGACGAAGCAGTAGTCAAGATGCATACGCTTTCCGTGGTTCTCCGGATCCATCCAACTATAGCTTCCGGGCATGTAGCCTTCGAGCGCGGCCAGCGCATCGACAGGTGTTCCGACGCGCGGCACGCGTCCGTAATATCTGTCGTCCATTCCAACAAACGAGCAGTATTCCGCAGATTCCGGCACCATGTTGAAGTCGCCCAGGATGACGTAGTCTTCCGGAAGCGGCAGATCCGCAATCTCGAATTCGCTGGCACCCGTGAGCGATCCACCTTCGAAGGGAAACGCATTGATACGCTCGTTCAAGTGGGCGAGTTGGCATATACGCTCGTCGGGCGAAACGTGATCGAGATGAACGGAATAGACCCGACGCGCGCCTTGCGGCATATCTATGACGGCCTCGGTCGCCCCACGCTGCAGGTTGAATTTCGAAAGAGTGCGGCTGCGAGGCAGAAGCAGGGTGCGCGTCGACAAAATCGGCCAACGCGAAAGGATCATGTTGCCGAACTGGAAGCGCGTGCCGCGCGGCGGAAAATCATCTTCGCCCACCTCGACGTGCAGATCGCAGGCCGGACCATAGACCCAGAAATGGTCGGGAAAGAAGGCCGCAAGATCGGCCACCATGTCGGCAAAATCGTTTCGTGCGAAGCCTCTGGTCACCTCCTGAAGCGCGATGATATCCGCACCCTCGAGGCTCTCCGCGATACGGCCGAGATCATAAATCCCATCAAGACCGAAGCCGTACTGTATGTTATAGCTCGCAAACTTCACGATAATCTTTGACCTCGGCTTGAACCGCCTATATCGAAAGCGGCAGGATGGGGCGTGTAAAAGCCACCGATGATGGAAGTAAAATGAAATTTCTCGATGAAGCAAAGGTCTATATTCGGTCTGGTGACGGCGGCGCAGGCAGCGTCTCGTTCCGGCGCGAGAAATTCATCGAGTTCGGCGGACCGGACGGCGGCGATGGCGGCCGCGGCGGCGATGTCTGGATTGAAGCCGTCAACGGCCTCAACACGCTGATCGATTTCCGCTACCAGCAGCATTTCAAGGCCCAGATCGGCACGCACGGCATGGGCAAAAACCGCACCGGCGCCAATGGCGCAGACGTGACGCTCAAGGTCCCGGTCGGAACACAGGTCCTGGAAGAAGACCAGGAAACGCTGATCTGCGACCTGACGGAAGAAGGACAGCGTTTCCGGCTTGCCGCCGGCGGCAACGGCGGCTTTGGGAATTCGCATTTCAAGTCCTCGGTCAATCAGGCACCGGATTGGGCAAATCCCGGTCTGCCTGGCGAGGAAAAGACGATCTGGCTGCATCTGAAGCTGATCGCGGACGCCGGGCTCGTCGGCCTTCCCAATGCCGGAAAGTCCACTTTCCTGGCGGCAGTCACCCGCGCGCGGCCGAAGATCGCCAACTATCCCTTCACGACCCTGCATCCGAACCTCGGCGTGGCAACGATCGACGGACAGGAATTCATCCTGGCGGACATTCCGGGACTGATCGAAGGCGCGCATGAGGGCATTGGCATCGGCGACCGGTTCCTCGGCCATGTCGAGCGTACTCGCGTGCTGCTGCATCTGGTCTCGGCGCAGGAGGAAAAGGTCGGCAAAGCCTATACGACCGTGAAGAACGAGCTTGAGGCCTATGGTAACGAACTGACCGACAAAGCGGAAATCGTTGCGCTCGCACAAATCGACGTACTCGACGACGCGGCGCTGAAGAAGAAGACGAAGGAGCTCGCCAAGGCTTGCGGCAAGACGCCGTTCCAGATTTCGGCGGCAACGGGCAAGGGCATGACCGAGGTTCTGCGAGCTCTGCGCGACATCATTGTCGAAGCGAATGCGGACGGCAAGAAGCCGGCCAAAGCGCCGAAGCTGCGGCATCGCGACATGATCGCGACCGACGAGGACAGAATGGATGACGACGCGTAAGCCGCTCGATCGCTACCGCCGCATCGTCATCAAGATCGGCTCAGCCCTCCTTGTTGACCGCAAGACCGGGCTCAAAAACGCGTGGCTAGATGCAATGTGCGCCGATATCGCTGCATTGAAGGCAAGAGGCGCGGATGTGCTTGTCGTTTCCTCGGGCGCTATCGCGCTCGGCCGCTCTGTGCTGGATCTGCCTTCTGGCGCACTGAAATTGGAGGAAAGCCAGGCGGCCGCAGCCGTCGGCCAGATTTCGCTCGCACGCGCCTGGTCGGAAAGCCTGTCGCGGGATGAGATCGTGGCGGGCCAGATCCTGCTGACCCTCGGGGATACGGAGGAGCGTCGCCGTTATCTCAATGCTCGCGCCACCATCAACCAGCTCCTGAAGATCGGTGCCGTTCCGATCATCAACGAGAACGACACGGTTGCAACCAGCGAAATCCGGTACGGCGACAATGACCGCCTCGCCGCCCGTGTGGCAACGATGACGGGCGCCGATCTGCTGATCCTTCTATCCGATATCGACGGACTTTATACTGCGCCGCCACACCTTGATCCGGATGCAGAATTCCTCGAGACGATCGCCGAGATCACCCCCGAGATCGAGGCCATGGCAGGCGGCGCCGCTTCGGAGCTGTCGCGCGGCGGCATGCGCACGAAGATCGACGCTGGCAAGATCGCAACGACGTCGGGCTGCGCAATGATCATCGCTTCCGGCAAAACGGATAGCCCGCTATCCGCCATTTCGAACGGCGCACGTTCCTCCTGGTTCGCACCGTCCGGCACCCCCGTGACAGCGCGCAAGACCTGGATCGCAGGTCAGTTGCAGCCAGCTGGAGAACTGCATGTCGACGACGGCGCCGTGACGGCGCTCGGTGCCGGCAAAAGCCTGCTTCCCGCCGGCGTTCGCAAGGTGATCGGGCTTTTTAGCCGAGGGGACACTGTGGCAATCATCGGCCCTTCTGGGCGCGAGATCGCCCGCGGCCTCGTCAGCTACGACGCAGAAGACGCCCGCCAGATCGTTGGCCGCAAATCGGCAGAGATCGAAGCGATCCTCGGTTATCCCGGCCGTACCGCCATGATCCATCGCGACGATATGGTGATGACGTCACAGGTAAATTCGAAATCGGAAAGGCAGAAGAAGGACGCGGCCCATGCTTGAGACTGTTGCACAAAGCCCTGACATTGACGCGCTGATGAACGACATCGGCCGCAAGGCCAAGGCTGCGGCACGACCGTTGGGTTTTGCGTCCACCGAAGCCAAGGACAAGGCGCTGAATGCGATGGCCGACGCGATCCTCGCAAGCAAGGAGCACATCCTTGCCGAAAACGCCAAGGATCTGCACGACGTCGCCGGCACCGATATGCTTGCCTCCTTCATCGACCGCTTGACGCTGAACGACCAGCGCATCAGCGAAATGGCAGAAGGCATCCGCGCCATTGCTGCTCTGAAAGATCCGGTTGGCGAAGTGATCGCCGCCTGGGATCGGCCAAACGGACTGAAGATCGAGCGGGTCCGCACACCCCTCGGCGTCATCGGCGTCATCTTCGAAAGCCGGCCGAATGTGACGGCAGATGCCGGTGCGCTTTGCCTGAAGGCAGGCAATGCTGTGATCCTGCGGTGCGGCTCGGATTCGCGCCGTTCATCGCAAGCTATCCATGCCTGCCTCGTTAAAGGGCTAAAGGCGGCAGGTCTCCCGGAGCATGCCATACAGCTCGTTCCGGTTTCGGACCGTGCCGCCGTCGGCGCCATGCTGCGGGGCTTGGAAGGTGCAATCGACGTCATCGTGCCGCGCGGCGGCAAGAGCCTCGTCGCCCGCGTGCAGAACGAAGCCCGCGTACCGGTCTTTGCCCATCTCGAAGGCCTCTGCCACATCTACGTCGACAAGTCGGCCGATATCGAAATGGCAAAGCAGATCATCGTCAACGCCAAGATGCGCCGCACTGGCATCTGCGGTGCCGTGGAAACCCTGCTTGTCGATGGCGCTGCGATTGGCACGCACCTGACGCCGCTACTGGAAGCGCTGACTGGGGCCGGGTGCGAAATCCGCGCATCCGCCACCGTGTTGAAGGTCGCTCCAGGAATGAAGCCGGCGACTGAGGAAGATTGGTCGACCGAGTATCTCGATGCGGTCATTTCCGTTGCCGTTGTGGACGGCATTTCCGGCGCGATCGCACATATCCAGAAGTATTCCTCGAACCATACGGAAGCCGTGATCGCGGAAGATCCGGCTGTCGTCGAGCGATTCTTCACCGAAATCGATTCAGCCATCCTGCTGCACAACGCTTCTACACAATTCGCGGACGGCGGCGAGTTTGGCATGGGTGCGGAAATCGGCATTGCGACGGGCAAGATGCATGCCCGCGGTCCTGTTGGTGTCGAGCAGCTTACCTCCTTCAAATACCGCGTGCGTGGCACCGGACAAACGCGGCCCTGACGTGACGACAGACGACATAGACCGTCGCTACCTCCGCATGCCGCACACCGAACGCGGCATGGTCGTCGGTCTGTTTGGTGGTTCCTTCAATCCACCGCATCAGGGGCATGCGCTGGTTGCGGAGATTGCCATACGGCGCCTCGGCCTCGACCAACTTTGGTGGATGGTAACGCCCGGCAATCCACTGAAGGACCGCAACCATCTTGCGCCGCTTGCCGAGCGCATCGCACTCAGCGAAGCGATCACAACCGATCCGCATATCAAGGTGACTGCATTCGAACAGGCATTCGGCGTCAGTTACACGGCAAACACACTCGCCAGGGTAAAGGCACGCAATCCGAATATCCATTTCATCTGGATTATGGGTGCCGATAGCCTGCAGGCCTTCCACAAATGGCAGAAGTGGAAAGAAATCGCCCGCACCTTCCCGATCGCCGTCATCGATCGACCCGGCGCAACGCTTTCCTATCTCTCGTCGAATATGGCGAAGACTTTCAATTTCGCCCGTATCGATGAGGACGATGCCCGCGTGCTCTGGAAAAAAACCGCGCCTGCCTGGACCTTCATCCACGGCCCGCGCTCGGCATTGAGTTCGACCGCTATTCGCAAAGGCGCCGAGTAGCCGCAGTTTCAGGAAGGCTGATAAATGAAAAGCCCGACGGGGGAGGATCCGTCGGGCTTTGTAAACTCGACCGACAACTGGGAGGAGGAGTGTTGCCGATCCATATCTAACGGCTTTGGGAGGAGGAGATCGCCGTGTTCGATAGATATGTTTTACCATAACTTCGAAAAACTGGAATACCGTATATTGCATTGCAGCAATGCAATGCGCGCAAGGCTTCTCCTGATATGCGCCGCTTTTTACGGCATTTTGCAAAGGGGTGACCTTAGAAAACACTCCGAAAAGACGTTCACAATGCGCTGATCATCAGTTCGTGGCACATCCCGCGAATATTTTCGCGGCGGACAGTTGTCGATTGCCACGAAAGATTGCCCGTCGGTTTCTGATTTCGTTGTATGAATCTGCCATCGTCGGCTGCAAAACTGCCCTTACTGCCACCGCAAAATATTCCGCTACACTGCCCTCCGACACGGCAAATGATGCCTGAACACGTGCGATCGAAGGCTTTGATCACCCCGCCGTACTTCGCTCCGCCGCAACGCCCACGCGGGAGACCGCCGAAAAATACCCAATTCTCCACGTCGTCCGGAGCGGCATAATTGGGGAATTTTACTTCGGCACTTCTGTTCTGCGGAAATTTCAACTGGCATTGACCGCAGCTTGCACCGCTGCCACCAGCATCGACGAACGTTCCACATAAATCCCAGCCGCGCCGGGATATGAAAGAATTTCCCAGATCCAGCTGCGTCCCAATTGATGCAGGGTTCTGTTGATCCGTCGAATACCGCGTCACGGTATGCTCATGATCACAGTTGGCAGGTAAGTGTGACACGACGCTCGTTGGCACAAAGCGCCGAAGCGGAGATCGCGGTGCACCGGCGACGCGGCAGGTTTGCTCAAGGTTTTTCGATGCGGGCCGCGGCGTGAAGGTGAGGCTGGGCGCGACTTCGGCCCGCGTTGGGAAAAACTTGGTCAGCAGACCTCTGGTCCGCTAGAGTCCCAAGTCTCCACCTGGCCGCAGACCGACAAGCCGGAAGACGCTTATCTCATAGTAAGCTGATGCATCTGGAGCGCCTATGATGAACCCGAGCGAATCCACCGAGGCAGTGAGAATCGAGGATCTTGACGACGCGGGGCTGGTTGAACACGCGCGACAGCTTGACCCCGCCGCATTCTGGCTAATCATCAAGCGTCACAATCAGCGGCTTTACCGCGTCGCCTGCGCCGTCCTGAATGACGACACCGAGGCGGAG
The DNA here is from genome assembly GCF_056279785.1 of Rhizobium sp. USDA 3886. Classification (NCBI taxonomy): domain Bacteria; kingdom Pseudomonadati; phylum Pseudomonadota; class Alphaproteobacteria; order Hyphomicrobiales; family Rhizobiaceae; genus Rhizobium; species Rhizobium sp. USDA 3886. Next base: position 3,184,899 of record NZ_JBWCDC010000001.1, on the reverse strand, counting down.
GACGTACTTCAGGAGACCTATATCCACGCCTTCACCCATCTGGCCGAATTCCGCGCGGAGGCGCGGCTGTCGACCTGGCTCACCCGGATCGCGCTGAACGAGGCGCTGGGACGCCGCCGGAAAAGGCGACCCACCGTAGACGCGAAAGCCATCGAAGGCATGGTCGCTCCGTTCAGCGCACACAAGCCTGATCCCGAAGAGGCGGCCGCTCTCGCTGAAATCCGCGGCCTCCTGGAGCGAGCCGTCGGTGACTTGCCAGAGCCCTTTCGCATCGTCTTTGTCATGCGGGACGTCGAGGAAATGAGCATTGAGGAAACGGCTTTTCTTTTGGCATTGCGACCTCAGACAGTGAGCACCCGTCTTTATCGCGCACGCCGGCTGCTCCGCGAGGCGCTGCGGGACAAGCTCGCCACCGTGTTCACGGATACGTTTCTCTTCGCTGGCGCTCGTTGTGACCGCCTCGCGCAAGCAGTCCTCGATCGGCTCGCAATCCGCCTGGTTCGAAACGATACTCATCTGTTGAACGCGGCGACTGCGCGCACGTAGACGCCGTCCACGCCGAGATTACGCCGGCTCCTTTCGCAGGGCCTTTGTAGCGGGACACGGGAATATTTTGGCGGCCCGGACCATCTAATCGTCAGGCAAATGCATTCGGTGCCGCGGTGCTGACAGCGGTGTTGAATCAACAAACATAGGAGACCGCCATGCAGGGCGCACTTCACCTATCCCGGCGTCAGTCGCTTCAGGGACTTATCGTACTCGGTGCCGGAGCGGCACTCGGCGGAATCGCGCGGCCTTCTCCGGTATTGGCACAGGACATATCGGACGAGGACATTTTCCGCTTTGCGCTCAACCTCGAATATATGGAGGCTGAATACTACCTCCGCGGCACCACCGGAATGGGCATCGACGCAGCCGATGCCGGTTCGAAACCCGGCGACGTCGTTGGTGGAAAGCAAGTCTCGTTCGAGACGCCCGCCATCGGCGAATTCATGCAGGAAGTCGCGGAAAACGAACTCGCGCACGTCCGCTTCTACCGCAAGACGCTCGGAACCAACGCGGTTGACCGGCCGGCCATCGATTTCGGTGCGGGCTTCAAAACCGTCGCGGAAGCAGCGGGCCTCGGGCCGGACTTCGACCCCTTCGGCAACGAGACGAACTTCGTTCTCGGCGGGATGTTGTTCGAGGATGTCGGCGTCACCGCCTATGCCGGTGCGGCGACAGTTCTGAAAAACAAGGACTTCCTCGCCGCAGCCGCAGGCATCCTGGCGGTCGAGGCCTATCACATGGGAATGGCGCGATCTACGCTATACCGAAAGGGAGAGGAAGCCTGGAAGGCCGCCAACGCTGTCTCCGATGCCCGAGACAAAATCGACGGATCAGACGATAAGGACCAGGGGATCCAGGGGGACGGAAAAGCCAACATCGTTCCCTCGACGCCCGATGCGATCGCGTTCACCAGAACGCCGCAGGAGGTGCTCCGGATCGTCTACCTCACCGACAAGGACGGAGTGAGCAAGGGCGGCTTCTATCCGGAAGGGATGAACGGCACGCTCAAGACCACCTGAGCCAGTTACGACGAGAGGCGTGGCGGCACCGTCGACGATCATGCGTTCCCGAGCCGGATCAACCACGCACAGCACGAGGCAATACGCCCGACTTGTCGATGAATGGGTTACTGCGATTGGTCTTCGACGAGCGGAATATGGCACACACTCGCTACGGCGAACGAAAGCCTCGATGATCTACAAGGCTACCGGAAACCTACGCGCTGTACAGATTGTACGTGGGCATACCAAGATCGAGAACATCGTGCGTTTCCTCGGCGTTGACGTCGAGGATACTTTGCTCTTGGCCGAACGAACTGAAGTCTGAAATCGGGTGCGGCCATTCGACGATGGTGGATGGCCGCTTCTCAGCGCTACCGCCTTGCTCGCCACCTCCGGCATGGGTGGAAGACAGTCGTTCGTCTTGCTTGTTGGAACGAGCAGTTTGCGCCAACGAACGAACCCGCTCGCTCGCCCACGAACTAACGACTCCTGCGCGTGCCAGAAACGGGCATTCGCACGGACCGGAGAGTCATTCCGGTAGACCCGCCATGAGGTAGCCATCAACGAAATGCTGGCGATCCGCGTCGCGGCAGAACGGCTGAGTCCTCGCCCATTGCCGTATAGAAAAATGCGGGTTGGCGGCGAGGAATTGTCGTGCTTCCTTCTTGGCCTCGTCCGTCCGGCCAAGCTGTGCAAGTGCGGCGGCCAAAATCCGCCGCGACCCTGTCCGGTAGGTCGTTTCATGCCGGAGGGTATCGACCGCATCCTCGTATCGGCGCGCCGCATATTCCAGGTATCCGCGTACCCAATAGTATCGTCCGGGTGGATAGGGGTCCAGCCGAAAGGCATTCTGCATACACTCGATGCCCTCGCCTGCGTTACCGAGGTGCGCCTTCGATTCACCGAGAAACATCCAAGCGTCAGCGTGATTGGGGTCGATCCTCAGCGCTGTCGCAAATTCCACCGCTGCCTCATCTGCTTTAAAGTCGAAGTGCAAAACATAACCTAGGATCGAGTGCGCCGCGGCGTTCCCTGGATCAAGCGACACAGCCCGCTCAGCCTCCGCTCGACCAAGTGAACGGTGCTCCTCAGTCTCTCCCCAGTGCATCCAACCAAAGACGTGTGACATCGCCAGCCAGGCATGCGCCTCCGCAAAGCCCGGATCGAGTTGGATCGCTCTTTCGAGGAGCGGACGCGCGGTCTTGTTCGCCTCTGGGGACTCGGTCACCAGTGCCCGCCCGCGCACCAGAAGCTCGTACGCTTCGAGATTCGACGTCCTCTGCCGGGGCGGCATCGGGCACGCCGAGAGGACCGAGCTGGAAAGCGCACTAACAATCTTACCAACAACCTCGTCCTGCAACGCGAAGACATCAGCTAGTTCGCCGTCGAAGCGGTCGGCCCAGACATGCGCATTCTCGCGCGCATCGATAAGCTGCGCGTTGATTCTGACACGCGCCGCCGCCTTCCGCACGCTGCCTTCGACAACATAGCGGACGCCAAGATCCTTCGCGATCGATCGGACGTCGACCGACCTTCCCTTGTAGACAAACGAGGAGTTGCGCGCGATCACCAGAAGGCCGGGCACCTTTGAAAGGTCGGTGATCAGGTCTTCAGCCAATCCCTCGGCGAAGTACTCCTGCTCCGGATCGCTGCTCATGTTGGTGAACGGTAAGACCGCGACGGCCGCCCTGTCGGGCAGTTCCAGCGATATCGGTCGACCGGCCGAAGTGGCTCTCGCCGACTGCAAGTTCACGCGATAGCAGTGTATTGGCTCGGCTATATTCTTCACCCGCTGCCCGCCCATGGGTTCGAACTCAACCGCCAGCTTCTTCTCGACCTCCTTGGACACCTTCTCTGAAACGCAGATGCCGCCGGGATCAGCGAGCTGCTGCAGGCGAGCGGCGACATTGACACCCTCGCCGTAGCGATCGTCCCCTTCGACGATCACTTCTCCCAGATTGATCCCGACGCGGACCTCGAAGCGCTCGCTGTCGGGGACGCTTGCGTTGCGCTCCACCATGCCGCGTTGAAGGGTCACCGCACACTCGACAGCATCGACTGCACTGCCGAATTCCGCCAGTAAACCGTCGCCCATCAGCTTGAAGATGCGCCCGTGATGGTTGTTGATCTCGGGCTCGAACAGCTCCTTGCGGCTGGCCCTGAGCCGTTCGAAGGTCCCTCCCTCGTCCGCCTCCATCAGGGCCGAGTAAGCTACGACGTCGGCGGCGACAATGGCTGCAAGCTTGCGTTCCATAGCACCATGGGTGGCGTCATGGCCAAGAGTGCCGCGCCAAATGCGCTCAACTCTGGCGATGCGATCGCCGGAACTCTAACATAGCTGGAGCTTCCGGGCTAATCCGCAGTCCGCCGAATGACCGCTTCACGGTCACGACTTCGCGTTGAGCACCGACGGGCCGCGGACCTTTTATCCCTGACCACTAGGGCCTCTGATCAGCGGCCCGGAGCCAACATCGGAGCGACCCCTCCAACGCCCGCCACAGAAGGCGGAACTGCCCCCTGCCCGCTCCAAAGCGCCCGACCGTTCACGACCACCGAATCCGATTTGCCGCGTGGCGCCACGTTGTCGGCGAAAAAACTGTTGTCGAACCGCAAGAGCGGCGGAATGTCCAGAATGGGATAGGATTGTTGCAGTGGGCTCGTCCAATGGGAAGGTCCGAGCAGGGTCAGGAACGCTGGTTGCGGTGAACGTCGACTGTGGGGCAGCGAAAATGGGCTGATGAAGGGCGGCTTCGGGCCAGTTCGAGATGTTCCCCATGCCTTCGTTCGGCGACTGCTTTGAGGTCGGTTGCTGAGCGGCAGCTATCCGATAAATGCACCTCGAAGCGGTCGTTAAAGCGATCAAGACCGAGCGGCCGGAGCCGACCCTTATCTGCCGTTCCGTCGGAGGAGTTGAAGGGGAAGCCCTGACCCTGAATGGTCCCTGACCGCGACTCGCACAAACGTCGCCACATGCATGCTTAGCGGTTATTCATCCTCCCCTGAGAGCGTGCCGCAAAGGGGAGGCTGTGGCCGCTCATCGCTGTGAGGCAGGGCTCGATGGCTAAGCTGCCAGCTCCAATACGCGCTGCCACCGCGGATGCCCGCGCAGCGGAGCAAAGTCGGAGTCCTGCTTCACCCACGCCTTGGTCTCGTGGTTAGCATGAGGCAGCAGGCGTTCCAGCAGATCGAGCGCACGATCGAGTTCGCCTAAAAAGCAGCAGAGGCAGGCGATGTTGTACTGCGTCAGGATATCGTCTGGATCGATTGCCAGTGCACGCGCGGACCATTCCTTCGCGCGTTCGGTCTCCCCCAGAAAGGCGAGGGCATTTGCGCCGAGATAGGCTGGCCGGGGGTTCTCAGGGTACTTCGCCAATTCGCGCTCGGCGCGTTCGACGCCTCTGCGAGCCGCATCCCTTTCGTCTTCTGGCCGCCCCAGAGAATGATAAACTTGAATAAGCAGGATGACGGATTGGTAGTCATCGGGCTTGATCTCGGCGGCCCGCTCGTAATGGTGGGCAGCCTGCGTGAGCTTGCCTTGCGCATAGCAGGCGCGCGCGAAGAAATAATGCGCTTCGAACAGATTGGGATCACTTGCGATAGCCTGTTCGAACTCCTTTTCGGCCTCCTCATATCTTTGGCCGACCGAGAGAGCGAGACCACGCGACGCGTGTGCTTCGGCCAGCCCACTTTCGATATCGAGCGCCTTGCCGCTGTTGGCGAGGATTCCCTCCAGCGAGACCTTCTCGTCATAATTGAGGAAAAGAAAGGAGTCGCAATCGGCGATGCCCGCATATGCGCGCGCATAAAGAGGGTCGAGCTCGATCGCCTTGCCGAACATCCGCCTCGCCAGCACATAGTAGGTCTTGGACGTTCTGTGGAAAAACTCTCTCCCCCTCAGATAGTACGTATATGCCTCTACGTTCTCAGTGGGAGCCGCCTTGATCGCCTCCTTTTCGGCCGGCAGCAGCTTGACCTTGAGCTGATCGACAATGGTGTGAGTGATCTCGTCCTGGATGGCGAAGATGTCGGTGAGCTCACGGTCGTATCGGTCGGCCCAGACGTGACCGCCATCCGCCCCGTCTATAAGCTGTCCCGTGATGCGGACGCGCTGACCGGCCTTGCGGACGCTCCCCTCAAGCACGAATTTGACGCCGAGTTCCCGTGCCACTTGCTGCACCTTCACCGACTTGCCTTTGTAGGTGAATACCGTGTTGCGAGCGAGGACGTGGAGGCCAGAGATTTTCGACAGGTCGGTAATGATGTCTTCGGTAATTCCGTCGGAGAAATACTCCTGCTCGGGGTCGCCGCTCATATTTGTGAACGGCAGGACAGCGATTGAAGGTCGTTCCTTCTCGCGCCTCTCAGGCGATGCTGCCGCCGCGCTATTTTCGAAGCGGAACGGCGCGGCGAGTGCGACGTGGTAGACTCTGACCGGCCGGTCGATGTTCTTGAGCTCGTGTTCCCCCGTGTCCTCGAAATCGAGATCAAGATTCTTGCCGAGATGGTCGCGAACCGTGCCGGAGATTGCGACGCCTCCGGGCCGGGCGATGCTTTCAATACGCGCCGCTACATTGACGCCGTCGCCATAGATGTCGTTGTCATCGCAGATAATATCGCCAAGATTGATGCCTATGCGAAATTCGATGCGGCTCTCCTCTTGCACGTCGGCGTTGCGCTCGCGCATCCTGAGCTGGATGTCGATCGCGCAGGCGACTGCGTTCACCACGCTCTGGAATTCGACCAACATGCCGTCGCCTGTGAGTTTCACGATCCGGCCCTGGTGCTCGGCGATCTTGCCATCGACCAGCTCTCGCCGATGTGTCTTGAGCGCCGAAAGCGTGCCGCCCTCGTCGAGACCCATGAGCCGGCTGTAACCGACCACATCGGCAGCAAGTATTGCGCTAAGTCTCCGTTCCATGCGCGGGCATCCTATTCTTGCGACGAAGACGAAGCAGGGTAGCAGGTTCTCACAGCAGCGGCATCATACTAAATCCGGTCCTCGTAGTATTCGAAAGAAGAAGGCATTCAACTGACGTGCAGACGAGGTGAGTCAGAGAGCTGATCGCGGAATCGATGAATTGATCCAACGCGGTCAGAGCCTCGCTGTCATTCCAGCCCGCGCGTCAAAGCATCGCCGCAGCCTAAGGTTTTTTCTACGATTATTTACCGAGCGTCCGCTTACGGCCTAATATCAGTCATTCAGCCTGCCTTGCTGACGACGGACTTTGATGTTTGAGCGCTGACCCAGAACCAATCGATCGCCGCTTTCACTAAGCAGGCCCGAGGTGTAAACTATTTAGCCTTTCGAGGGCGCAGCCATGTTTCGAATCCTGTGTGTGGTGGCTGTCTTACTCGCGTCGGCGAGTGTCGTCGCGGGTGAGTCCTTGTTTGACGCCGTGAAGGCCGGCGACACGGCCAGAGTCGAGCGCCTGCTGGCGAGCGGAGCCGAGGTCGACAGCCGTGATCGCGACCAAGCCACGCCGCTGATCGCTGCGTCGCTGAGCGATCAGCCGGCGGTCGCGGAACTGCTGCTCAGCAAACGCGCCGACGTGATGGCGCGCAACGCCGGGGGCTTCACGCCGCTCCATGCGGCGGCGTATTCGGGCAGCGTGCGGATCGCAGAACTGCTGTTGGGCAAGGGCGCTGTTCTCGAAGATGCTGCCAACAAGGCGGGCGTGACACCGCTGATGGTCGCCGTAGAAGAGAACCGCGTCGCCATGCTTGAGCTGCTGATCGCCCGCGGCGCCGATGTCAGCCGGCCGGAGAGTCTTCACGGGTACACGCCGGTGACGCGCGCTGGCTTCAAGGGTCATAGAGACATTATACGGGTGCTCAAGCGCCACGGCGCGACCTGCCCGCCCGCCGAGATGATAGGCGCCTCGTTGTGCATCGAGATGAGTGACTGAACGGAGGACGGAATATGTGCGAAGCAATCCAAAAGTACGGCGTGACCCCGACTCGAGGATCAGCATTTGGAGCGACATTCTCGATCGCCTTGATGGTCAGTTGCGTTCCTGCCCTCGCCGCCGACCAGGTCAATACCGGCTATTTCGGCGGTGTCGCGATCATGGGCTACGACCCGGTTGCCTACTTCACCGAAGGCCGGGCGATGAAGGGCTCCGAGGAGTTCTCCTACGACTGGCTGGGGACGCCGTGGCAGTTCGCCAGCAGCAAGCACCGTGAGCTCTTCATCGGTGAACCTACCAAGTATGCGCCACAATACGGGGGCTACTGCATCGGGGAAGTGGCTAACAATGGTGCCACGATCAATCTCGATCCGGAAGCGTGGGCGATCATCGGCGGTAAGCTGTACCTGGCTTACGGCAAGGAATTCATGGCCGAGTTCAAGGCCCGCCCGAGCGACCTCTTGGCAAAGGCCGAGGCGAATTGGCCCGCCGTCGAGACCCAGCTGGAGCAGGACGGGTTCCAGTGATGCGCAGATCGAGGTGCCACGTCGAGACGGGCAGCGGACCTATTCGACGGGCGAAAAATGGAAGAGCGTGAACGCGTTGACATAGGTGTATTCGGGTTTGCCCGGGTCATGGGTTCGCCGATAAACCGGGCCGCAGCGGGGCCGCCCGAGTAACACGTTCTCGCTCTGCTCGCACAGCATGTCCCGATCGACGAAGGCGGTCCCGGTTGCGATCTGTGTCGGGGTCCGGAAAGCCGTCTTGCCATCGCCGCCAAGTTGCAGGAGAGCCGGATCGCCCGCGCCTGTCTGTCCCTGCCACGTCCGCCCGAAGGCCAGGCGGGAGATATCCGCCCCACTCAGCCTGTTGCGATCCTCGCCGCGGAAGTCGAAGGGCCATTCGGGAAGGCCGGCGTCGCGCATGGCTTCGAGGACGCGCTCGAGGTCCTGACCATTGCGAAAATGGGCATAAAGAACGCGCCAGGTCTCGACGGAAGTGACGGGGACGGTACGGCGGGCTTCCCCCGCCGCGTCGCGGGCTTCGCTCAAACGACCGGCGCGAGCGTAGGCTGCGGCGAGTAAGGCATGAACATCGATGAGGCGCGGCGCCTCGGCGCGGGCGCGCTTCAGCGTTTCAATCGCCCGGGCGTAATCCCCATGCAATAGGAACGCCAGTCCCGCGACCAGCCGTTCGCTCGTCGAGAGGCTGGGGTTGAGCCGCTGCGCGGTCTCGATTGCAGCGACAGCCTCGGCGTGGCGGCCGGCGAAAGTGAGGACGAGGCTCAGCGCCGCATGGGCCTCGGCGTCGCTGGGCCCCAGCGCCACGGCCCGCCCGGCGGAAGCGAGTGCCTCCTCGTATCGGCGATCCACGACCTGAAGAATGGCGAGGATGGCATAGGGCCGCGAGGATTCCGGGTTCAGCTCCAGCGCGCTTCCGGCCTTCTCATACGCCCGTCTCCTAGCCACGGGGCCCGGCAGAACGTTGTCATAGTCGAGGCGCCACACATAGACCGCGGTGCGCGCATCCGCCGCATGCGCCTCGGCGAAGGAGGGATCGAGCGTGGTCGCTTTCGCGTAGAGCTGCAACGCTTCCCGCAGCAGGCCGGTTCTCTCCGCCTGCTCGCCGCGGAGATAGTAGTCATAGGCTTCGAGGTTCGCGGTCGGCGGCCGCGCCAACTGACCTTGCTCCGACGCCGTCGACTGCACCCCGAGAGCCTCGACGATATGGCGGACTACTTCGTCCTCCACGGCGAAGACATCCGAGGCGTTGCGGTCGAACTCCTCGGCCACCAGATGGTCGCCGGTCGCCGTATCGATGAGCTTAGCATTGACATGGATCCGGTCGCCGCTTCGCCGGACGCTGCCTTCCACCACATAGCGGACACCGAGGTCGCGCGCTATGTCCTGCACGGCGACCGGCCGGCCCTTATAGGTGAAGACAGAATTGCGAGCGATGACGACCAGTCCCGACAGCTTGGCGAGGTCGGTGATGAGATCGTCAGTGATCCCGTCGGCGAAGTATTCCTGTTCGGAGTCGCCGCTCAGGTTTGCAAACGGCAGGACGGCGACAGACGGCCGCTCAGGCGGCATAGACATCTGCCAGACCACGAGCATCGCGACGGCGGCGGTCAACACCGCTCCAGCCACTGCCAAGATCAGGAGCCGAGCGCCCGCCTTGCGCGTTGTCCCGACAACTCTTCCCGCTGCCCCAGCATCGAGTAGGACGCGATAGACGCGCACCGGATCGGCGATGTTCTTGACGCGTTGCTCACCGAGATAGGCAAAGCCCACATCGGCCTTGTGAATGGCCTGATCGAAGGCGGTGCCAGAGATCATCACGCCGCTGGGATCGGCGATCGTCTGCAATCGGTCGGCAATGATCACGCCCTCGCCGTGGATGTCGTCGCCCTCTACGATCACGTCGCCAAGATTGATGCCGATGCGAAACGCAAGCCGACGGTCGGCCGCAACGCCGACGTCGCGCTCGGACTTGGCGCGCTGAACCTCAACCGCGCAGCGCACCGCATCGACCACGCTGTGGAATTCCACCAGCAGCCCGTCGCCCATGGTCTTGACCAGCCGGCCATGGTGCGCGGCGATTCTCGGCTCGAAGACCTCGCGCAGATCGGCTTGGAAGCGGGCACGCGTGCCTTCCTCGTCGGCTTGGCTCAGGCGGCCATAGCCCACGACGTCCGCGATTACGACGGCGGCGAGCCGACGCTCCATACCTAGTCCTTCGTGAGAGCGACCACACGGCTAACCACGCAAGGTTACGCCGAACCATTGGCAAACGCGAGTGCGCCGAAGATTGAGCTGAAAGATTGACGCGGTTTGTAGGTTGATACTAGCGGACGTAGTGGTCAGCGCTGCCGTTTGCCGGGCGACGCTCAAGGCGAGCATGACGATCGGATCCTGACCACTACCTCAACCGCGGACGCCCCCCGCAGCGGGTTCGTTCTCCGGCCCTTTGCGGACATCAACACGCATACGAGAAAGCCATCTTAGGTCTGTTCCGCAGTCATTTCTTTTGCCAGTTCGCCGATCATCGACCGCAACCACCTGTGGGCCGGGTCGTTACGGTAGCGAACGTGCCAAGCCATCTGCACTGGAAAAGTACCGAGGTCGACGGGCGTGGGCAGTACCTTCATGCGCGAATCCCGCATAAGGCTCCGACAGATCAGACTCGGCAGCGTTGCGCAGTAGTCCGTGACGGCAAGCATCTCAGGCACGGCAAGGAAGTGCGTGACAGAAACGGCAACCTCTCGCTTGAGGTTTTGTTGCCCCAATGCCTGGAAGAGGCCTGCGCGCAGCCGGCCCGGTGGGAGCACGTTCACGTGCTTGAGCCCCTCATATTGTTCTTTGGAAATACGGTCTCGAACGTCGGGATGGTCCTTGCGCACCACGCAGGCGAGGCCATCGTCCATAAGATGCTGAACGACAAGGTTTTGCGGCGGATCGACGATCCGGCCAAGCACTATGGCCGTGGTACCGGAAATGACGCCGGTCTCGGCGAGATCGTTGCCAAATGCTGTCATGCGGAGCTTGATCCCCGGCGCTAGCTCACGCGTCCTCGCGACGAGGGCCGGCATCAACACAAGCTCGACGTAGCTGTTAGGAGCAAGCGTGAACAGTCGTTCGGCGTTTGCCGGCTGAAACTCCTGCTGGTTCAAAATGAGATCGTCCAGTTGTGCCAGCGCTGCTTCGATTGTTGGAGCGATCTCCTCGGCCAGTAGCGTCGGTTTTATGCCGTACCTTTCCCGGATGAACAGCGGATCCCGCAGGGTGTCGCGCAGACGGTTCAACGAATTGGACAGCGCCGGCTGGGTGATGCCCAGTCGCGCTGCTGCCCGTGTCACGCTCCGCTCCTCCATCAGGGCCAGGAATACCGGGAGCAGGTTCATGTCGTATCTCATCGAGATATAATCCGACATGAATATCCGAAATCAAAGAAGTAAATTTCTGAAATATGTGGGCAGGTGCCATTATCAGCTCATCGACAGGCCGCTGCGGCTGATCGAGCTCCAAATCAACCGGCAACGACGCCTCATGGCGCGCCCTCATCTGACGAAAGGATCCGACAATGAAAGTCCTCATGGTACTTACCTCCCACGACACTCTCGGTGATACCGGCAAGAAGACCGGCTTCTGGCTCGAGGAACTGGCAGCGCCGTATTACGTCTTCAAGGACGCCGGTGCCGAGATCACCCTCGCCTCGCCGAAGGGCGGCCAGCCGCCTCTCGACCCGAAGAGCGACGAGCCGATGTTCCAGACAGACCTTACGCGGCGCTTCAGCGCTGACGAGGTTGCCAAGGCGCAGCTCGCAGAAACTGTGCGCCTGGACAGCGTCGACCAGAAGGACTTCGATACGGTCTTCTACCCCGGCGGCCACGGCCCGCTGTGGGATCTGGCCGAGGATCCGAATTCGATCAAGCTGATCGAATCCTTCATCGCGGCCGGCAAGACGATCGCTCTCGTTTGCCATGCACCGGGCGTCCTGCATCGCGTGTCCAATCCCGACGGCACTCCGTTTGTTCAAGGACGTTACGTCACCGGCTTCACCAACAGCGAGGAAGAGGCTGTCGGTCTCACGAAGGTCGTGCCGTTCCTGGTCGAGGACGAGCTCATCAGCCTCGGTGCGGTCTTCTCCAAGGTCAAGGACTGGGGCGTGCACACAGTCGTCGATGGCCAGCTGATCACCGGTCAGAACCCGGCGTCATCGGGCGAGGCCGCGGAGGCGCTTATCGCTGCTTTGAGCCAGATGAAGACGAAGACCGCCTGAGCGGCCTGGAACATCGGGATCTGCTGACGACTAGCATCGGCGGCAGATCCCCTTCGGCACCGGAGTTTGTCATGTCCTCCCTCAATTCGACGATATCGCTGTCGGACGCCCAACAGATGATCGAGAGGTCCATCGCCGCCGCCCGCGCGCTGGATGTTCCCTGCTCAATCGCGGTCGTCGACTCGTCTGGGCATCTGCTGTCCTTTGTTCGCCAGGACGGGGCGATGGCGGGGTCAGCGGCGCTTGCCATCGACAAGGCCTTCACCGCTCACATCTTCAACAACCGGACGGACGCGCTCAGCGCACTGGCCCAGCCTGGCGCCGAACTCTACGGCATCCAGCATTCTCATGGTGGAAGGGTCGTGATTTTTGGAGGCGGCATTCCCATCCGATTTGAAGGGCGGACGATCGGCGCAATTGGCGTGAGCGGCGGGACGGTGGCTGAAGACATCTCCATCGCCGAGGCCGGCTCGGCAGCCTCCTCATAATTTTCCGACGAGCGCCTGTTGCCGAAACAGAGCCTGACGCGCCCCCCGCTCAGTCATCAAACCAACCGCTTGCCGCGCTCGAAGACTGGATATCCGGTCAACGGCGTCGTGCGTGCTCGGCAAACGACAACAGTTTATCGCACCTGTGCAATATATTTTTGAAAACATATCGATAGCCAATCCCATCTATATCGATATATTCATCTCGATATTTCGGACTGTGGAGTGAAGCATGCATAATCGTCGGGAATGGATGAAGCGCATAATCGGGATGATCTCTGCGGCCTGGATTGGCACCGCAGGGCTGCCGCAGTCGGCAAGCGCTGCGGATAAGGTTGTCGTCTTTGCGGCGGCGAGCCTCAAGAATACCCTTGATGCCGCAAACGCAGCTTGGACAAAAGAAAGCGGGAAGGAAGCCGTCGCTTCCTATGCAGCGAGCTCCGCGCTCGCCAAGCAGATCGAAAATGGTGCACCAGCCGATATCTTTATCTCTGCCGACCGCGACTGGATGGACTACGTCGCCAAGAAAGGCATGATCAAGGAAGACACTCGCGCAAACTTGCTTGGCAACCGCATCGTGCTGGTGACTGCCGCCGACAAGGCAAAGCAGGTCAGTGTCAAGCCGGGGTTCGATCTTTCCGGTCTTCTTGGCGATGGCAGGCTCGCCATGGGAGAGGTGAAATCCGTCCCCGCCGGCAAATACGGCAAAGCCGCGCTCGAAAAGCTCGGCGTCTGGACATCGGTGGAATCGAAGATTGCCGGTGTAGAAAGCGTGCGTGCCGCTCTTGCCCTCGTCTCCCGTGGCGAAGCGCCCTATGGCATTGTCTATCAGACAGATGCCGCAGCCGATAAAGGCGTCGCAATCGTCGGCACGTTTCCGGCCGATTCGCATCCGCCGATCATTTATCCTATTGCGCTACTTGCCGGCAGCAGGAACGTGGATGCCGTTGCCTATCTCGAGTTTCTAAAGTCGGATAAGGCCGCACCCTTCTTTACTGCGCAGGGCTTTGCGATTTTAAAGTGAAGCGGGATTTTATCCTGCAGTTTCGCTGAGACCTATCGGAGACACCCAACTTGGATTTTGGCCTGAGCAATGATGAGTGGACGGCGATCTTGCTCAGCCTGCGCGTTTCCGTTGTCGCCATGTTCGCAAGCTTGCCGTTCGGCATCGCGGTCGCGCTGCTTCTTGCCCGCGGCCGCTTCTATGGCAAATCGGTCCTCAATGGCATAATTCATCTGCCGCTGATCCTGCCGCCGGTCGTGACCGGCTTCATTCTTCTAATCCTCTTCGGCCGCAGCGGACCGATCGGCAGCTTGCTGGATCAGTATTTCGGGATTGTCTTTTCCTTCCGCTGGACGGGCGCAGCGCTCGCCTGCGGCGTTATGGGGTTCCCGCTGATGGTCCGAAGCATCCGGCTTTCGATCGAGGCGATCGACCGCAGGATCGAGGAAGCGGCAGGCACCCTCGGCGCAAGCCCGCTCTGGGTGTTCCTGACCGTCACCCTGCCGCTGACACTGCCCGGGATCATCGTCGGAATGATCTTAGCCTTTGCCAAGGCCATGGGCGAATTCGGCGCGACTATCACCTTCGTTTCGAACATCCCGGGTGAGACGCAGACGCTGTCTGCCGCCATCTATACGTTCACCCAGGTTCCTGGCGGCGACGCCGGCGCCATGCGTCTTACCTTGGTTGCCATCGTCATCTCAATGGCAGCACTGCTGGCATCTGAATTCATGGCGCATCTTGCGGGCCGGAGGATCGATCCGGAGTGATGCTCACTATCGAAACCAGACACCGCTTCGGCACCTTCGCCCTTGACGCCGCTTTTACCTCCGAAGTCGGTGTGACGGCCCTCTTCGGCCGGTCCGGCTCGGGCAAGACCTCGATGATCCGCATCATTGCCGGCCTGGTCCGGCCGAATGAAGGCCGGGTCATCCTCGACGGGATGCCGCTGACCGATACGGCGAAAGGCATCTTCGTCCCCCGACATCGCCGCCGTTTCGGCTATGTCTTCCAGGACGGAAGACTGTTTCCGCACTTGAGCGTTCGCAAGAATCTCTGTTATGGAAGCTGGTTCGCGCCGAAGGCTTCGCGGACCGGCAGCTTTGACCATATCGTGGATCTGCTTGGCATTGAAAACCTGCTCGACCGAAGCCCTTCCAACCTCTCAGGCGGAGAAAAGCAACGTGTGGCGATCGGCCGCGCGCTGCTTTCCTCTCCGCGTCTTTTGCTGATGGACGAACCGCTCGCAGCGCTTGATGACGCCCGCAAAGCCGAGATCCTGCCCTATCTCGAACGCCTGCGTGATGAGACACAGATCCCGATCGTATATGTCAGCCATTCGATCTCCGAAGTGGCACGCCTTGCCAATCAGGTCGTCGTGATGCGAGAAGGCAAGGTTGAGGCGGCAGGCAGCGTAACCGATGTGCTAAGCCGTCCTTCGGCGGCCGAGGACCGGCGCGAAGCGGGTGCGCTTCTCGAAGGCATTGTCGAAAGCCTCGATGAAAAGCATCGCCTTGCGACGCTCGTATTAAAAGGATCGCACCTTTATGTCCCGGGCGCTACGGTATCGGCGGGCAAGCGCGTTCGCGTCCACATTCCTTCCCGAGATGTCATGCTGGCGACGGTCAGGCCGGAAGGTTTAAGCGCGTTGAATATTATCGACGGTATCATACGGCAGATATCGCCTGCGGAAGACGGAACGGTCGAGGTGCAGATCGACTGCGGCGGCGATATCATCCTGTCGCGCATCACGGCACTCTCCGCTGAGAGGCTCGATCTGGCATCCGACAAGCCTGTCTTTGCTGTCATCAAGACTGTTGCGCTGCAGCCTTGACTATTTCCTAACCGCCTCTGCCTGACTGCGGTTGCCCTCCAGCCAGGCAAGATCACCCGCAAGAGCTGTTCGCACGGCCTCCTCCATATGCCGGAAGCGCGACAGCAACTCCTCGCCAAATGGCGTCAGTGCGGCGCCGCCGCCCCTTTGGCCGCCACGCTGGGATTCGACCACCGGCACCTTGAACATGCGATTCATGTCGCTGACAAGCAACCACGCGCGCCGGTAAGACATATCCATCGCTCTGCCGGCTGCCGAAATCGAGCCGGTTTCGCGGATGTGCTCGAGGAGTTCCATCTTGCCGCGACCCAGGCGATCCTCATGCGGAAAGCTGATGCGCAGGATGGGAACGAGTTGATGTCTGGCGGCGCTGTCCATGCAGTTCTGCGGTTACGGAAAATCGCGGACACTTTACGCTTGGCCGTTGGCGCTGTACACAGCCGCCTTCGCTGCCGGTAACAATATTAAATCTTGAACGCGAATCTAAGTCATCGCGAAATGAATAACCGGCTCGTGTCTTGAAAGAT
This sequence comes from Rhizobium sp. USDA 3886, assembly GCF_056279785.1. Lineage (NCBI taxonomy): Bacteria > Pseudomonadati > Pseudomonadota > Alphaproteobacteria > Hyphomicrobiales > Rhizobiaceae > Rhizobium > Rhizobium sp. USDA 3886. The sequence goes on along the minus strand of NZ_JBWCDC010000001.1, from coordinate 3,168,809 downwards.
TAACGGTTTAGTGCCTATCTTAACCATGATTTGGTTCGCCCAAATCAGTGATGCGCATGTTGTTTATTGCAGGAAAGGAAAAGCACTGACAACAGTACACGCCAAGGGAAGAACGCTCGCCGTTGTCCCGAAGAGCCTGGAACGTGGCGCCGATGCCGCCGCCCGCGCTCTGCAAGCTGTCCTCACGAGCCTTGAGGACTCCAAAGCCGAAGATATCGTCACCATCGACATTACCGGGAAATCTGCGCTGGGCGACTATATGGTCGTCGTCTCCGGCCGATCGAACCGCCATGTCCTGGCGATCTCGGATCACCTGCTCACCGACTTGAAAGACGAGGGCTTCGGTACAGCCCGCGTCGAGGGCAAGGAGGGCGGTGATTGGGTCCTGATCGACACCGGTGATATCATCGTGCACGTCTTCCGCCCCGAAATCCGCGAGTTTTACAACATCGAAAAGATGTGGGCAGCGCCGGATATGGACGAAGAAACGCGGCACTGATAGGCGGTCCGGGTTGTCCGGCGTCTGAGACGCGGCATTTGAACAGGCCGGAAACATGAGAGCCCGGCCGAGAGAGCCGGTACTGTGCCTTCGCGGCGCATGACGGGAGCGGGTGAATGCGGGTTGGTCTTTTTGCAGTGGGGCGGCTCAAATCCGGCCCCGAGAAGGATCTTGCGGCCCGCTATTTTGACCGTTTTGCCAAGGCTGGTCCCGTGGTTGGTCTCGAATTCTCACGCGTGGCCGAGGTTGCCGAGAGCCGCGCCTCGAATGCAGAAACGCGCAAACGGGAGGAGGCCGCCATGCTGCAAAAGACGCTGGCCGAAGGCAGTGTTCTCCTTCTTCTCGATGAGCGCGGCAAGGCGTTGGATAGCGAAGCCTTTGCAAACGTCCTCGGCAACTATCGCGACCAGGGAAAACGGGATCTGATAATTGCCATCGGCGGTGCCGACGGCCTTGATCCCGCGCTTTACGACCGTGCCGACATGACGCTGTGCCTCGGCAAGATGACTTGGCCGCATCAGTTGGTGAGAACGCTCATCGCCGAACAGCTCTACCGTGCCGTCACTATCCTCTCCGGTCACCCCTATCACCGTGCCTGATGGTCACGCAGCCGTGTTTTGCCACGTGCGGCCCTATCCACCAATCTTTCTGGCAAATGACGCCAAATCAGCCTAGTCTCCGCGCGATTTGAAAGTTACCCCTGAACCCGCATGACGAGAACTGCCCGCAAGCGAAAGCGACTGATCCTACCCGCATTCGCGGCTGGCTTCTGCGTGACGGCGATTTTCGTCCAGTTCGATTTTGGCGGAGCAGGCGCCTTCGCCCAGAACACACCGGCGCCGGCGGCGGCCGGAGCACCTGAACAGCCCGCCGATGCGATTAAGCCGTTGCCAGACCCGGCCGCAGAACTCGCAAAAAAACGTGACGAGACCCGCACCCAACTCGAGGCCTTATCAAGAACGATCAATCTTTCGTCAGATAAAGTGATCGCGCTGCAGAAGAGCATTGCGAATCTGGACAAAAGCAGCACGAGTATCCGCCAGGCGCTGATCGATTCCGCCGCACGGCGCAAGACGCTCGAAACGCAGATCCTCGAAAGCGAGAAGAAGCTCGCCGATCTCGGTGTCAAGGAAGACGCTATCCACCGCTCGCTTCATGAGCGCCGCGGCCTGCTTGCTGAAGTGCTCGCCGCCCTTCAGCGCATGGGCCGCAATCCGCCGCCCGCTCTCCTTGTGACACCGGACGATGCGCTTGCCTCGGTGCGCAGCGCAATCCTGCTAGGTGCCGTCGTGCCCGGCATGCGCAGGGAGACTGATAAGCTTGCCGGAGATCTGGCCAATCTCGCAGCCTTGCAGGCAGCAAGTGCCGAGGAAAAGGCAAATCTTACCGCTACGATGACGAACAGCATCGAGGAAGAGCGGCATATGGATCTGCTCCTCGCCGAAAATGATAAATTGAGCCGTAGCAATGCTACGGATCTCGAAGCGGAGAAGAGACGCTCTGAGGAGCTGGCGGCCAAGGCGACAACGCTCGAAGGCCTTGTGACTTCGATGGAATCCGAGATTTCCTCTGTACGCGAGGCCGCTGAAGCAGCCCGCCGTGAGGAAGAGAACCGGAAACTCCTCACGGACGAGCAGCGAGCTCAGGCTAGGGCCCTGGCCGAGAGCGGCGTGCCTGATAAAAACCGCATTGCGCCCGCATATCCGTTCGGAGAATTGAAGGCGAAATTGGAGCTGCCCGTGGCGGGCGATATTCTGCGCCAATTTGGCGACGCCGATGGCACTGGACACGAGGCCATGGGAATGACGCTGGCCACCAATCCGGATACTGTGGTGACCGCGCCGGCAGACGGACTGGTGGTTTTTGCCGGCGCCTTCCGCAGCTATGGCCAGATGATCATCCTCGATGCAGGCGGCGGATACCACTTGGTTCTCTCTGGAATGGACCTGATCAGCACCCGCCAGGGAAAATTCGTTTTTGCCGGTGAGCCGCTTGCGGTGATGGGTGCAAAAAGAGTCGCGAGCGCGACAGCATTGGCGCTGGAAACCAACCGCCCAACGCTTTACATTGAATTTCGAAAAGACGGAAAACCGGTCGATTCCCGACCGTGGTGGTCCGCCAAAGACACTGGAAAGGCACGCAATGATTCGTAGGGCTTCTCTTGTTCTGGTCGGCGCATTGATGGGTGCGACCGCCATGGGCGTTATTTATGCAGCTGGGGTGCCGGCCGAAGCGGCCGGAGCATCCACCTACAAGGAACTCTCCGTGTTTGGCGACGTCTTCGAGCGCGTCCGCGCCCAATACGTCACGCCGCCGGCGGAAGACAAACTCATCGAAAATGCCATCAATGGCATGCTTTCGTCCCTCGATCCGCATTCGAGCTATATGAATGCCAAGGATGCCGAGGACATGAGCACCCAGACGAAAGGTGAGTTCGGCGGTCTCGGCATCGAAGTGACGATGGAAGACGAACTCGTCAAGGTTATCACGCCGATCGACGATACGCCCGCCGCCAAGGCAGGCGTTCTTGCGGGCGATTATATTTCCGAGATCGACGGCCAGTCCGTCCGTGGATTGAAGCTCGAAGAAGCTGTCGAAAAGATGCGGGGCGCCGTCAACACCCCGATCAAGCTCACGCTCATCCGCAAAGGTGCGGATAAGCCGATCGAATTGACGATCGTTCGCGACATCGTCGCCGTACAGGCCGTCAAGTCTCGTGTCGAGGATGATGTCGGCTATCTCCGGGTCATCTCGTTCACCGAAAAGACCTACCCGGACCTCGAAAGGGCGATCGCCAAGATCAAGGCGACGGTTCCTGCCGACAAGCTGAAGGGCTACGTACTCGACCTGCGCCTCAACCCCGGCGGTCTGCTTGATCAGGCAATCAAGGTTTCTGACGCTCTGCTGCAGCGCGGCGAGGTGGTCTCGACCCGCGGCCGCAATCCGGACGAAACCCGCCGCTTCAATGCCGGCCCGGGTGATCTCACGGATGGCAAGCCGGTGATCGTGCTCGTCAACGGCGGCTCGGCCTCCGCTTCGGAAATCGTCGCCGGTGCCCTGCAGGATCTGCGCCGCGCGACTGTTCTCGGCACGCGGTCCTTCGGCAAGGGCTCCGTCCAGACGATCATTCCGCTTGGCGAAAACGGCGCACTCCGCTTGACAACCGCGCTCTACTACACACCGTCGGGCCGCTCGATTCAGGGCACCGGCATTACGCCGGACATCAAGGTCGAAGAGCCGCTGCCGGACGATCTGAAGGACAAGATGGCAACCGAGGGCGAATCCAGCCTGCGCGGCCATATCAAGGGTCAGAGCGAGACCGATGAAGGCTCCGGTTCTGTTGCCTATGTTCCCCCGGATCCGAAGAACGACGTGCAGTTGAATTTTGCGCTCGACCTGCTTCGCGGCAAGAAGACCGACCCGGCCTTCCCCCCGAATCCGGACAAGGCGGTTTCCGCCAAGTAAACTTTCATAGGTCATCAGGCCGGATTTTTGATCCGGCCTGATTTTTTGCTGCTTCCCGGTTTTGGAGCGGGCGAGGAAATTGGGAACGGATTTGCATGCACCATTGGGCCAGAACCGCAAGGCTGGCCGAAAGCGGCCGAATGTCCTGCGGATCGGCCGGATTGCCGCTAGCCTCTGCCTGATCACGATCGGCGGCTTTTCTCTCTACACGATGCTCAGTGACGATGGCCTTCAGCGGACAAAGCCGCCTCTGGCCGATCCAGCGGCGTCACCTCCAACGGATGCCGTCCAGAAACTCCCGACGCAGAGCCAGGCCGCAAATGGCATGCCTCGCTCCGATCCGCATTCGGGTGCGAATGTCGAGCAGATGGTGACCGGGGACGGCTCTGTTGTGACCAAATACAGCCCGCGGCCACGCGATGACAACGGCCCGGTTCTAGTGGACGCCATGCAGGTCGGCCAGGATCCGCGCATGGCAGCGATGCCGAATGAGAGCCTTCTGGAGGACGGCCCTTTTGGCCGCCTACCCATCATCGGGCCGGATGGCCGTCGCCCGATGGATCAGTATGCGCGTCCATGGTCCGGCGCACGCGGCACCCGTGTGGCGATCGTGGTCAGCGGTCTCGGTCTCAGTCAGACGGGTACGCAGCGCGCCATCAAGAAACTTCCGGAGGAAGTCACCCTCGCATTCGCCGCGAGCGGCAACAGCCTGCAGCGCTGGATGCAGGAAGCGCGCCGCGACGGTCATGAGATCCTCATGCAAGTTCCACTGGAGCCCTTCGATTACCCGGCGAACAATCCCGGCCCGGAAACGCTGCTGATTTCGAAGTCACCGGGAAAGAACATCGAAAACCTGCATCGCGCGATGGCCGAAATCACCAATTATACGGGAATCATGAACTACCTGGGCGGACGCTTCCTCTCAAATCCCGATGCCATGGAGCCGGTGATGCGCGATATCAGCAAGCGCGGCTTGCTGTTTCTCGACGACGGTTCTTCCGCGCAATCAAAGACGGAAGCTGTGGCGAAGGGAACAGAGCTTCCCTATGCCTTTGCGGATCTGCAGCTCGACGGTCAGGTTGATGTCAATTCAATCCTGAAGAAGCTTGACGAGCTCGAGCGCATTGCCAAGCGGAACGGCCAGGCAATTGGCGTTGCGTCGGCTTTCGACGAGAGTATTGACGCAATTTCCAAATGGAGCGAAGAGGCGGGCATGCGCGGCATTGAGATCGTCGGTGTTGCTGCTCTTGCTACAGACCCTAAAAATCCTTGAGGAGCACCCACGTGAATCAGGCGATAGTCAAAGCCGAAGACCTTCCTTACCGTCCCTGCGTCGGTGTGATGATCCTCAACCGCAATGGGCTCGTGTGGGCGGGGCGGCGCATTCCGGATGGCAATTCCGAATATGATGGCTCGCCTCAGCTATGGCAGATGCCGCAAGGCGGTATCGACAAGGGCGAAGATCCGCTCGAAGCCGCATACCGCGAACTGTACGAGGAAACCGGCATCAGAACGGTGACCTTGCTCGCAGAGGCCAGGGATTGGATCAACTATGATCTGCCGCCGCAGCTGATCGGCATCGGCCTCAAGGGGAAGTTTCGCGGCCAGACGCAACGCTGGTTCGCCTTTCGCTTCGAAGGCGACGAAAGCGAAATCGCCATCAACCCGCCGCCCGGCGGCCACGAGCCAGAGTTTGATGCCTGGGAGTGGAAATCCATGCACGAGCTGCCTGGGCTGATCGTGCCCTTCAAACGCGGCGTCTACGACCGGGTCGTATCGGAATTCAGCCACTTGGCCGACCTGCGAGCGGCGGACTGACGGCGGCAGCAGTCTCTCGGGTCCAGATCCAATTTGCCGGTCCCCGAACAACCGAGGACGCCCAAGGCTTACCGTCGATGATTTTGGCCTTTCCTGTTCAAGCTCGGAAATTTGAAGAAAACAGGATAGCCACCGGTAAGCCCTTCAACGGCAGTCCTGCTTCGCCTCCCGACGCCTCCCTTTTCCAATCCTGTTCAACATGGAGAATCTTTTGATTTCGCGGGGCTGAAGGTTCTGCAATTCATCGAGGGTGGGGGGTTACAGTAGACGCGGCCACTTTCTATCAGCCACGTCGCTTTTGTTGCGAAGTCTCAAGCCGAAGAGCGGCTGAGAGCCAAGCGAACCCTGTTCAAAATTGCCTCCGCAGCGACTATACTCTTTGCCTTGGACGGGAGAGAGCTCATGCGTCCACTAGCCCAGTGCCAAACGTTATTGGCCGCGGTTCTGGCGGGCGCTGCCGCTGTGGTTTCGACATCTGCGTCCGCTCAGGATCGCCTCGCCGAGCGTACGGCGATGATCGAAACAATCAATTTGCACGCTCGCTCAGCGCCGTCAGCCGTCGAGGGCCAGGGCATCGATCCGGTGGTACTGAAGACCATGGGGAAGGTGCCGCGCCACTTCTTCGTGCCCGAGGAGCTGCGCAGGGCGGCCTATCGAGATCGACCACTGCCGATCGGATACGGTCAGACAATCTCGCAGCCCTTCATCGTCGCGCTGATGACCGACCTGATCAACGTCGGCCCTAGTGACGTTGTCCTTGAGATCGGCACTGGCTCGGGCTATCAGGCAGCCGTCTTGTCGCCGCTCGCAGCAAAGGTTTACTCGATTGAGATCATACCGAAACTGGGCGAACGGGCAGCCGCCCGGCTCGCGGAGCTCCACTTCGACAATGTCGAGGTGAAGGTAGGCGACGGTTACTATGGTTGGCCTGCGCACGCGCCTTTCGACGGGATCGTGGTGACTGCTGCTGCCAGCCACATCCCCCCGCCGCTGGTCGAACAGCTCGCACGGGGCGGCCGGATGGTCGTCCCCGTCGGAGGTCCCTTCGCGACCCAGTTTCTCATGCTGGTCGAGAAGCGAGTGGACGGAAGCATCACGACCCGGCAGCTGTTGCCGGTGAGCTTTGTGCCACTGAGGGGAGGTCAGGCCCGATGAGAGTGGGTCGCCTGCTGCCGGTCGGTCTCATATCGGCGGCGACCCTTGCCCACGAAGTGCTCCTGATGCGGCTCTTCTCGATCATTCAGTGGCATCATTTCGCCTATATGATCATAAGCATCACGCTCCTGGGCTTCGGCGCGAGCGGTACATTCCTTGCGCTTGCCCACCGCCCTCTGGTGGATCGCTATCCCGCCGCGTTCGCAGCGTCGGCAGCCCTGTTCAGCACTACTGCGGTTGCCAGTGTCGCCGGTGCCGAACGGCTTCCGTTCAACGCGCTCGAGATTATCTGGAATCCGGGGCAGCTCGGTTGGCTCGCGGCCAGCTATGCTCTCCTGGTTCTGCCGTTCTTTTTCGGCGCAACCTGTATCGGCCTTGCCTTCATCCGCCACCCTGGCCAGATTGGACGCGTCTATGCCTTCGACCTGGTTGGCGCAGGGATCGGCGCGCTGGGCACCGTCGGGCTCTTGTTCCTTGTCCCTCCCCCTGCGGCACTGTATTTCGTCGCAGCGCTGGGATTCGCTGCGGCTGCTCTCGCCGCGACGGACATGGCTCGTCATCGGTGGCTCGCCGTCGGCAGTTTGGGGGTTGCAGCCTTGCTCATCGCGGTGTGGCTACCACCGTCCTGGACGGCCCCCGGCCCGCACATGTCGCAGTACAAGGGCCTGCGCATGGCTCTCGAAGTGCCGAACGCGCGAGTGGCCGAGGAGCGATCAAGCCCGTTGGGACTGCTGACGGTCGTCGAGAGCCCGACCGTGCCTTTCCGGTACGCGCCGGGCCTCAGCCTCGCCAACACCCAAGAGCCGCCCGCGCAACTCGCCGTCTTCACCGATGGCGACAGTATTACGACGATCACCGCCTATGGCGGCGATCCCACGACAGTCGCATATCTCGATCGGACAACAGCGGCGCTCCCGTACCGCCTCCTTAAGCGACCGCGAGTGCTGATCCTTGGTGTCGGCGGCGGCGAGCAGGTGCTGCTCGCGCTGCGCGCCGGAGCCGACACCGTGGATGCCGTAGAGGTTAACCCGCAGATGATCGACCTTGCTCGCAATCGCTTCGCGGATTTCGCCGGCGGCATCTTTAGCCGCCCAAACGTGCATCTGCATTTGGCCGAGGCGCGCGCCTTCGCCGCGGCTACTGGCGAGCGTTACGACCTGATCCAGATGCCGCTCCTTGACTCTTTCAGTGCGGCCGCGGCCGGCGTACAGACCATGCATGAGAACTACACCTACACGCTGGAGGCGCTGCGGGATTACCTCGCAGTGCTGAGACCGGGTGGTATTATTGCCGTCACGCGATGGCTGCGGGCGCCGCCACGCGACATCCTCAAGCTGTTCGCCACCGCTACCGCAGCGCTTGAAGCTGATGGCGTGGCCGAGGCAGGCCAGCACCTTGCGCTGATCCGCAGCTGGAACACTGCAACCCTCCTCGTCGCCAGGTCGGCGTTCACCGGCGAAGACGTCGCAGCCATCCGCGGCTTCGCGGCCGAGAATTTCTTTGACATTTCCTGGGCGCCGGGCATCTCGTCGGCCGACGTGAACCGCTACAACCAGCTCGACCAGGAGTATCTCTACGAAGGAGCCCTCGCTCTCCTCAGCCCCGAGCGGGCAGACTTCATCGAGCGCTACAAGTTCGATATTGCACCCGCCACTGACGATCGGCCTTATTTCTTCGATTTTTTCCGCTGGCGCGCCCTGCCCGAACTCCTGACGCTGCGCACGCAAGGTGGGGCAGCGATGCTCGACTGGGGCTACCTGATCCTGGCGACGACGCTCGTCCAGGCGGCGATCCTCAGCGCCGTCCTGATTCTGCTGCCGCTCTGGCTTCGCCGGCGGGCACTCGGGAGAGGAGTACATCGGCTGCGCTTCGGGCTCTATTTCCTTTCCTTGGGCCTGGCCTTCCTCTTCATCGAGATCGCCTTCATTCAGCGCTTCGTGCTGTTCCTCGGCCATCCGCTTTACGCTGTCGCCGTCGTGCTTGCGGGATTCCTTGCCTTCGCGGGTCTCGGTAGCGCCGTAGCCGCACGCTGGATGGCGGTCGTCGGACGCGGATCAGCGGTGCGCGGCATTGCACTCGCCGTCGTGGTGATCGCATGCCTGGCTACCACCTACCTGCTCGCGCTGCCTTTGGTATTCGAACGGCTGCTCGCACTCCCGGATGCCGCGAAGATCGCGATCGCACTCCTCCTCATAGCGCCACTCGCCATCTTCATGGGCATGCCCTTCCCCCTCGGCCTCGGTCACGTTGGCGCCTGCTCGGAGGCGTTTATTCCCTGGGCGTGGGGGATCAATGGCTGTGCATCGGTGCTGAGCGCAATCCTCGCCGTACTGCTTGCCATGCATATCGGGTTCACTGGCGTCGTGGTGATCGCCACCATCCTCTATCTTGTCGCCCCGGCCCTACTCGCCGGGTCGTGGGACCCATACGATCAGCAGACGCCGCAAGGCTTTGTTCCAGATCGAGACCGGGCGCGGGTTGAACCAGCGTCTGGAAACCCGATCCGGCTAGCGAGTGCGCCGATCAAATCCGGGAGGGGACGATGTCCGTAGCCCTCGTCGCACATTGTGACTGGAGCATCGATCGACAGAAACGCTGGCAGTGCGTCGCTGTTTGCGACGGTAGCCGTTGGATAATATCGGCACCGGAGCCCGTCAGTGATACGGCGACGTTGCTGCCCGGCTACGGCAGCGTTGCCAAATTCGATGGTACGACGCGTGGTGACGGCGTGCCGGATGATAAGGTTATTGGTCAGTGGGAAGGTTGGATCCTCGGCCAAGCAGGCGCAAGGGGCCGAGGTTCCCGACGGCGTGGGGCACCGCCATAAGGTAATGCCCTCGTTCGCCACCGGAGACGGGAAGAGCACTGTTCCCGCGAATTAATCCTGCCGCAACACGCGTCCTCGACGTGAAAAGCCAACCGGCCGCATTTTTGCGGCCGGTTGGCTTTGAAGGTTCAGTCACTCGGCCTCGTTGGCAGAGTCGGCGTTCAGCTGACCGTACTTGGCTTCGCCGATCTTCTCGAGCAGGTCCAGCTGCGTTTCGAGGAAATCGATATGGCCCTCTTCATCCGCAAGGAGCTCTTCGAAGAGCTTCATGGAGACGTAATCCCCCGCGTCATGACAGATGTCGCGCGACTTTTTGTAGGCTGTGCGGGCGTCATACTCGCCGGCAAGATCGGCCTCCAGAACTTCCTTGACGTTCTGGCCGATACGCAACGGAGCAAGCGTCTGCAGGTTTGGATGGCCCTCAAGGAAGATGATGCGCGCGACGAGGCGGTCGGCATGATGCATTTCTTCGATGGATTCGGCGCGCTCCTTCTTGGCAAGCTTGGTATAGCCCCAGTCCTCCAACAGGCGGTAGTGAACCCAGTATTGGTTGACCGCGCCAAGTTCGAGGAAGAGTGCCTCGTTAAGCCGCTCGATGACTTTTTTGTCGCCTTTCAATGTCCGCTCTCCTGGTTTCTTCGTGGAATTGTTTCAGGCGGGACATGAAATCAAATATCTCATCATCCGTCGAGTGGCGACAGGCATGATATTCCTCAGTCGTCCGGATGATGAGATCGACGACATTAGGGAAACAGCCGCAGCAACGGCCGCGCTTTTCCATGGCGTGATAGACCTTCGCAGGCACGATAAGCTGCCAACAGTCTTCATCGAGAAGGCTGTTGATAACCTCCCGGATTTCCTTGTCGGTTATATAATTGCAGCTGCAAACGAGCACGTCTTCATTCCAAACATGACACTGACTATCGTGTTTTCTGCAAAAGAAGATGGGGACTGTCAAGAAAAAATCGAGATGGAATGCATATGGATTTTTGTTTGGCGTTCACATGGTGGCAAAAACCTCTCGTCTGGCATCGATGGTTTCCCGCTCCCGCTGGCACTCGCGTACCTGCCTACGTTTTGCGAAGAGAACATGCCGCTGGGGCTTAATGGCTGACGTAGTGGCAGGCTCTGGCCGTACGTTCATACTTGACCTCCATTTGCTCCAGTTTTGGACAAAGCAGGTGAGCATGGTGTTTTTCAGAGGCGCGAGAGTGTTAAAACCTCTGCTGTTATGAGTCTTGGCAGAGGAAACATCACGGAAATGGACACGGCTGGCACCCAACGGGCTCGCGCACTGGAACTCCTGAAGGCCCGACATATGCTGCGGCTGAAGCATTTCGTCGCGAACGGCATTGGCTCAGAGACGCTCGCGCGTCTCGTGCGAGATGAAGAAGTCGTTCGTCCGGCGCGCGGCCTTTACCAACTTCCCGACGCTGCGGCCGACGCACGACATACTCTGGCCGAGGCATCGGCGCTAGTGCCGAAAGGGATCGTCTGCCTGACCTCGGCGCTGCAATTTCATGAGCTGACGCTGCAAACGCCGTCGGCGGTCTGGATGGCCATCGATCGAACGGCTTGGCGCCCCAAGATCGACTATCCGCCTATCCGTTTCGTACGCTTCACCGGCGCCGCTCATACCGAGGGCGTCGAACGGCATTGCATCGAGGGGGTCAAGGTGCCGATCACAAATCCGGCGCATTCGATCGTCGATTGCTTCCGCTATCGGACGAAAGTTGGCCTCGATGTTGCGATGGAGGGGCTGCGCGAGGGGCTCCGGCAGCGCAAGACGACAAGTGACGAACTCTGGACATATGCGAAGAGGGCAAGAATCTGGTCGATCATGCGACCCTATGTTGAAGCGACGGTGGCTGATGGCGCGTGAACCGAAGAAAAACGTCGGAGCATCGGTGCGCGCCCGGCTCCTGGATCGGAGAGATATACCCGCGCTACGCCAGATTAGCTTCCTATGGCTGGCCGCCCTGGCGGACATCGTTGGACGCCAGTATCAATGAAAATTGCGTCCCTTCGGCATGACCTGCGCGGTCTCCGCGGCATTCGTCTCACCGCTTGCTGATATCATTCGCCTTTCGATGGCCGCTTTTTCGAGAATACCCGCCATCTTTTTTCCACGAGGATCGGCCGTCGGCCGCACTGCTTCGTCGGCGCGCTCGCATGCGCCGAAACGTTGCGCCCCCTTCTGCAGTAGACCGAGAGCGGGCGTCATATCTTCGATGTGCTCGACGACCGTATGAATTACGCCGCTATGACTTTGCAGTCTGCCGTGGATTTTCACGAGACGCGCGCCCATGACGATCGAACGGTATTTCTCAAAAGCCTTTTTCCAGATAATGGCATTGGCAACGCCCGTTTCATCCTCCAGCGTCATGAAGACCACCCCCTTGGCGGTGCCCGGCCGCTGGCGGACCAGCACCAGCCCCGCAATCGTCACCTTCGTTCCGTTCGGCACGGTCAGAAGATCGACATTGCGCGTCATTCCAGCTCTCCGGAAGTCCTCTCGCAGGAAGGAAACAGGGTGCGCCTTCAGTGACAGCGAAAGAGAGCGATAATCCTCGACCACCTGTTCGCCCGGCAGCATTTCGGGCAGTTTCATCCTCGGTTCGACTTGGAGATCGACATGGGATACCCGATCGAACAAGGGCAGCTTCTCTGCCGCACTTTTCACGTCGAGCGCCCGCGCTGCCCAGAGCGCCTCTCGCCGTGACAAGCCGATGGAACCGAACGCATCTGCATCTGCCAGCCGTTCGATATCCGATTTCTCAAGGCCTGAGCGCAGCCATAGATCGCGGATCGATCTATACCCGGCACCTCGATTTACGATCAATTTCTCCATTATCTTGTCTTCGGAAAGGCCCTTCACCTGCCGGAAACCGAGACGAACCGCTCTCTTCGTCCGGATGACTTCGCACATATCCTTGTGCCGGAAATCGATTTTCGACCTGTCGAAACGGGCTTCCTCCAAGAGGCAATCCCAATCCGAACGGTTGATATCGACCGCACGAATTTCCACGCCGTGCTCCCGCACATCCCGGACCAGTTGCGCCGGCGCATAAAACCCCATCGGCTGCGAGTTCAGCATCGCCGCGCAGAAAACATCGGGATAATAGGCCTTGATCCAGGATGAAGCGTAAACGAGCAGCGCGAAGGATGCCGCGTGGCTTTCCGGAAAGCCGTACTCGCCGAAACCCTTGATCTGGTTGAAGCATTGCTGCGCGAATTCACGGGCGTAGTTCTTTGCGATCATTCCATCGATGAACCGCTTCTCGAAATTGCCGATCGTTCCTGTTCTCTTGAACGTCGCCATTGCCCGCCGAAGCCGGTCGGCTTCTGCGGGTGCAAAACCTGCGGCGGTGATCGCAATCTGCATGGCTTGCTCCTGAAACAGGGGAACGCCAAGCGTTCTTTCAAGGACCGCTTCCAATTCCGGGTTGGGATATTCGATCGGGATGTTCCTTTTCCACTGTTCTCGGCGTTTCAGATAAGGATGCACCATGTCGCCTTGGATCGGTCCCGGCCGCACGATCGCCACCTCGATGACGAGATCGTAGAATTTCGTCGGTTTCAGACGCGGCAGCATGCTCATCTGCGCCCGGCTTTCGATCTGGAAGACGCCCAGCGTATCGGCCCGGCACATCATGGCGTAGACGGGCTCGCCTTCCTCCCCGTGCTCCTTGTTACCTAGATCGGCAAGGGTCTTCTTCACGTCGTAATGAAGCTGAAGGAGCGAAAAGGCCTTCCGCAGGCAGGTCAGCATGCCGAGCGCCAGGACGTCCACCTTGAGGATCTTGACGTTGTCGAGGTCGTCCTTGTCCCACTCGATCATGTAGCGATCCGGCATCGCCGTCTTCATGATGGGTACGACTTCGTCGAGCCGGTCCCGGGTGATGACAAATCCGCCGACATGCTGGGTGAGGTGGCGCGGAAACCCGAGAAGCTCGGACGCATATCTGAGAACGTTCTTCGTCACCGGATCGCCAATGTCGAGGCCGCCCGCCTTTGCGTCGCGCTCCGACAGACTGTCCTCCGACCAGCCCCAGACGAGACTGCTGATCGCCGACTGAACATCTTCCGAAAGCCCAAAGGCCTTGGCGACTTCGCGGCCAGCCGAGCGCGTGCGATACGTAGTCACTCCCGCCGTTAGCCCGGCATGCTCGATGCCGTATCTTTTATAGATGAACTGGATGACCTCCTCGCGCCTGTCATGCTCGAAATCGACGTCGATGTCCGGCGGCTCGTCCCGGTCCATCGAGATAAACCGGTCGAAGAGAAGCGTGCTCTTGGCCGGATCGACTTCCGTTATTTCGAGGCAGTAGCAGATGACCGAATTCGCAGCCGAGCCTCGACCCTGGCAAAGAATCTTCAGCTCACAACGGGCATGCTGGATGATCTTGTGAACGGTCAGGAAATAGGACGCGTATTTCTTCTCGCGGATGAGGTTGAGTTCATAGTCGATCTGCGCCGCGATCTTTTCGGGGATACCCTCCGGATAGCGTTTTTGCGCTCCCGCGCGCGTCAACCGTTCGAGCGTTTCGTAAGGTGTCTCGCCGGGATCGTTTTCAGGCGGATAATTGTGCTCCAACTCGCTGAGCGAGAAGGTGAGGCTGGCGAAGAACGTGCGCGTATTTTCGATCGCATCGGGATAGTCCCTGAAGAGACGGAACATTTCGCGTGCTCCCTTGAGATAGCGCTCGGCATTCGGCGCCAGGAGGAAACCGGCTTCGGCAATCGGCACATGCTCCCGGATCGCGATCACGATATCGGAGAGGGCGCGGCGCTCAGGATGATGGTAAAGGGGCTGATTGGTCGCGATCAGCGGAATGCGGTTGCGCGCCGCGAGCATGGCAAGCACTGCGAAGGCCTGCCTGTCGCGGCCGTCATAGGCCGGCACCAGCGCTATGTGGAATGCTTTGCGGAATCGCTTCCGGAACCGCTCCAGACGGTCTTCCAGCGCCTTCCGTCCGGCAGCGTCGTCCAGGACGGACCGGTCGGGAACGAGAGCGAGCACCATCTCGTCTCCCCATTCCATGAATTCCGTCTCCGTGAGAATGCAGGTCCCCTTCTCCGCTTCGTCCTTCAGGTTCCCGACGCTCAGCAGGCGGCAAAGATGCGCCCATCCCTGCCTGTTCCGTGGATAGGCAAGAACATCTGGGGTTCCATCCGAAAAGACGAGACGTGCACCTGGCTGGATGCGGATCGGATCGGGAATGTTCCTCTTCTTCTCGTCCCCTTCCAGAAGGCCGGCTTCCTTCCTTTCGAATTTTTTCCTGATCTCCTCCGCCTGCGCATGCGCCCGCACGACGCCGGCAACTGAATTCTTGTCCGCAATCCCGAGTCCGCCGAGCTTCAGGCAAGCCGCCTGCACGACCATCTCCTCGGGGCTGGAGGCTCCTTCGAGAAACGAAAAATTCGTTCTTGCACCGATCTCGAAAAATGCAGGCACCGTGCTCATGCGAAAATCCCATGCATGAACCAGCGTGGAGGAAGTGCATGCCCGTAAAAACCTTCGCGATAGATCCAGAAACGGTGACCGGCATCATCCTCGATGCGGAAATAATCGCGCGCCTCGGCATCCGCGCCATCGATCCACCATTCCATGGCAAGCCGCTCCGGTCCCTCGCTTGTTGCCACGCGATGCTGCATGCGCCGCCAGCGGAAGACTTGCGGCGGGCCGTCCGGCACCTCGGCAAGCAGGGCCTCCATTCGCTCCGGCCTGGCAAAAAGCCGCAGGGGACGCTCGCTCCGTGAAGGAAAGGAATTTCCCTCCTCCGCCTTCCGGCGTGCCGGAAGGCCTTCCATGGCGGGAATTGCAGTCACCGCCCGTTCCGGCACGTGGCTCTCGCGCAGTTGAAATCTCTGTAGGCAATCCGTGCCGAGGCGGGCCGAGACTCGGTCGATGAAAGTCGCAAGCGACATCTCGTTCTGTCGGCCGCCTTCGAAATCCCCCTGTGCCGCATCGAATGGATCATGGCGCAGCACATTCAGCCGCAGGATTTCAAAGCCGTAGCCGGCATCGAGATCGTCGTGGATTGCCTGCAGACGCTCGCAGAACAGCGAAGCGATCTGCTTCGGATCCCTGAGAGGCTGTGAGGCCCCGACGGGAATCCTGAAGACCCTGCCGTCGACGCGAAACAGCACGAGTTCGAACGCGCGGCCGCCGGCCCCGCGTGCCTCAAGCGATGCTTTCAGTGATGCGGCAATCTGGCCGGTGACGGCGAGGATATCTTCTTCCGTACCAATCGGCTCGATGAGGCGTCGTTCCGCGGAAAGACTGGCAACGGGCCGCCGCGGGGAAACCGCCTCCTCTTCCGCTACCAGCGCCTGATCGAGCCTATGCAGGAGTTGCGCGCCGAAACGGCGGGCCAACGGTGCGCGGGGGGCACACAGGAGGTCGCCGATATATTTGAGCCCGAGCTTCTTCAGTGCCTCGACAGTCTCTTCCTCCAGCCGAAGGGCCGCGACCGGCAGCGGCGCCAGCACATGTTCCATCTCATCGGCTTCGATGACGCCACCACTCCCGAAGCGGGAAACGGCCCAGGAGAGGCCCGGCGACGAAGAGATCGCGCCGCAAACATCGAGCCCCATATGGAAGAGCCGGGAAAGGATATCCTTGAGCATAGCCCTTTCGCCGCCAAAGAGATGGGCGCAGCCTGTAATATCCAGAAACAGGCCGTCCTTGCCGTCGAACGCCACCAGCGGCGTATAACGGTCGCACCAATCAGCGATGCCTTCGAGAAGCCGGCGATCGGCGGCCGGATCTTCCTCGATGACATCCAGAAGGGGGAATATGGCGCGCGCTTCAGCTACCCCTTGGTTTTTCTTCAGTTTAATCCGTTCCGCTACCTCATCGAGTGCCGTCAGGCGCATGGCATTGTTGAACCGTCCAGAACAGACGATCGGCGGCACGTCAGGGCGTCCGGCCGAACGCCAGGACAGCCCCCACCTCTTGCGGGCGATTCTGTCGGTTGGAAGATGAGGAAAGCTGAGCGACAGAATGCGCTGATTGGTCGCCTGGAAAGCGAGTGTGCTCTGGTTGGTTAACGGGGAAAAACCGGCGGTCATAAGGATTCCATTCCAGAAGAAAGGAGAGGGGAGCCGGGTTGCGGCTCTTCTCCAGGATGAGACGAAAAACCGGATTGCCGAGGCTGCCGCCTAACATCGAACCATCCGGCAGAGGCCGTGCACTGACCGGCGCGGGTTCGGCAAGGAGCCGGAACAAGGCGCTGCTCGCCTCCTCCCCGCCGCCCTGCCGCAACAGAAAAAGCGGACGGCCGGAAGCCTTTGCCCGCAAGCTCAATCGCCGGCTTTCCGTCAGGCCGAAATGAGCGGGATTACCGCGCACCTCCAGGATCGTGGCGGGGAAAATGCCGCTTTCGACAGCCGCCTCGGCAAGCCATAGCGCCTCTTCCAACTTGTGTGGCGAAGCAATGAGAAAGCGTTCCGGCTCCAATCCGAAATCCTTGAGGCCGACAGCATAGGGAAGCCCTGCTTCCATCGTGCATATCCTGTCTCCGATCCAGAGAACCGGCATGCCATCCGCCGTCTCCTGTCGCTGCAGCAAAGCCGCAAGCGCCAGCACGAAACCGCTGGCGCCGCCTGCCTCCCTCAGCATCAGAGACCGAACTTCGGTAATGCCGTTAAGCGGCAGACCGCCTTCGAGTGCCTCGTCGAGAATTGGAATGCCGAAAGACAGGCGCAGGGGCGTTTTTGCGGATTTCGAATAGGTATCGTCACCAGTCGCAAAAGCCTCCTGCGCCGCCGCCGCAAGCGCCGGCGCAGGCTTGCCTTCAAGTTTCGCAATGGTTTCGCGGAGCGCAAAAAGCTGCTCGCGCGCCACGGCCGTCTGCGCCATGACGTTCACTCCAAAGTCAGATTGTTCCTGTTATGTTCTTATGGATTCCAGAGCTTGCTAAAAGAGTCAACAGCCAATTCTTGTGAATTTATTCCTGCCTTTGATTCCACACTCGAAAATCCTCCACAAAGGTTCTATATGGGCGCCAAAGGAAGGGATTTTTCATGGCCCGCATAAACCAGAGCGAGGATTGGCGGGACCGCCATGCTCCAACGCTCAGCACATTCGAGTCCCTGGCGATGGAAGCCTATAGCCATTTGCCGGATGAGTTCCGGTCGCTCACCGACAATCTGACCATCGAAATCGAAGATTTTCCGGACGATGACGTCTTCGAGGACATGGCGCTGGAAACGCCGTTCGATCTGCTTGGCCTCTTCGAAGGCAGGGGCATTTCCGAGCGTTTCACGCTCGAGACCGGCGAGATGCCCAATCGTATCCGCCTCTACCGACGTCCCATTCTGGATTATTGGGCGGAAAACGAAGAAACGCTTGGAGACATCATCACCCACGTCCTCATCCATGAGATCGGTCACCATTTCGGCCTGAGCGATGACGACATGGAGCGGATTGAAGCCAGCGTCGAGGAAGCTGTCGACCGCTGAGCTATTGTTCGGAGAGTTTCATTTCCGGATGATAATCCTTGCCTTCGACCTCTTTGACGATCGCCTGGCCGGCAATCACCTGGCCGGTCTGAGCGTTGAAGGTCAGCGACGGCGCACCGTGAAGCGACCAGCCCTTGTTGAGCGCATCGGTTACGCGATGACAGAACGCGGCGTCGTCCTGGCCGGTCAGAAGGCGGTAGAGCTTCATGATAAAGGCTTTCGTTCAGCAGTCTGGCGTTCGGCAATCAGGCGGGCTTTATGGACCAGGCTTTCCGCCTGGACAAGATGCAGCCGCTCGATCATCCGGCCGTTTACATTGATGACGTTGAGACCTTCGGCCGAAGGATCGGCGAAAGCCGCAATGATTTCTTCCGCCTCCCCGATGGCAGCCGCGTCGGGAGCGAAGTGCCGGTTGGCAGCCTCGATCTGCGCCGGATGGATCAGCATCTTGCCATCGAAGCCCATGGCTCGGCCATGCGCGCATTCGGCCTCGAAAGCATCCATTTCCTTGAAATCATTAAAAACGCTGTCGATCGCATCGAGACCATAGGCCCGCACGGCGAGTATGACCTGCATCAGCCACGGTACGAGATAGGTTCGGCCCGGTTGCGGCAGAACGCCGGTCTCCTTGCGCAAATCGTTCAGTCCGATAACGAAGCAATCGAGCCTCGAGCCCAAAGTGCGGCCGGCTTCTGCGATTGCGGCAGCGTTCAGGATGCCGCGCGGCGTCTCGATCATCGCCCAGATACGCAAGGTCTCCGGCGCATCGGCGTCGGCAAGAAGGTCGCTCACCGCCATGACGTCCTGCGGTTCGTCCACCTTCGGTAAAAGCACCGCATCCGGCCGGAGAGCCTGCACCAGTTCCATATCGGCATGGCCGAAACTCGACGAGAGCGCATTGATGCGGATGATCTTTTCCTTGTTCTCGAGCGGTTTTCCCGAAAAGAAAGTTTTCAGGTGTTCACGCGCTTCTTCCTTCTTCTCGAACGCCACTGAATCTTCGAGATCGAAAATGATGGCGTCGCAATCGAGCGCACGGGTCTTTTCGAGCGCGCGGAGATTGATCGCGGGAACGCTCAGCACTGAACGGTGCAGACTGAAGGAACGGACGGGCGAATTCTGGCTCATCACGAATGTGTGCCAAGCTTTGTGAAGAGTGGCAAGACAACAAAAAGCCATGCTTGACTTGCAGAGAAGAAAAACAAGGACCACATTCCTTTCGTAGAAAGGTCTAAACTCATGCAGAATATACGTTCCATCTTCCTCATGCTGTCAGGGATCACTTTATTCGTGGCGCTCGCTGCTCTCACCTTTTCGGTGACGCTCGCCATCGGCGGTATCCTGACCGTCCTCATGGTCGGCCGTGCGCTTTCGATGAAGATGAAGCCCGCGCCCGTCCGCGCCAAGGCTGAGGCAAAGCGTGAAATGCGCATCTGGAACGACGGCCGCGGCACGATCATCGATCTGTGATCGCAACCGGCCATTCAGCCCTTCACAAAAATTCTTTATGGAGCTGTCGGCTCCCGTTCTAGTCCTACGTCCTTGAAGCGGTTGGCCGTGATGCCGGACCCTTAAAATCAAGAGACGGAGGAAGAAACATGGATAGCAATGAAAACGTCCCCGCCAAGATGCCCCCGGTCAAAAACGGCCTGCTGCCCTATCTGACGGTCGACGGCGCGCTCAAGGCCGCGGAATTCTACAAGAAGGCATTTAACGCCGAAGAAGCCTATGTCGTGCCGGCCGACGAGAAGGGCCGGACGATGCATGTGCATCTTTATATCAATGGCAGCTCTCTCATGCTGTCGGATGCCTATCCTGAATACGGCCATCCCTTCAAAGGCCATGAAGGCTTCGCGATACAGCTGGTCGTCGATGACATCGACCCCTGGTGGGAGCGCGCCGTGTCTGTCGGCGCCGAGGTCGTCATGCCGGTCGAACGAATGTTCTGGGGCGACCGCTACGGTCAGCTTCGCGATCCATTCGGTGTGCTCTGGGGGCTGAACGAAACGTCCAAGTAGCGGGACATGCACGATGGACAGGCCGCGCGAAACGCCGCGTGGCCGCCAATTCAGAAAGATTCTCCTTCATTTCGGCGGGAAACTGGACTAGATGCTGATCAACGAAAGTACATCCGCTGAATTTGGAGCCTAGGTCATGGATAAATTCGTGAAGCTCACCGGCGTTGCAGCGCCCCTGCCTGTCGTCAACATTGACACGGACATGATCATTCCGAAGGACTATCTGAAGACCATCAAGCGCACCGGTCTCGGCAAGGGCCTCTTCGCCGAAGCCCGCTACAACGAGGATGGTTCCGAAAATGCCGATTTCGTGCTGAACAAGCCGGCATACCGCGATGCCAAGATCCTCGTTGCCGGTGGTAATTTCGGCTGTGGCTCCTCGCGCGAGCATGCCCCGTGGGCGCTTCTCGATTTCGGCATCCGTTGCGTTATCTCCACAAGTTTTGCGGACATCTTCTACAACAACTGTTTCAAGAACGGCATTCTGCCGATCAAGGTCAGCCAGGAAGATCTCGACAAG
This sequence comes from Rhizobium sp. USDA 3886, assembly GCF_056279785.1. Taxonomy (NCBI): domain Bacteria; kingdom Pseudomonadati; phylum Pseudomonadota; class Alphaproteobacteria; order Hyphomicrobiales; family Rhizobiaceae; genus Rhizobium; species Rhizobium sp. USDA 3886. Next base: position 3,148,038 of record NZ_JBWCDC010000001.1, on the reverse strand, counting down.
CTGATGGACGACGCTTCGCGCGGCTCCAATGCCGTCCTGACGGTCGATCTCGAAAACTTGGAAATCACCGGCCCGGACGGCGGTTCGATCAAGTTCGACCTCGACGAATTCAAGCGACATTGCCTGCTGAACGGCCTCGATGATATCGGCCTGACGCTGGAAAAGGGCAAAGCGATCGACAGCTTCGAGAAGAAGAATGCTGCGGCGCGCCCCTGGGCAGCTTAGTCTTCCAAACACAGCATGCGATCAAGCCGGGCTTCCACCCGGCTTTTTCTTTGCTGCTTTGGAAAAATAGGGGGGATACACGTCACTATCGTGAAGCCACAAACCGTACCGATTCAGCCGTTCTGTTCCTTGAAATGGCTTCCGGCGGGGTCTAAGAAGCCGCAGCTTATTTTTCCGCGGAGGGTTTCATGACAGCGCGCAATCTTTTCCTGCTGCCGGGCGACGGCATCGGTCCCGAGGCAATGGGCGAGGTCCGCAAGATCATTGCTTACATGAACGAGGCGATGAATGCCGGTTTCGTTACCGATGAAGGCCTTGTCGGCGGCAGTGCCTACGATGCGCATGGCGCGGCCATCTCCGAAGACGACATGAAAAAAGCGCTGGCGGCAGACGCCGTTCTCTTCGGGGCCGTCGGCGGCCCTAAATGGGACAGCGTGCCTTATGAAGTGCGCCCGGAAGCAGGCCTTCTGCGCTTGCGCAAGGACTTGGAACTCTTTGCAAACCTGCGCCCGGCAATCTGCTATCCGGCGCTTGCCTCCGCCTCTTCGCTGAAGCCGGACCTGGTCGAAGGACTCGACATTCTCATCATCCGCGAGCTGACGGGCGGGGTCTATTTTGGCGAACCGAAGGAGATCATCGATCTCGGCAACGGCCAGAAGCGTGGCATCGATACGCAGGTCTACGACACTTACGAAATCGAACGCATCGCCGGCGTCGCCTTCGAAATGGCGCGGACCCGCCAGAATCGCGTCTGCTCCATGGAAAAGCGCAATGTCATGAAGTCGGGCGTGCTCTGGAATCAGGTCGTTACCGAGACGCACAAGGCGAAATACTCCGACGTCCAGCTCGAGCATATGCTGGCCGATGCCGGCGGCATGCAGCTGGTACGCCAGCCGAAACAGTTCGACGTCATCGTCACCGATAACCTTTTCGGCGACATGCTTTCCGATGTCGCGGCGATGCTGACCGGCTCGCTTGGCATGCTGCCGTCCGCTTCTCTCGGCGCGCCGGATGGCAAGACAGGTAAACGAAAAGCGCTCTACGAGCCCGTCCACGGCTCGGCTCCCGACATCGCCGGTAAGGGCATCGCCAACCCGATCGCCATGATCGCCTCCTTCGCCATGTGCCTGCGTTATTCCTTCAACCTCGTGAAGGAAGCCGACAATCTTGAGAAGGCAATCGCCAACGTTCTCAACAAGGGTATCCGCACGGCCGACATCATGGCCGAAGGCGCAAAGAAGGTTGGAACTGTTGAGATGGGCGAGGCGATCCTTGCCGAGTTCAAGATGCTTTCTGCCTGATATCTCACGTGAAAACGCTTCTCGGCCCTCCGTACCGATCAGTATGGAGGGCTTTTTATTGAACGCATCTGCTCCGGTTCCTATGTCCCATGGAAACGACGAAGGGATGGCATGAGCAATACCGACGATCACAAACGAGGCTGCCGATCTTATCTGGGCACACGCTACGACGCCCGGCGCACGGTCCATCGCAGAGTTCGCTGGAAGGCATTCACGCTTTCCGCAATCAATGTGGTCGCCATTGCATTTTTTGTCTTCGACAGACCGCTTGGACAGGCGGCGGAAAGCCTTTCGCCTCCTTTAGTAACGATCGCAGGCAACGTAACGGATATCGGCCGCCTTGCATGGATCCTTGCCGGCCTTTGCACCATTCTTGCCACCGGTTACGCTGTTCGAAGGCGGCTTTGGAAGGTCCGCCGCAAATTCCGCATGGTCTATTTCGTCCAGATGACAGCCTATGTCGGTCTCTCGGTGATCCTGGCCAGCATCTGCGCGAACACTTTGAAATTCCTGATCGGACGGGCGCGGCCGCTTATCTATGAGCAGGAGGGCATTTTCAGTTTCTCGCCCTTGACCATGGATTTCCTGCATCAGAGCTTTCCCTCAGGTCATGCGGCCAATATCGGCGCGCTCTTTGTGGCACTCATCCTCCTTTTTCCGCACGTCAGGCTCATTTTCATCGGTATCGGGCTCTGGCTCGGTGCAACCCGCATCATCATCGGCGTCCACTATCCGAGCGATGTCGTAGCAGGCCTGGCACTCGGTGCCTGGCTCGCATTTGCTCTCTCAATCCTTTTTGCCCGCTTCGGTCTGGTTTTTGCCATCAGCCGCGAAGGCCGGCCTGTGCCGCGGCTCAGCAGGCTTATCTGAGCATCTGCTCGTAGAAAATTGTCACTGCCTTCTGCTGGCGTCGCGCCGTTCCAAACACTTTTCGAACGGATGATTTTTTGGACAACGCTGGCGGCGAGGCGGGAGCGGAATGCCGCAATTGCGCTGGCAGACCTGTCTTTTCATCACCATCAACGCCGTCATCATTTCGCTTCTCCTCCTGGATGGGCCAGTCGGCTCGGGCGGCATTCCGCCGGTTCTCGCTGATGATCGCGATCGTCTATTCGCACTACGGACTGCTCTTCAAGACGGATCCGGACGGTGGCCGAAGCGGCTTCTCCAGGCATAAAAAACCCGGCGCTGTTGAGGCGCCGGGTTTCGTTTTTCCTGCTTGACGATCTATCTCAATCCATCGCGTGGATATCGCGGTCCTTGGTTTCCGGTAGGAAGAGCATACCGATGACTAAGGTGATGCCCGCAAAGACGATCGGGTACCAGAGGCCGTAGTAGATGTCGCCCGCGAAAGCGCTCATCGCGAAGGCGGTTGCCGGAAGCAGGCCGCCGAACCAGCCGTTGCCGATGTGATAGGGCAACGACATGCCGGTATAGCGGATACGGGTCGGGAAGAGCTCGACCAGCAGGGCAGCGATCGGCCCATAGACCATCGTTACATAGATGACGAGGACCGTCAGGACGGCGATGACACCCACCCAGTTGACCCTTGCCGGATCGGCGACCATCGTGAACGCTCCACCTTTGGCGATTGTATAGACCGCCATGTCGGTGACGCCGGTAGCTTCGTCCGCCGTGAGCAGCTTGCCCGCAATGAGCTGGTCGGCCGGCATGGTGGCTTTTTCGCCGGCACGGATCGCTTCCGCATTCAGGTTGAGTTCTGGATTGGCAGCGATGAAGGCGTCGAGCTTGGCGTCCGGCACCTTGGCGGCCGCCCGAACCAGCGGATAGCCTGCATTCTGAAGACCAATGTTGACGCCCTTTTCAAAGGCGGCATTGAACGATTTTGCCTTATCGCCGGCGGCAGCCGCGTCATAGCCGGTGATCGTCTCGTTGCCGATCTTCACCGTGGCCGCCGAACCAGCAGGACCTGCGACGACATCATAAGGCACCGAATTCTTTGTCAGGAACGCGGTGGCGATATCACACGAAGTGGTGAACTTCGCGGTTCCCGTCGGATTGAACTGGAACTTGCAATCGCCCGGTGCCGCGGTGACTGTCGCCCGGACCGTTGCCTGTGACTCGGCAAGTGCGGGATTGGCGAAGTTGGTCATGGCCTTGAACAGCGGGAAGTAGGTCACCATGGCGAGCAGAAGGCCGGCCATGATGATCGGCTTGCGGCCGATCTTGTCGGAGAGCCAACCGAAGAAGACGAAGAAGCCGGTGCCGAGCAGCAGCGACGCGGCGACCATCAGGTTCGCCGACTGTCCGTCAACCTTCAGGATGTTCTGCAAGAAGAACAGCGCATAGAACTGACCGCAGTACCAGACAACGGCCTGGCCCATGACGGCACCGAGAAGCGCAAGCAACGCGACCTTGGCGTTCTTCCATTGACCAAAGGCTTCTGTCAGCGGCGCCTTCGATCCTTTGCCCTCGGCCTTCATCTTCTGGAACGCCGGTGACTCGTTCATCTTCAGACGAATCCAGACGGATACACCGAGGAGAACGACGGAGACGAGGAAAGGAATTCGCCAGCCCCAGGCGGCAAACGCAGTGCTGCCGAGCCAGAACTGCACGAGAAGGATGACCAAGAGCGAAAGGAAAAGTCCGAGTGTTGCCGTCGTCTGGATCCACGAGGTGAAATAGCCACGTCGGCCATGTGGCGCATGCTCGGCGACATAGGTCGCCGCACCGCCATATTCACCGCCGAGCGCCAGACCCTGCAGCAGGCGAAGGCCGACCAGGATGATGGGGGCCGCGATACCGATCGATGCCGCCCCTGGAAGAATACCGACGAGGAAGGTCGACAGACCCATGATCAGGATCGTGATCAGGAAGGTATATTTGCGGCCGACCAGATCGCCGAGGCGGCCGAAGACCAATGCGCCGAAGGGCCGCACCAGGAAGCCCGCTGCAAAGGCGAGCAGGGCGAAAATGTTTCGTGTTGTTTCCGGGTACTGGCTGAAAAAGGTAGCACCGATATAGGTGGCGAGTGAACCGTAAAGATAGAAATCATACCACTCGAAAACGGTACCGAGCGACGAAGCGAAGATAACCTTCTTCTCCTCGCTCGTCATTGGGCGGGCTTTCGAGCCCTCGAAACTTGTGACATTTGCCATTGTCTGTCCTCCACAGAGTGATGAGCAAACGAGGCGCGTCCCAAACTCTCCTCAAAGTATCCCCTGGACGCGACTCGCCTGACTGGAGTGTGACAGAAAAGAATTCGGAGAAAGAGAGAGGCTTTGGGATTATGACTTTAGTCTAACGCGAATGCGCAGATTGTCGCAGGCATCTGAGCGTACGCATCGGTGGCTAGCAAATCTCGCCCGTCTCACGGCCGCATGGCTGACAACGCCGCAAAAACCTTGACTCCTGTGGAAAACCTTTTATGAGCAACGGCGGAAAAGGAATATCCATGGTTCGCGACGAACACGCCATTGCTGCATGCAGTGACCAGGCACCAAGTGCCGGGATGGATATTGCCGTTCCGGTTTCTTCCAAAACCAGGGCCAAAACGACGACGAAAACCGTCTGACGTCTCTGGCCTGCCGCTCTCTCCCCGGCCCGGCTGGGGACAGGAAGCCGCGATCATTTCGCGCTTTCCCCCTCACCAGACAAGAGGAGAGAAGAGAAAGAGAGCTTGAAATGGGTTTCAAAGTTGCAGTTGCGGGAGCGACCGGAAATGTGGGCCGGGAGATGCTCAACATACTTTCCGAGCGCGGCTTTCCCGCCGATGAAGTCGTGGCGCTCGCCTCCTCGCGTTCGCAAGGAACGGAAGTCTCCTACGGCGACCGGACGCTGAAGGTTTCCAATCTCGAGAATTACGATTTCTCCGACACCGACATCTGCCTCATGTCTGCGGGTGGCGAGGTGTCCAAGAAGTTCTCGCCGAAGATCGGCCAGCAGGGATGCGTCGTGATCGACAACTCCTCGGCCTGGCGCTACGACGCCGACGTGCCGTTGATCGTTCCGGAAGTGAACCCGGATGCCGTGACGCAGTTCACCAAGCGCAACATCATCGCCAACCCGAATTGCTCGACCGCACAACTCGTCGTGGCTTTGAAGCCGCTGCATGATTTCGCCAAGATCAAGCGCGTCGTCGTCTCGACCTACCAGTCTGTTTCCGGCGCAGGCAAGGACGGCATGGACGAGCTCTTCAACCAGACGCGCGCCGTCTTCGTCGCTGATCCGATCGAGAACAAGATGTTCACGAAGCGCATCGCCTTCAACGTTATTCCCCACATCGACGTCTTCATGGAAGATGGCTACACAAAGGAAGAGTGGAAGGTTCTGGCCGAGACCAAGAAGATACTCGATCCGAAGATCAAGGTCACCTGCACGGCGGTTCGCGTTCCGGTCTTCATCGGCCATTCGGAATCGGTCAATATCGAGTTCGAGAACGAGATCACTGCAGATCAGGCGCGCGATATCCTGCGTGACGCTCCGGGCTGCCTCGTTATCGACAAGCATGAAAACGGCGGCTACATCACGCCTTACGAATCCGCCGGCGAAGACGCGACCTACATTTCGCGTATCCGCGAAGACGCGACCGTCGAGAACGGCCTCAACATATGGGTGGTGTCAGACAACCTGCGTAAGGGCGCCGCTCTGAACGCAATCCAGATTGCTGAGCTCCTCATCAACCGCGGCCTCATCAAGCCACGCAAGAAGGCCGCCTGATACCAAAAATTAACCATAATTTGCTATCAGCCCCGCATATCGCTGGATATGCGGGGCTTCCTGTGAAAACCGGCAGACGGCAATCAGGGTTGCAAGACCCGCCGAAAAGGTGATCGTGACAAAATTATCTGCTGCTGGCATTCTTGCGCGGCGCCAAGCTTATGCAGATCGAGATCGGGGTTTCTCATGAGCATGACAAAATTCTTTGTGGCGGTCGTCGCAGTGGCGAGCGCACTCCACGCTGTTCCGGCAGCGGCAAAGGCTGCCCAATGCGGCAACAACAGCGCGGGCTTCCAAGCCTGGGTTACCGACTTCAAGCAGGAAGCGGCCGCCAGTGGCATCAATCCATCGGTGCTGAACCGAGCCTTTGCCAATGTAAGCTATAATAAATCGACAATCGCAGCCGACCGCGGTCAAAAGAGCTTTAAGCTGTCCTTCGACGCCTTCATGAAAAAGCGGGGCGGTGCAACGATCATCTCCCGCGGTAGAAGCATGAAGCGCTCCAATCAGGCGCTGTTTGCCTCGATCGAGCGCCGCTACGGCGTTCCAGCAGGCCCGCTGATCGCAATTTGGGGTATGGAGACCGGCTTCGGCAGCTATATGGGCAATCAGCACACGCTGTCTGCCGTTTCGACGCTCGCTTACGACTGCCGCCGCTCGGATTATTTCACCGACCAGCTTTATGCCGCTTTGCAGCTCGTGTCTGAAGGCTATCTGAACCCGCAAGCCCGCGGCGCAGCGCACGGCGAAATCGGCCAGACGCAGTTCCTGCCGCGCAGTGTTGTCCGTTTCGGCGCCGATGGTGACGGCGACGGTCGCATCGACATGGTCGGATCGCGTGCTGATGCCCTGGCTTCGACAGCAAACTTCCTCAGAGGGCACGGTTGGCAGATGGGCGCCGGTTATCAGCCAGGCGAAGCGAACTTTTTGGCAATCGCAGGCTGGAATGCCGCAACGGTCTATCAACAGGCAATCGCTTATATCGGCCAGCAGATCGACGGCCAGTGAGCTTCCGCCCGCGAAGATTTATACTTCCGGGCGGATAAAATCGCGCGTTTCCGCGTCCATCACCCATAATTCGCCGGTCGAAATATCGAACCAGGCTCCATGCAAGGCAATCTCTCCTGCCTCTTCCAGCGCCTTGATATCCGGAAAACTTCTGAGGTTGTTGATTGAGTTGCGGATCGAGACGCGCTCGAGCGCCGTCTGACGCTCAGCGGCGGTCATTACGTCATTGCTCTGAATCTGTTCCGCAGCAGGCCGGACGAGCGACATCCAGCGGCCGATGAAGTCGCCGGATGACAGCGGCTCGGCATTGGGATCAAGTGCTGCGCGAATACCGCCGCAGCGGCCGTGACCCATCACGACGATGTCGGAAACCTTCAAGACTTGTACGGCGAATTCCAAGGCGGCAGACGTCGCGTGGAAATGCCCGTCCGGCTGGTAAGGCGGCACCATGTTGGCAACGTTGCGGATGACGAAAAGCTCACCGGGGCCGGCGTCGAAGATAAGTTCGGGTGCTGCGCGCGAGTCCGAACAGGCAATAACCAGCGTATTCGGGTTCTGACCGTTTTCAGCCAGCATCTTATAGCGGTCGCGGGCGTCAGCGTAACGCCCGTTCATGAAGTTGCGGTAGCCGTCCAGAAGGGAACTTGGAAAACGCTGCATGACTGTCGATTAGCGCGCGGACGCAGCAAGATCAACAGCTGCACATGCGAAATGCGCAAACTGGCATCTGCGGCTAACTTTTCCGCCTTTGGGCGGGGTGTATGAGGCGGCGCATCTGCACCATGGCCATCGGCGTCGAGAGGCTTGATGCGTCGCTTGCGAGCGTAAGCTCGTCGCTGCCGCGCTTGACCGCGCGCACCAGCGCTTCATAAACGCTGGCTGTTGCAAGCTGCAACGCTTTTTCGTCGTCCATCCCGGAAAGAAGCCGTGAGAGGAAGACAGCCGCCAGCAGGTCGCCCAGTCCATTCGGCGCATTGTCGATAACGCGATGCTCGGCAAGCAGGGCATGGCGGCCGGAGAGATAGAGATTTCCGGTGCCGCCGGCCATCATCGGGAGAGCGGAAGTGACAAGCATGCGTGAGGGGCCGAGTGACAAAGCAGCTTCCATGACGGCTGTATTGTCCTCCAACTCTGCGCCAACCATCCAGGCCAATTCATAGCGGTTGGGCGTTGCCAGAGAAGCAAGCGGAATCAGGTGGTCGCGGATCGCCGTCGCCGTCGCTTCGGGCACATAGAGGCCACCCAGATCCCCCATCACCGGATCGCAGACATAAAGCAGCTCCGGACTTTTTTCACGCAATGCGCTGACCAGGCGGGCAATGGAACGAGCCTGAGCAGCGTTTCCAAAATAGCCAGACAAAACCGCCTTCACTTCTCCAACCCACGGTGCACGGATTAGATCGTCGATGGCAGCATCAAAATCGGCTTCCGCAAAAGTGAGCCGGGTCGAACGGCCATGACCGGGATGCCAGGGCAGAACGATCGTCGGCAGTGCCCAGACCTGATGGCCGAGCGTCTCAAGCGCGAAGACGGCGGCGCGATTGCCGACCGAACCGCGAATGACATGGCTGGAGATGACGATCACCGTTCCTGCAGCACTATTATCCGGCATGACGATTTAAACCCCGAATTCGATGCGCTGTTGATCGTCCTTTTGCCGCGCAGCTGTCAACCATTCTTCATCGATGCGTGAAAATCTCGGGGAGCCAGTAAACCGTAGGCAGCCTGTGGGTAAGACCCATCCTTTAATCGGAGAATCTTTCGGAATTTTGCCGAAGCCGGGTCAAAGACGCACAAAAACTGCCTCAGTGGGGCATCTTTTAGAGATTTTTTCGATAATTCTTCTGCTAACTTGCGGCAAATCACGCAAATCGGGGGAATGTCTTCAATGGCTGCCAAAAACAATCCGCGACGGGAGAAGCTGATCGAAAGCGCGAAGAAGATCGCTGCTGCAACCAATGAACAGTATCTCGATCCGGAAATCCTCTTCGGCCGGGCGAGCGGCGACGACCTCGATCGCTACACGCCGGAGATGCTGGCGCTTTCCGCCGTTCATTCTGCTAAGGAGCTTTCGACCTGGGACGGCAAGGTTCCGCGCGTTACGATCGAAACGCCGGCCGGTGTCGAACCCGATGGCGTTGCGGTCTCGGTCCTGACGGTTACCGATCGCAATATGCCGTTCCTCTACGAGTCGGTCATGAGCGAGGTCACGAGTACCTATCGCGATCTCTACATGGCAGTGCATCCGATCCTGGTGATGGAGCATGGCAAGGCGCCGGTACTTTATTCCGCCGATGAACCGAGCGATCCGGCAAAACGCGTCAGCCACATCCAACTTCACATTTCGCCGTTGACCGCGACACAATCCGGCGACCTCCGGAAGCGCATCATGATCGTGCTGGAGCAGGTCCGCCAAGCCGTTTCCGACTGGAAACCCATGCTCTCCAAGCTCGACACGGTAATTGCCGAATTGGGCAGCTACAATGCCGGCCGCAAGAAGGCCGACCGCGACGAGGCACTGGCTTTCCTGGCCTGGCTGCGCGACGAAAACTTTACCTTTCTCGGCATGCGCGAATATGTCTATTCCGGCAAGGGCGGCGATGCTGTCAAAGTCGAGCGTCACAAGGGTGCCGGTCTCGGCATTCTTTCCAATCCGGATGTATTGGTGCTGCGCACCGGCAAGGATGCCGTAACGACGACGCCGGAAATCCTTGCCTTCCTGGACGGCCCGGACTTTCTGATCGTCACCAAGGCGAACGGGAAATCAGTCGTCCACCGCCGCGCCTATATGGACTATGTCGGCGTGAAGCGATTCGACAAGGATGGCAACGTCACCGGCGAGCTGCGTATCGTCGGCCTTTTTACCTCGACGGCCTATACGTCCCCCGCGTCGGAAATTCCGCTCATCCGTTCCAAAGTTGCCAAAGTGAAAGATTATTTCGGCTTCGATCCCATGAGCCATTCGGGCCGAATGCTGGAAAACACCTTGGAATCCTATCCGCGCGACGATCTTTTCCAGATCGACACGACGCTGCTCGCGAATTTCGCTGAACAGATCAATGATCTTGTTGAACGCCCGCGTGTCCGCGTTCTGCCGCGCATCGATCAATTCGACCGTTTCGTCTCGGTCATCGTCTATGTGCCGCGTGAGGAATACGACTCCATCGTTCGGGAAAAGATCGGCACCTATTTGAAGACTGTCTACGATGGCCGGGTTTCCGCCTATTATCCGGCTTTCCCGGAAGGGCGGGTTGCGCGCGTACACTTCATAATCGGCCGGTCCGGTGGCAAAACGCCGCGCATCCCGCAACCGAAGCTCGAGGAAGCGATCCGGGCCATTACCGCCCGCTGGGACGATCGCTTTGAAGCGTTGGCGGGGCCAAAGGCGCCGAAGATCGGCGTCAGCAATGCCTTCCAGGATTCCTTCACCCCGGAGGAAACGGTTACCGATCTCCCGGATATTACCGATTGCGCCTCCGGCGAGCCGATACGCATCGCATTCTATTACCGCAATGATGCAGAACGCGGCCGGATCTTCTCACTCAAGATTTTCCATGCTGGCGAGCAGCTTCCACTCTCACGCCGCGTGCCACTTCTCGAAAATCTCGGTTTCAACGTGCTGAGCGAGCGGACTTTCGACATCGAAGTTCCAGCCGCCGACGGCTTGGTCAACGTCGTCGTGTTGCATGATATGGAACTCGAAGCCCGCAGCGGCGCTGAAATTGACCTCAGCCGTTATGGTGCCCCGTTGGAAGAGGCCTTCGTTTCCGCTTTCGACGGCACGATCGATAATGACAGTTTCAACCGGCTGATCCTTTCGGCTGGGCTTTCCGCGCGCGAGACGAATGTCCTGCGCGCCTATGCGCGTTATCTTCGCCAGGCGGGTATCGCCTATTCGCAGGATTACATTGCAACGACCCTCGACAAATACCCAGAGATCGCCGCTTCGATCTTCCGGCTCTTTTATGATGCACTCGATCCGCAGCTTAGCGAAAAGGTGCGCCTGAAAAAGCTCGCCGATCTGCATCGATCGATCGAGGTGGCGCTCGCCAATGTGCCGAGCCTTGACGATGACCGTATCCTGCGCCGATACATCAACGTCGTCGATGCGACGCTGCGGACCAACTATTTCCAGCGCACTGCCGAAGGCTCGCCGAAAGCGATGCTTGCCTTCAAGCTCGATCCGCATCTCGTCGACGGCCTGCCCGACCCCAAGCCCTTCCGGGAAATCTTCGTGTACGGGGTCGAAGTCGAGGGCGTGCATCTGCGTTTTGGCAAGGTTGCCCGCGGCGGTCTGCGCTGGTCGGATCGCGCCGAAGACTATCGCACGGAAGTTCTGGGTCTCGTAAAGGCGCAGCAAGTGAAGAACGCCGTTATCGTTCCGGTCGGCGCCAAGGGCGGCTTCTATCCGAAGAGACTGCCCACAGGCGGCAGCCGCGATGAAATCTTCAGTGCCGGCCGCGAAGCCTACAAGACCTATATTCGCACCCTGCTTTCGATCACCGACAACATTTCCGGCACCGATATCGTGCCGCCGGCAGATACGGTGCGGCTTGATGGCGACGATCCCTATTTTGTCGTCGCCGCCGACAAGGGAACGGCAACCTTCTCCGACACGGCCAACGCGTTGGCGCAGGAAGCCGGCTTCTGGCTCGACGATGCCTTCGCGTCAGGCGGCTCGGCCGGCTATGACCACAAGAAAATGGGCATCACCGCACGCGGCGCCTGGGAAACCGTAAAGCGTCATTTCCGCGAGATAGATATAGACATCCAAACGACGCCATTTACGGTGGCCGGTGTCGGCGATATGTCCGGCGACGTCTTCGGCAACGGCATGCTGCTCTCCCCGAAGATCAAGCTCGTTTCCGCTTTCGACCATCGTGATATCTTCATCGATCCCGATCCGGATATGGAAAAGACGCTCGCCGAACGGCAGCGGCTATTCAACCTGCCCCGTTCAAGTTGGCAGGACTTCGACAAGTCGGTTCTTTCCAAAGGCGCGATGATCATTTCACGCGCGTCGAAATCCGTCACGCTGACCCCGGAAGCGGTTGCGGCAATCGGCATCGACAAGGCGGTGGCAACGCCCTTCGAGATCATCACAGCAATCTTGAAGAGCCCGGTAGATCTCCTCTGGTTCGGCGGCATCGGCACCTATGTGAAGGCGCAGTCGGAAACCGATACGGAAGTGGGCGATCGTTCGAACGATCCGATCCGCATCACGGCTGATGAGGTGCGGGCGAAGGTGATCGGCGAAGGCGCCAACCTCGGCGTCACGCAAAAGGGCCGCATCGCTTATGGCCTGAAAGGCGGACGGAGCAATTCCGATGCGATTGACAATTCGGCCGGCGTCAACACGTCGGATGTCGAGGTGAATATCAAGATCGCGCTCGCCAAGGCGATGCATGACGGCCGGCTCACACGGGCAAAACGCGATCAGCTGCTTTCCTCGATGACAGACGAAGTGGCGGCTCTCGTTCTGCGCAACAACTATTTGCAATCACTGGCGATTTCGCTGACCGAACGTAAGGGAACCGCCAATGGGCTTGAGCTCGCGCGCTTCATGAGCGTGCTGGAAGGCGCCAAGCAGCTCAACCGGAAAGTGGAAACGCTTCCCGATGAGGCAACGCTTGCAGAGCGCTATGCTGCCGGCAAGCCGCTCACGCGGCCGGAAATCGCCGTGTTGCTCTCTTACGCCAAGATCGTGCTTTTCGATGCCGTTGCCGCCAGCGATCTTCCAGACGACACTTATTTCGCGTCGACCCTTTCAAACTACTTCCCGGCTAAGATGCAGAAAACCAATGCCTCCGACATCGCAACCCACCGGCTGAAACGCGAAATCATCGCGACGGTGCTTGCCAATGAGGCAATCAATCGTGGCGGCCCAGGCTTTGTGGTGAGCATGATGGATGCGACAGCAGCGTCAGCGCCGGAAGTCGTCCGTGCCGCAATCATCGCCCGCGATGGCTTCGACCTGACCAGGCTTTGGACCGACACCGATGCGCTAGACGGCAAGATTTCCGGCCAGATGCAGAACCGCGTCTATGAAGAGATCGGCCACAGCTTCACCGTCCTGACTCGCTTGCTCCTGAAGACCGGCATGGCAAAAGGCGGCGTGGCTGAAACCATTAGTCGGCTTCAAACTGCATTGAAGAAATTGAAGCCCTCCTTCGCCGCGCAGGCCCCCGCAGAGTTCGAAGCGCGCGCCATGGAGTATCGCGATGCCGGGCTGCCGGAAAGATTAGCTGCTGACATTGCCGGGCTGCCGAGCTTTGCGCTTGTGCCGGAGATCATGCAGATAGCCGAACGTACAGGCGAGGCACTCGGACGTGCCGCGGAAAGCTATTTTGCCGTATCGCAGACCTTCCGCGTCGGAAGGCTCCTGGCCGCCGGCGCCCGCATTCTCACCTCAGATCATTATGAAAACCTGGCGCTGGCGCGTAGCATCGACCAAATTGCCAGCGCCCGCCGCGATATCGTCATCTCGGCGCTGTCCGAACATGGCAAGGAAAAGCTGCCGGTTCAGGCGTGGCATGCAGTCGATCGCATCAGGATCAACCGCATCGCCGAAGAACTGTCAAACCTTAGCGATAGCGGCGATCCAACTCTTGCGCGCATCACGGTGGCCGCAGGTCTTTTGACCGATCTTGCGCGCGACCGGGCGAGGTGACACAGTCCGCCGCGAAAGCGGGAGTGTACGCGTGAGCAGAATAGACTGGACCGGAACGGGAACACCGGCGCCGCAAAAGGCGTCGGAAAAGGGTATCTGGAGCTGGATGCTCTTCGATTGGGCGGCGCAGCCGTTTTTCACGGTCGTAACCACGTTTATTTTCGGACCCTACTTCGTCGCGCGCCTGACGGCTGATCCGGTTTCGGCACAGGCGATGTGGAGCAACACGGCGACGATCTCTTCGGTGATCATCGCCCTGCTCTCTCCAATCCTCGGCTCCATCGCTGATCAATCCGGTGCCCGCAAACCCTGGATAGCCTGTTTTGCGGTCATCAAAATTGCGAGCCTCTTCGGTCTCTGGTTTGCAGCACCCGGCTCGCCGGTTATCTACCCGGTGATGTTCATGATCCTGGCCTCGATCGCCGCCGAATTCTCGATCGTCTTCAACGATTCCATGATGCCGCGCCTTGTGAGCAAAGACGAGGTTGGCAGGCTGTCCAACACAGCCTGGGGACTTGGTTACCTTGGCGGCATGATCGTGCTGATCGCTGTTGTCGGGCTGCTTGCGGGGAGCCTGGAAACTGGAAAGACGCTGTTCGGCCTCAACCCGTTGTTCGGGCTTGATCCGCATACAGGCGAGGATGCGCGCATTACCGGCCCGATCTCCGCCGTCTGGTATCTCATCTTCATCATTCCGATGTTCCTCTTCACGCCGGATGCGGCGAAGGGGCTGCCGTTCGCTGCTGCCGTACGTTCAGGCTTCAGGCAGCTCGGGAACACGATCGGCGAGCTAAAGCTCCGAAGAGGTATCCTGAAATTCCTGATTGCTCGAATGATCTATCAGGACGGCGTCAACGGGCTGCTGATCCTTGGCGGCACCTTCGCCGCCGGCATGTTCGGTTGGGCGACGATCGAAATCGGACTTTATGGGATCATCCTCAACGTCGTCGCGATTTTCGGCTGCGTCATCGCCGGACGCGTTGATCACCGCATCGGATCAAAAGCAACGATCCTGATCAGCCTGACGCTGCTGCTGCTCGCAACGCTCGGGATCATTTCGACGGGGCCGGGCTATACGCTTTTCGGCCTGCTGCCGATGTCAACGGCGGACGCCGGCGGGCTTTTCGGCACGACGGCGGAGAAGGCCTACATTCTTTACGGGCTGCTGATCGGCATCGCCTTCGGTCCCGTACAAGCCTCGTCGCGCTCTTATCTGGCGCGCAGCGTCAGCCTGGAGGAGGCGGGGCGCTATTTCGGTATCTATGCGCTGTCCGGCCGCGCCACGAGCTTCATGGCAACGCTCTTCTTCTCCCTAATAACCTATGCCAGCGGATCAGCGCGTCTCGGCATGGCGACGCTGCTCCTTTTCCTCGCAGGCGGATTGATCCTGCTCATCGCAACACCTTATCCGGCCGACAGGAAGCAAGATTGAATTGAACCCTGGCTGAGCGCCGGGGTTCTGTCAGCTCAATGGCGGAAATGGCGCATGCCGGTGAATACCATCGCGACGTCGTGCGCGTTGGCAGCGTCAATCACCTCTTGGTCGCGCATCGAGCCACCCGGCTGGATGACTGCCGTCGCACCCGCAGCAATCATCGACAAAAGGCCGTCGGCAAAGGGCAGGAAGGCTTCCGAAGCAACCGCAGAACCGCGTGTCATCGGGGCGGGTAAACCGAGCGCCTTGGCGGCTTCCTCGGCTTTCAGTGCGGCAATGCGGGCGGAATCGACACGGCTCATCTGGCCGGCGCCAATGCCGGCCGTCTGGCCATCCTTGGCGTAGACGACGGCATTCGATTTCACGTGCTTGCCGACCTTGAAGGCAAACTTCATGTCTTCCAGTTCCTGTGCCGTCGGCGCGCGCTTGGTGACGACCTTGAGCTCCAGATCCTCGATCATGCCGTTGTCACGGCTCTGGACCAGCAGCCCGCCGGAGACCGTTTTCGCCGTCAGGCCAGCGGCATGCGGATCGGGCAGACCGCCGGCAGAAAGCAGGCGCAGGTTCGGTTTCTTCGCAACGATCGCCTTGGCTTCTTCGGTTACGCCCGGAGCGATGATCACTTCGGTGAAGAGCTTGATGATCTCCTCCGCCGTCTCCGCATCGAGCGTGCGGTTAAGCGCGATAATGCCGCCGAACGCAGAAACGGAATCGCAGGCGAGCGCCCGCTTGTAGGCTTCGACAAGGCTCGGCCCCGTTGCGACGCCACAGGGGTTGGCATGCTTGATAATGGCACAGGCGGGTGCCTTTTCAGGCAGGAATTCAGCGACGAGCTCGTAGGCCGCATCAGTATCGTTGATATTGTTATAAGAGAGCTGCTTGCCCTGCAGCAGCGTCGCCGTGGAAACGCCGGGGCGCTTCTCGCCCGTGACATAGAAGGCCGCTTTCTGATGTGGATTTTCGCCGTAGCGCATCTCTTCCTTCAGAACGCCGCCGATCACCCGATGGCGCGGCGCATCGATGGCGAGCGCTTCGGCGAACCAGTTGGAAATCATCCCGTCATAGGCGGCAGTGCGGGCATAGGCCTTGGCTGCCATACGCTGGCGGAACGCATAGCTTGTCTGGCCGGCATCGGCCGAAAGCTGTTCGAGCAGTTCCGGATAATCCGCAGGATCGGTCAGGATCGTCACGTAAGCATGGTTTTTGGCGGAAGCCCGGATCATTGCCGGACCGCCGATATCGATATTCTCAACTGTCGTCGGATAATCACCGCCGGCAGTACGCACGTCTTCGAATGGATAGAGGTTTATGATGGCAAGATCGATGCCCTCGACGCCATGCCGCTTCATGGCTTCCTGATGTTCAGCATCATCGCGGATTGCCAGGAGACCGCCGTGAACCTTCGGGTGCAGCGTCTTCACACGACCGTCCATGATTTCCGGAAAGCCGGTAACCTCCGAAACGTCGGTGACCGCCAGACCCGCGGCGGCAATGGCCTTGTGTGTCCCGCCTGTCGAAAGCAGGCGTACGCCCGTCTCGGAAAGCGCGCGAGCAAGCTCGACGATACCCGCCTTGTCGGAGACGGAGAGCAGCGCGGTTTTGACTTTGACCTTATCGGGGGCGGGGATTTTCTTGGAAGTGACGGCCATGAACCTTCTCCGTTCGGGCTTCAGGAGACATCCGGCAAGGGACGTATAGGGTAATGGCGCCGCGTTAGCACGAGCTCTACCGCTGCGCAAACAGCGACTAGCTCTTGCGGGACAAAAACCAGCGAATTTCCGCCTTTTCGGCGAAAACGAAGTCGATCTCGATCTGGTCGGAACCGCAGATACCGGAGGCGTCAGCAAAAAAGATATCTTCAGTGACCAGAACTTCGTTCCCCGGCGACGAGAAGAGCCAGCTCTCGCCATCCGGCGCTGTCAGCAACACGGACTCGCGGTCACTCTGCTTCACATTGATGGCCGGATGGATATGGAAGCGCGCTGCCGCACGAAGGGGCTCGTCGCTGACGCGCTCGCCCTGCCGCACCAGCCGATCACGGCCAGTGACGATGGAGCCTGCAGCATTCAGCGTCAGTTCGCGCTCATGGAGCACGCCGAAATTTTTTAGATAGCCGTCGTGACCGACCTTGATACCATCGCGTCCGTCTTCTGTTTCGGCGCGCTCGACGCTAACGGTTTTCACCGAGTCCGACATGATATGACCGAGAAATTCCGAGGTCGAGAAACGGCTGGATGAGGTGTCGTTCAGCGTCACCGTCGAATGCGTCGCAGTCGTGCGCGCCATCTGGACATAGCGGCGGCCGGCGAATTTCGGGGAACCGGAGTTGACGATAAAGCGATGACGGCCTGACGACATTTCAAAGGAAAGGCAGCCCGCATGCGCCGTGCGCGAAAGGGGGCCGGCTGCCGGGGGGCCGGTATCGGCGATCAAAACGGTATTTCCCGCCATGAGACGTTGATAGCGCGAATGCGGCATTGCCTTGAAAGGCAGGCCCGCCGTTTCGTCATAGCGCAGAACCGACATCAGCTCGTTGGCAAGCGTCGATGTTGCACCGTTGAAGAGCGCGAGATCGCCATTCTGGTGCCGGAAAAAGCGCAGTGCCGGATACATGCGATCGATGCCGGAAATAAGCTTCTGCGGCAGGTCGTGACCGAGATTCACATAGGTCTGGCGGAGCGGCAGGAGATCGAGAAGCAGCTCGAGGCCTGTGCGTGGATTGCGGGATATATGCCCGCCATCGGGCAGAATCTGGCTATCGAATTCATTATCCAGCGCCTGGGCGGCCTTGCGCAGCACACCTTGCCGCGCGGGCATCGCGATCGAAGCCATGGCGAGGGCGATCCGCAGACGGAAGAGAACTTCCCCCGGGGGTGCGAAAGCAGCCATGCGCCGCAGATAGCGAACCTGAAACGCCAGAGATTTCATGAATCGGCGATAAAAGCCACGATCGGCATTCTGCAGCACAACCGGCGAATGCGAGAGCCAGGTGATCACCCGCTGCGAAGTGACATCAATTTCCCAGGCAATGCCTTCCATGCGGCCAGCATGCAACGAGAGCCAGTTGTCGACGATCGCCCGGGCGACGGCCGAAGCCCGGTCGCTCTTTTTGGCCCGCATATGGCGAAGCCAGCCGAAACCATGCAGGCGGTTGGCAAAGGCGCGTGACGGAAGCGTAAAGCCGAAGGGCGGTTTGCCGTTCGTCTCCAGCAGGCGGCCCGCCAAAGGGAAACGGCCATTCATGATCTCATCGGCTATGTGAGGATCGATGGCACGAAGATCGGTCGGCGCGACGATAAGCCGCTCGGGCACTTGGATCGTGTGGCGAAAAAGGCGCAGACGCAGCAGCGCAATGCGCCGCAACACGCGGCGCCAAGCCTCCCGAACATACAAACTCGAAAACCGCCGGCCGGACTGCATATTCTATTGTCTATTGACCCTCATGATTAAGAATAGGTGAATAAGGGCCGGTTTCAGCGGTAAGACTGCATTAATTTGTGATGAAAACGAAATATAGAAAAGACGTACCTGCATCAGGCAACACGCCGCAACACTGCGGCGTAAAAACCGTCAAGCCCCGAAGCGACCGTTTCTTGCATGCGCAGCATGGCAGGGGTCGTCCGGAATTCGCCAAACGGAGTGATCGCCATTTCCAATCCGGGCCATTGAGCAGCATCAATCCGGACGCGCTCGATGGTCGGCGTGTCTGCCAAAATGCGGCTCACAACGTCCTCTCCCTCGACGGGATCCAGCGAGCAATTTGAAAAAACAAGCGTGCCGCCAGGCCTCAGGAGCGTCAGCGCATGGCGAAGCAGCCGTTCCTGCACGCCGGCGAGCCTTGCAATGTCCTCCGGGCCCTTCGTCCAGAGAACATCCGGATGACGGCGCGTCGTACCCGTCGAGGAGCAGGGCGCATCGAGCAGGATAGCGTCAAACGGCTCTGCCGGCTCAAACTTCAGAAGGTCTGTCGCAAGCGTTTCCGCATCGAGGGCAAGGCGCTCGAGATTCGCGCGCAGGCGCTTCAAACGGCTTTCGGATTGATCGATCGCAGTGACGTCACCTCCGGCGAGAATGAGCTGTGCCGTCTTGCCGCCAGGTGCGGCGCAGAGATCGGCGACCCGTTTGCCGGACAGGTCGCCAAAGAGCTTGGCCGGAATGCTTGCCGCGGCGTCCTGCACCCACCATTCGCCCTGATCGAAACCTTCAAGGGAGGGAATAGCACCGTCAAAGGCCGCAAGACGCACGCCCCCTGTCGGCAGGACTTTCCCATTCAGCCGAGCCGCCCAGCCGGCTGCATCGGATTTCACGGTAAGATCAATTGCAGCCGGCTCGAGCTGGGATTGAGCGATCGCCGCGGTGGCTTCTTTCCCATAGGCCTGTTTAAGCCGTTCGATAAACCAAGCCGGCATCGGCGAAATCTTCGCGACATCTTCGAGTACCTGTTCCTTCTCACGGCTAAGACGTCGTAGGATCGCATTCACCAGCTTTGCAAAGCGGCGATTGCGGGGATCCTGATTTGCCTGCTCGACGGCAAGATCGACAGCCGAATGATCGGGAACGTCGAGATAGAGGATCTGCGCTGCTCCAACCACAAGCACATGATGAAGTGCACGCGCGCCTTCCGGCAACGGTGAATCCAATAAGGAGGCAATCGCCGCATCGATGCGGGGCAGGTGACGCAGCGCGGTGTTCAAGATGGCCCGAACCAGCGCGCGGTCTCCTTCCCCAAGAGCCTTATATGCCGGGTTTCCGTGTTCGTGATCCAACGCACCATCTAACGGCAGTTTGCGGTCGATGACAGCGGCGAGAATCTTCGCTGCGGCCGCACGCGCCTGCAGACCCGGTTTTGCGGCCGGACGCTCTGCAGGTGGCTTCTTCTTATAGAATGGCTTATTTCTGCCGTCTGAATTCAAGACCAGGGACCTTTTGGCGGTTGAGAACCACCGCGGCCAATACCCGTATTCGGAACCGAGCGCGACTTGCGCGACGGATTAGCAGTACGAACCGTTGCCGTCGAGCCATTCATACCGCTCCCTGCCATTTCCTGAAGTGCCGCAATACGGTTTTCCGTATTTGGATGCGTCGAAAACAGATTGTCCATCCGTTCCCCGGAGAGAGGATTGATGATGAACATATGCGCCGTCGCGGGATTGCGCTCGGCATCGTAATTCGGGATATGCGCGGCACCCCGGGCAATCTTGCCGAGCGCGGACGCGAGCCAGAGCGGGTCGCCGCAGATTTCGGCGCCGCGCCGGTCAGCGGAATATTCACGCGTCCGGCTGATTGCCATCTGCACCAGCATGGCGGCAAGCGGCGCTACAATCATCGCCAGAAGCACGCCCACGAAGCCAAACGGATTACTGTTGTTCTCGCGGCTGCCGCCGAAGAAGAAGGCGAAGTTACCAAGCATGGAGATCGCGCCAGCAAGCGTCGCGGTGATCGTCATCGTTAGTGTGTCGCGGTTCTGGATATGCGCCAGTTCATGCGCCATCACACCGGCCACCTCTTCCGGCGAGAGCGCGCTGAGCAGCCCCGTCGAGGCCGCGACGGCAGCATTCTCCGGATTGCGGCCGGTAGCAAAGGCATTTGGCTGCGGACTGTCGTAAAGATAGACTTTCGGCATGGGCAAGCCGGCATTTCGTGCAAGATCGCGAACGATGCGGAAGAATTCCGGCGCGTTTCGCTCATCGACCTCCTGCGCCCGGTAAGCCGAAAGCACCATGCGGTCCGAATTCCAGTAGGAAAAGAAATTCATGCCTGCAGCAATCAGGAAGGCAATCATCATCCCGCCGCGACCGCCGATCAGGAATCCGACAAACATGAACAAGGCCGTCATGAAGGCAAGCAACATGGCAGTGCGAACGAGGTTCATCGAGGTCTCCATCTCCCGTCTGCGGCAAAAGGGTTTTAATCGAGCCGCCAGCGCACTATGATTTGGTCATTCGCCAGCCATTTTCAATATTTCCGGCGGGAGACGCAATTGCAGCCAGCGGACAACGATAATATAGACAGCACTGTGGCAGAAGGGGCAGAACCGCCTCGCAAGGTTCTGTCACCCGCCGCAAAACGCGCGCTTGCCGAAGCCGAGGAACGCCGCAGGAACCAGAAACCTCTGAAGCTGCCGCCGGAGATCGGCGGAAGAGGAGGAGCCGAGCCCGCAAGGTTCGGCGACTATGAAATCAACGGCCGCGCCATCGATTTTTAAGGAAATATTCTCTCCCCATGATCGGAATTTATTCCTTTCATGGCAAAAGTACTCGCGATTCTCCTGATGGCGCTATTCACGCTCCCGCCGCAGTGTTGCGTTGGCATGCGACGAAATCGAAGGCCCGTAAAGCGGCTCCCGGTTTCCGGGTGCCGCTTTGATTTCAGGCGGTTACCTTGTTCTGCCTGTTGGCGATGAGGTCCTCGACTACTGCCGGATCGGCAAGCGTGGATGTATCCCCGAGCGAGCCGAAATCGTCTTCGGCAATCTTGCGCAAGATACGGCGCATGATCTTGCCGGAA
Source organism: Rhizobium sp. USDA 3886 (assembly GCF_056279785.1). NCBI lineage: Bacteria > Pseudomonadati > Pseudomonadota > Alphaproteobacteria > Hyphomicrobiales > Rhizobiaceae > Rhizobium > Rhizobium sp. USDA 3886. Next base: position 3,126,212 of record NZ_JBWCDC010000001.1, on the reverse strand, counting down.
CGGGTCTTCGGCAGACCAGGCGCAAACTGGATCTTATCCGGAGATGCGATCGGGCCGATTTCCGCGCGAACATGCTTCACCAACTGCTGGCGCAACTCATCGGATCCTTCGTTGCCGGCCATTAGCGTGACGTAGCAATAGATGCCCTGTCCCTTGATTGAATGTGGGTAGCCAACGACGGCGGCTTCCGAAACCAGATTGTGCGAAACGAGCGCGGATTCCACCTCGGCGGTACCGAGGCGGTGGCCGGAGACGTTCAACACGTCGTCGACGCGGCCGGTGATCCAGTAATAGCCGTCCTCATCGCGGCGGCAGCCGTCCCCGGTGAAATACTTGCCCTTATACGTGGAGAAATATGTCTGGATGAACCGCTCATGGTCGCCATAGACCGTGCGCATCTGGCCAGGCCAACTGTCGGTAATGCAGAGGTTGCCATCAGCAGTGCCTTCCAGCACCTTGCCTTCATTATCGACCAGTTGCGGCTTCACGCCGAAGAACGGTACGGTCGCTGAACCCGGCTTCAGGTCGATCGCGCCAGGTAGCGGCGTAATCAGGATGCCGCCGGTCTCGGTCTGCCACCAGGTATCGACGATCGGGCAACGGCCATCGCCGACGACATGATGGTACCACTCCCAGGCTTCCGGATTGATCGGCTCGCCGACCGTCCCGAGCAGGCGCAAGGACGAGCGGGAGGAGCGGGTCACGAAATGGTCGCCGGCACCCATCAACGAACGGAGCGCTGTCGGAGCGGTGTAGAAGATGTTGACCTTGTGCTTGTCGATGATCTCCCAGAAGCGGCCCTGGTCCGGAAAGTTCGGTACACCTTCGAACATCAGGGTCGTCGCGCAATTCGCCAGCGGACCGTAGACAATGTAGGAATGGCCGGTCACCCAGCCGACATCGGCCGTGCACCAGTAGATATCGCCATGGTGGTAGTCGAAGACGTATTCATGCGTCATCGACGCGTAAACGAGATATCCGCCCGTCGTGTGTAATACACCTTTAGGCTTGCCGGTTGAACCCGAGGTATAGAGGATGAAAAGGGGATCCTCCGCCTTCATCTTCACAGGAGGGCACTCGGCTTTCACCGTTGCCGCTTCCTGATGGTACCAGATATCGCGGCCGTGAGCCCAGCCGGTCTTGCCGCCGGTCCGGCGCACGACGAGGACCTTGCTGACCGTCACATGCTGGCGGGCCGCGATGTGGATCGCGGTATCGGCATTGTCCTTCAACGGCACCGGCTTGCCGCCGCGCACGCCCTCGTCGCAGGTGATGACGAATGTCGATTCGCAGTCGACGATACGTCCAGCAAGCGCTTCCGGCGAGAACCCGCCGAAGACGACAGAATGCACGGCGCCGATGCGGGCGCAGGCGAGCATGGCATAGGCCGCTTCGGGTATCATCGGCATATAGATGGTGACGCGGTCACCCTTCTTGACGCCGTGCTTCTTCAACACGTTCGCCATGCGGCAGACATGCTCGTAGAGTTCGTTGTAGGTAATCTTCTTGTCAATATAGGGGTTGTCGCCTTCGAAGATGATGGCAACCTGGTTGCCGTGCGTTTTCAGGTGGCGGTCGATACAGTTATAGGAAACGTTCGTCTGGCCGTCTTCGAACCACTTGATCGACACCTTGCCGGTAAAGGACGTATTCTTGACCTTCTTATAAGGCTTGAACCAGTCAATCCGCTTGCCGTGCTTGCCCCAGAACTTATCCGGGTTCTCGATGCTCTCCTCGTACCATTTCTCGTACTTGGCCTTATCGATTAGGGCATGGCTCTTCACCGGTTTCGTAACCGGATAGATCTTTTCCGACATGTGACTCCTCCTCAACACGGGCACCGGCTAACTGCGCAAAGCGATCGCCGGAACGCGATTCATGGCATTCATAGCAGGTCAAAAGCACCCGGCAATTAGACAAAGGTCATTTCATTCCTGATCAATTGCAATTCTGCGTCACTACAGTTATATAGCGCCATATTTCCCGGATATTATGGTGATATCCACGGACCGCGACACCGTCGTGGACGACAGAAGGACTATATCCATGGCTCAACAACTGCTCATGCCGAAGGCGACCGCCATCTGGCTCGTCGACAATACGGCCCTGTCTTTCGATCAGATCGCCCAGTTCTGCAAGCTGCATCCGCTCGAGGTGAAAGCAATTGCCGACGGCGAGGCAGCGCAGGGCATCAAGGGCCTGGATCCGATCTCAACGGGACAGCTTTCGCGCGACGAAATCGCCCGCGCCGAAGCAAACCCGAACCACAAGCTGAAGCTCTCGGAGCCGAAGGTTCGCGTTCCCGAATCCAAGCGCCGCGGCCCGCGTTACACACCTGTTTCCAAGCGTCAGGACCGCCCGAACGCCATCCTCTGGCTTGTTCGCAATCATCCGGAGCTGAAAGACGCCCAGATTTCGCGCCTCGTCGGCACGACCAAATCGACGATCGAACAGATCCGCGAACGCACCCATTGGAACTCGGCCAACCTGACGCCGATGGATCCGGTCACACTCGGCCTCTGCAGCCAGATCGATCTCGATATGGAAGTGGAAAAGGCATCCAAGGGTCGACCGCTGCCGACCGCTGCCGAACTCGGCGCCACGCTGCAGTCCGCCCAGGAAACCGAGCGCATGAGCCCGAGTTTCGAGCGCGAGGAAGAACGCGAAATCGATGCCGATGCCGTCTTCGCCAAGCTCAAGTCATTGAAGTCTTCCTCCAAGGATGAAGACGAAGACGATCGTTTCTGACATGTCTGCATAAACAAACGACCCGCCGGATCGCTCCGGCGGGTCTTTTGTTTTCGGCTAGTCCAGAGTTTAGCTGCGGAAGAGCGACAGGATGTTCTGCGATGCCGAGTTCGCAATCGACAGGGACTGAATCGCCAGCTGCTGCTGCGTCTGAAGAGCGGTCAACTTGGAAGATTCTTCTTCCATATCCGCATCGATGAGACGGCCGATGCCCGAGTCAATCGAGTCGCTCAGAGCCGAGACGAAATCTTCCTGCAGTTGGATGCGAGTGGAGATGGAGCCCAGCTGTGCACCGGCGCTGGTCATCGCCTTCAGAGCGGATTCGACAGCCGTCAGCGCAAGGCCGACGTCATCAGTCGTGAAATTGGTGATGTCCATCTTATAGACAGAGCCGATCGTACCGTTCGAGGTGCCGATAATGCCCGTGGAGGTCTCGATCAAGCCGCCGCTCATGCCGAACAGGACGTTTCCGACCGAGCTGTCATCGAGGATATATTCAGTCTGTTTGACGGATACAGCGTTCGAGCCGTCACGAACAAAGGTCGAAACGACGCTCTTCGTACCCTCGCCAGCAACCCAGTTCTCGCCGGAGAAGGAGGCAGACTGAGCAATACTCAGGAGTTGTTCCTGAAGCTGGTCGATTTCTTCCTGAATCTTGGCCTTGTCGACACCCGCTTCACTGGCGGCAACCAGCTTGGCCTTGATTTCAGAAACAATGTCGATGGCGCTGTCCATCGCGGCATAGGCAGTGTCGACCTTTGCGGCACCGAGGCCGAGAGCGTCAGAAACGGCCGAAAGCGCCTTGTTGTCGGAACGCATGGTCGTTGCGATCGACCAGTAAGCGGCGTTATCAGCCGCCTTGCCGACACGCAGGCCGGACGAAACGTGGTCCTGGGTTTCCTTGAGGCTCTGGTTGACGCCGCGAAGGGTTTGCAGCGCCGCCATTGCGGCAGTGTTCGTTAGGATGCTTGACATCGCTTTTTGTCCAATTCGCTTGGGTGAAAGGGCATTCCGGCCAAGGCCGGGAGCGGCGGTGCTTCATGCTCACCTGCAACAGGTGTCCGTAAGCCGAACCTAGCGAAAACATGGTTAACAACTCGTCAACGCCGGTTACAACTCGTCAACGAATCTTACCAAATAGGTAACTTCCTACATTGGAAGCGAGCCAAAACCCCTGCTGCGCAGGGCATCCGCGATTTCATGCAGAATTGCCGGATCATCGATCGTCGCAGGCATTTTCCATGGTTCGCCGTCCGCGATCTTCTGCATTGTGCCGCGCAGGATCTTGCCGGAGCGGGTCTTCGGCAACCGTTCGACGGCAATCGCCGTCTTGAATGCGGCCACCGGACCGATCTGGTCGCGAATCAGTTTGACGACTTCAGCTTCGATTGTCGCCTTCTCCCTTGTGACGTTCTTCTTGAGCACGAGGAAGCCGCACGGCACCTGTCCCTTGACCGGGTCTGCAATACCGACGACAGCGCATTCCGCGACGTCCGGATGCCCTGCGCAGACCTCTTCCATCGCTCCCGTCGACAGCCTATGGCCTGCACAGTTGATGATGTCGTCTGTGCGCGACATGATGAAGAGGTAGCCGTCGTCATCGACATAGCCGGCATCCGCTGTCTTATAGTATTCCGGAAACTCCTCGAGATAAGTCGAGCGAAAGCGCTCGTCGGCATTCCAGAGTGTCGGGAGGCAGCCCGGCGGCAGGGGCAGCTTGGCGACGATGTTGCCGAGCGTGCCGGGCGGGACCTGATGTCCGCTGTCATCAAGCACTTGGATATCATAGCCGGGCATCGGCACCGATGGCGAGCCGTGCTTTACCGGCAGCTTATCAAGCCCAAGTGGATTGGCGGCAATCGGCCAACCGCTTTCCGTCTGCCACCAATGATCGATGACAGGCACACCAAGCATCTTCTCCGCCCATTTGAGGGTTTCGGGATCGGCCCGCTCGCCCGCAAGAAAGAGTGCTCGAAAATGCGGTTTCGAATAGCAACGCACAAACTCACCGTCGGCATCTTCCCGGCGAATCGCACGAAAGGCGGTTGGCGCGGTGAAGAGAACACGCACATCGTATTCGCAAACCACGCGCCAGAAAGCACCGGCATCCGGCGTGCCGACGGGTTTGCCTTCGAAGATCACAGTGGTCACGCCCGCAAGCAGCGGCGCATAGACGATATAGGAATGACCGACGACCCAGCCGATATCGGACGCGGTCCAGAAAACTTCGCCGGGTTTCATTCCGTAGATGTTTGCCATTGACCAGTGCAGCGCAACCATATGCCCGCCATTGTCACGGACGACGCCTTTCGGCTGACCGGTGGTTCCGGATGTATAGAGGATATAAAGCGGGTCGGTTGCTTTGACGGCGACACAGGGAATGTTCTTGCCGCGGTGAAGCGCTACGGTTGATCGGAAATCATGATCCCGGCCCGGCATAAGTTCGGCCGTCAGTTGCGGCCTTTGTAGAACAAGACAATGGGCCGGCTTTGATTTCGCAGCAGCGATGGCCTGATCGACAAGCGGCTTATAAGCAACGACACGGCCGGGCTCCAATCCGCAACTGGCAGTGACCACAAGCTTTGCACCGGAATCATCGATGCGGGCTGCAAGTTCGTTGGCTGCAAACCCTCCAAAAACCACGGAATGGACGGCACCGATACGAGCGCAGGCAAGCATGGAGAAAATGGCTTCCGGCACCATCGGCATGTAGATGATGACACGATCACCTTTGCCGACGCCGAATGCTTGAAGGGTCGCCGCGATCGCCTGCACTTCGGCGAGCACTTCGTCATATGTGAAGCGCGCCTTGGCGCCGCTCATGGCGCTGTCGAAGATGATCGCTGTTTCGGTGGCGCGGCCTGCCGATACATGACGGTCCAGGCAATTATAACAGGTGTTGGTCTCACCGTCCGCGAACCAGCGGCCGTAAACGCCCTCTGATGGCGAGAAGATCTGCTGCGGTTCCGTGAACCAGTCGATTGCTTTTGAAGCTTCGCGCCAGAATGCTTCCGGATCGCTCCTCCAGCTCGCATAAACCTGATGATAGCTGCTCTGCATCTGCTCCTCCCCAGGACATGCAAACCGTGTAGCCAATCTAGGACAGGGGAGGCTGGACCGGAAGCCCGACGAAAGCAGAACGACTAACGCGCGCCGAAAATAGCAGATCCGACGCGCACGCTCGTCGCACCGAGGGCCACGGCCGTTTCGTAGTCCCCGGACATGCCCATGGAGAGTTTTTCCACCCCGCATCTTCCTGCGATCTTAGCCAGCAGCGCAAAATGCGGACCGGGATTTTCCTCGGCTGGCGGAATGCACATCAGGCCTTCGATCGAAAGACCAAGCTCATTCCGGCAGAAATCGACAAACGCGGGTGTATCGGCGGGAGCAATACCGGCCTTTTGCGGCTCCAGCCCCGTGTTGACCTGGACGTAAAGTCGAACGCTCTTCCCTTGCCCTTTCATTTCCCCGGCGATCGCGCGGGCAATCTTTTCACGATCGACAGTCTCTATGACATCAAAGAGGGCAACGGCATCCGCCGTCTTGTTCGATTGCAGCGGCCCGATGAGATGCAGCTCGATGCCGGCCGTTTCAGCCTTGAGTTCGGGCCATTTGCCTTGGCCTTCCTGGACGCGGTTCTCGCCAAAAATGCGCTGACCAGCCGCAATCGCGGGACGGATGGCTTCCGCATCGAAGGTCTTTGACACGGCAAGGAGTTGAGCCGATCCGGCGGGACGCCCGGACTGACGCTCCGCTGCCGCAATGCGCGAGCGAACATCGTTCAACCGCTCTTGAAGTCCCATTGTCTTATCCCGACATGACCGATGGCATGCACTAACCGCGGGTGACCTTTTTGCCAAGAGCCTGCGCGCGCAAAAAAGCACTCTGGCTGCGAGGGATCGGGTGCTTGCAGTGCCCCGCAAAACTTGACGCTACGACGGTTTCATGGTGAAGGTCACCACCAACCTCCCCTGATTTTTCGGAAATTCGAATACCATGACTACCGAACGTTATAATCCGCGCGATGCCGAGCCCCGCTGGCAGCAAAAATGGAACGAGGCGAAGGTCTTTGAGACCGACAACGCCGATCCGCGCGATAAATACTATGTACTTGAAATGTTTCCCTATCCCTCGGGCCGCATTCATATGGGCCATGTGCGCAACTATGCGATGGGTGACGTCGTGGCCCGTTACAAACGGGCCCGGGGCTTCAACGTTCTGCACCCGATGGGCTGGGATGCCTTCGGTATGCCAGCGGAGAACGCTGCCATGGAGCGCGGCGTTCACCCGGCATCCTGGACTTACCAGAATATCGACTCGATGAAATCGCAGTTGAAGGCCATGGGGCTTTCGCTCGACTGGAGCCGGGAATTTGCCACCTGCGACGTGGAATACTACCAGCACCAGCAGCATCTTTTCCTGGATTTCCTGGAGAAGGGCCTGGTCTACCGAAAGCAGTCGAAAGTCAATTGGGATCCGGTCGACAACACCGTTCTTGCCAACGAACAGGTCATCGACGGCCGTGGCTGGCGTTCGGGTGCACTGGTCGAGCAGCGGGAGCTCACGCAGTGGTTCTTCAAGATAACCGATTTCAGCCAGGATCTGCTTGACGCTCTGGACACGCTCGACCAGTGGCCGGAGAAAGTTCGTCTGATGCAGAAGAACTGGATCGGCCGCTCCGAGGGTCTTTTGGTCCGTTGGGAGATCGTGCCGCAGACGGCGCCTGCCGGTGAGACCGAGGTGACAGTTTATACCACTCGACCGGACACGCTGTTCGGAGCTTCCTTCCTTGCGATCTCTGCCGACCATCCGTTGGCAAAGGACGCTGCAGCAAAAAGTGCGGCTATCGAAGCCTTCTGCGAGGAATGCCGCCGGGCCGGCACGTCGCTGGCAGCCCTTGAGACGGCCGAGAAGAAAGGCATGGATACCGGTATCCGCGTCAAGCATCCGTTTGATTCGTCTTGGGAACTTCCGGTCTATGTCGCAAATTTCGTGCTGATGGATTATGGCACGGGCGCTATTTTCGGCTGCCCGTCCGGCGATCAGCGTGACCTTGATTTCGCGCGCAAATATGGTCTGCCCGTTGTCCCCGTCGTGATGCCAAAGGACGGCGATGCTGCAACCTTCACGACCGGCGATACCGCCTACGATGGCGACGGCATGATGATCAACTCCCGCTTCCTCGACGGCAAAACGACAGACGAAGCCTTCAACCTCGTCGCCGACCGCCTGTCGAGCACGATGCTCGGCAACGTGCCGCAGGGTGAACGCAAGGTAAATTTCCGTTTGCGCGACTGGGGCATTTCGCGGCAGCGGTATTGGGGTTGCCCGATCCCGGTCATTCATTGCGATGACTGCGGGGTGGTGCCCGTCCCGAAAAGAGACCTTCCCGTGAAACTCCCGGCAGATGTTACCTTCGACCAGCCGGGCAACCCGCTCGACCGCCACCCGACCTGGCGGCATGTCGCTTGCCCAACCTGCGGCAAGGACGCGCGGCGCGAAACGGACACGATGGACACCTTCGTCGATTCGAGCTGGTACTACACGCGCTTTACAGCGCCTTGGGAAGGTGTACCGACAGATCCGGCTGCGGCAAACCGCTGGCTACCCGTCGATCAATATATCGGCGGTGTCGAACACGCTATTCTGCACCTGCTCTACTCGCGTTTCTTCACCCGCGCGATGCGCGAGACCGGTCATGTCGACATCAAGGAACCATTTAGAGGCCTCTTTACGCAGGGCATGGTCGTGCATGAGACATACAGCCGCGGTGCCGGCATGAATCGCGAATGGGTGGCGCCTGCCGACATCCGTATCGAAGAGATCGAGGGCAAACGCCGCGCTTTCCTGCTGGAGGGCGGAAACGAGGTCTCGATCGGATCAATCGAGAAGATGTCAAAGTCCAAGAAGAACGTCGTCGATCCAGATGATATCATCGCTTCCTACGGCGCTGACACGGCGCGGTTTTTTGTTCTCTCCGATTCACCGCCAGATCGTGACGTGATCTGGTCGGAAGCAGGTGTCGAAGGGGCGCATCGCTTCACACAGCGCCTCTGGCGTTTGATTTCCGAGGCCTCCGAAGTCTTGGTCACCGTATCGCCGAATCCGGCTAAGGATGGCGAGGGGCTTTCGATTTCCCAAGCTGCGCATAGGACTTTGAAGGCTGTACAGAACGACTATGACAAGCTTTGGTTCAATAAGGCGGTCGCGCGCATCTATGAACTCGTGAATGCCTTGTCTGGCCCATTGGCGAAAGTAGCGACAGGCGGGGGTGACGTCGCCTATCGCGGTGCCGTTCGAAACGCAGCGGAAATCTTGGTTCAACTCGTTGCGCCCATGACGCCGCATCTTGCCGAAGAATGCTGGGCAGCACTTGGCAACAGCGAGATGCTCGCACGCACCCCTTGGCCTGCCTATGACGAAGCTCTGGTCGTGGAGAACGACATCGTATTGCCGATCCAGATCAACGGTAAGAAGCGCGCCGAATTGACAATTTCTCGAGACGCAGATCAGAATGCCGTAACGCAGGCGGTCTTGAAACTCGACGCCGTCATTAGCGCGATGAACGGTCAGGCGCCGAAGAAAATTATTGTGGTTCCGCAAAGGATTGTGAACATTGTCGTTTGATATCGCTCCCAGGCTCGCACGCGGCGCCGCAATCACCGCCGTCCTTGCGTTCGCAGCCTTACTTTCCGCCTGCCAGGTTCGTCCACTTTACTCGGAAACGTCGGGAGTTGCTGGCAAGCTCGCTTCCGTTGGCTTTTCGGATGCAACGACTCGTGTCGAACAGGAGGTTCGCAACCGCCTGATCTTCCTTGCGACGCACGGCGCGGGCGAGCCTGTCAAGCCGGCCTACGAAGTTGAGCTGCATGTGCGGTCCGATGTCGTCGACGCGCTTCTCGTCGAGACCTCCGATGAGTCGCGTGCCGGTCGCGTGACCGTCAGCGTTGATTACACGCTGCAGGCGACAGCGGATGGCCAGGTCATCAAGTCGGGTAACCGCTATGTCACCGCGCTTGTCGATTTCCCGAGCCAGCAGTTTGCCAAGCAACGCGCGATCCGTGATGCTGAGAACCGTGCAGCGCGCGAGGCTGCCGAGCTCGTAGGCCTCGATATCGCCGGCGCGCTCGGCCGCTGAGGAAAAGGACGTGGCGGAAATAAAATCTCACGAGTTTGAAGGCTTTCTTCAACGTTCGGTTTCCGCTTACCGCATTTTCGTCATCTACGGACCGGATCGCGGTCTGGTTTCCGAGAGAGCCGGGCAAATAGCCGGGAAAACCGGCGTTGCGCTGGATGATGCTTTTTCGCTTATCAAACTCGACATCGGCGACCTGCAGAAGGACCCTGGGCGCCTGCATGATGAGGCAGACGCTATCGGGCTATTCGGAGGTGAAAAACTCCTTTGGATACGTGGCGCGGCAAATGAAAAATACCTGGTCGATGCCCTGGGCGAGCTTTCTCAAAAGTCGCTCGACGCAACGTCCATCATCGTCGAAGCCGGAGATCTGAAGAAGGGCTCCCTTCTTCGCAAGCTTGCCGAAGGCACACGCAGCATCGTTGCGATCCCCTGTTATTCAGATGATGCACGCGCCTTGAATGTTTTGATCGACAATGAGTTGGCGTCAGAAGGCCTGCGCATCACGCCTGTCGCACGGCAGGCTTTAGTCGAACTGATCGGCGGTGATCGCATCGCCTCACGCAATGAGGTCAGAAAGCTCGCCCTCTACTGCCGCGGCATGGAGATGATCGAAGAACATCATGTGAGCGAGATTATTGGCGACGCCAGTGCTATTTCGGTCGATGACGCCGTGGACGCTATATTAAGCGGAAACACCGGCAATTTCCTGCATTCCATGCGGAAGATCTCGGCATCGAAGACGGCTGTCTTCCTCGTCATCCAAGCCTGCCTGAAACAGTTCCAACTTCTCGACGCAATGCGCGCAGAAATGGAGGAAAAGCGGCTTCAGACAGCTCAGGTCATGCAGACGCACGGCCGCCATCTGCATTTCCGGCGCAAACCCATCATCGAACAGGCGCTACGCACCTGGAATGCTGACGCCATTCGCCGTGAGACAAACAGGCTGCAATCGGCGATCTTGCAGACAAGAAGGCGTCAGAGCCTAGAGGACAGCATTGCGTTGCAGACATTGCTCTCTACAACTCTTCAAAGCGGGCGGAGAGGCTAGGCTTATCGCCGCTCAAGTAGCCGGCAGATTTCTTCAAGCTGCTCCAACGACTTGTAGGCAATGCGGATCTGGCCGCTGCCGGACTTGTGATTTATGGTGACATCGAGGCCCAGCGTATCGGAGAGCGTGCGCTCAAGTGCTAACGTATCGGAATCTTTCTGATCGCGTGGGGCAGACGGACGCTGTGGCTCGGATTGAGCCTTGATGTCGTTCTGCGCAAGCTTTTCGGCGTCTCGGACGGACATTCCCTTCGAGACGATCGTCCGGGCGAGGGCCGTCGGATCGGATGTTGAAACCAGTGCACGTGCATGCCCCGCCGACAGACTGCCGGCTGCAAGAAAATCGCGGACAGGCTCGGGAAGCTTAAGCAGGCGCAGAGAATTTGCGACATGGCTTCGGCTCTTGCCGATGATCTCACCAAGATCATTTTGAGTGTAGCCGTATTCGGCGATAAGCTGCTCGTAACCCAACGCCTCTTCGAGGGGATTGAGGTCTGATCGTTGGACATTCTCGACAATGGCAATCTCGAGCGCCGTCTTGTCATCGACATCGCGGATGATCACCGGAATTTCGACAAGGCCCGCGAGCTGGGCTGCCCGCCATCTTCTTTCGCCGGCTATTATTTCATATCGGTTCGTTGCAATCGTACGAACAACGATTGGCTGGACGATGCCATGCTGACGAATAGAGCTGGCGAGATCGTGTAGTTCGCTATCATCAAAAAAACGACGCGGATTGCGCGGATTCCTGCTGACAAATTCGATCGGAATGAGACGATCCGCACTTACGCCGCTCTTTTCGCCGTCGACCGGCACCGGCTGATCCATTTCGCCGATCAGCGCAGCAAGTCCGCGGCCTAAACGTCTCTTCGATGCATCGTCATTCATTTGCAGTACTCACTCAAATCTTAAGCGGCCAGACGCTGGCGCTCACGCTGGATGACCTCGGAGGCCAGCTGCAGATATGCCTGGCTACCGGCGCATTTCAAGTCATAAAGGATCGCAGGCTTGCCATAGGAGGGCGCTTCGGAAACACGGACATTGCGCGGGATAAGCGTATGGTAAACTTTCTCCCCAAGATGCATCCGAACATCGCTCACCACCTGCTGAGCAAGATTGTTTCGCGCATCGAACATCGTCAACACGATACCCTGAATATCCAAACGCGGATTTACCGTTCGCCGCACTTGATCAACCGTCTCCAGGAGCTGGCTTAAGCCCTCCAATGCAAAGAACTCGCATTGTAACGGGACCAAAACGGAATGCGCCGCAGCCATAGCGTTCATCGTCAAAAGGTTGAAAGAGGGTGGGCAATCCAGCAAAATATAAGTAAATTCAAATGCTTGCTGAGTTGTAAGCGCCTTGCGCAGCTTGAAAACCCGATCACTCTGCTGCGCGATCTCCATTTCGACACCAAGCAAATCCATTGTCGATGGTACGATGGAAAGATTTGGCACAGCAGTCGGCATAGCCGCCTCAGTCACCCCGGCCTCGCCAATCAGTAGATCATAAGATGAGAGTTTGCGGTCTTTCCGGTCAATCCCGAGGCCAGTGCTCGCGTTACCCTGAGGATCCAAGTCGACGATCAAAACTCGTTCGCCGATAGCAGCCAAGGCAGTTGCCAGGTTAATGGCAGTTGTCGTCTTTCCAACGCCGCCTTTTTGGTTCGCTATTGTAATAATCCGGTTCCGTTCAATGGCCATGGCCGCATCATCCGAATTGTTAAACCAAGCGTTGGAGATTGAAAATCTCAAGTATGACCGAATCTCGCTCGACAACGCTTCGATGTTCTAGCAGATCAAAACGCCATCGACCACGTGCCTTGGCAATTTCAACGCCGTAATCCCGGCCTTTATGGAAATATGCACGCGTATTTTTGTTGCGAAGCATCCAAGGTTCCGCAAAGTCGCATAGTTTATCGAGATCGGCGAGGGCGCGCGCGGATATAGCATCGCAGGAGGCGACAACAGCCGGTCCATCCTCAATACGGATCGAATGCACAGAACCGCGTGCCCCTGTTTCCCGAAGGGCCAGCCTGAGGAAAGACGCTTTCTTGTTGTTGCTCTCAAGAAGGTGAACCCACCCATCGGCAAGCTCGGCCAAGAAGATGGCGGTGATCACGCCGGGAAATCCGCCGCCGCTGCCCATATCCACCCACCGCTTCGGGCCGGGAGCTAACTGAAAGATTTGAGCGCTATCGGCGACGTGTCTCTGCCACGCGTCATTCAACGTTGAGGGAGCGACTAGGTTGATGGATTTAGACCACTTGCTAAAGAGAGCAACAAAATGCTCCAGTCTATCTTGTGTTTCACGTGAAACACTTTGACCGTTCAATTCCATGAAAGACTCTCAAAAAGTGTTAGGCAACCGACCGCCGCGCAGCCTCTGTCCTTCGCAAATGAACGAGCAGAAGAGAGATGGCGGCCGGCGTCATGCCATCTATCTTTGCGGCTTGAGCGACGTTGAACGGGCGCTGATTGCCAAGCTTCTGCTTCAGCTCGTTCGAAAGACCAGGCAGAATCGAATAGTCGAAACCATCTGGGATGAGTCGATTCTCATCGCGCTGGACATCGACAATATCTGAGGACTGCCGGCGCATATAAACGGCATATGAGGCTTCGATCTCTATCGCCCCTGCGATCGGCTTGCTAAACGCCCGAAGTTCGGGCCATACATTTGATAGCAGCGCCATGTCGAAATCGGGATATGCGAGTAACTCATAGGCAGAGCGCCTCTGCCCATCCAGATTAATCTTCAACCCATACTCGCGGGCCTCATTTGGCGTAATATGTAATGCCTTCAGATGTTCTCGCGCGCCGTCAAGAGCACACTCATATTCGCGGAATTTGGCACGACGAGCCTCTCCCAAACAGCCGATCTCGTCCGCAATTGGGGTAAGCCGCATATCTGCATTGTCCGCACGCAGAGAAAGGCGGTATTCCGCACGCGAGGTGAACATGCGATAAGGCTCGGCGACGCCCCTCGACGTCAGATCGTCAATCATGACGCCGATGTAAGAATTCGTACGGCTTAGGTAGATCGGCGTTTGGCCGCCTGCTCGGCGTGCCGCATTAAGGCCTGCCACGAGACCTTGGGCCGCTGCCTCCTCGTAGCCCGTCGTTCCGTTGATCTGGCCGGCAAGATAGAGCCCCGGCATCCTCTTTACTTCAAGAGAAGGCGTCAGCTCGCGCGGATCGACATGATCATATTCGATTGCATAGCCAGGCTGGATGATGGAAGCCTTCGCAAGGCCTGGTATGGTCCGGATAAAGGCTTCCTGCACCTCTGCCGGCAGCGACGTCGAAATGCCATTCGGATAGACAGTGTCATCGTCCAAGCCTTCCGGCTCAAGGAAGATTTGATGCCCATCCCGCTCGCCGAACTTAACGATCTTATCTTCGATCGAGGGGCAATAGCGCGGTCCAACGCCCTCGATCTGCCCGGAATACATTGCCGAGCGATGCAGGTTATCCTGAATGAGTTTATGTGTGGCAGTCGTTGTGCGGGTGACCCCACATTCAATCTGGGGATTCGTAATTGCACCGGTCATGAATGAGAACGGTGTTACCTCGTCATCCGCGCCCTGTCGGCCAACCGATGCCCAATCGATGGTTTTCCCGTCAAGGCGCGCTGGCGTACCTGTCTTAAGGCGGCCGAGCCGAAGCCCCAGGCCCGATAGTGTTCCAGACAAACCAAGAGACGGATCTTCACCGACACGGCCCGCCGGAATCTTCTTATCCCCAATATGAATAAGCCCGCGCAGGAAGGTTCCCGTCGTAAGAACCACAGCGCCACAATTCAGAATCTGGCTATCTTTCATTATGACGCCGTTGACGCGACCACCCTCTGATATATCAAGATCAAAGGCGTCGCCTTCGATAACGTCAATATTATCAATGGCGTCTATTGCCGCCTGCATGGCGGTTCGATAGAGCTTCCGATCGGCTTGGGTCCGCGGACCGCGGACCGCCGGGCCTTTCTTGCGATTGAGCATGCGAAACTGGATGCCGGCAGCATCGGCCACACGACCCATGAGACCGTCCAGCGCATCCACCTCCCGCACGAGGTGACCCTTGCCAAGGCCACCAATCGCGGGGTTGCAGGACATGACCCCGATCGTGTCTCGCCGATGCGTCACCAGAGCTGTACGAGCGCCGAGGCGAGCCGCTGCGCTGGCCGCTTCGCAACCTGCATGACCACCTCCGATTACGATGACGTCGTATTGATAGATGGTCATTTCGCCTTCTCACACGCTTTCAGATGTTTTCACGTGAATCATTTTCCGATGCAAAACTCCGAAAAGATTATATCGAGTAAATTGTCGACGTCGACGCGTCCCGTAATTCTGCCCAGGGCGTTCCCCGCGATGCGGAGATTCTCGGCTCTAATGTCAAGTCCCGCTGATGGGTCGGCCAACGCTGCCCCGATCGCCTCCAGGCATTCCGTAAGCGAATCCCTTTGCCGCCTGCGGCTCGGGATCGCCAGGCTATGGCTGCTTACTTGCCGCTCCAGTCGCTCGGCGATGGCGGCGCGAAGAGCGAACAATCCCACATCCGTGACAGCAGATATCGTCAGGTCATAGGCGACCGGACCAGTCGCCGCGGATATATCGGCCTTTGTCCCAACCCGCAAGACTTCCGTATTCGTGATCGGCGAAAGCTCATCCCTACCTTGGGTCATATCCTCGAGATAGAGCACAAGATTCGCCTCAGAGATGATCCGCTCGGCCCGCCGTACGCCCTCGCGTTCAACGAGCTCATCTGTATCGCGCAAACCAGCCGTGTCATAAAGCTTTACGAGGAAACCATTGATATCGAGATCGACGTGAAGAACATCACGCGTCGTTCCCGCTATATTCGTCACAATAGCAACCTCTCGCTGCGCAAGCGCATTCATCAAGGTCGACTTTCCGGCATTTGGCGCGCCTGCAATGACGACTTTGAAACCATCGCGAATGATCTCGCCCGCCTGCGCGTGCGCGAGGTGGTTCTCTACCTCGGCATGCAGTTGAGCGATATCATCCCAAACCAGAGCTGAAACCGAACCGGGCACGTCATCTTCATCGGCAAAGTCGAGTTCAGCTTCAATCAGAGCACGAGCCCGCGTCAATCGTTCCGCCCACGAATCGTATAGCTCGGATAGTTTGCCCTGGCTGTGCTCGACCGCCAGGCGCCTTTGCATCTCAGTCTCTGCGGCAATTAGATCCGCCAGACCCTCAATCTCGACGAGGTCAAGTTTGCCGTTTTCAAACGCCCGCCGCGAGAACTCACCCTCCGCAGCCATTCGCACGCCCTCAATCGCCTCTAGTTCCTCAAAGAGGGCATGAATGACGGCTCGACTCCCATGAAGCTGGAGCTCGGCGCAGTCTTCGCCTGTAAAAGAATCTGGCGATGGAAAGAAGAGTGCCAACCCACTGTCTATAACCGAACCGTTACGGGAACGAATCGTTCGCAGGGACGCCCTGCGTGGCGGTGGGGTGTCGCCGATCAGCAATCGCAAGGCATCGCGCGTCTTCACACCACTGAGGCGGACAACCGCAACGCCGGAAGGCACAGTTCCACTCGATAGCGCATAAATGGTTTCGTTCGACATCCTCGACCACTCTGGCCATGCTGGGATTCCTCATAAGCGAAAGCCGGCCATCGCGAAACGGCCGGCTTTATTTCAGGAATCCGGCTATCTGTTATGTATTCATAGAGTCGAAGAAGTCCGGATTGCTCTTCGTCTGCTTCAGCTTGTCAATGAGAAACTCGATAGCGTCGGTTGTTCCCATCGGAGCAAGAATACGTCGAAGCACGAAGATCTTCTGCAGATCCTGGCGCGGAACAAGCAGATCCTCCTTACGCGTGCCGGACTTCAGAATATCCATCGCCGGGAAGATGCGCTTATCGGCGACCTTACGGTCGAGAACGATTTCCGAGTTACCGGTTCCCTTGAATTCTTCGAAGATGACTTCATCCATGCGGCTGCCGGTATCAATGAGCGCCGTCGCGATAATCGTCAGAGAGCCGCCTTCTTCGATGTTACGGGCAGCGCCGAAGAAGCGCTTCGGCCGTTGCAGAGCGTTGGCATCAACACCACCGGTCAGAACCTTGCCGGAGGACGGCACAACGGTGTTGTAGGCACGGCCAAGGCGCGTGATCGAATCGAGCAGGATGATGACATCACGGCCGTGCTCGACGAGCCGCTTCGCCTTCTCGATCACCATCTCAGCGACCTGCACGTGACGGACTGCCGGCTCGTCGAAGGTTGAAGAAATGACTTCGCCACGCACTGAACGCTGCATGTCCGTCACTTCCTCCGGCCGCTCGTCAATCAGCAGAACGATAAGGTAGCATTCCGGATGATTTGCGGTGATCGAATGTGCGATATTCTGTAGAAGAACAGTCTTACCGGTCCTGGGCGGAGCGACGATGAGGCCACGCTGGCCCTTACCGAGCGGCGCGACAAGGTCGATGACACGCGCAGACAGATCCTTCGATGTCGGAACATCGAGCTCCATCTTGAAACGTTCATTGGGATAAAGCGGCGTGAGGTTATCAAAGTGGACCTTATGGCGGATCTTTTCCGGATCTTCGAAATTGATCGTGTTCACCTTGAGCAGGGCGAAATAGCGCTCGCCTTCCTTGGGACCACGGATCGGTCCCTCGACCGTATCGCCGGTTTTCAGCGAGAAGCGGCGGATCTGCGATGGAGAGATGTAAATATCGTCTGGACCCGGGAGGTAGTTGGCGTTTGCCGAACGCAGGAAGCCGAAACCATCTTGCAGGACTTCCACGACGCCTTCGCCGATGATCTCTACATCCTGGCTCGCGAGAACCTTCAGGATTGCAAACATCAATTCCTGTTTGCGCATCGTGCTTGCATTTTCGACCTCGAGCGATTCGGCGAACGCCAGAAGATCGGTCGGGGATTTGCTCTTAAGTTCCTGAAGCTTCATTTCAGCCATGAAGTGACCATTACTCTGTATTTCGAAGGGGGGAAGGCTATGTTGCGTCGTTTCGGTGTTGCGAAAGGGCTCGCAGACGACTGAACTCAAAACACATGCCACGAAGATGAGATGCGCGGAAAATAGCGACTAAGCTGAGATGCCGCAAGGGGGCTGTTTAAAATGAAGTAAATTAAAGCGGCGCCCGCTCAAAACGGCTTAACGACAACCAGGATGACGATGAGGATCATGAGTAGCGTCGGTGCCTCATTCATGAATCTCCAATATCGCGCCGTGCGCCGGTTTTCATCCCGTGCAAAAGCATCGACCGCGCGACTGAAGAACAAGTGAACGGCCGTCAAGAGCACGACGAGGGCGATCTTGGCATGAAGCCACGCACCCTGAAAACCGTAGACCGACCAAGCCAGATACAGACCGAAAACCCAGGTCAGCATCATCGCCGGGTTCATGACGATCTTCAGCAGGCGCCGTTCCATAACCTTGAAGGTTTCCGACTGTACGGAACCTGGCTCCGCGTCGGTATGGTAGATGAAGAGCCTCGGCATATAGAACAGCCCGGCCATCCAGGAGATGACCGCAATGAGGTGCAGTGCCTTGATCCAAAGGTAGAGGTTGGCCGGGTTCCATGCAAACAGCCCGACGGCAAGCAGCGCAAAAAAGGCGAGGGCGAAATGTGCCCGTCGCCGCGCATAGCTTCCTGGTCGCTCATCCGTCTGCTTTTCCATCATTCAATTCCCGCCACGGCGAACGCGTTTGACAAGCAGACGGACGTTTTCCGGATCGGCCTGCGGCGTAATTCCGTGGCCGAGGTTGAAGATCAACGGTCCGCCGCCAAGGTGCATCATGATGTCGTCGATACCCTCCTCAAGCGCGCGCCCACCGGCGACGACGCGCATGGGATCGAGATTGCCTTGGACCGGCCCTTCCTTCTGAAGCTCGGCAGCAAATTCAAGTGGAACGGACCAATCAAGCCCAATCGCATCAGCATCGGTCTTCTGCCTGTAGGTTTTCAGAAGATAACCTGCACCTTTGGCAAAGGCGATGACCCGAGCCTTCGGGCGCTGCGCTTTGACGCGGGCAATGATCCGAGCAACTGGCTTGACGGCAAAAGCCTCAAATTCCTTTTCTCCAAGAACGCCTGCCCAGGAATCGAAAATCTGCACTGCATCGGCGCCGGCATCGATCTGCGCTACCAGATACTCGGCAGAGATGTCCGCAAGCAGCATAAGCAGTCGTTCAAACGCTTTTGGATGCTGGTAGGCAAAAAGCCTCGCCGGCGCCTGATCAGGCGTGCCGTGCCCTGCGATCATGTAAGTCGCCACCGTCCAGGGCGCACCGCAAAAGCCAAGAAGTGTCGTTTCTTCCGGGAGTTCCGTGCGCAACCGGCGCACTGTCTCGAACACCGGCTTCAGATAGTCGATAACACCATCAGCAGCCAGACGTGAAATTCCAGCCTCGTCGATCGGGTCCATTTCCGGACCATGGCCTTCCGTGAAACGCACATTGCGCTTCATGGCATCCGGAATGACAAGAATATCAGAGAAGAGGATCGCCGCATCGAAGCCGTAGCGGCGGATGGGCTGCATTGTCACTTCGACAGCGTGCTCCGGTGAATAACAGAGGTCGAGGAAGCTTCCTGCCTTTGCACGCGTTTCTCGATACTCCGGCAGATAACGGCCTGCTTGTCTCATAAGCCAGATCGGAGGAGGGGAGAGAGTTTCACCGTCGAGAACTCTCATGATTTTCCGGCGCGTTTCGCTCAAGCGCTTCGTCCCTTTAAGAATCTAAAGATATTTTAAAAGGTTTCTATTTCTTAGAGTCGGTGTCTATCAAGGATTAAAATCCATCCACTGCTGATACAATTTGTTACGCGCATCAAAGATGTCGGGACAATATCGATCGCATTCCATCGTAGATTTTGGAGAAGTTCGAATCTAAAAATGATTCCAGAAACTTGCCTCGAAGGGTGAGGCGGCGTTGTCTGTGGATATCCTGTGTATTCCAGATGAGTTCTTTAGCGCCGATCACAAAATCCACAGACTGCCCTGTGGTGCTCTCCAGAAAATCCGAAATGTGGATAAGGGGCCACGTTTTCCCTTGCCTCAAGCCATGCCGGTCCCTTAGCTCTCTGTCATCCAGTCTTTTCAACAGGCAGCGGAAAATAGCGTGGAGAACCGCACGAACTTCTTCCATCTGCATCTGATTTCTGACTCGACCGGTGAGACTCTGATCTCAGCCGGTCGTGCCGCGTCCGCCCAGTTCAAATCCGCTCAGCCGGTAGAACATGTCTATCCGTTGATACGGAATCGTAAGCAGCTGTTTGCTGTTCTCGATGCGATCGACAACGAGCCGGGCATCGTCCTCTACACGGTCGTCGATCGGGAACTTGCGGGGCTGATCGATGAGAGATGTGTGGAAATGGGCGTCGCCTCGGTCAATGTGCTTGAGCCTGTGATGGCCGCTTTCCAGCTTTATCTCGGTGCTCCGTTGCGGCGTCGCGTCGGTGCCCAGCACGTGATGAATGCCGGGTATTTTGCGCGTATCGAGGCGCTCAATTTCACCATGGATCACGACGATGGGCAGATGCCCGAGGATTACAACGACGCCGACGTCGTCATCATCGGCATCAGCAGGACATCGAAAACACCGACGAGTATCTATCTCGCCAATCGCGGCATCAAGACAGCGAACATTCCGATCGTCTACGATGTGCCCTTGCCGGAAGCGCTTTTCACTGCAACGAGGCCGTTGATCGTCTGTCTCATCGCAACGACGGATCGGATATCGCAGGTGCGTGAAAACCGGGTGCTTGGTGCGACACCTGGCTTCGATCGTAGCCAATATACGGATCGAGCAGCGATCTCCGAAGAACTAAAATATGCCCGGTCTCTTTGCGCGCGCCATAATTGGCCGTTGATCGATGTGACCCGTCGTTCCATCGAAGAGACGGCGGCCGCAATCGTTGCCCTGCGCCCCAAGCTGCGCTAAGCGCTGACATTATGAATCTTGAGCTAAGAGACGCATGACATCGAAACTGATTCTCGCCTCGTCCAGTCCATTCCGGCGGATGCTGCTCGCGAACGCCGGCCTGGAGTTTGAAGCGCATGCGGCAAAGATCGACGAGCGGGCGATCGAAGCACCGCTCGAAAGAGAGGGCGCATCTCCAGACACTGTCGCCTCGGTGCTTGCTAGGGCCAAGGCGGAGGAGGTGAGCAGCCGGTTTCCGGATTCTCTCGTCATCGGCTCGGATCAGACCATGTCGCTTCGTGATCACGTGTTTCACAAGCCGCACGACATGGCTGACGCCGCCAATCATCTGAGAGTACTTTCGGGGCAAACACATCGTCTGAACAGTGCGATCGCCATCATCGGAAATGGTGCGCTTCTATGGGAGCACGTGTCACACGCGTCGCTGACGATGCGCGTTCTGTCGGCGGATTTCATATCGCGCCATCTGGCAAGAGTTGGCGACAAGGCGCTCGGCAGCGTTGGCGCCTATCAGCTGGAAGGCGAGGGAATTCAACTTTTCGACAGGATCGACGGCGACTACTTCACGATCCTTGGCCTGCCAATGTTGCCACTGCTTCAGAAACTAAGGGAATTGGGCGCGATCGATGGATGATTCACGTGAAACATTCGGCCCGAATGCTTTCGTTACCGGCTTCCCGGTGCGGCACTCACGCTCGCCCTTGATCCACGGATACTGGCTGAAAAAGCTTGGACTTCGCGGTAGCTACCGCCCATACGAGGTTGCTCCCGCCGATTTTGCGGCATTCATGGGATCGCTCAAGGATCAAAGCTCCCAATTTATCGGCGGCAATGTCACCATCCCACACAAGGAGATGGCCTGTCGGCTCGCCGACAGGCCGGACGAACTCTCCCAGGAACTCGGTGCTTCCAACACGTTATGGCTGGCGAAAGGAAAACTCTATTCGACCAATACCGACGGGCAGGGATTTACCGCGAACCTGGACGCGCGCCACCCTGGCTGGGATAAACACGACACCGCAGTCATACTCGGGGCAGGTGGAGCGAGCCGCGCGGTCATACAGGCAGTGCGCGACCGCGGCTTTCGGGAGATTCATGTCGTCAACCGAACCGTTGCTCGCGCGCAGGAACTTGCCGATCGCTTCGGTGAGAAAGTCCATGCACATCCAATGGGAGCACTCGCGGAGGTCATGAAAGGAGCGGGGCTTTTCGTCAATACGACATCGCTCGGCATGGACGGCGAAACAGCACCGGCAATCGATTTCCTGCCACTCGACGAAAATGCGGTCGTCACCGATATCGTCTATGTGCCGCTGAAGACACCTTTGTTGAAACAAGCCGAGGAACAAGGTTTTGTGATCGTGGACGGACTCGGTATGCTGCTTCACCAGGCAGTACCGGGCTTTGAGAAATGGTTCGGCAAGCGCCCGGTCGTGGATGACGAGCTTCGTGCGCTCATCGTCGCAGATATGGAAAAGCACTGATGATCCGGATCGGTCTCACGGGTTCCATAGGCATGGGAAAGTCAACTGCGGCAAAGCTCTTTGCCGAAGCCGGTATTCCCGTCAACGATTCCGATGCTGTGGTGCATGAACTGTATGCCGGAGAGGCGGCGCCACTGGTCGAAGCTGAATTCCCCGGCACAGTGAAATATGGCGCTGTTGACCGGCAGGAACTTGGCCGGCAACTTTCGCGCAGACCGGAGGGCTTCAAGGCGCTGGAGGCGATCGTGCATCCGTTGGTTCGCAAGCGCGAAGCCGAATTCGTAAAACGCGAGCAAGCGCGAGGATCGGAGATAATCCTGCTCGATATCCCGCTGCTTTTCGAAACGGGTGCCGAGACCCGGGTCGACATAATCGTGGTCGTGAGCTGCGATCCACAGATTCAGCGCGACCGGGTGCTTGCGCGTCCGAACATGACAGAGGAAAAATTCAGTATGATTCGCTCGCGGCAAACCCCGGACGCCGAAAAGCGGGCGCGTGCCGACTATGTCATCGATACGGGGCACGCCATCGAAACAACCCGGGCAAGGGTAAGCGAAATCATCGCGGATCTGAAAGCGCGGATCGCGAAAGGAGATTTCCGGAATGCGTGAAATCATATTCGATACGGAAACAACCGGCCTCGACAGCCGCATCGATCGCATCATCGAAATCGGCGGCATCGAGCTTTTGAACCATTTCCCGACCGGCCGCACAATCCATATCTACATCAATCCCGGCAATCAAAAAGTCCATCCCGATGCTCTGGCCGTTCACGGCATTACCGACGAGTTTCTGAAGGAAAAGAGGCCATTTGCCGAAGTCGTTGAAGAGATCATCGACTTCTTCGGCGACGCAAAGTGGATCGCACACAACGCAACCTTCGACATGGGATTTGTCAACGCGGAGCTTGCTCGCCTTGGCATGCCGCCGATCTTGCCGGAGAGGGTGGTCGATACGCTATCACTCGCACGGCGCAAACATCCTATGGGACCGAACTCGCTCGATGCCCTCTGCCGCCGCTATGGTATAGACAACTCGCACCGCACAAAACACGGTGCACTTCTCGACTCGGAACTGCTTGCCGAGGTCTATATCGAAATGATCGGCGGGCGTCAGACCGCTCTTGGTTTGAGTGTTGCGGCTGCAACTGGGTCAGGCGACGCCGAGATTATTCTGGAGGAGACCGTCGACATCGTTTTGAAGCGGCCCCGCCCCCTCGCGCCACGCCTCAGCGAAGCAGAAGCTCAGGCTCACGACGCATTGATTGCTGCGCTCGGCAGCAAAGGCATCTGGGCCAAATACGATCGTCTAAATTAAAAATGCCCGGGCTTTCACCCGGGCACTGCAGTCTAATCAGGTAGTTCGAATCAGTTTGTCTGCACCTTTGCGCGCGTCTGCTCTTCAGCGACGCGCTGCGCAAACATCTGTGCGAAGTCGATCGGGTCGATCATCAACGGCGGGAAGCCGCCATTGCGCGTAACATCGGCAATGATCTGGCGGGCAAACGGGAAGAGCATGCGCGGGCATTCAATAAAGAGAACCGGAAGCATGTGTTCCTGCGGGAAGCCGGCAACGCGGAAGACACCACCATAGACGAGTTCGGCATGAAAGACCGTCTTGTCGCCATCCTTGGCCTCGGCGTTGAGCGACAGCACAACGTCGAAATCGGTATCCGAAAGCGGATTGGCATTGACGTTGACGCTGATATTGATCGCCGGAGCCTTGTCGCGCGCCTGAAGCGAACGCGGCGCGCCGGGATTTTCGAAGGAAAGATCCTTCGTGTACTGAGCGAGAATTGTGAGGCTCGGGCTTGTCGTGCCGCTGCCGTTGTTTTCATCAGCCATTGGATTTTCCTCGAGGGGCATTGAATGGTGCCGCCATCTAACATTTCGGGAAAAGGCTTACAACCCTGGGCGAACCCGTCTCTACTCGCCAAGCCGCTTGCCTGACCAAGGAGAATCTTTGTTCGGCTCGCGGCGGTAGTCGTCCTCATCAAGATCGACGACTTTTGAATCCGGCTTGGATCGGTTGCCGGATTCGGATGATTGCGACGCCGTATAGCCCTTCTTCGTTTGAACGATAACGAATCGCTTGTGGATGTAGTTCCAGGCAAGATCACGAACGGCCGGGATGAACAGCAGGATGGCGATAATATCCGAAATAAATCCCGGAACGATGAGAAGCAGCGACGCAATGACGAGCATGGCCGGCCGCAGAAGGTCCCGGCCCGGCGTTACGCCGGTTCGCCCCTCGGCAGACATACGCTGCAGGATGCCGATTCCCTGGCGGCGAAGCAGAGCCATGCCGATTGCAAAACTCAGCGCGACGAGACCAAGGGTCGCCAGCAGGCCAATAGCGCGCCCGACGATCACGAAGCCCGCTATCTCGGCCAGCGGCAGCAAAAGAACAAAACCTGGAAGCATTGCAAGTCGCATCGTCTCTCCAACCGGCGTTTGCCGGGCCTCGATCGCAATCGCGAGATTGCGGCTATTTGAATCATCTGTATATGCGGCCTATATGGGAGTACAAATCATGGATGTTAACGGCGGCTGCGGGACGATATGAGTTCAAACGACTTCATCACTTTGTTTTTCCTTGTGGCTGCGGTGCTGATTTTTTTTCAGCTCCGCGGTGTTCTCGGACGCCGCACGGGAAATGAGAAGCCGCCGCGCGATCTTTTCACGCCGCGCGATGCGGCCAGTCCTGAGCATTCCGAGGCCGGCAAGGTCGTAACGTTACCCCGCCGCGATACGCCCGCAGAAGAGGAAGATCGCTTCGCGGCGATCGACGCTTTCGCCCCTGCCGGCACGCCGCTCAATGAATCTCTCCGCGCACTCAGCAAGGTCGATCCGTCCTTCGAGCCAAAGGAATTCCTGAACGGCGCGAAAATGGCCTACGAAATGATCGTCATGGCTTATGCCGACGGTGACAGAAAAACGTTGAAGAATCTTTTGTCCCGCGAGGTTTATGAAGGTTTTGACGCGGCGATCACGGATCGCGAGGCCAAGGGCGAGAAGGTGAAATCCACCTTCGTCGGCATCGATAAGGCGGACATCACCCAGGCGGAAGCCAGAGGCAGCGAGGCACAGATTACGGTCCGTATCGCCAGCCAGCTGATCTCCGCGACCTATGACAAGGCCGACAAGCTGATAGAGGGCGATGCCGAGAACGTAGCTGAAGTCAATGACATCTGGACCTTCGCTCGTGATACGCGCTCGCGCGACCCCAATTGGAAGCTCGTGGCAACCGAATCGGAAACATGAGTGACAATAAAGCCGACTTCGTTCTGCAAGCTGTCGATTTCGATGAACTCAAAGGCTGGAGGGATGACGATCCCTCCAGCCTTTTTGAAGTCATGGAAACCTGCCGCCGCCAAATTTCCGGCAGGAAACCTTACCGCACCGGATCGCTGGGCCTGAGCGCCGACGATCTTTTGCCTTTGCTAAAAGCTGCCCGAAATGCGAAACCCGCCTCTGCTTCCGAGGCCCGATCCTTCTTTGAACAGAATTGTCGGGCGTTTCTCATCAGACGAGGCGACGGCCGGCGGGGTTTCGTTACGGCCTTTTACGAGCCGGAGATCGCCGTTTCTGGCAAGCCCGATTCTACTTATCGCTTCCCCTTCTACAGACGGCCTGACGATCTGATCGAGCTGGACAATAGCAACCGCCCCGCAGGCCTCGATTCATCCTATGCCTTCGGTCGCCTCGAGGATGGAGAGATAAGCGGCTATCCCGACCGGCAGGCGATCGACCAAGGCTTCCTCGACGGCCGAGGCCTTGAAATCGCTTGGGCCAAATCCAAGGTCGATGTTTTCTTCGTGCATGTGCAAGGTGCGGCACGTCTGCGCTATCCGGATGGACGGACGGCACGGATCACATATGCGGCAAAGGCCGGACATACCTTCTCTGCCATTGGCAAGCTCTTGGTCGATCGCGGTGAAATCGATCGTGCGAATATCTCCATGCAGTCGATCCGCGCTTGGCTCGCAGCTCATCCAGAACAGGTCGATGAGGTTCTCTGGCACAATCGATCTTATATTTTCTTCCTCGAGGCGCCGGTTGCCGATTCCGAAGCTGGACCGGTTGCAGCAGCGAAAGTGCCGTTGCTGGCCGGACGATCACTTGCGGTCGACCGCCTGATCCATACCTTCGGCTTTCCCTTCTTCATCCGCTCTGAAAGCCTGACCCACCTTGATAAGGGGAGGCCGTTCCAGCGTTTGATGCTTGCCTTGGACACTGGCTCCGCGATCGTTGGTCCTGCGCGTGGCGATATTTTTACGGGTTCCGGCGATGAAGCGGGCGAACTGGCGGGTACGGTGCGCAACGACGCAGACTTTGCCATCTTGATTCCGAACGCTGCGGCTGGAAGGTTCGACTGATGACGAGGGACCGCAAGCTCAGCACGGACGAGCGGATTCTGTGGGGCAAGGTTGCGCGCAGCACGCGACCGCTTGCCGGAAAAAAAGGCGAGCTCACCGAACTTGATGCCTTTCTGGCGAAAGCCGAAACCGAGGTTGGGAATGCCGAGCAGAAATCGTCTGCCGAAATGGAAGCGCAAGCCGCAACCCCGCGCCCAGCAGCGAAGCAGCTGTCCAGCACCCATCATCCGCTGGAGCGGCCAGTCAAACGTAAGATCGCCAAGGGCAGGCTGGCACTGGAGGCGCGTATCGATCTCCACGGCCTAGTGCAAAGCGAAGCGCATGTCATGCTTCTCGATTTCCTCATCCGCGCGCATGAGCGCGGCATGCGGCATGTGCTGGTGATCACCGGCAAGGGCAGTTCGATGGGAAGCGAAGGCGCGTTGAAACGGGCCGTTCCGTTTTGGTTTTCGAAGCCGGAGTTCCGCTATTTGATTTCGTCTTACGAAGCGGCTGCGCAGCACCACGGCGGCGAGGGGGCGCTTTATATCCGGCTCTCCCGGCGGCAGGGGGACAGGTCATGACGCCGTTCGGTGAAGCAGTTCGAAAGCTTCGGGTCCGCAAGGGCGTATCGCAGAAGCAGATGGCAGCGGCGCTTAATGTCTCGCCCGCCTATCTCTCCGCACTCGAACATGGAAAGCGCGGCCTGCCGACCTTCGACCTGCTTCAGCGGATCGCCGGCTATTTCAACATCATCTGGGATGAAGCCGAAGAACTCTTCCTGCTCGCCCGTGCATCGGACCCGCGCGTGGTGATCGATACCTCGGGTCTACCTCCCGAATATACAGCGTTTACCAATCGTTTGGCGGCCCGGATTCGCAACCTTGACAGGGCAGCTTTGGCCGAGCTAGCGGCTATGCTTGAAAATCTCGGCAAAGCTGACGGAAAAGCGTCATAATCCCCTGCTTTATGCCCGATTAGCAGGCTCTACCATTGGGAATGGTGCTCAAAAACCTTATATTCCGGAATGAAAAAGGCTGGTGATTCGCGACGCGAATTCAGGCGCTTACAACAGGGAAATTCAAAGACAGTATGACCGATACACCAGCGACGGAAAACGGCGTTAATACCGAATATGGCGCGGATTCCATCAAGGTCCTCAAGGGACTTGATGCCGTGCGCAAGCGCCCCGGCATGTATATCGGTGATACCGACGACGGTTCCGGTCTGCATCACATGGTTTATGAAGTCGTCGACAACGCGATCGACGAGGCGCTCGCCGGCCATGCCGACATCGTCACCGTCGCGCTCAACCCTGACGGCTCAGTTACAGTGACCGACAACGGCCGTGGTATTCCGACGGACATACACACCGGCGAAGGCGTTTCCGCAGCCGAAGTCATCATGACGCAGCTTCATGCCGGCGGAAAATTCGATCAGAATTCCTACAAGGTTTCCGGCGGCCTGCATGGCGTCGGTGTTTCGGTGGTTAATGCCCTTTCCGTCTGGCTGAAACTGAAAATCCGCCGCCAGGGCAAGATCCATGAAATGAGCTTCACGCATGGCGTCGCCGATGCGCCGCTCAAGGTGACAGGTGACGCGGGCAGCGATACCGGCACGGAAGTCAGCTTTATGCCGAGCACCGGAACCTTCACGATGACGGATTTCGACTATGGCACGCTGGAGCACCGCCTGCGCGAGCTTGCTTTCCTGAATTCCGGTGTTCGCATCTTGTTGACTGACAAGCGCCATTCCGACATCAGGCAAGAAGAGATGCGTTATGACGGCGGCCTTGAGGCCTTCGTTTCCTATCTCGATCGTGCCAAGAAACCGCTGGTCGATAAGCCTGTCTCTATCCGCGGCGAAAAGGATGGAATTACCGTCGAAGTCGCGATGTGGTGGAACGACAGCTACCACGAGAATGTCCTTTGTTTCACCAACAACATTCCACAACGCGACGGCGGCACTCACATGGCCGGCTTCCGCGCCGCGCTGACGCGCCAAGTTGTCTCCTATGCCGATAGCTCCGGCATTACCAAGAGGGAGAAAGTCACACTTCAGGGCGAAGACTGCCGCGAGGGCCTGACGGCTGTCCTTTCGGTGAAGGTGCCGGATCCGAAGTTCTCGTCGCAGACGAAAGACAAGCTGGTTTCCTCGGAAGTTCGTCCGGTCGTCGAAAGCCTGGTCAATGAAGCGCTCGGCACATGGTTTGAAGAGCATCCGAGTGAAGCCAAGGTGCTCGTCGGCAAGGTCGTTGAAGCCGCCGCCGCCCGCGAAGCGGCTCGTAAGGCCCGTGAACTGACGCGCCGCAAGGGTGCGCTCGATATCGCCTCGCTGCCCGGCAAGCTCGCCGATTGCTCCGAGCGCGATCCGGCAAAGTCGGAAGTCTTCCTCGTTGAAGGTGACTCCGCGGGTGGCTCTGCGAAGCAAGGCCGTTCCCGTGAAAATCAAGCAATCCTGCCTTTGCGAGGCAAGATCCTCAATGTCGAGCGGGCCCGCTTCGATAAGATGCTGTCGAGCCAGGAAATAGGCACGCTGATCACGGCACTCGGCACCGGCATTGGCAAGGATGAGTTCAACGTCGAAAAGCTTCGCTACCACAAGATCATCATCATGACGGATGCCGATGTCGATGGCGCCCACATTCGTACGCTATTGCTGACATTCTTCTTCCGTCAGATGCCGGAGCTGATCGAGCGCGGTCACCTCTATATCGCCCAGCCGCCGCTCTATAAGGTTTCTCGCGGCAAGTCCGTTCAGTACGTGAAGGACGAAAAGGCGCTGGAGGATTATCTGATCGGTCAGGGCCTCGAGGAGGCGGCGCTGAAGCTCGGAAGCGGCGAAGTCCGTACCGGCCAGGATCTCCGTGAAGTCATTCTCGATGCATTGCGCTTGCGCGCGTTGCTCGAAAACCTGCATTCTCGCTACAACCGCGCTGTCGTTGAGCAGGCGGCAATCGCCGGGGCCTTGAACGCGGAAGCAGTCAGCGATCGTGCGAGGGCCGAACGGCTTACAGGTGATGTTGCCAAGCGTCTCGATATCATCGCCGAGGAAACCGAGCGCGGCTGGGAAGGCGACCTGACCAGCGAAGGCGGCTTGCGGCTGGAGCGAATGGTGCGCGGCGTCAAGGAAGCCGTCGTGCTCGACATGGCGCTCATCGGCTCGCAGGACGCGCGTCACATCGATCAGCTCTCGTTGCGCCTCAAAGAAATCTACCAGACCCCGCCGGCGCTTTCGCGCCGTGACGGCGATATCGAGATTTCCGGTCCGCGCGCTCTGCTCGATGCAATTTTTGCCAGCGGCCGCAAGGGACTGACGATGCAGCGCTACAAGGGCCTTGGCGAAATGAATGCCGAACAGCTCTGGGAGACGACGCTCGACCCGAACGCCCGTTCGCTGCTACAGGTCAAGGTCAACGACGCGACGGATGCCGATGGCCTTTTCGCCCGGCTGATGGGCGACGAAGTCGAGCCGCGCCGCGAATTCATTCAAGATAACGCGCTCAGCGTCGCAAATCTTGATATCTAATTGATTTCTCGTGCAAAAAGGCACGCTCACTGGAGCGCCTTTTTGTTTCGGCAGGGTCAATTGGCAATGAACTTTCCGTTGAAGGCCACCTCGGCAAGCGGCATGCGCTGGCTTGGCACTTCGCGTGCCTGGTTGCGTTCTGATAGAACGCCTTTGTCGCCAAGGCGGCCGATGGCTATGCCGGCCTCGACGCGATAGCCTTCCGGGATGGCGAAGGCTTGCCTGATCTCATCGTGTTTGATTCCGCCCATGCCGTGGGCGTAGAAGCCTGAAAAGCGTGCCTGCATGGCGAGATGCCCCCACGCGGCCCCGGCGTCGAACGAATGGGTATAGCGCGGTTTGTTCTCCGAGAAATCGCCGCTGAAACTGCGTGAGATAACAAAGATCAATGCAGAAGCATTCTTTGCCCATTCCTGGTTCGATTCGACGAGCAGGCCAAGATGCTTCTCGAAATGTTCCGTGCCTTTAAGGGCGTAGATGAAGCGCCAGGGCTGCTGATTGCTGGAAGA
Organism: Rhizobium sp. USDA 3886; assembly: GCF_056279785.1. Classification (NCBI taxonomy): domain Bacteria; kingdom Pseudomonadati; phylum Pseudomonadota; class Alphaproteobacteria; order Hyphomicrobiales; family Rhizobiaceae; genus Rhizobium; species Rhizobium sp. USDA 3886. The sequence goes on along the minus strand of NZ_JBWCDC010000001.1, from coordinate 3,095,464 downwards.
TGGCGCCCAATGTGCTGCGTCCAGGATCGTCAGCAATTGCTCTTCGGTTATGATTTCGCCGGTGAAAGCACGTGGCGACCAGCGATCGAGAAACATCGCATCGATCGGGTATTCGGATGTGCGGCTATTGGCTTCGGTCATCTTGTTTCCGGATATTGGTTGAGGGCGCTGGAGCGAATGATATTGCCCGCCCACGAGAGCTTTGCAAGCAAACCCATTGCCGCAGATGCTTCTCATTTCATTCAATCCGGCGCGCCAATTCAGTTCCGGCGAAATTTTTAACAATGCGTACCGCTTCAGCAAAAAGCCGTAATGACACGCTTAGTCGACTGGTTCATAGGTGATGGAGTCCGTTTTCGATGAGGAGGAGATTTTTATGAAGTTGATGCGCGTTGGCGAACCGGGCCGTGAAAAACCGGCGCTACTCGATTCCGATGGCAAGATCCGCGATCTTTCGGCGCATGTTTCCGACGTCGGTGGTGAAGCGATTTCGCCGGCAGGCCTTGCAAAGATCGCAGCGCTCGACACGAAGAGCCTCCCGGAATTGACTCCGGGCCGTATTGGCGCCTGTGTTGCGGGCACCGGAAAATTCATCTGTATTGGCCTAAATTTCTCTGATCACGCTGCCGAAACTGGCGCAACGGTTCCGCCAGAACCGATCATTTTCATGAAGGCCACCTCCGCGATCGTCGGCCCCAACGACAACGTCGTCATCCCGCGGGGCTCGGAAAAGACCGATTGGGAGGTTGAACTCGGCGTTGTCATCGGAAAGACCGCGAAATATGTCACCGAAGCCGAAGCGCTGGACTACGTTGCCGGCTATTGCGTCTCCAATGATGTCTCGGAGCGCGCATTCCAGACGGAACGCTCCGGCCAGTGGACTAAGGGCAAATCCTGCGACACCTTCGGCCCGATCGGCCCCTGGCTCGTTACGAAGGATGAGATCGCCGATCCACAGAATCTCGGCATGTGGCTGAAGGTCAACGACGAGACGATGCAGAGCGGGTCGTCGAGGACGATGGTCTATGGGGTCGCTCATCTGGTCTCTTATCTCAGCCAATTCATGTCGCTGCATCCGGGCGATGTGATTTCCACCGGTACGCCGCCGGGCGTCGGCATGGGTTTGAAGCCGCCGCGTTACCTCAAGGCCGGCGATGTCGTCGAACTTGGAATCGAAGGCCTCGGCACGCAGAAGCAGACCTTTGTCGCGGATCGCTGAAACTGTCCGATCTTTAACAATTGTGAGTGTATCATATGCCGGGAATCACATTTCCGGCATTTCTTTTTGCGATGCGGATGCCTATGTTGCTATGCAGCAAAAGCCTGTTACTCTCAATTGAAGTGCCCGCAAACGATGGAAAGAAGTGGATGGTTTGCCTGACGGCGCTGTCCTTTCCGCAAAAGAAAGGTGGCGCAAATCATGTTTTATCAGCTCTATGAATTGAACCATGCTGCGATGGCGCCGTTCCGCGCTGCCGCCGATGCGATGCGGCTTGTTTATGCCAACCCGCTCAATCCATTTTCGCAAACGCCGTACGGCCGCGCGATAGCCGCAAGTCTCGAAATGTTCGAGCGGACGACGCGCCGCTACGGCAAGCCGGCGTTCGGACTGAAGGAAACAGTCGTCGGCGACAGGAAGATCGCAGTGCGCGAAGAGATCGTCTGGTCGCGCGCCTTTTGCAATCTTCTGCATTTTGCGCGCAACACGCCGTCCGGTCACCGCGATCCCCGAATATTAATTGTTGCGCCGATGTCCGGTCACTATGCAACGCTGCTTCGCGGTACAGTCGAAGCGCTGCTTCCGAGCGCCGATGTCTTTATTACCGATTGGATCGATGCCCGCATGGTGCCGATGACGGAAGGCACTTTCGATTTCGACGACTATGTCGACTACGTCATCGAGATGCTGCATTTCCTCGGCCCTGATACGCATGTAGTTGCGGTATGCCAGCCCTCCGTGCCCGTTCTGGCGGCGGCTGCGGTGATGGAAGAGGCAAACGATCCGCTATCTCCGTCTTCGATGACACTGATGGGCGGGCCGATCGATACACGCATCAATCCGACAGCGGTCAATAAACTCGCAGAGGAAAGGCCGCTCGAGTGGTTTGCCGAAAACGCAATCATGAATGTGCCGTGGCCGCAGCCTGGCTTCATGCGCCCGGTCTATCCGGGCTTCCTGCAGCTCTCCGGCTTCATGTCGATGAACCTCGACCGCCACGTCATCGCTCACAAGGAGTTCTTCATGCATCTCGTGAAGAATGACGGCGAGCCCGAAAAGCACCGTGATTTCTATGACGAATATCTTGCCGTGATGGACCTGACCGCGGAATTCTACCTGCAGACGGTCGATCAGGTTTTCATGAAACACTCTCTGCCGAAGGGCGAGTTGATTCATCGCGGCAAGCGCGTCGATCCGGCCGCAATCCGCAATGTTGCGCTCCTGACCGTGGAGGGTGAGAACGACGACATTTCCGGTGTGGGCCAGACGAAGGCGGCGCAGACGATCTGCATCAACATCCCAGACGACATGCGCATGCACTACCTTCAGCCGGACGTCGGCCACTACGGTGTCTTCAACGGATCACGCTTCCGCAGCGAGATCGCGCCGCGTATCCTCAACTTCGTCCGCGAACACTCTCGTTCAGGAAAGCCCGCCGTAAAGCGCGTCATCAGGGGCGGCAAATCCGCCTGAGTTAGCGGATGCTGATTTAACGCTGCTCGTTCAAGGCCTTGTCCGATTTCGCGGGCAATCGTCTTGAAGGGCTGGCTGGCGGTTACCACATCGATTTTCAGCGTTCGGTATTCCGCCGGGCGCAGAAAGCGAGGATACCGCACGATGAACCAGTCAGCATTGCTTCGCCCGGATTGGACTCCGGCCACCGTTGCGTTGATGGTGCTCGGCTTCGTGGTCTTCTGGCCTCTGGGCCTGGCCATGCTTGCCTATATCATCTTCGGCGAGCGCCTTCGTGGTTTCAAGCGCGATGCGAATAACGCGACCGACGGCTTCTTTGCCGGCTGCCGCCGTTCGCATGGCCGCTACCGCCCGCATTTTTCGACCGGCAACGTCGCCTTTGACGATTGGCGGAAGGCCGAGCTTGAGCGTATTGAGGAAGAGCGTCGTAAGCTCGATGAAATGCGTGAGGAATTCGATACCTATATGCGCGAGCTTCGCCGCGCGAAGGATCAGGAAGAGTTCGACCGTTTCATGCGCGACCGCAAGAATTCAAAGCGCAATGACAACGGACCCGCTGCCGAATATCAGACGCCTTAATGGTGTCAGTAGATGATCAGCAAACCGGCATCAACGATGCCGGTTTTTCTATGCCGGATTAGCTGCGAATCGTATAGAAAAAGCACTTATGTTTCCGCTCCTTTCCAAACCGAGACGTACCGTTGCGCGAAAACCTGCTCCGCCCGAAACGCGGACGCTGGACGTTGCAGGCAGGCTGATGCCGCTCACGATCAAGCAGCATGATCGTGCAACCCGCATTACGCTGCGTATCGAGCCCGGCGGTAGGGCGCTGAAAATGACGGTACCGAAGGGCCTTGCGCAGCGCGAGGTCAATGCCTTCCTCGATCGTCATCAGGGATGGCTGCTGACGAAACTGGCAAAGTTCTCCATCGACAGCGCGCTTCGTGACGGCCGTGAAATTCTGCTGCGGGGCGTCAAGCACCGGATCGAACACACCGGCAGTCTGCGCGGCCTGACCGAGGCGGTCATCGTCGATGGCCGGCATATGCTAAGGGTCAGTGGCCTACCGGAACATCTTGGCCGCCGGATCGCAACCTTTCTGAAGAAGGAGGCGCGGGCCGACCTCGAGCGGCTCGCCCGCTTCCACGCCCATTCGATCCAAGCGCCGGTCAAATCGATCTCCATCAAAGACACCCGCAGCCGCTGGGGCTCATGCTCGTCGGAAGGAAACTTGAGTTTTTCCTGGCGCATCGTCATGGCGCCGGCCTCAGTGATCGATTATCTGGCGGCCCACGAAGTCGCGCACCTCAAGGAAATGAATCACGGTCCGCGTTTCTGGGCGCTCTGCGAAAAGCTCTGCCCGCATATGGAAGAGGCGAAATCCTGGCTGAAGCGCTACGGAAGCCAGCTTCACGCAATTGACTTTGATTGAGTGCATAGCCGCGGTAAATTAAGCCTCAGTCGCAAATTGGCTCGACTCTTTTGCCTTTTCGTGTCACTCCGCTGCCATGAAACCCGATATCAAAATCTGCGGCCTGAAGAGCGCTGAAGCGATCGATCGCGCGGTGAATCGCGGCGCGAGCCATATCGGTTTTATCTTCTTCGAGAAGAGCCCGCGTTATATCGAGCCGGATCTTGCCGGAAAGCTTGCCGATCCCGTCCGCGGCAAAGCGAAGATCGTCGCCGTCACAGTTGATCCGACCAATGACGAACTCGATGAAATCGTCGCGCTTTTGAAGCCGGACATGATCCAGCTTCACGGCAATGAGAGCCCGGAACGCGTCTTGACGATAAAGGCCGTCTACGGCCTGCCAATCATGAAGGCATTCTCCATTCGTAGCGCCGATGATCTGAAGCCGGTTGAGGCTTATATTGGGATTGCTGACCGGTTTCTCTTCGACGCCAAACCGCCGAAAGGATCCGAACTACCCGGCGGCAACGGCGTTTCCTTCGATTGGAGTCTGCTCGGCTGGCTTGACGACGGCGTGGATTACATGCTTTCCGGGGGGCTGAACAAGGACAACATTGCCGAAGCGCTGGCGATCACCAAAGCGCCCGGCATCGACGGTTCCTCCGGCGTCGAAAGCGCGCCCGGCGTGAAGAGCGTTGCCATGATCGATGATTTTTTCGATGCGGTCGAGAAGGCTTGCGAGCCTGAAACGGCCTCAAGGAGTTGAGAGTGAACCAGACGCTAAAACCCAATTCCTTCCGTTCCGGTCCCGATGAGGACGGCCGTTTCGGCATCTATGGCGGCCGTTTCGTCGCCGAAACGCTGATGCCGCTGATCCTCGATCTGCAGGACGAATGGAACAAGGCAAAGGACGATCCGGAATTCCAGGCGGAATTGAAACATCTTGGCAGCCACTACATCGGCCGCCCGAGCCCGCTTTATTTCGCTGAGCGCCTGACGGCCGAGCTTGGCGGTGCGAAGATCTATTTCAAGCGCGAAGAGCTGAACCATACGGGCTCGCATAAGATCAACAATTGCATCGGCCAGATCCTGCTTGCCAAGCGCATGGGCAAGACGCGCATCATTGCCGAGACCGGTGCTGGCCAGCATGGCGTTGCCTCTGCAACGGTCGCCGCCCGCTTTGGCCTTCCCTGCGTGGTCTACATGGGTGCGACCGACGTCGAGCGTCAGGCGCCGAACGTTTTCCGCATGAAGCTCCTCGGCGCTGAAGTGAAGCCGGTAACAGCAGGTCACGGCACGCTGAAGGATGCGATGAACGAGGCCCTTCGCGACTGGGTCACCAATGTAGATGACACCTATTATTTGATCGGCACCGCAGCCGGCCCGCACCCCTATCCGGAAATGGTTCGCGATTTCCAGGCGGTCATCGGCACCGAAGCCAAGCAGCAGATGCTGGAAGCCGAAGGACGCCTGCCCGATCTCGTCATCGCGGCGGTTGGCGGCGGTTCGAATGCAATCGGCATCTTCCATCCGTTCCTAGATGACGCAGGCGTCAAGATGGTCGGCGTTGAAGCCGGCGGCAAGGGTCTGCAAGGCGATGAACATTGCGCCTCGATCACAGCCGGCTCGCCGGGTGTCCTTCACGGCAATCGCACGTACCTGCTCCAGGATGGCGACGGCCAAATCAAGGAAGGCCACTCGATCTCGGCCGGTCTCGATTATCCTGGCATCGGCCCCGAGCATTCCTATCTGAACGATATCGGCCGCGTCGAATACGTGCCGATCATGGACCACGAAGCGCTCGATGCTTTCCAGACGCTGACGCGTCTGGAGGGCATCATTCCGGCGCTTGAGCCGTCGCATGCGCTGGCCGAAGTCATCAAGCGCGCGCCGAAAATGGGCAAAGACGAGATCATCCTGATGAACCTCTCCGGCCGCGGCGACAAGGATATCTTCACCGTCGGCAAGATTTTGGGAATGGGTGTGTAAAAAGCATGACCGCACGTATGGATAAACGCTTTGCCGATCTGAAGGCTGAAGGCCGTCCGGCGCTCGTGACCTATTTCATGGGTGGTGACCCGGACTACGAAACCTCGCTCGGCATCATGAAGGCGCTGCCGGAAGCCGGCGCCGATATCATCGAACTCGGCATGCCGTTCTCCGACCCAATGGCCGATGGCCCGGCAATCCAGATGGCTGGCCAGCGCGCGCTGAAGGGCGGACAGACGCTCAGGAAAACGCTGCAGCTAGCCGCCGATTTCCGCAAAAGCGACAGTATGACGCCGATCGTGATGATGGGTTACTACAATCCCATCTACATCTACGGCGTTGAAAAATTTCTTGACGATGCGATTGCTGCCGGTATCGACGGCCTGATCGTCGTCGATCTTCCGCCGGAAATGGACGACGAGCTCTGCATTCCGGCAATCCGCAAAGGCATCAACTTCATCCGTCTGGCGACTCCGACGACCGACGAGAAGCGTCTTCCGACGGTTTTGAAGAACACATCCGGTTTCGTCTATTACGTCTCTATGACTGGCATCACCGGTTCTGCTCTGCCGGATCCTTCGCTGGTTTCCGGGGCCGTGAAACGCATCAAGCAGCACACCAATCTGCCTGTCTGTGTCGGCTTCGGGGTCAAGACAGCTGATCATGCCAAGGTCATCGGCAGCTCGGCCGATGGTGTCGTCGTCGGTACGGCCATTGTCAATCAGGTGGCGACAAGCCTGACTAGGGATGGGAAGGCTACAGCGGACACAGTCCAGGCCGTGGCCACCCTCGTTCGAGGTCTTTCATCCGGGGCACGTTCGGCGCGCCTTGTTGCTGCCGAATAGTGTCCCCACATTGGCTGTAGTCAATCAGGAGTTTTCGACTTGAACTGGATCACCAACTACGTTCGCCCGCGCATCAATTCCATGCTGGGCCGTCGCGAAGTGCCGGAGAACCTCTGGATCAAGTGCCCGGAAACGGGCGAGATGGTCTTCCACAAGGATTTGGAAGACAACAAGTGGGTCATTCCGGCTTCGGGCTATCACATGAAGATGCCTGCAAAGGCACGCCTTGCCGACCTCTTCGATAAGGGCGAATATGAGTCGCTGCCGCAGCCGAAGGTCGCGCAGGATCCGTTGAAGTTCCGCGATTCCAAGAAATACACGGATCGCCTGAAGGATAGTCGTCTCAAGACCGAACAGGAAGACACGATCCTCGCTGGCGTTGGCAAGGTCCGTGGACTGAAGCTCGTCGCCGTCGTGCACGAGTTCAATTTCATGGGCGGTTCGCTCGGCCTCGCTGCCGGTGAGGCGATCGTCAGAGCCTTCGAGCGCGCGATTTCCGAAAAGTGCCCGCTGGTAATGTTCCCGGCTTCCGGTGGCGCGCGAATGCAGGAAGGCATCCTTTCGCTGATGCAGTTGCCGCGCACCACCGTGGCAGTCGACATGCTGAAGGAAGCGGGCCAGCCCTACATCGTCGTTCTCACTAACCCGACGACGGGCGGCGTTACCGCCTCCTACGCGATGCTGGGCGATCTTCATCTGGCCGAGCCGGGCGCCGAGATCTGCTTCGCCGGTAAGCGCGTCATCGAGCAGACGATCCGCGAGAAGCTGCCGGAAGGCTTCCAGACCTCGGAATATCTGCTCGAGCACGGCATGGTCGACATGGTCGTCAAACGGCACGATATTCCCGAAACGCTTGCGCGTGTGTTGAGCATCCTAACCAGGAAGCCTGCTAACTCGGTTGCGACGAATGGCGGCGCGATTGCAATCGCAGCGAGCGCTTGATTAAAACCTGCTTGGGCGGGGTGCTGAATGATACCCAGAGGCCAGACCGCAGTGAGTGAAGCAGCGCAGGAGATCGACAAGCTGATGGGACTGCATCCCAAGGGCTTCGATCTTTCGCTCGATCGCGTTACCCGCCTTCTCGAAGTTCTCGGCAACCCGCAGAACCGGTTGCCGCGTGTCATCCATGTCGCCGGAACGAATGGCAAAGGTTCAGTTACTGCCTTTTGCCGCGCGCTGCTGGAAGCCGGCGGCTACGCCGTTCACGTCCATACCTCGCCGCATCTGGTCAACTGGCATGAGCGTTATCGAATCGGTATCAAGAGCGGTCGCGGCCAGCTGGTTGACGACGCGGTTTTCGCAGACGCGCTCCGGCGCGTCGCAGAAGCCAATGCCGGGCAGAAAATTACGGTTTTCGAAATCCTGACGGCCGTGACTTTCCTGCTCTTTTCCGAGCACCCAGCCGATGCGGCAATCATTGAGGTCGGCCTCGGTGGCCGGTTCGACGCCACAAACGTCATCTCCGATCCGGCTGTTTCCGTCATCATGCCGATCTCTCTCGACCACCAGCCCTATCTTGGTGACCGCGTCGAACTGATCGCGGCCGAAAAGGCCGGCATCATGAAGGCCGGCCATGCCGTGGTGATCGGCCATCAGGAATATGACGCGGTCCTGGATGTGCTGATGGCGACTGCCGAGCGCTTGCATTGCCCGACTGCCGTCTTCGGCCAAGATTACGTGGCCCATGAGGAGTACGGCCGCCTCGTCTATCAGGACGAATTCGGTCTTGCGGACCTGCCATTGCCGCGGCTTCCCGGCCGCCATCAATATGCCAACGCAGCGGCCGCAATCCGCGCCGTCAAGGCAGCGGGTTTCGTCGTCACTGAAGCGATGATGGAAAAGGCTATGAATTCCGTCGAATGGCCTGGCCGCCTCCAGCGGCTGACCGAAGGCAACCTGATCGCACACGCTCCGCCCGGTGCCGAGATATGGGTCGATGGGGGCCACAATCCCGGCGCCGGCGAAGTCATCGCGGAAGCAATGGCAAATTTCGAAGAGAAGCAGCCGCGTCCGCTCTACCTCATAACCGGCATGATCAATACCAAGGAGCCGATCGGCTATTTCAAGGCCTTCGTGGGCCTTGCGGAAAAGGTCTTCTGCGTGCCGATCCGCGGCAGCGACGCGATGATCGATCCTGTGGTTCTGTCAAATTCTGCCTATGATGCTGGCCTTGTCGCCGAGCCGATGTCCACAGTCGGTGAAGCGTTGGACGTGATCAAGGAGACCCTTGATCCGCAGGTTCCGCCGCCGCGAATCCTGATAGGCGGCTCACTCTATCTCGTCGGCGATGTCCTTGCTGACAACGGAACGCCCCCCAAATGAAATAGCCCGGTCGAAGCCGGGCTATTTCATTCAGTATGCGATCAAAAATTAAGCTGCGTTCGAAATCCAGCTCGAAAGAGCGGTCTTCGGAGCAGCACCAACCTTGATATCGGCAACTTCACCAGCCTTGAAGATGGCAAGCGTCGGAATCGAGCGGACGCCGAACTGAGCTGCCAGTTCCGGGTTTTCATCAATATTGAGCTTGGCGACCTTAACCTTGCCGGCAAGTTCGATCGCAATTTCCTCAAGACTCGGAGCGATCATCTTGCACGGACCGCACCACTCAGCCCAAAAATCAACGACGACGGGTTCTGCAGATTCCAGAACTTCCGACTGGAAGTTGTTGATATCGACTTTCACGGTAGCCATAGGCTGCTCCTTTAGCGGAATTTACTGTTGATCCACATGTGATGGTGCGGTGCCAAATTTTCAATGTCCGGTATTTCACTTTGTTTTGAGTCCTGCAAGCGCCATTTCGAGCGCGCTCGCGGTCAGGGTATGAACGGTAGCGTTGTCGGTATAAACCAGCATGCAATCGATGCGCTTGCCGGGATAAAGCGGTGCCAGGATTTCACGGTAGATCGCAAGCTGCGCTTGATGCGCGAAGGGAATATCCTTTGCCATGGCGGGCGGCACGCGGTTGGTCTTGTAATCGATGATGACCACGCGGTCGTCAAACACGGCCAGCCGGTCGACGCGGCCGGAAACGGCATAATGGCGCCCCTCCAGGGCCAGCGTGCCCATGATCGAGACCTCCGGCTGCGCATGCGCTGCAAAAATGGGCTGAAGACTCTGATCTGCTAATAGCCGCAGAACCGCATCAACCAGCCGTTGCCGTTCGGCTTCCGGCCAGAAACGTGCAGCACGAGCCGCGTAACGCGCTGCGGCGTCCGCTCTGTCGACTGGAGCGATGTCCGGTAGAGCCTGCAGCATGCGATGGATCAGGCGCCCTTTTTCCAACGATCGGTCTGAGCGTGTTTTTTCTGCAAAGAGCGGCGAACTGATCAACAGGTTATCCGCCTCCTCATCGATGATCGTTCCGGCGCCGGATGGGCTGAGAGGTCTCGGCAGTTGCCTTTGCGGCGGGAGCGGTTTGAGAATGCTCGAGGGCAAGGTTTCCCGTTCGTCCTTGTCTTCCAGTCTCTCGGAGCGCTCGAACGTGCGGCCTACTTGCGGCACGCGCCATTTCACGCCCTGCCATTCGCCATCTGGTCCTTCGAAAGTTGCGGGCATAACGTGCGGGTGGCTGTCCGCCATCGCCGATGAAATCATCATGTGCCAGGTATCGGTGTTTGCCCTGACACCGCGATAGCCGCAGACAATCAATCGGTCGGCGGCACGCGTCATCGCGACATAGAGCAGCCGCCGGTATTCCTCCTCCGCCAATTTCTGAAGCCGTGCCGTATCGGTTTGCGTCATCGAATTGGTAAGGTCGCTGACCGGGACCCAGACCGGTATCAGAGGGGTATCTGCGTTTGTTTTGAGCAGACGCAGTTTTGGCATGTGCGTATGCGTGAAAGCTTTCGAGCCGCCATCGACAAGGAAAACGATCGGCGCTTCCAGCCCCTTGGAAGCATGTACGGTCATAATCCGCACCTCGTTGCGGCCCTTGTCCTGCTCGCGCTTCACTTCGGGCGCTTCGAGCTCCAGTGTCGAGATGAAGGATTGCAGGCCAGGGAGTCCCGAGCTTTCGTGATCGAGCGCGAATGTCAGGAACTCGTCCAGAATATCGCTGACCTCGGTGCCAAGACGCGCGAGAAACTGCCGCCGGCCGCCGTGAACGCCGAGCAGACGCGAGTAAAAGTCGTGGACGGACAGGTTTCGTGATTGATGAAGAAGTAGCGCGAGCTTTTCAGCCGCGGCCGCATATCGCTCGTGACCGTCTGCTGCAAATTTCTGCAGATGAGTCCAGACGCTTTCATAGTCGCCGCGCAGCGCAGCGAGTGCGAAGATATCGTCTTCCGACAGGTCGAATAGCGGGCTCTTGAGCACGGCCGCCAATGAAAGATCATCCTGCGGCAATAGGAGGAAACGGCCAAGCGCCAGCAAGTCTTGGACGGCGATATGGCTGGTGAGCTTGAGGCGGTCGGCACCCGCGACCGGAATATTGTTGCGCCGCTTCAGCGCGCGGGTCAGGGCGTTGACAAAGGCATCACGCTTGCGGACCAGCACAAGGATGTCGCCAGCCTGGATAAGGCGTTCCTTGCCTTTCTCGACGATCGTCTCGTGTCCGACAAGGCGCTCTATCGTGTGGGCCATACGCCGGGCAAGGATCGCGGCCGGGGCGCTTTCGGGCGTCGCGTCGAATGGCGCCGTCCAGTCTTCGTCCTTAACGGTGGTTTCGGGGGCGATCGTCTCCCAGAGATCGACGGCACCTGGGTGACCGATGCGGCTAGAGCGGTGAACGACCGGCTCTTCGACGGCGCTAAGGCCTCGCGCGTTTTCGGGTGATGCAAAGATGTGGTCGACCGCAGCAAGAACGTCGGATGTCGAGCGAAAGGAAAGGGGTAAACGCACGGACGAAAACATTTGACCGCTTGCCGACACCCGCCTCCTTGTATGCTCGCTCTCCTCGGAGAAACGCTCCGGGCGCGCGCCCTGGAAGGAATAGATCGATTGCTTCTCGTCGCCGACGGCAAACAGCGTCCGCACGACCGGCCGTGCACTTTCGCCGGAAAAGAAATCTTCCGCCAGCGACTGGATCACGCTCCATTGGATCGGGCTCGTATCCTGCGCCTCATCGACCAGGATATGATCGATACCCTGGTCGAGCTTATAGTGAATCCAAGGCCCGACGCCGCTCTTCATCAGCAGATCCGCGGTTCGGGTGATGAGATCTTCGAAATCCAGCTGACTGCGCTGTTTTTTTAGATCCTCGTAATCCTGGTTCAGCCGGTCGGCGAGGATAAGCGCTGCATGCGTGGCATTGAACATGCGCATAATCTTAAGGCGGTCGCGGCAGGCGACGATATGCGCGCGCGCTTCGGAAATCGCATCTGCAAGCTCAGGTGCATCGGAGAGCATGGCTTTGACGGTGAATTGCGAATCCGACTTAGGTTCGCCCTTCGCCGTCAGGAATATCTTTTCCAGCAATTCGGCACGCTTCGCCGCATTCCGCTCATTGGAAGCCTGCCGCAAGCCGTAGGCGACTTCCTGCGCTTTCGCACCGCCCTTCTGGGCTGCCAGTGTCAGGTAGAGGTCGAGCGTCAGGCCGAAAAGACCCGGCAGCGGCCAGTATTGCGAGATGATCTGGGTCTCCGTCTCGTCGGCCGAAAGTTGCAGTTCCGTGCGCAGCGTGGCCGCAATCCCGCCTCGGTGTTCAGCCGCTGAAAGGAAGCGGCGAATGGCGTTACGGCTGGCGACGATCTCGCCAAGCAGTGTTTCCAATCCGGTCTCGTCACCGAGATTGAGAACATAGGAAAAGGCATCAGCAAGTGTTGGATCCTGCTCGGGTGTCGTCGCGGTCAACAGGGAGCGGCGCGCATCGGCGAGCAATGTGGCCGCGGCGCGATCGTCGAGAACCGAAAAGTGTCCGGCGACATTGGCCTCCAGCGGAAACTGATGCAGCAAGGCCTCGCAAAAGGCATGGATGGTTTGGATTTTCAGCCCGCCCGGCGTTTCCAACGCCTTGGCAAAAAGCCGTCTCGCTTCGGCAAGCTTGAGCTGATCCGGTATCGCGCCTTCGATCTGTGTTATCCGGCTTTTCAATTCCTCGTCCGGCAGCACCGCCCACTCGGCCAAACGCGCGAAGACACGGTTCGACATTTCAGATGCGGCTGCCTTGGTATAAGTGAGGCAGAGGATGGCAGAGGGCCGCGCGCCGGCCAGCAGGAGCCGGATGACACGCTGCGTCAGCACATGCGTCTTGCCAGAACCAGCATTGGCTGAAACCCAGGCTGACCGCGAGGGGTCGGAGGCAATCGACTGCTGGATCGTCGTCCAACTGATCCACGTGCGGGGATCGTCGCCTTCCGGAAGTGCGGTCGGATCATTCATCACCGCCCCCCTCTTCATTTTCGGCCGTCGACCATTCGGAGACGCGAGCCAGGTGATCGTAATCGCCGCCGAAATCGAACTGCTGCGCCGGAATTAACCGTGACGTGAAGCCACGCTCGCCGGACTGCAGCAGAGACACGAATTTGACCAATTGATCGATCGATTCCTCTGCCAGGTCGCGGGCTGATTTTGCCTTTTCGCTGCGCGCCGAAGTCTCGTTGTTGACCACGTCAGTGCGGAAACGGCTGCCGGGCCGGAGGCGCACATAGATGAGATCCTGCGGCACCAGGCTTCCGATGTCGCGAAACGCACCGGCACTGAGCGCCGCAGCCTCGAGCGCCAGTTGTGGGTCGAGTAGCGCGCGCGCCTGCGCGGGCGTTGGATTGAAGCCGGTTTTGTAGTCGATGATGTCGGCGGCGTTGGGACCGGTCGCATCGATGCGGTCAGCCACGCCGGTCAACCGGATGCTGATCGGTTCGAGCTCGACGCTGCCGCGCACTTCCGTATAGGTCCTGCGGATCGCCGGCCGCCGCTCCGCTTCCCATTCGAGAAATGCGCGCGCCACCTCCCGGAAACGCGGACGCCAGACCGCGTCGATATGCGGCGGCAGGCGCTCCACATCGAAGAGTTCCGTCAGAATGGTTTCCATCGCGTCTGCGGCTTCCGGCGTACCGGCAGCATGTCCTTCACGGACAAAGCGGTCGATGATTGCGTGATAAAGTGTCCCGCGCTCTGCAGCACCCGGATCGCGATTGAAGGGATCGACCGGATCGAGCCGCAGGATGCGGCGTGCATAGATTGAATAGGGGTCGCGCCGCAAGCGGCCGGCCTCGCTGAAGGAATAGGATTTCGGCTGCAATTCGAGCGGTGGCGTGGGCGAGGGGCGCTGCGCAGGCACTTGGCTCCTGCCCTCGTCCAGCAGGCTTACCCAATGCACGAAGCGGTCGCCGCGTGCTTTCAGTTCCCTTTCGAAAGTCTCGCCACCCAGCGCCAGCAGCCGCTGAAGCCAGCGCGAAGCGACCGTCGGCGTCGAGCCTTGCCGCAGCGAGCGCGAATAGATCAGATGCCGTGTTCCGCTCGCCATTTCGAAGTCATGGGCGAGTTGGCCGATGCGTCGCTCCGGCGGCTCGAGGCCGATTTCCGTCTTCATTGCGCGCGAGATGAAGGGATTGTTTGCCGTCTGACCGGGCCAGGAGCCTTCATTCAGTCCCCCTAGGATCAGGGTGTCGACGCTTTGCAGCCGCGCTTCCAACGTGCCGAAAATGAAGACCCTCGGATGGCTGAGCGCGCGCGGTTTGACCGCCTGGCCTGCCGAAAGAGCCGCCATGATATCGATCCATTGCGGTCCATCGGCTTCGATCTGGCCCTCCGTCTCGATCACTTCTCTCAGCAGGCTTGCAAGTGAATCACCCGCTTCACCAGCCCAGAGATTGGCGAGGGTGCCGCGTTCATCGACTGCTACGGCTTCGAGCGCACGTCCGGTCCGCTCGGCCCAATCGGAAAGGGTGAAGCTGGTCGTCAGTCCACTGCCATCCGGTCGGTGCCGGACGAGCGCGGATGCCAGCGGTTCGGTCGCATTCGACACCCGCCGGGCAAGATTGCGCGCTTGCTCCACCGCTTCCGGCGGAAGCGACCTCCGCCAGTTCGGCGCGTGTCTATCCCGTGCCTGCTCTGAAAGTTGATGATCGAGTAAGGGTTCGAGCGCGCTGATATCAACTTCGGCAACGCCGCCACGCAAGGCTAGTAATTCCAGTGCCTCGATGGCTTGTGTGAGCGCGCCGCGTTCGAGGCCGAAGCGGGCCAGCGGATGTTTGAGCAAGGCCACGATTGAGACCGGATCGCCGGGCCGAAGTGTTGCTTCGAGAAGCAGTTGCAAAAGCGTGCCCTGCAGCATAGCAGCAAGTGGCGTGCTGGCCGAGTCGTCGGCCAAGATGCCGAAACGAGAGAGCTCTGCCATCACGCGCCGGGCGAGATTGCGGTCGGGCGTGATAAGTGCTGCCTGGCTGTCGCCGTTTCGTCCCGGCTGCTCCAATGCAAGCCGTAAGGCTATGGCGATCGCGGTCGCTTCCTCGCGTTCGTTTGCGGTTTCGATCAGCGAGACATCGGCAAAGGCTGCCGCCAGTGCATCATTCGGGAGCTCCTTCTTCCATTCGCCCCAATTGCTCGTCGCTTCCGCGGGCACAAGGGCGCGGGAAAGAATTTCTGCGCGGCGATGCAGATCTTGTTCCGCCTCCTCGATTGCAACGACGTCGCCGCGCGTGAGTTTCAACCGTTTGAGGAGGGACGAAAGCCCATATTGCGGGTGACTTCGGCTCGCGGGGTTGGTCCGCTCGCCAGCGGTGATCTCTGGCGCAACCATCTGCCAATGCGCTTCCGGCATGGATAGATCGAGACCTGGCAGCACGATCACGCCTTCAGGCAGATTGGCGACGGCAGCGATGAGGTCGGCCGTCGCCGGCATCGAGCCAGTGGACCCGGCAATAATAATTGGTCCGGCGGGTTTGGCCGCTGTGAGCCGGTTGGCCTCCGCGCGCAGGATGGCATTGCGATGCCGTGCCGGTGACGATTTTCCGAGCTCGGCAAGCCGTTCCGGCCAGAAAGCGCTGGCAATCTGCAGAAATTCGGCCGTCAACTGCCACCACAGAGCGTGATCTTCGGCATCGAGCTTCGAGAGTTCCGACCACTCGCGATCCTCGGTCTCGATGGAATCGATCAATTCGGCAAGATTGCGTGCGAGCCAGATCGCGTCTGCCGGGCTCGCCGGCGCAGCCAAGGGCGAGTCGGCGTGGACACGCCGCACGATCTCTGGCAGCCTGTTGCGCCACGCGAGGATGAGGCGAGCAAGTTCCAGTAGGCGCGCCGTATTCGAAAGCGGCTGCGCGAGATCGAGTGTCGCAGGTAGCGCCTCCTCGAAATAGCCGCTGTCGTCATCCGTCTCGCCGAGCGGCCGGATAACCGGCAAGATTGCCGAACGGCCACCAAGGAGATCGACGAATTCCGAACGCAGCACGCGGGCAGCGCGTCGCGTTGGCAGGTAAATCGTCACCTTGGAGAGCGAGAGCGGATCATCTGGATCGTGCCGGAAGAGTGGCGCGAGACGCCCGTCGCAGAGCGCCGCGGCAAGCGTCTTCAGGAAAGGCAGACCTGTTGGGATCGTTCGAACGCGGGGCTGGTGCCGTTCGGCCATCCGTCACACAAACGTCCGGAAGCGCCGGATCGTTTCCTCCGCTTCGTCGATCGCCTCCGGCGTCCCGACCGTCAGCCAATGGCCTTCGAGCATCGTACCGAAAAGCCGTCCGCGCTCGATCGCTTTATCGAAATAGATATTGATATTGAACGGATCATCGGCGGGCGCGTCGTCCAACAACGATGTGTCCATGACGATCGCGCCGGCATAGACGACGGGATTCGGACCCTCTTCATGATAGCGGGTTAGCCTGCCATCTGGGGCAAGGTTGAAGTCATTCTTGCCGTTGTGGCCGGTCGTATCCGCGAGCTTGACGCAGAGCATCGCCATATCCATCCGGCTCGCATCGAAGAATCCGGCTAAATGTCGAAGATTGCTCGGCCTATCAGGGTGCTCGCCGATCCAGAAAAGATCGGCATTGGTGACGAAAACCGTGCCACGATCAAGCAGCTTGAGGCCCTTTGCCAGGCCACCGCCACTATTCATCAGCTGGTCGCGTTCGTCGGAAATAATGATATCGAGCGCTTTGTAGGAATTCAGATGCGCGAGCATCTGGTCGGCAAAATGGTGAACGTTAACAACCGCCCTCTCGACGCCTGCCTCGGCCAGCGAGTCCAATGCATAGTCGATCATCGGCTTGCCGTCGATTTTCACCAGCGGCTTCGGGATCGTATCGGTGATCGGGCGCATGCGGGTGCCAAGGCCGGCAGCCAGCACCATGGCTTGTTTGATGGTCATCTGATCCGGAACTATGATTCGCTCTAACCTATTCCAGCCCTTGCGCACCAATCGCGCAAGGGGGCGAGCGCTTCATGTTCAAGCGCCACCTTGAGATAGGAGAGCGTGCGGGGCATGTGTTTCGTATAGCCGGGCTTTCCGTCGCGCTGTAACAGCCGCACCCAGAGACCAGCAAGCTTGCAGTTGCGCTGGGCTGACATGATCGCCCAGCTTTTCAGGAAGCTGGCTTCCTCAAAGTTGCCCTGTGCGCGACGAAGAGCCAAATAGTCGTCCATGAGCTGCTTGAACAAGGCAGGCTCGATGGTGACGCGCGCATCCTGCACGATGGACGCAAGATCATAGGCGGTCGGGCCAATCATGGCGTCCTGAAAATCGATGAGACCGATCTTCTGAATGCCTTTCTGTCCTTCGCGCCAGATGATGTTTGGCGAATGAAAATCGCGGAGCAACAGATTTTTTTCCGCCGATGCGAGATCATCGATAAGCGCATCCCAGATCGCCAGATACTCCTTACGCTCGGGATCGCTGGCAGCCGTACCGCGCTGCCAGGGGAGATACCAGTCGAGAGCAAGGCGCACTTCCATCTTCATGGCGGTACGGTCGAAATCGGGAATGTGATGGATGCGGGTTTCGGTGACGCGGATATCGCGTGGAATTTTCATGCCGTGCAGTTGTGCCAGACAGGCGACACTTTGTCGGTAGCGCTGGGCAATAGGCTTGCCGTCCGCGTCGAGTACCCCATCGCTGCCGAGATCTTCGATCAGCAAAATACCCTGATCATAGTCGACCTCGTAGATTTCGGGCGTTGCAAAGCCCCTTTCGCGTAGCACGTTGGCAATTGCAACAAAAGGATAGGCATTCTCGGCGATGTGGGCAACCTTCGGATAAGGCTTTCCATCGAGTACTGCCGGTCCCTCGGGGAGCGGCGGCCAGTCCATCAGGATCTTCCGACCGTCCTGATCCGGATAGATGGCTTCATAGGCGCGCAGCGACGCATCACCCGTCAGGAAGCGGCGCTTGGCGGTTGGATGCCCGGCTTTCATGAGAAAAGCGCGGATGGCTAGAGCCCGGCGGATTCTCTGCATCTGCCTGGGCGGTGCGGCGATCGTTGCGCGCCGGCCACTGCCTTCGTGTTCCAGTTTCATCGCGATGCGATCGGCGGGGAGTTCGCCTTCTGCCATTTCCGGCCATTCGACAAGGCAGATGCCGCTTTGAAGGGCTTCGTCGAAGCCGAGTTCCTCCAGTTCCGCGCCGTCAGCGAGGCGGTAGAGATCGAAATGCGAAACTGGAATCCGCAACTCGTAGGATTGAACCAGCGTGAATGTCGGGCTCGGTACCTCAAGCCGTTCGTCGTCCGCTATCGCGCGCAGAAGCGCGCGGGCAAGGGACGATTTTCCTGCGCCGAGATCCCCGGAAAGCGCTAGGCAATCGCCGGCCTTCAGCGCGAGCGCCAGATCTTCTCCGAAGCGGATTGTTGCTGCCTCGTCCTTCAGAAAAAGGGAGATTGCGCTGTTTTCCGTGATCATTCTGCCGCTGCGATGGAATGCGGCAGGCTGACTGAGGGAATCCGGCAAATAACCTTCGTACCCCTGCCTGGTTGGCTGTCGATCGCCACCTTGCCATTATGCAGGCTAACGAAGCTATCGACGATAGAAAGGCCGAGGCCTGCACCACCACGCTTGCCGCTCTTTTCGCCCGTAGCGAAGCGGTCGAAAACCGTTGCGATCATCTCCTGCGGAATACCCGGGCCGCGGTCACTGACCGAGAAGACGAAATCCGCGCCCTCGCGATGGCATTCGAGAGAGATTGCAGCACCGTCCGGCGAGAAATTCGCAGCATTGGCGAGCAACTTCAGCAGGATTTGCTTCAGACGCTGAGGATCGGCGACGATCGAGCCAAGGTAGGCAGGCGCCGTGATCTCCAACGTTACACCGCTTTCCTGCAACCGATCAGCGATCTGCATGGAGACATCATCGAGAAGATCGTTGAGATCAATCTCCGAATAATTGAGCCGCATGATGCCGGCATCGACGGTCGCAAGATCGAGAATATCGTTGACCAACGTCAGCAAAACGGATGAGGACGTCGAAATGTGGTCGATATATTCGGCTTGGCGTTCGTTCAGTGGCCCGACACCTGGCGTGCGCAGCAGATCGGCAAAGCCGATGATATTGGTCAGCGGCGAACGCAGCTCATAGGAGACATGTTGGACGAAATCGTTCTTCAGTTCGTCGGCCTTGCGCAGTGCTTCATTCTTTTCCGTCAACGCGCGTTCGGCGCGGACGCTGTCCGTCATGTTGACGAAGGTCAGCATCGTCTGCGCATTCGGCAGCGGGATGATGGCGTAGTCCAGCACAAGGCCGGAAAGCAATTCCAGTGTTCCCTGGCTGGAGCGGCGCTCGTCGTCGAAGCTGGTAATCAGCTCTGCAAAGGTCTTCCAGCCGTCCGGCCGGTCATAGGATGGCAAGCACGCTTCGCCGATCGCGCGAATATGCGTTCCCGGCTTGGCTTCGGCTTCTGTAATGCCCCAGAGCATACGGAAGGCCGGGTTCGAAAGGCGCATACGGCCGTCAGGTCCGAAAACGGCGACGCCTTCGGAGAGATGGTCAATCGTTTCACCCTGAACCTTGACCAGCGTGTTGTATCGCGTTTCGAGCGCGACCTGTTCGGTCAAATTCTCGAAGACCCACGTCGCGCCGCCTTGTGGATGCGCGGTCGCAAAGACCCGCAGCGTCTGCCCATTCGGCAAATGCCAGAGGTCCGTTTGCGTATCGAGCGCCCGATAGACGGAAAGCGCGGCCTCCTTCCAGCTTTTCCAGTTGAGCTGATCGGAAAGCTTCTTTGCGGCGCGCAAACGCTCCAGCAGTTCGGCATTGTCAGGTTTGCTTTCGAGGAAAGCGATGTCGAGTTCCCAGAGTGCGACGAAGGCCTGGTTATAGAATTGCAGACGGCGGTCGCCATTGAAGATCGCAACGGGCGTCGCGAGGTGGTCCAACGTTTCGGCATGGCTTTTCAGCGTGCGCTCAAGCTCTGCGCGAAGCGATTCGGCATCCGAAACGTCGATAGCGATGCCCGCTGAACCGCTCGGCAGCTTCACGTCCACGACGTCGAAGAAGGTGCGATTGCCACGAACGACAGTCGAAATCCTGTCGTGGAAAGGTGATTCCGGCGTGGCGGCAGCACGGATGCGTTCGCGGGCGATCGTTGTCAGGAACTCCCGTCCTTCGTTGATCGCGTGCTGCGGCGACTTCGCCTCGACCGCATCGCCATAGGCCTGATTGACCCAGGCGAGGCGTCCTTCGGAGTCGCGCTGCCAGGCAGGCAGGTCGATCGCGTCGAGCAGGTTCTGGAAGGCCGAGATCGAGGACATCAGCCGGTCGCGCTCGATCTTCAATTCGGCAAGCTCGGCGCGAAGATTGTTGAGTGCCACGAAGCGTACGAAAGCGCGGCCACCGGAAACCCGGCCTTGCGCCTCGAGAATTTCTTCGCGATTGGTTTCGACGACCATATCGAAGCTTTGTGCGGCACTACGCAGACGATCGATCGCCCTTTCGAGCTCCGACGCAGAACGAGGTTTCAACCAGAGGCCGAACGCCAGGAATTCGCTGTCTTGCGGCGCACCGGTCTCGGCTGGAAGCTGGCCGAGCAGCTCCGGCCGCTCGTTGCCGTCCCAGACAACGATGCGGCGATTCTTGTCGGCGATCAGCGCCTGGTATTGCGAAATACGCTGATGCGCATCGGAAAGAGCGGAGCGGATTTCGCGGCTTTCGTTTTCAAGATTGCCGCGCTGGCGCACGAGCCAGAGCGTCGAAAGCAAGGCTGCGGAAATGACGCCGATCACGACGGAAAAACCGACGACCTGCGACGATGTGAAAAGATGCGCGGATGCCGTTGCTTCGGATTCGACTTGAGCCAGAACTGGTCGCGCCAAAGCTGCGATAGCCGTCCCGCCTGCGCAAATTCTTGCGAGCCGCGCCAGTGATCCCGAGCTTACCTTCACGGTTGTTCTGGCCGCCGCACAAGTATGTTTTTCACCTGCCTCGACTGAACGGACATCAGGCCAAACGCCCTCGTCCGCCTGTCCCGGCAGGTTGTGATTCACTTTCGACATCAGCGGTATGTCTCCGTCCTTCAATGTGCCGCATTACGACAAGACATCCCATTTTCGGGCAAACCGGATAACTCCGCGCCACGAATCGAGTTCTAAAACAATACTTCGGAAGGGAATCGGCGGAAAGGTGTGTTCCAAAAAATAAGGATGCCGCATATGTCAATGCGGCATCCCCAAGATGTTGTGGATATTGTTACTCAGATCAATATCTGTAGTGGTCAGACTTGAAAGGCCCCTTCGGCGAAACGCCGATATAGGCGGCCTGTTCTTCAGAAAGCTGCGTCAGTTTCACGCCAAGCTTGTCGAGGTGCAAGCGCGCAACCTTCTCGTCGAGGTGCTTAGGCAGGATGTAGACCTGGTTGGAATATTGATCCGGCTTGGTGAAGAGTTCGATCTGAGCCAGAGTCTGGTTGGTGAAGGAAGCCGACATGACGAAGGACGGATGGCCTGTTGCGTTGCCGAGGTTGAGCAGGCGGCCTTCGGAGAGAAGGATGATGCGATTGCCCTTCGGGAACTCGATCAGATCGACCTGTGGCTTGACATTCGTCCACTTGAGGTTGCGGAGCGCAGCAACTTCGATTTCGTTGTCGAAGTGGCCGATGTTGCCGACGATCGCCATATCCTTCATCTGACGCATATGGTCGATGCGGATGACGTCCTTGTTGCCAGTCGTGGTGACAAAGATATCAGCCGACGAGACGACGTCCTCGAGCAGCACGACTTCATAACCGTCCATGGCGGCCTGCAGCGCGCAGATCGGATCGGCTTCCGTGACCTTGACGCGGGCACCGGCGCCGGAAAGCGATGCCGCCGAACCCTTGCCGACGTCGCCATATCCGCAAACGACGGCAACCTTGCCGGCCATCATCACGTCAGTGGCGCGACGGATGCCATCGACCAGCGATTCCTTGCAGCCGTACTTGTTGTCGAATTTCGACTTGGTGACCGAGTCGTTGACGTTGATCGCCGGGAAGGGCAACAGGCCCTTCTGGCTAAGCTGGTAGAGGCGGTTGACGCCGGTGGTGGTTTCTTCGGTGACACCCTTGATCGCATCACGCTGTTTCGTGAACCAGCCTGGTGAAGCGGCAAGGCGCTTCTTGATCTGTGCGAAGAGGATTTCTTCTTCTTCGGAATGCGGGTGCGAGAGCACGTCTTCGCCAGCTTCAGCACGCGCGCCGAGCAGGATGTACATGGTAGCGTCGCCACCATCGTCGAGGATCATGTTGGAGAGACCGCCATCGGCCCACTGGAAGATCTTGTCGGTGTAGACCCAGTAGTCCTCGAGCGATTCGCCCTTGACGGCAAAGACCGGAACGCCGGAAGCCGCGATTGCGGCAGCGGCATGGTCCTGCGTCGAGAAGATGTTGCACGAGGCCCAGCGGACTTGGGCGCCGAGCGCCACCAGCGTTTCGATCAGAACAGCCGTCTGGATCGTCATGTGCAGCGAGCCCGTGATGCGCGCGCCCTTCAGCGGTTGCGACGGGCCGAATTCGGCGCGGCAGGACATGAGGCCCGGCATTTCGGTTTCGGCGATCGTAATTTCCTTGCGGCCGAAATCCGCCAGACCGATATCGGCGACGACATAATCTTTTTCAGTGCTCATCGAGGTCTCCAGCTGAAAAGCGTCTCATAGTCAAAGCGCGCAGTGACGGCGCAATAGCTCGAGCGCGTGCATGACGCACGGCCGTGCTCGCCGTGTAGCAGGCTTCATAGGCAATGGCAACAAGGATATAAAGAAGTCTTTATATGTTTATATGAAGTCCGGGAGGCTCACATTTCTTCGCCGAACTTGTCCTGGACCAATTGATCCAATGCGTTCAAGGCTTCGGCGGCCTGGTTGCCGCACGCGGATACGAGAACGGTCGTGCCCGGACTCGCAGCAAGCATCATCAAGCCCATGATCGAGGTGCCGCCGACCGTCATGCCGTCCTTCGAGACAGTAACGGCAGCGTCGAATGTTTCGACCATCTGGACAAATTTGGCGGAGGCGCGCGCGTGAAGGCCGCGTTTGTTGACGATGAGCAGTTCCCGGGAATGCGAGGTCACGGCGGGGCTTGTGCTCATCATTTGCCGCTCAGAACGCGGCTGGCGACATTGATGTATTTCCGCCCGGCCTCCGACGCTTCGACGAGCGCCTTTTCCATGTTGTTTTCGCCGCGTACGCCGGCAAGCTTGATCAGCATCGGCAGGTTCATGCCGGCAATCACTTCCGTATGACCGCTGCTCATCACCGAAATGGCGAGATTGGAAGGAGTACCTCCGAACATATCGGTCAGGATGACGACGCCGTGGCCATCGTCCGCGCCAGAGACCGCCTGCAGGATATCCTGCCGTCTCTGATCCATATCGTCTTCGGGGCCGATGCAGACCGTCTCGATAAATTTCTGAGGACCGACGACATGCTCCACGGCATGACGAAACTCTTCAGCCAGCTTGCCATGAGTGACAAGCACAAGTCCGATCATGATTTAACTGCTCCCAATGGCATATAAACGGTGGCCCCAATATCGCAATGCAGCAATCGCGTCCACCGGTGGGGGCACATCTTGGCCATCAAAAGCCGAAGTGCAAGATAAAAATGCAGAGATATGGGGCGAATCCGCCTGTATAGCAGGCGCTATCGGCCTATGTCCGGTGCCTTTGCCATCAAAATCGCGAGAGGTACTGTGGCGTTTGCCAGCAAGCGAAGAGCCGGCAGCGAAAAATCTTCTGCGAAATGCGCGATGTCGTTGTCGGGTGGGAGGCGATTCTCGCCCGACGCACTGCCGGGCAGCACGGCGTAATGCATCGGGGCGAGCGGAGCGCTTTCGCATTTCACGATGCCGGTACCGCGCAACTCGATCAACCCGGAGATTGCGGAAGGACGTTCGGCAACGATCTCACCATCGCGTTTCGACAGAAATACCTGATCGTCGGCGACCAGCAAGGCGGCCAGCCCCATCCGTTTCGCTTCCGTGATACAAGTGAATGCCAGCATGGATTTACCCCAGCCCGAGGGGCCAACGAAGAGCAGACCGGTCCTGTTGATGACGATCGCCGTGGCGTTGATGTTGAAAGCCGCGCCCATCACGACGACATCGAGACTGCGGGCAGGGCGAGAATGAAGCGGGCGCCGAGTACTTCAGCCGTTTCCGCATCAACGATGTTTTCGGCGCGCAACGAGCCGCCATGCGCCTCCGCGATCTGACGGCTGATCGATAGGCCGAGACCGGAATTCTGCCCGAAGCCTTCCGATTCCGGCCGGTCGGTGTAGAAGCGCTCAAAGATACGGTCGATATTTTCAGCCTGGATACCTGGGCCATTGTCTTCGATGTAGACGATGCAACGGGACCGCGTGCGAAACAGCCGGACTGTGATCTTGCCGCCTTCATCTGGAACGAAGGAGCGGGCATTCTCGATCAGGTTGGTGATGATCTGTCCGATACGAAGATCATGGCCGTTAACAACGAAGCGCGTCTTGATCCCAGGCTTGCGTTCAATCGCGAACTCGATCTGCACGTCCTTGTTCTTATGGCGAATCTGTCTGGAAACCTCAACCAGATCGCTGAGGAAAGCCTCGAGATCGACGGATTGGGCATCGACACGGGCAAGCTCGGCATCAAGGCGCGAGGCGTCGGAGATATCGCTGATGAGACGATCGAGGCGGCGGACGTCATGTTGGATCACATCCATCAACCGTCTCTTGGAATCATCCGACTTGGCAAGCGGCAGCGTCTCCACAGCGCTGCGAAGCGACGTCAGCGGGTTCTTAAGCTCGTGGCTGACATCGGCGGCAAAACTCTCGATCGCGTCGATGCGGTCATAAAGTGCGGTGGTCATTTCGCGGAGCGCGATCGAAAGGTTCCCGATCTCGTCCTGGCGGGCCGAAAAATCGGGGATCTCCTCGCGCTCCTTCGCGCCGCGCCGGACGCGGATCGCCGCAGCCGAGAGACGGCGAAGCGGATTGGCGATAGTCGAGGATAGAACCAGCGACAACAGAACGTTGACGAGCGTCGCCACACCGAAGACGCGCATAATCGCCAGTCGTTCAGCATGGACGATGTTGTCGATGTCGCCTGCCTGCGTTGAAAGGAGCAGAACGCCGAGAACGGCGCGAAAACGCTGGACCGGGACAGCCACAGAGACGATCAGCTCACCCTTTTCGGTGGTGCGTACAACGGCGCCGCGCACACCAGTCAGCGCATTCATCACTTCCGGATAGATTGATCCGTCGCCGCCCGGCGCTTCCTTGTAGACCGGCAGGTTTCCAGGTTGCAACGCCTTGTTGAAAAGCGTCGTAAGCCATTCGCCCCAAGTCTGCTTCTCCTCTTCGACCGGCGGCAGATCGAAGCGCAAAACCTGGCCGCGCGAATAAAGATGGCGGGAATCGAGTAGCAGGTTGGCATCGGCATCGAAG
This sequence comes from Rhizobium sp. USDA 3886, assembly GCF_056279785.1. NCBI lineage: Bacteria > Pseudomonadati > Pseudomonadota > Alphaproteobacteria > Hyphomicrobiales > Rhizobiaceae > Rhizobium > Rhizobium sp. USDA 3886. Next base: position 3,069,777 of record NZ_JBWCDC010000001.1, on the reverse strand, counting down.
ATGCGGGCGCGCGTTCGCGTTGGCGAAATTAGCCGCCTGAGAACCGGTGCAACCTTTTCCGGATCGATAGGGAACTCCAGATCCTCATCATTCGGGACAGGCGTAATACTTTGCCCGGCCTGCAACTCGAGAAGCTTCTGCGGATCGATCGTGATCGAGTTAGTATCGACGGAAGCCGATGCCGAAACCGCGCCGGCAATGATTTCGCCTTGCGTGAGCAAGCTTTCGACGCGGGCGTCGATCAGCCCCTCGCGAAACTGGTTGAGGTAAAGAATGCCGCCGACAAGGACGAGCAGTGCTGCGAGATTGAAAAAGAGAATGCGGCGCGTCAGGCTCGAAAAGACCGCATTGCCGAAGATCCGGCGAATGATGGTGAAGGGATGCGACCAGCGCCTTCCCCTGACACGGCGGCCGCTCAAGCCTTCCGCATCATCCAAATCCCTTTCCTGCACCAACTGTGCCAACGACAGGCCCTTTCGGAGGGCGCGGCCGTTCCCGTCCTGCGGCCCTCGACAATACTCATGCGCCGCGCCGTCCGGCGTCAGGCTGCTTCGCGGAAGCGGTATCCCACTCCGTAAAGCGTTTCAATCATATCAAAGTCGGTATCGACCATCTTGAATTTCTTGCGAAGCCGCTTGATGTGGCTGTCGATGGTGCGGTCGTCGACATAGACCTGTTCGTCATAGGCCGCGTCCATCAGAGCATCGCGGCTTTTCACTACGCCCGGACGCTGTGCGAGCGAGTGAAGGATCAGGAACTCGGTCACCGTCAGCGTTACCGGCTCGCCCTTCCACGTGCAGGTATGGCGTTCCTGGTCCATGACAAGCTGGCCGCGCTCCAGCGAACGCGCAAGCTGGGCAGCGCCGGCCTTAGGCGCAGCGCCGGCGCCCGAGACGGCCGTTGCTTCCCGGCTGGAGGCGCGACGAAGCACGGCGCGGACCCGTTCCACAAGCAATCGCTGAGAGAATGGCTTTGTGATGAAATCATCCGCGCCCATCTTTAGGCCGAAGAGTTCGTCGATCTCCTCGTCCTTCGAGGTGAGGAAAATCACCGGCATATCGGATTTTTGCCGCAAGCGGCGCAAGAGCTCCATTCCATCCATGCGCGGCATCTTGATATCGAAGATGGCAAGATGCGGCGGGCGCGCGATAAGGCCATCGAGGGCCGAGGCGCCATCCGTGTAGGTTTCGACCTTGTATCCTTCGGCTTCCAGTGCGATCGACACCGAAGTCAGGATGTTGCGGTCGTCGTCAACGAGCGCGATTGTCGCCATGGTGTTCGTCTCCGTCATCTATGCGCATCTCCCGGAATTTTTGATGTCCCCAGGCCGGCCCCAACGACCGGATGCGCTTATGGAGGATAAAGGTGGAACAAATTGTGGCAAAGATAAAGGGTAGCATTGTCGCAATGATCAAAACGGCAGGACACAAGTGCTGTGATAAAAATTGATCCAAAATGCTCAGTTCAAACGATTTAAAATGAATAAAATAAATTTAAATCGATTAAATATTTGATATCATTATATTTTCTTCATTTAGCACTATTGCTTTTTAAAATTCGTCACCTTAGTTTTCCTCTCAGTTTTAACGGCGGGAGCCTTGGACGAAAGGAAAAGCCATGGAGACGTTCGGAATTCACAACCCGGCGATAGCGCTGGCGACGATCGGTTTGGGACGCGCAAAAAGCGTCCGCTATAACCTTGCCGCCGCCTCCCTTTATGAAGAAGCGATTCGCCGCGGTGAAGCCGAACTCACGGCCCAAGGCGCCCTTCGTGCTCTGACAGGACAGCATACCGGCCGCTCGCCACGCGACAAATTCGTCGTCCGCGATGCCAATACGGCCGGCGAAATTTGGTGGGACAACAACAAGCCGATGTCGCCGGAGCATTTTGCCTTGCTGCATCGGGATATGCTGGCGCATGCCGTCGGCAAGGAGCTTTTCGCTCAGGACCTGATCGGCGGCGCCGATAAGAACTACGCGCTGCCGACGCGTGTCGTGACGGAATTTGCCTGGCACTCGCTTTTCATCCGCAATCTTCTGATCCGTCCGGAGCTTTCTGCCCTTGCATCCTTCGTGCCGAAACTGACGATCATCGATCTGCCGAGCTTCAAAGCTGATCCGGAGCGTCACGGCTGCCGCAGTGAAACGGTGATTGCATGTGATCTTACGAACGGCCTCGTTCTGATTGGCGGCACCTCTTATGCCGGCGAGATGAAGAAATCCGTCTTCACCGTGCTCAACTACCTGCTTCCGGCAACCGGTGTCATGCCGATGCATTGCTCGGCGAATGCCGGCCCGGATGGTGATTCTGCGGTTTTCTTCGGCCTCTCCGGCACCGGCAAGACGACGCTTTCTGCTGATCCGTCGCGTACGTTGATCGGGGACGACGAGCATGGCTGGGGCGAAAATGGCATCTTCAACTTCGAAGGCGGCTGCTATGCCAAGACGATCCGCCTTTCGGCGGAAGCGGAGCCGGAAATCTATGCGACGACGCAGCGTTTCGGCACGGTGCTTGAAAACGTGGTGCTCAACGAACGGCGTGAGCCGGATTTCGACGACGGTTCGCTGACGGAAAACACGCGCTGCGCCTATCCGCTGGATTTCATTCCCAATGCCTCGAAGGCGGGCCTCGCCGCGCATCCAAAGACGATCATCATGCTAACGGCAGATGCTTTCGGCGTCATGCCGCCGATCGCGCGTCTGACGCCGGATCAGGCCATGTATCACTTCCTTTCCGGCTATACCGCAAAGGTCGCCGGCACGGAGAAGGGAGTGACGGAACCGGAAGCGACGTTCTCGACCTGCTTCGGTGCGCCGTTCATGCCGCGTCATCCGACGGAATATGGCAATCTCTTGAAGCAGCTGATTGGCCGCCATGGTGTTGATTGCTGGCTGGTCAACACTGGCTGGACTGGCGGCGCGTACGGCACCGGCAAGCGCATGCCGATCAAGGCGACGCGCGCCTTGCTGTCGGCAGCTCTCTCCGGCGAACTGGCCAAGGCAGAGTTCCGCATTGATCCGAATTTTGGTTTCGCGGTGCCCGTTGCTGTTGCTGGCGTCGAAACCAGCATTCTCGACCCGCGCTCCACGTGGCCCAACGGGGCGGCATATGACGTTCAGGCAGAAAAGCTCGTCTCAATGTTCATCTCGAACTTCGCGAAGTTCGAGGCACATGTTGATGGCGGTGTGCGCGATGCCGCACCCGGTATCAAGGCCGCTGCCGAATAGGCCACAAGGCATTGATGATTCACGTGAAACCCGGCGACTTCGCCGGGTTTTTCTTTGCATGTTTTAAAATTCCTGCCGATATGAGATAGAAGCGCATGGCTAGCGACGCGCTCTATATCAATGACAGGATTACCATCGCTGGATGGGAGCTGACGGAACAGTTCGTTCTGGCTGGCGGTCCCGGCGGCCAGAATGTCAACAAGGTTTCGACCGCCGTCCAGCTGTTCTTCAACATCGTGAATTCCCCCTCACTTTCCGAGCGTGTCAAGACGAATGCCACGAGGCTGGCGGGCAAACGCACGTCAAAAGAGGGCGTGCTGATGATCGAGGCAAGTCGTTTTCGCAGCCAGGATCGCAATCGCGAGGATGCGCGGGAACGCCTCAAGGAATTGATCCTCGAAGCCGCCAAGCCGCCACCGCCACCGCGCAGGAAAACAAAGCCGACCAAAGGCTCGATCGAACGCCGCCTGAAGGAAAAATCCGGGCGGGCTGAAGTGAAGAAGATGCGCAGCCGTCCTGGCGGAGAATGATATGCCGGAGCTTTCGAATGGCGTTCGTCATTTCCCCGAGTACCTTGACCGTGCCCGGCAGGAAGAACTCGTCGAAATGATTCGCTCCATCGTCGCCGAAGCGCCGCTTTTCGTGCCCGTGATGCCGGGAACGGGCAGGCCGATGTCGGTGCGGATGAGCAATTGTGGACCGCTCGGCTGGGTCACGGACAAGGAGCGCGGCTACCGTTATCAATCGACGCATCCGGTCACTGGCATGCCATGGCCGGCAATGCCGGAGGTGCTTCTCGACATCTGGAACGATGTTTCCGGGTACGGAAAATCTCCGCAGGCTTGCCTGATCAATTTCTATTCCGACGATGCAAAAATGGGCCTGCATCAAGACAGGGACGAGCGGGATCTGACGGCGCCCGTGGTCTCGATCTCTCTCGGCAACAACTGCCTCTTCCGCGTTGGCGGGCTTTCCCGCACCGACCGCACGAAGTCGATCAAACTCACCAGCGGCGACATCGTGGTGCTTGGGGGCGAAGGGCGTCTGTGCTTTCACGGCGTCGACCGCATCTATCCGGCGACATCGACGCTGCTCAGGAATGGCGGGCGGATCAACTTGACGTTAAGGCGTGTCGATACGTGAATCCGGCTAAAGTTTCCTGAGCGCGACCTGCTCGATAAGGTGGTTCTCGCCTTTGCGCAGGATCAAATCAGCGCGTGGGCGGGTCGGCAGGATGTTCTGCCGGAGATTCTTCAGGTTGATGTTGGCCCAGAGCCCCTCCGCGATCGAAAGCGCTTCTTTCTCGCTGATCGAGGCATAGCGATGGAAATAGGAATTCGGATCGCGAAAGGCGGTTTCGCGCAGACGCATGAAGCGTGTGACGTACCAGTTGTGGATCAGTTCTTCTTCGGCATCGATGTAGATCGAGAAATCGAAGAAGTCGGAAACCATCGGCACGATCTTGCCGTCGGCAGGAAGGTCACGCGACTGCAGAACGTTGATGCCTTCGAACACCAGGATGTCTGGCCGGTCGATGATCGTGTATTCGTTCGGAACGACGTCATAGACAAGGTGAGAATAAACGGGCGCTTTCACGTTAGGCTGCCCGGCCTTGATCGCTGAGAGAAATTTCAGGATGGCGCCTGTGTCGTAGCTTTCCGGAAAGCCTTTGCGCTGCATCAGGTTTTCGCGTTCGAGTACCGCGTTCGGATGCAGGAAACCGTCCGTCGTGATCAGGTCGACTTTTGGGCTCGACGGCCAGCGCCGCAGGAGCTCCTTCAAGATACGCGCGGTCGTCGATTTGCCGACGGCGACAGAGCCGGCGATGCCGATGACAAAGGGCGTTTTTGTCACGTCGGACAGGCTCAGGAATCGGTTGCGCTGCTCGAAGAGCAATTGCGATGATTCGACGTGTGAAGAAAGCAGACGCGACAGCGAGAGGTAGATGCGCCGGACTTCGTCGAGATCGACCGGATCGCCCATCGAGCGCAGTCTCGCGACTTCCTCGGCCGTTAGCGTGAGCGGCGTGTCGGCGCGGAACTTCGCCCATTCCTCGGAAGAAAAGAAATTGTAGGGCGAATAGGAATTCGCCTGGAAGTGATCGAGCGCTTCTGGCGCCCCAAGAATTTGCGTCGCGATACTCATGAACTCTGCCGGCTGGCCTTTTCCTTGAGACCGGATTGAGCGGTACGTCGCTCAAGTTCCGCCATTACATCCTGCAACGGAATGCCTGCTATCTTCAATACGACCAAAAGGTGATAGAGGAGGTCGGCCGTCTCGTAGGTAAGATTGTCGCGATCGTCGGTCACGGCAGCCATAACGGCTTCAATGGCTTCTTCGCCGAGTTTCTTCGCGGCCTTCTGCTGCCCGGCGGCAACGAGCTTTGCCGTCCAGGATTCATCCGGTGGGGCCTTCGACCGTTCGTCGACGATTTTTTCCAGATCGGAAAGGGAAAATCCGGTCATTCTGTCACTTTCAATCAGTCGAGGCGCATCGCGATGCCGTGCGAAGACATATAGTGTTTCGCTTCGCCGACGGAATAGGTGCCGAAGTGGAAGATGGATGCAGCAAGCACGGCATTGGCATGGCCATCCTTCACGCCCGCGACCAAGTCGTCGAGATCGCCGACCCCGCCCGAAGCGATGACGGGCACGCGGACGGAATCGGCGATCGCCCGGGTGAGTTCAAGATCGTAGCCGGCTTTCGTGCCGTCGCGATCCATGGAAGTGACGAGAAGCTCCCCGGCCCCGCGCGCAACCATCTTCTGCGCAAATTCCAAGGCATCGATGCCGGTCGCATTGCGGCCGCCGTGGGTATAGATTTCCCAGGCGCTCAAGTTGTCCTGGCCAACGGCTTGGGTGCGCCGCCGCTTGGCGTCGATCGAAACGACGATGCATTGGTCGCCGAACTTGTCAGCCGCTTCGGCGACGAAATCCGGATTGTTCACCGCCGCTGAGTTGATCGAAACCTTGTCGGCACCGCAAAGAAGTAGCTTGCGGATATCGGCAAGGCTGCGCACGCCGCCGCCGACGGTCAGCGGCATGAAGCACTGCTCGGCAGTGCGGGAAACGACGTCAAAAATGGTTTCGCGGTTGTCGGAAGAGGCCGTGATGTCGAGGAAGCAGAGTTCGTCGGCGCCGGCGGCATCATAGGCTTTCGCAGCCTCGACCGGATCGCCGGCATCAATCAGATTGACGAAATTGACACCCTTGACGACACGGCCGTCCTTGACGTCGAGGCAGGGGATGACGCGGGCTTTCAGGGTCATTGTGCATTATCCTTTTGCCGCGCCGCATTGATCAGCGCCAAGGCTTCCTTGGGGTCGATACGCCCATCATACAGCGCGCGGCCGGAGATGGCACCTTCCAGCTTGCGGGCGTCGGGCTGCAGCATGCGCTTCACATCCCGGATCGAAGCGAGCCCGCCCGAGGCGATCACCGGGATCGAAACGGCATCGGCCAGCTCCAGCGTCGAGGCCCAGTTGATGCCGGTCAGGATCCCGTCGCGATCGATATCCGTGTAGATGATTGCCGCGACGCCGGCACCTTCGAATTTCCTGGCAAGTTCGATGACGCCAAGCTCGGACGCTTCCGCCCAGCCTTCGACGGCAACCTTACCGCCTTTCGCATCGATACCAACGGCAACGCGGCCGGGAAACTGCTTGCAGGCTTCGATAACAAGCGCCGGATCGCGAACGGCGATCGTGCCGAGGATCACGCGGGTCAGGCCACGTACCAGCCAGCTTTCGATATGGGAAAGCGTCCGGATGCCGCCACCGAGCTGCACCGGGTTCGTCGTTGCCTTGAGGATTGCATCGACAGCGGCTCCATTGACGCTCTCGCCAGCAAAGGCACCGTTGAGGTCAACGACGTGAAGCCATTCGAAGCCCTGATCCTCGAAGGTTTTCGCCTGCGCGGCAGGGTCGGGGTTGTAGACCGTTGCCTGCTCCATATCGCCGAGCTTCAGGCGAACGCAGTGGCCGTCCTTCAGGTCAATGGCGGGAAATAGTATCATGTGATTCAGTCCTTGCAGGTTGCGCGAGCCTAAGGCTTCCAGCGCAGGAAATTGGTGATCAGGGCAAGACCAAGCTTCTGGCTTTTTTCCGGATGGAATTGCGAACCGGCCATATTGTCGCGTCCGACGAAGGCCGTCATCGGCCCGCCATACTCTGTCGTCGCAATGACGTCACCGGCGTTCCTGGCGGCCAAATGGTAGGAATGCACAAAATAGGCATGCAGACCATCAGACCCTGTCGGAATGCCGTCGAAGAGCGGATGCGGATGCTTGAGGTCGAGCGTGTTCCAGCCGATCTGCGGTATCTTGAGATCGGGATCGTTGGGGTTCATTTCGACGACGTCGCCAGGAATCCAGCCAAAACCTCGCGTCACCGTCTTTTCGAGGCCGCGTGACGACATCAGTTGCATACCGACACAGATGCCGAGGAAGGGCCGAGCCTTCCTTTCGACCGCGTCGATCAGCGCCTCGGCCAAGCCGGGAACAGCATCGAGCCCGTGGCGGCAATCGGCATAGGCACCGACACCCGGCAGAACGATGCGGTCGGCCGACGCGACATTGTCGGCCTTGTCCGTCAGGTCGATATGCGCGTCGATGCCTGCCTCGCGGGCTGCGCGCTCAAAGGCCTTCGTTGCCGAGCGCAGATTGCCCGAGCCGTAGTCGATAATTGCGACGCGCATTAGCGTCCTCCGTTAAACCCAAAGAGACCAAGCGAAGTCGTATTGCCATGGCGGCGGGGGGAAGGCGGATGTCGCTCCCATTCCAGCGCGGGCATGCTGTCGCCATCTGCATTGGTCTCAAAATTCGAAAAGTAGATCTCTTCTGCGGTCGCAAGCGAATCCGCCGTGATCACGGCTTCCTCGTTCCAGCCTTTGGAAGCGAGATTTCGGATCCGCAGGTTCTGGCCCTCGAAACCGGCCAGAATGCAGGTACCAAGTGTGATCGCAAAACCTGCCGGCCAGAGCCCGGGCCGATCCATAAGAACACCGCCCAGGCCTTGAAGCAGGAATGCTGCAATCGCATGGAGCCAAAGCCGGTGCGCAAGAAGCCATAGCCAGGGGAAAAGAAAGCCGAGCAGGGTGAAGCCGTCGCGGATGACGCGCGTCTTCTCATGGGTGACATCCGTTCCGCCCGGAGGCGTCAGAACCAGATAGCTGGAAGTCATATCGTTCAAGCTCCCTGAAGGGGCTCAGACGAGCGTGCCCTTCGTCGAGGGAACACGGCCCGCCTGCCTCGGATCGATCTCTGTCGCCATGCGCAGCGCGCGGGCAACGGCCTTGAAGCAGGTCTCTGCAATATGATGGTTGTTGGCACCATATTGGTTCAAGATATGCAAGGTGATGCCGGCGTTCTGCGCCAGTGCTTGGAAGAATTCGCGGACAAGTTCGGTGTCGAAGGCGCCGATCTTCGGCGCGCTGAAGGCGACATTCCAGACCAGGAACGGACGACCGGAAAGATCGACAGCAGCTTTCGTCATCGTCTCGTCCATGGCAAGGTCGACCGAAGCATAGCGAGTGATGCCGCGGCGGTCGCCGAGCGCTTTTGCAATCGCCTGGCCTATCGCGATCCCGGTATCTTCGACTGTGTGGTGATCGTCGATATGCAGGTCGCCCTTCGTTTCGATCTCCATGTCGATCAGTGAGTGTCGCGAAAGCTGGTCTAGCATATGGTCGAAGAAGCCGACGCCCGTCGAAATCTTGGCTTTGCCGCTGCCGTCAAGATTGACGGAAACGGAAACCGAAGTCTCTTTCGTCTTGCGGGAAACACTGCCCGTGCGGCTTGCTGCAGTATCGGCCATATGGCTGCTCCATCGGGAATGACGGCCGTTCCTTATCAGGCGTTCCCTAAAATATCCAGAAGCGCACCGGCAGAAAAACCCGCCCATTTGCAATCGGGATCGGCAAACTTACATAGGGCTCACAGGGCCGGTGAGCGGCTCGGCGTAACGCCCGCTGATCCGGGCAAGGATGTTTTGATGACAACGATTATTACAATTCGAAAGGGCGGCAAGGTGGTGATGGCCGGTGACGGCCAGGTCAGCCTCGGTCAGACCGTTATGAAGGGCAATGCCCGCAAGGTGCGGCGTATTGGCAAGGGCGAGGTCATTGCCGGTTTCGCGGGCGCGACCGCGGACGCCTTTACGCTGCTCGAGCGCCTTGAAAAGAAGCTCGAACAATATCCGGGCCAACTGATGCGCGCCGCCGTCGAACTCGCCAAGGACTGGCGCACGGACAAGTATCTTCGCAATCTCGAAGCCATGATGCTGGTCGCCGACAAATCGACAACGCTGGCAGTCACCGGCAACGGCGATGTTCTGGAGCCCGAGCATGGCGCTACGGCGATCGGCTCCGGCGGCAACTTCGCCTTGGCGGCAGCGCGTGCCCTGATGGATACGGACAAGTCCGCAGAAGAGGTCGCTCGCCGAGCGCTGGATATCGCGGCCGACATCTGCGTCTATACGAACCACAACGTGGTGATGGAAACACTGGATGCTGAAAGCTAAGCCTGTCTCGCGATATCGTTTCCGCGACGTCTGCCGAGAGGATCTCCCTCTTCTGGCGCAATGGCTTACTGAACCACATGTCGCGAGATGGTGGGGCGAACCTGCAACGGAGCTTGCTTCGATCGAAGAGGCAATGACGAGTAAGGAAACCCGGCCGATGATCGTGGAACTGGACGGAAAGCCTATAGGCTATCTGCAAAGTTACGATCCTCATCTCGAGGAGGGCCATCCCTATCGGGATCAGCCGAAGGGTACGCTCGGCATCGACATTTCGATCGGTATCCCGGAACTGACGGGCAAAGGCCACGGTGCTGCGATCATCCTCAAGCTTGCGTCCGAGCTTTTCGCAGGTGGCGCCAAGCGCATCGTGATCGATCCGGATCCTGAAAACGTTCAGGCGATCAGGGCTTACGAGAAGGCGGGCTTTCGCTACGTCGATATAAGAACTTCCATTTACGGTCCGGCCCACTTCATGGCACTGGACGCACCCGGAGAAACGGAATTACCATGACCACCTTTTCCCCTCGCGAGATCGTTTCCGAACTCGACCGCTACATTATCGGTCAGCATGAGGCCAAGCGCGCCGTGGCGATCGCGCTCCGCAACCGCTGGCGCCGCCAGCAGCTCGATCCAAGCCTGCGCGACGAAGTGATGCCCAAGAATATCCTGATGATCGGCCCAACCGGCGTCGGCAAAACGGAGATTTCGCGCCGTCTTGCCAAACTTGCCGGTGCGCCTTTCATCAAGGTCGAGGCGACCAAGTTCACCGAGGTCGGCTATGTCGGCCGCGATGTCGAACAGATCATCCGCGACCTCGTCGAGATCGGCATCGGGCTCGCGCGCGACAAGAAGCGCGCCGAGGTCGAATCGAAGGCGCATATGAGCGCCGAGGAACGTGTGCTTGATGCCCTTGTCGGGGCTACCGCCTCTCCTGCCACGCGTGACAGCTTCCGCAAGAAGCTGCGCAATGGCGAACTGGACGATAAGGAGATTGATATCGAGGTTGCCGATAGCGGCGCGGGCATGGGCGGCTTTGAAATCCCCGGCATGCCCGGTGCCAATATCGGTGTTCTCAACATCTCGGAAATGTTCGGCAAGGCGCTGGGCGGGCGTACCAAAAAGGTCCGCACTACCGTGAAAGCCTCCTACACCGATCTGATCCGGGATGAGTCCGACAAGCTGATCGACAACGAAGTCATCCAGCGCGAAGCCGTGCGTGCTGTCGAGAATGACGGCATCGTCTTCCTCGATGAGATCGACAAGATTGCAGCGCGCGACGGCGGGATGGGTGCCGGCGTGTCGCGCGAGGGGGTGCAGCGCGATTTGCTACCGCTCGTCGAAGGAACGACCGTCTCCACGAAGTACGGGCCGGTGAAGACCGACCACGTTCTTTTCATCGCCTCGGGCGCCTTCCATGTCTCGAAGCCTTCCGATCTCCTGCCCGAATTGCAGGGCCGCCTGCCGATCCGTGTCGAACTTCGTCCGCTGACCAAGGAAGACTTTCGCCGTATCCTGACAGAAACTGAGGCAAGCCTGATCCGCCAGTATCGCGCGCTCATGGAAACAGAGAACCTGAACCTCGAATTCACCGACGACGCGATCGATGCCTTGGCCGATGTCGCCGTCCATCTGAACTCATCGGTCGAAAACATCGGCGCTCGCCGGCTGCAGACCGTGATGGAACGTGTGTTAGACGACATCTCGTTCAATGCCCCGGATCGCGGCGGTTCGGCGGTGAAGATCGATTCCGCCTATGTGCGTGAGCATGTCGGCGATCTGGCGCAGAACACGGACCTCTCGCGTTTCATCCTGTGATATTGCCGCATCGGTCGGAACCTTTGCGGGTTTCGCGCCGGATTTCGGCAGTCTGAACTCTCGACAGCGGGCCTTTTACTACTTAGTGAAGGCCCGTTTTGTTTGTGGACGCGGCTTTATTCGGCCAAGATTCTGGTCCAGTCAGCGCGCTTCGCCATGAAGACGATATATAGCCAGAGGACGGAATAGCTGATCGTGCGACGCCTTTTGACATGCCTCCTGATCGCCGTTGCGGCACTTACATCCGTGCCCGCCCATGCGATGCAGGTCGTGCCTCCCGGCAACCGCAACGTCGAGCAGCCGGCGGTCCCTGGCGCATCGGTCCGCCGCACCAAGGGTACCAAGACGACCTTCGATCGCAAGTATGAGAAGGTTTATGAGCTACTCTCCACCGATCACGAGCTGATAAGCAAGATCAGGAAGACGGCGGCCGCTTACGGCATTGAACCCATCCACATCATCGGGGCCATCGTCGGCGAGCACACCTATAACGTCGACGCCTATGACCGCCTTCAATCCTATTACGTCAAGGCCGCTTCCTACGCCGGCGAGAGCTTCCGTTTTGCCTATGAAGGCGAGGATGTCGACACCTTCGTCGATCGTCCGCAGTTTGCCGAGTGCAACGGCAAGCGCGATTCCTATCTGCTCTGGAGCTGCCGTGAGGATGTCTGGGAAAGCGAGTTCCGCGGCAGGACCGTCGGCGGCAAGAGTTTCCCGAACAATCGCTTCAGCGCCGTGTTCTTCCAGCCGTTTTATGCCGGTCAAACCTTCGGTCTCGGCCAGGTGAACCCGCTGACGGCATTGATGCTCTCGGATCTGGTCAGCCGTGTTTCCGGCTATCCGAGACTGAACGAAAAGGATGCCGGCGCCGTTTACCGCGCCATCATGGAGCCGGATATCTCGCTCGCGTTCGTTGCGGCCTCCATCCGCCAGTCGATAGATGATTACAAGCAGATTACCGGCATGGATATTTCGAAGAATCCCGGCCTGACCGCCACGCTGTACAATGTCGGCAATTCGCGCCAGCGCGCATCGGCTCTTGCCGCGAGGAACCAGGTCGCAGGTGCGATGGTCTGGCCGGAGGAGAATTATTACGGCTGGCTGATCAACGACAAGCTGGACGAGCTTGAGGGCCTGCTCTAACGTTCGCCTGGCGGGAGGCTGTAATCTTCCGCGAAAGGCTTTGCCATGGATATGCGACCGGAACCGTTTGTTCCTCGCGCGCCGCTGCCGCGCTCCGTGCCACCGTCGCGGCTGGAGATCATCCGCACGATCTTTCGCAATCCCTTGGAGCTTTGGGGCGAGCCGTCCTACACACTTCCCTGGGTCAAGACCCGCTTCTTCGGCGACAGCACGATCATCGTCAACGATCCCGCCCTCATTAAATATGTGCTGGTCGATAACACCGCGAACTACCGCATGTCGGATATCCGCCAGCTCATATTGCGCCCCATATTGCGCGATGGATTGCTGACGGCTGAAGGCGAGGTCTGGAAGCGGTCGCGGAAAGCGGTTGCCCCCGTCTTCACGCCGCGCCACGCCAACGGCTTTGCCGCGCAGATGCTGCAGCAGTCCGAGGCGTATGTGCGGAAGTACGAGGCGGCGGGAAGCGAAGGCCGGGTATTCGAAATCGCCAGCGATATGACGGAGCTCACTTTTGCAATCCTTGCCGATACGCTGTTTTCCGGTGAAATCGTCACATCCTCGGACAGCTTCGCTGACGATGTGAACGCGCTTCTGCACCGCATGGGCCGCGTCGACCCCATGGATCTCCTGCGCGCGCCGAGTTGGGTGCCGCGGGTGACGCGGGTCGGCGGCCGGAAGGTTCTCGACAAGTTCCGCAACATCGTGCGCGAAACGATGGACGCCCGGCTCCGGCGCATGGCTGCCGATCGCGCCTCGGCGCCCGAAGATTTTCTGACTCTGCTGCTCGACCGAGCATCGGCGGGCGGCCTCACCAATGAAGAAATCGAAGACAATATCCTGACCTTCATAGGTGCTGGTCACGAAACGACGGCGCGGGCGCTCGCCTGGACGCTCTATTGCGTGGCGAACAGCCCGCATATCCGCGATGGGATGGAGGAAGAGATCGGCCGCGTTCTCGCAAGCGGCGCCAAGCCCGTCGAATGGCTCGATCTGATGCCCCTCACGCGCGCCGCCTTCGAGGAGGCCCTGCGGCTCTATCCGCCGGCGCCGTCGATCAACCGTGCGGCGATCGCTGGCGACAGCTGGACAGATGCCAAAGGCGAGAAGGTCGAGATCCATGCCGGCATGACGGTGCTCATCATGCCCTGGACCCTTCACCGGCATGAGCTCTACTGGGACAAGCCGCGCGCCTATATGCCCGAGCGCTTTTTTCCGGAAAACCGCGGCAAGATCGGCCGGTTCCAGTTCCTGCCATTCGGCGCCGGTCCGCGTGTTTGCATCGGCGCCACCTTCGCCCTGCAGGAAGCGGTCATCGCGCTGGCCGTATTGATGAGCCGTTTCCGCTTCGACGTGACGGAGAAGACCAATCCTTGGCCGGTGCAGAAACTGACGACCCAGCCCCAGAACGGTCTGCCGATGCGCGTCACCGCGCGCACTATTTCCTCATGGGCATAAATCTTTCGAACTATTGCAGAATTGACTATGAATGAAAGCGGCGCAAAGTGAACAGTATGTGAAAACGCCGCCGTCTGCGGGAGGAGAATTGCATGCGCCGCATTGAAAAGAACGGTCTTTTCGTCGAAACCGTCCTTCATGATTTCATCGTCAATGAAGTGCTTCCCGACCTTCGGGTTGATGCGGATGCATTTTTCGCCGGCTTTTCAGCAATCGTTCATGATCTCGCGCCGAAGAACCGCGAACTGCTTCTGAAGCGCGACCATCTCCAGCAGCAGATTGACGACTGGTACCGCAAGAATGGCGCGCCGACAGACTTGGATGCCCATCAGGCGTTTCTGCGCGAAATAGGCTATCTGCTGCCGGAAGGCTCTGATTTCCAGGTTTCGACCAACAATGTCGATCCCGAGATCGCCTCGATTGCCGGGCCGCAGCTCGTCGTCCCGGTCATGAATGCGCGTTACGCGTTGAACGCCGCAAATGCGCGCTGGGGCTCGCTCTACGACGCGCTTTACGGCACGGATGCCATTCCCGAAAGCGACGGCGCGGAAAAAGGCAAGGGCTACAATCCGAAGCGCGGCGAAAGGGTCATCGCCTGGGTTCGCGACTTTCTGGACGGCGCCGCTCCGCTCGAAGGCGCGCGTTGGAAGGATGCCGCTGCCTTTAAGGTGGACAGGGGCAATCTCGCGATCACCTCGACGGATGGCGAAAGACTGGCCCTCAGGGATAATCGGCATTTTGCCGGCTACCGAGGAAATGCCGAAGCGCCGACACATCTTCTCTTGAAAAACAACGGCATTCACATCGAGATTATCATCGATGCCTCGACGCCGATCGGAAAGAACGATCCGGCGCATATTTCCGATGTCTGGCTCGAATCAGCGATCACGACGATCATGGACTGCGAGGATTCGATTGCTGCCGTCGATGCCGAGGACAAAGTCGTCGTCTATCGCAACTGGCTGGGCCTCATGAAGGGCGACCTGCAGGAGGAAGTAACCAAGGGCGGCTCGACCTTCATCCGCAAGCTCAATCCTGACATCACCTATCAGGCGTCGGACGGCTCCGCCTTTGATTTGCATCGGCGCTCGCTGATGCTCATCCGTAATGTCGGCCACCTGATGACGAATCCGGCTATCCTCGACCGTGACGGTCGCGAAGTTCCCGAAGGCATGACGGATGCCGCCATTACGGGCCTAATCGCGCTTTACGATATCGGTCCCAACGGCCGCCGCAAGAACTCGCGCACCGGCTCGATGTATGTCGTCAAGCCGAAAATGCATGGGCCTGAGGAAGTAGCCTTCGCCGTCGAGATTTTCTCACGCGTCGAAGAACTTCTCGGCATGCCGAAGAACACGATGAAGATGGGAATCATGGATGAGGAGCGCCGCACGACGGTAAATCTCAAGGAATGCATTCGTGCTGCCCGCGAGCGCGTCGTTTTCATCAATACAGGCTTCCTCGACCGTACCGGAGACGAGATCCATACCTCGATGGAAGCAGGCCCGATGATCCGCAAGGGCGACATGAAGCAGGCGGCCTGGATATCGGCCTACGAGAACTGGAACGTCGATATCGGCCTCGAATGCGGCCTGTCCGGTCACGCTCAGATCGGCAAGGGCATGTGGGCGATGCCAGACCTGATGGCGGCCATGCTGGAGCAGAAGATCGCCCACCCGAAGGCCGGCGCCAACACCGCCTGGGTTCCCTCGCCAACTGCAGCGACACTGCACGCGACGCATTATCACCGGATCAACGTGGCCGATGTTCAGCGCGGACTGAAGGATCGCGCCCGTGCCAAGCTCTCCGATATTCTTTCCGTTCCAGTTGCCGCCCGGCCGAACTGGACGACGGAGGAAATCCAGCGAGAACTTGACAACAATGCGCAGGGTATCCTCGGCTACGTCGTCCGTTGGGTCGATCAGGGCATCGGCTGCTCGAAGGTGCCGGACATCAACAATGTCGGGCTGATGGAAGACCGCGCAACGCTTCGCATTTCCGCTCAGCACATGGCCAACTGGCTGCACCACAAGGTCGTCAGTGAAGCACAGGTCATTGAGACGATGAAGCGCATGGCCGCGGTCGTCGATCAACAGAATGCCGGCGATCCTTCCTATATGCCGATGGCGCAGAATTTCGACCGCTCGGTGGCCTTCCAGGCTGCCGTCGACCTCGTCTTGAAGGGCAGGGAGCAGCCGAGCGGCTACACGGAGCCGGTCCTTCATCGCCGCCGTCTCGAGCTCAAAGGCAGGCAGGCCGCATAAGGCTCATGATCAAACAAAAAGGCCACCGTAAGAAAATTCCGGTGGCCTTTTTTATACCGAATTCGCTTTCTAGCTTACTGGATAACGATGACCTTGGTCGCCTTGCCTGGGCGTACGCGGCTGTAAAGGTCGATCACGTCCTGGTTCATCAGGCGGATGCAGCCGGACGAAGCCGCGGTGCCGATGGAGGCCCATTCGGGCGTGCCATGAAGACGGAAAAGGGTATCCTGGCCTTTTTCGTTGAAGAGATACATGGCGCGTGCGCCGAGCGGATTGGTGAGACCCGGGCCCATGCCGTCCTCGACGTACTTTGCAATGTCGGGCTTGCGGACAGCCATTTCCTTCGGCGGATGCCAGGTCGGCCATTCCTGCTTCCAGGCGACATAGGCCGTGCCGGCCCATGCGAAGCCCTGCTTGCCGACGCCGATGCCGTAGCGCATCGCCTCGCCGCCCGGCAGGATGTAGTAAAGGTGGCGCTCGCGGGTGTTGACGATGATCGTGCCCGGACGCTCGGTCGTCTCGTAGGAAACAATCTGCCGGCGGAACTCCGGCTTGACGCGCTGGATCGGGATCGCGGGCAGGGCGTATCCGGCATCCGTCCTCACGCCGTAAGCATCATCGAAGATTTGTGCCGTCTGGACAGTCGGGCCGGCGGCCTTGTCTTCGAGGGAAGCGCGATTGGAATTGGTGGAGCAGCCGGCCAGAGCGAGGGTCGCGATCAGGCCGAACACAGGGAATGCATTGCGGATGCGCATGAATATCTCTTAGGATTGGCAGTGAGGAAACGGTCTTGGAACCATCTTTGATTATGGTTTATTTTCGATTAACTTCGTCTTTGCAAGATGCTGCAGTGCGACGAGACTTACCGGCAGCGGCAAATTAGAACCGCATGGTTTTTTTGCAACAACGGGCGATACGTCCTCACGGTTATCCATGACGATTTTGAGCGTTTACAATAACAATCCGTTAATAGATGGCCGGCAATCGGACAGAGCCATGCTCGTGCGCCGCGGAACTCAGATATTACTTCACGACATGCGCCATGCGGTTCTGCCTGAACTGCCGCTGGCGAGCGGCCGGCGCGCCGATCTGATTACCATTTCGGAAAAAGGCGAAATCTGGATCATCGAGATCAAAACCTCGATCGAGGATTTTCGCGTTGATCGCAAGTGGCCCGAATACCGGCTGCATTGCGACCGACTGTTCTTTGCGACGCACAAGGATGTACCGCTTGATATCTTCCCGGAGGAGTGCGGACTGTTTCTGTCCGACGGCTATGGCGCGCATATGATCCGCGAAGCACCCGAACATCGGCTTGCGCCGGCAACCC
Source organism: Rhizobium sp. USDA 3886 (assembly GCF_056279785.1). NCBI lineage: Bacteria > Pseudomonadati > Pseudomonadota > Alphaproteobacteria > Hyphomicrobiales > Rhizobiaceae > Rhizobium > Rhizobium sp. USDA 3886. Next base: position 3,052,022 of record NZ_JBWCDC010000001.1, on the reverse strand, counting down.
GCAAATCGGTCACGCTGAATTTCTCCCGCGCCGCCGCGCAGAGATTGATGCTGGCTGAATGGGCGAATGGCAAGCCGCTTGCCACCGACGATATCTAACAGCGGCTACTTCGGGGCGCGTTTTGCGAGAATTCGCTGTAGCGTGCGGCGGTGCATGTTGAGCCGCCGCGCCGTCTCGGAGACGTTACGCTCGCACATTTCATAGACGCGCTGGATATGCTCCCAGCGAACCCGGTCGGCCGACATCGGGTTTTCCGGAAGCTCCGCCTTCTCGCCCGGCCGTTGCGTCAAAGCTGCGAATACGTCGTCCGCATCGGCAGGCTTGGCGAGATAGTCGACGGCGCCGAGCTTCACGGCTGTCACTGCCGTTGCGATATTGCCGTAGCCCGTCAGCACGATGATCCGCGTATCGTCCCGGCGCTGGCGGATCGCCTCGATGACGTCGAGGCCGTTGCCATCACCGAGCCGCAGGTCGACCACCGCATATTTCGGCGGATGGCTCTTCGACTTGGCAACGCCCTCCGCAACCGATTCGGCGGTCTCGACCTGGAAGCCGCGTGTCTCCATCGCGCGTGCCAAACGTCGCAGAAAAGGCCCGTCGTCGTCGACAATCAAGAGGCTCGCATCGGGGCCAATATCGTGCTCGCCGGCGGCAAGGGTTTCGTGGCTTTGTTCGGTCATGGTCTTCGATCCTGGCGGTTTACGCCCACCTGATATTTGTCAGCTACGCATATCTTCATTATGCCGATAAAGTCATTTTGTCGAATTTGCATCGATGAGCATGCGCGGCCATTCGACACGGATACGCGCTCCTTCACTTTCCGGATCGCGGTTTTCGAAAACCAGCGTTGCACCGGAACGTTCAAGCAGCGTCTTGGCGATGAAGAGCCCGAGCCCGAGCCCGCCCGCAGTATCCTCTTTCTGCCTTTTGGTGACGTAAGGCTCGCCGATACGGGTGAGAATATCCGGTGCGTAGCCGTTGCCATCGTCCTCGATGACGATCAGAACTTTGCTGGGGTCATGTTCGACGGTGACTGTTACTTTCTCGCGAGCATAATCGACGGCATTTTCGATGAGGTTGCCAAGCCCATACATGATCGCGGCATTGCGCTCCGTCACCGGTTCACCCTTGCGCGGGCTTTTCTCGATCAGCTCGACTTCAATCGGAAATTCGCGATAAGGCGCAATGATTTCCTCCATCATCGAAGATAACGGCAGGCGCCGCATATGGGCATCGCCCTCTGCAGAAAGGCTCGTCAGCCGCTTCAGGATATCGCGGCAGCGTTCGCTCTGGCTGCGCAGCAGCTGCACGTCTTCGCGGAACCGGTCGTCATCCTTCAGCTCGCGCTCCATTTCCTTTGCGACGACGCTGATCGTCGCAAGCGGCGTTCCGAGCTCATGTGCCGCCGCCGCCGCCAGGCCATCGAGTTGCGAGAGGTGCTTTTCCCTCTGCAGAACGAGTTCGGTTGCAGCCAGCGCATCCGCCAACTGGCTCGCTTCCATGGAAACGCGATAGGCATAGAAAGCTGCAAAGGCCATGGTCGAAGCGATCGAACACCAGACACCGAACTGCATGACGTTGTGCACATTGATCTCGGCGCCGTTGAACCATGGAAGCGGGAAGGGCGAGAAAGCGAGGATCGTGATGCAGACCATCGCAAAGACGATGAGCGCGACGCTGTAGCGGATCGGTTGGGAGGCAAAAGAAATGATGACCGGCACGCAGACGAGCGCCGCAAACGGGTTCGCCAGGCCGCCGGTGATGAACAGCAACGCGCAAAGCTGCAGAAGGTCAAGTCCAAGCAGCGCGAAGGCGGCTGGTGGTTGCAGGCGATGCGTTGGTGGATAGCGGATCGTCAGAAAGAAATTGACCAAGGCAAGCGCTGCAATCAACAAGCTGCTTGTAACCAGCGGCAACGGGAATTTCAGCCAAAAGGCGACGATGAAAACCGTCACCGCCTGTCCGCCGACCGCGAGCCAGCGCAAGCGTACCAGCGTCTGCAGGCGCAGTCTGCGGCTGCTGTGGCGGTTATCCTGAGGCTTGCTGTTGGCGTCATCGACCATGGCCGGCTCCTCGCACTGCTTATGTACCACGCGGCTTAACGCGTGTCGTCGGCAAGGCCTCCTCCGGCCGCTCCGGCCACGGATGCCGCGGGTAGCGGCCCCGCATGTCGGCGCGCACGTCTTTCCAGGAGCCTGCCCAAAACCCCGGCAAGTCGCGCGTCGTCTGGATCGGCCGGTGCGCCGGCGAAGTCAGTTCGAGAAGAAGCGGTAGCCGTCCGCCGCCGATCGCCGGATGCTGCTTCAATCCGAAAAGTTCCTGTACGCGGATCGTCAGCAGCGGCTCCTCGCCGTCGTATCGGATCGGATGCCGCTGACCCGTCGGCGCTTCGAAATGCGTCGGCGCCAGCCGGCTGAGGTCGCGTTGCAACTCGTGCGGCACAAGCGCCATCAGCCCGCTGGTGAGCGATCCGGCGGGAATATCCGAAAGCCCTCGTGCATCGCTCTGGTAGGGCGTGAACCAGTCGTCCAGCCGTTCCAATAACGCAGCGTCGCTGACATCCGGCCATGGCGCGCCGATCGTTCGATGCAGGAAGCCCATCCGCTCGCGTAGCTGGATAGCCTCCTTGGAAAAGGGCAGGGCGTCGAGTCCCAATTGCCGTACGCCGTCCGCCAGTGCCGCGGCAACAGCCTCGCCCGTTGGTCGGGGCAGCGGCGTTTCATCGAAAACGATTGCCCCGAGCCTCGTCGCGCGCCGGGCGCGGATGCGTCTGGTCTGTAGATCGAAATAGGTCTGCTCGCCGGTCGTGATCAGACCTGGCAGCTCGGCTTCGACATCGCTGCGCGAAATCTCCGCCGCAGCCAGGATACGCGCTTGCGCCGCGCGCCCGGTCAGATCGGCGATCACCAACATCTGGCTGCCCGCCAGACGTTCCGTCTCCGGCAATTCGGCGCCACGGCCGTTTACCATCACGTATCGTCCCCGCCCGCCGCGCTGCAGGGCAATTCGATCCGGAAAGGCATGCAGCAGGAGCTGTCCGGCAAGCGGCGGCGCGCTTGAGGAAACCTTGTCGAGCCCGCGCGCCAGCCGTCCGGCAAGGCGCCGCGAAGCATCCGCCCTTTCGCCCTTTTCCGTCTTGAAGCGTCGCAAACGGTCCTCGATGTCGATGCTCGTACCGCCGAGGCCCTGTTCTGTCAGAAGAACGGCGAGCATCGCGGCTTCTTTTGCGTGCCCGCTTTCCCCGGCCGAAACCACCATGGCGGCCAGCCGCGGCGGCAGCGCAAGCTCGCGCATCGTTCGTCCGCGCGCCGTTAAGGTTCTATCCCCGTCCAAAGCTCCAAGTTCCTGCAGTAGCGCGCGCGCCTCCTTCAGCGTCGTTTCCGGCGGCTGGTCGACGAAGGCAAGCGATGCCGGATCCTGAACACCCCAATGCGCCAGATCGAGCACGAGACCGGAAAGATCGCTCGACAGGATTTGCGGCGGTGTAAAAGTAGCCAAGGCGGCCGTCTGCCCCGGATGCCAAAGGCGGACCGCAATGCCGGGCTCCGTTCTGCCGGCGCGCCCGGCGCGCTGGTCGGCTGAAGCCTGCGACACGCGCGTAGTCTCCAACCGCGTGATGCCGGTCGAGGCTTCGAACACCGGTAGTCGCTGCAGCCCGCTGTCGATCACGATCCGTACGCCGTCGATGGTGATCGAGGTCTCCGCGATCGATGTGGCAAGCACGATCTTGCGCATTCCCTTCGCCGGCGGCCGGATAGCCGCATCCTGCTCCCTCTGACCAAGATTGCCGTAGAGAGGGGCAATCAGCGTATCCGGTCCGAACCGCCCCTCAAGCCTTTCCGCCGTTCGGGTGATCTCGGCCTGTCCAGGCAGGAAAGCGAGGATCGATCCCGTCTCATCCGCATGAGCCTCGATGATTGCCCGTGTCACGGCATCCTCTATGCGCTCGCCGCCCGGCCGGTCCCGATAGCGGATGTCGATCGGAAAACTCCGGCCCATGCTTTCGATCACCGGCGGATGACCGAGGAGCATTGCGACACGCTCGACGTCAAGCGTTGCCGACATCACCAGAAGCCGTAGATCGTTGCGCAGCGCCGACTGCACGTCGAGCGCCAATGCCAATCCAAAGTCTGCATCGAGCGAACGCTCGTGAAATTCGTCGAAAATGGCCGCGGAAACGCCGGAGAGTTCCGGATCATCGAGAATCATGCGCGCAAACACCCCCTCGGTGACCACTTCGATCCGCGTCTTGCCGGAAATACGATTGTCGAGCCGCATGCGATAGCCGACCGTCTCGCCTACCTGTTCGCCGAGCAGAAAGGCCATGCGGCTCGCCGCAGCCCGCGCTGCCAGCCGCCGTGGCTCCAGCAGAATGATCCTGCCGTCATTGCGCCATGGTTGATTCAGCAGGTAAAGTGGCACAAGCGTGGTCTTCCCGGCGCCGGGTGGCGCGGAAAGAACGGCTCGTCCGCTTTCGGCAAGTGCGGCTCCGATTTCGGGCAGAACGTGAGAAACCGGAAGT